>CAIOYC010000042.1 GCA_903862425.1 uncultured Caulobacterales bacterium | reverse complement strand
GGCTGGACTCGTCCTCGTCCTCTGGACAGTCCAGGGTGTCCAGACCCTCGAAGGTTTCTTCGTCCTCACAAGGGTTTAGCCCCGCTTCACCTGCTGGACACGTGTCCACCGGCTGGACTCCCTCCAATGCCCGCGCCTTGGCTTCGCCGCGTTGGAGGGCGGTGATCCACTCACCGGCGCGATGCTCCTCCATGGCCAGGTCGCGAAAGCGCCGCACCAGGCGCGACCACCGCTCGGCCTCCGCCAGCCGTCCCTGCGCCATGGCCTGGGCCGCATGGGCCAGCGCCGTGCGCGCCATCTCATGCGTGGGCGGCGGCGTGGGCGGCGGCGTGTCCACATAGCCGTCGAGGGGCGGGGCGCCGGGCTTGCGCCACCCTTCGGCGTTCGCCCGCGCGTAGAAGGTGGAGCGCGCCACGCCATAGTGTTCGCACAGCCGACCGGCAGGTCGCCCCCGCTCGTATTCGCTGCGGATGATATCCCAGGAGAATTGAGTGAGCTCTGTCATGCCCATCAGTGTCAGGGCAGAACTTTTCCCCGGGAGAAGATTGTCAGAACAAACGAGTCATGGCCGGGCTCGACCCGGCCACGAGGCAGCTTCCGACCTGAACGCTGCCCCGTCCTCGGGTCGAGCCCGAGGATGACTGAGGTTGGGGGCAAAAGAGCCGCGGGGATGAGCAGCAGATAGGGAGGCTACATCCGCTCCGGCGTTTCGATGCCGAGCAGGTTCATCGCCTGCTCCAGCTGGGCCAGGGTGGCCTGCGCCAGGGTGAGGCGTGAAGCGCGGCTGGCTTCCGCGCCGGCCTGCAGAATGGGGCAGGCCGCGTAGAACTTCGAGAAGGTCTGGGCCAAGCGATAGGCGTGCTCGGCTATGGTATGTGGCGCGCGCTTGTCATAGGCGTCGATCAGCGTCTGGTCGAAGGCGTCCAGCGTCAGGGCCAGGTCGCGTTCGGCAGGCTCAGTGATGGCTACCGGCCCCGCCGTCGCGCCCTGCTCGCTCGCCCGCCGCAGCAGGCTTTTGATCCGCACCGACTGATAGAGCAGGTAGGGGCCGGTCTTGCCCTCGAAGCTCATGAAGCGGTCGAGATCGAAGACGTAGCTGGTGCCGCGGAAGTTCGACAGGTCGGCGAATTTCAGCGCCGCCACCGCCACCTTGTGCGCCGTGGCCTCGAAATCTTCCGGCGAAAGCTCTGCGCCGAGCCCCGCCTCGTGCAGCCGCTCGCGCGCCTTGTCGGTGGCCATGGTGATGAGGTCGTGCAGCTTCAGCACCCCGCCCTCGCGGGTCTTGAAGGGCTTGCCGTCCACTCCGTTCATGGTGCCGAAGCCGATATGCTCCAGCGAACCGGCCGGGGCATAGTCGGCCAGATAGGCGGCGCGGAACACCTGCTCGAAATGGTCCGCCTGGCGCTGGTCCACCACATAGAGGATCAGGTCGCGCGGCTGACCGGCCGGCTCGAAGACGGCGTTGCGGTCGATGATGGTGGCAAGATCGGTCGCGCCGTACATGGCCGAACCCTCTGAAGACACCACGATCAGCGGCGGGACCTCGCGTTTGTCGTCATCCCTGGCCACGCGCACGATCTCGGCCCCCTGGTCGGGGACGAGCAGGCCCTTGGCGCGCAGGTCCTCAATCATCCGCGCCATCAAAGGATCGGCGTCGCTCTCGCCCTTCCACAGGTCGAAGTCGACGCCGAGGGCGTGGAACTCGCGCTGAAGGGCCGTGCGGCTGACCTCGACGAACCGCCGCCACAGGGCGCGGTAATCCTCGCGGCCGTTCTGCAGCGCGGCTGTCGCCCTGCGCGCCCGGTCGCGGAACTCGGTGTCGGCCTTGGCCTTGCCCGCGGCCTGCGGATAGAGCCGCTCCAGATCCTCCAGCGTCAGGGCGGCTGGATCGATGCCCTCGTCGCCCACGGCGACGATGAGCAGGCCCATCTGGAAACCCCAGTCGCCGAAGTGGGCGTCGCCGATCACCTTATCGCCGCGCCAGCGATAGATGCGCTTGATCGCCTCGCCGATGATGGAGGCTCTGAGGTGCCCCACGTGCATCGGCTTGGCGACATTAGGGCCGGCATAGTCCACCAGCACTCGGCGCGGCGCCGTCACCAGCTCCCCGCCCGAACGCGGATCGGCGGCGATCTCGCCGGCGCGTTCCGAAAGAGCCTGGTCGGTGAGCTTGAGATTGATGAAGCCCGGCCCCGCCACCTCGACCGAGGCCAGGCGCGGGTCGGCCTTCAGCCGCTCGGCCACCCGGATCGCAATCTCGCGCGGGTTCGCCTTCGCCTTCGCGGCGGCAAGCGCGCCGTTGGACTGGAAATCGGCCAGATCCGGACGATCCGAAGGCCCCACCCGGCCAAGCTCGGACGGCAAGCCTTCGGCGGCGAAGGCGGCGCTGACCGCCTCGCCGAGTATCCGCTTCAGATCAGTCATACCTAGTTGGAGCCGCCCCCAGCGCCGGCGCCGCCCGTGGCCACGCGGGTTTCGGTGGCGTTGGTAGAGCGGAAGCGCTTACCCAGCCGGTTGAACTCGGCCATGTCCGGGGTCACGTCGAAGCCGATCAGAATCTCGAAGTTGGAGCCGTTCACCGAGGCGTTGGCGCGCGGGATGGTGATGCCTTTCAGGGTATCGACGGCGCTGATGCGGTCCTGACCGGGCTGAAACTCGCCGATCACGTCGAAATACTGCTTGCTGATCACCGCCTGGTTACGCGTGGTGACGGCCACCCAGTAACGGTAGTCCTTTGACGAACCCTGGGCGTTCGGGCCGCGACCGAAGCCGAAATTGATCGCCGCCTGCACCCGGATGGGTTCGTTGGACTTGTATTGACAGGTGGAGCGCACGCCCTGGATCTCACCGGTCCAGCCCACATTGGCGAGGGCTTCCTTGTTGTCCTTCAGCTCCACATAGCGAGCGGCGTCGTAGAGCACCTTAACGAACGGGCACGGACCGGCGTTCTTCACGTCGGGCAGCGGCGCCGGATCGGTGTTCCACTCCTTTTCCTTCTTCTTCTTCTTGGCGTCGTCCTCGGCCTCAGCCTTGCGGCGGGCGTCATCGTCGCGCTGGGAGGATTGGGCGTAGGCCTTCACCGTCGGGCTGACGGCGAGCAGGGCGACGCCCAGAAAGATCAGTGACAAACGACGCATAGCGATGATCCGGAAAGGGAACGGCGGCGGGAAGCGAACCGCACTCCCGTGGCTTAATAGCGGCATCGCCGTCCGCCCGCAACGAAACCCCCGCGTCCCATGCGCGCACGCAGACTTGGCTTGGCGCGTGCGTCCTTGCATCATAACTGCAGGCGAAGCTTGACCCCCGCCCCCGCGCAGACGATCAGGCGACGTGGCTGTTTATACCGACATCACAGATGCGGAGTTGGAGACGCTCCTGGCCGGGTATGACCTGGGCCGGGCGCTGTCGTGCAAGGGCGTGGCGGAGGGGATCGAGAACTCCAACTTCATTCTCGAGACCGAGCGCGGCCGGTTCGTTCTGACCATCTATGAGCGCCGGGTTCGCGAGGACGAACTGCCCTATTTCATCGGACTGATGCAGACCTTGGCGGCGCATGGCTTCCCCTGCCCCATCCCCGTACCAGATCGTTGTGGCAACGCTCTGACCCGTGTTCGCGGTAAGCCCGCAGCCCTCTGCACCTTCCTGAACGGACTGTCGGTGCGGCGCCCTACCGTGGCCCACTGCGAGGCGGCGGGCGTGGGTCTCGCCAGACTCCACGCCGCCGCCGAAGGCTTTGCAGGACGCCGCGCCAACACCCTTGGCCTCGCGGCGTGGACTCCTTTGTTCAAGGGGCGGCAGGATGCGGCGGCGCGGCTCGAGCCGGGGCTGGACCAGCGAATCGCGGCCGATCTTGCAGCCGTGGCCGCAACCTGGCCCACAGACCTGCCGACCGGCCCAATCCATGCGGACTTCTTCCCGGACAATGTCTTCTTCGACGAGACCCGGTTCGCCGGAGCCATCGACTTCTATTTCGCCTGCGACGACGCCCTGGCCTACGATCTGGCGATCTGCCTCAATGCCTGGTGCTTCGACCCCGAGCACCGCTTCTCCCCCGGTCACGCCCGCGCCCTGATCGCCGGCTACGAGGCCGAACGCCCTCTGACCGACGAAGAGCGCGACGCCCTGCCGATCCTGGCGCGCGGCGCGGCCGTGCGCTTCTTCCTGACCCGGCTGGTGGATTGGGAGCGCGGGGCGGACGGCGCCTTGGTGACGCCGAAGAACCCGATGGACTATGCCCGCCGCCTCGACTTCCACCGCACCGATGGCCTGAAGGCGATCCTTTGACCCCTGTCCTCATCTATACCGATGGCGCCTGCAGCGGAAACCCTGGCCCCGGTGGTTGGGGCGCTGTGCTGATATCCAAGGGCCGCGAGAAAGAGATTTCCGGCGGTGATCCGCAGACCACCAACAACCGCATGGAGTTGATGGCCGCCATCGCCGCGCTCGAGGCGCTGACCCGTCCGTGCAGCATCGACCTGCATACCGACAGCCAGTATGTGCGCCAGGGCATCACCGAATGGCTGCGCGGCTGGAAAGCGCGCGGCTGGCTGACCGCCGACAAGAAGCCAGTGAAGAACGACGACCTTTGGAAGCGCCTGGATCAGGCGCGCCTGCGCCACGAGGTCCGCTGGCACTGGGTCAAAGGTCACGCGGGCCATCCCTTGAACGAGCGCGCCGACAGCCTGGCCCGCGCGGCGATCGCCGCCATGCGCCAGCGTGGTTGAGCGGACAGGTGACGGCGCCCCACCGCTTCGGTTACACAACCACTATGGCGGTATTGAACTTCATCGGGCCGGACGAGCGCTGGGCGCTGGAGGGCGAGGGCGTGCGCCTGCGTCCTCCGCGCATGTCCGACTTCCGTGAATGGTCCGAGTTGCGCACCGCTTCGCGCGAATTCCTGCAGCCATGGGAGCCCACCTGGCCCGCGGATGACCTCACCAAGCCCGCCTTCCGCCGTCGCCTCGCCCTTTATGCCCGCGACCGCGACCTCGGTCTCGGCCATGCCTTCTTCGTCTTCCGCGAGGAGGATGGGGCGCTAGTGGGCGGAGTGAACCTGCGCAACATCATGCGCGGCGTCGCCCAGTCGGGCGAGATAGGCTATTGGGCCGGCGCGCCCTATGCCCGTCACGGCTACATCTCGGCGGGGGTGCAGACCATCACCCGCTTCGCCTTCCATACGCTCGGTCTTCACAGAGTGGAGGCCGCTTGCTGCACTGACAACGGCGCCTCGCGCCGTCTGTTGCTGAAAGTCGGCTTCAGCGAGGAGGGAATGGCCCGCGGTTATTTGAAAATTAATGGCAATTGGCGAGATCATCTCCTGTTTGGGCTGATCGGAGACGAGCCCGCCGGGCGCTGACGCCCGGTCCTCGCTCCCCGATCCTCGCTCCAACGGGGATGAGCATGGTGAGCGGCGAACCACGCGGCTGGGCGAGCACCACCGCGCTTCTTGAGGCCCTGGGGGGTGCTGGCGCGGCTCTATGGCGCTTCGACGCGTCCGCAGACCGGCTCGAACTTATGGGCGACCTGCGAGCCCTCGGCCTGCAACCCCTCGCCCCGTTCTGCAGCCGCGCCGCCCTGGCTGCCCTGACCGATGACGACGATCGCGCCACCCTCGACCACCTTCTGACACCCAGCGACGGCGGCCTCGCCCAGGCCACCCTACGCGTGGCGGGCGGTCCGGCCGCCCTGTGGCGCGGCGTCTGGCTGGAAGGGGGGCAGTGCGCCACGGGGCTGATCGTGCCCAGGCCCAGGGTCACCGAGACCTATGACGCCCTGACCGGCCTGCTCGACCGGGCCAGCTTTCTGCGCCGCGTGGAGCAACGCCTGCAGCAACCGGGCTCGATCCGGCTGATCTCCGCCGACCTGGCGCGCCTGCGCCGCCTGAACGAGGGTCTCGGCCCCGAGCGCGCCGATCTGGTGCTGCGCGTGCTCGGCGCGCGCCTGGCCAGCGCCATACCGGCCGAGTGCGCGCCCGCTCGCATCGGCGAGGACGAGTTCGCCTTCATATTGGACGAGGCGGGCGGCGACGACCTTCTGCCCCCTATCCGCGCCACGCTGGAAGCGCCGCTGTCCATCCGCGGCGTCGATATTCATCCATCGCTCTGGATCGGCCAGGCGCGGGCCGAGGGCGGCGCGGACGCCGACGCCCACGACCTCGTCCGCCGCGCTTCGGTCGCCCTTCAGAGCGCCAAGAGCGCAGGAAAGACCCTTTCGGTGGCCAAACCGCCCGCTGGCGATGGCCTATCACGCCTGGCGCTGGAAGCGGACCTGCACGGCGCCCTGCAACGCGGCGAGATCACCCCCTTCTTCCAGCCCATCGCACATCTGGAGACCGGACGGCTGGCCGGATTCGAGGCGCTCGCCCGCTGGAAGCATCCCAAGCGCGGACTGATCATGCCGGACGACTTCCTGCCCCTGATCGCCGACGCCGGGCAGATGGGGGCTTTGGGCCGCCACATCCTGCAAACCTCCGCCGCCCAGATCGAGACCTGGCGCAACGCCCACCCGGAAGCGGGCGAGCTCTTCATCGCCGTGAATCTCACTACCGGCGAGATTGAGGACGACAGGCTGGTGGACTTCGTGGCCGAGTTGGTGCGACGCCACAAGCTGCCGCCCCGCGCCCTCAAGATCGAGATCACAGAAAGCGACATCATGCGCGATCCGGAAAGCGCGGCGGTGACGCTGCAGGCTTTCCGCAACGCCGGCGCCGGCGTGTCGCTCGACGACTTCGGCACCGGCTTCTCGTCCCTCGCGTACCTCACTCGCCTGCCGTTCGAGACGCTGAAGATCGACCGATATTTTGTGCGCACGATGGCGGAGAACGAAGGGTCGGAAAAGATCGTCCGCTCTGTCGCGTCCCTGGGCCGCGACCTTGGCCTCGAAGTGGTGGCGGAGGGGGTGGAGACCGTCGCCGTGGCCCGCCGCTTGGCCGCCCTCGGCTGCCACTACGGTCAAGGGTTCGGTTACGCCCCAGCGCTGGATGCGCGCGAGGCCGAAGTCTATCTCAACGAAAGCTATCTCGACGGCGCGCCGCTCAGACAGACCGCCTGACCAGCCTCAATGCTGCGGCTTAAGCGTAGCGTTAGGCCCGGTATTGCTGATGGGTGTCGCTTGGGCTGCCGTCTGCAGGGCTACCGGCGTGGCGCTGGGTACGACCGGAGAGGGCGCCGCCACCGGTCCCTGCCGCACCTCGGTCGTCGTCTGGGGGGACAGCGGTGAGGCGGGCCAGTCGCAGCCTTTGGCCTGACCGATAGCCTTGAGATAGCCGCGCCGCACCGATCCGGCGAGCGCCACCGACTTGGCCTGCTGCTCCATCCGGTTGGCGCCGGAGATTCGCCGAACCCAGCTGCGCACCGGGATCACGCCCGTGGTGGCGGAGCGCACAGCATCCAGAGCCGCGTCGGCGGCGAAGGTCGCGCCCTTGGCGAACATGTCTTGCTCTGGCGTCGCCGCCTGCGGGATATCCACATCTGGGCCAAGCGCGAGATCGAGCTGGCGCACCTGCTCCTCAATCGCCGGGCAGGTGTCGAGGCCAGTCTGGTCATAGGGTCGAGCGTAGGCGCGCACCAGGATGGGGGGAATCTGATCGCGCACGATGTTGAAGTCGCGCAGGGGCGCCTTGGCCGCATCGCCCAAGCCGGAATAGGTATCCGCTGCAGCCGAACCGGCCGCAGCCCCTCCCCGATTGGCATAGTCGCCAGCTTGCGTCTTGGGCATTGAGGCGCAGGCCGAAAGGCCAGCCGCCGTACCTGCCGTCGCCAGAACGCAAATGGTGCGTGCGTTCATAATACCCTCCGAACCTCGCCCCGATCAGGAGTATGCCCTAATCCTGAAAAATCCCAAGCGTAACGGCAGCCGTCGCGATTTGGCTCCCGTTAGCCGTGAACTTGGGCGGTTGTGAACTTGCACGGCTAGGGTTAGGAAGCCGCCTCGCCTCGCGGCGTGGGCCGGTAGCTCAGTGGTAGAGCACCCGACTTTTAATCGAGTGGTCGTGGGTTCGACCCCCACCCGGCCTACCATTTTCCAGCGACAACCATCGGCGGCGGCGGCATAACGGGGCATGGACCGTCCGCCGCTGACCAACATCATGCGGGGCCTTAGGCCTCTTTCCAAACTCGACCGTCCGCTGGAGATGATCCGCCAGTTCACACCCAACTGGTTCGCCGCCACCATGGGCACGGGCGTGCTGGCGCTGGCGCTGCCTCAGTTTCCCGGTATCGGTTCAAGCCTGAAGCCCATCGGCGAATCTCTGTGGTGGCTCGATATCGTCCTGTTCGGGCTGTTCTGCGGACTCTATGGCGCACGCTGGATCATGTTCGGCCACGAGGCCCGGCGGATCTTCGGCCATAGCGTGGTCTCCATGTTCATCGGCACGATCCCCATGGGCCTAGCGACGATCATCAACGGGGCGTTCGTCTTCGGCCTGCCCCGTTTTGGCCAAGCGATCATCCCGATCGCCCGGGCGCTGTGGTGGCTGGACGTGGCCATGGCGATCGCCTGTGGCGTGGTGATCCCCTATCTTATGTTCACCCGCCAGAAGCACTCCATCGACGAGATGACCGCCGTCTGGCTCCTGCCCGTGGTGGCGGCGGAGGTGGCGGCGGCCAGCGGCGCGCTTCTGGCCCCCCACCTGGCGGCGACGACCGAGCCGTTCGGCGTGCTGGTGACCAGTTATGCCCTGTGGGCCTATTCGGTGCCGGTCGCCGTGTGCATCCTATCGATCCTCATCCTGCGCATGGCGCTGCACAAGCTCCCGCACGAGAGCATGGCGGCGTCGAGCTGGCTGGCCCTCGGCCCTATCGGCACCGGCGCGCTGGGCATGCTGGTCATGGGCGCCGACGCGCCCGCCATCTTCGCCGCCCACGGACTGGCGACCGTCGGCGTGGTGGCGCAAGGCATCGGCGTGATCGGCGGCGTTTTGCTGTGGGGGTTCGGCGCGTGGTGGCTATTGCTGGCGGCGCTGATCACCGTGCGTTATTTCCGCGCGGGCGTGCCATTCAACCTCGGCTGGTAGGGCTATACCTTCCCGCTTGGGGTCTACACCCTGGCTACGCTGAAGCTCGGCACGACCCTACATCTCGATGTGTTCAGTGTCATCGGTGCGGTGCTCATCCTGGCCCTCGCCGCTATGTGGGCGCTCGTCGCAGCCAAGACGCTCGAGGGCGGGTGGAAGGGAAACCTGTTCGTCTCGCCCTGCATCGCCAGCGCCAACTAGAGCATGCTCTAAATTCAAAGTGTAGACTCTGATTCACGGTTAAATTTGAACCGATTAGGGTCTAGGGGCCGCCGAAGACCCTTCCCGACATCGGCGCACCTCGGACGGGATCGTCGCGGCCAATGCTCGACAACGCGCCCACCCGACCCCCTTCGAGGGCGTTTTGCGTCGGGATTTCGTGTAAACGGAGGGTAGCCAACCCCTTTCAGCCGATTCCGCGACAGCCAGCGCCCATGTGCGCGGCTGACGCGCCGGAGACCCCGATGTCCACCACCCACGCGCCGCCGCCCGTTCAGTCCGCGCTCGAACTCATCGGCCGCACGCCGATGATCGAGGTGACGGACGCCTTCGACACCGGCCCCTGCCGCCTGTTCGTCAAGCTGGAGAGCGCCAATCCGGGCGGCTCGATCAAGGACCGCATCGCCCTCACCATGATCGAGGCGGCGGAGAAGGACGGACGCCTGAAGCCCGGCGGGACCATCGTGGAGGCCACCGCCGGCAATACCGGGCTCGGTCTCGCTCAGGTGGGCATCCTGAAGGGCTACAAGCTGATCCTGATCGTGCCCGACAAGATGGCGCGCGAGAAAATCCAGCACCTGCGCGGCCTCGGCGTCGATGTGCGGATCACCCGCTCGGACGTGGGCAAGGGCCATCCGGACTATTACCAGGACATGGCCGAGCGCCTGACCAGGGACATCCCCGGAGCCTTCTACATCAATCAGTTCTCCAACCCGGCCAATCCCTTGGCGCACGAGACCACGACCGGGCCGGAAATCTTCGACCAACTGGAGGGCGACGTGGACGCCGTGGTGGTGGGCGTAGGCTCGGGCGGCACGCTGACGGGCCTCGGGCGCTTCTTCGCCAAGGCGTCGCGTAAGACCGAGATGGTGCTGGCCGATCCTAAGGGCTCGATCCTGGAACCCCTGATCAACCGCAATGAAAAGGTTACGCCCGGTAGCTGGATCGTGGAGGGCATCGGCGAGGATTTCGTGCCCGACAACTGCGACCTGAAGTTCCTCAAGCAAGGCAAGGCCTACGCCATTTCCGATCAGGAAAGCGTGGAGCATGCGCGGCTCCTGCTGGCCAAGGCGGGGGTGCTGGGCGGCTCCTCCTCGGGCACGCTGTTCGCTGCGGCGCTGCGTTACTGCCGCGACCAGTCCGAGCCCAAGCGGGTGGTCACCTTCGTCTGCGACAGCGGCAACAAGTACCTGTCCAAGGTCTTCAACGACCACTGGCTCGCCGAGCAGGGCCTGGCCGACCGACCGCTGACCGGCGACCTGCGCGACCTTATCGCCCGCTCGGTGGGCGAAGGCGGAGCGGTGACCGTGGGGCCGGACGACACGTTGGATACGGCCTACAAGCGCATGCGCGTGGCCGATGTCAGCCAGCTGCCGGTGCTGGACGGCGACCGCCTCATCGGACTGATCGACGAAAGCGATATCCTTGAAGCCGCGGAACACGGCGCCCAGACCAAGGCCTTCACCCGCCACGTCTCCACCGCCATGACGGCCAAGCTCAACACGCTGCAGGCCAGCGAGCGGCTGGAGGCCCTGATTCCCCTGTTCGAGCGCGACGAGGTGGCCATCGTGCTCGACGGCAAGGAATTCCTGGGCCTCATCACCCGCATCGACCTGATCAACCACTTGCGGCGGGCGGGATAGGCCGACCGCCTCGTCGTAGCTCGGCGCTGGAGATATCTATGACCGCTCAACCCAACCGCCCCGACTCCAACAGATTGGCTTTCGCCACGCGCACCATCCACGGGGGACAGTCGCCCGATCCGCTGACGGGGGCGGTGATGGTTCCGATCTACGCCACCTCGACCTATGCCCAATCCTCGCCGGGGGTGAACAAGGGCTATGAGTATTCGCGCTCGGCAAACCCCACGCGCGACGCCTTCCAGCGCGCCATCGCCGATCTGGAGAGCGGTACGCAGGGCTATGCTTTCGCCTCGGGGCTCGCCGCCATCTCCACCATCCTGGAGCTGTTCGACGCCGGCGCGCACGTGATCGCCTCGGACGACCTCTACGGCGGATCGTTCCGCCTGTTCGACAAGGTGCGCAAGCGCACGGCGGGAATGACCTTCTCCTTCGTGGACTTCCGGGATCCGAAGAACGTGGAGGCGGCGATCACCGACAAGACAAAACTTATCTGGTGCGAGACGCCCACCAATCCGATGCTGCGGCTATGCGATCTCGAGGCCATCGCCGCCATCGGCAAGCGACGGGGCGTGATCACCTGCGCTGACAATACCTTCGCCAGTCCCTTCATCCAGCGTCCGCTGGAGCTGGGATTCGACATCGTCATGCACTCGACCACCAAATACCTGAACGGACATTCGGATATCGTTTCCGGCTGCGCCGTGGTGGGCGACAACGCCGAGATCGCCGATCAGCTGGCCTTCCTGCACAATGCGGTGGGCGGGGTAGCTTCGCCCTTCGACGCCTATCTGGCCCTGCGCGGGATCAAGACCCTGGCGCTGCGAATGCAGCGTCACTGCGAGAGCGCGATGAGGATCGCCACCTGGCTGGAGGCGCAGCCGGGCGTGGAGCGCGTGATCTATCCGGGGCTTGAAAGCCATCCACAGCACGAGCTCGCCAGGACGCAGATGACCGGCGGATACGGCGGCATGATCACCGCCATCCTCGACCGCGACCTGGAGGGGACCAAGCGCATGCTGGAGCGCACCCACCTGTTCACTCTGGCGGAATCGCTGGGCGGGGTGGAGAGCCTGATCGAGCATCCGGCCATCATGACCCACGCCTCCATCCCCCCGGCCCAGCGGCAGGAACTCGGTATCCACGACGGCCTGATCCGCCTGTCGGTCGGCATCGAGGATTGCGACGACCTGATCGCCGATCTCGCCTACGCCCTGGCCTAGCGACCGACGGCTGTCACGAACCGGTCGGCTTCAGCGACATGAAGCCGGCCGCCATGAACCGCGCCATGCGCGCCTTGATGGCCGCGAAGTCGCCCGAGGTACACAGCCCGTCCGACAACCGGTCGATCCGGCCGGTCTGCCCCAGGGTATGCATCAGCGAACCGGTGACGAAGAAATAGCCCCAGAAGATGTCCTCCTCGCTGTAATCGGGCAGGGCCTGCTTCAGGATGCCGATCAGTTTCAGCACCACGGGGTCGAAATAGCGGTCCATCAGCTCGGCCCCCTCGGGCGTATTGCTGACCTGTGCGCCGAACTTGGCGTAATTCATCCAGGCATCGCCACCGTCGATGTAGAGATCGAGGTCGGTGTCGAGGAAAGCATGCAGCGCGCCCTCCACGGTCGGTTTTCCACCGGCCTCTTGCGCGTACCGATCCAGCGCCTCCATCCGCCGCCCGCTCGTGATCCCCGCACGACGGGCGAACACTGCATCGAACAGACTGCGCTTATCGTCGAAATAGTAATGCATCAGCGACGTGTGGACGCCCACCCGCTGCGCCACGTCGCGGAGTGTGACCCCGTGTAGTCCGTGCCTGGAGAACAGATATTCGGCGGCGTCGAGAATCTGCTCCAGCGTCTCCGCCCGTTGTTCGGCCTTTGACCGTCGAGGCGGCTTGACGGCTTTACTCTCAGGCATCGACCGACCTTCTCGATATGGCGGACGCCCGCGTTAACAATATCAGCCGTTCCGGCTCTGCGACATCGACGAAAATCATCGAACCGTAGTCCGCATGCACCGCAGCATTGTCAATCTCGCCATGCCGCCGGCTTTACCGCCTCGCGCCGCCAGTTAGGTCGATCCCAAATGGCGATACTCATTTACGGATTAGTCAAGATTGACCCAAGCCGAGTAGTCTGCAAATCCTGCGCTCAACCGGCGGCGCGCAGATCGCCGGAAGCTGTCCGCGGAGGGACATATGAACCGCTTCAGGCTTCAGGCCATCGTCGTCGGCGCGGGCCTGGCCCTGTGCGCCGCAGCTCCCGTATACGCCGCGCCGGAAGTGGACACCACAGGCGGCCGGATAGTCGGGCAAGACCTTTTCGGCGGCATCGTTGCCTTCAAAGGTATTCCCTTCGCTGCGCCGCCCACGGGCGAAGCCCGCTGGAAGGCCCCTGCCTCACCCGCGCCTTGGACCGGTACGCGCGATGCGACCCAATTCGGCGCGTCCTGCATTCAACCCCTGTCGCCACCGCTCAGCATCTATGCGGACGACCCGCCGAAGATGAGCGAGGACTGCCTGTTCCTGAACGTCTGGCGTCCTGCCAGTGCCAGCAAGGCGCCCGTCATGGTTTGGATTCATGGCGGCTCGCTGATGACCGGCAATCTGGCGAGTCCGATCTATGACGGGAAAAAGCTGGCAGGGCGCGGGGTGGTGGTCGTCTCGGTCGCCTATCGCCTCGGCGTGCTTGGCTTCCTCGCCCAGCCCGAGCTCAGCGCGGAATCGCCCGACCACGTCTCCGGCAATTACGGCCTGCTGGACCAGCAGGCGGCGCTGCGCTGGGTCAAGGCCAATATCGCCCGCTTCGGCGGCGACCCCGACAACATCACCATCTTCGGCGAGTCGGCCGGCGGTCTCAGCGTCATGGACCAGATGGCGAGCCCGCTCGCCAAGGGCCTGTTCCACAAGGCTATTGCCGAAAGCGCCTACATGGTCTGGAACCCGGAGCTGAACCGCAGCAGCTTCGGCCAGCCTTCGGCCGAAGCGGTCGGCGCCTATCTGACCAAAAGGCTCGGCGCGGCGGACATCAAGGCGCTGCGCGCCATGGACCCGCAGGCCCTCAGCAAGGCCGCCTCGGCCGCCGGCTACGCCCCCTTCCCCACCATCGACGGCGTCGTCCTGCCGCATCAGATCGTGGAGACCTTCGACAAGGGCGAGCAAGCGTACGTGCCGCTGCTGGTCGGCTTCAACGCGGGGGAGATCCGTTCCCTGCGCTTCCTGCTTCCGCCCGTGCCCAAGACGGCGGCGGACTATCGGGATGAGGTGCATCGTCGTTATGGCGACCTGGCCGACGCCTATCTGAGGCTCTATCCCGACACCAATCTGGAGGAGAGCGACCTCGCCGCTACGCGCGACGCCATCTATGGCTGGACCGCCGAACGCATGGCGGCCAAGCAGGCGGCGATCGGTCAGCCGAGCTATCTCTACTTCTTCGAGCACAGCTACCCGGCCGAGGACGTGCGCGGGCTCAAGGCCTTCCACGCCAGCGAACTGCCTTTTGTGTTCGGGCAGGTGGGGCCGGGCTCCGCCCTGCCCGCCGCCTGGGTCAAGCCGCCCCAGACCGCCGCCGAGGTCGCGCTCAGCGATGCGATGATGGATTACTGGACCAGCTTCGCCCGCACCGGCGCACCTGAAGCCAAGGGGCAGCCCAGCTGGAAACCCGTCAGCGACGGCGGCGCCTATATGGACTTCCGTGACAGGCCTGTTGCGGCCACTGACTTGTTCCCCGGCGCCTATGGCCTGGACGAGGAGGTGGTGGCGCGTCGGCGCAAGGGCGGCAAGATCAACTGGTTCGCCAATGTCGGCCTGGCCGCCCCGCCGCTTTCGCCCGAGGCATCGTCGTCAAAGTGACCTGACTGCTTAGTCGCCTTGCTGGGGAAGGGCAGGCTCAGCCGAGCCTTCAACATGCGTCCTCGTGATAAAGCCGCGCATCGGCGCGGTCCCCGTATTTGAGCGCGTCATCGATCAGGTTGGTCAGCACCCACCGGACGCCCAGTGAATCCACCTCGACCGAGACCGGCCCCCTAATCCCGGCGGCGATTCGGGCCCATGAATCCGAACAGGAAGGCCGCCACCTTGCGCATCTGGATCTCCTCCGCGCCCTCGGTGATCCGATAGCGGCGGTGGTGGCGGTAGATGTGCTCGAAGGGGGTGTGGCGGCTATAGCCCATGCCGCCATGGACCTGCATGGCCCGGTCCGCCGCCTCGCAGCACAGCCGGTTGGCCCAGTAGTTACACATGGACACCCGGTCGGAGAGCTCGTGCTCCACGGCCTTGTGGTCCATGCGGTCCATTTTCCACGCGGTCTCGCGGATCAACAGGCGTAGCATCTGGGCCTGGGTGTGCAGCTCCACCAGCGGCCACTGGATGGCCTGGTTGTCCGCCAGCGGCTTGCCGAAGGGCTTGCGGGCGCGGGCATAGTCCACCGCCTCGTTGATGCAGAATACCGCTGCGCCGAGTGACGAGGCCGCCTGGCGAATGCGGTTCTGGTGCACGAAGCTCTGACCGAGGCCGAGGCCCCGGTCGATCTCGCCCCAGTAGCTGTCTTCAGGGATCCAGACGCCGTTGAGCGACAGGCGCGGGTGGTCCGTGGGCATGTTGAACGTCCACATATACTCCTCGATCACCAGCCCCGGCGTCGGGTTGGGCACGACGAAGCAGGTGATACCCCGCGCCTCGCCGTCCTTTCCCGAGGTGCGGGCGAAGCACATCATGTGCGTCGCCTTGTGCATGCCGGTGATCCACATCTTGGCCCCGTCGATGCGCCAGCCGGGCCGGCCGTCGCGGTCCTCGCGTACGGCGCGGGTCTCCATGAAGGTGGCGTCAGAGCCGTGGTTGGGCTCGGTGAGGCCGAAGGCGACGCGCATTTCGCCGCTGGTCAGGGCCGCCTCGTCCCGCGCCCGCTGCTCAGGCGTGGCGAAGCTCTGGAACATGAGCACGAAGGGGTTGTTGCCGACGATGGAGTGCTCGGTCTGCAGGTCGTTGTGCAGGCCGAGCGGCTTGTTGGCCAGGTGCTCGCGGATCACCGCCATGGCGAGGTTGGAGCCTGCCTTGCCACCCATGGCCTTGGGCCAGGCGTAGCGCAGGTGCCCCGCCGCGTCGGCGCGGCGGCGGGCCTCGCCGAGCAGATCCTCCCATTCCTCGCGGGGCAGCCCCTGATTGTCCCAGTCCGTGCGGGCATGTTCGCGCCGGTGGTCGAAGAAGCGCTGGTTGTCATCGGCGGCCTGCAGCGGCGCGATGTCGGACTCGATGAAGGCGTCGAGTTCGGCGAGATAGTCGCTGATCTCCTCCGGCAGGGCGAAATCCATGGCTCAGCTCTCCTCCGGTGGGGACGCTTCGCGCTCTGTGAGGACGGCGCGATAGGTCGGGTAGCGCGGCTGGTCGATGGCCAGCTTGTCGAGGGTCGTGGCCCACAGGTGCTCGCGCACGCCGGGCGAAGCGAGTTCGAGCGCGCCGCTTCGCAGGCGGGCGCCGAGTTCGGTGTTGAGAGCGTCGAGCGATCCGGGGCCGAGCAGGGCGTGCAATCGGTCGAGCTCCGCGGCCTCCGCGGCCAGGCCTAGGCTCAAGTCGCGCCGCGCCAGCTCCACGGCTCCGGCTGCGACCCTGTCTTCGAAGGCGGCGCGTTCGGGGTCGGAAGCGGGTGCGCGCAGATAGGCGGCGACGGCGGCCAGAATCTCGTCGGCGGTGGGTTCATCGCGCATCACGCCGTTTCCAGAAGACGCAGGAGGTCGATCTCGGTCTCGGAGGCGCGGCGCGCGATCACCGCACGCTCGACGCTCGGGTCAGCGCCGCGGAAGGCCGCTGGCATGCCGGCGCACATGATGCCCCAGCGGATCACGCCGAAGATGTCCCACCATTGCAGGGCCGCCCGATCCACCACCCCGCCGCCCGCCGCCTCATATCCGGCGATCATGTCTTCGCGTGACCCGAACCCGCCCACGGGCATGTCGAGCTGGCCGAAGCGCCAGGAGGGGACGCAGATCCAGCCGAACTCCTCCGCCGGATCACCGAGGTGCGCCAGCTCCCAGTCCAGGACGGCGCGCAGGCCATCGGGGCCGACCATCAGGTTGCCGTTACGAAAATCCCCGTGCAGCAGGACCGGCGCACGCGGCGGCGGCAGGTTGGTCTCCAGCCAGTGGAAGGCCAGTTCGAACACCGGCCGCACGCGGCCCGACGCACGGTAAGAGGCCTCCCACACCGCCACAAGTTCGGCAGGCGTCGCGGCCTTG
This sequence comes from uncultured Caulobacterales bacterium, assembly GCA_903862425.1. Classification (GTDB taxonomy): domain Bacteria; phylum Pseudomonadota; class Alphaproteobacteria; order Caulobacterales; family Caulobacteraceae; genus CAIOYC01. The sequence continues at coordinate 46,074 of CAIOYC010000042.1, read as the reverse complement.
AGCGGCGGAAGGCGGTCCAGCGGCAGCGCATGGATGCGAGCCAGCGCCGCGCCGCACTCATGGGCCAGGCGGGTGCGCGCCTCCGCGAGGGCGGGCGAGGTGGCGATGCGGTGGCCGAGAGTCTCGCCCTCCACCACGTCCATGACGAAGCCGCGTCCCAGTCCATCGGCCGGTTCGAACACATGGCGGATGCGCGGTACGGGAACATCGCTGTCTGCGGCCACACGCATGATCGCCGCTTCCGCCTCCAGACCCACAGTGATTGCCGACTGCCGGGCGCCGCCAGGCGCGCGGCGGATGATCACCGGCGTGACCTCGCCAGCCTCGCTGACCAGCTCGAAACGCCACAGTTCCTGGGACGCCCCGGCGGACAGACGCTTGAGGTTGGCTACCGTTACGTCACCCGGGGCGAGCCGGGGTGCGAGACGCTCAAGCGCCGACAAAGACAGGCTCGATGAAGGGGGCTCGGCCATTATCCGATTGATTAAACGCACCTCTGTGCCTACCCATCAAGCATAAACGCGGGCGAGACGACCTGCCGTAACGGGAGCTTGGACCATGGGCGAGGCTTGGATCATCGACGCGGTGCGTACCCCGCGCGGCATCGGCAAGGTGGGCAAGGGCGCCCTGGCCGAACACCATCCACAACACTTGGCGGCCACGGTGCTGAAGGCCCTGGCCGAGCGCAACAACCTGAACACCGCCGAGGTGGACGACATCATCTGGGGCACCTCCTCCCAGCGCGGCAAGCAGGGCGGCGACCTCGGCCGCATGGCGGCGCTGGACGCGGGCTATGACGTCAAGGCCTCGGGCGTGACGCTGGACCGCTTCTGCGGCTCGGGCATCACCACGGTGAACCTCGCCGCCGCCCAGATCATGTCGGGCATGGAGGATCTGGTCATCGCCGGCGGCACCGAGATGATGTCCTACACCGCCTCCAGCGCCGACCCCTCGTCGCCGCCGATGATGGACAGCGGGAACCTGAGCCTGCGCGCCAAGCATCCCCAATCGCACCAGGGGGTTTGCGCTGACGCCATCGCCACTCTGGAGGGCATCACCCGCGAGGACGTGGACGCCCTGGCCCTCGTCAGCCAGCAGCGCGCCGCCGTGGCCATGGCCGAGGGCCGCTTCGACAAGAGCATCGTGCCGGTCTATCGCGAGGACGGCTCGGTGGCGCTCGACAAGGACGAGTTCCCCCGTCCGCAGACCACCGCCGAGGGCCTCGCGGCGCTGAAGCCCTCCTTCGCCGCCATGGCCGACTTCCCCCTGGACGACAAGGGCACGACCTATGGCGGCCTGATCCGCGAGAAGCACCCGGACCTGAAGATCCAGCACATCCACCATGCGGGCAATTCGTCGGGCGTGGTGGATGGCGCCGCCGCTATCCTGCTGGCCTCGCCGGACTACGCCAAGAAACACGGGCTCAAGCCTCGCGCGCGGGTGATCGCCACCGCCAATGTGGGCGACAGCCCGACCCTGATGCTGAACGCCCCGGTTCCGGCGGCGAAGAAGGTGCTGGAGAAGGCGGGCCTTACGGTCGATGACATCGACCTGTGGGAGATCAACGAGGCCTTCGCCGTGGTGGCGGAGAAGTTCATCCGCGACCTGAAGCTCGACCGCAACAAGGTGAACGTGAACGGCGGCGCCATGGCGCTCGGCCATCCCATCGGCGCCACCGGCTCGATCCTGATCGGCACGGTCCTCGATGAGCTTGAGCGGCGCAATCTGAAGCGCGGCCTCGTCACCATGTGCGCCGCCGGCGGCATGGCCCCCGCCATCATCATCGAGCGGATGTGACCCCTAGGCCTGAGCCGGGGCCCTCCCAGCTCAGGCCAGGACGGTCTTGATCGGCACGCCGGGGTCGGCGAGCTTGGCCTTGTCCACCGCATGCGGACGGGCGATCTGCTGTTTGCCCCACATGAAGTCCGGCGGCGAGTTCACCGCCTCCACCGCCCGGATGCGCGTTCCCTCCAGGTGGTAGACGGCGAAACCGGGCCTGGTCGGATCGCCGCGCACCACGATGTCGTCGGCGGCGAAGGGCACGCCGGCGATCTGGAGCTTGATGTCGAACTGATCCGACCAGAACCACGGGACCTCGGGCGGCGGCGGGGCGTGACCGGTGATGGCCGAGGCCGCCTGCTTGGCCTGCTCCAGCGCGTTGGGCACGCTCTCCAGCCGCATCATCCGGTCTCCATACACCGGCAGCGGGCGGCGCGTGACGTCGCCGATGGCGAAGATGTCGGGATCGGAGGTGCGCGCCTCATGGTCGACCACCACGCCCCCATCGCAGTCCAGCCCGGCGGCCAGGGCCAGCTCGTCGATGGGCTCGCCACCGACGCCGATCAGGGCGGCGGTACAGGGGATGGTTTCGCCATCCGCCAGCCGGGCGGCGACCACGTGGTGGTGCTCGTCGCCCTCGAGTGAGGTCAGGCCGACGCGGGTGCGGATCTCCACCCCGCGCGCACGATGATAGGCCTCGAAGAAGGTGGACAGGGCCTGCGACGCCACGCGCTGAAGGCAGCGGCCCTCGCGCTCAAGGATGATGGCGTCGGCGCCGAGGGCGCGGGCCGAGGCGGCGGCCTCCAGCCCGATATAGCCGCCGCCGACCACCAGCAGGCGCTTGCCGGGTCCAAGAGCGCTTTTGAAATCTTCCGCATCGGCCAAGGTACGCATGGCATGCACGCCCTTCAGGTCCGCACCGGGCATGGGCAGGCGACGCGCGCGCGAGCCGGTGGCGAGGATCAGCCGGCCATAGGCGATGGTCTCCCCACCCTGCAGCTGCACGACCTTGGCCGAGCGGTCGATGGCTTCCACCCGGGTGCCCCAGTGAGCCTCGATGGCGGCGTCTACATAGAAGTCATCGGGGCGAAGTTTCAGCGATTCGGCATCGCTCTCGCCCTTGAGGTAGGCCTTGGAGAGCGGCGGGCGTTGATAGGGGGCGATAGGCTCGTCGCCGATCAGGACGATGCGGCCCTCATAGCCGTACTGGCGCAGGAAGGCGGCGGCCGATCCGCCCGCATGCCCCGCGCCGACGATCACGACGGGTCCAAGGATGGGATTGCCGGTCATGCCAGCCGCTCCGCGATCGCCTCGCCCATGCCCGTCGTCCCCACGCGCTTGACCTCGCCCTCGCCGATCAGGTCGGCGGTGCGATAGCCGTCATCGAGGGCCTTGCCCACCGCCGCCTCGACCTTGTCGGCCAGGTCGGCGCGGCCGAGCTGCAGGCGCAGAGCCATGGCGAGGCTGAGGATGGCGGCGCAGGGATTGGCCACGCCCTTGCCCGCGATATCCGGCGCGGAGCCGTGGATAGGCTCGTACAGGCCCGGCTTGCCAGGCTCGCCCAGCGCAGCCGACGGCAGCATGCCCAACGATCCAGTGAGCATGGCGGCGGCGTCGGACAGGATATCGCCGAACAGGTTGTCGGTGACGATGACGTCGAACTGCTTGGGCGCGCGCACCAGCTGCATGGCGCAGTTGTCGGCGTACATGTGGGTGAGAGCGATATCGGGATACTCGGCGTCGTGGAGCCTCGTAACCTCCTCGCGCCAGAGGAGGCCCGATTCCATCACATTGGCCTTCTCCGCCGAGCAGACCTTACCCGAGCGCTGGCGGGCCAGTTCGAAGGCGGAGCGCGCGATGCGGACGATCTCGGAGGTGGTGTAGACCTGGGTGTTGACGCCCCGGCGCTGGCCGTCGGGCAGGGTCTCGATCCCCCGCGGATGGCCGAAATAGACCCCGCCGATCAGTTCGCGGACGATGACGATGTCGAGCCCCTCGATCACCTCGCGCTTCAGGGTAGAGGCGTCGGCGAGGGCGGCGTAGCAAAGGGCCGGGCGCAGATTGGCGTAAAGGCCGAGGCCTGAGCGCAGGTTGAGCAGCCCCTGTTCGGGCCGGATGGCGTAGTCGACCTTGGCCCATTTGGGCCCGCCGACCGCGCCCATGATCACCGCGTCGGAGGCCCTGGCCTTGGCCAGCGCCGCGTCGGTCAGGGGCACGCCGTGCGCGTCGATGGAAACCCCGCCCAGCAGATCATGCTCGATCTCGGCCCCCAGGCCGAAGTCCCGGTTCAGCACGGCGATGACGCGCTCGATCTCGACGGCGACCTCCGGACCAATACCGTCGCCAGGGAGGAGCAGGATTTTGGACATGGGCGGAACTCTTCGGGCAGAGAGGCAGGCGACGGGGCGTGCGGCTCAGAGAACGAACCGCTGCGGTCTCATCTGCTCGGAGACGCCCGCCGCGTCCAGTGCCCCGGACGATTTCAACGCCCGTCAATGGCCAAAACGGGCGGCCATGACCAATGGCAAAACGGCTACAGGCGTATTCATAGGAATGCTTGGCCGGACTCGTGCAAAAGAGTCCGGAGAGTCCGGCGGTTGAGAATAACGCTGTATCGACAATGGCTTGCGAGGCGGACAGAGTCCATCTCGCCGGACTCCGATGTCCGGCCGAACGGCGACGCGTCGATCGCGCGCCTAGATGATCTGCATGTCCGGGCCGTTCTCGGCGGCGATGTCCTCGTGCTCGCGCAGGCGCTGGGCGCGGCCGATATTGAGGCGGACATAGATGGCCTCGGCGCCGTGCCGCTCCACCGCCTGCTTCCACAGATCGTGCGCCTGATGCAGGGTCTCGCTGGCGCCGGAGCCGATGACCACGACCCCGTCAGCGCCCTCCTTCACGTAGAGGAAGTTGCCGCCTTCCGCCGGAAGGGCCGAAGGATTCTGCACGCGCCGGAACCGGTATCGCGTACCGGAGGCGCCCTGGATGTCGAGATGGTCGGTGAGGGTCATTGATGTCTTCATAACAGTCACAACGGCGCTTTTGCGACATTGCGGAAAATTTTTCGGGCGGATCGGTTTTGACAAAATAGTGAGGTGTAACGCGTCTTTAACCATGTCGGTTCGATATTTTTCGACATGTTCAATGGCCTGCGACGCTCCCGTCTACTCGATCCTGTCGCCCGAAACCAATGGGCGGTATCGAACGAGGCCGACCATCTCGAGCACATCTATGGCGCGCAGGCCATCGAATGGGTGCTGCAGCAGATCAGCGCCGCGCCCCGCACCGCGAGAGGCCGCCTCTACAAGGTGCACGACGAGCTGGCCCGACGCCGCACGATCCACCCGACCCGCCACCACTGATGGCGCGTGCCAACGGCGGTCTCGCTGGACAGGTGGCGCTGGCGCTCGCCCTCTGTTCGGCGATAGGGCCGGCGAAGGTCGAAGCGGCGACGACACAAACCGCAACAGCCCTGCCGTACGCCGATGTCGTCGCCTTCTGCGCGTCGCACCTGACCGTCGATTTTCCTGGATCCGGCGCCCTCCCCGAGGAGATCAAGAAGCTGGACGGTCCCACCAAATGGCGGTGCATGGGCGGCCACGTGCTCGTCTGCATGGACAGCGCCGACGGGGACTGGTGTTCGATCAAGGACGCCAGCCGAATCCCGTCCAAAGGCATCCGGGAAACCTGCCGGGACGAGCCGAACAAGCCCTATATCGACTTCGCCACCGCGCACTATTCCCGCTTCGACTGGCGCTGCCGGCACGGCAAGCCCGTGATCGCTCGCTCCTACCCGATCGACGCGCGCGGCTTCTTCATGGCGTCCTGGGCGCCGCTCGTGGTCCGCAATGGCGTGGTGGTCGGCCCCAAGGACATGCCCGACGGCCCTAGATAGCCAGAGGTATCAAAGGCCTGCCGCCTAGTCGCCCGAACGCGGCGCGGCGCTCGGCGCGCCCGCCACTCGGGCGCCATCCTGCGCAGACCAGCCGCCGCCGAGGGCGCGGATGAGGGCGACGGAGGCCTGCAGGCGTTGGCTGTTCAGGCTGATCAGCGACCGCTTGGCGTCCAGCGCCGCAGTCTGGGCGGTGACCACATCGAGATAGGTGGTGGCGCCGTCCCGGTACTGACGCGTGGCGAGCACCTCCGTATGCGCAGCAGCGTCGGCCGCGTCGGCTTCGGCTTGAGCCGCCATGGCGAGACGGTTGCACAGGGCGAGATTGTCCTCCACCTGCTGGAAAGCGGTCAGCACCACGGACTTGTAGTTGTCCGAGGCCTGCTCGAACTCCGCCTTCGCCTGGCGCTCCACGGCGCGTCGGCGACCGCCGTCGAACAAGGGCAGGAAGGCGGCCGGCCCGAGCGTCCAGTACGAAGCGCCCGTGGCCAGCAGGTTCCCACCCCCGGTATCGAACCCGCCGCCCGCGTCGAGGCTGATGGTGGGGAAGAAGGCGGCGCGCGCCACGCCGATCTGGGCGTTGGCGGCGAAGGCCCGACGCTCCGCCGCCGCCACATCGGGTCGGCGCTGGAGCAGGCCCGAGGCGGCTGTCACCGGCACGCTCGGCGGCGTGGGGAAGGCATGTTCGTCCGCCGCAAGCGAGAAGGTGGAGGCGGGCTGGCCAACCAGGCTGGCGATGGCGTGTTCATAGAGGGCGCGCGAGCCGAGCGTGCTGGCCTCCAGCGACTTGGCGGTCTCGAACTGTGTCCGCGCGCGACCCACATCGATGCCGGTGGCGACGCCGTCCTTATAGCGCGCCTGGGTGAGATCCAGCGCGCGCTGATAGGCCTTGGTGGCGTCCGCCAGCACGCGGCTATCGGCGTCGAGCGCCCGCATGGACAGGTAGGCGGAGGCCAGCTGGGCCTGCAGGCTGAGGCGCACGGAGGCGAGATCGGCGGCGCTGGCCTGGGCCAGACCGCGCTCGGCCTTCACCGTGTTGCGCACCCGGCCCCACAGGTCGAACTCGTAGCTGATCTCGCCGCCCACGAGGTTGTCGTTGAAATAGGTCGGCGCGCCGGGAAGTTTCTTCTGGTCCGACTGGCGGTTGCGGGTGGCGTGGCCCTCGAAGTCGACCTCGGGCAGTTGGCTGGCGCGGGCCTGGCTGACCAGGGCGCGGGCTTGGTCGTAGCGGGCCAGGGCGGCGGCGAGGTCGGGATTGCCGGTCTCGATCCGGGTCTCGAGGTCGTTCAGCGTGGCGTCGCCGAACACGCTCCACCACGGCCCGCGCGTGGCCGCATCGGATGGCGCGGCGGGCGTCCACGGCCCCAGTTCCTTGAATTCGAGCGGCAGGGGCGCGGCCAGCCTGGGCGTCGCATATTCGGGGGCGAACGAGCAGGCGGAAAGCAGCAGTCCCGCGAGGGTCAGCGCCCCGGCAGTCCGCAGGGGACGATCAACCATGCGCGGCTCCAGCCGGGGCTTCGGCGTGATCCGGCCGGGCGATGCGGACGACCTGACCGTCCGTGAGCGTGTCGGCGGGGTTGTCCACCACCTTGTCGCTGGGCGAGAGGCCCGAGCCGATTTCCACCGTGGCGCCGAGGTCGCGGGCGATGATCACCTTGCGCAGGCTGACCTTGTTGTCCGGCCCGACGACGCCGACCATGGTGCCGGTGTCGCGGAACAGGATGGCGCTGGAGGGCAGGCTGACCGACTGGGCCGGGGCCTTGATGGCGAACTTGGCGGTGGCGTACTCGCCGGGCTTCAGGGCGTGGTCGGCGTTATCGATCTGCAATTCGGCGTTCAGGGTGCCGCTGGTGCGGTCCACTGCGTCGGAGGTGCGCACCAGGACGGCGGTGAAGCTACGCCCGGCATATTCGGGCACGGTCAGTTGCACGGTCTCGCCGATGCGCAGCTGGGCGATATAGGGTTGTGGCACGCGCACATAGACGCGCAGCTTGCGGTCGTCGGCCACCATGAACAGCGGCGTGGCCGGCGCGCCAGTGGCGACCAGCTGGCCGAGCTGGGCGTTACGCGCGGTAACCACCCCATCGAACGGCGCGGTGATGCGGGTGAAGCCGAAGGTCTCGGCCAGGCGGCGTACATTGGCCTGAGCGGAGGCGACCAGGGCGGTCTTGGCCGCCAGGTCGCCGGACTTTTCGTCCGCGTCCTGCTTGGAGGTCGCCTCGTCCTTCAGCAGCTGCTGATAGCGGGTGTTGGTGGTGCCGGAGAGCTTTGCGTTGGCCTGGGCGGTGACGAGGTCGGCCTTGGCCTGCTGCAATTGCTGGTTCAGCTCGGGCGCATCGAGGATGGCCAGGGTCTGGCCCGCCTTGACCCGCGTGCCGATGTCGGCCGTCCAGCTCTTCAGATAGCCGGTTACGCGGGCGTTCACGTCGGCGGTGTTGAAGGCCTCCACCTGGCCCGGAAGCGTCAGGTCGGCGGCGCCGGCCGCGCCGGTCACCGGGGCCAGGGCGACGGTGGGCGTGGCCTGGTCATTGGTCCAGGTCTTCAGCTTGGAATTGGCCGAGGCGCGGCCGATCAGGCCGATGGCCACCAGCACGATGGCGACGATCAGCGCGATCAGGCCGATCAGCTTCAGATTCTTCGGCTTGTGCGGCGGCGTCTGCATGGCCGCATGGGGGTCGGTGGCGGGGGCGTGCTCAGGCATAGACTTCTCCGGCGCCGGGCGCGGGGGAAGCCGGCGGCGCCATGTCGGGGGCGTGGCGTTCGGCCTTGCGGCCATGGACCATGCTGAAGACGACGGGAACGAACAGAAGGGTGGCGATGGTGGCGCAGATCAGGCCGCCGATCACGGCCCGGCCGAGGGGCGCGTTCTGCTCGCCGCCTTCGCCCAGGCCCAGCGCCATGGGGGCCATGCCGATGATCATGGCCAGCGCCGTCATCAGCACCGGACGGAAACGGGTGAAACCGGCCTCCATGGCCGCCTTCACCGCGTCGCCGGTCGCGTCCAGCCGCTCGCGGGCGAAGGAGATGACGAGGATCGAGTTGGCGGTCGCCACGCCCATGCACATGATGGCGCCGGTGAGGGCCGGGACGCTCAACGTCGTTCCCGTGAGGAACAGCATCCAGACGATCCCGGCCAGCGCCGCCGGCAAGGCGGTGATGATCACGAACGGGTCGAGCCAGGACTGGAAGTTCACCACGATCAGGAAGTAGATCAGCACGATGGCGCCAAGCAGGCCGAGGAACAGGCCGGAAAAGGCGGTGTTCATGGTCACCACCTGCCCGCGCAGGGTGACGATGGCGCCCTTGGGGGCGTTGTGCGCTTCCGCCTTGATCAGCTTCTGAACCGAGGCGGCGACGGCGCCGAGGTCGTGGTCCTGGGTCGTGGCGTAGAGGTCGAAGGTGGGCTGCACATTGTAGTGCGACACCACCGCCGGCGACTGGGAACGCTTGATTTGGCCAAGGCCGCCCAGCACCTGGGCCGAGCCGCCCTTGCTGGCCGTCACGGGCAGGTTCTCCAGCGCGCTCATGCTGTCGACCCGGTATTCCGGCGTCTGCGCCACGATGGGATAGGAGACCCCGTTCTTGGGGTTCAGCCAGTAGGTGGGCGCGGTCTGCGAGGTGCCGGCGATGGAGGCGCCGACGCTGTTGGTCACGTCCTGCTCGGTCAGGCCCAGCGCCGACATGCGCGAGCGGTCCACCTCCACGTTCAGCTGCGGGCTGGCCAGGGACTGCTGCATGCGCGCATCGGCGATGCCGGGAATGGCGCGCATCTTCTCCAGCAGCTTCGACGCGTAGGCCTGGTTCGCGGCGAGGTTGGGACCGGAGACCTGCAGGTCGATCGGCGCAGGCGAGCCGAAATTCAGGATCTGGGTGATGATGTCCGCCGGCGGGAAGGAGAAGGTCGCTCCCGGGAAGGCGCGCGGCAACCGCTCGCGCAGAGTGCGCACATAGTCCGCAGTCGGATGATGCTTCTTGTTCAGCGAAACATAGATGTCGCCGTCCTGGTAACCGATCAGGCCGGAGTTGTTGTAGATCGTGTTGATCGAGCTGGTGGGCAGGCCGATATTGTCCACGATCGAGCTGAGTTCGGCGGCCGGGATCACCTGGCGGATGATCGCCTCGGCCTGGCCGAACTGCTCCGAGGCGTTCTCGATCCGAGTGCCGATCCGCGGGCGCATGTGCAGGGTGATCTGCCCCGAATCCACCGAGGGGAAGAAGTTGGAGCCCAGGAACGGCGCCAGCCCCATGGACAGCACCACCACCACCAGAAAGCCGATCACGAAGCCGCCCCGGTGCTCCATGGCGACGGTGAGCAGGCCGCGATAGCGCTCGCGCACATCGTTGAAGCGCGCCTCGAACCCTTGCTGGAAGCGGGTCAGCGGATTGCGCGAGCGGGCGGGCTTGGGCTCGTGCTCGTAGGGGTTCTCACCGTCGTATTCCGGCACGCCCGGATGATGAGGCTTCAGCAGGAAAGCCGCCATGGTCGGCACCAGGGTGCGCGACAGGATGAAGGAGGCGATCATCGCGAACACCACCGACATGGCCATAGGCACGAACAAGTAACCCGCCACGCCCTGCAGCGCGAACATGGGCAGGAAAACGATGCAGATGCACAGCAGGCTCACGAAGGCCGGCGTCACGATCTGGGCCGCGCCGTCGAGAATAGCGGTCTTGACGTCCTTGCCCTGCTCCAGGTGCCAGTTGATGTTCTCGATGGTCACCGTGGCGTCGTCCACCAGTATCCCCACAGCCAGGGCGAGACCGCCGAGGGTCATGATGTTGAGCGTCTGGCCGGTGACCGCCAGGGCGATCAGGGCGCACAGGATGGCCAGGGGAATCGACAGCGCGATGATCACCGTCGAGCGCCACGAGCCGAGGAACAGCAGGATCATCAGCGACGTCAGGGCGGCGGCGATAACACCCTCCTTGACCACGCCCTCTACCGCAGACTTCACGAACACCGACTGGTCGTTCAGCGGCACCACGTCGAGGCTCGGCGGCAGGATGGTCTTCAGGTAGGGCAGCTTGGATTTCACTCCGTCGACGATGTCGATGGTAGAGGCCTTGCCGCTCTTCAGGATGGTGGTCAGCACCGCGCGGTTACCATCCACATGCACGATGGACTGCTGCGGCGCGGAGCCATCGCGAACATGGCCGACGTCGTGGATGAAGATGGTGGCGCCGTTCACCTGCTTGACCGGAAGGTTGTTCAAATCCTCGATAGTGGCGGCGGCGTCGTTCAGCTTCACCACGTATTGGAGCGGTCCAATCTTCACGAGGCCGGCGGGGGTGATCTGGTTTTGGGCGGCGATGGCGTTGGACACGTCCTGGGCCGACAGCCCCTTGGACTGAAGCGCCTGCGGGTCGAGGTCGATCTGTAACTGGCGGACCTTGCCGCCATAGGAATAGGGCACCGCAGCCCCCTGCACGGTGGTCAGCACCGGACGCATGAAGTTCTGCGTATTGTCGAGCACCTGCTGCTCGGACAGCGACCTGGACGAGGTCGCCAGCTGCAGGATCGGCACGGTGGAGGCGTTGTAGTTCAGGATCAGCGGCGGGGTGACGCCGGGCGGAAGCTGCTTCAGCACCGTCTGCGAGAATGAGGCGACCTGGGCGGTGGCGAGGCGGATATCCACGCCCGGCTGGAAATAGATCTTCACGATGCCGATGCCCGAGAGCGAAGTGCTCTCCACGTGCTCCACGTCGTTCACGGTGGTGGAGATGGTGCGCTCGTAGGGGCTGATGATCCGCCCCGCCATCTCGTCCGGCGACAGGCCCGTATACTGCCACGCCACGCCGATCACGGGCACGCCGATATTGGGGAAGATGTCGGTGGGCGTGCGCATCGCCACCAACGGACCGATGATCAGGATCAGAAGCGCCATCACCACAAAGGTGTAGGGCCGCGCCAGCGCGACCTTGACGATACCGATCATACCGACACTCCGGCAGCGCGGCGAAAATGACCGTGCGCTGCGGGCTCACAAGTCATGCTGCAACGCGACACAGACAAGCTGGACTTTGCGCAACACTTTTGAAGCAAGGCTTCACAATGCGGCGAGAGTAACCTAACGGAAGGCGTTAAAGTTGATCTGTGATATGCGATGGCGCAAAGCTCCACCGAGAATCTCGCCGCCTTCGTGGCGGTTGCCGAACTCTCCAGCTTCTCCGGCGCCGCCGTGCGGCTGCAGGTGTCGCCCTCGGCGGTGAGCCAGAGCATCCGCACCCTTGAGCAGCGACTGGGCGTCGCCCTGTTGAACCGCACCACCCGAAGCGTCAGCTTGACCGAGGCAGGCGCGCGCTATCTGGAGCGGATCGCCGGACCGCTGCGCGAACTGAACGCCGCCGCCGAAGAGCTGGGCGCGGAGGCTGACCACCCCTCAGGCCTGCTGCGCCTGAACGTGCCCCGCGCCGCCTATATGACCGTGCTGCGCCCCATGCTGAGTCGCTTCCTGGCCGCCTACCCGGACATAGACTTGGAGCTGGTGATCGAGAACGGCCTGGTGGACATCATCGCCCGCGGCTTCGACGCGGGCATCCGCTTCGGCGACCTCGTAGAACGGGACATGGTGGCGGTGCCGGTGGGCCCTCCCCTCTCCGCCCATGTGATCGCCTCGCCTGACTATGTGGCGATGCGCGGCGCGCCAAAGTGCCCACGCGATCTCCTGGAGCACGACTGCATCGCCTTTCCCGCCGCTACCTCCGGCCAGATCGAACGCTGGGTGTTCGCACGGGGCGAGGAGCGGTTGGAACTGGCCATTCGCGGTCGCCTGATTGTCAACGACTCGAGCGCCATGGCCCAGGCGGCCCTCGACGGCGTGGGCGTCGGTTATATGGCTAACGGCTTCATCGAGCGATTCATCGAGGATGGCCGCCTGGTGCGCCTGCTAACGGACTGGAGCCTGCCGCTGCCGGGCCTGACCCTCTACTATCCCAGCCGCCGCCGCGCGCCGCGCAAGTTGCGCGCCCTGATCGACTTCATGCGCGCCGACCGCCATCCCGCCGCGCCCCGGATCGACGCGGTGTTCGGCTGAGCTTGGTCAGCGCACCGGGCTGAACTCCACGGGCATGGAGCGGATGGCGTAGACAAAGTTGTTGGGCGCCACGTCCTTGGGACCGGACTGGTGGATGTCCGGAAAGCGCGCCAGCATCTGCCGATAGACCGCTTCCAGCTGAAGCTGCGCCACGCGCTTGCCGATACAGGTATGGGGGCCGTAGCCGAAGGCGATGTGCTTGTCGGCATTAGAGCGCTCGACGTCCATCCGGTCGGGATCGGGAAACACGGCCGCGTCGCGATTGGCGGCGCCGTAATACATGATCACCTTCTCACCCGCGGCGATGGCCTGCCCGCTGACCTCCACGGCGCGCGTGGCGGTACGACGCATATAGATCACCGGGCTGACCAGGCGGATGATCTCGTTCACCGCGCCGGGCATGAGGTCCGGCCTGGCGATCAGCTTGGCCTTCTCCGAGGGGAACTGGCTGAGCAACTCCATGGCGCCGGATATGGTGTTGCGCGTGGTGTCGTTGCCGGCGAACACGATCAACAGCCAGGAGCCGTCGAGGTATTCGTCCTGCAGGAACTCTCCGTCGATCTGGGCGCGGGCGATGGCGCTCATCAGGTCCGGCTGCGGATCGAGGCGGCGCTTGTGCAGCATCTCGCGGCCATAGGCGAACATTTCGTCGATGGCCGCGGTGAAGGCGTCGAGGAAGGCTTTCAGTTCGGGCGGAACCTCGGCCGCGGCGGCTTCGAGACTGCCCCCTGTGGAGCCCGCGCGCTCGGCGGCGAACGAGTTGGCCATCTCCAGATAGTGCATCCAGGTCAGGAACTTGCCCCGATCCGCCGGGGGTACGCCGAGGATTTCGCACAGGGTGAACAGCGGCAGCTGGGCCGACAGCATCGGAACCAGATCGCACTTGCCGAGCGGCGCCATGACGTCGAGCAGACGCGTCACCTCCGCCTCCACCCGTTCGGTCAGGGCGCGCAGATAGGCCGGCGTGAAATAGGGCATGTGCTCGCGGCGGAGCTGCATGTGATTGGGCGGATCGAGATTGATCATGGTGTCCAGCGACGCCTTGGCCAGCTGAAGGTCGGAACTCTGATAGGCCATCAGAATGCCGCCCTTCTGCGAGGAGAAGGTTTCGTAGTCGCTGTTGACCCGCATCACATCTTCATAGCGCGTGATCGACCAGAAGCCCGCCCGGCCTTCCGGCTCCGCGTTCCAGGCGACGGGCGAGGCCGCGCGCAGTCGGGCGAAGTCGGCCAGGGGCGGGCCGGCCTTGAACCGGTCGGGGTTCCACAGTTCGGCTTCGCTGACAGGATAGACGGGTGGATGGACAGGGCCCTTGGCGCCATCCAGCTCCACGGTGTCGCTGATCAACTGCATGGCGTTTCCTCGGGCTCTTCGAGCAGTCTGGACTGGCTGACGCTGCGGCTGCCAAGAGCCTTATGGCGTGGCTTGTTGAGCGGCGGCGGGCTTCCAGTAGGCGTCGCGGATCAGGCGCTTGTAGAGCTTGCCGGTGGCGTGGCGCGGCAGCTCCTGCATGAAGTCGATCCGCCGCGGCGTCTTTACGTGGCTGAGGTGGGCGCGGGCGAAGGCGCTGATCTCGGCGGCGAAGTCATCGCCGGCCTGCGACCAATCCATCGGCTGGATGACCGCGACCACTTCCTCGCCCATCTCTTCGTGCGGGCCGCCGATCACAGCCACATCCGCCACCTTGGGATGGGTGATGAGCAGGTTCTCGATCTCGGCCGGGTAGATGTTCACCCCGCCGGAAATGATCATGAAACTCTTGCGATCGGTGAGGTAGAGATAGCCCTCCTCGTCAAGCCAGCCGATGTCGCCGAGGGTGGACCAGCCGTGCTGGTTATGACTTTCGGCGGTCTTAGCCGGATCGTTGTGATACTCGAACGCGCCGCCGCCGGCGAAATAGACCGCGCCCTCCGTGCGGGGCGGCAGGGCGTTGCCGTCCTCGTCGCAGATCTTCACCTCGGCGGTCAGGCCCTTACCCACCGATCCCTTGTGCTGCAGCCATTCGGCCGAGTTGATGGCGGTGAAGCCGTTGCCTTCCGTACCGGCATAGTATTCGTGGATGATCGGGCCCCACCAGGCGATCATCTGATCCTTCACCGGAACCGGACAGGGCGCGGCGGCGTGCCAGACGGCCTTGAGCGAGGACAGGTCGTGGCCCTCACGCGCCTCGGCGGGCAGTTTCAGCATGCGCACGAAATGGGTCGGCACCCATTGGGCGTGGGTCACGCGGTACTGCTCGACATATCTGAGCGCCAACTCGGGGTCGAACCGCTCCATCACGATCACCGTGCCGCCGAGTTGCTGCACCGCCATGGTCCAGCGCAGGGGCGCGGCATGGTAGAGCGGGGCGGGCGACAGGTAGACCATGTCCGGCGTGAAACCGTAGAGCGCGACGCCCAGCCCCACCAGCGGGCTGACATTGGAGCCGACCTCGCCCTCGGGCAGAGGGTGCTTCACCCCTTTGGGCCGCCCAGTGGTGCCGGACGAATAGAGCATGATGCCGCCCGGCGACGGATCGGCGATGGGGGTGATGGGATAGGTCGCGCGGGCCGCCTCGAAGCTGGCGTATTCGCCCACCGCGCCGTCGCACATGAAGAGCTTCACGTCCGCGATCAGCGGGGCCAGCTTCAACGCCGTTTCCGCCACGCCCTTGGACGCGATCAGCACCCGGCAGTCGCCGTCGCGGACGATGTATTCGGCCTCGGCGGCGGTGAGCTTGGAGGAGATGCAGGTACAGTAGACGCCCGCCCGGTCCGCCGCCCACACCACCTCGAAATACCGGGGACTGTTGTCCATGAAGACGGCCATGCCGTCGCCGCGCTTAAGCCCCAGGGCGCGCAGCAGATGGGCGCCCTGGTTGGCCCGCGCATCGAGCTCAGCATAGGTCACCGTCTCGCCTGAGCCCGCCATGATATAGGCGGGCTTGTCGGGGGTCTGGATGGCGTGGACGCTGGGGTGCATCGCGACCTCGATGTTTCCTCGTGGGCCGGTTGGCCCGGCGCCTTGTGGTCACAGCATTGGTCGGGATACCGGCCTTGTCAAAGGCGTTCGCAGGGTTCCGCTAGGGCAGCACGCCAGCTCCCGTCAGGACCGCCTGCCCCGCCGCCGGGCCTACCGTAACGGCATAGCGACCCTTGGCGGGGCGCCATCGATGCGCCGCGCCATCGAAGGTGGCGAGGACGCGCGGATCGGCCTCGATCGTGATGGTGCGACGCTCGCCGGGCTTCAGCGCCACGCGGGTGAAGCCGACCAAGCGGAGGGTCCGCCCTTCGCCCGCCGCATAGACCTGCGGCGTTTCGATTCCAGCGCGCTTGCCGGAATTGGTCACCGTGAAGGTCGCGCGCAGCGTCTTGCCGCCGGAGACCTTCAGGCCGCTATAGCTGAAGCGCGTGTAGGACAGGCCGTAACCGAAGGAAAATTGCGGCTTGGCGGCGGTCTTCTCGTACCAGCGATAACCGACCTCCGCGCCTTCGGTGTAATGCACGTCAAAGGGCGGCTGGCCCTTGGTGGGGTCGAGGGACTCCGGCGCGGTCGGATCGCCGTCGAGCTTGGGACGCGGCAGTTGCGCCTCGCTGGTCGGGAAGCTGACCGGCAGACGTCCCGAGGGGTTCACTTCGCCAAACAGCACACGAGCGATGGCCTCCCCACCCCGACTGCCGGGATACCAGGCTTCGAGCACCGCTGCAGGCTTGTCGATCCAAGGGGTGAGTACCGGCCCACCCGTCTCCAATACGACCACCGTCTTAGGGTTGGCGGTAGCGACGGCGGTGATCAGGGCGTCCTGGCCGTCGGGCAGGGTGAGCGAGACGTCCGAGCCCTCGGTGGCCCACTGGGCGGCGAAGACGATGACGAGGTCGGCCTTGGCCGCTGCGGCGGCTGTGGCGGCCGGATCGGTCCCGGCGTCGTAGGTGACCGTCGCCCCGCCTGCCAGCGCGCGGATAGCGGCTAGAGGCGAGGACGGTTGGTAAATCATCCCGCCGCCCCATGAGGGCGCCCAGGACGGCGGCTTGAACTTGGTCGAGCCCACCGGCACGACCTGGGAAGAGCCGCCGCCGGACAGCACGCCGATATCGGCATGCCCGCCGACGACCAGGATATTGCGCGCGCTCTTCGCCAGCGGCAGCACGTCGCCGGTATTTTTCAGCAGTACGATGGCGCTTTCGGCCGCGCGCTGGGCCACCACCCCCTCCGCCGCGGTGTCCAGCCCGCCGGCCGCGACCGGATGATCGAGCACCCCATTGGCGGCGAGGCCGTAGACGATCCGCGTGACCATCTCATCCAGCTTGGCCATGGGAATCTTGCCACTGGCGAGGTCGGCCTTCAGCGGCGCGTCGAAATAGGCCTGCTTGTCGAGTTCCTGCCCGGATTCCTGGTCGAGGCCGGTGAGCGCAGCCTCGGCCGAATGGACCGCGCCCCAGTCGGACATGACCCAGCCCTTATAGCCCCAATCCTTCTTCAGGATGTCGAACAGCGGCCCGTTCTCGCAGGCATAGAGCCCATTCACCTTGTTGTAGGCGCACATCACCGACCCCGGTCGGCCAGCCTCGATGGCGATGTGGAAAGCGAGCAGATCGCTTTCCTGCAACGCCGCCGGGTCGATCACGGCATTGGCCACGTGCCGCCCGGTCTCCTGCGCGTTCAGCGCATAGTGTTTGATCGTGGAGACGATGTGGTTGGACTGGATGCCCTTGATCGAGGCGCCCGCCTGCGTTCCGGCCAGCAGCGGATCTTCGCCCAGGTACTCGAAGTTGCGCCCGTTGCGCGGCTCGCGCACCAGGTTCACGCCGCCGGCGAGCAGGATGTTGTAGCCCTTCTGCCGGGCCTCCTTGCCGATCATCGCCCCGCCCGCATAGGCGATCTCAGGATCGAAGGTGGCCGCCAGCGCCAGGCCCGAGGGCAGCGAGGTGGCGTCATCCGTAGGCCCGCGCCCCGCATTGGCGACACCCAGGCTGGCGTCGCTCTCCTGCAGGTCAGGAATGCCGAGACGCGGGATGCCGGGGATGTAGCCCGCATGCAGGGTCATGCCGGCGGGCTTGCCCTTGGTGAACATGGGAAAGTGGCCGTGCACCAGGGCGATCTTCTCGTCCGTGGTCATCCTGGCCACGAGGGCGGCGGCGCGCGCCTCGGGCGTTGTCGGCGCGGCGGCGGCATGACCTGTCGTCAAGGCGACGGCCAGGGCGGCCAGCGAAACGGCGTGTCGGGTGCGGGGCATGGGGGGTCCTGGGCTCTTATGTCGTTGGCGGATTGGGACCGCGCCTAATCCTGCATGTGCTCCGCCATCTCGTGCAAGGCCTTGAAAGCGGGCGGGATGTCCTTGTGTCGATACGCGGCGAACTCGGCATGCGCCTGTTCCAGCCGCGCCTTCATGGCTTTCGCAATGTCGGGGTGGGTGACGGCGACGCTGTAGCTCTCCGATGGATCGGCCTTGACGTCATACAACTCCTCATAGCCGAGCAGCGCGTAGGGCAGCTTGATCCCGCGGTAGTAGGCGGCCGAAATGTACTTGAACTGCTGGGTGCGGATGCCGATCGGGACCTCGTTGTCGAACAGGACGATGGCCTCGTGCGGCGAGGGCGCGCCGTCGGTCAGCAGGTGTGTAATGTCCTTGCCGTCGAGGGTCACGCCGTTCAGCGGCGGCTGGCCGGCCATGGCGAGGAAGGTCGGCAGGATATCGACGCCCGTAGCCATGGACGAGACGGTGCGGCCCGGCGCGATCCGGCCCGGGGCCCAGGCGATGAAGGGTACGCGATAGCCGCCATCATACGCACCGCCGCCCTTGCGCTCGCGTAGCCCCCCCGACGATCCCTCGAACCAGGGACCGTTGTCGGAGGTGAAGATCACCACCGTGTCGTTCTCCAGTTTCAGCGCCCGAAGCTTGGCGAGCAGGCGCGCCACGATGGAGTCGATCTCCTGCACCACCGCGCCGTAAGGGCCGGCCACCGTGCCCTGGTCGAACGGCGCATGCGGATATTCGGGCAGGTGGGGTGCGCTGAGCGCCAGCTCCACGAAGAAGGGCCGGTCCTTGTTCGCTTCGATGAAGCGTTCGGCGTGGGCGTAGAACGCCTGCTGGAGCTGCGGATAATCCACTGGCCCCTGCTCGATCTTGTCCGACCCGGCATGGCTCTCGAACAGGGAGAGCGGCTTCATGTCGTGGCTATAGGGGATGCCGAAGAAGGCGTCGAAGCCGTGCTTGGTCGGCGGCCAGGACGGGCCGAGATGGCCGAGGTGCCACTTGCCGAACAGGGCGGTGGCGTAGCCGGCGGGCTTTAGCGCCTTGCCGATGGTGACCTCGCTGAGCGGCAGTCCCCGCTCGTCCTTCTGCATGATCACCTCGTAGCCGAGGCCCGTGCGCACCGGATAGCGGCCGGTGAGAAGGCCCGCACGGGACGGGCTGCACAGATTGGCGGGCGCGTAATAGTCGCTGAGATACACACCCTCGCGCGCCATCTGGGCGATGGCGGGCGTCTTGATCAGGCCCTTGCCGTCGAGGCTGATGTCGCCGTAGCCGAGGTCGTCGCAGAGCACGATGACGAAGTTCGGCGGCCGCTTGCCCGCCCCGCCGAGCCCCACCCCCGCAAGACCGGCGAAGGCCGCGGCGGCGGCGGATTGCAGCAACTGACGACGACGCATGGGTGATCCTCTGGGACTAGAACTTGCCGCTGAGCGAGACGCCGACGATCCGGCGCGCCGCCTCGGGGAAGAACTGGCTGTAACCGGCCGGAACCGACGCGCTGCCGGCCTGGAACGAGCTGGCATAGATGAACGAGGCATAGTGCTCGTCCGTCAGGTTGCGGGCGAACACCGCCAGCCGCAAGCGCTGTCCGGGGGTCTGCACCCCCACGTTCAGGCTCAGCACGCCATAAGCGTCCTGCACCGTGTTCGGGTCCTGGCTCAGTGAGAAGTTCACCTTGCTGCGCCACGAATAGTTGGCGTCCACGAAGCCTTCCAGCGCATGCCAGTTCAGCGGCCGGGTATAGGAGCCGCCGAGGGTGAAGGCCCACTTCGGCGCGTTGTTCAGTTGCTGGCCCTTCAAATCCTGCACGAAGGTCGCGCCCACCGCATGGCAACGGGTGTTGGCGACCAGCAGCTGGCCCGGATAGCAGGGACCGTTCGGAAAGTCGGTGAAGCTGGCGTCCGTATAGGCGATATTGGCCGACAGGTTCAGCCCACGCATGGGCGTCGCCAGGGCCTCCAACTCCGCCCCACGCGATCGCAGTTCGCCGGCGCTGACCAGGGTGTTGCTGTTGGAGACGGAGTCGTAGGCGGTGGCCTGGAAGCCCTTGAAGGTTTCGTCGAACACCGTTGCGTTCACCTGCAGCCGGTGCTGGAAGAAGGAGGTACGGACGCCAGCCTCGTAGTCTGTAGGGATTTCCGGCGGCACGACGTAGGCGCCGGTGGAGACCTGGGCCGCGCTGAGGAAGTTCAGCAGGTTGAGCGCCGCGCCCTTATAGCCGCGCGAATAGCTCGCATAGGCCATGATATCCGGCGTGATCTCGTACTGGATCGCGAAGTGGTCAGAGAGCTTCTTCTCGTAGGAACCAAGCCC
The DNA here is from genome assembly GCA_903862425.1 of uncultured Caulobacterales bacterium. Lineage (GTDB taxonomy): Bacteria > Pseudomonadota > Alphaproteobacteria > Caulobacterales > Caulobacteraceae > CAIOYC01. The sequence goes on along the minus strand of CAIOYC010000042.1, from coordinate 25,823 downwards.
CTGAGCTACCAGCGCCGGACCGGCCACGGAGATCGGCGTCGCCGCAATGGCGCCCGGTATCACACTGCGGATGAAGTAGGCGTGCTGGTCCTCCACCGTGTAGCGCAGGCCGCCGATCAGCGAGAGCTTGTCGGTGACGTGGAAGGTCGCCTGGCCAAACGCGGCGGTGTTGTCGAGGTGGATGTTGCGGTTGACCTGGCTGCCTAGGAACAGCGGCGCGGGCACGGCGCCGAGGCCACCGGCGGACTGGGTCTGGGTCTTCAGGCCTTGATAGAAATAGTAAAGCCCCGCCACGTATTCGAGCCGTTTGCCGGCGGGCGAGGTCAGGCGGAATTCCTGGCTGAACTGGTCCTGCTTCTGGTTGGCGTTGTTGAGGTCCAGCAGGTTCAGCGTGGTCAGGTCTGAGTCGATATTGTCGTAGACGTGATACTGCCGGTAGGCGCTGATCGAGGTCAGGGTGAAGTCGTGCAGGCGCTGGTCCACCTGCACCGAGGCGCCCGAGCCCGATTGGTTGCTGACCGAGTTCACCCCCGCGGAGGTCTGCTCGTTATCCACACCCGGCGTTACGCCCACATAGTACGAGTACGGGTGGCCGAAATAGGTGTTGTTGGCCGTGACCGAACGGATCGTCGGCGCGCAGCAGCCGCCGGTATTCTTGGCGTAGTCGACGATGGCGGTTACGTCGGTGGACAAGGTCGGCGTCCAGAGCAGCTTGGCGCGCACGCCGTACTGCTTGCGGTCGTTCAGGTCCGTGCCGGTAGTGACGTCGTGGATGTAGCCGTCGTTAGTATCGTAATAGGCGGTGATGCGGGCGGCCAGCTTGTCGGCCACGATCGGGCCGGTGACGGTGCCCTGCAGCTTGGTCTCGCCGAGTTCGCCATAGCTGGCCGACCAGGCGCCGCCGAAGTGCTGCGACGGCGCCTGGGTGACGATGCTGATCACCCCGGCGGAAGAATTCTTGCCGAACAGGGTGCCCTGCGGTCCGCGCAGCACCTCCACATGGTCCACGTCGATCAGATCGAAAGTGGACATGGCCTGGCGGCCGAGCACCACCCCGTCCACCACGGTGGAGACGCTGGGCTCCACCCCATCGCTGAAGCTCAGGGTGCCGACGCCGCGGATGCTGAGGCCCTGGCCGCGGCTGGAATTGGAATCGTTGAAGCTCAGGCTCGGCGACAGCAGGGGCAGGTCCTGCAGGTTGGAGACGTGGACCTGCTCCAGCCGGGCGGCGCTGACCACGGCGACCGAGACGGGCACGTCCTGCAGCCGTTCGGTGCGCTTTTGCGCGGTAACCACCACCTCCTGCACGCCGGCCTGCCCGGCGTTGTCCTGAGCGTGCACGCCCACGGCCGCCAGGAGGGCGACCGATGAGACACCGGCGCCGATCAGCCAGAGCTTCGCCGTTTGTCCATACCGACTGTGCATCTTCCCCCCTTATTCGCGCTGTTTCAGGCCACGCGACGGGAGGTTTCACGCAGCGCCGACAATATGTCAACCAGATCGTATCGTAATTATGTAGAGGGTGGATCAGCTTTGCTGAGCGACTTGAGCAGCACGTCGATCAGGGTGTCGAAGGTTTCCAGCGGCACCCGCTGACCGGCGGCGTACATGTTGAAAGCCACGCCGTTCAGCACGTTGAGAATGGTTTGGGCCGGCAGGCTCGGCCTTAGGCCCTGGGTCTCCAGCGCCTGTTCCAGGGTCGAGACATTGTGCCGCCGCCGCTGGCCCTGCGCGCCCGTGAACAGCGGGGCAACGTCGGGCTGCACCTTGCTCTCGGTGACGATGAACAGCAGGCAGCGGCCCAGAAGGTCGTCGGTATAGAGCTCCACCAGCACGCGGGCGAAGGTGCGAAGGTCCGCCGCCACATCGCCGGTGTCGTGCAGCAGGCCGTACTCGAAGCGCTCGTTGAACGCCTCCGACACCAGGTGCCGGGGCGTATCCCATCGCCGATAGAACGTGGCCTTGGGGATCTTCGCCGCAGCGCAGACCCGGTCGAGGGTCAGGCCGGAAAAACCGTGCTCGGCCAGGACGTTCAGCGCGGCGTCTTTGATCCGCGCCTCCAGCGCCGGGTCGCGGGGCCGCCCCACGGCGCGCTTGGTAGTGGATTCGCTGGTCGCCACATTCGACCGATAGCAAGCGTCACCGGGTTCGTCACGAGTCTTTGGCGGTGACGGATCGGCGGCGTCTAGAGCGCCGGTTTAACCCGGCTGTAGACGCGGGTGGACAGGGGCTTAGGGAGGAAGGTCGGATCGAAATGGCAGGCCTCGCCATAGGTAGCCTTGGCGATTTCACACGTGGCGGCGAGCGAGGTGACAGTCGGCTTCTCGCCCTTTTCGAGCCAGGCGAGCATGCCGCGGAACAGGGCGGCGTATTCGGGCGTGGCTTCCTTGGAGTGCTCGTGCTCGTCGGTGAAAGTCTGCACGAGCATAGGTAAGGCGCCGGCCTTGGCCACGGTGTCGTGGAAGGCGGCCTCGAACTCGACGAAGGCTGTGGGGTCGTCCTGCGCATGCATCGTCAGGGTGGGGACGGTGAGCTTGCCGGTGAGGTCGGCGTCATAAACCAGGGCGCGATAGCCCTCGGGCGTCGCGGCGAACCGCTCCACGCCCTTGTTGAGAGCCGCGTCGTCGTCCGAGCCCTTATAGACCACGCCCGTATTGCTGAACGGGTTCTGGCCCTTGAGCTGGCGCACCACCAGGTCGCGGAAGGTCTGGGTGGCCCATTCCATGTGGCTGACAAAGGTCCGCTCGGGGATGTGGATGACGTTGAGGATGTTGGTCAGGATGCGCTGCTGCTGCGGCGTGCGCCGGGCGGGCGGCAGTTCGGCGCCGGTACAGGCGTTGATGCGCTCGACGATATCGTCGCGCTTCATGCGGGTATTGAGATCGAGCCCTTCCCACAGCGGATAGGGGGCCTCGTCCCGCCCCGGCAGGTTCTGGCAGTAGAATTGGTACACCGCGCGCAGGTCGGCGCGGAAGTCGTAAGCCTGGCTGCCGCCCGCGAGCACGCCACTGGTCAGGATCACCCCGTCATAGGTCGGCTTGCCCGAGGCGTCCTTGCCGTAGAGTTCGGCGGTCTTGGCCGCGACATTACCGCCCCAGGACTGGCCATGCAGCAGGGTGTGCCTGGGCTTGCCGAACTCGTTCCAGAATATCTGGCGCAGATTGTCCGTATCCGCCGCCGCGTCACGCACGCCGAAACCGGCGTGGCGATAGCTCGACCCGGCCCAGGCGAAACCCTCCTGCACTGTCACCACGAACCGTTCCAGGTCCTCGGTCGGCCGGTCCAGGGCAGGTTTCTTCAGGCTCGGCCCGCCATGGGCATGCACCACCAGCGAACCGTTCCAGGCCTTGGGGATGACGATCCAGTAGTAGGCGCCGTTCTGGTCTTTCCCGGCATAGCAGCGGGTCTCCGCCGGCATGGACTTCGGGCAGTCCACGACCGGGGTGGTTGATGGCGCGGGCGACTGGGCCTTCACCGCCCCCGCCATGCCGAACGCCGCGACCAACGACAGGAGAAGCGGACGAAGCATCGGCATGGCGGAACCCTTGGGCAAGCTTAGAACGAGGCGGCGATGTTGAAGTACCAGTAGCGACCGTAGGGCTGGTAGAGCGCCCCGTTATAGCCGTCGGATTCGATCGGCGGATTGCGGTCGAACAGGTTGCGCGCACCGACCTTCACCGTCACGTCGTGGCCCCACTTCAGGTGATCGAAGGTATAGGAGCCGTAGAGGTTTACCTGGGTGAACGACTTCACCGGATAGGGCACGCCCGCCGCCGACAGGAAGTTGATGTCCTGGGTCTGGCCCGTATAGACCACCGAGGCGCCGATCTTCACCGGGCTATAGGTCCAGGTCAGGGTGGCGATGGTCTTCCAGCGCGGATTGGCCAGTTGTTCGATCTGGCTGGCGCCGCCCGTCAGCGGTGTGGCCACATTGATCACGCCGGCGGCGCGAGCCGCGAACAGGGCGGCCACCTCGGGCGACGGGGCCTGATAGAACTTGTCCAGATAGGTGGTGTCGAAGCTGGCGTCCCAGATGCCCAGGTGCTCGCTGCGCTTGTGCCAGGCGACACTGAGATCGACGCCCGAAATAGTCTGCGGTTGCAGGTTCTGGAACGTGTCGTTGACCGTGGTGGGGGCTCCCACCGGGGCCAGGCCAGAGCCGGCATAGAAGGCCACATCGTCCACGGTCGGCGCGCTGCGGACCAGGGCGGCTGTGCCGGTCCCGCCCTGGATGCGGCTGACATAGTCCTGCACGGCGGTATTGGCGAAGCCGACGACGCCGACGATGCCCTTCTGCTTGATCTGCCACCGATCGACCGTGATCGTGAAATTGCCGAACTGGCTCGGGATGAAATAGGGTTGGAGCACCAGACCCAGGTCGTAGGTCTCGCTGGTTTCCGGCTGCAGGTTCGGGTTGCCGCTCTCGTTATAGGTCACACCGTACTGATAGGTGCAGGTGCTGAAGTTGGTGATCGTGCCTTTGTTCAGCGCCGCCTGGCAGCGGTAATAGTCGGTCACCGTCTGGGCGCGGGCATAGGTGAAGGGCGCGGTGGTCTCTAGGTTCGGGGCCTTGAAGCCCTGCTCCCACGAGGCGCGCAGGCGCACGCCGCGCACCACGTCCCAGGCCACGGCCACCTTGGGTTTCGCCACGTCGCCGAAGTCCGAATAGTGCTCGTAACGTCCGGCCAGCTGCACATCGACCGACCGCACCAGCGGGATGTTCATCGCCGGCGAAACAATCGGCACCGCCAGTTCTGCATAGGCGGAGAAGACGGTGCGCGAACCGGAAGTGGACGGCGTGACGTTCACACCGGTGGCGTCGGCGGCGGAGAAGGCGCCGGTGACCGGGTCGGTGAAGGTGATCTGGCCGTTCACGTGCGGATCGCGGATGTCCGAGTGACCCTCGCGGCGACCTTCCAATCCCATGGCGATGCCCACATTGCCGGCGGGTAGCTGGAACAGGTCCGACTTGGAAAGCTTGAAGTCCGCATCGGTGAGCGTGGACTTGGACACTCGCTTCAGGCGCAGGCGGATGGCGTCCAGAGCCGTCTGCGAACTTGGGGTGCAGTCCCGTCCGCCGGAACCGTCCAGGCAGCCGCCGTTGAAGGGGTTGTAGGCATCCGGCGTGGACAGGGCGAGCTGCTTGGCCAGGGCGTTGCTGTCGATCCCGTCGGAGCTATCGGTGACCTGGGCCTCGCCGTACATGAGGGCCGAGTCGAAATCGAAACCGAACAGCTTGCCCTTGGCGCCGAGCAGGAAGCGGTCCTGGTAGGAGTCCACGTCCACATGGTCTGGACCCAGGTCGTTGAAGCGGTAGGTGGCGAAGGTCACCGGAATGCCTGCGGCGGACACGTTGGTCAGGCCCGGCAGGCGGTTTGGATTGGCGGTCCCGTTGGCGAAGGTCACCGGGCCGAAGGGGTTGTAGTAGTTGCTGGCCGGCACGCCGATAGCCACGAGCGCGGTCGGTTGAGTGGTCAGGCCGTGCGATTCCGAGTGGTAGTAGTTCGCCTGCCCATAGACTGTCAGGTTGTTGCTCACGTCGTAGTGGGCGTTGAACGCGCCGTTCTGCCGGTCGATGGACGGGGCGATGGTGATGGCGTCCAGGGCGGCGGCGTCATAGCGTAGGCTGTTGGCGGTGGTTGTGTAGGGCACCGTGCCCGTGCCGATGCACAGACCGTTGCCGATCTGCGAGACACAGCCCGCCAGGGTGCTGGGCTGGATGTGGAACGAGCCGGCGGCGGTGGTCAGCGAGACCGTTCCCTGCTTGATCGCTGTGGTTGTCGTGCCGCCGCTGGCCGTCTTCGCCACGAGCGCCGGGAAGGAGCTCTGGTTGCCTCGACCGTCCGGCACGGCGCTGGCGCTGTAATCCGGATTGCCGGCGAAGTAGGAGCGCAGGTCCTGGGTCGCCGTATAGGGTTCGTCGCTCGGGCGCTGGGCGGTACGGTCGTAGATATCGAGCGAGAACGAGACGTTGCCGCGGCCATCCGCGAAGTTGCGGCCGGCGAACAGGGTGTTGTCGTACTCCTTACGGTGCGTGCCTTCGGCGAAACCGTACTGGCTGGAGACGCGCACGCCGTCGAAATTGGTCCTGGAGACCACGTTCACCACCCCGGCCACGGCGTCCGAACCGTAGATGGCGCCCGCGCCGTCGCGCAGGATCTCCAGCCGGTCCATGCCGGTCGTGGGCAGGGTCTGGGCGTTATAGGTGATCAAGGGCACGTTGCCCTTGGACTGGCTGGTGGGCCAGGAGACGATCCGTCGGCCGTCCACCAGCACAAGCGTGTTGCCGATCCCGGCGCCGCGCAGGTCGATGGAGGCGATGTCGCCCCGCGCCGAGTTGGAGGTCTGCTGGCCGTTGGCGGGGTTGAACTGCACCGCGCCCATCTGCGGGATGTCGCGGAACAGGTCGTCGGCGCTCACCGCGCCCGTGGCGGTGATCTGGTCGGTGCTGAGCACGGTGACCGGCAGGGCGGTGGTGGTCTTGGCCCCGCGGATGCGCGAGCCGACCACCTCGACGGTCTGGCTCGGCTGGTTGGGGTTCTCGACCACCGGAGCCGTGGCGATGGGTGCGGCCTCGGCGGCGATCACCGACATGGATAGGTTCGGCGCGTGCGCGGCGGTGGTTTCCTGCGCGGCGACGGTCGTGGCGGCGAGCACGCCCGCGAGGGCGACGCCGCAGAGAAGCTGGTGGCGATGGTTCATGAGTTTCCCCCTTGTTTTTGTTGTCAGGCGCTGGCGCGTTCGGCCGGTTCGGCCTCGGTCCAGGTGGTAGTCGCCCCCTCGGGCGTGGTGGATGGAAGTCGAGGCATGCCGTTCAGGGCATCGCGGAAGCGGTCGCGGTCGAGCGCACCCTGCCAGCGGGCGACCACGACGGTGGCCACCGCATTGCCGATGACGTTGGCCAAGGCCCGGCACTCGGACATGAAGCGGTCGACGCCGAGGATCAGCGCCATCCCGGCGATCGGCACGGTGGGCACGACTGAAAGCGTCGCCGCCAGGGTGATGAAGCCCGCTCCCGTCACGCCCGCCGCGCCCTTGGAGCTCAGCATGGCGACACCGAGCAGCAGCAGTTGGTCGCCCAAGGTCAGGTGCGTATTGGTGGCCTGGGCGATGAACAGCGCCGCCAGCGACATGTAGATGTTGGTACCGCCGAGATTGAACGAATAGCCGATGGGCACCACGAGGCCGACTACCGGCCGCGCGCATCCCGCCTCCTCCAGCTTCTCCATCAGGCTCGGCAGCGCCGACTCGGAGGAGCTGGTGCCGATCACCAAGAGGATCTCGCTCTTGATGAACATGATCAGCTTGAGGATCGAAAACCCGTTCAGGGCGGCGATGGCGCCCAGCACCACGAGCACGAACACGGCGGAGGTGAAGTAGAAGCTGGCCACCAGCCCCGCGAGGTTGACCACCGCGCCGACGCCGAATTTGCCGATAGTGAAGGCCATGGCCCCCAGCGCGCCGAGCGGGGCCAGACGCATGAGGATATCCACCACGCGGAACACCACCTGGGTCAGGGCCTCGAAGAAGGCCAGGGCCGGCCGCGCCCTCTCGCCGGCGATGGAGAAGCCCACGCCGAACAGGATCGATACCAGCAGCACCTGCAGGATGTTGCCCTCGACGAAGGCGCCGGCCAGGGAGTCGGGCACAAGCGAGGTGAAGAAGCCCTGGATCGAGACGTCGTGCGCCTTGGCGGCGTAGTCCTTGATCGACCCGGCGTTCAGTGTGTGCGGGTCGATGTTCATCCCCGCGCCGGGGTGGAGCAGGTTGGCAGCCAGCATCCCGACTACCAAGGCGAGGGTGGAGACCACAAAGAAATAGGCGAAGGCCTTCAGCGCCACCTTGCCCAGCGTGCCGAGGCTGCCCATGCCGGCGATACCGGTGACGATGGTCAGGAAGATCACCGGCGGGATAACCAGCTTGACCAGCTTGACGAACAGATCGCCCAGCGGCTTCAGCGTCACCGCGAAGGCCGGATAGAAGTGTCCAAGCGCCACGCCGATGGCGATGGCGACCAGCACCTGCAGGTACAGCCAGCCACCCTTGTGCCGCTTGGGCGCCGCCGGCGTCGAATTCACGATCAAGACCTTACCGTCTCCGCCCCGGCGGGTGTCGTTCTCGACAGATCCCGCTGAAATTTCCTCTGCGCGTTTTTACAAATCGCGCTTAGGCTCAGGATATGAGCAAGACCGTCATGCGCAACGCAATTTAGCCAGAATTGTTAAGCCGCTGTTTCAGAACATATTTACATGACTATCAATCAACTCACGACCGCAATTTGTAACCTTTCCCGCACATCGGATGTGGCATAGTGAGCGAAAATTCGCTCACCATTCCTGGGCCTTGGCTGCGCCAAATCTGGCCGCGCTGGGCGGTGGTGGTGCTGGTTCTGTTCGCGCTCGCCGGCCTGCTGTTGGTCTACGACATCGCCCTGGACCGGGCCACGGCAGGGCTGGAGCGTGACGCCAAGGTCAGCGCCCAGTTGCAGGTTGCGGTGCTGCAGAGCGAACTCGACAAACAGCGCTCCGCCCCGGTCATCCTCGCCGACGATAGCGACGTCATCAACGCGCTGGTCGAGCGCACCCCCATCGCCGCCCTGGCCATCTCCAAGAAGCTGGCCCGGCTGCGAGACGAGACCAAGAGCGCCGCCATCTATCTGATCGACCGCGACGGGCGGACCATATCCTCGTCCAACTACGCCCTTCCGACCTCGTTCGTGGGCAGCAACTACGCCTTCCGCGGCTACTTCGCCGACGCCTTCAGGAACGGACAGGCCGAGCAGTTCGCCCTCGGTACGGTCAGCCTGCGGCCCGGCCTCTATATCGCCCACCGGGTCGAGGCAGGCGGGCGACCCGTGGGCGTGGTGGTGGTCAAGGTCGAGTTCGACGCCATGGAAGCGGCATGGTCCCGCGCACGTACCACCACGGTGGTGACGGACCGGACGGGCAAGGTGCTGCTCACCAGCATCCCCGCCCTGCGGTTCCGCGAGGGTCAGATCGCCCGGCCCGACCAGATAGTCACCGCCCTCCCCGCGCCGGTGGCGGGCTGGCGGCTGAACCTGCTCTCTTCTCGCAAGGAGGCGAAGGATGCGGCGCGGGGCGTGACGCTCATCGCCCTGCTGATCCTGATGCTGCTGGCCGCCCTCGTGGCCTGGCTGCGTCGCCGTCGCCAGCGGATCGTGGAGCGCGCGGCCGAGGCACGGGACTATCGTGCACGGCTCGAACGCAACGTCGCGCTGCGTACCCAGGAGCTGAGCAGGGCCAACGCCCGCCTGTCGGAGGAGATCCGGGAACGGCAGCAGACCGAGCGCCAGCTCAACACCCTGCAGGTCGACCTCGTTCAAGCTAACAAACTGGCCCAGCTCGGCCAGATCACGGCGGGGGTGGCGCACGAGGTGAACCAGCCCTTGGCCACCATCCGCGTCCTGGCTGAGAATTGCACCAAGCTGCTGGCTCGCCAGAAGATCGCCGCTCCGCCGCTGGTGGAGCAGAACCTCGGCGACATTGTGCGCATGGCGGACCGCATCGGCCACATCACCGGCGGCCTGCGCGCCTTTTCCCGCAAGGCCACGGGCGCCGTCGAGCCGGTGCTGCTGAAGGAGACGCTGGACTCCTCCATCCTGCTCAACCGCTCGCGCCTGCGTCACAACCGGGTCAAGCTGGTACGCGACCCGATCGACCCGCACCTGCAAGTGCTCGGCGGGCGCATTCGGCTCGAGCAGGTGATCGTCAACCTGCTGCAGAACGCCTTCGAGGCGCTGGAGGATACGGCCGACCCCATGGTGCGCATCTCCATCGAGGTGGAGGCAGAGGTCGTGCGCCTCACGATCAGCGACAACGGCCCCGGCCTCGCGCCCGAGGTGATGGAGCAGATGTTCACCCCGTTCGTAACCACCAAGGAGAAGGGGTTGGGGCTCGGCCTCGTTATTGCCCACGACATCCTGCGCGACTTCGGCGGCGAGCTCCTGGCCGAGAGCTCCGAGGCGGGGGCCAGCTTCACCCTCAAGCTCAAGCGGATGCATGCATGAGCGACGCTGCCGGCATCGTCGCGCCCGACCACGTCATCTTCGTCGATGACGACCGCGACCTGCTCGCCGCCCAAACCCAGGGACTGGAGATCGCCGGCTTCTCCGTCCGCCCCTTCTCGCGCGCGACCGAGGCGCTCCGCCACATCGACCCGGCCTTTGACGGCGTGCTGCTGACCGATGTGCGCATGTCCGGCATGGACGGCCTCGCCCTGTTCGAGCGTGTGCGCGGCATCGATCCGGACATCCCGGTCATACTGATCACCGGCCATGGCGACGTACCCATGGCGGTGCAGGCTCTGAAGGATGGGGCCTACGACTTCCTGGCCAAGCCCTTCCCGCTCGACGACCTCGCCGCTTCCCTGCGCCGCGCCGCCCAGAAGCGCCGGTTGGTGCTCGAGAACCGACATCTGCGCCGCCTGCACGCGGAAGCCGCCGGCGGCAAGGCCATGCTGCTGGGCGAGAGCGCGGCGATGCAACGCCTGCGCGCCAGCCTTGCCCAGGTGGCCGATGCGGACGTGGACCTCCTGATTACGGGGGCCAGCGGCGTCGGCAAGGAGACCGCCGCCCGCGCCCTGCACCAGATGAGCCGCCGTCGCGCCCGCGCCTTCGTGCAGGTGAACTGCGCCTCCCTGCCCGAAGAGACTTTCCAGGCGGAGCTGTTCGGTCTCGAACCCGGGGCCAAATTCGGCCCCTATGGCGGTTCGGCGCGGCGCACCCCCGGCCGGCTCGAGCGCGCCGATCGCGGCACCCTTCTGCTGGACGAGGTGGACGGCCTCTCCGTTGCGCAGCAGGCCAAGCTGCTGGACGTGGTGGAGGCGCGAGAGCTCTGGCCGGTGGGGGCCGAGACGCCGCGCCCCATCGACCTGCGCATCGTCGCCACAACGCGTACCGACCTGCGTGCCGTGGTCGAACGCGGGGCCTTCCGTGCCGACCTCTATTACCGGCTGAGCGGAGTAACCCTGCACCTGCCGCCCCTGGCCGAGCGCAAGGACGACATCCGCCTGCTGTTCCAGCATTTTCTGGTAGCGGCCAGCGCCCGCCTGCATCGGCCGATCCCGCCCGTGACATCGCCGGTCCACGCCTACCTGCAGAGCCACGACTGGCCCGGCAATGTGCGCGAGCTTGAGCATTTCGCCGAGCGTCTCGCCCTTGGGCTGGAGGACGCCCGCCTGCCGGGGGGCGCAGGCGATGAGGCGGGACAGACCCTGCCCGAGCGGGTAAGCCAGTTTGAAGCCGACATCATCCGCGAGACCCTCGCCGCTTGCCACGGCGACGTGCAGTCCGCCATCCGCAGCCTCGGCCTCGCTCGCAAGACCTTCTACGACAAGGTGAACCGCCACCAGATCCGCCTCGACGACTTCCGGCGCTGAATGGTCTCAGCCACCGGCGACGCTGGAGCCCACCGGCCATCTATCGGCGATGGTTATCACACCAAACGGCGCCCAGCATCCTGTAGGCGTCCTCGATATTGTCGACCCCTGCATGGGCTTGGGGCAGATGGGTCTCGCCGTCTGGGTGGCCGTGCTATCGGCGGTGATGCGCATCTTCCAGTCCCCTTTCGTGCTGCCCCATCAGCGGTCGGGGCCGAACTCAGCGACAACGACGTGGAGCGCGCCAGCCTGATGAGCTGGCGTGGGGTCTAGGGCAGGCGGCCGCCCTGCTCACCGTCTTACCCAGGCCATGATCGCCGAGGCGCTGCAGGACTAACCCGTCCTTGGTGCTCGATGCTTAGCCCGCTAAACCGGACCGATGTACGCGCCCGCCGCCTTCGCCGTCACCGACCCTGCCGAGCTGGCGGCGATGATGGCGCGCGCGCCGTTGGCGACATTGGTGGTCACCACCGATGAGCGTCTGGAAGCCGCGCACCTACCCCTGCTGCACGACGTCGAGGCCGGGACACTGGTCGGCCATCTGGCGCGGCAGAACCCGGTGGCCGCCATGGATGGCGTCCCCGCCATGGCGATCTTCAACGGCGCATCGGCCTATGTCTCGCCCGGCTTCTATCCGTCCAAGGCCGAGCACGGCCGCGTCGTCCCCACCTGGAACTACCAGACGGTGCATGTGTACGGGCGACTGGAGCGATTCGACGATCCCGCCGAACTGCGCGCCGTCGTGGCGGCGCTGACCGACCGGTTCGAATCGGATCGTCCAGCACCCTGGTCAGTGGAAGACGCGCCGGAGACCTATGTGGCGGGCTTGTTGAACGCCATCGTCGGCGTCCGCCTCGTCATCCAACGCATGGAGGGCGTTCGCAAACTGTCGCAGAACCGAAGCGCATCGGATAAGGCCGGGGTAAGGGACGGCCTCGCCGCCTCGTCATCGCCCGGCGACCGGGCCGTGGCCGCGCTGATGAAGGACGAACCGCATGGATGACGACGCCGCCGTTCAGATCGTGTCGCGCGGTCATCGCGCCGAGGCCGAGGCCGCCGCCGCCGCCATCGATGCCGATCCCATGCTGGAGGGCGCCACCTATTCCATCCTCGAGGAAGACGAGGACAAGGGTATCTGGCGCATCGACGCCTTCCCCACCTCTGGCGACGAACGCACCGGCATCGAGACCACGCTCGCCGCCTTCCCCGCCCTGACCACCACGACCGAGGTCCTGGCCGATGCGGACTGGCTGGCCATGGCGCTGTCGGGTCTGCCGCCGGTGCGCGCGGGCCGCTTCTTCGTCTATGGCGCGCATGATCGGGGCCGCCGGCCGGTGAACGCGGTCAACCTGCGCATCGAGGCGGGCGCCGCGTTCGGCACCGGCCACCATGGCACCACCGTCGGCTGCCTCTGGGCCTATGATCAGCTTCTGAAACGCCAGCGGTTCGACCGGGTGCTGGACGTGGGCGCGGGCACCGGCGTGCTGGCCATCGCCGCGGCGCGGACCGGCTCGCCTACCGTGGTCGGCACCGACATAGATCCGGTTTCGGTGCGGATCGGCAATGAGAACGCCGCGCTGAACGCCGCCAGGGTGCGGTTCGTTCACGCCAACGGCCTCGCCCACGCGGCGGTATCGGGCCAGGCGCCTTACGATCTGGTCTTCGCCAACATCCTGGCTCGGCCGCTGGTTCATCTGTCGAGCGACATCCGCCGGGCGCTGAAGCCGGGCGGCAAGGCCATCCTGTCGGGCCTGCTCCGCACCCAGGAACGCACTGTGCGCGCCGCCTATCAGTCCCGTGGCTTCATCACCGAGCGCCGCATCCACCGCGACGCCTGGGCCACCCTGGTGCTGAGGCGGGTCTAAAATCTTTACTCTTCCGGCGGGGCGGCGCCCAGGAACGAGCCGGACTTGGCGAATTCGGGACGGGGGTCGTCGAAGGGCCAGTTGATGGCGCCGCCCGCGAACAGCGCCCACCAGAAAAACAAAGGCTGAAGCAGCAATCGCGGCCCGTGGTACCACCAGCTCGACGGCAGGCCCGGCACGTCCACATGGGCGAACGCGTGGTAGAGGTTGGCGGGGAAGACGCACACGGCATAGAGCGCCAGGGCGATGCCCGACCAGCGCCGGGTAGCTGGCTGGAGCATTCCTAGCCCGCCGACGATCTCGCAGGCGCCTGTGAACAGCACCACCTGCTCCGGATAGGGGATCAGCGGCGGCATGATCGGCATGAAACGGCGCCACAGGGCCAGGTGCGCCGCGCCGAAGCCGATATAGAGCAGCGCCATGCCCCAGCGCATGCGCCCGCGCACACTGTTGAAGCCGGGCAGGCGCAGCAGCGATCCCACCAAGACCAGCGCGCCGATCACCACGAGAACAAGGAAGACCGCCATGAACCGGTGAGCCTGCCCGTCCGCGCGCGTCGCCGCAAGGCCGCTCTCCTGCGGCGTAGGGGCATCACACCCTTGGCCCGAGGCCAGCGCCCGGAGTAGAACCGGCCCATAGCTGCGGAAGTGAACCCATGCGCCAGACCTTCGACGACCAGGCCGACCCCTCGTTCGGGTCCAAGCACCTGCCGCTGATCCGTGCGAAACTGAAGGAACAGGGGCTGGACGGTTTTCTTATCCCGCACGAGGACGAGCACCAGAACGAATACCTGCCAGACGCCAACGAGCGGCTCAGCTGGGCCACCGGCTTCACCGGCTCTGCGGGCGCCGCCATCGTCATGACCGACAAGGCGGCGGTGTTCGTGGACGGTCGCTATACCCTGCAGGTCAAGGCCCAGGTCGACGCCGGCCTGTTCGAGGCGCGCGATCTCGTGGAGGGCGGGGTGCCGCTCTACATCGAGGAGAAGGCTGAGCGCGGCCAGGTCATCGGTTACGACCCGCGCCTGCACAGTCCTGATGCACTCGGCTGGCTGAAGATCGCCGCCGCCAAGGCTGGGGCTGAACTGAAGGCCGTCAACGACAACCCGGTCGATCTCGCCTGGGCCGCCGCCCGGCCAGACCAGCCCACCGCCGCCGTCGTGCCCCATCCGCTGGCCTATGCGGGCGAAGCCTCTCCCGATAAGCGCGCGCGGGTGGGCGAAGCCATCGCCAAGGCCGGCGCGGACGCCGCCGTGCTGACGGCCCCCTCCTCCATCGCCTGGCTGTTCAATGTCCGCGGCGGCGACGTGATCCGCTCGCCCCTGCCGCTCGGCCAGGCGATCCTGCGCAAGGACGGAACCGCGCGCCTGTTCCTCGATCCGGCGAAGGTTTCGGACGAACTGCCCGCCTGGCTCGGCAACCAGGTGTCGTTGGAAAGCGACGCCGCCCTGCCCGCCGCCCTGGCCGAACTCAAGGGCATGAAGGTGCTGGTCGATCCGGCTCAGTCTTCGGCCTGGTATTTCGACACTCTGGAGGCGGAGGGCGCCGCCGTGATCCGGGGGGCGGATCCCTGCGCCCTGCCCCGCGCCCGCAAGAACGCCGTGGAGATCCAGGGCGCGCGCACGGCGCATGAGCGAGACGCTGTCGCCCTCGCCCGCTTCCTTTACTGGCTCGCCACCGAGGGCCAGACCAGCCCGCCGGACGAGGTTGAGACGGTCACCAGGCTGGAAGGTCTGCGCGAGGCCACCGGCGCACTGAAGGACCTCAGCTTCGACACCATCGCCGGGGCCGGTCCGAACGGCGCCATCGTCCATTATCGCCCGACCCTGAAGACCAACCGCCGCGCCCGGCCGGGCGACCTGCTGCTGGTGGACTCCGGCGCCCAGTATCTGGACGGCACCACCGACGTCACCCGCACCGTGGCCATCGGCACGCCCAGCCAGGAGATGCGTGAGCGTTTCACCCTGGTGCTCAAGGGCCATATCGCGCTCGGCAATGCGCGCTTCCCGGTCGGCACCACGGGGTCGGCGCTGGACGCCCTGGCCCGCGCGCCGCTCTGGGCCAAGGGCCTTGACTACGACCACGGCACCGGCCACGGCGTCGGCTCCTATCTCGGCGTACACGAGGGACCGCAGCGCATCGCCAAGGCCCCCAACACCGTGGCCCTGCAGCCCGGCATGATCGTCTCCAACGAGCCCGGCTACTACAAGACCGGCGCCTATGGCATCCGCATCGAGAACCTGGTGACGGTGAAAGCGCCCGAGGACGCGCCGGGCGGGGAGCGACCCATGCTGTCGTTCGAGACCCTGACCCTGGCCCCCATCGACCGTAACCTGATCGTGCCCCAGATGCTAACGAACGAAGAGCGCGACTGGCTCAACGCCTATCACGCCCGGGTCGCTAAGACGGTCGGCCCCCACGTGGAGCCGGAGGTACGCGCCTGGCTGGAACAGGTCTGCACCCCGATCTGACCCGTGCCCGGGATGAAAGCAGGGATGGCCGCCGGTTCATCCGACGAATTTTCCGGGTGCGCGAAGCTCTGGCCCAACGCAGGAACCGCGCTAAGCTCGGCTTATGAAAACTCTGCTCCTTGCCGCCGCCTCGTTCGCCGTTCTTGCCGCCCCGGTCGCCGCAGCGCCGCCCAGGCCTTCGCCTGAACTGGCGAAGATCATCGCCGACTTCGATGCGCAGCAGCGCAGCTTCCACCCTTGGCTCGCGGCGCAGGACGGGGATCGAGAGGCGTTGTCGAAGCTGGAGGATGACAGCCCGGCCGCCCTGGCCGCCCAGCAGAAGGCGCTTGAGGTCATCGCGGCGCGGCTGAAGGCCCTGCCGCCTTCCGAGCCGACCTCCGAGGATGCGGTTAATCGCGGCTATCTGGCCTTCGACCTGAAGAGCCAGCTAGCCTCGCTACGGCTCGACACGGCACGGATCAATTTCGACGCCTATTCCGGCTTTCACCTGGAGCCGCAGCAGATGGGTCGCCATACCCATATCCGCGACCGGGCAGACGCCGACGCCTATCTGAAACGCCTCGCAGCCCTGCCGCTTTACTATGAGACCGAGATCGCCAACGACCGGCGCGGCATCGCTACCGGCTTCACCCAGCCGGCGCCGACGGTGCAGGTGGTGCTCGCCATCGCCCGCAAGCAGGCGGCGGTGGCGGCGGCCGACGACAGCCTGATGAACCCGCTGAAGGACCTGCCGCCCTCCATCCCGCCGGCGGATCAGGCGGCGCTGCGGACCGAGGGGCTGAAGCGCGTCGAGGCGTTCAAGCCGTCGGAGACCGCCTTCGTCGCCTTTCTCGAACACGACTATCTGCCCGCGGCCCGCAAAAGCCTGGCGGCCCGCGACCTGCCCAACGGCGAGGCCTACTATCGGGCCGAGGTGGCGCGTCACACCACCACCGACCTGACCCCCGATCAGATCCACCAGATCGGTCTCGACGAGGTGAAGCGCATCCGCGCCGCCATGGAGGCGGAGATGCGCGCCTCCGGCTTCAAGGGCGACTTCAAGGCCTTCCAACAGTTTCTCCGTACCGATCCGCAGTTCTACGTCACCACGCGCAAAGCCCTGCTCGAGAAGTCGGCGATGTTCGCCAAGACCGTGGACGACAAGCTGCCCCACGAGTTCGGCCGCCTGCCGCGATTGCCCTTCGCCGTGCGCGAAATCCCCCGCGAGAGCGAGGAGAGCGCCACCACGGCCTATTACGAGGAGGGTTCGCCCGCCCTCGGCATCGCCGGCGGCTATGAGGTCAATACCTCCCACCTCGATCAGCGGCCGCTCTACGAGATTCCGGCCCTCAGCCTGCATGAGAGCCAGCCAGGCCACCACGTGCAGATCGCCCTGCAGCAGGAACGCACCGACCTGCCGGCCTTCCGCCGCAACGGCGGGCTGACCGCCTTCGTGGAGGGCTGGGCGCTGTATTCGGAGCAGCTCGGCGACGAGATGGGCCTTTACCGGACGCCCTATGAACGGTTCGGTCATCTGAGCTACGAGATGTGGCGCGCCTGCCGCCTGGTGGCCGACACGGGCCTCCACTGGCTGCGCTGGAGCCGGGAACAGGCGCGGGCCTGCTTCACCGACAATACCGCGCTATCGGCCAAGAACATCGAGGTGGAGCTGGATCGCTACATCTCCTGGCCGGGCCAGGCGCTGGGCTACAAGATCGGCGAACTGAAGATCATGGCGCTCCGCCACCGGGCGGAGGCGGCGCTGGGGCCGAAGTTCGACGTGCGCGCCTTCCACGACGCCATCCTGCTCGACGGCCCGGTCCCGCTCGACCTGCTCGAAAAGCGTATCGACGCCTGGATCGCCGCGCGGAAGGCGGCGGGGTGAGGCTTCCGATTTCAATCGGCCTTGGGACTCCACGCGATTTCGGCTGCTTCGAGCCGGGCGAAAATGTCGCCGCCGATTTTCCAGGATTCGGGCATTCGTTGCTTGAAGGCTCCACGCCGATCGAGCCGCTCGCACTCCTCCTTGGAGATCATCACGATCCTGACGTGATCACGAATGAACGCCGCCACGGCAATGTCAGGCTCTTTGGCCTTCACCATCCGGATGCACTCGTTGATGACGACCCGACGAGGAACGACATGCTCCCGGCGACCTTTGGCGGAAAAGGCATGTGAATGGCCCGCCAGAACCAGCTCATCAGGGATGAAGAGCCCGTCCAGCAGCCGCGTGTCCGACCTACCTGTCTCCTCCCATAATTCGCGGATATGAGCAGCTACGCGAAGGCAGGTGCGCTCCAATCGCTCGGCCTTGGAATATTCCCGTCGCATCTATGGCCTTTTCTCCCAGCGCGGGCCGCCGCCTGCGATTGGGGTGGTGATGGTCTGGCCGCCCATTCCGGCGATCAGGGGGCGGGCCTTGGCGATCGCGGCCTGGACGGCGGGGAGCTTGAGGGAATTGTCATGGCTCGCCTTGGTGTCCCACACCTCGGTGATCCAGATCAGGTCAGGGTTCGCGGCGTCGGCGGCGATCACGTAGCTGTAGCAGCCCGGCATGGCGTCCGTGCCCGAGGCCACCGCCGCGATCAGCGCGTCGCGCTGGCCGGGCTTGGCGGTCATCGAGCCGATCAGGCCATAGCTCGGCGGCAGGTCGGCCGCAGCGGCGACGCTGGCGCAGATCAGAGTCGCGGCGAGGACAAGGGCGGCGGCGAGGCGGGCTTTCATGGGCGCAGCTTGCCGTCATCCGCCAGGTCACGGCAAGGCCTGTCTAGCGGTCGAGGCAGACCACCTGGGTGACACGCAGGTCGCGGCGCAGGGCGTCGGCAACGCGGCCGTAATTCTCCACCGTCACAGGCTCCGTGGGCGGCCCGGCGGGCAGCGGGATGTGGGCGCGGGCGAGGGCGGCTCGAATGGCTTCGGGCGGGGTGGTGTAGATGCGACCCCGGCGCGGCGCCTCGGCGAGGGTGACCGCCACCACCTGCCCGCGCGTGTCCAGCACCGGCGCACCGGAGAGGCCGGAAAGGTCGCCCTTCAGCCCATCCGTGCGGCCCGCCTCGGCCCAGGCCAGCACCTGCTCGGCGCGGCTCTTGGCCATTCGTCCGGGGGCGATGCGGCCCCGCAGTTCGAGGGTCTGGCGACCGATCAGACGGCTGGTGGCCTCCCCTGCTTGACCCTGGGGGTAGCCGGGATGGAAGCTGCGCTCGCCCAGGCGAAGGGCGGAAGACGCGAGCGGCAGGGCGGGCGCGCCGCCCCGGGTAACGAGAACCGCGAGGTCGGAGGGTGGGCCACTGTCGGGCGAGAGGCCGCCGGGCGCGATGTTCGCCTCGGCGGCGCGGCCGGGACTCTCCATCAGGGCGATCTTCCTGCAGCCGGCGACCACATGGCGGGCGGTGAGCCATACGCCCTGATCCGCGACGGAGAAGGCGGTGCCAGAGCTCGGGCCGGCGGGACCGGCGGGGGTCTTGACCACGATGGCAGGATCGAAGGCCGAAGCGGGAGCGAGCAGCGCGCCCTCTTCCGCCGAGGGAGGCGGGGGCGCTTCGGGCGAATCGGCGTTCTCGCGGCGACCGAGGGCGGCGAAGATCAGCGCCACCACCACCGCGCCATAGACGAGGCCGACCGGCAGGCGCGGGAACTGCATGCCCCGCCCCGCCGAGGTCTAGCCGGCCACGGCGGCGGCGAGGATCAAGGCGGCTGAGACCCGGGCCGAGGCGAGAAGCGCGGCGGCCCCCACCTCGCCCTCCCGCGCCCTCTGCGGTAGGCCGCCCAGCAGCTTGTCGATCAGCACGAAGACCAGCAGCTGAACCACGACGATGGACGCGCCCCAGAGCACGATCTCCAACAGCGAAGGCGAGGCCGAAAGCGCCACCGCCAGGGGGATGGCCAAACCCAGCACTACACCGCCCAGCGAGATCGCCGCCGCCGAATGCCCGGCGTCGATGGCGGCGAACTCCTTGTGCGGCGACAGCACCGTGTACAGGGTAGCTCCCAGCATCAGCAGCAACAGGGTCACCCCGGCGTGAAGCAGGGTGAGCGGGAAGCCGGTGGCGAACGCCTGAACCTCAGGCGTCATGAGCAGCCGTCATTGCGCGGTTTCCAGCTTCCGCCGCGCCGAGGCCCGCAGCTTCTCGCTCTCCGACTTCAACTGGCCACAGGCGGCGAGGATGTCGCGCCCCCGTGGCGTACGGATCGGCGAGGAATAGCCCGCCCGGTTCAGGATCGCGGCGAAGGTCTCGATGGTCGACCAGGAAGAGCATTCGTAAGCGCTGCCTGGCCACGGATTGAACGGGATCAGATTGATCTTGGCCGGAATGCCTTCGAGCAGCTTCACCAGCGCCCGCGCCTCGGCGGGGCTGTCGTTGACGCCCTTAAGCATCACGTATTCGAAGGTGACCCGACGGGCGTTGGATATGCCGGGATAGGCGCGGATGCCGTCCATCAGTTCGGCGATGGGGTATTTTCTGTTGAGCGGCACAAGCTCGTTGCGCAGGTCATCGTGGGTGGCGTGCAGGCTGATGGCGAGCATGGCCTGGGTGGTTTCGCCCAGGGCCTGCAGCTCCGGCACGACGCCCGAGGTGGAGACGGTGATGCGCCGACGCGAGATGGCGATGCCCTCATTGTCGGCGATCACCTCGATGGCCTTGGCCACGCTGGGCAGATTGTAGAGCGGCTCGCCCATGCCCATGAAGACGATGTTGGACAGCATCCGCTCGCCATCCCCATCGCCAAGGGGCCTATTGGGCGTGCCCCACTCGCCCAGATCGTTCTTGGCCACCTGCACCTGGGCGATGATTTCAGCGGCGGTGAGGTTGCGCACCAGGGCCTGGGTGCCCGTATGGCAGAAGGTGCAGTTCAGGGTGCAGCCCACCTGGCTCGACACGCACAGGGCTCCGGCTCGACCGACGCCGGGAATATAGACGCTCTCGATCTCGATGCCCGGCGCGGTGCGGATCAGCCATTTGCGCGTGCCGTCCTTGGACACCTGCCGCTCGATCACTTCGGCCCGTGCGATGGTGAAGCGGGCGGCGAGCTTGGCCTGCAGTTCCTTTGACACATTGGTCATGGCGGCGAAGTCGGTAACGCCGTCGATATGCATCCAGCGCCACAGCTGGCTTGCGCGCATCTTTACCTTGGCGGATTCGACCACGTTCGATTCCACCAGCGCCGTCGCCAGCTCGGCACGCGTCATCCCGGCCAGATTGGGCGAGGCGACAACCGGCGCGGACGCAGGGCGGGCGTGGGAAAGATCGAGCGTCAGGCTCGTCATGGGCGGAAGCGTTCCAGAAGCGACTGTGGCCGGTCTTTATCAGATAAGGGCCCGACCGACAAAATGGCAGCGCGCCGAAGGAAATCTCCACCCCGCGCTTGTGGTGCGGCGAAGATTTCGCTCCCATGGTCCCATGCGCAAACTCGCCCCACTCGCCTTCGCCCTCCTCGTCGCCAGCCAGGCCGCCGCCGCTCCGAAATCGCGGGTGGGCGAGATCAAGGACGCCGACACAAAGGCTTGGTGGGCGCTGACCGAACAGCTTTCGGGCGACGACATGGACGGCCGCGACACTGGCTCGCCCGGCTATCGGAAGGCCGCCGACATCGTAGCCAAGCGGTTTGCCGAGGCCGGGCTGAAGCCGGCGGGCGACAGCGAGACCTTCTTCCAGACCGTGCCCCTGCACGAGGTTAAGGTCGAGAAGGCCGGGACCAGCTTCGTCATCGAGCGCGAACCGCCGAGCAAGGGCGGCGGGGTTCTGGGCGCGGCTGTGGGCTTCGTCCCCGGCATGGGCGGCCCCAAACGCACCGAGCCGCTGGAGTTCCTGCACGAGATCACCGTGCGCGCCAACGACACCCTGCCCACCGAGATCGACGGGCAACTGGTGTTCCGCGGCTATTGCGAAGCGGCCTCGCTCGGCGAGGTGAAGGGCAAGATCGTCGTCTGTTTCGACACCCGTCGCGCCGGGATGGTCACCGGGGCGCAGCGGGTGCAGGCGGCGTCCGAGGCTGGAGCGCTCGGCGTGATCCAGGTGGACGATCCCCTGTTCACCATCGAGCCGGCCCGCTGGCCCGACGCCTATGCCCGCACCGTCGGTTTCCGCGGCCAGACCATCTCCGGCCCCAAGGGCTTCGCCATCATGCGCCTGAGCGACGACGGGTTCGCCAAGCTGATCACCGGCACGGGCCGCAACGCGCGCCAGATCCTGGACGACGGCGGACATCAGAAGGGGCTGGAGACCTTCGACATTCCGGCCCGCCTGCACGCCCGCTTCGCCCTCAGCCAGCGCGACCTGGAATCGCCCAACGTGCTTGGCCTGTTGCCCGGCTCCGATCCGATGCTGAAGGCCGAGGTGGTGGCCCTGTCCGCCCACCTCGACGGCTATGGCCACGGCGAGGCGGTGCGCGGCGATGACCTCTATAACGGGGCGCTCGACGACGCGGCCTATGTGGCGCTGCTGGTCCAGCAGGCGGACCGGATCAAGGCCTCCGGCAAAATCCCAAGGCGTTCGATCCTGTTCTGCGCCTTCACCGGCGAGGAAAAGGGCCTGCTCGGCGCGATCTGGTTCACCCGCCATCCTACCGTGGCCAAGTCTTCGCTCGTCGCCGACATCAATCTCGACCAGCTTCGTCCGCTGTTTCCTCTGAAGATTCTGACCATGCACGCCGTAACCGACTCCACCCTCGGCGAAGACGCCAAGGCCGTGGCGGCGAGCATGGGCATCGAGATCCGTCCCGATCGCGAGCCGGAGCGCAACCTCGTGCGCCGCGCCGACCATTATCCCTTCATGCAGATCGGCGTGCCGGCCACGGGCTTCGTGTTCGGCTACGACCCCGGAACCGACGCGGAGAAACGCTATCGGGAATGGTATCAGGTCCGCTACCACCGCCCGCAGGATGACATCGGCCAACCCATGGACTTCGCTGCCGCCCAGACCTTCGACGACTTCTTCTATGGTCTCGTGGACAGGGTCGCCAACGCGGACGGGCGGCCGGTGTGGAAGGCGGATAGCTCTTATCGGCCGAAGCCGTGATGGGTCATCGTTGGACCTCCAAGGGTATCCTCGAGCGACTCCTAGTTGCCGTTACTGTCATCGTTTTGATTGGCCTGCTCCTCACTCAGCTCCATTTTGAGAGAGGCGCTCCCTGACTGGGCCAGGGGGTGGCGTTTCCAAAAGTCCCGGATTAGGGTGCGCGCAAAGGGCCATACCGAGCCTTCCAAACAACTCGTCCTAGGGAACTGTCCATGCGCGAAGCCGTCATCGTCTCCTATGCCCGCACGGGCCTGGCCAAGTCGGGCCGGGGCGGGTTCAACGCCACCGCGCCCATGAGCATGGCCGCCCACGCCATCAAGCACGCCGTCGAGCGCTCCGGCGTCGACA
Organism: uncultured Caulobacterales bacterium; assembly: GCA_903862425.1. Taxonomy (GTDB): domain Bacteria; phylum Pseudomonadota; class Alphaproteobacteria; order Caulobacterales; family Caulobacteraceae; genus CAIOYC01. The sequence continues at coordinate 2,748 of CAIOYC010000042.1, read as the reverse complement.
AGGACTTCGTCGAGGACTGCATCCTCGGCAACAACGCCCACGCCGCGCCGAACCTGGCCCGCTTGGCCGCCCTGCTGGCCGGCATGCCGGTGACCACCGCCGGCACCACCGTCAACCGTTTCTGCTCCTCCGGCCTGCAGACCATCGCCATGGCCGCCAACCACATCCGCTCCGACGGCGCCGACTGCGTGGTCGCCGGCGGCGTGGAGAGCATCTCCATCCCCGGCGGCGCCCTTCCGAAGGAGTCGGTGGATCCCGAGCTGTTCAACGTAGCTCCGGACATCTTCATGGCGATGATCGACACCGCCGATATCGTCGCCGAGCGCTACGGCGTCAGCCGCGAATATCAGGACGAGTTCTCGCTGGAATCCCAGAAGCGCATGGCCGCCGCCCAGCAGGCCGGCAAGTTCAAGGACGAAATCGTCCCCATGCAGACCAAGATGAAGGTGGTCGACAAGGCCACCGGCGCGGAGTCGATGGTCGACTACGAAGTGAACCGTGACGAGTGCAACCGTCCCGAAACCACCCTCGAAGGCCTTTCCGGCCTGAAGCCGGTCAAGGGCGAGGGCAAGTCTGTCACCGCCGGCAACGCCAGCCAGCTGTCCGACGGCGCGGCCGCCGTGGTGCTGATGGAGGCCAAGGAGGCGGAACGCCGCGGCCTGAAGCCGCTGGGCCGCTTCGTCTCCTGGGCGGTGGCCGGCTGCGAGCCCGACGAGATGGGCATCGGACCGGTGTTCGCGGTGCCGAAGCTGTTGAAGCGCCAGGGCCTGACCGTGGACGATATCGACCTGTGGGAGCTGAACGAGGCCTTCGCCTCCCAGTGTCTCTACAGCCGCGACCGTCTCGGCATCGACCCCGCCAAGTACAACGTCAACGGCGGCTCCATCGCCATCGGCCACCCCTTCGGCATGACCGGCGCGCGCCTGACGGGCCACATCCTGCAGGAAGGCCAGCGCCGCAAGGCCAAGTGGGGCGTGGTCACCATGTGCATCGGCGGCGGCCAGGGCGGGGCCGGCCTGTTCGAAATCTACAACTAAAACTCGACTTCATCGCCTCTGCTGGGTCGCTGAGGAGGGGCGGGACGCCATTGCGTCCTGCCCCTCTGGCGTTTGCGACCTCGCCGCATTAGGTTGCGTTGCGAAGGGGCCATACCCGGCCTTCTAAATTGCCTCCAAAGCCTGCAGGAACCCGCCTATGCGCGACGCCGTCATCGTCTCCTACGCCCGCACCGGGATGGCCAAGTCCATCCGCGGCGGCTTCAACAACACCCACGGCGCCACCATGGCCGGCCACGTGATCGAGCACGCCATCCAGCGCGCCGGCATCGACGCCGCCGAGGTCGAGGAAGTGGTGCTCGGCTCCGGTCAGCCCGAGGGCGCCACCGGCGGCAACATCGCCCGCCTGGCCGCCATCCGCGCCGGCTGCCCGGTCACCACCTCCGGCTCGACGATCAACCGCTTCTGCTCCTCGGGCCTGAACGCCATCGCCATCGCCGCCAACTATATCCGCAACGAAGGCGCGCCGGTCGCGGTCGGCGGCGGCCTGGAGTCCATCTCGCTGGTCCAGATGGGCGGCCGGATGAACACCTATTTCTACACCGAAGAATACCTGATGCAGCACAAGCCGGCCCTGTGGATGCCGATGATCGAGACCGCCGACATCGTCGCCCAGCGCTATGGCGTCAGCCGCGAGTACCAGGACGAATACGCCCTGCGCAGCCAGCTGAAGATCGCCGCCGCCCAGCAGGCGGGCCTGTTCAAGGACGAGATCGTGCCCCTCGCCACTAAGATGAAGAAGGTCGACAAGGCCACCGGCGAGGAAAGCATCGTCGACTATGTGGTGGACAAGGATGAGTGCAACCGTCCCGACACCACCCTCGAGGGCCTGGCCTCCCTGAAGCCCGTCCGCGGCGAGGGCAATTTCGTCACCGCCGGCAACGCCTCCCAGCTGTCGGACGGCGCCGCGGCCGTGGTGATGATGGAGGCCGGTGAGGCCGCAAAGCGCAACATCGAGCCCATGGGCCGCTTCATGGGCTTCGCCGTCGCCGGTTGCGAGCCCGACGAGATGGGCATCGGTCCGATCTACGCCGTGCCCCGCCTGCTCTCGCGCCACGGCCTGAAGGTCGAGGATATCGACCTTTGGGAACTGAACGAGGCCTTCGCCTCCCAGTGCCTCTATGCCCGCGACACCCTCGGCATCGACCCGGAAAAGTACAACGTCAACGGGGGCTCCATCGCCATCGGCCACCCCTACGGGATGACCGGCGCGCGCTGCACCGGCCACCTCCTCATGGAAGGCAAGCGCCGCAAGGCCAAGTACGGCGTCGTCACCATGTGCGTCGGTGGCGGCATGGGCGCCGCCGGCCTCTTTGAAATCTTCTGAGCCTTAGCGTCGGGCTATCCGGCGCTTCGACTTGAGCCACCAAAGTCGCCGGATCGCTCACGCGGTCCGGCGATTTTCGTCAGGCGCACCTCGGCGCTCTACGGCTGCAAACCGGTGTGGGGAGGGTGCGGAGCATCCCGGCCCCGTCCGGGACCGTGGGTAGTGCGCTGTGGGTTTCGACGAAGCCAGGATGCTCCGCGTGATCCGTTGCGCCTCCGGGGCGCCTGGCGCGACCCAGGTCCCTTCGGCTTCGTGGGCGTGATCGCGGGCCATTCTCCGACCCCGTCTCTACCATCCCACGCACGGGCCGGACGCATCCACGCGCTCCCGGATAGGCGGGTTGTCTTACCCCGCCCTCGACGCTCC
>CAIOYC010000041.1 GCA_903862425.1 uncultured Caulobacterales bacterium | reverse complement strand
GCCCTCCTGGTCCTGACCCAGGTCCATTACAAGTCGGGGCGGGTGCACGACATGGCGGGCCTCACCGCCGCCACGCACGCCGCCGGGGCCCTCGCCCTCTGGGACCTCAGCCATTCGGCGGGCGCCTTGCCGGTCGATCTCAACGGCTGCGCAGTCGATTTCGCCATCGGCTGCGGCTACAAATACCTGAACGGCGGCCCCGGCGCGCCGGGCTACATGTTCGCCGCCCGCCGCCATCACGCGGCGATGGCCCAGCCCCTCACCGGCTGGATGGGCCACGCCGCGCCCTTCGCCTTTGGGGACGATTACGCCCCCGACCTCGGCATGAAGCGCCTGCTCACCGGCACCCCCGCCGTGCTCGGCCTCGTGGCCCTGGAAGAGGGGCTGAAGACCTTCGACGGCATTTCCATGTCGGAGGTGCGCGCCAAGTCCATGCGCCTGGCGGAGCTGTTCATCGCCCTGGCGCACGACGCCATGGGCGAGGCCTTCGCCCTCGCCAGCCCCGCTGATCCTTCCGCGCGCGGGAGCCAGGTCTCCCTGGCCCACCCCCACGGCTATGAGATCGTGCAGGCCCTGATCGAGGCGGGCGTGGTCGGTGATTTTCGCGCGCCGGATATCATGCGCTTCGGCTTCACCCCCCTCTATCTGAGCTATGCAGACGTGTTCGAGGCGGGCCAGAAGCTGGCGGAGGTGATGCGCACCGAGCGTTGGCGCGAACCGCGCTTTGCCGAGCGCAGGGCGGTGACGTGAGCACCGAGCCCCGCGACGATCAGGGCGCGCACCTCCGTCCCGACATCTCCTACGGCGACTATCTCGGGCTCGACCGGTTGCTCGCGGCCCAGAACCCGCGCTCGCCTCACCATGACGAGCTGTTGTTCATCGTCATCCACCAGGCCTCGGAGCTTTGGATCAAGCTCTGCCTGCATGAACTGGTCGCCGCGCGCGATCACCTGGCGGCGGACGATCTCGGCCCCGCCCTGAAGATGATCGCCCGCGTCAGCCGCATCCAGACCCAGCTGATCCAGTCCTGGGACGTGCTCGCGACCATGACCCCCGCCGACTATCAGGCCATCCGCCCGCATCTGGGCCAGAGCTCGGGCTTCCAGTCCTACCAGTACCGGGCGATGGAGTTCGTCATGGGGGCCAAGAGCGCGGCGGCCCTGGCGGTGCACGAACCCGACCCCGCCGCCCACGCCCTGTTGGCGGCGTTACTGGCGGCGCCCAGCCTTTATGACGAAGCGATCCGCCTTCTCGCTCGCTCCGGAATAGTGGTCCCCGAGGCCGTTCTGGCGCGCGACGTCACCGAGCCCTGGACGTTCGATGCCGGCGTGCAGGCGGCCTGGCTCGCGGTCTATCGCGATACCGCCGGGCACTGGGACCTCTATGATCTGGCGGAGAAGCTGGTGGATCTGGAGTTTCGCTTCCAGCAGTGGCGCTTCGCCCACTTCAAGACCGTCGAGCGGATCATCGGCCTGAAGCCCGGCACCGGCGGCACGGCGGGCGCGCCCTATCTCAAGCGCGTGCTCGACACCCAGTTCTTCCCCGAACTGCTGGCGGTCAGGACGGCGCTGTGACGGCTGAGACCTTGGCGGCGCTGCGCTGCGGCGACTTGGCGGGGGCGACGACCCTGCGTCTCACCGGATGCGGGCTGACGGAGGTTCCGACCGAGATCTTCGGTCTCGCCGATACGCTTGAGGTGCTCGACCTAAGCGGCAACGCCATCACCCGCCTGCCCGACGATCTCGGACGTCTGAAGCGACTACGCGTGCTGTTCTGCTCCGGCAATCGGTTCGAACGCCTGCCGCCGGTGCTGGGCGATTGCGCTGTGCTCAGCCAGATCGGCTTTCGCGGCTCGGGTCTGCGTGAAATCCCCGCCGAGGCGCTGCCGCCGAAGCTGCGCTGGCTCACCGTCACCGACAATGCGCTGGAGACCGTCCCTGAGGCCCTGGGCGAACGCCCCTTGCTGCAGAAGCTCATGCTGTCGGGCAATCGGTTGAGTCATTTGCCGGAAAGTCTGGCGAACGCCCCCAACCTCGAACTCCTGCGCCTTGCCGCCAACCGGTTCGAAACCTTGCCGTCCTGGCTGGAGCGCCTGCCTCGCCTCGCCTGGCTGGCCCTGGCGGGAACCCCGGTCGAGATTGCGGTTCAACCCGCCACGATGCCGATCCTCTGGTCCACCCTCGCGGTGGGCGAGCTTCTGGGCGAAGGCGCGTCGGGGCGGGTGCATGCGGCGCTTTGGGGCGAGGAAAATCGCCCCGTCGCCGTCAAGCTGTTCAAGGGCGCCATGACCAGTGACGGCCTCCCAGGTTCGGAGATGGCGGCCTGCCTCGCGGTCGGGGATCATCCCAATCTCGCGGGCGGCCTCGGCCATCTCACGGGTCACCCGGAGGGTTTGGAAGGTCTGATCATGCCCCGTCTCGCTGCGCACTGGCAGGTGTTGGCGGGCCCGCCGAGCCTCGAAACGTGCAGCCGCGACGTCTATGATCCAGCACTCAAGCTCTCAGCCGATGCGGTGCTTAAGACTGCCGCCGACATCGGGGCTGGGGCAGCGCGGATGCACGAGGCCGGCCTGATCCACGGCGATCTCTACGCTCACAACATTATCTGGGACGGTCAGCACGGGGAGGCGGTGCTCAGCGACTTTGGTGCAGCCTCGTTTCCGCCGCCCGGGCACGCTCCAGCATTTCGGCGCATGGACGTGCTCGCCTGGGGGATATTACTGGGAGAGTTGATCGCCCGCTGCGATGTCGGTCTGCCGTCCGCACTAGACGCGCTCCGGGAGGTTTGCACCCAGACCGACGTCATGGCGCGGCCCACAATGGCGGAGGTCCTCGCGCGTCTGCGCCGGATAGGGAGCGGCTGACCCGCGCCCTATCCGTGAGGTTTAGCCCAGGGCCGTCATCAGTTCGGGGACGACGGTCTTGTAGTCGCCGACGATGCCGTAGTCGGCGACCTGGAAGATCGGCGCGTCGGCATCCTTGTTGATGGCGACGATCACCTTGGAGTCCTTCATGCCGGCGAGGTGCTGGATGGCGCCCGAGATGCCGACGGCGATGTAGAGGTCGGGGGCGACCACCTTACCAGTCTGGCCGACCTGATAGTCGTTAGGGGCGTAGCCGGCGTCCACAGCGGCGCGCGAGGCACCCACGGCGGCGCCCAGCTTATCGGCCAAGGGTTCGATCACCTTGTGGAATTCTTCGGCGGAGCCCATGGCCCGGCCACCCGAGACGACAATCTTGGCGCCCACCAGTTCGGGACGGTCGGACTTGACCACTTCTTCACCGACGAAGCTGGCCTCGCGGCCCGCAGCGCCTGCGGCGGTCACGGCTTCCACTGTCGCGGAGCCAGTTTCGCCAACCGCCTTGAAGGCCGTCGTGCGGATGGTCATCACCTTCTTCGCATCTGAGGACTGGACCGTCTCCAGCGCGTTGCCGGCATAGATGGGGCGCACGAAGGTGTCGGCCGATACGATCTCGATCACGTCGGTGATCTGGTTCACGTCGAGCTTGGCGGCGATACGCGGGGCAAAATTCTTTCCCGCCGAGGTGGAGGGGGCCAGGATGGCGTCATAGCCGCCCGCCAGACCCACCACCGTGTCGGTCACGGCTTCGGCGAGTTGGTGGCCGAGTGCGTCGCTTTGCGCCAACAGCACCTTGCGGACGCCGTCGAGCTTGGCGGCCGCGTCCGCAGCGCCCTGCGCGCCCTGACCCGCCACGAGCACGTCGATGTCGCCGCCGATCTTCTGGGCGGCGGCCACGACCTTGGCGGTGGCTTCACCGAGGGCGGCGTTGGTGTGGTCCGCGATAACGAGAACGGCCATTAGAGCACACCTTCCGACTTGAGCTTGCCGACCAGTTCGGCGGCGTCCGCGACCTTGATGCCGGCGGAGCGCTTGGGCGGCTCGGTAACCTTCAGCACCTTGAGCTTGGGCGAGACGTCCACGCCATAGTCGGCGGCCGTCTTCATGGCGATTTCCTTCTTCTTCGCCTTCATGATGTTGGGCAGCGAGGCGTAACGCGGCTCGTTCAGGCGAAGGTCGGCGGTGATCACCGCTGGGAGGGAGACATCGAGGGTCTGCAGGCCGCCGTCGATCTCGCGGGTGACGGTCGCCTTGTCGGCGGTCACTTCCAGCTTTGAGGCGAAGGTGGCTTGCGGCCAGTCGAGGAGGGCGGCCAGCATCTGGCCCACGGCGTTGTTATCGCCGTCGATGGCCTGCTTGCCCATGACGACGAGGTTGGGGCTCTCTTCGGCGATCACGGCCTTGAGCAGCTTGGCGACGGCGAGCGGTTCGGCGTCCTGGTCGGTGACGATCAGGATGCCCCGGTCCGCGCCCATGGCCAGGGCGGTGCGGATGGTTTCCTGCGCCTGTTGCGGCCCGATGGAGACGACGACCACTTCGGTGGCGACGCCTTTTTCCTTCAGGCGCACCGCTTCTTCGGTGGCGATCTCGTCGAAGGGGTTCATCGACATCTTGACGTTGGCGAGATCGACGCCGGTCTGGTCGGGCTTCACCCGCACCTTGACGTTATAGTCGATCACCCGCTTGACCGGGACCAGGACCTTCATCGGCTAGACCGTCCTTGATTGGCTTGGCCGGGCGCCGCGCGCCGGCATGATTTGAGAAAGGCGGGTATGCCGCCTTGGGGGCGTGTTCAAAGCCAAGGGACCCGCCTCGTCAAGAGCTTATGCGGCTTGGCATCCGCTTGCGGATCGCGCGTGGCCTCGCCATAGAGTCGCGCCATGAGCAATAATTATCACCGGGTGATGTGGGGCTTCGTCGCGCTGTTCTTCGCGGCGGTGATCGCGGTCACCATCTACCAGGCGGTCTGGATCGAGCCGGGCAAGCGCTGCGAGGCGGCGCACAAATGGTGGGATCCGGATCAGCGCGTCTGCGGAACACCCCTCTACCTGCCCGCCATTACCCACCGTCCGAACAAGCCCATCGCGCCGGCGGGCGCGAGCCGTTAACCGCGCGGCGCTTAGTCTCGACGGCTGATAGGCCCGCCGCCCCGGCGATCTGCGGGTGACGCGATGTCCCATACGGTGCTTGCACAGCCTGAGCCGATCGAGGCCGAGTTCGTGCGGGCCGTAAGGACGCTGCTCGACCTGCCTAATATCTGATCCGCCCATGAAAACGGCCCCGCCTGTCTCCAGACGGGGCCGCTCATCAGTTCTGAACCTGCGGTCAGGCGGGCACGGGGGCCGCGCCGCCGAAGCCGTCGGTCTTGGGTTCAGGCCTCGGGTGGGTGATCGGCACGGCCACGTTCGGCGCCGCCGGACGCTCCACCTCGATCTCCTCGCGCTTGGGCAGCACGCCCACCAGCACGCCCTTGATCTCCTCGCCGCTCAGGGTCTCGTACTCCAGCATGGCCTTGGCCAGGGTGTGCAGGTCCTCGATACGCTCGCTGAGGATACGGCGAGCCTCTTCCTGACCCCCGAGGACGAGGCGCTTGACCTCCTGATCGATGATCTTGGCCGTGTCTTCCGAGACGCTCTGGTTGCGGGCGACGGAGTGGCCGAGGAACACCTCTTCCTGGTTCTCGCCGTATTCCACTGCGCCGAGCAGGTCGGAGAAGCCCCATTTGGTCACCATGGCCTTGGCCAGCTTGGTCGCCTGGGTGATGTCCGACGAGGCGCCCGAGGTGACCTTCTCCTTGCCGAAGATTATCTCTTCGGCGACGCGGCCGCCGAACAGGATGGCGAGGCGCGAAGTCATCTGCTCGTAGGACATCGACAGCTTGTCCCGTTCCGGGAGTTGCATGACCATGCCGAGCGCACGACCGCGCGGGATGATGGTCGCCTTGTGGACAGGGTCCGTGGCCGGGACGTTCAGGGCGACGATGGCGTGGCCGCCCTCATGATAGGCGGTCATCCGCTTCTCGTCCTCGGTCATGACCATGGACTTGCGCTCGGCGCCCATCATGACCTTGTCCTTGGCGTCCTCGAAGTCGCGCATGGTGACCATGCGGCGGTTCTTACGGGCGGCCATAAGGGCGGCCTCGTTGACGAGGTTCGACAGGTCCGCGCCCGAGAAGCCCGGAGTGCCGCGGGCGATGGTCTTGGTCTCCACGTCGGCGGCGAGTGGGACGTTGCGCATGTGCACGCGCAGGATCTTCTCGCGGCCCGTGATGTCCGGATTTGGCACGACGATCTGACGGTCGAACCGGCCGGGACGCAGCAGGGCCGGGTCGAGTACGTCGGGACGGTTGGTGGCGGCCACGAGGATGATGCCCTCATTGGCTTCGAAGCCGTCCATTTCCACCAGCAGCTGGTTCAGGGTCTGCTCGCGCTCGTCATTCCCGCCGCCGAGGCCGGCGCCGCGATGGCGACCCACGGCGTCGATTTCGTCGATGAAGATGATGCAGGGGGCGTTCTTCTTGGCCTGCTCGAACATGTCGCGCACGCGGCTGGCGCCGACGCCGACGAACATTTCCACAAAGTCGGAGCCCGAGATGGAGAAGAAGGGCACGCCCGCCTCGCCGGCGATGGCGCGGGCGAGCAGGGTCTTACCCGTACCAGGGGGACCGACGAGTAGCGCGCCCTTGGGAATCTTGCCGCCCAGACGCTGGAACTTGCCCGGATCCTTCAGGAAGTCGACGATCTCGGTCAGCTCTTCCTTGGCCTCGTCCACGCCGGCCACATCCTCGAAGGTGACGCGGTTCTTGTTCTCGGTGAGAAGGCGGGCCTTGGACTTGCCGAAGCCCATGGCGCCCCGCGCGCCGCCCTGCATCTGGCGCATGACGAAGATCCAGAACCCGATCAGCAGCAGGATCGGCAAGGCGCCGACCACCAGCTGCATCCACAGGGTCGGCTGGGCGGACTGGAAGGTCACGTCCACGCCCTTGGAGCGCATTTCGTTGGTCAGGCCGTCCTGGCTGGCGCCCACGGTGACCTTGTAGCTCTTGCCGGCATTGTCCTCGGCGACGAGGAACTCGCCCTTGATCGTCGCTTTGCGGATCTCGCCCTGGTCCACCTTCTGGGTGAAGGTCGTATAGGAAAGGTCCTGCTGCGCCGGAGCGCCGCCCTTACCCATCTGGTTGCTGGTCACGCTCCACAGAGCGACCAGGACCAGGATCACTGCGCCCCACATGGCAAAATTGCGCCAGGTCATAAGTCCGCCTCTCGCCTGCTGCCCCCGGCCGAAGGCCTCAGGGGACGGATAGTCTCGTTTCGAATGCTCAACATAGGATGACCGCAAGTCCGGCGCCATGGATGCCAAGCGGAGCGCGGACGATCGGTCGCGGATGGCCACAACCGCCCTGGGGGCCTTCCCCTTATCCCAATCCCGCGCTATATAGCCGTCAACATCGTTTGGACGCGCTGGATGGCGCATTCGAGCGGCGTCCTGCGGGGCGCCGCTTTTTGTTTGGGAGTTTGGGCTCTTTGCGCGGCAAGACGCCTGAGGATCAACGCCTTCTGGAGCTCCTCGACCCCGTGGCCGAGGCGGCGGGCTACGATATCGTGCGCCTGCGCATGAAGGGCGGTGAACAGCGCCGCACCCTGCAGATCATGGCCGAGGACGCCAACGGCGAGATGATGGTGGAGGACTGCGCCACCCTGTCGCGGGCGTTGAACCAGGTGCTCGACGCCGCTGACCCGATCTCCGGTGAATATGTGCTGGAGGTCTCCTCTCCCGGCGTGGACCGACCCCTTACTCGGTTCAAGGACTTCGAGACCTATGAAGGCTACGAGGCCAAGCTGGAGCTGGATCGCATCGCCGAGGGGCGCAAGCGGTTCAAGGGCATCCTGGCGGGGGTCGAGGACGACAATGTCGCCATCGACCTTGAGGGTGAGGAGGAGACCGCGCTCTTGCCGTTCGCCTGGATCACCGACGCCAAGCTCAGCCTGACCGACGAATTACTCAAGCGCGGCGCCGAACAGCGCGCCGCCCGGCTTGCGGCCGAAGGCCTCGACGCCGACCAACCAGATCCCGAAGACCCCGCTAAAAGTGAAGAGGAGGCCTGACCATGGCCACGGGCATTTCCGCCAATCGTCTCGAACTGCTGCAGATCGCTGACGCCGTCGCGCGCGAAAAGTCGATCGAGAAGGAGATCGTCATTGAGGCGATCGAGGAAGCGATCCAGAAGGGCGCCAAGTCCAAGTACGGGCTGGAACACGACATCCGCGCCTCCATCGACGTGAAGACCGGCGAGCTGACGCTGAAGCGCTACACCACCATCGTCGCCGACGACGAGGACCTGTCGGTCGAGGAGGGCATGGAGCCGAAGGTCGGTTTCAAGCACCTGTCCGACGCCAAGCGCCGCTATCCCGACGCCGAAGTCGGCAAGATCTACGAAGAGGTCCTGCCGCCCTTCGAGTTCGGTCGGGTCCAGACTCAGATGGCTCGCCAGGTGGTGACCCATAAGGTCCGCGAAGCGGAGCGCGAGCGTCAGTTCGAAGAGTTCAAGGACCGCGTGGGCGAGATCGTCAACGGTTCGGTCAAGCGCGTCGAATACGGCAACACCATCGTCGACCTGGGCCGGGGCGAAGGCATCATGCGCCGTGACCAGTCGATTCCGCGCGAGAACTTCAATATCGGCGACCGCATCCGCTGCTACATCTACGACGTGCGGCGCGAGACCAAGGGCCCGCAGATCATGCTCAGCCGCGCTCACGGCGGCTTCATGGCCAAGCTGTTCGCGCAGGAAGTGCCGGAAGTCTATGACGGCGTGATCGAAATCCGCTCCGTCGCCCGCGACCCGGGTTCGCGCGCCAAGATGGCCGTGATCTCCAACGAAAGCTCCATCGATCCCGTGGGCGCCTGCGTCGGTATGCGTGGTTCGCGGGTGCAGGCCGTCGTCGCCGAGCTTCAAGGCGAGAAGATCGACATCATCCAGTGGTCGCCCGATGAAGCCACCTTCATCGTCAACGGCCTGGCCCCGGCCGAAGTCACCAAGGTGGTGATGGACGAGGAAGACGGCCGCGTGGAAGTGGTCGTGCCGGACGAACAGCTGTCGCTGGCCATCGGCCGTCGCGGCCAGAACGTGCGTCTCGCTTCCCAGCTCACCGGCTGGCAGATCGATATCATGACCGAGAGCCAGGAAAGCGAGCGCCGCCAGCGCGAGTTCGCCGAGCGCACTCAGCTGTTCCAGGAAGCCCTGGACGTGGACGAGGTCATCGCACAGCTCCTGGTCACCGAAGGCTTCGCCAGCGTCGAGGACGTTGCTTATGTCGAGCCTCAGGAGATCAGCGATATCGAGGGCTTCGGCGAAGATACCGCCGAGGAACTTCAGGCCCGCGCCCGCGAATTCCTCGACAAGGAAGCCGCGGCGCTCGACGCCAAGCGCAACGAACTCGGCGTCGAGGACGGCGTGCTTGAAATCGAGGGGGTGACCCTGCCCATGGCCGTGGCCCTTGGCGAGGCCGGCGTTAAGACGGTCGAGGATCTGGCCGATCTGGCTACGGATGAACTCAAGGGGGCGTTCGAAAGCAAGGACGGCGAACGCGTGCGCGTCGCCGGGGCGCTGGAGAGCTTCAACCTGTCGACCGAGGATGCAGAAGCGCTGATTCTGCGCGCTCGCGTCGCCGCCGGCTGGATCGAGGCAGACGAGATCGAGACTCCTGCCGAGGAAGACGCCGAACTGGCCGAGGCCGAAGCCGCCGCCGAAGAAGGGGTGGAGGCCTAACCCCATCTCAGACCCCGTCCACGAACCCAAGACGCACGCGCCAAAAACCCACGCGCCAAAAACCCATGCGGAGGCTTCGCGCCAGCGGCGGGACATCGCCTCGGGCGAGGTGATGGAGGAGGCGCGTCTGATCCGGTTCGTGGCCGGACCGGACGGAGAGGTCGTGCCTGACCTGGGACGCGACCTGCCGGGGCGGGGATTGTGGGTCCAGGCGACGCGCGCAGCTGTGGACATGGCGGTGAAAAAGAACGCCTTCTCGCGCTCGGCAAAGACGAAACTGTCTGCGCCCGGCGACCTTTCCGACCGAGTCGATTCGCTTCTGGCGCGGCGCTGCATCGACCGCCTGGGACTTGCACGCAGGGCGGGGGCGCTTACATCCGGATTCGAGAAAACCGATGCGGCGCTTCGGGCCGGGCAGGTAGCCTGGTTGATCGAGGCGTCGGACGGATCGGCGGACGGGCGCGACAAGCTCCTGGCCATTGCACGCCGGCAGACACGTCCCCCCCGGATTTGCGGCGTGTTCTCCAGCGACGAATTGAGTTTGGCCTTGGGCCTCGGTCATGCGATACACTCCGCCCTCCTTGCAGGGCGTTGGTCGCAGCGGTGGTCCGAAGAGATCGGCCGTCTCGCCGGGTTTCGCCCCCTCCAGCCGGATGGCTGGAGCCATCCTGAGAGTTCGGGTCCGGATTTCCGGGGTGGCGAGGCCTGAAAGTGGGCGGGCGCGGCAGGTTATGCCTCGCCCTTTGTTGTTTTCGCCGTCCAACGGGGCGGCGTATGTAGAGCGGACGAGTAAAGCGAGCGGATGACCGACGAAAACGATAACGGCAATGGCGGCGACGGTTCGGCCGGCGGTGGGCAGGGTCCGGGTGGACGCGCGCCGTTGACCTTGAAGCCGCGTCCCGGTGGCGTGAACAGCGGCACCGTGCGCCAGAGCTTCAGCCATGGCCGGTCCAAGACCGTGGTGGTGGAGACCAAGCGTCGCCGCGTGGACGGTCCCGCCGTGGATCGTCCCTCGACCGTGTTTCAGGCCCCGCCGCGCCCGGCCCAGCCTGCGGCCCCCGCTGCGCCACGCCCGACTGCGCCGGCGACCTCGGGCTCCTCCGCCGAACGCGGCCTGTCACAAAGCGAGATGGCCGCTCGCCAGAAGGTGGTCGAAGCCGCACAGAAGGCGGCCGAGGATCGCCGCTCCGCCGAGGAGGCCCAGCGCCGTCAGGCCGCCGCTGCGGCTGCTGCACAGCGCGCCGCGGAGCAACCCGCTCCGGCTCCCGCTCCTGAGCCTCCGCCCGCCCCGGCGACTCCCGTCGCCCAGACGACGAGCGCTCAGCCCGCCGCGCCGCCAGCCGCCGCACCGCAGCCGACTGCGCCAGTCGCCGCCGCCCCGGCTCCGGTCGCTCCTCGTCCTGCGCCCCCCGCGCCTCCGGCTCAGCCCAAGGCCTGGGAAAGCCTCGGCCCGCGTCCGCGCGAGCCGCGTGAGGAGCGTCCGCGCACCGAACGTCCCGCGCCTGCCGCGACCGGCGACCGCCAGCGCACAGATTTCCGCGCCGCGCCGGAAGGCCGCGCCTATGCCCCTCCGCCCCGCGAGGGCGGCTATCAGGGCCGCACCGACCGTCCGCAAGGCGATCGTCCTCAGGGTGATCGTGGCGCTCCGCGTCCGGCGGGCGGCGGCTACAACGACCGTGGGCCCCGGCCTGCCGGTGGTGGCGGCTACAATGATCGGGGCCCGCGTCCGGCCGGCGCCGGCGGTGGCTACAACGACCGCGGCCCGCGTCCGCAGGGCGATCGTCCGCAAGGCGACCGTGGCCCGCGTCCCGAAGGTGGCGGCACCGTGCGCTATTCGGCGCTGGCGCCGGCCCGTCCCGGCGGTCCGCGTCCTGCGGGCGGCGGCGGTTTCGCCCGTCCGCGTCCGGCCGAGGCCCCCTCGACCCCTGAATTCACCAAGACCCAGCGTGCGGCCGCTCCGCGCGCCGGCGAGCGCCGTCCGATGGACGACGATGATCGTCGCCGCAGCGCCGCCAATGACGGCAAGGCCGTTTCGCGCACCAAGGGCGAACCAAGCCGCCGTCAAGGACGCCTCACCATCCAGGCCGTGGCCGGAGACGAGGATTCCGCCGAGCGCATGCGCTCCCTGGCCTCGGTGCGCCGGGCCCGCGAACGCGAGAAGGAAAAGCGTCGCGGCGGTGTGCAGGAGCAGGTCGCCGGCCGTCGCGAGGTGGTCATTCCCGACGCCATCACCGTGGCCGATCTTGGTCAGCGGATGGCCGTGCGCGGTGTGGACATCATCAAGTACCTGATGCGTCAGGGCACGATGATCAAAATCAACGACGTGCTCGACGCCGATACCGCCGAGCTGATCGCCTCGGAGTTCGGCCACACGGTGCGCCGTGTGTCGGAAAGCGACGTGGAGACGGGCTTCCTGGCCGAAGACGACCATGAGGACGACACTCAGCCCCGGCCTCCGGTGGTGGCGGTGGTCGGTCACGTGGACCACGGCAAGACCTCGCTGCTCGACGCCTTGCGCACCACCGACGTGGCCGCCGGTGAGCACGGCGGTATCACCCAGCACATCGGCGCCTATCAGGTTCGCCTGGAGGATGGCCAGCGCGTCACCTTCCTCGACACGCCGGGCCACGCCGCCTTTTCCGCCATGCGGGCGCGCGGCGCCAACGTGGCCGATATCGTCGTGCTGGTCGTGGCCGCCGACGACGGGGTGATGCCGCAGACCATCGAGGCCATCAATCATGCCCGCGCCGCCGGCGCGCCGCTGATCGTGGCCATCAACAAGATGGATAAGCCCGACGCCAACCCGCAGAAGGTGATCAACGAACTGCTTCAGCACGAAGTGGTCGTGGAAAGCCTGGGCGGTGAAACCCAGGCCATCGAGGTCTCCGCCACCAAGCGGATGGGGCTCGAGAACCTGATCGAGGCGATCTCTCTGCAGGCCGAGGTGATGGACCTGCGCGCCAATCCCGACCGTTCGGGCGAAGGCGTGGTGATCGAATCCAAGCTCGACAAGGGTCGCGGTCCCGTGGCTACGGTCCTCGTTAAGCGCGGCACGCTGAAGCGCAGCGACATCGTCGTGGCCGGCTCCGCCTGGGGCCGCGTGCGCGCCCTGGTCAACGAGCGCAACGAACAGGTGCCTACCGCCGGTCCGTCCGAACCGGTGGAGATTCTCGGCCTCGACGAAGCGCCGGCCCCGGGCGAAGCCCTGGCCGTGGTGGAAAACGAGGCCCGCGCCCGCGAGCTGACCGAGTATCGTATCCGGTTGAAGCGCGAAAAGACCGCCAGCCCGATCGGCGCCGGCGGCGGTGCGGCCCTGGCCGACATGATGGCCAAGCTGACGGCCAAAAAGGTCTCCGAACTGCCACTGGTCATCAAGGCCGACGTGGGCGGCTCGGCGGAAGCCATCGTCTCCTCGCTGGACAAGCTCGGTACGGACGAGGTGCGTGCGCGCATCATCCACTCCGCCGCCGGCGCGATCACAGAGAGCGACGTGCTGTTGGCCAAGGGCGCCGGCGCGCCCATCCTCGGCTTCAACGTTCGGGCTTCGGCCCAGGCGCGGCAGCTGGCGGAGCGCGAGGGCGTAGAGATCCGCTACTATGCGATCATCTACGACCTACTGGATGACATCAAAGGTGTGCTCTCGGGCATGCTGGCCCCGATCCAGCGCGAAACCTTCCTCGGCAATGCGGAGGTCCTGCAGGTGTTCGATATCTCCAAGGTCGGCAAGATCGCCGGCTGCCGGGTAACCGAAGGCTCCGTGCGTAAGGGCGCCAAGGTGCGGATCATCCGCCAGGACATCGTCGTGCTCGAACTCGGCACCTTGCAGACGCTCAAGCGCTTCAAGGACGAGGTCAGCGAGGTCGTCGTCGGTCAGGAGTGCGGCATGAACTTCGGCTTCTCGGATATTCGCGAAGGCGACGTGATCGAGTGCTTCACCGTGGAGTCTATTCAGCGTTCGCTGTAGGAGGCCCTTCATATGGAGGGCCTCGCGGTCTCCCTGACGCTCTTCGGCATCCTTCTGTTCGGGTCGCCGACGGACAAGGCCGTGCTTCGCAAGGCGCATGGCAAGGTCGGCGGTCAGTACGTGACCGCGCCCGCCTATGAGGGCGTCCGTATCTATCGCCAGGGGAGTCGCTGGACCGTCTGCGGCATAGCCACCGGCTACCAGATCACCGGTCGCAGCGGCGCCGAGCGGTTCATCGTCGACAAGAAGTCGCTGATCTTTTCCGGCGACCCGCCCTTCACCAGGACGCCCGACGACAAGGACGCCTTCGAGGCCCTGTGGAAGACGCGCTGCGCGAAAGGTTAGCAGTCGCAAAGCAAGGCGGATTGTCTGGCCCCAACCTTGCTGACTTTTCCCCTTACGGGCGTTAGAGCAACGAAAGTGTCCTCGTGGAGGACGCCGCAAGGTTACCGATGGACTGGTTCAGGTCACGATTGGGCAGGCTGGGCGGTCGCAAGACCGAACGCATCCCCACGTCCGTGCCGCCCGGCGAAGTGGTTTATGCGATAGGCGACATCCACGGTCGCGCGGACCTGTTGCGAACCCTGCTGAAGCGGATAGAGGCGGACGCCGCCAAGGCTCCAGACCTGAAGCTGCGTCTGATTGCGCTCGGCGACTATGTGGATCGCGGCTCTGAATCCAACGGCGTCCTCGACATCCTTGGCGGCCTGGCGCGTCAGGGTGGAGACGCCATGACGGCGCTGAAGGGCAATCACGAGGAGGCCTTGCTGGGTTTTCTAGCTGATCCTTCGACCGGTCCAGCCTGGGCTGAGCATGGCGGGCGCGAGACCCTGGTCTCCTACGGTGTCACCCCGCCGCGGGGGACCGGCGACATCGAGGCCTGGACAGGGATACGCGACGCCTTCGCCAAGGTTCTACCGGCCGAACACCTCGCGTTTCTGAAAAGTCTTCAGCTTTTCGCCACGGTTGGTGATTATATATTCGTCCATGCCGGTCTTCGGCCGGGAATGCCTCTGGATCAGCAAGACGAGCGCGACATGCTCTGGATCCGGCAGGAATTTCTGGACGCACCAGTGTGGATCGATCAGGTGGTGGTCCATGGCCATACGCCGCGCCCGGAACCGGAGGAGCGGCCACACAGGATCGGTGTCGATACCGGGGCCTACGCCACGGGGGTTTTGACGGCGTTGAGATTGGAAGGCGACCAGCGGAGCTTTATCCGCACTGGCGCGTAGAATTCGGGGAGGCGCCGCGGCGCCGGATGGATATGACGATGCGCAAACTGACGCTTGCACTGATCGGGCTTTTTTCGCTCGCCCTCGCGGCCTGCTCGAACACCGCGATGATGGAGGGCGCGGCGCCGATGCCGAGCTCCGTGCCGACGACGGCTGAAACGGCGGCCATGCCCAAGGATCTGCCGCGCGGCAACGATCCGAGCTACCAGTACCACCTCGGCCCGGCCGACAAGATCCGCATCATCACTTATAACGAGGCCTCCCTGACCGGCGAATTCGTCGTTTCGGGATCGGGCACCGTCTCGCTTCCCCTGGTGGGGGAAATCCATGCGCAAGGCCTGACGACAGGCCAGTTGCAGGATGCGATCCAGAACTCGCTCAAGAACGGCTACATCACCGATCCGAAGGTGAGCGTGGAGGTGCTCAACTACCGACCCTTCTACATCCTCGGCGAAGTGACCAAGCCCGGCGAATATCCCTTCGTGAACGGTCTGACGGTTCTGAACGCGGTAGCGACGGCCAATGGCTTCACCTACCGCGCCGACACCCACCGGGTGTTCATCAAGCGCGCCAACGACACGGCCGAGCATGAGGTCGATCTGACCACCACCACTCCCGTGCAGCCGGGCGACACCATCCGGATCAAGGAACGCCTGTTCTAGACCAAGGTCTGGAGCTCTAGGGCCGCGGGTTGCTACAACCTGCGGCCTTGTCTATATCCGACATATGCTCAATCCTAGCATAAGGGTCGGGCCCCGCAGGAACGCCGAATGAGCGCCGCCGCCTTCTTCGATCCCGCCACCCATGGTTTTCTACGCATCGGCGTGGCGACACCGCGCGTTCGGCCCGCCGACGTGACGGCGAACGGCGCCGAGACCGAACGCGTGATCCGCGAAGGGGCAGGGCGGGGCTGCTCGATCATGCTGTTCCCCGAGCTTGGTCTGTCGGCCTACGCCATCGACGATCTGCTGCTGCAGGCGACCTTGCTGGAAGCAGTCGAAGCTGAAATCGCGCGTCTGGCCGAGGCCACTGTCGATCTCGACGTGCTGATCGCCATCGGTGCGCCGCTGCGCGTGGGCGGGCTGCTCTACAACACCGCCGTCATGCTACATCGGGGCGCGGTGCTAGGCGTCGTGCCCAAGAGCTTCCTGCCCAACTACCGCGAATTCTACGAGCGCCGCTGGTTCACACCGGGGCAAGGCGTCACCGGCCGCACGATCCGGCTGGCGGGGTGCGATGTCCCGTTCGGGACGGACCTGCTGTTCCAGGCCGAGGGCCGGCTGCCCTTCACCGCCCATGTGGAAATCTGCGAGGACGTATGGACGCCGCAGCCGCCATCCGGGCGTGGCGCGCTGGCGGGCGCGGAGGTTTTGCTGAATCTGTCCGCCTCCAACATCACCATCGGCAAGGCCGAGGCGCGCCGGCTGCTGTGCGGCTCGCAGTCCGCCCGCTGCCTCGCCGCCTATGCCTATTCCGCGGCTGGACCGGGCGAGTCGACCACGGACCTCGCCTGGGACGGGCACGCCGCCGTTTTCGAGCTTGGCGACAAGCTGGCCGAGACAGAGCGGTTTCCTACGAGTAGCGACCTCATCGTCGCCGACATCGACCTGGAACGCATCCGCGCCGAGCGCCTGCGCACCTCGTCCTTCGCCGATGCGGTCAAGGCCGATACCGGTCCCGCCTTCCGCACCGCGACCTTCGCCCAAACCCCGCCCGACCCGAAGACGCGGGGCAGCCTGGTCAGCCGCATCGAGCGATACCCGTACGTGCCCGCCGATCCGACGCAGCTCGACGCCAACTGCCACGAGGCCTGGAACATCCAGGTGCAGGGGTTGAGCGAGCGCCTGCGCTCCACCGGGCTCGACAAGCTGGTGATCGGCGTCTCCGGCGGGCTCGATTCCACCCAGGCCCTGATCGTGGCGGTGAAGGCCATGGACCGGCTCGGCCTGCCACGCACCAACGTGCTGGCCTACACCCTGCCGGGCTTCGCCACCTCCGACGGCACCAGGAGCGCCGCCTGGGCGCTGATGCGCGGCCTCGGCGTTACGGCCGAGGAACTCGACATCACGCCTCTGGCCAAACAAATGCTGGCGGACCTAAAGCACCCCTACGCCGATGGTGCGGCCGTCTATGACGTGACGTTCGAGAACGTGCAGGCGGGCCTGCGCACGGACATCTTGTTCCGCCAGGCCAACCGGCACGGCGCCCTGGTGGTCGGCACCGGCGACCTGTCTGAGCTCGGCCTCGGCTGGTGCACCTATGGCGTCGGCGACCAGATGAGCCACTACAACCCCAATGGCGGGGTGTCCAAGACGCTGATCCAGCACCTGATCCGCTACGCCGCCGACCATGGCGGCTTCAGCGACACGGTGGCGGAGACGTTGAAGACCGTGCTGGCCACGGAGATTTCCCCTGAACTCGTACCCGCCGGTGCCGACGGCAAGTCGCAGAGCACCGAAGCCTCGGTCGGTCCCTACGCCTTGCAGGACTTCAACCTGTTCTACCTCACCCGTTACGGGTTCAAGCCGTCGAAGATCGCCTTCATGGCGTGGGCCGCGTGGAGCGATGCGGAGGCCGGCGACTGGCCGCCGGGCATCGCCGAGGTTGACCGTCGTGCCTATGACCTCGCCACGATCAAGCGCTGGCTGACCCTGTTCCTGAAGCGGTTCTTCGCCAACCAGTTCAAGCGCTCGGCCCTGCCCAACGGCCCCAAGATCTCGTCCGGCGGCTCTCTATCCCCCCGCGGCGACTGGCGCATGCCCTCAGACGCCGTAGCGGCGGCCTGGCTGGCTGAGCTGAACGCCAATGTTCCGGACTGACGACGCCCCCTTGAGCGCGATCCGATAGCGGCTTATGTCCGCCAAGCCGCGATCGTGGCCGGAACGGGGCATAACCCGGCCGTAGGGGACCTCCAGAATGGGCGACTGCGCCGTGGATCAACGCCCGCTCGACATGGAGGCCCTCGCAGGCGCGCTGGCCAAAGGCTGCAAGCCGGCCAGCGAGTGGCGCATCGGCGCGGAGCACGAGAAGTTCGGCTTCCGCCCGGATACCCTGGAGCCCATCCCCTATTATGGCGAGGACGGTATCGAGGCCCTGCTCAACGGGCTGAAGCGGTTCGGCTGGACCCCCGTCATGGAAGACCGCGAGGACGGCGGCGAGACCATGATCGGGCTCGAGCGGGTGAACGCCGATGGCGGTCTCGCCAATATCAGCCTCGAGCCCGGCGGGCAGTTCGAACTGTCCGGCGCGCCCCTGCGTACCCTGCACGAAATCTGCGCCGAGACGACGCGCCACCTCACCGAGACCAAGGAAGTGGCCGACGAGCTGAACATCGGCTTCCTCGGCATGGGGCATCAACCGTTGCTGCGCCGCGAACAGATCCCGGTTATGCCCAAGGGCCGCTACAAAATCATGCGGTCCTATATGCCCAAGGTCGGCGGGCTCGGCCTCGATATGATGTTCCGCACCTGCACCGTGCAGGCCAATCTCGACTTCAGTTCCGAAGCCGACATGGTGAAGAAGTTCCGCACTTCGCTGGCGTTGCAGCCGGTGGCCACGGCCCTGTTCGCCAACTCGCCCTTCGTCGAGGGCAAGCCCACGGGGTGGCTGTCGTCCCGCGCGCGGGTATGGACCGACACCGATCCGGACCGCACCGGCATGCTCGACTTCGTGTTCGCGGACGGGTTCGGGTTCGAGACCTACGCCCGCTACGCCCTCGACGTGCCGATGTATTTCGTCAAGCGGAAGGGGCTCTACATCGACGCCTCGGGCAAGTCGTTCCGCGACTTCATCGACGGCAGGCTGGACGTGCTGCCGGGTGAGCACGCCACGATCAAGGACTGGGGCGACCACCTGACGACCCTGTTCCCCGAGGTGCGGTTGAAGACCTATCTGGAGATGCGCGGCGCGGACTGCGGCCCGCAAGCCTCGATCTGCGCCCTGCCGGCCCTGTGGGGCGGGGTCTTCTACGACGACGCGGCGCTGAGCGCGGCGTGGGACCTGTGCAAGGACTGGACGACCGAGCAGCACCACCAGCTTCGCCTCGACGCGGCGCGGATCGGGCTGAAGGCCGAGGTCGCCGGCCGTTCGCTGAAGGACGTGGCCGCCGACATGGTCGCCATCGCCAAGTCAGGTCTGAAGGCGCGGGCCAACCTCAACGGCGGCATGATCGACGAAACCACTTTCCTCACCGGCCTCGAAGAGATCGCAGACAGCGGCATGACCCCCGCCGACCGCCTGCTGGAGCTCTACCACGGTCCGTGGGCCGGCAAGGTGGAGCCGGTGTTCGACTACTTGGCATATTGAGCTTACCTTGGCCGACGCTCAGTTTCTTCCACAGGAATTAGCATTCACGCTGAGTTTTAGCGAACAGCTTGCCAGCGAGAATGCCGAGACGGCCTCTTTGCTTAAGACCCTTCCGATAGAGCGGCGGCATCTATTCGTTTTAGTCGTTTTAGCTCGCATTGAGCGCGATTGGTTGCGTAGCGGTCGTCTATCAAGGTTTAGCTACCCAATTCCAGGCACTGTGGAAGACGCCATGATCCGCGCAGTAATAGAACGCGAGATGCGAGCCAAGCCTGACCAAGCCGAGGTCATTAAAAGCCTTGATGCCGTTAGTCGCGCCCAATTGGCGTGGGGGCTTGTAGACGGTAGCGCAGATTACACGCTGGTGAGCACAACAGGTCAATCGCTGAACCTTAGGGTAGGGGATGCTTAGTGAAACGCGGTGATGCCCAATGATCCGCGTCGGCATCGGCGGGTGGACCTATGAGCCGTGGCGGGATGGGGTGTTCTTTCCGGAGAAGTGGCCCCAATCGCGCGAGCTGGAATATGCCTCGCGCAAGATGACCGCCATCGAGGTCAACGGCACCTACTATTCCGGTTTCAAGCCGCCGACCTTCAGGAAGTGGCATGACGAAACGCCGGAGGGGTTCGTCTTCACCCTGAAGGCCTCGCGCTACTGCACCAACCGCAAGGTGCTGGCCGAGGTGGGCGAGAGCGTGGGCAAGTTCGTCAATCAGGGCATCAGCGAACTCGGCCCCAAGCTCGGCGCGATCCTGTGGCAGTTCATGGCCACCAAGAAGTTCGATGCCGCCGACTTCGCCGCCTTCATCAAGCTCTTGCCGCAAACGCAGGACGGGCTGAAGCTGCGCCACGCCATCGAGGTGCGCCATGACAGCTTCAATCACCCCGATTTCGTGAAGATGTGCCGCGACGCCAATGTCGCCATCGTCTTCGCCGATAGCGCCAAATACCCGACCCTGGCCGACGTGACCGCCGACTTCGTCTATGCGCGGCTGGAGGATGCCAAGGCCGAGGTGGAGACCGGCTACACGGCCGAAGAGCTCGACCGTTGGGCCAGGATCTCCAGGAGTTGGGCCGAGGGTCATCAGCCGGACGGTCTGACCTATGCCGACCGGGCCAGTCATCATGCCGGCCAGCCCCGCGACGTCTTCGTTTACATGATCAACGGGGCCAAGGAGCGCGCCCCCGCCGCCGCCATGTCGTTGATCGAGCGCGTTTAGGACTTAGCCGCAGCTTTCCCCTATCCTCGTCCCATGAGCGTCGCGCTTCGGACTTTGCGGGAAGAGGATAGCGCCCGGGTTCTGGCCTGGCGTAACGCGCCGCATGTGGCCGCGCACATGTATACCGATCACGTGGTCAGCCCGGAGGAGCACGCGCTCTGGCTGGCTGGTGTGCTGGCGACGCCCTGGCCGCGGGGCGAGCGGCGCTATTGGATCATCCTCCTCGACGAGCGGCCGGTGGGCCTCGCCAACCTCGTGCGTATCGACGCGATCAACCGCCGCTGCGACTGGGCCTTCTATCTCGGCGAGACCGATACACGGGGGCAGGGGGTGGGCGCCTGCGTGGAATACCTGGTGCTGCGCGAGGTGTTCGGTCCCATGGGGCTGAACAAGCTCTGCTGCGAGGTGCTGGTGGAGAATGAAGCGGTGTGGGTCATGCACGAGGGCTTCGGCTTCCGACGCGAGGCGCATTATCGCGACCACGTGTGGAAGGGCGGCCGCTTCCACGACGTCTACGGTCTCGCCATCCTCGCCGCCGACTGGGTCGAGGCGCGCGGCGGCATCGAGGCGCGGCTGGTCGCCAAGGGGCACGATCTGGCGGCGCTCACCGTGCGGGAGGGCTGAGTATGGTCCTGGCCATCCTGCAGGCGCGCATGTCGTCCACCCGCCTGCCGGGCAAGGTGATGATGGACCTGCTCGGCCAGCCCATGATCGCGCGCCAGATCGAGCGTGTGCGTCGGGCGAAACAGCTGTCCGGCTTGGTGGTCGCCACGTCCACCGGAAGTGAGGACGACGTGCTGGCCGACTGGTGCGCGGGCGCGTGCGTGGATTGCTATCGCGGCCCGCTCGACGATGTGCTGGCCCGCTTCCTCGGCGCGCTTGTGGCGCACGGTATGCCGGAGCACTTCGTTCGGCTCACGGCCGACTGCCCGCTGGCTGATCCCGTCCTGATCGACTGCGCCATCGCCGAGCACCTGCAGACCGGCGCCGACTACACGCACGTGCAGCAGAAGTGGACCTTCCCCAAGGGGCTGGATGTCGAGGTTTGCCGCACCGCCGTGCTGGAAGAGGTCGGACGCGTGGCCGCAGGGCCGGACCGCGAGCACGTGACCCGCTTCATCTACACCCATCCGGACCGGTTTCGCATCCACGCCATCAACCGCGATCCGCCTCTGCCCTACCGCTGGACGGTGGACACGCCGGAGGACTTTTTCTTCGTGCAGTCGGTCTATGCCGATCTCTATCCGGCAAACCCCGCCTTCACGAGTGAGGACGTCCTGGCCTGGCAGGATGCCCATCCCGACCGGATACTGATCAATGCGGATGCCTGATCATGCTGCGATGCAGCGCGTTGCCGCCGTGTTGCAGGCCGTCGCCTAGGTTTCGCCTGCTTCGGCCTTCAGAGCCGCGCCATACCATGACAAAGTTTCAAAACGCACATTGGCAGGACGCATAGCCGGGCTATGAAAGAGCCAGGGCGGCAGGACGTCTTCCATCTTCTGGGGTTTGGGATGCCATCAGCGCGGTCAGGTATGGTTTGCCTTGCACTGGCGCTTGCCTTGGCGGGATGCGCCGAAAAGAAGAAGCCGACGCCGCCGCCGCCCACGGTCATGGTCGCCCATCCGCTGCAGAAGCAGATCGTCGACTGGGACGACTACGTGGGCCAGTTCATCGCCGTGGACTCGGTGGATATCCGCCCACGCGTCACGGGCTATCTGCAGACCATCGCCTTCAAGGACGGCCAGGTGGTCAAGAAGGGCCAGCTGCTGTTCGTGATCGACCCGCGCCCGTATCAGGCGCTGGTGGACCAGTCCAAGGCCCAGGTGCAGCGACAGGAAGCGACTCTGGCCAACGCCACCGCTCAGAGGAAGCGCGCCGACTCGCTCCTGTCCAGTCACGCGGTCAGCCAGCAGGACTATGACACGCTGGTCGCCGCCGAAAAGCAGGCCGCCGCCGACCTGAACGCCGCCAAGGCGACGCTTCAGACCAATCTTCTGAACCTCGGCTTCACCCACGTGACCGCGCCGCTGTCGGGCCGCATCTCCGACCGGCGCGTGGCCCCCGGCAACCTAGTGACCCAGGACCAGACTATCCTCACCAACATCGTCAACCTGGACCCCATCCGTTTCGCCTTCACCGGCTCTGAGGCCTCCTATCTGAAGTACCAGCGCGAGAACGCCGCCGGCACGCGCCAGTCTTCGCGCTTCGCCGCCAACCCGGTGGAGATCGAACTGCAGGACGAGAAGTCCTATCGCTGGCGCGGTCAGATGGAGTTCGTGGATAACGCGGTGGATACCAATTCGGGCACCATCCGCGGCCGGGCGGTAGTGAAGAACCCCAACATGTTCCTCACCCCCGGCATGTTCGGCCACATGCGTTTGCTGGGCTCGGGGCGCTACACAGGCCTGCTCGTGCCCGACGAAGCGGTGGTGCAAGACCAGAGCCGCCAGGTCGTCTATGTGATCGACGCCAAGAACGTGGTGCATCCCAAGGTGATCAATGCCGGGCCGCTGATTCAGGGCCTGCGCGTGGTGCGATCCGGCCTCGACGCCAATGACCGCGTGGTTATCGGCGGGGTCGGCCGCGCCAAGCCGGGCAAGCCGGTGACGCCCAAGGACGGCAAGATCGAGGTCAAGACCGACCAGCCCAACGAGGGCGGCTATATCGATCCGGCCGGCACCTCCGCCTCTCTGGCTGATGTGCATTGAGCCGGTTTAGCGGATGAAGATTTCTCACTTCTTCATCGACCGGCCGGTGTTTGCGGCCGTGCTGGCGATCCTGATCACCCTGGTCGGGGCCATCGCCTTCCCGACCCTGCCAGTGGCGCAGTACCCGCAGATCGCCCCACCGACGGTGAACATCACCGCCACCTACCCCGGCGCCTCCGCCGAGGTGCTGGCCGATACGGTGGCGACGCCGATCGAGGAGCAGATCAACGGCGTCGACAACATGCTCTACATGTCGTCCAACGCCACGGCGGACGGCCACCTCACCATCACCGTCTCGTTCAAGCTCGGCACCGATCTCAATATCGACCAGGTGCTGGTGCAGAACCGCCTGCAGGCCGCCGAGGCCCAGCTTCCCGCCGAGGTGCGCAACATCGGCGTAACCGTGCGCAAGTCGACGCCGGACATCCTGATGGCGGTGCACATGTACTCGCCGGACAATTCGCTCGATCAGCAGTACGTGGCCAACTATGTGGGCCTGCATATCCGTGATCCGCTGCTGCGGGTTTACGGCGTCGGCGACATCAACAGCCGCGCCGCGCGCGACTATTCCATGCGCATCTGGATCGACCCGGACAAGGCGGCGGCGCGCAACCTGACCGTGGACGAGGTGGTCTCGGCCCTCTCCGCCAACAATGTGCAGGTGGCGGCCGGTTCGGTCGGCGCCCCGCCCTTCGACGGCGCGCGTCCGGCCAACCAGCTGGAGATCCAGACCCTCGGCCGGCTCACCACGCCGCAGGAATTCAGCGACATCGTCATCAAGCGCGATACGGACGGCCGGTTGACCCGCGTGGGAGATATCGCGCGCGTGGAGCTCGGCGCGGCCGACTACACCACCAATGCCTATCTCGGCATCACCGACAAGAACGGCAAGCCGAGCATGCAGTCCGCCGTTGCGCTCGGGATCCAGCAACTGCCCGGCACCAACGCCCTGCAGACCGCCGATGGCGTCATCGCCGCCATGGAGAAGCTGAAGCAAAGCTTCCCGCCCGGCCTCGACTACAAGATCATCTACAACCCGACCGAGTTCGTGCAGGAATCGATCAACGAGGTCTACAAGACCCTGTTCATCGCCCTGGTTCTCGTCGTCATCGTGGTCATGGTCTTCCTGCAGACCTGGCGCGCCTCGCTGATCCCGGTGCTGGCCATTCCGGTCTCGCTGGTGGGCACCTTCGCGGTGATGAAGGCGGCGGGTTTCTCGCTCAACAACCTGTCCCTGTTCGGCCTCGTGCTCGCCATCGGCATCGTCGTCGATGACGCCATCGTCGTGGTGGAGAACGTGGAGAGGCACCTGCGCAACGGCGTCGATCCGCGCGAGGCCGCGCACGTCTCCATGGACGAGGTGGGCGGGGCCCTGATCGGCATCGCCCTGGTGCTGGTGGCGGTGTTTGTGCCGACCGCCTTCGTCAGCGGCATCTCCGGACAGTTCTACCAGCAATTCGCCCTGACCATCGCCGTAGCGACCCTGATTTCGCTCATCGTGTCCCTGACCCTGTCGCCCGCCATGGCGGCGCTGATCATGAAGTCCCACGACGCCGAGGCGCATGCTCACAAGCAGCACAAGCCGTGGGAAAAGCCCTTCGTCGCCTTCGCCGACTGGTTCAACGGCTTCTTCGACAAGACCTCCAACGGCTATGCCAAGATCGTGCACAAGGTGGTGCGCATGGCGGTGCTGATGCTGGTGGTCTACGGTGGCCTGCTTCTGCTCACCGGCTGGCGGCTGGCGGCGACGCCCCAGGGCTTCATCCCCCTGCAGGACCAGGGCAACGTGATCGTCAGCGTCAGTACGCCCCCCGGCACCTCCCTCGCCAGGACCGACAAGGTGGTCCAGGAAGTGGCCAAGCGGGCGCTGGCGACGCCGGGCGTGGTCGCCGCCTCGGTCTATGCCGGCGTGGACGCCACCACCTCCACCACCTCGGCCAATGCCGGCCAGATGTTCGTCATCTTCGCCCCGTTCAAGGAGCGGCTGAAGCACCACCAGTCCGGCGACAGCATCATCGCCGCCATCAAGAAGAACACTGGCGGCATCGTCGACGGCGAGGTGCGGGTGATCCAGCAGCCGCCGGTGCGCGGTCTCGGCCAGGCCGGCGGCTTCAAGATGGTGATCGAGGATCAGGCCGGTGCGGGCTATGCGGCGCTGGAGAAGGCCACCCAGGGCCTCGCCGCCGCCGCCGCAGGCAATGATGGCGTAGGGCAGGCCTTCAGCCCCTTCAACACGCGCACCCCGCGCATCCATGCCGACATCGATCGCGAGAAGGCCGAGACGCTGGGCGTCAAGTCGAGCGAGGTGTTCGACACCCTGCAGACCTATCTCGGCTCAACCTTCGTCAACGACTTCAATTTCCTGGGACGCACCTTCGAGGTGCTGGCCCAGGCCGACAGTCCCTATCGTCAGGACGAGTCCACCATCGCCCAGCTGAAGACTCGCGCCACCGCCGGCGGCATGGTGCCCCTGGGCTCCCTGATCACGCTCAAGCACGAGACCGGCCCCTACCGGGTCTATCGCTACAACCTGTTCCCCGGCGCGGAGATCCAAGGCGATGCCGCCCCGGGCGCCTCCTCCGGTACGGCGCTGGACAGCATGGAGAAGCTGGCCAAACAGAACCTTCCCGCAGGCTTCGGTTTCGAATGGACCGACATCGCCTACCAGCAGCGCGCGGCAGGCAATACCGGTGTGCTGGTGTTCGGCATGTCCGTGGTGTTCGTCTTCCTGCTGCTCGCCGCGCTCTATGAGAGCGTGACCCTGCCGCTGTCGGTGATCCTGATCGTGCCGATGTGCCTGCTGGCCGCCATGCTGGGCGTCACCATTATGGGCCAGGACAACAATATCCTGACCCAGATCGGTCTGGTGGTGTTGATCGGCCTCGCCGCCAAGAACGCCATCCTGATCGTGGAGTTCGCACGCCAGGGCGAGATCGAGCACGGCCATGACCGGCGTCAGGCGGCGGAAGAGGCGGGACGCACGCGCCTGCGTCCCATCCTGATGACGTCCTTCGCCTTCATCCTCGGCGTGGTCCCGCTCGCCTTCGCGCGCGGCGCAGGGGCGGAGATGCGTCAGGCGCTGGGCGTGGCGGTCTTCTTCGGCATGATCGGGGTGACGGTGTTCGGCCTGCTGTTCACCCCAGTCTTCTATGTGGTGTGCCGCAACCTCTCTGATCTTTTGCCCAAGCCCCCCGCCGCCAAGCCACCGGTGCCGACTACCGAGGCCGTTCCGCGCGCGCCGGACGCCGAACCGGAGCCGCAAACATGAGGCGGCTGTTTGTCTCCGTGGCGGCGACGAGCCTGGCGCTGTCCGCCTGCGCCGTCGGTCCCAACTATCGCCAGCCGTCGCCCATCCCGCACGCGGACGGCGCATTCGTCTCCACCGAAACGGCCGGCGCCGCGACCACCGTCCCGCGCGACGACTGGTGGCACCTGTACGACGACGCCACGCTGAACGGACTGATTCAGAAGGCGCTCGCCGCCAATACCGATCTACGCCGCGCCGAGGCCAATCTCGCCCTGTCGCGCGCCACGCTCAGCGAAGCGCGTTCGGGCCTGTTCCCGTCCACCACGCTCAGCGCCGGCGCCACCTATGGCCGGAGCAGCACCGCCAACGGCAACGCCGGCGCCGCGGCGGCCGAGCAGCAGGCCCTGGCCGGCGTGCCCACCGCCAATACCGCCGCCTTCGGACCGACCACCGCGCACGCGGGCTGGATCTATCAGGCCGGGTTCGACATGAATTACGAGGTCGATCTGTTCGGCCGCGTCCGCCGTAACATCGAAGCCGCCCGCGCCGACGCCCAGAGCACCGAGGCGGCGCGCGATGCGGTGCTGATCACCGTCGTGTCCGACGTGGCCAAGGCCTATGTGGATGGCTGCGCCTACGCGCAGCAACTCGACGTGGCCGAGCGCAACCTCAAGCTCGCCCAGTCGACCTACGATCTCACCAAGCTGCAGTTCACCGCCGGGACCCTCTCGGCTCTTGAGCAGGCGCGGGCGGAGACCGTGCTGGAGCAGGCGCGCGCGACCATCCCCACGCTTGAGGGCAACCGCGCCGCCAACCTGTTCGCCCTCGCCGCCCTGCTCGGCGTGGCGCCGAAGGATGCGCCGCAGGAGGCCACCCGCTGCACCGCTCCGCCGCGCCTGGGCTCGCCGATCCCGGTCGGCGACGGCACGGCGCTGCTCCTGCGCCGACCGGATGTGCGCGAGGCCGAGCGCACCCTGGCGGCGGAGACTGCGCGCATCGGCGTCGCCACCGCCGACCTCTATCCCAGCGTCAGCCTCGGCGGCTCCATCGGCACGGCGGGCAAGGGCTCGAACCTGTTCTCCTATGGCGCGTCCACCTTCGGCATTGGCCCGCTCATCAGCTGGAACTTCCCCAACATCCTCGCCGCCCGCGCCCGTATCCGCGAGGCCAAGGCCAGTGCACAGGCCGCTCTGGCCAGCTTCGACGGAACCATGCTGACCGCGTTGAAGGAGACCGAACAGGCCCTGGCCACCTACGGCGGGGAACTGCGCCGCAACGCCGCCCTGGTGCGGGCGCGCGACGCCAGCCGCACCGCTTTCAACCTCGTGCAGGCCCGTTTCACCGCCGGTACGATCAGCCAGCTTGACCTCATCACTGCCGAGCAGACCCTGATCTCCGCCGAGCAGTCGCTGGCGGCCTCGGATCAGTCGCTGGCCGACGATCAGGTGGCGGTGTTCAAGGCGCTCGGCGGCGGCTGGCAGGGCGCGCCGGTCCCAAAACTATAAGGTCTAGAACCCTTCGACCCAGGCTTTGATCAGCTGGTGGGCGATGGCGAGGCGCGGCGGGGCGAAGGCGCCCTCCAGCTTGCCCTCGATCAGGGCGCGGGCCTCGTCGCGGGTAAACCAGCGCACGGCTTCAAGCTCCGTGTCGCTCGGCGCGGCCTCACCCTCCGCCACCTCGGCCAGCAGGCCGATCATCAGCGAGGAAGGGTAGGGCCAGGGCTGGGTCGAGTGGTAGCGCACCGACACCGCGTCGAGCCCCGCCTCTTCCTTCAGTTCACGGGCGCAGCCTTCCTCGATGGTTTCGCCCGGCTCGATGAAGCCGGCCAGGGCCGACCACATGCCCTTGGGCCAGACTGCCTGGCGGCCGAGCAGGCAGCGATCTTCGTGCGCGGGGAGCATGATTGCGACCGGGTCCGTGCGCGGGAAGTGCTCGGCGCCGCAGGACGGGCAGACCCGCTTCCAGCCCGCCTCCGCCACCTCTGACGGCTGACCGCAGACGCTGCAGTGGCGATGACGGCGGCGCCATTCGAACACGCCCTTGGCGGTGGCGGCGATGGCGGCCTCCACCTCCGGCAAGCGCAGGGCCAGACCTCGAAGATCCTCGAAACGGCCGAGTCCGTTCAGCGGTGCGGCGGCGGGATCGGATGGACCTTCCAGATCGACGGCGAACAGCGCCGTGTCCTTCCACAGACCGAGGAACAGCAGGCGTTCGGCGCCGGCCGCGATCTCCTCGGCGAGGGCGGGCGGGATATAGGCGAGGCGAACCCCGCCCTTTCCGTCGTCTTCGACGAAGGGGGCGCCGTTCCAGAGGGGCAGGGCGAGCGTGGTCGGTCCGGCGATCTGCTCGGCGATCCAGGCGGCGTCGGAGCGCCGGTCGCTGGCGCGGTCCAGCGGATTGCCCGCGAAGATGTTGGTGAAGGCGTCTAACGGCATGGACGAACCTTAGCCCGCCAGCGCCGTCCTCACCAGCGCGAGCAGGTGGCGCTCATGCAGCTGAAATTGGCCGAACGCGGGGTCATGGTCGGCTGGATGTGGCTGTCCACCTTCATGTCCGGCGCAGCGGATGTCTGCAGATCGGCGGCGGCGAGGGTCACCTTCTCGATCACGTGCGAGGTAGAGGCGGCCGGCGCCTGTTGCGAGGCGCCTTCAGTGTTCTCACCGAGCTGACCCTTGGCGCCCAGCGCCAGAAGGCGTTCACGCGGGGTCTGCGGAGGCTGGGCGGCGTTGTCGGCCAGCATGATCTCGGCATGGACGCGGCCGTCGATGTCGTGAACCGGGGTGGCCAGTTCAGGACTGTTCGGCGTGGCGACCATGCGCTCGTTGCTAGCGTAGCGGGCGTTGAAGGCGCCCGGCAGGCCGAGCGTGCCCGGCCAGCGATAGAAGATGTGCGCCCCGACCTGGGCCACCTTGGCCACGGTGGGTTGCCACCACGGCACGATCCATTGGGTATGATAGTGGGTCGCGCCGCCGACCTGCTTCATCACATAGCCGTTCAGCGCCTGCTCGGCGACATAACGGGCGCGATCCCAGGCCGCCTGATTGGGCTTCTTGGCCAGCGAACCGTCGCAGGTGAAGGAGAACTGGCAGCCCGTCTTCTGCGCCGCGCCCTGATAGACCACGCCACAGACCGAGTGCGGGAAGATCGGGTGGCGCATGCGGTTCAGCACCACCTGGGCCACGGCCTGCTGGCCCGTGCCCGGCTCGAACCCGGCTTCGTAATAGATCGCCTGGGTCATACAGGTGAGGGCGTTGGCCTTGTCCTCGGCCGAGCCGGTCAGGACGAAAGGCTTGGCCGGCGGGTTGGGATCGAGCGAAAACGGCACACCAGCGTTCACCGCCTGGGCGCTCGACGGAGGCAACTCGAACAGGCGCAGGTTCGGCGCCGCGCCCTCGAAGATGTGGATGGCGGCGAAGTCCGGCGCATGCTTCGCGCCGGGATCGAAGCGGCCGAACATGGGATTGTTCTGCGCGTCGAACAGTTTGCGCAGCGTGTCGTTCGAGAACCTGCCGTCCAGCTTCTGGGCCAGGGCGCGCACTTCAGCCTGCCGCTGCACGCCTGGGGCCACGTCCGCGGTCGCAAAGCGCGCGGCGAGGGAGGCGATGGTAAGGCCGGACACGAAGAAGCCGAGCTTCATCGCGCCGCCGACAGCGGTCAGGCTGGGTTTCATTTCAAATACACGGGGAGGCTCGCCGAACGGCGCGGACTAAGGATCACCTAACAACTTATTGCGTCAGAGTCACGCGCTGCGCTGCAACAAGGGCGCCAGGGGCGGCGTCTTGATCTGGATCGCAAGCTTGGCCGAACCGACCGACCGCTTGCGAAAGCGAGGCCTCTGGGCCTGCAACGCAAGCGTTCCGCGCCGTTTTGGGGGCCTTGCGCCCTATTCGACGGCCATCTGGCCGGTGGGCTTGCGGTAGATGGAGTTCTTCACCGTGGCGAACACCCGCTGCACCATGGGCTCGAACGCCTCGAGCGGCATAGAGTCGTAGTTCGGGTCGAAGGCGGACTGGTCGTACAGGTGGCAGAACTGCGCCGTGTACTCGTACCAGGGATGCCCCTTGAACTTGTCGCGCATGTTCTTGTCGAGGCCGAGATAGTCGAAGAAGTAGTAGCCCTGGAAGATGCCGTGGTTCTCCAGCATCCAGTGGTTCTGCTCGGAAACGTAGGGCTTGAGGATCGCCGCGCCGATATCCGCGTGGTTGGCGCTGCCCAGGGTGTCGCCGATGTCATGCAGCAGGGCGCAGACCACGTATTCCTCGTCCATGCCGGCGCGGTGGGCGCGGGTGGCGGTCTGGACCGAGTGCTCAAGCCGGTCCACGGGATAGCCGCCGAAATCGCCGTCGAGCAGCTTCAGATGGGTCAGAACCCGCTCGGGCAGGCCGCGCTGAAAGGCGCCGGCGTGGCGGCCGATGATCTGCCAGTCGGCCAGGGTGCCGTCCGCCATGGCGGTGAACTTCGCGGTGTCTTCGATCCCGTGCGCGCCGTCGGCCATCTCGGTCTCCTCCTGGTTTGAGCGCCTTCTTCAGGCGTCTTCAGTCCGTCATACCCTATTTTCAGGCTCGAGCGAACAGGCGACGATGCCGCCGGTCTCCACCTGGAACGTGGCGTGCCCGATGCGGAAGCGGTGCTTCAGCTCGTGGCAGAGCTCGGCCAGCATGGCGTCGCCCGGATGGCCGCTCGGCATCACCAGGTGAGCGGTCAGGGCGGTCTCGGTGGTGGAGGTCGGCCAGATGTGCAGGTCGTGAAGGGTTTCGACACCCGGGCATTCGGCCAGGAAGCCGCGCACCTTGTCCGGGTCGATCCCCGGCGGCACCGCGTGCAGCACCATATCGAGGCTTTCCTTCAAGGTGCCCCAGGTGCCCCAGACGATGATGGCCGAGACTACCAGGCTGACCACCGGGTCGATCCAGACGAAACGGGTGAGCAGGATCAGCCCGCCCGCCACCACTACGCCCGCCGCCACTAAAGCGTCGCCGAGCATGTGCTGGAAGGCGGCGCGCACATTCAGGTCGTCCTTGCGGCCGGAGACGAACATCAGGGCCGTCGCCCCGTTGATCAGGATGCCCACCGCCGCCACGGCCATGACCGTCACCCCGCCCACCGGCTCGGGCGAGAAAAACCGGCGGATCGCCTCCCACGCCACGCCGCCGGTGATCACCAGCAGCAGGACGGCGTTGAACAGGGCGGCCAGCATGGAGGTGGAGCCGAGCCCGTAGGTATAGCGCTGCGATGGGCCGCGCTTGGCCAGGGTCGCGGCGGCGAAGGCGGCCAGCAGGCCCAGCACGTCGCCGAGATTATGCCCGGCGTCGGCCAGCAGGGCGAGGGAGTGGCCGAGCACGCCATAGACCGCCTCCGCCGCCACGAAGCCGATGTTCAGCAGGGCGCCGAGGGCGAAGCGCGGCCCGAAGTCGGTCGGGGCGTGGTGATGGTGGCCGTGTCCGTGGGAGCGCCCATGCCCGTGATCATCATGCGCATGCGAATGGCCGTGGTCGTGCCCCGCATGGTCGTGATGGCCGTGGCCTTGTCTGGGGCCGTGATCGTGGTGGGTGTGCGTGACGCTCATGGAGCGTCTGGATAGCACGAAGACTGCGGCGCTTCATTGTCCGCGGCGACACAGACGGCGGGTAAAGCGCCGCTGTTGCGCGCGCCGCTGCCCTCGTGACACGATCCGCCCGGTGCGCTAGAAGCCCGACCCTCGGGCCGCCGACCTCGATCGGCCGGTCCCGGCGCGGGCGTGATGTAGTGGTAGCCTGAAAGCTTCCCAAGCTTTTCGTGCGGGTTCGATTCCCGCCGCCCGCTCCAAGGCTTATTCCGGCGGCGGCGTTTTACACCAGAAGCGTTCGCGTCGGTCGGTTTGCAACCCGATTCCAGACGTTCCCAAAGTCAGACAAGGCT
>CAIOYC010000040.1 GCA_903862425.1 uncultured Caulobacterales bacterium | reverse complement strand
GCGCCTGCGACGCGCGTCATGCACGGCGGAGCGGCTGGAGCGTCGAGGGCGGGGTAAGACAACCCGCCTATCCGGGAGCGCGGGGATGCGTCCGGCCCGTCCGTGGGAGGGTAGAGACGGGGTCGGAAAATGGCCCGCGATCACGCCCACGAAGCCGAAGGGACCTGGGTCGCGCCAGGCGCCCCGGAGGCGCAACGGATCACGCGGAGCATCCCAGCTTCGTCGAAACCCACAGCGCTCTACCCCACGGTCCCGGACGGGGCCAGGATGCTCCGCACCCTCCCCACACCGGTTCACCGCCGTAGAGCGCGCAGGTGCGTCCGCGATGATCCGCTTATCTGCGCGAAAGCGGGGACCAGGCCTTTTGTCTGGGCCAGCCGCTCCGCTCCGCCCTAGGGCCCCGGCTGCGCAGGGATGAGGGGCAGGGGCCGCTCTCGTCGCAGAATGAACTCCGCGTCGGCAGTCTGGCCGACCATGAAGGAGTAGCCGGCGACCCGTTCGAAGCCGTAGTGGGCGTAGAAGCGCTGGGCCTTCAGGTTCTCGCTCCACACGCCGATCAGCACCGGCCGGTCGCCGAGCCAGTCAAGCGCGCGCTCCAGCAGGGCGCGACCGAGGCCGGTCCCTTGGGTGTCGCGGCGCAAATAGATGCGCTTGAGTTCCCCGTCGTCCGGTCCGGCCTTGTCATAAGGCAGGGTGTTGGCGCCGGAATGGGCATAGGCCGCCAGGCGACCGGCCCCGTCTTCGGCCAGGAGGACTTGGGAGGTCGGCTCCGCCAGCCACATCGCGACCCGTTCCGGCGCATAGCTTTCGGCCAGGAAGTGGCTGAGGTCGGCCTCGGGATAGCCCACGTCGAATCCGTCCGGGCCGAAGGTATCGATAAAGGTCGCCTCCGCCAGCGCGGCGAGGGCGGGCACATCAGCGGAGGTCGCGCGGCGGATGGCGTAAGGCATGGCTTGCTTCAAGCCGCTCCCCGCTTCAGTTTCAAGCGGTGAGCATCCCCATCTTCACCCACCTGGCCATGGCGGCGCACGATCCGTCGCAGCATCCCGAGCGCGGCGAGCATCCGGAGCGGCCCGCCCGGCTGGCGGCGGCCATGGACGCCCTGCTCGACGCCGGCCTCGCCCGGGATCGGCGTGCGGCCGAACCCGCGACCCGCGCCGCGCTGGAGCGTGTTCATAGCCCAGCCTATGTGGACTCGATCTTCGCCGCGGCGCCCGACAGCGGCCTGATCCACCTCGATCCCGATACGGCCATGAGCCCCGGCACGCTGGAAGCGGCGTTGCGCGCCGCCGGGGCGGCGGTGCAGGCGGTGCAGGGGGTGGCGGCGGGCCGGTTCGACCGCGCCTTCTGCGCCGTGCGCCCGCCGGGACACCACGCGGAGACGGACCGGGCCATGGGGTTCTGCCTCTTCTCCAATGTGGCGGTCGCGGCGCGCGAGGCCCAGGCGCTCGGACTGGCGCGGGTGGCGGTGGTCGATTTCGATGTCCATCACGGCAATGGCACCCAACACCAGTTCGAAGCCGATGGGACGCTCCATTTCGCCTCGGTGCACGAATATCCGGCCTATCCCGGCACCGGCCGGCTGGATGAGACGGGGGTCGGCAACATCGTCAACGCGCCGGTGGCGCCGGGCGCGCCGCGTGAGGTCTGGCGGCGTCAGTTCGAGAGCCTGATGGCGGGGGTGGAGGCGCATCGTCCCGACCTCATTCTCATCTCCGCCGGCTTCGACGCCCACGCCCGCGACCCGCTTGCCGATCAACAGCTCGAGGCGGAGGATTTCGCTTGGGCCACGCGCGCCATCGCTTCTGTCGCACGCCGGACATGTGGTGGCCGTATTGTGTCCTCGCTCGAGGGCGGCTACGACCTCGAGGCGCTGGGCCGATCGGTCGCGGCGCATGTCGAGGCGTTGCAGGCGGCCTGATCAAACGACCGATGCCCACCGCGTCCCCCACCTCTACCGATGTGACCGCGCCGGACGTCGCCCGGCCCGGCAGCGTGGTGATCGCCCGCCATGGCGAACCTGCGCTCTCGCGTCGGATCAAGCTCTCCGCTTCGGGCTATCGACGCTGGTGGGCGGCCTATGAGGAGGGCGGCATCCTCGACCCGCACAAGGCTCCGGTCGGCTTGCTCGACCTTGCCCGACAGGCGGACGTGATCTTCGCCAGCGTGCGTCGCCGCGCCATCGAGACGGCCGAAGCCATCGTCGCGGGGCGTCATTTTGTCCGCGATCCCATGTTCGTCGAAGCCCCCCTGCCGCCGCCGCCCCTGCCGGAATTCATCAAGCTCGGGCCGAAGATCTGGGGCTTCCTCGCCCGCGTCTCCTGGCATTTCGGCCGCCACGACGGGCAGGAAAGTCGCCACGAGGCAGAGAGGCGCGCCCGCGCCGCCGCCGAGCGGCTCACGGCGGAGGCGGAGCGGGGTCAGAACGTGCTGCTCCTTGCCCACGGCTATTTCAATCTGATGGTCGGACGCGAGATGAAGCGCCTCGGCTGGAAGCAGCGCGCCGGCCGGGGCTACAAGTACTGGTCTTCGCGCCGCTATACGCGGGACTGAACCCTATCGCTTCGGCCTGAGGGCGATCAGCACGTTGCCGGGCGTCTGCGTGAAAGCGCCATAGCCGGAGGTGACGAACAGCATGCCATCGCCCGCCGAGATGGCGTGGGAGTCGATCGCCCCGCCCTGGCCGGTGATGCCGTTCAGAGTGCGGATCGGCCCGGCGGTGTCGATAATCTTCAGCACCTTGCCGGTCGCCGCGTCGAATACCATCAGCTTGCCGTCGAGGGTCCCGCCGACCACGGTCTGGCCGATCACCAGCGGCGCGGCGGAGAAGCCGTACTTGGTCTGGCAGGCCACCAGCACGGCGGCGCGGGCGGGCGGACAGTCGGCCTTGGCGGCATAGGCCCACCGCTGCTTCCCCGTAGCCACGTCGAGGGCATAGAGCCCGGCCTTGCTCCTGGTCCCCTGTTCTTCCAGCGTGAACAGCGAATCCGCTACCGCCACATAGAGGTTCTTGCCATCGGTAGCGTTGCCCCAGTGGACGCCGCCGAGGGTTGTGCCCTCGCCGATGCGGGTGACCCAGAGCTTCTTGCCGGTGGCGGCGTCGAGGCCGAACACGTGGCCGGACTTCTGCCCGTCGAGCACCAGGTCGTGGCCCTTTGGGCCCTTTACGATTACCGGCGTCGCGCCGAAGTCGAAATCGCGGCCTGCCTCGCCCCACTTGTAGAGACGCGGACAGTTGGGACCGCTCTTAGGCAGGTCGCGATCGTTGCAGGCCATGTTCCAGATGTCGGAGCTCATGGCCTGAAACACCCAGGCCTGCTTGCCGGTGTCGAGGTCGATGGCGATGATGGCGTCGGAGGTGTTCGTGCCGGGGAAAGAGGTGTTTTCCCCGGTGGCCACGATCACCCGATTGCGCGTCACGTCGATGGTCGGCAGCGCCCAGATCGGCGCGCCGGAGGGACCGCGCAGCTTGACGCCGGCGGAGGAGGTCAGCCCGTTGGGCGCCGACTCCGTCATGGTGTCGTACTGCCACAGCTTCTTTCCGTCCTTGAGCGACAGGGCGACGACCGCGCCATGGCCGGCGCAGCACTCGAACTTGGGGTTCATGCCGGCGCCCACGCCAGAGGCGGAGATCGGCACGATGACCTTGTCCCTGTAAACCACAACCCCGCCACGCACGGAGCCCTGGCCGTTGGAGGGGCGGCCGTCGGCGGTCCAGATCTCCTCGCCAGTCTTCGCGTCCACCACATGGATGTCGCCGCCGCGCAGGCCGGCGAAGGCTAGCACCTTGCGGCCGTCGAGATCGGCGATCTGCGGCGTGTTGCGCGACAAGGCGGGCTTGATCCAGCGCGCGCAGCCCTTGGCGGCGTCGAGGGCGAACAGCTTGCCGGCGGCGGTCAAATAGACCGTGTCCCCCAGCACGGCGGACCCCACGCCAAGGCTTTGGGTCTGCGGGAAGCCGATCGCCCAGGCGATATCGAGCCGGCCCATGTCGGACTTCGTAAGGCCCGCCTTGGCGGCGGGCAGGCTGCGCGTCGAAGCGAGATCGACGCCGAAGCCGCCAAAGGCCACTGGCTTGCTGGTATCGACGGCGCGATCTTCCGGCTTGCATAGCATGGCTTCGGCCCAACCGGCTGGCGGGGCTTTCTGACCGGAAGTCAGATAGCCGATCAGGCTCGTCAACTCGTCGGCCGACAAGCCCGCCGCCATGGGCTTCATCACCCCTTCGGTCAGCGTCGTGCGCAGTTGGGTGGGCGACATGCCTGTTATGGTGCTGAAAGCCGCCGCGCGGGTCTGGCCCGGATTGGCGTGGCAGCCGGCGCAAGTGCGGTCATAGATGCCCTTGCCGGGATGGCTCGGATCGACAATCCCGCCGGCCTGCATCTGGGCCAGAGCCGAAGGCGCGGCCATCGCCATGGCCAGTCCGGCAACCACGCCCCACGTCCGCAATCCCATATCCCGCTCCCGTAGGGCCCGCTTGGGCGGGCTCTATCATTCCAGGCAAATTCCGCCGGCCGCCGTGCGCCGTCAAGGGAGGTTGAGTTTTCGGTATGCGGCCATGCTTGGCCAAATCGATCGGAGACGCGCCGCGAGAAAAGCTTATGCCGCGATGGTGGATCATGCGCCGATCCGGCGTTGCCGGGGCCAAGCGGCGCCGCTAGGTTGCCGCCAATGGCCGACCCTACCGCTCCCGCCGAAGACATTTCACGCCTCTCCTTCGAGCAGGCGCTCGCCGAGCTCGAATCCATCGTCGCAGAACTGGAATCGGGACAGGCTCCCCTGGAGCAGTCGATCGAGCGCTACGAGCGCGGCGCCCGGCTGAAGGCCCATTGCGAGGCGCGGCTGGAGGCGGCTCGGCTGCGGGTCGAGCGCATTGTCGTCGGGCGCGACGGCGAGGCCCAGCGCGCCGATCCGGCCGAGTTCGGCTGACCATGCCGGTTCCCGCCAGCGAGCCTCCTAACCTGGATGCGGCGCTGGCGCAGAGAATCGCCGAGGCGGCCGACGTGGTCACCGTGGCGCTGGACGAACTTCTGCCTCGCAGCGAAGGTCCCGAGGCGCGCCTGATCGAGGCCATGCGCTATGCGGCGCTCGGCCCCGGCAAGCGGTTGCGACCCTTCTTCGCTCTTGAGACCGGCCGTCTGTTCGACGCGGACGAACGCAGCGTGCTGCGCGCCGCCTGTGCGTTGGAATGCATTCACGCCTACAGCCTGGTGCATGACGATCTGCCGGCCATGGATGACGATGATCTGCGCCGAGGCCGCCCCACCACCCATAAGCAATATGATGAAGGGACAGCGCTGCTGGCCGGCGACGCGCTGCAGACCGCCGCCTTCGAGATCATGAGCCACCCTGACACGCACGACGACGCGGACATACGCTGCGAACTGGTGGCGCGCCTCGCCATGGCCTCCGGCGCGCGCGGCATGGCGGGGGGGCAGATGATCGACATGATCGGCGAGCGCGCCGACCTTGGCCAGATCGCCCGCATGCAGCGAATGAAGACCGGAGCGCTCATCGCCTTCGCTTTCGAGATCCCGGTCATCATCGCCCGCGCTGGCGAACCGGCCCGCCACGCCCTGCACGGCTTCGCCCAGGACTTCGGCCTAGCCTACCAGATCGTCGACGATTTGATCGATGCCCAGGGCAAGCTGGACGAGGCAGGCAAGGCCGTGGGCAAGGATGCTGCGCGGGGAAAAGCCAATTTCGTCACCCTGCTAGGCGTCGGCGCAGCACGGGAAAGGGTTGAGCTTTTGGCGGCACAGTGCCGCGCACATCTTGATATTTTCGGTGGAGAGGCGAGTTATCTACGGGCGAGCGTCGATTTCGTGTTAGATCGGCGCGCTTGAATTCTTCCAGGTTTCGTCGATTCCATGCCTCAGACCGTTCTTCCGCGTACCCCTCTTCTCGACACCATAAAGTCCC
Source organism: uncultured Caulobacterales bacterium (assembly GCA_903862425.1). GTDB lineage: Bacteria > Pseudomonadota > Alphaproteobacteria > Caulobacterales > Caulobacteraceae > CAIOYC01. The sequence continues at coordinate 10,057 of CAIOYC010000040.1, read as the reverse complement.
CCGCTGACACGCGTTCGCTGACCACGGCGGACCTGAGGCAGCTGGCGGATGAAGTGCGCGCCGAGATGATCGACGCGGTATCGGTAACGGGCGGGCACCTGGGCGCGGGTCTGGGCGTGGTCGAACTGACCGTGGCGCTGCATCACGTTTATGAGACGCCGGACGACATCCTGATCTGGGATGTGGGCCACCAGGCCTATCCGCATAAGATCCTCACCGGTCGCCGAGACCGCATCCGCACTCTACGCCAGGGTGGCGGCCTGTCGGGCTTCACCAAGCGCGCCGAGAGCGTCTACGACCCCTTCGGCGCCGCCCACGCCGCCACCTCGATTTCCGCCGCCGTGGGCTTCGCTGCGGCGCGCGACCAGCAGGGCCGCGACAACCGTGTGGTGGCCGTGATCGGCGACGGCTCCATGAGTGCGGGCATGGCCTATGAGGCCATGAACAACGCGGTGGACGCGACCAGGCAACTGACCGTCATCCTGAACGATAACGATATGTCGATCGCCCCGCCGGTGGGCGGCATGAGCGCCTATCTCGCGCGCGAGGTCTCCGGCGGCATGTACCAGTCGATCCGCCACCTAGCCAAGAATGTAACCTCGATCCTGCCCAAGCCGCTGAAGGAAGCGGCGCGCAAGGCCGAGGAATATACTCGCGGTATGGTCACCGGCGGCACCTTCTTCGAGGAGCTCGGCTTCTACTATGTGGGCCCGATCGACGGGCACAACATGGATCACTTGGTGCCGGTGCTGCGCAACGTGCGCAATATCACCGACCGCCCCGTTCTGGTTCATGTGGTCACCCAGAAGGGCAAGGGTTACGCGCCCGCCGAGGCCGCAGCCGACAAGCTCCACGCCGTGGCCAAGTTCGACGTCATCTCCGGCAAGCAGGCCAAGCCGCCCGCCAATGCGCCGAGCTATACCAAGGTGTTCGCGCAGGAGTTGATCAAGCGGGCCGAGCGCGACCCCAGGATCGTCGCCATCACCGCCGCCATGCCCTCCGGCACGGGCCTCGACCTCTTCGCCGAGCGCTTCCCCGAGCGCATGTACGACGTGGGCATCGCCGAGCAGCACGCTGTAACTTTCGCCGCCGGCCTTGCAGCCGATGGCATGAAGCCGTTCTGCACCCTCTACTCGACCTTCCTGCAGCGCGGATACGATCAGGTGGTGCACGATGTAGCGATCCAGTCGCTGCCGGTGCGCTTCGCCATGGACCGCGCCGGGCTTGTGGGCGCTGACGGGCCCACGCACGCCGGCTCCTTCGACATCGGCTATATGGGCGCGCTGCCGGGGATGGTGCTTATGGCCCCTTCCGACGAGGCCGAGCTGGCCGGCGCGGTCGCCACCGCCGCTGCCATCGACGACCGCCCTTCGGCCTTCCGCTACCCGCGCGGCGAGGGTGTGGGCGTAGATATCCCCGACTTCGCGGAGCCATGGGTGCTCGGCAAGGGTCGGATCGTGCGCGAAGGGTCGGCCGTGGCCATCCTTTCGCTCGGCACGCGCCTGGCGGACTCGCTGGCGGCGGCGGAGTTGCTGGCGGCGCGCGGCCTGTCCTGCACCGTCGCTGACGCCCGCTTCGCCAAGCCGCTCGACGAGGAGATGATCCTTCAACTGGCCCGCAACCATGAGGCGCTGATCACCGTGGAAGAGGGCTCCATGGGCGGTTTCGGCGCTTTCGTGCTGCAGTTCCTGGCCGAGCGCGGCGCCCTGGATCGCGGCATCAAGGTGCGCACCTTGACCCTGCCCGACCGGTTCCAGGATCAGGACAAGCCCGAGATCATGATTGCTGAGGCCGGTCTCGACGCGAAGGGCATCGCCGCCACGGTCATCGCCGCGCTCGGCGTCGGGCAGGCCAAGGCCGCCAACGCCTAGGCTGGTCCATCGGCGGTCAGCGCTGGAAGTGCAGCGCCTGACGGAAGACGTCGTCATCGGTGATGATGTTGCGTAGGAGGCGCTGCATCAGGCTGCGCAGCTGGGCTAGATCGTCTTCTGACAGGCCGTCGAGTAAGCGCCTGTTGTGTGCGTTCAGACGCTCCACGGCGGCGGCGAACCGTTCAGTACCTGCCTTGGTCAGCACGACCCGCACCAGACGGCGGTCGCCGGGCGTGGCGCCGCGCTCCACCAGCCCCATCTCAACCAGCTGGTCCATGGTGCGAGTAAGCGTGGTGCGATCGGTGGTGGTGAACTCCGCCAGCTCGTTCATGGAGCAGCCCTCCAGCCGATTGATCGTGGACAGGGCTCGCCAGTGGGGGATGGTGAGGCCGACGGCTTCCAGCAAAGGGGCGAAGTCCCGCGCTCGCCGGTTGTGGATCTGGGTCACTAGATAAAAGAGGTATTCGTCGAAGCCCCTGCCGATCGACCCGTCGAGCCGATCTCCCCCACGCGTACTAACCAAACAACACCCCCAAAGACACACTCGACCGCAAGTTCTGTGCGATCGCACATTATGCGTTGACACTATTCGTAGCAGCCCATATGTGGCGCCGCAACAATCGCTCGTCTGGAGCGTCCCGCGCGTGCCCTTTTTGACGCACAGCCGCGCTCAGGAACCCATTTGGGCGTCTCAAGGCAGTCGTACCTTCAATGAATCAATCTGAACGCGTCGCTCCCAACCTCGGGGAGACGCTGCGCGCCGACCTGTCTGCAGTCGAGATCGATATCCGTTGCGCCCTGGTCTTGGCGCGGATCGCGTTACAAACCCTCGCCGACGCCACGCCGGAGAACCACGTCCGCATCCTCAACGCCCTCGACGACGCGATGGACAGCGCGCGGTTGGAAGAAGGCGATAACAGCGACGCCGTGGTCGGATTACTGACCGACTTCAAGCAACGTCTCGTCGATACGGCCGGCGAGTCCAAGGTCTGGTATCTGGAAGAGTAGGGCCTAGCTCCTCCGCCACACTCAAAATTAGGACTTAAATCCTAGTTTGTCAACCGCGTTCGCAGGCGGCGAAGAACCGTTCAACGCCTTGTCGCTCGTTGGCCGTGGCGGTGAGACCGTAACGATTGCCCGCCTGCGCGACCTCCAGATGGCCCGAGCGCCGGAAGGCGGTGAGGGGCGCGGAGGTCATGGGCGCATCCGCGACCAGCAGTGTGGCCCCTTCGCCGGTCTCTACCCGCGTCTTCAGTTCGGTGCTGACCCCGGATGAGACCAGCGTTAGTTTAGGCGCTCCGGGGACGCGGGCGATATTGGTCACCTCCACCGTGCGCGAGCCTTTGGCGCATTGGAGCATGAGGTCGATATTGTCGGAATTGGCTTGGCCATAGGCGAGCTTCGCCGACCCGCCTTCGTCGCTATAGAACAGGCCATAACCTGGACTTGTGACCTGCGGCGTGACCGCGGCTTGCTCGCGCCCGCCGCCCTGCATGCAACTGGCGAGCGCGATGCCCAGGCCCGCCGCCGCGCCCACGAGGGTGAAAACCTTGATCGTATGGAGCGCCATGACCGCCTCCCGCCTGCTCGACTGAACAATGGCGGGAGGGCGCGGCGGTTCCGCCGCGTGTCAGAAGGGCGAGAATTTATTCAGCACGGCTTGGCCGACCGGCACGTTCTGCACCTGGGAGAGCTGGCCCTTGCCGCCGTAAGAGACCCGCGCCTCGGCGATCTGGGTGTGTTGAATGGTGTTGGCGGCGGTGATGTCCTCGGGGCGCACGATGCCGGCCACGGTGAGCTCGCGAAGTTCTTGGTTGATGCGCACCTGCTGGTTCGCCTGGATCACCAGATTGCCGTTGGGCAGCACCTGGGTGACCACGGCGGCGATGGTCAGGTTGATCGCCTCGGACCGGTTCACAGAGCCCAATCCATCGGACTGGTTGTTGGACGAGGTGTTGATGGCGTTGGCGGGGTCGAAAGCCTTGGGCAAGAGGCGCCCGAGGGTCGATTCCAAACCGAGGAAGTTGGGAATGCCGAGATTGGAGGAGGCCTTGCGATTGGCCACGGTCTCGTTCTGCACCTTGGCGGTGTCGTTGATGGCGATGTTGACCGTGAGGATGTCACCCACATGGCTGGCGCGCTGGTCGTGGAAGAAGGCCCGGGCGCCGTTGCGCCACAGGGAGTTGGGACTGGCCGGACGCGGCGCGTCGGAGGGAATGATCACCGTCTGCTCCGTTGGAACCAGGCGGGCGGGATAGGAGATGGCGGACATCTGCGGCGTGCGGATGCCGTCGGCCACCGAACCGCAGGCGGCCAGCGGCAGTAGGGCGAGGGGGGCGAGGATGGCGAGGCGCATGGGGTACTCCGTCAGCGGTAGGCTGAAGCGATGGTGGTTCGACCCGCGGCCGCGAAAGGCTGGGCCTTCAGGGCGTCGGCGGCGGGACCGAGGGCGGCATGGCCAGGGCCGGTGACCACCGCCTGAATGGTCTTTTTGGAGTCGGTATTCATCACGGGGATCTCGTCGCCCACCGTGGCGTCGGCCAGGGCCTTGCCGTGCATGGTGAGGGAAATGCCGTCGTCCTCGAACGCCACCTCGATAGCCTCGTCGCGTTTGACGACGCGCGGAGAGGACAGGTCGCGCGCCGAAGCGGCCGCGCCGGCGCGCAGGGGACGGCGCGCGACCTTGCCGACCGCCCGGTCCGGGTCGCCCAGGGCGTCCGCGCCGCCGATGGCTTCGGTGCTCCACACCAGGTCGGAGGCGGAGAGAATTTCGCCGGCCTGGATGTTGCGGGCATAGGCGAGGGCCTGGGGATGATGCAGCGTGGAACGCTTGCCCGTGACGACGACACCGGCGGCGGGCGCTTCGGCCGCCCCCAGGGAAACCACGGCGATGCGACGCTGGCCGTGCTCGTTGGGCCAGGCGAGCCCGGCCTCGGCGGCGATCGCCTGCACCTTACCCGCGTCGAGCACGGCTTCGCCACCTGTCGGCGCGGCCCGGCCGACGCGCACCGTGCTCGTCGTGCCGTCGAAAAGGTCGGCCAGGGTGATGACCGCGCCGTGAGAGGCGGGCTGGTCCTTCAGCTCCACCGTTTCGCTGGCCAGGGCGGCAGTGGGCAGGGCGAATATCAGCAACGCGGCGAGCAGGCGCATCATGGCCTCACGACTTCATTTGGGAGGTGGTGGAGAGCATCTGGTCGGCGGCGTTGACCACCTTGGAATTCATCTCGTAGGCACGCTGGGCCGTGATCAGATTGGTGATCTCGGTGACCGCATCGACGTTCGAGGCTTCTACATAGCCTTGCTGGATGGTGCCGTAGCCCACGTCGCCCGGCTTGCCGACCTGGGCCGCGCCAGAAGCACCGGACTGCAGGAACAGGTTGCCGCCCGTCGCTTCGAGCCCCGCCTCGTTGAAGAAGGTGGCGAGCTGCATCTGGCCGACGACCTGCGGCTGGACTTGGCCGGCAATGGTCGCCTGGACCTGGCCCGTCTTGGAAATGGTCACGTCGGTGGCGTTCTGCGGGATCGCCACCTTCGGCAGGACGGTATAGCCGTCGGAGGTCACGACGTCGCCCGTATCGTTGACAGACAGGTTGCCGGCGCGGGTATAGGCGGTTTCGCCGGTGGGCAGCTGTACCTGCAACAGGCCGCGGCCGTTGATGGCCACGTCGAGCTTGTTGCCGGTCTGGGTCAGGGAGCCCTGGTCGCGGATGCGGTAGACGGCGCCGGTCTTCACGCCCGAGCCGACCTGCACGCCCGTGGGTACGATGGTTCCGGCGTCGGAGGACTGGGAGCCCATGCGCTCGACGTTCTGATAGAGCAGATCCTGGAACTCGGCCCGTTGGCGCTTGAAGCCCACGGTATTCATGTTGGCGATGTTGTTGGAGATGGTTTCGACGTTGAGCTGCTGGGCGGCCATGCCGGTCGCAGCGGTGGAGAGGGCGCGCATCTTGGGTTTCCTTACGCCGCCTTGCCGAGGCGCTGGACGGCGCTCTGGGTCAGGTCTTCGGTCTGGGACATCATCTGGGTCACCCGCTCATAGGCGCGGGTGATGGAAATCAGGTTGGCCATCTCGACCACCGGCTGAACGTTAGAGCGCTCGACCATGCCCTGATGGACGCGGGCGTCGTTGACGCTGGTGGGCGTGGCCCCGGCTGCGTCATAGAGGTTGTCGCCCTGCTTCTTGAGGGCCGCGAGGCTGGCGAAGCGGGCGACGCCCAGCTTGCCGATCTGCTGGGTCGTGCCGTTGGGACCGGCCTGGCTGATCGTGCCGTCCTTGCCCATGGAGATCTCGCCGCGCTGCGGATCAACGACGATGGGCGAGCCGCCTTGCGACATCACAGGATTGCCCTGGTGATCGACCAGCTGGTTCTGGGCGTCGATCCCGAACCGGCCGTCGCGGGTGTAGCGCGGGCCGGCGGGGGTCTGCACGGTGAAGAACCCATCGCCCTCAATACCCACGTCGAGGGGATTGGAGGTCTGCTCAAGCGCGCCCTGGCCGAAGTTACGGGCCACGTCGTTGTCGATCACATACTTGATGGGGTCGGACGAGGGGACCGAGGACGGGGTCAGCGCGTCGGTCTGCACGCGCAGGCTCTCGACCTTGAACCCGGCGGTATCGACATTGGCCAGATTGTTGGCGGCGACGTCGAGCGACCTTTGCAGGGTCATCTGGCGCGACAGGCCGACATAGATGGTATTATCCATCGGGGACTCCTTCGTCGCACCCCGTGCAATGGCCGGGCCACCAAAATGGCCAATCCGAACAACAAGAAAGAAGGTTAATGGGCTGGAAGGCGCGCGCGCGGCCCGGCAAGATTTACCGATGGGTAAAACCAGTCGTTAACCATGTTGGCGCTCTATCGCACCTGATCAGCGGGCGAGTTGCGCCCGGGTGCGGGGACGCGCGATGTCGAAAGACAAGGCCAAGAAGGGCGAGGCCGAGGGTGAAACCCCGGCCGAAGGCGCGGAGGGCGAAGCCCCCGCCAAGAAGAAGCCGCCGTTGATGATCCTCATCGCGGGCGGCGTCGGCGCGCTGGTGGTGCTCGGCGGCGGCGGAACCGCGGCCATGATGATGCTCGGCCACAAGGCGCCGGCGGAAGAGGCCGGCAAGAAGAAGGAAAAGCCGAAGAAGAAGGAAGAGGCCAAGAAGGGCGACAAGGACGCCAAGTCGCCCATCACCGAAGGCCCCGACGGGGTGGTCTTTTACGCCATGCCCGACCTCGTCGCCAACATCCAGACCGCCGACGGCAAGCCCTCCTTCCTCAAGCTGAAGCTCGCCTTCGAACTCCCCGACAAGGATACAGCCGACGCCATCGAGCCGAACCAGCCGAGGCTGAACGACATGTTCCAGGCCTTCCTGCGCGAGCTCCGCCCCGAGGACCTGTCGGGCAGCCAAGGCCTCTATCAGGTGCGGGCGGAGATGCAGCGGCGGGTGAACCTCGTCATCGCCCCGGCCAAGGTCAATCAGGTCCTCGTGCAGGAGATGCTGATCCAGTAGGCCCCGAGGGCCTGCCCGAAGCACACCATGGCGGACACCGACACAGCTCTCATCGACGACCCCGAACTCGCCCAGGCCAGTGCTCCTTTGGGCGCGGAACCCGTGCACGGCGATGGCGAGCGCCAGCAGACCGCCGAGCGCATCCTGAACCAGGACGAGATCGACAGCCTGCTCGGCTTCGACCTCGCGGACGACGATGGCTCGGACTCGACGGGCGTGCGCGCCATCATCAACTCGGCCCTGGTCTCCTACGAGCGCCTGCCGATGCTGGAGATCGTCTTCGACCGCCTGGTTCGGTTGATGACGACGAGCCTGCGCAACTTCACCTCGGACAATGTGGAGGTGTCGCTCGATAACATTTCCTCGATCCGCTTCGGCGACTACCTCAACTCGATCCCCCTGCCGGCGATCCTGGCGGTGTTCCGGGCGCAGGAGCTCGACAATTACGGACTGCTGACTGTCGATTCGAACCTGATCTACTCGATCGTCGATGTGCTCTTGGGCGGGCGTCGCGGCACCGCCGCCATGCGCATCGAGGGTCGGCCCTACACCACCATCGAGCGGGTGCTGGTGCAGCGGATGGTCGAGGTGGTGCTCGCCGACGCCAAGGCGGCGTTCGAGCCCCTGACCCCCGTCACCTTCAACCTCGACCGGCTGGAGACCAATCCCCGCTTCGCCGCCATCGCCCGGCCCGCCAACGCCGCGATCCTGGTCAAGCTGCGGATTGACATGGAGGACCGGGGCGGGCGCATCGAACTTCTGCTGCCCTACGCCACGCTGGAGCCGATCCGGAAGATGCTGCTGCAGCAGTTCATGGGCGAGAAGTTCGGCCGCGACAACATCTGGGAGGGCCACCTCGCCACCGAGCTGTGGACCACCCAGCTCGACGTGCGCGTGGTGCTCGACGAGCAGAAGATCGCCCTGTCGAAGGTGCTCAATATGCGGGTGGGCGAGACCCTGATGCTCAACGCCACCGCCGACAGCCCGGTGGAGCTGCGGGCGGGCAACATCCCCCTGACGCAGGGGCGGATGGGCCGGCGCAACCATCATATCGCCGTGCGGGTCGACGCCCCGCTCAGCCCCGCCGCCCGCAAGGCGGTCATCAGCCAGCCGTGAGCGCGCCATGATCATCGTCGGCCTCGACCTTCTTCTCGCCGGCCTGCTGGTCGCGGCCCTGGTGATGGGCGTGCGGCTCAACAACCGGCTGAAGGCCCTGCGCGCCAGCCAGCACGACTTCGCCAAGGCGGTGATGGAGCTCGACGCCGCCGCCGTGCGCGCCGAGTCGGGCCTGAACGCCCTGCGCTCGGCGGCGGAGGAGGCGCATGATAGCCTGCTCGCCCGGATCGACACGGCCCGGTCGCTTGCCACCCGGCTGGAGAAGGCCGAGGCCTCTGCCGACGGCGCGGCGCGCCGGGCCGAGGCCGCCGCCGCCGAGGCCAAGGCCATCCCTGCGGCGCCGACCGTAGCGCCGACCCCGATCCGCCCGCTGACGCCCCTGCGCGAGATGTTCGCTCGCGCCGAGACCCAGGCGCCGGTCGAGCCGCCTCGCGCTGCGCCGCAAGCCCGGCCAACCCCGCGCCGGCGGCCCCTGGCTGACGAGTCGCTGTTCGCCGATACCGATGACGCCCCGGGGGGAGCGCGCGGCGTCGCCCGCGAGGCCGGTCGAGACGCGGTCGCGGAGAGCCTTAGTGAAAACCCGATAAATATAGATACGGCCGCCGTGCGCCCGGGCCTGGAAGGCCTGATGCGCATGAGCCTGGCCCGCCGATAGGACCATCATGAACGTTCCTCGCCTTCTTCCCCTGATCGGCGTCGCCGTCGTCGGTGTCGTGGCCGTCAACGCCCTGGCCGGCGCAAAGGACCTGCCGCAGATGCTCTCGGCGGCCCGCGCCATGGCCGAGGGTGTCGCCGCCCCCACCAAGGCGGTGAAGGGCAAGGCCGACAAGGCCGTTGAGGCAGACAAGCCCGCCGCTGCGGCCCTGCCGCCGACCGCCGGCGCCGCAGCCCCGCCGCCCGTGGGCATCTGCGCCCCGAGCGCCGCCGATCTCGCCAAGTCGGCCGGCCTGTCGCCCGCCGAACTCACCACCCTGCAGAGCCTGCAGGCTCGTCGCGGCCAGATCGACGGGCAGGCCAAGGACCTCGACACCCAGACCCAGCTGCTCATCGCCGCGGAGCTGAAGCTCGACGCCAAGCTCAAGGTGATGCAAGACCTGAAGGCCCAGATCGAAGCTTTGATGGGCCAGACCGACCAGAAGACCCAGGCCGAGGTCGACCGCCTGACCCTGGTCTACGCCAAGATGAGCCCCAAGCAGTCCGCGCCCCTGATGGCGGTGCTGGACGACAAGGTGCGCATTCCCCTGGCGGCGCAACTCGAGACGGCCAAGCCCAAGCTCCTGGCCGAGATCCTCGCCAACATGCCGGTCGCCGACGCCAAGCACCTGACCGAGCTCCTGGCCCGCCGCTTCGCCGCCGCCCAGCAACTGGCCGATGCTTCCAAGGTCCCGCCTGCTGCACCTGCGACGCCCGCTACACCCGGCAAAGCCGCCGTAAAACCCGCGCCTCCGGCGAAGACGGCCGCCGCACCCGAAGCCGATCCCGGCGACGCCAACGTGGACGACGCTCCCGCCAAACCGGCCAAACCCAAGCCGGTCAAGGTCGCGCGGCGCGCCCCGCCGAAGAAGAAGCCGGT
>CAIOYC010000039.1 GCA_903862425.1 uncultured Caulobacterales bacterium | reverse complement strand
TCGCGCCAGGCGCCCCGGAGGCGCAACGGATCACGCGGAGCATCCCAGCTTCGTCGAAACCCACAGCGCACTACCCCACGGTCCCGGACGGGGCCGGGATGCTCCGCACCCTCCCCAACCGGTTTGCAGCCGTAGAACGCGCAGGTGCGCCTGTGCACAGAGGAGTCTAGGCGGGGATGATCACGGGCAGGGTCTCATAACCCTTCACGAAGCTGGAGAGGACGCGGCGGGGCTCGCCGACCACCTCTATTCGGGGGAAGCGCTTGAGGATTTCTTCCCAGATGATCTTCAACTGGAGTTCGGCCAGGCGGTTGCCCACGCAACGGTGGATGCCGAAACCGAAGGACAGATGGCGGCGCACGTTCGGACGGTCGATCCAGTAGTCGTTCGGCCGCTCGATCACCTCTTCGTCGCGGTTGCCCGAGACGTACCACATGACCACCTTCTCGCCCTTCCGGATCAGCTTGCCGCCGATCTCGATATCGCGGGTGGCGTTGCGGCGCATATGGGCCAGAGGGGTCTGCCAGCGGATGGTCTCCGACACCATGGAGGGGATCATGGCTTGCGGATCGGCGAGCAGTTTGGCGTATTCGGCGGGGTTCTGATTGAGGGCCAGGATCGAGCCGGTGATGGTGTTGCGGGTGGTGTCGTTGCCGCCGACGATGAGCAGGATCAGGTTCCCGAGATACTCCATCCGGTCCATGTTCCGCGTGCTCTCGCCGTGCGCCAGCATGGAGATCAGATCATCCTTCGGCGGTGCATTCACCCGCTCGTTCCACAGGCGCATAAAGTAGTCGACGCACTCGTAGAGCTCGGCGCGGCGCTCGTCCTCCGCGGTTTCCTCCGAGGTGAAGATCGAGGTGTTCGGCCCGGCGGTGGCCACGTCCGACCAGCGGGTCAGCTTGCGCCGGTCCTCCCACGGGAAGTCGAACAGGGTGGCCAGGGTCATGGTGGTGAGTTCGATCGACACCTTGTCGACCCAGTCGAACTCTTCGCCGACGGGCAGGCTGTCGAGGATGGCGCCCGCCCGCTCGCGGATGATCGGTTCGAGCTTGGCCAGGTTCGGGCCGGCGACGATGGGGCTCACCGTCTTGCGCTGGGCGTCGTGCTTGGGCGGGTCCATGGCGATGAACATGGGCAGCTTGAAGTCTTCTTTCGGGTCGGCGATCGTGATCGACGGCTCGGACGAGAAGCTGGCGTGGTCGGTATCGACCGTCATGATGTCGTTGTACTTGGTGATCGACCAGTAGGGGCCGAACTCGTGCTCGGCCGAATAGTGGACCGGGTCTTCCTTCCGCAGTCGCTCGAAATAGGCCCACATGGTGTTGTCGCGGAACAGCTCCGGCGTGGCCGGATTGATGTCCTCCAGCGGCATGGCGTAAGCCTCGGCGCGCGCCTGGGCGTCCCTGTCGATGTGGCCGTCGTCCATGCGCGTTCCTCCCTCTTTTGTATGTAACCGGCGTTCAGATTAAGCGCTTGACGCCCGGGATAAGCAAGCGAAAGGTGACGGGGTCGTCACCCTCCTCACCAGACCTTTACCCGGTCCTTGGGGGCCAGGTAGAGCTTCTCGTCGGGCTTCACCGCGAAGGCGGAATACCAGGCGTCGAGATTGCGTACGGTGAGCGCGCGGTACTGGGCCGGGGCGTGGCCGTCGGTCAGCACCTGCTGGCGCAGCGCCGCCTCGCGGGTCTTGTTGCGCCAGGTCTGGCCGAAGGCGAGGAAGAACTGCTGGTCGCCCGTCAGGCCCAGGATGGTCGGCCCGGCCTTGCCGCCCTGCGATGCGCGATAGGCCTCAAACGCGGCGGTCAGCCCGGCCACGTCGGCGATGTTCTCCGCCAGGGTCTGCTCGCCCTTCACGCAGACGTCCGGGAAGGGGCAGTAGCCGTCGAACTGGGTGGCCAGCGCCTTGCCGGAGGCGTCGAAGTGGGCGAAGTCGGCCTTGGTCCACCAATCGCGCATTCGGCCCGTGGCGTCGAACTGTGCGCCGTTGTTGTCGAAGCTGTGGCTGATCTCGTGGCCGATGATCGCGCCCACCGAGCCGTAGTTCACCGCCGCGGGAGCCATGGGATCGAAGTGGGGCGGCTGCAGCTCGGCGGCCGGGAAATTCAGGGCGTTGAGAATCGGCAGGTTCACCGCATTGACCAGCTGCGGGTTCATGACCCACTCGCCGCGATCCACCGGCGTGCCGAGTCGGGCAAGCTTGAAGCGGCTGTCGAACAGGGCCGCGCGCTGAGCGTTGCCGAAGGCGTCGCCCTTGATCACGTCGAGGCCCGCATAGCTGCGCCAATGGTCGGGATAGCCGACGCCGACCTTGAGCGCCTTCAGCTTGGCCTTGGCTTCGACCTTGGTGGCGGGGGCCATCCAGTCCAGCCCGTCGATGCGCTTGTCGAAGGCGGCCACGATGTTCCTGACCATGGCCGAGACCGCCGCCTTCGACGAGGGCGGGAAGTATTTGGCGGCGTAGAGCTTGCCGACCGCCTCGCCGAGCGCGCCGTTGGTGGCCGCCACCGCCCGCTTCCAGCGCACGGTCAGGGTGGGCGTGCCCGACAGGGTCTTGCCGTAGAAGGCGAACCGTTCGTCCACGAACGCCTTGGGCAGGACGCCCGAATTGCGGTCGATATAGTGGAAGGCGAGATAGTCCTTCCAGGTCTCGATCGGGGTGGAGGCCACCAGCGCCGCCTCGCCGGTGAAGGCGGCCGGTTGCCAGATCACGAAAGAGGCCTGCTTTTCGAGGCCCGAGGCGGTCAGGAAGGCGGACCAGTCGATGCCCTTGGCCCTGGCGTCGAGCTCGGCGCGATTCCAGTGGTTGTTGCCCTTGGCCGGATCCTCGCTGTCCACCAGCGAGGCGTGAACGCGGGCAATCTGCATTTCGAGGTCGAAGATGCGCTGGGCCTTGGCCGCCGCGTCGGGGATGCCGGCGAGTGTGAGCACCCTGGCGATGTGCGCCTTGAAGCCATCGCGGATCGCCGCCATGCGCGGCGCTGGCGAAAGATAGTAGTCCCGGCTCGGCAGGCTGAGACCACCTTGCAGCAGGAAGGGCGAATACTGGGTCGGCTTGTCGAAATCCGCCGCCACCCAGAGGCCGAACAGGTTGTCGGTGGAGATCCTGGTGTTGTTCATCACGTCCACGTCGGCGCGCAGCTGGCGGCCGAGATAGGTGGACAGATCCTTGTGATCCCTGATCGCCGCCACGGCTTCGAGACCCGGCTTCAACGGCGCGGTCCCTTTGGCCTCGATGCCGGCCTCGTCGAGGAAGGTGGCGTAATAGTCGCCCACCTTGGCCGCTTCCGAGCCTGGGACGGGGTGGGACTTCGCCTGGGCCTGGATCAGATCGGCCACCGCCTTGTCCACCTGCTCGGCCAGGATCTGGTTGGAGCCCCAGTTGGACCGATCGGCGGGAATCTCCGCCGTCCTCATCCAGGCTCCGTTGGCGTAGGCGAAGAAGTCATCGCCCGGTCTGATCGCCCGATCCATGCCGGCGGTGTCCACGCCTGGCGCGGCGGCGATCATCAGCACCGAAGCCAAGGCGAGAGCGGAAGGGGCGATCAGGCGAAGGTTCATGGCGCATCCGGCTTTTGTGTCGCGTCCGGTCGTGCGGCCGGCGCTGTTCGCATGACTGTTAGCGCTGCTGTTCGATGGACGCCAGCATGCCGCCTGAAGGGCAACATTTGCTAAGCTGAGAGCATGGGAACATTACCAAATGAGTTGCGTTGACGCTCATTCCGGGGCGTTTGCAGTAATGTTGAAAGAGGAACGAGCGTACGTGGAAACCAAGGGCTGGCCCGTCCACGGCGGTGGCCTCGGCCGTCTGATCCGCGACTATGACTGGAGCAGCCACGCCCTCGGCGCACCCTCTCGATGGGAGCCGGAACTGCGCACCGCGGTTGACCTGATGCTGCCCGCAGGGGTGCAGATGGTCCTGTTCTGGGGCGAGGATTTTCGAGCCTTCTACAACGACGCCTATGCGCCCACCATCGGTGAGAAGCATCCCCACGCCCTCGGCCAGCCCGCCAAGCACTACTGGGGTGAACTCTGGGACGATCTCTGCCCCCTCCTGGAAAATGTTCGAACCACGGGCGAGACATTCACAGCTCGAGACCATCCCTTTCGCATCGACCGTCAGGGTTTCATCGAGGAGACCTTCTTCGACGTCTCCTATTCGGCGCTACGGCAGGGCGGCGGCAAGGTTGGCGGCGTCATGTGCATCGTCAACGAGACGACCGAACTGGTCCGCGCGCTCGAGCACCTGAGTCTGGCTCAGGAAGCCGGCGGCGCGGGCGTGTTCGAACGGTTCAGCGACACCAATGAACTGGTCGTGTCCGACGGCTATCGGAGCCTCTACGGCATCTCGCCCGGTCAGCCGGTGACCACTGCTGAACTTATCGGCCAGCAGCATCCCGACGATCGCTCGCTGGCCTCTCCCGAGCGGGAGGCGGCGGGCATGGAGCCCCTGCCCTATATCGAATACCGCATCCATCGCGCCGACACCGGCGAAGAGCGTTGGCTGTCGCGTCGCGGCGGCGCCGTCCGTCCCAGAGGCGGACGCCCCCGTTTCGTCGGCGTCACGGTGGACATCACCGAGCGCAAGCGGGCCGAAGAACAGTTGATCCGCCTCAACGAGACGCTGGAAGCGCGCGTCGCTGCCGCGACCCGTGAGCGCGATCAGGCCTGGCGCCTGTCGCAGGATCTGATCGTGGTGATCGAGACCGACGGGACCCTCCGCGCCGTCAATCCGGCCTGGCGGCCCATCCTCGGCTACGATCCGGCGAGCCTGGTGGGGACCAATTATCAGGCGCTCGTTCATCCCGACGACTTCGCCGAAAGCGTTCAGGCCCTGAACGCCGCCGCTGACCAGCCGGTGGCTAATTTCCGCAACCGGCTGCGCCATACCGATGGGAGCTTCCGCTGGATTTCCTGGCACGGCGCGCCGGATGAAGGCGGACTCGTCTTCGTCACTGGCCGCGACGTGACCGAAGAGATCGATGCCGCCAACGCCCTGGCCCGCGCCGAGGAGCAGCTGCGCCAAGCGCAGAAGATGGAGGCGGTCGGACAGCTCACCGGCGGCATAGCTCACGACTTCAATAATCTGCTGCAGGGCATCACCGGTTCGCTCGACCTGATGAAGCGGCGCATTGCCGAGGGGCGCACCAAAGATCTCGATCGCTTTCTCAACGGAGCCATGACCTCAGCCGAGCGCGCGGCGGCCCTGACACACCGCCTGCTGGCCTTCTCGCGCCGCCAACCGCTCGATCCACGGCCGGTGAAGGTGAACGGCCTCGTAGCGGGGATGGAGGATCTGCTTCGCCGCACCCTCGGGGCCAATATCGAGCTTGAACTGGTCCTGGCCGGCGGGCTGTGGATGACCCTGTGCGACGCCAACCAGCTTGAGAACGCCCTCCTCAACCTGGCCATCAACGCCCGAGACGCCATGGCGGACAAGGGCGGGCGGCTGACCATCGAGACCAGCAATACCCACCTCGACAACGCCTACGCGGCGCGCGACCGCGATGTGCGTCCAGGTCAGTACGTCTGCATCTGCGTCTCTGACACCGGTGAGGGTATGAATGCCGAGGTGATGGCCCGCGCCTTCGATCCGTTCTTTACGACCAAGCCCATGGGCAAGGGGACCGGACTCGGCCTGTCGATGATCTACGGCTTCGCCCGTCAGTCGGAGGGCTCGATCAAGCTCTATAGCGAGCAGGGCAACGGCACGACCGCCAAGCTCTACCTGCCGCGGTATCGCGGACCGGACCCGGACAAGGCCGCTGCCGAAGTCGAAGATACGGACGCGGCCTACGACGGGGTCAGCGTACTGGTCGTGGAGGATGAGCCCATCGTCCGCAGTCTCATCGTCGAAGTACTGAAAGAGCTCGGCTATCGCGCGATCGAAGCCGCCGACGGGCTGGAGGGTCTGCAGATTCTGCGCGGCGACCGACGCGTCGACCTTCTGGTCACCGACATCGGCCTGCCGGGCTTGAACGGACGACAGATGGTGGAGGGCGCGCGCCTGACCCGACCGGGGCTGAAGGTGCTGTTCATGACCGGCTATGCGGAAAACGCCGCCTTGGCCTCCGGCTTCCTCGCGCCCGGAATGGAGATGATCACCAAGCCCTTCGCCATGGACAGTCTCGCCCGCCGCATCGCCGAGCTGCTACGCAAGCCCTGAACCTTAACCACCCTCCGGGTGTACCTAACGCTAAGCCGTTCGCAGGTGGGAGTGGTCGCTGCAAGCGCGATCCACTTAGTGGATTGCTTACAAGTCAAACCAAGCGTAGCGTCACTCATCTCATTCGACTGGACTAGACATGACTGATATCGCCCCGCAGAGCACTGTCTCTCTCATCGCGATGACCACGGAGATTGTGGCCAATTATGTATCAGGCAATAAGGTGGCTCCGACCGATATTCCGGGTGTGATCCAGGCGGTATTCGCGTCGCTTTCTTCGATAAATGCGCCGGCTCCGGTGAACGAAGAGCCGGCGCATGAAAAGGCGACGGCGTCGCAGATCCGCAAGTCCGTCACGCCCGATGCGCTGATCAGCTTTGAGGACGGTAAGCCGTACAAAACGCTGAAGCGCCACCTCTCCACCTATGGCCTGACCATTCCTGAATATAAGGCCAAGTGGGGTTTGCCGGCGGACTATCCCACGACCGCACCGAGCTATTCGGAGCGCCGCTCCGCCATGGCGCGGCAACTGGGCCTCGGCCAAGGCGGACGCGGCAAGGCGAGCCAACCCAAGGCGGCGCCGAAGGGCAAGCCGCGCAAGTAAGTCGCGCCGCTATAAACCTCAGCCCTTCGCCAAGCGTTTGATGGCCGCGTCGAGGGGCTTGGCCGCCTCGTCATAGTCTTCCCAAGGCCAGTCCTTCGCCACGAGGGCGGGGACCGTGCGCAGGGTATATCGCAAGGGATCCAGACCGGCGCGCACCTGGGTCCACTTGAGCGGCATGGACACCGGCGCGCCGGGCCGGGCGCGGGGGGTAAGCACCGCCGCCGCCGTCGACATGCGGTCGTTGCGCAGATAGTCGAGGAAGATGCGCCCGTCCCGCTTGGCCTTGGCCATGTTGAGTACGAAACGATCTGGATCATCGGCGGCGATCTGCTCGCACACCTCGCGGGCGAAGGCCTTGGCCGCGGGCCAGTCCGGGCCGTCCTTGTGCGGAACCTTCAGCGGCGTCGTCACATGCAGCCCCTTGCCGCCGGTGGTCTTGCAGAATCCGACCAGCCCCACAGCCTCAAGCCGATCGCGCACTTCCCGCGCCGCCTCGATGACGCGCTCGAACGGCACGTCCGGAGCCGGGTCGAGGTCGAACACCAGCCGGCCGGGAACGTCGGGCTGGTCCGGGGCGCAGTTCCAGGGGTGGAGCTCGGCGGCGGCGATCTGGGCGGCGGCGATCAGGGCCTCGGGCCGGTCGATCTGCACATAGGGCTGCCGATCCCCGGAGACCGTCACGTACTCGAACAGGTTGGATCCGCCGCGCATGCCGTGGCGCTGGAAGAAACGCTCACCGTCGATCCCGTCCGGGATGCGGATCAGCGAGCAGGGGCGACCCTTGATGTGGGGCATCATCCGATCGGCCACCGCTTCGAAGTAGTCTGCGAGGTCGCGCTTGGTAACCGGCGTCTCGTCCCCCGCCGCATTGGGCCACAGCGGCTTGTCGGGATGGGTGACGTTCACGCCCATCACCGTCGCCGGACCGTCCTTGCGCGGGCCCACGGTCGTCGTTTTGGCCGTGAGCTCGGCCTTGGTTTCTGAGGCCAGCGGCTTGGACGCGGCGGCTGGCGTTTCGGCCTCCACTTCGCCTGCCGGCTTGTCGGCGCGCAGGCCCTTGAACGAGCCTTGCCGCACCTGCCCATCGCCGGTGAAGCCCGCATATTCGATCTCAGCCACGAGCTCGGGCTTCACCCAGTGAATATCACCCTCGCCTCGCCGCCAGCGGCTGTTGGCCTGGGGCGCGGAGAAGGGCGTGGTCTTCCGTTCTAGCGCCTTCAGCTTCGGCAGCAAGGTGTCGAGCTTGCCCTTGCCGAAGCCGGTGCCGATCCGGCCCACCGGAACGAGCTTATTGTCCTTGTGCACCCCGACGATCAGCGAGCGGAAACGCGCGCCCTCGGTGGTATAGCCGCCGATCACCACTTCGTGGCCTGCCCGGCATTTGGACTTCAGCCAGCTGTCGGCGCGGCCGGAAGCGTAGGGCGCGTCGAGGCGCTTGGAGACGATGCCCTCAAGGTCCATCCGGCACGCGGAATTCAGCACCGCCTCGCCGCCGCTCTCGAAGTGGTCGACAAACCGCAGTCGCTCATCCGCGCCCTTCAGCATCTGCGCCAGCCTCACCTTGCGCTCCGACAGCGGCAGCGGGCGGAGGTCCTCGCCCCCGGCGAACAGGCAGTCGAAGACGAAGAAGATCAGGCCCTCGGTCTTGTCGTCTGACAACGCAGCCTGCAGGGCGGCGAAGTCCGGCTGACCGTGGGCGTTCAGCGCCACCGCCTCACCGTCCAGTATGCCGTCGGGCAGGGCGCTCCCCGCCTTGGCTATGGCCGCGAACTTATCGGTCCAGTCTAGCCCTTTGCGGGTCAGCAGCTTCGCCTTGCCGCCCTCGACCCGGAGTTGCAGCCGATAGCCGTCGAATTTAATCTCGTGCACCCAGCCTTTCGCCGGCGGTGGGCGATCAACCAGCTTGGCCAGCTGTGGCTCGATGAAGTCGGGCATGACGCCGTGCGCCGCCTTGGTCCTGGCGGCTCGCTTCGGCTTGGCCGCCACCTTAGGGGAGGCGGCGGCGGTCGAGCCCGCGTTGGCGTGGGTGCGCCACACGGCGTCGCCCGCGGCGGTCTTGTCTGTGGCCAGCATGAAGGGTTCGGGGCCGTCGCCCTCGCCCGCCGCGATCTGCGCCATGGAGCGATCCGAGGCGACCGAACGGTCTTCGGCCAGAAGGGTGTCGTTATCGCCCTCCTTCGCCGCCTCGTCACTGTGCTTGATGAGCAGCCAGTTGTCGCGCTTCTCGCCGGGGCGACGCTTCATGCGGGCCAACACCCACGAGCCGTGCAGGCGCTCGCCCTCCATGACGAACTTCAGGTCGCCCTTCTTGAGCATGGCCTTGGGATCGCCTTCCGGCGCCCAGTAGCCCCGGTCCCAGAGCTGTACCGTTCCGCCGCCGTACTCGCCCTTGGGGATGGTTCCCTCGAAATCGCCATAGTCGAGGGGGTGATCCTCCACCTCGACGGCCAGCCGGCGATCGTGTGGATCGAGGGAGGGGCCCCGGGTCACCGCCCAGGACTTGAACACCCCGTCGAGCTCGAGCCGCAGATCATAATGCAGGCGGGTGGCCGCATGTTTCTGGATGACGAAGCGAAGTTGGTCGGCCTTGGCCACCTTGTCCTTGCCGGACGGCTCTTTCGTGCGGGAAAAATCCCGCATCGACTGATATTTCGCAAGTTGCTCGGCCATGATCGCCTCCGACTCAGCAAAAGGCGTTTTGCCGCCCGGCTGTTCCGCGTGGAAACAATCCGGTTAAGTTCGTCACATATCCGATGCGCAGGACGTCGTCGAAATCAGGATTTAGGGAATGCGCAGGACGCGAGGTGTGATCGCTTGGTTGGCGGCGGTGAGCGCCGCCGCGCTTTGCCATTCAGCGATGGCCGCCTCCGTATCCAAACCGTCCTTCGCCGAGCCCGCCCTGTCGCCCGACGGCGCGGAGATCGCCTTTGTGTCCGGCGGCGACATCTGGACTGTACCGGCTCAAGGAGGCGTGGCGCGCCTCCTGGTCAGCAACCCCGCCACCGAGGGACGACCCAAATACTCGCCGGACGGGACCAGGCTGGCCTTCCAGTCCAACCGCGATGGCTTCACCAACCTTTACATCCTGACCTTCGCCACCGGTGAGGTAAAGCGCCTCACCTATGCCGACGCCAACGAGGCGTTGGACGGCTGGTCGCCGGATGGCAAGTGGGTCTATTTCACCTCAACCCAGAACGACGTGCAGCGCCAGGGCGACATCTTCCGCGTGTCTGCGACGGGCGGCACGCCGCTGGAGGTCAGCGCCGAACGCTATCTCAACGAGTTTGAGTCCGCCCCCTCGCCCGACGGCACGTCCATCGCCCTCGTCGCAAAAGGCATCTCGTCCAGCCAGTGGTGGCGCAATGGCGGCTCGCATATCGACCAGACCGAGGTATGGCTAAAGCCCGTGAACGGCTCGGCCTACCGCCGCCTGCTGCCCGCGGACGCCAAGCACGCCTGGCCCATGTGGTCCCACGACGGCGCAACCCTTTACATGATGAGCAACGAGGGTGGGACCGAGAACCTGTGGCGCATGCCCGCGGGGGGCGGTGCACCGACGGCGATGACGCACTTCAAGGATGGGCGTGTGCTGTGGCCCTCCACCGGCGGCGACGACGCCATCGTGTTCGAGCGCGGCTTCGGTATCTGGAAACTCGACCCCAAGAGCGGGCAAGCGGCGGAAGTGCCGATCACCCTGCGGGGCGCGCCGGCCAGCGCCGGCGAGAAGCGGTTGAACGAGACCTCGTTCCGCCAGGCCGCCCTGTCGCCCGACGGCAAGAAGGTCGCCTTCATTGCCCACGGGGAGGTCTTCGCCGCCTCGGTCAAGGACGGCGGTCCGGCCCAGCGCATCACCCACACGCCCGGAGCTGAGAAGGAGATCGCCTGGTCGCCCGACAGCCGCCGGATCGTCTACGTCTCCGACCGGGGACCGGACAGCGTGATATGCGCCTACGACTTCGCCACTGGACTGGAAAGCCTGCTCACCGCCGACAAGGGCGCCGACTCCGCTCCCGCCTGGTCGCCCGACGGCAAGAAGGTCGCCTACGTCCACGGCACGACCGAATTGCACGTGCTGACCCTGACCGAACCGGCCAAGGCCACGGCGCCGAGGGGCGATGCCGAGAAGGACGCCACAACCCCCGACTCGACCAAGGGCGTCGCTAACAAGTCCGGCCGCGCCGCCATAGTCTCCGACCAGATCCTCTTCACCGGGGCGTTGGAGTCCGGCGAAGGGTCGCGTCCGGTCTGGTCGCCCGACAGCCGCTGGCTGGCCTTCCTTCTGGCCGACCGCAAGTCCTTCTCCAACGTCGATGTGATCGAGGCGAGCGGCGGCGCGGCCCACCCGATCAGCTTCCTCGCCAACGGCCAGACCGACGACATCGCCTGGTCACCCGACGGCAAGTACATCCTGTTCTCCACCGCTCAGCGCAGCGAAGACAACCACATCGTCCGCGTGGATCTCCTGCCCCACGTGCCCAAGTTCCGCGAGGACTCCTTTCGCGAACTGTTCCGCCAGAGCGAGGCGCCCGACCGCCCGGTGACCCGCCCCGCCACGCCCGCCAGTCCGTCACCGCCTGGCGCGCCTTCGGCGCCCAAGCCAGCCAGCAAGACCCTCGCGTCAACGCCGGCCGCCGAAGGCGACAAGGACGGTGACGAAGCCAAGGCCGACGCGCCGAAGAAGAAAAAGGTCGAGCCGGTGCAGATCGTGTTCGAAGGCATCCGCGAGCGCGCCACCCTGCTTCCCATCGGCCTATCCGCCGAGGCGCCGGTCATTAGCCCCGATGGCAAGACGCTCGTCTTCCGCGCCACCACGGGGGGGCAGGAGAATCTCTACAGCTACGATCTGGACGAACTGGCCCGGGAAGCGCCCTCGGCCCACCAGATCACCTCGACCCGCCGCCGCAAGTCCGACGTGGCCTTCACGCCTGACAGCAAGGACATCGTCTATCTGGACGGCGGCGTGGTGACCCAGAACGGCGCCGACGGCCAACGGCCCAAGCCGGTGCAGATCAGCGCCGAAATGACTGTCGATTTCGACGCCGAGAAGACCGTGGTGTTCGATGAGGCGTGGTCGCTGCTCAACCGCCGTTTCTATGATCCGAAGTTCCACGGCAAGGACTGGGCGGCCCTGCGCGAGCAGTGGCGGCCCTACATCGAAGGCGCGCGCACGGGCGACGAACTGCGCCGCGACATCAGCCTGATGATCGGCGAGCTCGACGCTTCCCACTCCGGCATCAATAGCGGCGACCGGCCGCCGCTACGGGTCGGTGATCTCGGCCTGCGTTTCGACCGCGAGCGCTATGAGGCCGGCAAGGGCCTAGCGGTGCGCGAAGTGATCGCCCTCGGCCCCGCCGCTATCGAAGGCTCCATCAAACCTGGGGATGCCATCGAAACGGTGGATGGCGACGCCATCGGCCCGGCCGTGAATCTGGACCAACTCCTCACTGACAAGATCGGCAAGCGGGTCGTGTTGGGCGTGGTCCAGCCCGGCGGCGCACGCCGCGAAGTGCCGCTGAGGCCTGTGTCTATCGCCACGGCCTCGGGCCTGCTCTATCGCCAGTGGGTCAATGAGCGACGCGCCTATGTGGACAAGATCTCTGGCGGCAAGCTCGGCTACGTCCACATCGCCGACATGTCGGACGAGTCGCTGAACCAACTCTATCTCGACCTCGACGCCCAGAACCAAGCCAAGCAGGGTGTGGTCATTGACCTGCGCAATAACAACGGCGGCTACGTCAACGGCTATGCTCTCGACGTCTTCACCCGGCGCAACTATCTGACCATGACGCCGCGCGACCGCTTCCCGGTCCCCGCGCGTCAGGCCCTCGGCCAACGCTCGCTAGGCGCGCCGAGCGTGCTGGTGATCAACGAGTCCTCGCTGTCCGACGCAGAGGATTTCACCGAGGGCTATCGCACGCTCGGCGTCGGCAAGGTGGTCGGCGTGCCGACGGCGGGCTGGATCATCTATACTTCCAACGTCCCGCTGATCGACGGCTCCACCGTACGCACGCCCTTCATTCGCATCCAGGACGAGCGTGGCGGCGACATGGAGGGCCATCCTCGTCCTGTCGATGTTGAGGTCGAACGTCGCCTCGGTGAAACCGAGACCGGGCACGACGGCCAACTGGAAGCAGCGGTTCGCGTACTTCTCGGCACGGCGAGTGCATCTAAAAGATAGCTTGGTCGTAGTTTCGGTATGAAGCCGTTAAACCTCGCGTCCGTTAATGTGAACATGAGTGACACATCCAAACCGGACGGTCGCAGGCGCCGAGGCGAAGATAATCGCGCTAAGATCGTGGAAGCCATGCTGGCCCTCATCCGCGATGGCCAGTATGCACCGCGCGCCGAGGTAGTGGCTACACGTGCCGACGTGAGCTTGCGCACCGTATTCCGGCACTTCGAGGATATGGACAGCCTCTACCGTGAGATCGCTACCCCGGTGGAGCTCGAGTTGCGCGCCATGGCTGCCCGCCCCTTCAAGGCGACTGACTGGCAGGGCCGCATTGTGGAATTGGTCTCCCGCCGTTCAGAGGGGTTCGAGCGCCTATCCCCTTTCCGACGCGCCGCCGACGTACACCGCCACGGCTCGGACTTGATGGCCGCCGACGCCGCGCGGTTCGCCATGGTCACGCGGGAAATCATGCGCGCCCAATTGCCCGAACACCTTCGCCAAGGCGACCTGATCGAGGCGCTCGATCTTGTGCTCAGCATCGAGAGTTGGATGCGGATGCGCCGCGAACAAAGTCTCTCCGTGAAGCGCGCCCGCGAGGTGCAGGAGTACACGGTGCGCCGCCTACTCGAAGGGGTCCGCTGACGTCCTGATCCGTCAGGGCTATTCGACCGTCACCGACTTGGCGAGGTTGCGCGGCTGGTCCACGTCGGTGCCCTTGTGCACGGCCACGTGGTAGGCGAGCAGTTGCATCGGGGCAGCATAGACCAAGGGGGCGATGAAGGGGTCGCAGGTCGGGCCGATCAAAACATCCGCCAGCAACGGCGCATGGGCCGACCCGGCCTGGTCGGTCACCATGACGATCGGCGCGCCCCGGGCGGCGACTTCCTGCATGTTGGACACGGTCTTGTCGAACAGAGGGTCGGTGGGACAGAGTACGATCACCGGCGTCGCCTCATCCACCAGGGCGATGGGGCCGTGTTTCAGTTCGCCCGCCGCATAGCCCTCGGCGTGAATGTAGCTGATCTCCTTCAGCTTCAACGCCCCTTCCATAGCCAGCGGGAATAGAGCGCCGCGGCCGAGATAGAGCACGTCTTCCGCCTTGGAGAGTTCATAGGCCAAGGCTTTAACCTTCTCTTCCATCTTGATGGACTCGCCGATCAGGCGGGGCGTTTCCAGCAGTAGCGTCACGAGGCGCGCCTCTTCCGCCGCATCGATCCGGCCGCGCTGGGCGCCCGCCGCAACGGCCAGGGCCGATAGGGCGCAGACCTGAGAGGTATAGGCCTTGGTGGAAGCCACGCCGACCTCCGTGCCGGCATTGGTGGGCCACATCACAGCGGCCTCGCGGGCCATGGAGGATTGGTGGGCGTTGACGAGGGCGGCAGTCTTCAGGCCCTGCGCCTTGCACCATTTCAATGCTGCGAGAGTATCGGCGGTCTCACCCGACTGCGACACCGCCAGGGCCATGGTCCCGGCCGACATTGCAGGCTCACGATAGCGGAACTCCGAAGCGATCTCCACGTCCACCGGCAGGCCGGCATACTTCTCGAACAGGTACTTGGCCGTCAGCCCGGCATAGAAGGCGGTCCCGCAGGCGATGATCTGCAGGCGAGTGACATCGGCGAAGCTGAACTCCTCGCCCTGGGCGGACAGGGGAACCTTGGCCTTCAGATTCACCGGGTCGAGATAGGTGGACAGGGTGTGCTGGCAGGCGTCAGGCTGCTCGTGGATTTCCTTGGCCATGAAGTGGCGATAGGCGCCCTTCTCGACCATGGCGGCGGAGGCGGGCACCAGGTGCACCGGCCGGTTGGCGCGGCGACCGGCCATGTCGTAAATCTCGGCGGTGTCGTGGTCGATCAGGACGAAGTCGCCTTCCTCCAGATAGGTCACCTTGTTCGTGAAGGGGCCGACAGCGATGGCGTCCGAGCCGAGGTACATCTCCCCATCGCCATGGCCAACCACCAGCGGCGGGCCGAGGCGGGCGCCGAGGATCGAGGGCTTCTCCCCCGACACCATCACGCACAGGGCATAGGCGCCGGTGATGCGGCCCAGCACCGTCTTGAACGCCTCCAGCGGGGACAGGCCCTGGCCGACGGCGCGGTCCATCAGGTGGGCGACGACCTCGGTATCGGTCTGGCTGGTGAAGACGCGCCCTTCGCCGATCAGTTCGGCCTTCAGCTCGGCGAAGTTCTCGATGATGCCGTTGTGCACCACGGCCACGCGTCCGACGACATGCGGGTGGGCGTTCTCGGTGGTGGGCGCGCCGTGGGTGGCCCAGCGGGTGTGGCCGATGCCGGTGGTTCCGCTCAGCGGCTCTTCGCGCAGCACCTCTTCGAGATTCTTCAGCTTGCCGGGCGCGCGGCGGCGTTCGAGTCTGCCATCCACGATCGTGGCGACGCCGGCGGAGTCATAGCCGCGATATTCCAGTCGCTTCAGGCTATCGACCAGTCGCTCCGCCGCCGGTGTCTTGCCGACGATACCGATAATGCCGCACATGATGGATCTTCCGCTTGCCGCCTGTTCGCCGGACAGGGGTATTATGGTGGCTTCGCACCCCTTATCATCCTGCAAACGGATTACCCGTAAAACCTGATTGCGGATCGTTTCGGAGAGTCCCTGAGCATGTCTCGCAGGTATTTCGGCACCGATGGTATCCGGGGCCGCGCCAACCAGTTCCCCATGACCGCCGAGGTGGCGCTACGGGTGGGTCTCGCCGCCGGCCGGGCGTTTCGCTCGGCCGACGACCGTCGTCATCTGGTGGTGATCGGCAAGGATACGCGTCTGTCCGGCTATATGGTCGAACCAGCGCTGGTGGCGGGGTTCGTCTCCGCGGGAATGGATGTGCGCACCTTCGGCCCCCTGCCCACACCGGCCGTGGCGATGATGACCCGCTCCATGCGCGCCGATCTTGGGGTGATGATCTCCGCCTCCCACAACCCGGCGGTGGACAACGGCATCAAGCTGTTCGGCCCGGACGGCTACAAACTGTCGGACGAGCGCGAGATCGAGATCGCCAATCTGATGGACCAGGGACTGGAGGAGGAGCTGGCCGCCCCCACCGATCTCGGCCGGGTGATCCGCATCGACGACGCCCAGGCGCGTTATGTGGAGATCGCCAAGGCTACCTTTCCGCGCAGTCTCAGCCTGTCGGGCCTGCGCATCGTCATCGATTGCGCCCACGGGGCAGGGTACAAGGTCGCGCCGACGGCCCTCTACGAGCTTGGCGCCGAGGTGATTCCGGTGGGCGTGGCGCCCAATGGGCTCAACATCAATGATGGATGCGGCTCGACCCATCCCGAGGCCATGGGCGCGGCGGTGCGCGAATATCGCGCCGACATCGGCATCGCGCTGGACGGCGACGCGGACCGGCTTGCCCTGTGCGACGAACACGGCGTGCTGGTGGACGGCGACCAGATCATGGCCATCATCGCCAGCGCCTGGCATGCCGAGGGCCGGCTGCGCGGCGGCGGTGTGGTAGGCACGGTGATGTCCAACCTTGGGCTGGAGCGCATGCTTGGCGAGAAGGGCCTGACCCTGCACCGCACCGGCGTCGGCGACCGCTATGTGATGGCCAAGATGCGCGAGGGCGGCCTGAACCTCGGCGGCGAGCAGTCCGGACACATCATCCTGTCGGACCTCTCCACCACCGGCGACGGGCTGATCTCGGCCCTGCAGGTGCTCGCCGTGCTGGTCCAGTCCCATAGGAGCGGTTCGGGCAAGAAGATGAGCGAGTTGGCCCGCCAGTTCGAACCCGCGCCGCAGAAGCTGGTCAATGTGCGCTACGCCAAGGGCGGCGCCGATCCCCTGGCCGCCGACGCCGTGCAGGCGGCGATCAAGGCCGGGGAGGCGCGGCTGAACGGCTCGGGCCGCGTCCTGGTCCGCGCCTCTGGCACCGAGCCCCTGATCCGCGTCATGGCCGAGGGCGACGACGAGAAGTTGGTCGACAAGGTGGTCCAGTCCATCGCCCAGGCGGTGAAACAAGCGGCGGCCTAGGTCCGCCGCCGTAGGAATTTCAGGCCGGACCAGTCCGCGTCGATGGCGGCGACCTTCACGTCCACCCAGCCGGTGGGCAGGACGATCTCGCGGATGCCGTCCTCGGTGAGGTCGCGAAACAGGCGCGAGGTCTTCTTCGGCCAGGATATCCAGATCATGCCGCCCGGCGCGGGCAGGTCGACCAGCGTCCGCACATTCTCCTCCAGCGCCGCACGGTCGGCGACGAAGGCGTGCACCACCTGTGCGCCGGGCTCCGCCTGCTCCCAGCCCGACAGCACCAGCGACACGCCATCGGGCAGGGGCTCGACCAGATCGGTGTAGTGGCCGGGGGCGTCGATGGCGGCGAGGTGGCAGCCGGCCTTCAGCCCCAGCTTCTGGGCCAACGGCTTGCCCGAATAGCCCGCCGATCCCGACATCAGCGCACCATACCCTGGGCCACGGCCTTCAGGCGTTCGATGGCGGCGAGCTTGTCGTCGGTGAAGTCCATGTCGATCCACCAGTCCTCCACCTCGCGGCGCACCTTTCCGTGCATGGGACCGGGCTCGACCCCCGCGGCCTTGATCTCCTCGGCGGAGATGGGAAAGGCGGGCGGCGTCCAGGTGTCCGGATAGACGGTGAGCATCCGCCACTGCGGCGCTGCGACCTCGCCGCCCGAGGCGGCCCAGGCCAGCATGACCCGGTCCTTGAACGCCGGCGCGCCGAGCCGATAGACCGCCCGGCGCACCTCGCGCGGCGACATCCACGAGGTCAGCTTCGGCTCGCCCGAAACCGCCGCCAGAAGTCGATCACGCAGGGTGTTGGACAGGCGCAGCCGCGTGGCCGCCACCCTCACCGCCTGCGTGTCATCCGGCAACAACGCCGCCAGCCGCAAGGCAGGGTCGCAGGTGAACAGCTGCCCGGCCTCGATCCCGACCAGCGCCTCGCACCGCGCCAGTCCCTGCACCTCAGGCAGGATCACGCCCAGCACGCCGGAGGCCGCCATCAGCCGCAGGGCGGGGCGCGGATCATCGGCGGCGAGCACCTTCAAAAGCTCCTGCGACACCCGCTCGCCCGACAGGCCCCTCATGCCTTCGCGCAGCGCGGCGCAGGCGTTCAGGGCCGCCACATCAGGCTCGCCCCGACCATAGCGGGCGAAGAAGCGGAAGAAGCGCAGGATGCGCAGATAGTCCTCGCGGATGCGCGTCCCAGCGTCGCCGACGAACACGATCTGCCCCGCCCGGGCGTCGGCCACGCCCTCGCCGGTGGGGTCATAGATCGCCCCGTCCTCGTCGAGATAGAGGCTGTTGAGACGAAAATCCCGCCGCGCCGCATCTTCGGCCCAATCGCCCGTGAAGGCGACCACCGCACGGCGGCCATCGGTCTCCACGTCGCGACGCAGGGTAGTGATCTCGAACGGCTTGCCATCGGCGACGGCGGTGATGGTGCCGTGCTCGATGCCGGTGGGAACCGCCCTCAGTCCCGCCGCCTTCAGAGCGTCGATCACGGCCTGTGGCGCGAGCGGGGTGGCGATGTCGATATCCGAGACCGCCTTGCCGAGCAGGGCGTCGCGCACACATCCGCCGACGAACCGCGCCGGCCCCACGGCATGCAGCGCCGCCATTACCTTGCGGGTGGGTTCCGCCGTCATCCAGGGCTGGGGCTTCAGGGTCTCGGTCACGATGCTCGCACAGAAGATTGGAGCCCCATCGATACACGATCCGGGCCGATCTCACCCAGGATGATGGAGGCAGGCAAGCGGCGCAAATCCTCACCGGCCCCTTGCACTGCATTCATCGCCGCCCCGCCAAGCCCATGATTGTGCTGGCCTCGCCCCCGCCCGGACATGGATAGCGCCGCCACTATACACCCATCTCTCCAAACAGACGCCATCAATGTCCGGGATGGGTGCAAAGTCGCCGCCCGAGTTCGCTCTTGCAAAAGCGGGACGGGGGACGGCGAAATGAACACAATGATCTTGTCCACCTTCTTCAAGCCGCACGACGCCTACCTGATCGCTTCCGTCTTCCTATTTGGCGTTGCGATTTTATTTCTTCTCACAGGTCGGGCGCATTTATTGCCGTATTCAGTTGACCGAAAAACCAATCCAAGGACGTTTTACGTCGCGGCTTTGGTGATTGTTGTCATGGCGACAATTTCTGCGTTTCAGGCCATCCATACCCCAGCCACAGCTTAACGAATGTCTGACTAGGGTCGTATGCAGTCGGGATAGGGGCGTGCGATCCGTCACGCTCCGACGCGCCGTTATCTAGTGCGCAAAGTGGTGAGGATCTCGTCCAGAGCGTCGAATTGCTCGGGCCAGGCGCCGGTGCTGCCGGAGGCGATGGCGTCGTCGAGCGCGGCCTTCGAGGGATAGAGGTCGTGCACGATGACCAGGGTCTGGCCGTCCTTTTCCTCGAAGGTCACCGAGGTCACGGCCCCGTCCTCGCCCTCCTCATTGGTCCAGACGAGGCGCGAGGGCGGCTCGACCTCAATATAACGGCCGAAGAAGGCCATGGGCTCGGCCAGATCGGGGTGAGCGAACACGTAACGGTACGTGCCCCCCGTGCGGACGTCGGTCTCGCAGGACAGGAAGGTTATGCCGAACGACTCCGGCGCCCACCAGCGCATGATCAGCTCGGCCGTGGTCCACGCCTCGAACACGAGGCGCGCCGGCGCATCGACAGTTCGTGTGGCGACGAGCTCCCGGTCTGAGGTCCGTTCGACCGTTGTGCGGTTATTCATCGAGCGTTTCCTTCCGTTTCATGCCCTCGACGACCGTGTCCAGGGCGTCGAAGCGTGCGTCCCACAGCCGGCGGCGCCCTTCGATCCAGGCCGCCTCTTCCTCGAGACGGCTGGGGCCGAGCCGGCAGGTGCGTACGCGTCCGATCTTCTGCGTCGTGACCAGCCCCGCCTGCTCCAGAACACCCACGTGCTTCTTCATGCCGGTGAGGGTCATGTGGAACCTGTCGGCCAGCTCCGTGATCGACGCCTCCGACCGCCCGAGCCGCTCCAGAACCCCGCGCCGGGTGGCGTCGGAAAGCGCAGCGAAGGCGGCGTCGAGGCGGGGGGTCGAATACTGCACCATTTGGTTCAGTGTTAGCGCGCGGAGGGATGGCATGCAAGCTTATCCTCCCTGCGCGGCTTCTGATGCGGTGTCGGGCGCGCTAGACTGGGGCGATGAATACGCCCGCTCCGATCCTCGACCGTCTGAAAGCCGCCGTGGGCGAGGCCGGGTGGTCGCAGGACCCGGACCGGCTGGCGCCCAAGCTGGTAGAGTGGCGCGATCGCTGGACCGGGGCCACGCCCCTGCTGCTCCTGCCCAGGACCGTCGAAGAGGTCGCCGCCATCGTGCGCCTGTGCGCGCAGAGCGGCACGGCCATCATCCCCCAGGGCGGCAATACTGGCCTTGTCGGCGGGCAGATCCCCAGGGGCGAGGTGCTGCTGTCCACCGAGAAGCTGAACCGGGTGCGCGAGGTCGCGGCCGACGACGACGTGATGGTGGTGGAGGCCGGCGTAACCCTGCAGGCGGCGCAGGAAGACGCGGCGGCGGCCGGGCGCTTCTTCCCCCTCAGCCTGGCGGCGGAAGGCACGGCGACCATCGGCGGCAATATCTCCACCAATGCCGGCGGCACGGCGGTGCTGCGCTATGGAACCATGCGCGATCTGGTGCTCGGGCTGGAGGCGGTGCTACCCAATGGCGAAATCTTCCACGGGCTGAAGCGCCTCAGGAAGGACAATACCGGTTACGATCTGAAGCAGCTGCTGATCGGAGCGGAAGGCACGCTGGGGGTGGTCACCGCCGCCGCGTTGAAGCTGTTTCCCGTTCTGCGCGACCGCGCCGTGGCCACCGTCGCCCTCGCCTCCCCCGCCGACGCCATCGCCCTGCTGCACCGGGCCAAGGCCGAGAGCGGCGGGGCAGTGGAGGCGTTCGAGCTGATGAACGCACTAGGCATCTCGTTCGCGCAGAAGAATCTCGGCCTGCGCCCGCCGCTGGAGGGCGCCCCGCCCTGGGCCGCCTTGATAGAAATCGCTTCGGCGGAACCGGGGCACGCCGCCCGCGCCATGGAGCGCCTGCTCGCCTCGGCGCTGGAGGACGGGCTGATTAGCGACGCCGCCGTCGCTCAGAACGACACCCAGGCCATGGCCATGTGGGCGGTGCGCGAGGGCCAGTCCGCCGCACAGAAGCCGGAAGGCGCGGCGTGGAAGCACGACATCTCCGTGCCGATCAGCCAGGTCGCCGCTTTCATCGCCCGCGCTTCCGCCGAAGCGATAAAGCTGCAGCCCGGCGCGCGCATCGTCGCCTTCGGCCATGTGGGCGACGGCAACATCCACTACGACGTGCTGCGGCCCGAGGGCGGGACCGACGAAGCCCATGCGGCCCTGCGTGACCAGGGGGCGCGGACCGTCCACGATATCGCCGTCTCGCTCGGCGGCTCGATCAGCGCCGAACACGGCCTCGGCGCCATGAAGTCGGCTGAGGCTCTGCGCTACAAGTCCGCTGCCGAGGTCGCGGCTCTGCGCGCCATCCGCCAGGCCCTGGACCCCCAGCGCATCATGAACCCGCGGGTGCTGTTCTAGCCGCCGCCGGCCGCGTCGCCGTGGTTGCCGAGCTGGCCCATGGCGGATTGCAGGTAGTTGGCTTCGCCGAGGGAGCGGACAAGGGAGAGCTGGGTCTCCAGGAAGTCGATGTGCTCCTCGGTATCGACCAGGATCTCTTTCAAGATCTGGCGCGAGACATAGTCCTCGACCGCTTCGCATTGGCGGATGGCCTCCACCTGGGTGGCGCGTCCGCCCATCTCCACCGCCAGATCGGCCGCCATGCACTCGGGCACGTTTTCGCCGATGGCGAGCTTGTGCAGGTCTTGCAGGTTGGGCAGGCCGTCGAGGAAGAGGATGCGCTTGATCAGCTTGTCGGCATGCTTCATCTCGCCGATGGACTCGTCGTAGGTGATCTTGCCCAGGCGCTCGAAGCCCCAGTTCTGATACATCCGCGCGTGCAGAAAGTACTGGTTGACTGAGGTCAGTTCGTTGGTCAGCACCGCATTCAAAAGGCGGATGATCGCCGGATCGCCACGCATGTCCGGGCTCCTAAACTTGAGACAGCCTATTCGGCGGCAAGGCGCAGCGCCCGATCCTGTTCCTGAATCATGCGCCGCATGTCGCAGACGCATTTGACGCATTGGGCCTGGGCTTGGCAACGTTTGAAGATGTCGGCGGGACGGCGCGCGCCCTGCTCGATGGCTAGACGACAGTCCCGCTCACGAATTCCGTTGCAGTTGCAGACGTACAAGACCACCCCGACGAACTGAGCGATTGCGACTAAGACGCATGTAGCAGCCGCCGGCCGTAGTTGCAACTCATTCTCATAGAATTAGCGAACTCGCGGACTCGATGGCCCTGGCTTGCAAAGCGTCGAGCCTGGGCCAACATGGCGGCATTCTTTCGGGAGGTGCGCCATGGGCGACCGCTGCCGCGAACACTGTGGAACCAAGGTGCTGGAATGCGCCGCCGACGGCCCCAAGGTGGGCTGCGAACGCGACGCCGCCGATCTGGTCAACGAAGCCTTCAACACCGGCGCCCAGGTTATCGCCATCCCAGCCGAACGCCTGACGGAGGACTTCTTCACCCTTTCCTCTCGCGTCGCCGGCGAGGTGGTGCAGAAGATCGTCACCTACGGCATGAAGGTCGCGGTGGTCGGCGACATCGGCCGCTATCTGAATCGCAGCGCGCCTCTTCGCGACTGGGTGCGCGAGTCCAACCGCGGCGCGGACCTGTGGTTCGTGGAGGACTTCGTGGCACTGGACGAAAGGCTGGAAGCCCGTAACCGCGCCAGAGCCTCGGAGCGAGCCGCCGCCTCTGCTACATCGGAGTAGGGCCTCCACGCCCTTCGTAAATGGCCCCTTAACCCTGAGCGGCGAGACAATCCGGGTGAGTTTGGGAGGCGGTTCATGGCGGGAGCGGCAGGCGTAAGGGGCGGCGGTCGGGCGCCGGTGCGCAGCGGTGCGGCCGAGACCTTCTGGCGGCCCCTGT
The DNA here is from genome assembly GCA_903862425.1 of uncultured Caulobacterales bacterium. GTDB lineage: Bacteria > Pseudomonadota > Alphaproteobacteria > Caulobacterales > Caulobacteraceae > CAIOYC01. The sequence goes on along the minus strand of CAIOYC010000039.1, from coordinate 121,785 downwards.
GGCTCATGCTGCGTCAGCTATGGGAGACCGACGTGGCCGTGCGCGTGCGCGGCGGCGTCTGCGCCCTGTTCGGAACGGCTCTCGTGCTGGCCCTCGCCACCCGCCATGCCGACGACAACAGCTGGAACGCCGCCACAGGCGATGCGCCGCGCAACATGCTCGGCGGCTTCGGCGCCACCCTGTCGGACACGGCCTTCCAGTCCTTCGGCTATGCGGCCTGGGTGGCCGCATTTCTCATGCTCGGCGCCGGCGTCAGCCGTGCGACCGGCCGCGATCCGCGCGCCGAACGCAGGATGCTGCGGCTGCGCGCCGCGGTGGGGACGCTGGGCGTGCTCTGCCTCAGCGGCGCGCTAGCGGCCATGCCGGTGGCCGAGCACTGGACCGACGCCAAGTCCTACGGTGGCTTCTGGGGCGAGGGCTTGCTCAGCGGCTTCTCGGCTCTCATCGCCTTCGTCAAGCTGCCGGCCCCGCGCGTGTTCGCCGCCAGCGTTCTTACTCTCGGCGCGCTGACCGCCCTGGTGTTCGCCTCGGCGCTGAAGCTGCAGCATCTGATGCGCACGCGCGGCGTATTGGCGACCCTCGGCGGGACCATCGCCACGGTGTTCGCCGGTCGCGACTTCGGACGCGCCGCGCCCCCGCCGGCCACCGCCAGGACCCGCGCGCCCCGCGCCAAGCCCGCAGCGCCCGAACCGTCGGCCCCCTTGGAGCCCCGCGTCGCCCTGGACGACGAGGAGGACGAAGAAGGCCCGCCCTTCGACCTGTCCACCACCCTCGATCCGCCCCTGTCGATCCGCCAGCCGAAGACCGCGCCCAAGGCGTCGGGACGCGAGCAGCGCGAAAACCAGAAGGCCTTCGACTTCGTCCATCCCGGTGGTTTCCAACTGCCGGAGCTGGCCATGCTGGCCAAGCCCAAGGTGCGCCAGTCCATGGTGGACGAGGCGGCGCTGCGCCAGAACGCCAAGCTCTTGGAGACCACCCTCGGCGAATTCGGCGTCAAGGGCGTGATCGATCAGATCCGTCCCGGCCCGGTGGTCACGCTGTACGAACTGGTCCCGGCGGCGGGGGTGAAGTCCTCCCGTGTCATCGCCCTTGCCGACGACATCGCCCGCTCAATGTCCGCCCGCTCCGCCCGTGTCAGCGTTGTTCAGGGACGCAACGCCATCGGCATCGAACTGCCCAACGCCAAGCGCGAGACGGTATATCTGCGCGACCTGCTGTCGTCGTCCGAATATGAGAAGGCAGGTCAGACCCTGCCCCTGGCCCTCGGCGAAACCATCGGCGGCGAGCCCTATATCGCCGACCTGGCCAAGATGCCCCACCTGCTCATCGCCGGCACGACCGGCTCGGGCAAGTCGGTGGGCGTCAACGCCATGATCCTGTCGATCCTCTACAAGCTGCCCCCCGATCAATGCCGCTTCATCATGATCGACCCGAAGATGCTGGAGCTGAGCGTCTATGACGGCATCCCGCACCTGCTCGCCCCCGTGGTCACCGACCCGAAGAAGGCCATCGTCGCTCTGAAATGGACGGTGCGGGAGATGGAGAACCGCTATCGCCTGATGTCGAAGATCGGCGTGCGCAACGTGGCCGGCTATAATGAGAAGGCCCGCGACGCCATCGCCAAGAACGAGCGCTTCGCCCGCACGGTGCAGACCGGCTTCGACGACGCCGGTCGCCCCATCTACGAGACCGAGGAGTTCACCCCCGAGCCCATGCCCATGCTGGTGGTGGTGATCGACGAGGTGGCCGACCTGATGATGGTCGCCGGCAAGGATATCGAGGGCGCCGTCCAGCGCCTCGCCCAGATGGCCCGCGCCGCTGGCATCCACCTGATCATGGCCACCCAGCGCCCCTCGGTGGACGTGATCACCGGCACCATCAAGGCCAACTTCCCCACCCGGATCAGCTTCCAGGTCACTTCCAAGATCGACGCGCGGACCATCCTCGGCGAACAGGGCGCCGAGCAGCTGTTGGGCCAGGGCGACATGCTCTACATGGCCGGCGGCGGACGGGTGACGCGCCTGCACGGCCCCTTCGTCTCCGACCAGGAGGTGGAGGACGTGGCCAAGTTCCTGCGCCTGCAGGGCGAGCCGCAATATCTCGACGAGGTCACCTTCGCCCCGGACGAGGACGAGGGCAGCGACGAGGGCGGCTATGGCGAGGGCGGCGGCGGTTCGGGCGACGACCTCTACGACCAGGCCGTGGCCGTGGTCACGCGCGACCGCAAGGCCTCTACTTCCTACGTCCAGCGCCGCCTGCAGATCGGCTACAACCGTGCCGCCAGCCTGATCGAGAAGATGGAGCGCGAGGGGGTGGTCAGTCCCGCCAACCACTCCGGCAAGCGCGAAGTCCTGGCCGGCCCGCCTCCTTAGGAATCGGCGCAGATTGCTGACAGACTGCTGTCGCGGGTATGGCCTAGGCATTCTCGGCAGCCATCAGGGCCGCATGAGTAGAAGCGCCATGAGCACCCGCGATATCGCCGACGATCTGGTTACGATGTGGAAGGCCGGCCAGTTTCACGAGTCCGGGGTCAAGTACTGGGCCGAGGACGTGGTCTCGGTGGAGGCCATGGAGGGCCCCATGCGCACGGTCACCGGCAAGACCGCGGTGAACGGCAAGAGCGAATGGTGGGCCAACGCCCACGAGGTCCACGGAGCCGAAGTCGAAGGTCCCTATGTCAATGGGGACCAGTTCGTCATCCGCCTGAAGATGGACGTCACCGTCAAGGAAAGCGGCGCCCGGCGTCAGCTCGACGAGATGTGCCTTTACACGGTGAAAAGCGGGAAGATCGCCGAGGAGAGCTTCTTCTACGACAGCTGACCGACCGGCGGCCGGGCGTCGTCAGGCGATGATGTCCGGCATCAGGTCGTTCTCCAGCTTCACGATCTGGTCGCGCAGGAATAGCTTCTGCCGCTTCAGCCGAGCGATCTGCAGCTGGTCCGGCCGGACGCTGCATTCCAGAGCGTGGATCGAGGCGTCGAGGTCGTGGTGCTGAAGCTTCAGTTCGCCGAGCCGCGCGATCTGCAGCAGGCGCGCCGGATCGACCGCAGCCTCCTCGTCGTTCACCGGCCGTTGATCGTCGTCCATGAAGAAGCCCGTTCCCGGCCGGTCGCGGCACGATTCATAGCAAGCGACTGCCCGCGGCGAAAGCGGCGCCCAACGTTCGTGCTGAATGAGGATAACCCCCGGTCTCACGCAGGCGTGACCTGACAGGGCTGTAAGATGATGGTTCCATGACGGGGCTAACCCTGAACTGGAGGTCCACATGGCCGTCGACGCTCGGATACGCGAACTCGGTAACCGTCACTCAAACCTGGATCGAGCGATCCACGACGAGGCGACCAGACCCTCCTCCGACTCGATCAGGCTGAAAGACCTCAAACGACAGAAGCTCAGGCTGAAGGAAGAGATGGAGGTCTTGCGCAGCGCCCGCGCCAACTGACCGGAAACCGCCCTCCTCGTCCCCGACGAGGAGGGTTTTCATTTCAGCCCTGCTGCTGATCAGGCCTCGTCGTTCCAGACGCTGGCGGCGGTGTGGTGCTTGGCCGGCGCGTCTTCGGGCTCGGGCTCCACCGCCGCGCCGGTCTCGGAGGCGGGCCGCAGGGTCGGGCCCTCGTCGACCTTGGCCGGGCCGCCCTTCTTGGCGGCTTTTTCGGCGGCCACCTTGACCAGGGCGTCGAGCTCCAGCTGGCCGACCAGGCCAAGGGTCACCGGATCCACCGGCTTGATATTGGTCTTGTTCCAGTGGGTGCCGTCGCGGACCATTTCGATGGTCGACTTGGTGGTTCCGAGCAGCTTGGAAATCTGCGCGTCAGTCACTTCCGGGTGGTTGCGGATGAACCAGGCGATGGCGTCCGGCCGGTCCTGACGGCGCGACACGGGCGTGTAGCGCGGCGCCTTCTTCATCGGCTTCAGCAGCTCCGCATGGCGGCTCTTCTGCGCGACGAGGCGGAACTTCGGATCGGCGCCGGCCTTGTCGAGATCCTCGCGGGTCAGCTGGCCGTTGGCGATGGGGTCGGCGCCGCGGATGTCGCGCGCGGACTCGCCGTCGGCGATGGCCTCGACCTCGAGCGGGTGCAGGCCGCAAAAGGCGGCGATCTGGTCGAAGGTCAGCGAGGTGTTGTCCACCAGCCAGACAGCGGTGGCCTTGGGATAGAGAATATCGGTCATGGGCCGTTGGCCTCTTTGTTCAGGGCGGGAAAGGCTCATGAAAGCCGGTCCGCAGATACGACGGCGCCCGGCCTTTCGGCCGGGCGTAGGGCTTTGATATAGTCACATTTCGCGTTCATGGAAACGGCTTTCCGCCGCACCCCGCCCCTCGCCCCACAAGGAGCCGCCATGCTCAAGTCCGCCGCCGCCGCATTGTCGATCCTGATCGCCGCTTCCGGGGTCGCGGCCGGGTCCGCTCAAGCGGAAATGGTCAGCGTGGCGCTGAAGACCGCTGCGGGGGCCGACGCGGGCTCCATCACCCTGACCGAGGGGCCCACCGGCGTGCTGCTGCACGTGGAGGCCAAGGGGCTGACGCCGGGCTGGCACGCCATGCACTTCCACGAGAAGGGCGACTGCACCGATCCCAAGCTCGCCAATGCCGGGGCGCACATCAACATGAAGGACCACGGCCGCCAGCACGGCCTGCTCGCGAATGGCGGGCCGGACTATGGCGACCTGCCCAACCTGTATGTAGCCGCCGACGGGACGGGCATGGCGGAGGCCTTCTCCACCCTCGTTTCGCTGAAGGGCATCGGCGGACGCCCCGCCCTGCTCGACAATGACGGCTCGGCCCTCATCATCCACGCCAGCCCCGACGACTACACCACCCAGCCCATCGGTAGCGCGGGCGCCCGTGCGGCGTGCGCGGTGATCCGGTAGGGCGTAGCCGGCGTGCTACTTTCGACGTCCAACACGGCGGGACTGAACCGGGTCGTGCTCGATGAGAACGATGGCTTCTATGCTTTCGGTTTTCAGTATGCCGCCTCACCCTTTCCTGAGTTGGACTATTTCTTCGATAGCTTGGAGGAGGCTAAGGCCTTTTGCTTGGAGCGGTGGGGCATACCACTTGATGCGTGGACTCCCACGACCGAGCGACCAAGCTTGAGCGGATAAGGTGGCTGGAGCCTGCCAAGATTGACCCCACGGTCCTAAAAGCGTATCCACCCCGCCTTCCGGCGCAATTGTGATCTGCGCCCTCCACCGCCACGACCCTGATGCCTACATCAGACGAGGGCGGCGAGGCCCCCCGTCGACGTGATCGTCCACGGGGGCTGATCGCGTTTGTGTCATCGAGAGGTCTGATGTGTTCGAGAGCTTAGGCGATCGTCTGACAGGGGTGTTCGACCGGCTGACCGGTCGCGGCGTGCTGTCGGAAAAGGATGTGGACGAGGCGCTGCGCGAAGTACGCCTCGCTTTGCTCGACGCCGACGTGGCCCTGCCCGTGGTGCGCGACTTCATCGCCAAGGCCCGCGTGGAAGCGACCGGCGAGGCTGTGATCCGCGCCGTCAAGCCCGCCGAACAGGTGGTCAAGATCGTCCATGACGGCCTCGTGGACATGCTGGGCGGCGACGAGCCTGTAGGCCTGAACCTGAATGTCTCCGCGCCCATGGTGATCCTGATGGCCGGCCTGCAGGGCTCGGGTAAGACAACCACCTCGGCCAAGCTGGCCGTGCGCCTGACCAAGTCGGACCGCAAGAAGGTCTTGATGGCCTCGCTCGACACCCGCCGGCCGGCGGCGATGGAGCAGCTGGCCACCCTCGGCGTACAGGCCGGGGTCGAGACCCTGCCCATCATGGTCGGCCAGTCGGCGCCGGATATCGCCCGCCGCGCCCTGAACGCCGCCCGCCTCGGCGGCTTCGACGTGGTGATCCTCGACACCGCCGGCCGCACCACGCTCGACGAGCAGATGATGGGCGAGGCAGCGGAGATCGCCCGCATCGCCAACCCCACCGAGACCCTGCTGGTGGCCGACAGCCTGACCGGCCAGGACGCGGTGAAGACCGCCAAGGCCTTCCACGAGCGCCTGCCCCTCACCGGCCTCGTGCTCACCCGCACCGACGGCGACGGCCGCGGCGGCGCGGCGCTGTCCATGCGCCACGTCACCGGCCTGCCGATCAAGTTCCTCGGGGCCGGGGAAAAGATCGACGCCCTCGAAGTGTTCGACGCCCGCCGCGTGGCCGGCCGCATCCTCGGCCAGGGCGACGTGGTGGCGCTGGTCGAGCGCGCCGTGGAGCAGATCGACCAGGCCCAGGCCGAGAAGGCCGCGGCCAAGCTCTCCAAGGGTCAGTTCGACCTCGACGACCTGTCCATGCAGCTTCAGCAAATGAAGAAGATGGGCGGCATGCAGGGCATCCTCGGCATGCTGCCGGGTGTGGCCAAGGTGAAGAAACAGATCGCCGACGCCAATATCGACGAGAAGGTGTTCGACCGCCAAGTGGCGATCATCTCCTCCATGACCAAGGCCGAGCGCAAGAAGCCCGACATGCTGCAGGCTTCGCGCAAGCGCCGCATCGCCGCCGGGTCGGGTGTCGACGTCGCCGACGTCAATCGCCTGCTCAAGCAGCACCGCCAGATGGCCGACATGGTGAAGGCCATGTCTAAGGGCGGAGGCAAGGGCATGGGCGGGATGATGGCCGCGATGAAGGCCATGGGGGGTGGAATGCCCCCCGGCATGGGCGCTCCCGGCGGCATGGGCGGCGGAATGCCCGATCTCGACCGGCTCAAGGCGCTCGGCGCGGGCAAACTGCCCGGTCTCGGTAGCGCCGGCGGCCTTGGCGCCCCCCCTTCCGGCCTGCCGGGACTTCCCGGCGGCCTCCCGAACTTCCCGTTCAAGAAGAAATAGACCCCTCAAACTCCAAGATCACGAAAGACACGACCTATGCTGAAGATCCGCCTCGCCCGCGGCGGCGCCAAGAAGCGCCCCTACTATTCGATCGTCATCGCCGACAGCCACTCGCCCCGCGACGGCCGCTTCATCGAGAAGGTCGGCACCTACAACCCGCTCCTGCCCAAGGACGGGCCGAACGGCGACCAGCGCGTGACCCTGAAGGTCGAGCGTATCCAGGAGTGGATCTCCAAGGGCGCCCAGCCCACCGACCGCGTCGCCCGCTTCCTCGCCAAGGAAGGCCTGGCCAAGTGGGAAGCCGGCAACAACCCGACAAAGGCCAAGCCGGGCAAGAAGGCCGAGGAACGCGCCGCCGAACGCGCCCAGCGCGAGACCGACCGCGCCGAAGCCGAAGCGCAGGCCAAGGCCGACGCCGCTGAAGCCGCCGCCGCTGCGGCCGCCGCCCCTCCGGAACCTGAAGTCGAAGCGGCTCCGCCCGAAGAGGCGCCCGCCGCCGAAGCCGCGGCTGAAGAATCGCCGGCCGCCGAAGAAACCGCCGAAGCCTAGGCCATGGTGGGTCCGCGACTTGTCCTGGTCGGCCGGGTCGCGGGCGCGTTCGGGGTGAAGGGCGAGGTTCGCCTCACCCCGTTCGGCGACGATCCGATGGCGCTGGTGCGCTATCGCAGCTTGCTCAACAAGGATGGGACGCCCGCCCTGACGCTGAAGGGTGGGCGCGTCCACAAGGCCACGCTGATCACCAGCGCACCAGAGATCACCTCCAAGGAAGCCGCCGACGCCCTCCGCGGCCTCGAACTCTACGCCCCGCGCGAAGCCTTCGCCGCGCCGGACGACGAAGACGAATTCTATCTCACCGACCTGATCGGCCTGTCTGTGGTCGATACCGCGGGCTCGGCGCTCGGCAAGGTCAAGGCCGTGCCGAATTTCGGCGCCGGCGATCTTCTCGAAATCCAGCCGCCCCAGGGCGCCAGCTACTACCTGCCCTTCACCCGCGCCGTCGTACCCGAGGTGAAGCTCGGCGAAGGCCTGATCATCGTCGATCCACCGCTGGCGATCGAGGGTGAAGAGACCGCCCCAGAGGAATAGAGCGTCATACACGCGCGATTGCCAAATCCGTGCGGCAGCCTAGGCTGCTGAAAAACCGGAGGCCAACGCCATGTGCGACGACGACATCCACCAGTATAACGAACCGTCTGCCGAAACGTCGGGCGTCTCGCGCCGCGTGTTCGGCCTCTCTGCCGCAGCCATGGCCGCCATGAGCGCCGCGCCGGCCTTCGCCGCCGAGGACGTAGTCTCCAGGGATGTGATGGTGAAGACGCCCGACGGGGAGGCCGACGCCGTCCTGTTCTATCCGGCCAAGGGCAAGCACCCCGCCGTGCTGATCTGGACCGACGTGTTCGGCCTGCGCCCCGCCTTCCGCGACATGGGCGCACGTCTGGCGGCGCTGGGCTATGTGGTGCTGGTGCCGAACCCCTTCTACCGTTCCATGAAGGCGACCACCGAGCCCGATTACAGCGCGCCCGAGGTGCGCAAGAAATACTTCCCGATGATGGCGACGCTGACCAGCGAGACCACCGCAAAGGATGGGCCGGCCTTAATCGCCTTCCTCGACGCCCAGCCGCAGACCGACCTGAAGAAGAAGGCCGGGGTGCAGGGTTACTGCATGGGCGGCCCGCTGACCTATCGCACGGCGGCGGCGGTTCCGGGGCGGATCGGGGGCGCGGCCACCTTCCACGGCGCAGCGCTCGTCACCGAGAAGCCGGACAGCCCGCACCTGCTGATCCCCAAGACCAAGGCCCAGTTCTACAGCGCCGTGGCCGCCAACGACGACAAGGCCCAGCCCGAGGCCAAGGACGCCCTGCGCGCCGCCTTCGCCGCGGTAAACCGCCCGGCGACCGTGGAGGTCTATGACGGCTGCAACCACGGCTGGTGCGTCAAGGGCAGCGCCGTCTACAACGAAGCCGGCGCCGAAAAGGCCTGGGCCGAACTCAGCGCGCTCTACAAGAAGACGCTGGTTTAGAATCCGATCGCCCGGCGTGTAATTTTCGCTTTATCCGGAGCTTGTCGAAGGATAGGGCGAACGTACGACGCCGGGAAGGCGGGGCACCCTAGCCCAGTATGGGGGCCGCCTTGGAGCTACTTCCCTACCGCCACCAGATTGTCGTCGGAGTTGCGGTCGATCAGCTTGTTGTAGGGATCGACGCCGACGAAGCTCGGTTTGCGGTCGACGGTGAAGTGTATGGTCTGGGCGCCCGACTTCAGCTTGACCCGCTGCATCAGCACCACGTCCTCGGCCCCGAACTTCGGCTTACCGGGTTCGGCGGTGAACAGGCCGATATCGACCGCCTCGTCGAGCAACGGGCGTTCGATCACCTTGCCCTTGCCGTCGTCGTATTCCTTGCCGGTGGAGCCGGTCGTCGTGCCCGCCTGAACGGTGATGGCCACGTCGAACCTGCCGCCGGGTAGCGCCTTCACGGTCGCCGAATTGGCCTTCAGGTCATAGAGGGTGATTTTTTCGAACAGGTCGGTGATCAGCTGTTGGCGCACCGGGTCGGGGCCGGCCTCCGCGCGCAGATCCTGCAAAAAGTCGAGCGAGGTGGGATAGGGCGCGCCCTTGAAGGCGTAGTCGTGCAGCAGGCGGCGCAGGGCGCGGTTGACCACGTCTTCGCCCAGCTCGTCCTTCAGCCGGTACATGACCAGACTACCCTTGCGGTAGTGGATGTAGGCCTGGTTCTCGACCTTGTAGAGCGGCAACTCCTCGATGGCCTCCCCGCCGCGATTGCGCAGATAGCCGTCGAGCTCGTATTTGAGGAACTTCTTGATCTGCCAGGGACCGTAGAGCTTCTCCATCGCCATGATCGCCGAATACTGGGCGAAGGTTTCGTCCAGCATGGTCACGCCCTGGGCCCGCGCGCCGATCACCTGGTGCGCCCACCACTGGTGGCCGAGTTCGTGGGCGGTGACATAGGTCACCATGTCGATCTTGGCCGGGTCGCGGCTGTCGAAGATGAAGCCGATATCCTCCGAATAGGGGATGGTGTTGGCGAAGGACTGGGCGAAGGACCCCTGATAGGCCGGGAACTCCTGAATCCGTACCTGGCGGAACTGGTAGGGTGAGAAGTTCGCTTGGTCGTAGTCCAGCCCGACTTTAAGCGCGTCGATCATCCGCTGCACGTTCCACACGTGCTCGGGATGGTAATAGACGCTCAACGCCACGCCCTTGTAGTTCTCGGTCTTCACCGCATAGCGGCCGGATTGCACGGAGAAGAAGTCGAGGATCGGGGCCTCGGTCTTGAAGCGGGCGGTGCGCCGATCGCCATGCACGTCGTCGGCGATCTTGTAGCCTGGCGCGATGGGGGTCTGGTCCGCCTCGGTGGTGATGGTGATGTCGCTGTTCACCCAGTCCGCGTCCTTGGTGATCAGGTTGAACTGGCGGGCCGAAACGTCCTCGAGCTTGGGCATGCGCAGTTCGGGCGGCAGGTGGAACTTGCGCCGCTTGCTGCGGTCGGTGAGCAGGCTTTCGCGGTCCATGCCGATGATCGGCGCGATCTCACGATTGTTGAGGAAGGTCCCGTTGCCAGCGATGCGGGTGATGTTGCGGCTGTTCTTGAAGCCCTTCTGGCCAACCCAGGTCTGGAACGACAGGCGACGTCGCTCGCCGGGCGCGAGGGGAGTGTCGAAGGTGAGGATGCGGTAGTTGAACCGCTCGTAGGTCTTAGCCGGCCGCGCGCCCTCCACCGAAAGGCTGCGCACCTTCACGTCGCGGTCGAAGCGCACGTGCAGCTGGCGGATCGGGGCGGCGGTCTTGTTCTCGAACACGTAGACGCCGTTGGTCACCGCATAGAGGTTGTCCGGATGTAGGTCGACGTTCAGCACCACGTCGGTGATCTTCGGCTGGGGCACGTTTTCGAACGGCAGGAGCGCCTTTTCGTAGTCGGCCTGGAACTGCTCGTCCTGGCGGGCCGTACGATACTCGTTCCACACCTTGGTGTTGAGGTAGATGAAGCCGCCGACCGCAACCGCGCCGATGACGCCGACGGCGAGCAGGGCGGCGGTGACGCCGCGGATCCGGCCCGGCAGGCGGCGAAGTCGCGGACGCAGGCGGCTGTCCGCACCCCGACGCCACAGGGCGTAGGTCAGCACGGCCAGCACCAGAGCGATCAGGCCCCAGTAGAGGCGGAACCACCAGCCGCCGATGCCGCCGATGCCGAGCCCGTTCATATCAGACATCTGCGGCAGGGGCCCGAGCGGACCGGCGCCGTAGCGATAGAGGTTGTTCTCCAGCCCGATATTGCCGAGCACGATCTGCACGATCAGCAGGGCGACCATCACCCCCCAGCCGACAAACTTGTTAGGCACCAGCGCCTGGACGAAGATGGCCAGCATGCCGAACAGGGTGATGCTGACCGTCAGCGGCACGAGATACCACCAGACGTACTTGCCGACCTCGAACACGGTCCAATGCTTCAGCACCTGCACCAGCATGGCGCCGAGCACGCTCACTGTGAGCATGGCGAGGAAGATCAGCGCCATGGCCAGGATCTTCGGCACGACGAAGGTCCAGTCAGGGGCGGGGGTGGAGTCGATGATCTCCCCGGTCTTGCGGTCGCTCTCGCGCCAGACCAGTTCGCCCGCATAATAGATCGAGACGATCATGGGGATGAAGGAGAAGCCGCCGATCAGCACCTGGATGGCCTGGCGGGTGACCAGATAGATATCGACGCCATAGCCGCCGTTGACGAACCACAGCCCGCCGATGGCGTTGAACATGCCGAGGCCGAGCAGGACGAAGAAGGCCGGGCTGCGGAACACCTGGGCGAAGTCGAAGCGCACGCGGGCGAGGAACTGGCCGAACTGGGCGGCGGCGTCGAAGCGCTGGCGGGCGATCGACCGGGGCTCGGCGGCGGCGCGCGGGGCGATCTGGGCGGCGGTGCGCAGCTTGTCGGCCTTGTTTTGCTTCACGCCCTTGGCGCTCGGGCGGAACAGGATTCCGGCAAGGCCGAGGAAGGCGAGGCCCACCAGGGTCCAGCCCACCCGGTTGGCGAGCAGCGGCCCAACCAGCGCCGGCAGCAGGGTGTTGCGCTCGTTGGGTGTCCAGTAGCGGGCGGCAAGCTCGAAGGCGCCGAAGCCGAACGGTTCGAAATAGGCGACGCCCACCATGTATTCCGGCTTGGCGGTAAGGGCCTGGGCGACCGTGTAGAGGATAAGGAAGGCGACCACGCCCACATAGGTGGCCATCATCGAGCGCGTGGCCGTGGCCAGGGCGAAGAAGCCCGCCGAAGTCAGGAACAGGGTCGGCAGAGCGAAGACGGCATAGGCGTAAAGATAGTACTCGGCGTGGAAGGCGCCGACCTTCTCAGGATCCAGCCACGGCATGGCGGAGCCGACCAGAATGGCCAGGGGCACCACCAGAAAGGCCAGGGCGGCGGCCGCGAAGGCGCCGATATAGCGGCCGTACAGATAGGAAAAACGCGAGACCCGCGTGGCGCGGATGATCGGCCCGAAGCCTGTCTCGTCGTCGCGCACCACCACATTGGCCACGAAGGCGGTGGAGACGAACATGAAGAACAGCGACCACACCAGATGCACTTGGGTGATGGCGTAGGGCGAGTTCACGTGCACGTTGGACGAGGATCCGATCTGGATCGTGTCCACCGTGGTGGCGCCGAACGTCAGCAGGAAGAACAGCCCCGCCGCCACCCAGAAGACCGGGTTCTTGACCTGGTAGCGGAATTCGAAGGTGGCGATCTTGAGGAACATGGCGCGGCCCCGGATCAGGCTGCGCGCGCGGTATGCAGGGCGGAGAAGTAGACATCCTCCAGCCCGCCCCTGTGCGCCTCGAACCCGTCGCCGGGATCGGTGTCGGAATAGACGTGGATCACGGTGCGCCCGGCGAAGAGACGGGTGGAGATCACCTGATACTTTTCGCGCAGCGCCGGCAGCGCGTCCTTGTCCACGGTCTTGGTCCAGATATGGCCGTCGAGCTGCTTCATCAGATCGAGCGGCGCGCCCGTGCGCACGATCCGGCCCGAGGCGATGATCGCCATCTGCGGGCACAGGTCCGCCACGTCCTCGACGATGTGGGTGGACAGGATCACCACCACGTTCTCGCCGATCTCGGCGAGCAGGTTCAGGAAGCGGTTGCGCTCTTCCGGATCGAGGCCGGCGGTGGGCTCATCGACGATGATCAGCTTGGGTCCGCCGAGCAGGGCCTGGGCGATGCCGAAGCGCTGGCGCATGCCGCCGGAAAAGCCGGCCAGGGCCTTGCCCCGCACGCCATACAGATTGGTCTGTTCGAGCAGCCGGTCCACCTCGGCCTTGCGTTCCTTAGCGTTCGAGATGCCTTTCAGGATCGCCATGTGGTTCAGCATGTCCTGGGCCGAAACGCGCGGATAGACGCCGAAATCCTGCGGCAAGTAGCCCAGCACCCGGCGAAGCGTTTCGGGGCTCTTGATCACGTCGATGTCGTCGAAGCGTATCTGGCCGGAGGTGGGGGTCTGCAGGGTGGCGATGGAGCGCATCAGGCTCGACTTGCCCGCCCCGTTGGGTCCGAGCAGGCCATACATGCCATACGGAATGGTCAGCGAGACGTTGTCCAGCGCCTTGGTCCCGTTAGCGTAGACGTGGGTCAGTTCGTCGATCTGCAGCATGGCCGTCTCTTTGGATCCTGATCCCGCCCCCGCAGGATCAGACACGCTTACCTAGCCGCCCTCATGGCGCAAGTGAAACCCTGTTCACAATGGGTGGGCGGCGGACCGGGCCGACCAACGCATATCAGGACAACCGGTCGCGGAACTCGGCATAATCGAAGCGGCGAACCAGGGTCAGCGCGTCGGTCCGGCTGTTCCACAGGGCGATGGCGGGCAGCGGCACGCCGTTGAAAGTGTTGGTCTTGACCATGGAATAGTGCGCCTGGTCGAGAAAGGCGAGGCGGTCGCCGGACATGGGCCGGACCGGGAAGGTGTAATCGCCGATGATGTCGCCGGCCAGGCAGGACGGACCGCCGATCCGCAGGGTGACGCCGCTCTGCGCCTCGTTCATCAGGGCCGGGCGGTAGGGCGCTTCGATCACGTCGGGCATGTGGCAGGTGGCGGAAATGTCGGTGATGGCCACATGCGTATCGCCGTTGTCGAAGGTATCCAGAAACTCGCCGACGAGGATGCCGGCGTCGAGCGCGACCGCTTCACCAGGCTCGATCAGAACCTGCACCCCGTGCCGCTCCGTGATCCCGCGCAGCAGCGACACCAGCGCTTCACGATCATAGTCGGCGCGGGTGACGTGGTGGCCGCCGCCGAGGTTGATCCATTTCACACCGCCGAGCCGGCCTTCCAGCTTAGGCTCCAGCGAGGCCCAGATGCGCTGCAGCGGCTCGAAACCCTGTTCGCACAGGGCATGCAGATGCAGGCCGTCGATACCCTGAAGATGCTCGGGCCGCAGTTGCGACACCGGGAAGCCAAGGCGCGAGCCGGCCTGGCATGGATCATACTTGGCGACCTCCGCCTCGCTATGTTCCGGATTGAGGCGCAGGCCGATGTCGAACACCGCGCCTGCCGCCCGCTCGGCGGCGATCAGGTCGGCGAAGCGCGCAACCTGATCCGGCGAGTTGAAGATCACCGTATCGGACAGGTGCAGGATTTCCGGCAGATCCTCGCGCTTGTAGGCGGGGGAATAGGTGGTGAGTTCGCCGCGATAGAATTCGCGCGCCAGCCGCGCCTCCCACAGGCCCGAGGCGCAGACCCCGTCCAGATATTCACCCACCACTCTGGCGAGCGACCACATGGAGAAGGCCTTCAACGCCAGCAGCACCCTGGCGTTCGCGCGCTCGCCCACATCCTTGAGGATGGCGAGGTTGCGCCGCACCGCCGCCTCGTCGATCACAAAGCAGGGCGAGGGCACGCGGTGAAGATCGAACTGGGCGAAGGCGCCGGGACCGCCGGCCTGGGTCTCCATCGTCCGATCAGAAGGCCAGCGGCGCGTCGAGATCATGTATCTGCCACGGCAGGCCGTGTTGGTTCAGCATGTCCGTGAACGGGTCGGGATCGAGCTGCTCCATATTGAACACGCCCTCCCCCTTCCACTGGCCGGTGACCATCAGGGCCGCGCCGATCATGGCCGGGACGCCGGTGGTGTAACTCACCGCCTGGTTGCCGGTCTCCGCATAGGCGGCCTCGTGGTCGCAGATATTGTTTATGTAGACCGTCTTGCGCGCGCCATCCTTAGTACCGCTGGCGATCGTGCCGATATTGGTCTTGCCACGGGTCAGGGGCCCCAGCGAGGCGGGCTCGGGCAGAAGCGCCTTGAGGAACTGGATCGGGACGATCTCGCGGCCCTCGAACATCACCGGATCGATCCGCGTCAGGCCCACATTCTGCAGCACGTCCAGGTGCTTGAGGTAGCTGTCGCCGAAGGTCATCCAAAAGCGGATGCGCTTGATTTCCGGGTAGAATTTGACCAGCGACTCCAGCTCCTCGTGATACATGAGGTACATGTTGCGCGGGCCGACCTGATCGAAATCGAACACCTGCTTCTGCGCCAGGGCCGGCCCCTCCACCCACGCGCCGTTCTCCCAATGACGCGAGGGCGCGGTGACTTCGCGCAGGTTGATCTCGGGGTTGAAGTTGGTGGCGAAGGGAAGGCCCGTATCGCCGCCGTTGCAGTCCAGGATGTCGAGGGTGTCGATCCGGTCCAGCAGATGCTTCTTCGTATAGGTGGCGAAGACCGAGGTGACGCCTGGATCGAACCCGCTGCCGAGCAGGGCCATCAGCCCGGCCTCCCTGAAGCGATCCTGATAGGCCCATTGCCAGCGGTACTCGAACTTGGCCTCGTCACGCGGCTCATAATTGGCGGTATCGAGGTAGTTCACCCCGGCCGCCAGACAGGCCTCCATGATGTTCAGGTCCTGATAGGGCAGGGCCAGATTGACCACGAGTCTGGGCTTGACCGCCTCGATCAGAGCCGTGGTCGCGGCGACATCGTCGGCATCGAGCGCGGCGGTTTCCACGCTGACGCCAGTGCGCTCCAGCACCGAGGCGGCGATGGCGTCGCACTTTTCCCGGCGTCGGCTGGCCAGGGTGATGGACGAGAAGATGTCCGCGTTCATCGCCATCTTGTGCACGGCGACCGAACCCACGCCGCCCGCGCCGATAACCAGCACCCTACTCATCCGGGCTCTCCTGAACGCCGTTCACCAAGCCGTAGCAGAAAGCTTCCGCCAGCGGGGGCGCGACTTATCACGAGGATGGCGGTGGGAGTAACCCCACCGCCGTCACAGAGAGAAAAGCGATCGGAGCGGACCTAGCCCCAGACGTTGTAGGGGTCGATGGACGGCTTACCCAGCGCCTGGGCCACCGCGGGGTGGGTCAGTTCGCCGTTGAGCACGTTCAGGCCCTTGGCCAGGTGCGAATCGCGCTTCAGGGCGTCGAGGCCGTGATTGGCCAGCGCCAGACCGAAGGGCAGGGTCGCATGGCCGAGCGCTTCGGACGAGGTGCGCGGCGCGGCGCCCGGCATGTTGGCGACGCAATAGTGCACCACGCCGTCCACCGTATAGGTCGGATCATTGTGGGTGGTCGGGTGGCTCGTCTCGAAACAGCCGCCCTGGTCGATGGACACGTCCACCAACACGCTGCCGCGCTTCATCTTCGCCAGGTGTTCCTTGCGCACCAGCTTGGGCGCGGCGGCGCCGGCGGTGAGCACCGCGCCGATCACGACATCGGCCTTGAGAATCTCTTCCTCGACGGCGGCGACGGAGGAGTAGCGGGTGATGACCCGGCCCATGAAGATGTCGTCGATCTCGCGCATGCGGGGGATGGAGCGCTCAAGCACCACCACTTCGGCGTTCAGGCCCATGGCCATGCGCGCGGCGTTGATGCCGACCACGCCCCCGCCCAGCACAGCCACGCGGGCCGGCGTCACGCCCGGCACGCCGCAAAGCAGCAGGCCCATGCCGCCGTTGTGCTTCAAGAGGGTCTCGGCGGCGGAGAAGACGGCGATACGGCCCGCGACTTCGGACATGGGGGCCAGCAGGGGCAGGCCACCGCGGGCGTCGGTAACGGTCTCATAGGCGATGGCGGCGCAGCCGGACTTGAGCAGCCCGTCGGTCTGGGCCGGATCGGGCGCTAGGTGAAGATAGGTGAACAGGATGTGGTCGGGGGTCAGCTTTTCCCACTCGACCTTCTGGGGCTCCTTCACCTTGACGATCATCTTGGACTTGGCGAACACCTCGGCCGCATCGGCGGCGATGGTCGCACCGGCCTTCAGATAGTCCTCGTCGGCGTAGCCCGCACCTTCCCCGGCGCGGGTCTCCACCAGCACCTCATGGCCATTGGCCACGTATTCGCGCACGGCGTTGGGGGTCAGCCCTACGCGATATTCGTCCGGCTTGATCTCTTTAGGAACGCCAACGCGCATGATCTGTCCTCCTGGGTTGGATGAACCCTAGCATTTCGGGGCTGGTACGTCCTTGCGAAGCCAAGCCTGACATCTACTCCTCACGCAAGAATGCGTGATAGCTTGGCGATCACACGCAAGGATCAGCACATTGGACGCCACGGACCGCGCCATCCTCCGCGCCCTGCAGAAGAATGGCCGCGCGCCGAACGCGGTGATCGCCGAGCAAGTGAACCTGTCGGAATCCGCCTGTTCGCGCCGGCTGCGGGACCTCGAAAAGCAGGGCGTGCTGACCGGCTATACCGCCTTGGTCGATCCCAAGGCCGTGGGCCTCGGCCTCACCGTCTTCCTCACCATCACCTTGAAGTCGCAGGCGGAGACCGTGCTGGCCGAGTTCGAAGCGGCGGCGGCGGGCATGGCCGAGGTGATGGAGTGCTATCTGATGACGGGTGAGGCGGACTATCTGATGCGGGTCGTGGTCGCAGACGTGGCGGCGTTCGAGATGCTGCACTCCGCCAAGCTCACCCGCCTGCCCCACGTCTCGCGCATCACCTCGAGCGTCGCTCTGCGTACCGCCGCGCGGCGCGCGGGCCTGCCGATCTAGTCCGCGATCAACACGCTCTTGACGTTCACGAACTCGCGGATGCCGAAGGCCGAGACCTCGCGCCCATAACCCGAATGCTTGACCCCGCCGAAGGGGATGCGCGGATCGGAGGCCACCGGCTTGTTGACGAAGGCCATGCCCGCGTCGAGCTCGTCGGCCGCGATCCGTTCGCCCCGTTCCAGGTCTGTCGTCAGGACCCCGGAGCCCAGTCCGAATTCCGAAGCGTTGGCGATCTCGATCGCGTCGGCCTCATCCTTCGCCTCGATCACGGCGGCGACGGGACCGAACACCTCGTCGTCGTAGGCGGGCTGGCCCGGCGTGACGTCGGTCAGCACCGTGGCGGGATACCAGGCGCCCGGCCGGTCGGGGATTTCGCCGCCCAGCAGCACCCTGGCGCCCTTGCCGACGCTCTCCTGCACCTGCTTGTGGATCTCGTCGCGGGCCTTCACCGCCTGCAGCGGCCCGAGCTTAGTCGCGGCATCGCGCGGATCGCCCGTCACATAGGTCTTCATCGCCTCGACCAGCGCCTGTTCGAACTTTTCCCGGATGGAGGCCACGGCGATGAAGCGTTTCCCGGCGATGCAGCTCTGGCCCGCATTCACCATCCGCGCCGCGGCGGCCACCTTGGCGGCCTTATGCACATCGGCGTCCTCGAGCACGAGGTAGGCGTCCGCGCCGCCGAGCTCCAGCACGCACTTCTTCAGATTGCGCCCCGCCGCCTCGGCCACCTTGCGGCCCGCCGGCACGCTGCCGGTTAGAGTGACGGCGGCGATGGCGTCATCCCCGATCAGCGCCTCGACGCTGGCGGAGGGGACCAGCACGGTGCGGAAGAGGTGTTCGGGAAAACCAGCCTCGGCGAACACGCTCTCGATGGCCAGGGCGCAGCCGGGCACGTTGGAGGCGTGCTTGAGCACCGATCCGTTGCCCGCCATCAGTCCCGGCGCGGCGAAGCGGAAGACCTGCCAGAAGGGGAAGTTCCACGGCATCACCGCCAGCACCACGCCGAGCGGGTTGAAGGTCACGAAAGCCTTGGGGCCGCCGCCCTCCTTACCGCCCATGTCGATGGGCTGGCGGGCGAGGAACGCCTCTGCATGTTCGGCGAAATATTCGCAGTTGAAGGCGCACTTCTCCACCTCGGCGCGGCCGTCGGCGAGGGGCTTGCCCATCTCGGCGCACATCAGCTCGGCGAATTCGTCCTGGCGTCGACGCAGAACCACCGCCGCCTCGCGCATCAGACGGGCGCGCTCCGCTATGGATGTCTTGCGCCAGCCGATCTGCGCCGCCCTGGTCTGGCTGGCTATCGCCAGAGCATCGTCCTCCGTATGACCCTCATAGACCTTGCCGTCGTGGCCGGTGGCCGGATCGACGGTCTGGAACCGAGGGCGGGCGATGGCGGGCGATTGAGCGTTCATGGAGCGTCTCCGAAGCGTTCGGCCGTAACGCTCCAGATGGGGTCGCGTTCGCCCTAGGTCGAGCGGCCGAACAAACCCTTAGTCTTAGCGAGGATTGGCGTCGCGATGGGCGTGGTCAAGACTGGTTGCGGCCTGGGCGCGGCGGCTCCGGTCGCATCCATAGCCACCTTGCGCGGCGAGGGGCCGGGGTCGGTCGCGCCGGGGGGAACAGGCGCGTGCAGGTCGGTCACCAGCCCGTTCTTCAGCGAATAGACCCAGCCATGGATGCCGATCGCGTGGCCGCCCTTGCGCGCGTTGACGATGATGGGATTGGCGTTCAGCAGGTCGGCCTGGCGGAGCACGTTCAGCTCCACCAACCGGTCGTGGCGGGCGTGGGCATCAGCAATGGCGTCAAGCTCGTCCTTATATTCAACCGCCAGGGCGCGGACCGGCCCCAGCCAATGATCCACCAGGCCGTTCTTCGGCTCGCCGAGCGACGCCAGAACCCCGCCGCAGCCGTAATGGCCCACCACGAGGATGCGTCGCACCTTAAGCACTTCGACCGCGTACTGGACCACCGACAGGAAATTCATGTCCGACGGCGTGCACAGGTTGGCCACGTTGCGATGGACGAACATCTCGCCCGGGTCGCGGCCGACGATATCGTTGGCGGGCACGCGGCTATCGGAACAGCCGATCCACAGGTATTCCGGACTCTGCTGCGCGGCGAGGCGCAGGAAGAAGTCCGGATCCTTCTTCTGCTTGGCTTCAGACCATGCCTGATTGGCGGCGAGCAAATCTTCGATCATGGCGGGACTTCTCTAAAAAACGACGCGATATAGATCAGGACGCGACGAAATCCGGCTGCTGTTCATAGGCAGCCGCGTGGAAAGCCGGATGGCCCTTCGAGGCCTCCCATACCGCCACAATATGCGGATAGGGCGACAGATCCACCTTGAAGCGTTGTGAATTGGCCACCTGCGGGATCAGGCAGCAGTCGGCCATGGTCGGCTGATCCCCGAACGTCCAGCCGGCGCCGTGCTTCGCTACCATCAGTTCCAGCGCCTGGAAGCCGTCGGCGATCCAGCGTTTGGACCAGGTGAGGCGGGCCTTCTCCGGCACGTCCATGGCTTCGAGCGCGCGCTGGACACGCAGATTGTTGAGCGGGTGGATGTCGCAGGCGACGATCTCGGCCATGGCGCGCACGGTGGCGCGGTCGCGTGGATCCCTGGGCAGGAGCGCGGGATCTGGATGGGTTTCCTCCAGCCATTCGAGGATCGCCAGGCTCTGGGTCATCGGATCGCCGGCGCCCTCCAGGGTGGGCAGCAGCTTTTGCGCGTTCACCGCCCGATAGGCCGCCTTGTGTTGCTCGGAAGCCACGAGATTGATCGGCGCGGGCTCATAGTCGACGCCCTTCAGGTTCAGGGCGATGCGCACGCGATAGGGCGCGGCGGCCTTGGCTGAGGTATAGAGGGTGAGGCTCATCCGACGGTGAACTCGACCCGGCCGGCGCCCTGCACCTCGCCGACGACACGGTCGCCGGCCAAGAGCGGGCCGACGCCGTCCGGCGTGCCGGTGAAAATCAGATCGCCCGGCTGGAGCGTCCACAGTTCGGAGGCCTTGGCGATGATCTCCGCCACGCTCCAGATCATATCGCCGAGATCTCCATCCTGCTTCGCCACGCCGTTGATGGAAAGCGTGATCTTGCCAGAGGGTGGCGCGTCGCCCGGCGTGATGGCGCTGCAGGGCGCGGAATTGTCGAAGCCCTTGCCGGAGTCCCAGGGGGCGCCTGCGTCCTTGGCGAGGCCCTGCAGGTCGCGGCGGGTCAGGTCGATCCCGGCGGCATAACCGAACACCAGGCCCAGCGCCTTGTCGGCCGGCACATTGGCGCCGCCGCCTTTGAGCGCCACCACAAGCTCGATCTCGTGATGGAAGTTCTTGGTCGCCAGCGGATAGGGCACGGCACCGCCCGGCGGGACGACCGCATCGGCGGGCTTCATGAAGAAGACCGGCGGCTGGTCCTTGGGGTCGCCGCCCATCTCCTTGACGTGCTTGCCGTAGTTCCGACCGATGCAGTAGATACGGTGGACAGGAAAGCGCTGCGCGCTCCCCTCGATCGGCAGGGACGGTTGGGCGGGCGCGGGGACGGCATAGTCGGTCATGGCCGCCTTTTAAGCCAGCCGCTCCGCTCCCGTAACCCCCGTCTTAGGCCAGCTTGATCTCGCGCAGGCGCTCATTGAGGTATTCCTCCGCCGTAATCGGCACGGGGTAGCGGTTCGGCCGCTCGGCGCTGATCGTGGAGGGCAGGGTCTCGATGGAGAAGTCCGGCGCGAAATGCAGGAAGAAGGGCATGGAGTAACGCGCCACGCCCCGACGCTCCGGCGCAGGGTTGACCACTCGGTGGGTGGTGGACGGCAGGACGTGGTTGGTCAGTCGCTGCAGCATGTCGCCGATGTTGCAGACCACCGAGCCGGCGGGCGGGTTCACGTCCAGCCAGTCGCCGTTCTTCTCCTTGATCTGCAGCCCGGCCTCTTCGGCGCCAAGCAGCAGGGTGATGGTGTTGATGTCCTCGTGCGCCCCGGCCCGTACGTTGGGGCCATCGAAGGGCACGGGGGGATAGTGCAGCAGGCGCAGGATGCTGTTGCCGAGGTGGACGGTCTTTTCGAAATAGTCGTCGCCGAGATCCAGATGGCGGGCGATGGCGCGCAGGATCCGGTTACCCAGCGCGTCGAGGGCGTCGTAGAGCCCGCCGACATACCTGTGGAAATCCGCCACCTCGTCGGGCCAGACATTGTCCGGCATGGAGGCGCGGTAGGGGTGGCCGCCCGGCAGTTCGCGGCCCGCGTGCCAGAATTCCTTCAGGTCGAAGTGTTCGGCGCCCTTGGCGGTCTCGATGCCGAAGGGGGTGTAGCCGCGCTGCCCGCCCGCCTGGGGCAGCTTGTACTTCATCTTGGTCTCTTCCGGCAGGGCGAAGAAGGCCTTGGTGGCGCGGGTGGCGCCCTCGATCAGTTCCGGCGACAGGTCATGGTCGGCGATCACCGCGAAGCCGTAGCGCTCGAAGGACCGGCCGAGGTCGCGGGCGAAGGTGTCGAAGTCGCTCTCGTAGTCGACGAAGGAGACGGGCTGGATGGTCACGGAGCGAGCTCTTGCGGTTGGCCGGGCATTCTAGTCGCTCGGCCTCGCGACGCAAACCATGCGCTGGATCAGTGCCCCCCGGCGCCCGGCGGCGGCGCGGCGCGGTTCGGCTTGGGCGCCAGCCACACCACCGCGGCGGCGAAGAACATCACCCCGGCGATGGCCTGGAACATGTGGTTGGTGGCTACCATCACCGCCTGATTCTGCACCACCCCGTCGAGCTGGCGCAGGGCCGCGCCGGGCGAGAAACCGTTGGCCCCTGCGCTGTTGAGGAATTGCGGCGCATCGTTGAGGCGACCGACCAGGTCGGCGCGCACCCGGGTTGAGGAGTTCTCCCAGGTGGTCGTGACGATGGAGGTGCCGAAGGCGCCCGCCAAGGTCCTTGCGAAGGAGATCAGGCCCGCGGCGCTGGCGGTCTCCATCGGCTGGACCGAGCCCAGCGCCAGACCCATCAGCGGCACGAAGAAGAAAGGCATGGCGAAGCCCTGGGCCAGGGCCGGGGCGATCATCTGGTTGAAGGAAATGTTGGACGCGAAGGTGGTGCGCCACATCATCACCGCGCCAAGCCAGGTGACACCGAAACAGATCAGGGCGCGCGGGTCGATCTTGCGCGTCATCTGCGCCACGATGGGGGACATCACCACCGCCAGCACCCCGTTAAAGGCGGTCAGGCGCCCGGACTCTTCGGCGGTGTATCCCATATTGGTCTGTAGCCAGAGCGGCACCAGCACCACCGAGGCGAAGAAGGAGCCGAACACCAGGGGCATGATCGCCGCCGATACCGCGAAGCCGGGGTATCGGAACACCTTCAGATTCACGATCGGATTCTTGGCCGTCAGCTCCCAGATCATGAAGGCCGCGAAGCCGATCACCGCCGTGATCAGCAGGACGATGATGGTGGTGGAGTTGAACCAGTCCAGCTCCTTGCCCTTGTCGAGCATGATCTGCAGCGAGCTGACCCAGACGATCAGCAGGGCGAGACCGACGGTGTCCACCGGCAGCTGCTGGGTCGGGGTCTCGCGCCCGGCGGTGAGGCGCAGGCCCATGACGACCAGAAAGATGGCCACCGGCACATTGACGAAGAACACCCACGGCCAGCCGTAATTGTCCGACAACCAGCCGCCGAGCAGCGGACCGGCGATGGGTCCGACCACGGTCGTCATCGACCACAGGCCGATGGCCTGGGGCGCCATCCTGGGCGGGAAGATGCGCAGCAGCAGGGTCTGCGACAGCGGCATCATCGGTCCGCCGGCCAGGCCCTGCAGCACGCGGAAGAAGACCAGCATGCCGAGCGACTGGGACAGGCCGCACATGGCCGAGGCTATGCCGAACAGGGCGATACAGGTGAAATAGGTCCGCACCGTCCCGAACCGCTGGGCCAGCCAGCCGGTGAGCGGCACGGTGATCGCCTCCGCCACCGAATAGGACGTGATGACCCAGGTCCCCTGCGTCGGCGAGACGGCCAGTCCGCCGGCGATATTGGGGATGGAGACGTTGGCGATGGAGGTATCCAGCACCGCCATGAAGTTGGACATGGCGAGGACAAAGGCGGCGAACCAAAGGAGCGCCCCCTGGAGGGGTTGCTGCCCCTGGTCTTGCTGAGCCTGACCCTGGCCCGGTGAAGCGGCCGCGGCGCCGGCCATGGCTTAGCGCCCAGCCTGGGTGGAGTTGGTGGTCGTGGTGGAGGTGGTGTTGGTGCCGGCCGGCGTGGTCTGCACCGTCGTGTTGGTGTTGGAGCTGGTGGCCTCCACCGGCTCGCCTCCATCGCCGAGATGGACCTTCACCTTCATGGACAGACCAACCTCGAGGGGGTGGTCGCGCAGTTCGCGCGGGTCGAGCGAGATGCGAACGGGCAGACGCTGCACCACCTTGATCCAGTTGCCGGTGGCGTTCTGGGCCGGGATCAGGGCGAAGGCCGAGCCGGTGCCCCCGCCGACGCCCACCACCTTGCCGTGGAACACGGCGCTGCCGCCGTACTTGTCGGACTTCAGGGTCGCTTCCTGGCCGATGCGCAGCTTCTTCAGCTGCACTTCCTTGAAGTTGGCGTCCACATAGACCTGGGAGACGGGCACGACCGTCATCAACTGCGTGCCGACGGCGACGCGCTGGCCGACCTGGACGTTGCGGCGGGCGATGACGCCGTCGATCGGGGCGCGCAAGGTGGTGCGTTCGAGATCGAGGTTGGCGGCATCGAGGGCGGCCTTGGCGGTCCGCACCTCGGGATTGTCGGTGACGCCGGCGCCCTTGGTGAGGGCCGACTGGGCCTCGTACTGGCTGACGGCAGCCTTGCGATTGGCCACGGCCTGCAGACCGGCGGCCTTGGTGGCGTTGAGGTTGGCGACTGCGGTCTGGTAGGAATTCTTGGCCGTGGTCAGTTCCTCGCCCGACACGGCGCCGGTGGCGGCGAGGGCCTGGCGGCGGTCGAGGTCGATCTTGGCCTTGGCCACATCGGATTCGGCGGAAGCCAGCTGGGCCTTGGCGCGAGCCAAATCTGCGTCGCGCGCGGCGATCTGGGCGGTGAACTGGTCGGTGGTGGCGAAGGACTGCTGCACCTGACGCACTGCGGAGCCATAATTGCCCTCGGCGCGCTCGCTGGCGACCCTGGCGTCGGCCGGATCGATCACGGCGAGGATGTCGCCCTTATGGACGTACTGGGTGTCGGAGACGCGCACTTCCTGCACCGCGCCGGCCACCTGCGGAGTCACCAGCGCCACGTCGGCGCCCACATAGGCGTCGTCGGTCGAGACGTAATGAGAGCCGATCAGCAGCCAGTAGAGCAGGAAGATCACCGCGGCGACGAGCACGACGCCGCCGAGGATCAGGAACAGGCGACCGCGCTGCCTCTTCTGCTTGGCGTCAACCTTGGGGTCCTTTGGGGGTTGCCCCTGACCTTGTTGCTGGCCGCCCTGTTGCGGCTGTTGACCGCCGCCTTGCCGGCCCTGAGGCGTCTGGCCTTCAGCTGGCTGACCCTGGGGTTGCTGACCCTGATTCGGGGGAACTTCGGACATGGAAACGGCGTCCTATCGGGAGGCTTGTTGGACGGTGGGAGCGGTGAAGCCTCCCCCCAGCGCACGGACCAGGGCCACGTCGAGCGACAGGGCCTGGGCATTGAGATCGGCCACGCTGCGGCGGGCCTGTAGCAGAGCATTCTCGGCCGTCAGAACATTGAGGTAGGGCGACAGGCCGCCGCGATAGCGGGCGTTGGCCACCTGATAAGCGTCCTCGCTCGATTTCAACGAGGCCTGGGCGTCCTCGATCTGCTTGGACAGCGAACGCTGGGCGGCGACGGCGTCGGCCACCTCTTTCAGGGCGTTGGCGAGCGTCTTGTCGTACTCGGCCACCGCCACTTCCCACTCCGCCCGCGCGCCGCGATAGGCGCCCTTGCGCTGACCGCCGTCGAACAGGGGCAGGGTCACGGCGGGGCCGATCTGGGCGAGCTGGATGTTGTGGCTGAACAGGTCCTGAGCCTTCAGCGACAGCACCGTGTAGTTTCCGGCGAGGTTGATGGAGGGATAGAAGTCCGCCTTGGCCGACTTCTCGGTCTGGCGCGCGGCCTCGGCGCGCAGACGCGCGGCCACGATGTCGGGCCGCCGACCGATCAGCGCCGCGGGAAGATCGGCGGGAAGGCCGAGAGCGCGCAGGTTCGGATTGGCCGGGCGACCGATGTCGAGCCCCGCATCAGGCCCCTTGCCGAGCAGATAGGCCAGCTGGTGCCGGGTCTGCAGAATCTGCAGGTCGAGCCGGTCGATATCGCCCTGGGCCACGGGGACGGTGGCGTTCTGCTGGCTATATTCGCCGCGCGTCTCGAGGCCGTTCTTGAGGCGTTGGCCCACGAGGTCGAGGGTCTGTTGCCGCACCTTGAGGGCCGCCGTCGCCTCGTCGCGGTCGGCATAGAGCTGGAGCAGCGAGGCGTAGGACGTGGCCACCGCCGTGGCGATCTGCAATCTGGCCGAGGCCTGGTCCGCTCGCGCCGCATTGGTCTGCGAGGTCGCCGCCGCCAAGGCCGCGCGGTTCTTGCCGAAGAAGTCGAGTTGCCAGTTCAGGCTGGCGCCCAGCTGGCCCGTATCGCTCCAGCCCGAGGGGATGAAACCCGCCACCTCGGGCGGCAGGCCGATGGACTGCTGGATCTTGGTTTCCTTCACCGAGCCGGACACGCCGACGCTGGGCAGGAGGCGCGAACCGGCCTGCTCGGCATTGCCCTCGGCCAGGCGAACCCGCGCCGCCGCCTCGCGAAGGTCTGGCGCGCCTTGCAGCGCCTGGCTGATCAGGCTGTCGAGCTGCGGGTCGCCATAGGCGGTCCACCAGTCGTCTGACGGCCAGGCAGAGACGGGCGCTTCAAGGCTGCGGGCGCTGGCGTAGTCCTGAGGCTGGCTGAGCTTGGGCGCCGGGCCGAGCGCCGGCACGCAGCCGGCCAGCAGCACCGAAGCGCCGACCGCTGCGATAAGCGCCAGCTTGCCCGTCGATGATGGCGAAGGCATCGATCCCCTCATGTCGATCATGAACTGACCGTACTGTACGGTCACACTTGATGCAAACTAAAAATGACCGTACTGTACGGTTATTAGGTCCGTCGTGCTGCATGTGCGAACGACGGGTTGCCTCGGCAAGAAGCCGCAACAAGAATTTTGGAGGTAAAGCGTCGCCATGGCCGTGGGTTCCACCCGTCTCGCTCCCGACGACCGGAGAAAGGCCATTCTGGATATCGCCCGCGAAGTCTTCCTCACCGAGGGCTATGCGGACGCCTCCATGTCGACCATCGCCGCTCGGGTCGGCGGCTCTAAGGGCACGCTCTACAACTACTTTTCGTCCAAGGAGGCTCTGTTCGTGGCCTTTATGCGCGAAGAATGCGGGGTGGAGGCGGAGATCGCCTATGTCATGGACAATCTTGGGGATGACATAGCCACGGCCCTGAAATCGATTGGATGTCGGCTGGTCCACTTCATCCTGTCGGACAAGCTCCTGGCGGTGCACCGGCTGGTGATCGCCGAGTCGCAGCGCTTTCCCGAACTCGGGCGCAGCTTCTACAATGAAGGACCCAAGATCGGGACCGGCCAGATGGCTGACCTGATCCAGACCTGGATGGACCGCGGCCAACTGCGCCAAGGCGACGCCTTCCACGCCGCCGAACAGTTCGGCGACCTGTGCAAGTCGGGCCTGTACCAGCGCCAGCTTTGGAACGTCTCCGCCGCGACCGATGCGGAGGTCGAGGCCAATGTGGACGGCGCCGTGGCGATTTTCCTGGCCTATTACGGGGTCTGAGCCGCTTCTCGCACGGAACCGAATCCCTCCGCGCGCAGGCGGGCGGCGAGGTCGCGCCTGATCTCGCCCACCAAGGCCGGCCCAGCATAGACGAGGGCGGAATAGAGTTGCACGGCGTTCGCACCGGCGCGGATCTTGGCATAGGCGTCCGCACCCGAGGCGATCCCGCCCACTCCGATCAGCGGCAGATGACCGTCAGCCTGTCGAAACGCCTGCAGCATGGCGGTGGACGGCTCCAGCAGCGGCGCGCCGGAGAGTCCTCCGGTCTCGCTGGCCTGGGTCGAGCGCAGGGTCGTCGGGCGCGCGACGGTGGTGTTGGAGACGATGATGCCGTCGAAACCGTGGCGGCGTACAGCGGCGGCGATCTCGCCAGGCTCTTCGGCGTCCAGGTCGGGCGCCACCTTCAGGAACACGGGCGGGCGGACCGAAGCAGCGGACCGCACCTCGGCCAAGCGCCCCAGAAGGTCGTCGAGCGCCGCGCGGGTCTGCAGCGCGCGCAGACCCGGCGTGTTGGGCGAAGAGATGTTGACGGTGACATAGTCGCAGAGCGGCGAGACGCGCTGCAGTGCGGCCACGTAGTCGGCGATGCGGTCGGCGGCATCCTTGTTGGCGCCGATATTGGCCCCGACGATCCCGCGTCGCGCGCGCCGCTCCAGCCGCCCGGCAAAGGCGTCGAGGCCCTGGTTGTTGAAGCCCATGCGATTGATCACTGCCCGGTCTTCGGTCAGGCGAAACAGACGGGGTCGTGGATTACCAGCCTGGGGCTGGGGCGTGACCGTGCCGCACTCCACGAAGCCGAACCCCACCGCCAGCATGGCGTCAGGGACCTCGGCATCCTTGTCGAACCCGGCGGCGAGGCCGATGCAGTTCGGGAGCGTCAACTCCGCGATTTCGGTCGCCAGGATCGGATCGCCGTCTTTCGCCGCGCGCGGGCCGAGCCCCAGCTTCAACCCGAGGATAGCGGCGCGATGCGCGTCCTCCGGGTCCAGGGCGCGCAATAGGCGGGTGGCGGCGCCGTGCAGGCTCAACAGATGAACTGCGGCAGGATGGGGACGTGTTCGGCGTCCAGGGGCAAGTCGTCCAGCGACACCGCCTTGCTCGTCGGCAAAGGGCCATAAAGGTGGGGAAACAGCTGGCCGCCGCGCGAGGGCTCCCACTTCAGCGCCTCGCCCAGCGCATCGGCTTCGAAGCCGACCAGGATCAGGTCATGCTGCCCGCGAAAATGCAGCCGCGCCGTCTCGCTCGCCTGGGCGGCGGTGGAGAAGTGGATGTAGCCGTCCTGAATGTCGATGGGCGCGCCCAGGAAGACCCCGGAGACCAACGCCTCATCCCACGCGCGGCGGGTCAGTATCTTGTAGATTCGGCTCAATCGGGGCCTCCGCCGAAATCGGCCGGTGTGTAGAAACCGAGCACGCGCAGGCCGCCCTCGTCGCCGGGCGCGCCGAAGTCGAACACCGCCGCCGCCCCGGTGGGGAAGCCCTGGCGCAGACGCGCCTCGACCGCGTGATCCTCCGCTCGGCCGGCAAGGGCGACCGCCAGTACGTGCAGGCCCGGATTGTGCGCCACGATGACGACGGTCCGCCCGAGCGGCGTGCGGCCGGCGGTCAGCAAGGTGGGGGCGCTGGCGTCATAGAGGTCGGGACGGTTCTCGACCACCGCGCCGACCAGTGCGGAGGCCGCCATGTCCCAGGTCTGCCGGGCGCGGACGGCGGCGGAGACCAGCGCCCGGTCGGGAGTGAACTCGTCAGCCGCCATCGCTTCGGCCACCAGCCGCACATCCCGCTCGCCCCGTGCAGTCAGGGCGCGGTCGAAATCCTCGCCAGAAGCGGCGCGGGTCTCGGTCTTGCCATGCCGGAACAGGATGAGGCGCTGCACCTCAGGCCACCTCGAAACGTACGGGCGAGCCCCAGAAGGTCTTCACCAGATCGTTCTGCTCGGCGGGGACGCCGGTGGTGAGGAAGCGGCGCATGCCGCCGCCACCGGTGGGATATTCCGGGTGCCGTTCAAGATAGCGACCGATGGAGTCCGCCACCGCGCTCGGCTGGTGGATCAGGGGCGTACCGGGCGGCAGGGCTTCCTTGAAAAGGTCGGCGACGATCTCGTAATGGGTGCACCCCAGGATGGCCTTGGTGGGTGGACGGCCGATCCGGGTTATCAGGGCGTGCACATGCGCTTCGATCACGGCCTTCAGCTGGTCTTGCGGCGCATTGCCCTCGATCAGCGGCACGAGTTCCGGACAGGGTTCGGAGAAGACCGCCACATCCTCGCGCCGCTTGTCGATCTCGATCTCGTAGACGCGGCTGCGGGCCGTGGCGGCTGTGGAGAAAATGCCGATCACGTCCACGGCCTCCACCTTTTCGCCGCGTCGTTCCGGCTCATAGGTCCACGGCTGGCCCGTAGCCGCCTCGATGGTCGGTACGATCAGGCCGAGAATGTTCACCGGCCGCCCCAGGTCACGGCGGTATCCCGGCAGCCAAGTCTGTTGCAGGCGACGCAGCGCGATGGAGGCGGCGGTGTTGCAGGCGAGGATAATGAGGTCGCAGCCCTCCGCGAAAAGCTGCTCGCATCCGGCGCGGGTGAGGGCGACGATCTCCTCCCCTTCCCGCCCCCCATAGGGCGCGTTGGCCTGGTCGGCCAGATAGACGAAGTCCGCCTGCGGGAAGGCGTGGACCAGGGCCCGATGCACCGTCAGGCCGCCCACGCCGCTGTCAAATACGCCGATCGTCATGATCACGGCTTTTGGCCGAGCCCCGGGCCGGTGGGAAGCCGTAAAAGCGCAAAAGTACGACGCAGTGAAGCCAGGCGTTAGCGGTTTGTTGGGGCCGCTTGGGTATAGTCCAGGTTCAGGTCAGCCAGGGGTTCCCCATCTCGAGCTTTGCGCTCTCCTCGGTCAGCCGGGCCTCCCTGAGCGCGTTCGCCACGCCGGAGACGGGGCTGGCCTCGCCTACCCTGTCGGCGGTGCTGATCGCCGGCCAGGCTGCGGCGGCGCGCGAGCTCATGCCGCTGTTGCAGCAGGCCCTGCCCGCCGAAGCTGTCTCGGTGTGCGCCAGCGCCTCCGAGGGCGTGTCGCAGGTGAGCGCCCAGCGCCTGCTCGGCCGCACCCCGGGTCTTTTCGTCTTCGACCTGCGCGGCGCGGCGCTCGGCGAACTGACCTCGCAGCTGCAGCTGGTCTGGCGGGCCTATCCCAAGGCCGAGGTGCTGGTGGTGGCGGACGTGCGCGACAGCGCCACCTTCGCCGGCTGCCTGCAGGTGACCGGCGCGCCCGACCGGCTGACCTTCATCCTCGCTCCGCTCCAGCCGCGCCACACCATCGAGGCGGTCAGGACGGTGGCGCAGCGCTATCGCCTTGCCCGCGAAACCGAACGCGCCGATGCCGACGAGCGGACGGCGATCGACGGGCTGGAATTGCAGATCCAGGAGCTGCGCGCCCGACTCGACATCGCCAAGCACGCGGCGCGGCACGACGATCTCACCGGCATCCTCAATCGGACCGGCTTCGTGGAGGAATTGACCGCCCGCCTGTCGCGCGACCGCCAGCCGCAGAACGTGTTGATGATCGATCTCGACCGGTTCAAGGCCGTCAACGACACCCTTGGCCACGGCGCCGGCGACGAACTGGTGCGCAAGATCTGCATGGCCATCGCCGGGGTGATCCCGAGCGGCGGCGTGCTGGCCCGGCTCGGCGGTGACGAGTTCGGCGTGATCGTCGAGGCCACCACCGACCAGGGCGTCACCAGCCTCTGCACCCAGATCCTCAAGGTCTGCGCCCAGTCGCGCCTGATCTCCGGCCACGAGGTCCAGGTAAGCGCCTCCATCGGTATCGCCCAGCAGAGCGCCGCCAGCGAGATCGAGCTGATGCGTCAGGCCGACCTCGCCCTCTATGCCGCCAAGCGCGAGGGACGCAACCGCTACCGGCTGTTCGACGCCGCCCTCGACAAGGCTACCAAGTACCGTCTGTCCATCGAAGGCGGGCTGGAGCGCGCCCTGCGCTCGGGCCAGTTCAAGATGGTCTACCAACCCATCGTCAACGCCCAGGACGGCGCGGTGCTGGGCTATGAGGCCTTGGTGCGCTGGGACAGTCCCGAGCATGGCGCCATCTCTCCCGCCGAGTTCATCCCCATCGCCGAAGAGACCGGCCTGATCCTCGACATCGGCGACTGGATCGCGCGCCAGGCGCTGAAGGACTGTCGGCGCTGGAACGGACCCTATGTGTCGATCAATCTGTCGGTCCGCCAGTTCCTGCGTCACAACGTGGCCGAGCGCATCCTGCGCTATGCCGCCGACGCCGACGTGCCCACCTCGCGCATCCAGATCGAGCTCACCGAAACCGCGATCATCGACGATGTGGAGCGCGCCGACCATAACCTGAAGGTCTTGCGCGCCGCGGGCGTGCGTGTGGCGCTGGACGATTTCGGCACCGGCTATTCCAGTCTCGTCTACCTGAACCAGTTCGCCATCGACTGCATCAAGATCGACAAGTCGTTCGTGGACAACATCACCCGCGACCGCCAGTCGGCCATGATCGTCGCCTCCCTGACCAAGCTGGCCTACTCCCTCGGCATGACCGTGGTGGCCGAGGGCGTAGAGACCGAGGACCAGCGCAAGGTGCTGCTCGCCACCGGCTGCGGCGCGCTGCAAGGCTATCTGTTCGGCAAGCCGGTCACGTCGCGCGAAGTGTCTACACGCCTGGAAGATCAGCGCCGCGACTAACTTTTTGCGTCAGGTCCACCGCCCCGTTCGGCGACGGCACCAACGATGGGGGTTTCGGCGAAAACCAGCTCGGCGTCCTCGCCGTGCTCCCTGAGCGTTTGAACCATGCCCTCCGCCAAGTCGACCGCCCGCTGACGACTCGAGAACGGGCCCATCTCCACCCCGTCGCGCACGATCCATCCCGCGCGGGTCTCGATGACTACGATTTTCATTGGAAGCCTCCAAATATCAAACGGATGCAACCAACGGCTGTTCCTTTGTCAGG
Organism: uncultured Caulobacterales bacterium; assembly: GCA_903862425.1. Classification (GTDB taxonomy): domain Bacteria; phylum Pseudomonadota; class Alphaproteobacteria; order Caulobacterales; family Caulobacteraceae; genus CAIOYC01. The sequence continues at coordinate 89,203 of CAIOYC010000039.1, read as the reverse complement.
AACTGACATAGCCTCAAGGTTCCAGCCCCGGCCAAATCACCCTAGCGTCTTGGCCGTGAGCGGGCCTTTCACCTTCTACGAGTTTTTCGCCGGCGGCGGCATGGCGCGCGCCGGGCTGGGTTTGGGCTGGGACTGCCTGTTCGCCAACGACTTTTCGCCGGTGAAGGCCGCAACCTATCGCGCAAACTGGGGGGAAGATCACTTCCACGAGGGCGACGTCCACGACCTGACCCCCGATGATCTGCCCGCCCCCCCGCGTGGCGGCGCGGTGGACCTGGCCTGGGCCTCCTCTCCCTGCCAGGACTTCAGCCTGGCGGGCCTGCGCAAGGGGCTGGAAGGTACGCGCTCCTCCGCCTTCTGGGGCTTCTGGCGGCTGGTGCAGGGACTGAACCGCGAAGGGCGCGCGCCCCGCGTGATCGTGATCGAGAACGTGGTCGGCCTGCTCTCCTCTCACGGAGGGGCGGACTTCACCGCCCTCTGCCAAGCCCTGGCCGACGCAGGCTACCGCTTCGGCGCGCTGGAGATCGACGCCGCGGACTTCGTGCCCCAGTCCCGGCCCCGCTTGTTCGTCATCGCCACCCGCGCCCCTGTCGCCGCCGATCTGCTGCTGCCCAAGCCCACCGAAGCGGTCCAGGGTCGCCGGGTATGCGAAGCGCATGCCCGCCTGCCGACCGCCCTACAGGCCCGTTGGCTGTCCTGGCGGGCGCCGCAGGGCAGAGCCGCCAAGACGCCCTTGGTCGATCTGCTCGAGACAAACCCGGTCTGGCATGCGCCCGCCCTTACCGATCGGTTGCTGAACCAACTTTCGCCGCTCCATCAGGAACGCTTGAGGCTTGAGCGCGAAAAGGCCGGGCGACGCATCGGCATGGCCTTCCGGCGCACCCGGATCGAAAACGGAGCGCGCGTGCAGCGGGCGGAGGTGCGCTTCGATGGCGTCGCCGGATGCCTGCGCACTCCCGGCGGCGGGTCGTCGCGCCAGTTCGTCATCGAGGTACAGGGCAATGTCACGCGCTCGCGCCCTCTTACCGCCCGCGAGGGCGCGCGCCTGATGGGCTTGCACGACAGCTACCTACTGCCTGCGGGCGAGACCGCGGCCTGGCGCGTGGTGGGCGACGGGGTGGTAGCCCCGGTGGTGGAGGCGCTGAGCGCCGCCCTGCTCGCTCCGCTTCTCTCCGCGCGCGCCCTGGCGGCGGCGGAATAGAAAAACCGCAACGGCCTTCACCCGGTCTGGTGCAGACAGCGACGCGCGCGGTCCCTATGTTCCCCGTTCAAAGGTCGCCAAACCGAACGAGCCCTACATGGACGCCAAGACCACTCCCGAATTGCCCGCCCGCTATGCCCGTCAGGGCCGGGGCAAGATCTATGACAGCATGCTCGACCTTGTGGGCGACACGCCCCTGGTGCGCCTGCCGCGTCTGACCGCCGAGCTGAAGCCGAAAGGCGAGGTCGTGGCCAAGCTGGAATTCTTCAACCCATTGTCCAGCGTGAAAGACCGCATCGGCGTGGCCATGGTGGAAGCGCTGGAGGCCAAGGGCCTGATCGGTCCCGGCACCACCCTGGTCGAACCCACCTCGGGCAATACGGGCATCGCCCTGGCCTTTGTCGCGGCGGCCAAGGGTCTGAAGCTGATCCTGGTCATGCCCGAAAGCATGTCGGTGGAGCGGCGCAAGATGCTGCTCCTGCTCGGCGCCAGGCTGGAGCTGACCCCGGCGGAGAAGGGCATGCGCGGCGCAGTGGCGCGGGCGGAAGAGTTGCTGAACGAAATCCCCGGTTCGGTCATGCCGCAACAGTTCGAGAACGCCGCCAACCCGGCCATCCACAAGATCACCACCGCCGAGGAGATCTGGAACGACACGGCGGGCCGGGTCGATGCGGTGATCTCCGGCGTCGGCACCGGCGGCACCATCACCGGCGTCGGCCAGGCGCTGAAGGCCAGGAAGGCCTCGGTGAAGATGATCGCGGTGGAACCCGAGGCTTCGCCGGTGCTGTCGGGCGGCGCACCCGGTCCGCACAAAATCCAGGGCATCGGCGCCGGCTTCGTGCCGGGCATCCTCGATCGCGGCGTGATCGACGAGATCATCACCGTCGGCAATGACGAAAGTTTCGAGATGGCCCGCCGCGCGGCGCGGATCGAGGGACTGCCCGGCGGCATCTCCTCCGGCGCGGCGCTGTCTGCCGCCTTCCGCCTTGCCGCCCGCGACGACTATGCCGGCAAGCTCATCGTCGCCATCATCCCGAGCTTCGCCGAGCGCTATCTGTCCACGGCGCTGTTCGAAGGCCTCTAGGCCGAGGGTGAGCGACCCCTTCACCCCGGAGGAACGCTCGGCGGTGATGCGTCGGGTGCCGGCCAAAGGGTCGTCCGCCGAGATGAAGGTGCGAAAGGCGCTGACGGCGCTCGGCGTCCGCTATCGCCTGCACCGCAAGAACCTGCCCGGCTCGCCGGACATCGTCATGCCGGGGCGAAAGCTGGCCCTGTTCGTTCACGGCTGCTTCTGGCACGGCCACGACTGCCGGCGCGGCGCGCGTCCGCCCAAGGCCAATGCCGACTACTGGGCCGGCAAGATCGGCCGCAACCGCGTCCGCGACACCCGTGTGCAGGCGGAACTGCTTGCCTCCGACTGGCGCCCCGAGGTCCTATGGGAGTGCGAGTTGAAGGACGCCGCCGCCCTGACCGAGCGGCTGAAGGAGATGCTGGGCCGATGAACGAGGCGAAGGTGCATACCGGCGGGTGCCTGTGCGGTGCGATCCGCTATGTGGCGACGGGCGAGCCCGACATCGCCGGCTTTTGCTACTGCGCCGACTGCCGAAAGGCGTCCGGCTCAGGCTTTATGCCGTTCATGGGCTTCAAGGCCGAAGCGCTCCGCATCACCGGCGAGACGCTGCGCTTCACCAGTCCCTCTGCACGGGGCACGGATGCCGTGCGCAACTCCTGCCCCCGATGTGGCGGCCTTGTGTTCGGCGGCGTCGTCGGGGTGGATGTGAGCCACACCGTCTATGCCGGCTCGCTCGACGATCCGGCCGGGTTCAAACCGACCATCGCCATCTTCCTGCGCGACAAGGCCGACTGGGTGGCCCTGCCCGACGGGATCGCCGGGTTCGAGACCATGCCGGGCCGCTAGCGCCTATCTCCTTGCAGCGGCCGCCTTCTGCATCTGAACCAGGTCGGCGATGCCGCCGCTGGCGAGACCGAACAGGGCTTCGAACTCGGCGCGGGTGAAGCCGCGCTTCTCGCCGGTGGCCTGGATCTCGACGATGTCGCCCGCGCCGGTGAGCACGAAGTTGGCGTCGGCCTCGGCGCTGGAATCCTCCTCGTAGTCGAGGTCTAGCACCGGGACGTCCTGGTGCACGCCGCAGGATATGGCCGCCACTTGGTCGAGGATCGGGTCGGCCTTGATCAACTTCTCCTCGAGCAGATAGTCGCAGCACTGGCGCAGGGCGACCCAGGCGCCGGTGATCGAGGCGGTGCGCGTGCCGCCATCGGCCTGGATCACGTCGCAGTCCACGCTGATCTGCCGTTCGCCCAGCACCTTCAGATCCACCACGGCGCGGAGCGACCGGCCGATCAGGCGCTGGATCTCCTGGGTGCGGCCGGACTGCTTGCCCTGGGCGGCCTCGCGGCGGCCACGGGTGTGGGTGGCGCGGGGCAGCATGCCGTATTCGGCGGTGACCCAACCCTGGCCCTTGCCGCGCAGGAAGCCGGGCACGCCCTCCTCCAGGCTGGCGGTGACCAGCACGCGGGTATGGCCGAAGGAGACTAGGCACGAGCCCTCCGCATAGCGGTTGACGCCGGTCTCCATCGTCACCTTGCGAAGTTCGTCGGCGGCGCGGCCGGAGGGGCGGGTCTGGGTCATGGAAGCTCCAATCGGGTGTATGTGCGGCGGCGCGCCTCGACAGTCTCAGGATGAGGCCGAATGGAATCGCCGGTTCAATAGAAGGCCTCATCCTGAGCTTGTCGAAGGATGGGGCTTTCGCTCGCGCAAATGCAGTCCTTGCACGCACGCGCCGCCCGCTTATCCTATTCCCGACACCCGCGTCCATGCGGGATCACAGCTTCGGCCATGCCCCAGTTCACCACGTCGTCTTCCATCAGCGCCCTGTTCGAGAGCCCCGGCATCGGTGCGCTCGACGAGCGGGCGCGCGATATCTTCCGCCGGGTGGTGGAGACCTATCTGGAGACCGGCGACCCGGTGGGATCGCGCACGGTCTCCCGCGGGGGTTTGGCCCTGTCGCCGGCCTCGATCCGCAACACCATGCAGGACCTGACCGAGCTCGGCTTGCTCGCCGCGCCGCATACCTCGGCAGGCCGTTTGCCGACCCATGCGGGCCTGCGCCTGTTCGTGGATGGCCTTCTGGAGATCGGCGACATCGGCGAGGGTGAACGCCGGGCTATCGAGGATCGCCTGACCGGGCGGGGTCGCAATTTCGAGGACGCCCTGGACCAGGCTTCGGCCCTGCTCTCGGGTCTGGCGGGCGGCGCCGGCGTGGTCATGGCCCCGGCGCGTGACTACGGCGTCAAGCACGTGGAATTCGTGGCCCTCGGCGCCGATCAGGCCCTGGCGGTCATGGTGTTCGAGGACGGTGCGGTAGAGAACCGCCTAATGAAGACCCCGCCAGGCCTCACCCCCTCGGCCCTGCAGGAGGCGTCCAACTTCCTCAACGCCCGTCTGCGCGGCCGCACCCTGGTGGAGGCCAAGACCGAGATCGGCCGCGAGCTCGACGCCGCCCGGCGCGACCTCAACGTCACCGCCGCCCGGCTGGTGGAGGACGGCATCGCCGCCTGGTCCGGAGACGGCCAGGGCGAGCGCGCGCTGATCGTGCGCGGCCGCGCCAACCTGCTGCACGGCGCCGCGGCCGGCGAGGACCTCGAACGGGTGCGCATGCTGTTCGACGACCTGGAGCAGAAGGAACGCCTGATCGGCCTGCTAGACGATGTGCGCGAGGCCGAGGGTGTGCGCATCTTCATCGGCGCCGAAACGCGGCTTTTCTCGCTTTCGGGTTCCGCCGTGATCGCGGCGCCCTATATGTCGGGGCGGAACAAGGTGGTGGGCGCCATCGGCGTGATCGGCCCCGCGCGCCTGAACTATGCTCGCATCATCCCGTTGGTGGACTACACGGCGCGGATGCTGGGGCGGATGCTGGACGGCTGAGGCTTCAAAAGCTTGGCCAGTTGGAGAGTTGGATGACTGACGTGAACGAGGCGACGGAAGACGGCGCCCCCGAAATTTCCCTCGAGGAGCAGATCGAGGACCTGAAGGCCGAGGTGGCTGCGCTGAAGGACCAGGCCCTGCGCGTCCTGGCCGACGCGGAAAACACCAAGCGCCGCACCGAGCGCGAAGCCAACAACGCGCGCGCCTTCGCCATCGAGAAGTTCGCCCGCGACCTGATCGGCGCTGCGGACAATCTGGCTAGCGCCGTGCAGCACGCGCCCAAGGGATCGGACGACGCGCAGGTGAAGAACCTCGTCCTCGGCATCGAGATGACCGAAAAGGCCCTGCAGGGCGCTTTTGAACGCAATGGTCTGAAGCGCGTGGCTCCGGAAAAGGGCGCCAAGTTCGACCCCAACCTGCACCAGGCGATGATGGAGCAGGCCGACGACAGCGTGACCCCCGGCTCGGTGGTCATGCTGGCCCAGCCCGGCTACGAACTGTTCGGCCGCATCGTCCGCCCCGCCATGGTCGCCGTGACGCCCAAGGCGCCGGCCCCTAAGCCCGCAGCCGAATCCGCCTCGGGCGCCTACGCCACCAACGGCGCCGGCGAGACGGGCGAAGCGGTGGATCGCAAGGCCTAGGCCAGGCTCGCGGGAGCAGGGGAAAGGCGCTAGCGTGCGCGAATGATCAAAGCCGCTCTTGCCCTTGTCGCCCTGCTTGCACTGGCTTCCGCCGGCTTTACCTCCAAGGCTTGGGCGGAGCCCGACCCGAAGGTTCTGGCCTACACCCTGCCGGACAAGCTCGACTGGAAGGGCGATCCGAAATTCGGACCGCTGAGCGTCAACCTGTGGGGCGATCCGGCCAAGCCCGGCCCCTACGCTATCCTGGTCAAGTGGCCGCCGCACATGATGAGCCGGCCGCACACCCACCCCTATGACCGTCACATCACCGTGGTCTCCGGCGTCTGGTGGGTGGGCACGGGCAAGACCTACGACCCCGCCTCCACCACCCCCATGCCGCCCGGCACGGTGGTCACCCACTTCGCGGGCCAGCCCCACTATGATGGGGCCAAAGACGAACCTTGCATCATCGAGATCACCGGCGAAGGCCCAGCGACCACCGTCCCCGCCAAATAGGGACGGCGCCCAAGTTCCTAGGCCGGCAGGAGACCCGCCGCGCGATAGCTGTCGATCACGGCGTCATAGAGCGTGATATCCGCGCGGCTTCTGGCCATAAGCTGGGCGCCGGCGACGGCCGCGAAGATGGCGCGCGCCCTCTGCCTGCCAACCTCGCTCTTGGCCAGGCCTGCCGCGGATAGGGTTCGGCTCAGCCAGGCCACGTTGACGTCGGCGAAGGCCTGAACCTCGTGCTTCACCGCATCGGGCAGGTCGTCGTACTCGGCGGCCATGAAGCTGCAGAGGCACATGCGATTGTCGTTCTGTAGCGCGGTACGGAATAGGTCAGTATAGAGGCGCAGGCAGGCGAGCGAATCCGGGGTTTTGGCCGACATGGCCTGCAGGTGGGCCTCGGTATCCTGCCAGTAGCGTTTCGCGACGGCCACGCCGAGATCCGCCTTGCTGGGGAAGTGGTGATAGAGGCTGGCGGCCTTGATCCCGACCTCGTCGGCAAGCGCGCGGAAGTTCAGCCCGCCATAACCATGCGCCTGCGCTGTCCGGCGGGCCGCCGACAGGATGGCCTCTTTCGAGCTCGAACTCATATTTCCACCTGACCGCGACATCGCGGCCTACCAATTGACAGATAGACATTGACTGAGCAACGGCACCATCCTAAAAAACTACCAACTGATAGGTAGATCAACATGGCCCAACGACCTGAGCTGACAGTCTATGACTGGCCGACAGGCCCCTACCCGGCGCGGGTGCGCATCGCTATCGGCGAGAAGAACCTGCAGGCCAGCGTCCGGTTTGTGCCTGTCAATCTGTGGAAGGGCGAGCACAAGACGCCCCACTTCCTGGCCAAGAACTACTCGGGCACCCTGCCCCTACTCGAACTAGGCGACAGGACCTTCATCGGCGAGTGTACGGCAATCACCGAATATCTCGACGCTCTGGAAGGCGCGCCCACACTCACCGGAGCGACGCCGCGCGAGAAGGGCCTGATCCATATGATGAGCAAGCGCGCCGAATTGGAGCTGCTCGACGCGGTCAGCGTCTATTTTCACCACGGCACCCCCGGTCTGGGTCCCGCCGTCGAGATCTACCAGAACGCCGAGTGGGGCTTGCGCCAGCGTGACAAGGCCATCAGGGGCATGCACTATTTCGACAGCATCCTGCGCAAACAGCCGTTCGTGGCCGGCCAGACCTTCTCCATGGCCGACATCACGCTGATCGGCGGAATGATCTTCGCGGGACTGGTGGAACTTCCCGCGCCGACCGAATGCACGGCGCTCGAGGCCTGGTATGCGCATATGCAGGAGCGCCCCAGCGTGAAGAACAGGCTGACGATCTCGAGGCCGGCCGAAATTCCCTCCTCATCCTAGCCTCGCGCGCCGAACACGGCGGAGCCGACCCTGACGGAGGTGGCGCCGAAGCGGATGGCGGTCCCGAAATCGCCGCTCATGCCCATGGACAGGCGCTGCACGCCGTTGCGTGCGGCGATCTTGCGCAGCAGGGCGAAGTGCGGACCGGCAGGCTCGCTGGCCGGAGGTATGCACATCAGGCCCTCGATCTTGAAGCCGTAATCGCGTCGGGCGGCGGCGATGAAGGCGTCGGCCTCGGCGGGGAGCGCGCCCGCCTTCTGTGGCTCCTCTCCGGTATTGATTTGAACGTAGAGGCGCGGAGCGCGGCCTGCCTTCTGGATCGCCTTGGCCAGGGCAGCGGCGAGGCTGGGGCGGTCCAGCGTCTCGATTACGTCGAACAGGGCCACCGCGTCGACCGCTTTGTTGCTCTGCAGGGGGCCGATCAGGCGAAGCTCCAGGTCGGGTATCGCGGTGCAGGGTTCGGCCCAGCGGGCGGCGGCTTCCTGCACCCGGTTCTCGCCGAACACCCGCTGGCCGGCGGTCAGCACGGGGGCGATGGCCTCCCAAGGCTGTTGCTTGGAGACGGCGACGAGGTTCACATCGGAGGGATCGCGCCCGGCGGCCGTGGCGGCCTCGCCCATGCGGGCCAGGACAGCGCGCCAATGGGTTAAGGGGTCGGGCTCAGTGCGGGCGGCTGAGGGAGCGGGCAAGATTTCGGTTCCGGCGGACATGAGGCGGCTGTGGCGCGCGGCGGCGACGCTAGAGCGAGCGCGCACGCGGGGAAAGGGGTTGCCTCTGGTCTGGTTCGTCACCGACCCCGTGCGCACGCCCGATCCCGCGGCCGTCGCCGAACGCCTGCCCCGCGGGACGGGCGTGATCTATCGCCATTTCGGCCTCCAGGACGCCGAAACCACAGCGCGGGTGCTGGCGGACGTCGCACGGCGGCGAGGCCTGGTGCTGCTGATCGGGCGGGACGCGGCCCTGGCGGCGCGGGTGGGGGCGGCGGGGGTTCATTTGCCCGAGCGCGACGCGGCGCGAGCGCAGCTATTGAGGGCCCGACATCCTCGCTGGATCGTCACCGCAGCGGCGCACTCCCCCCGCGCCATCCGGCAGGCCGAGGCGGCGAGGGCGGATGCAGTGCTGCTCTCGGCGGCCTTCCCCAGCCGCAGCCCCTCGGCGGGCGCACCGCTGGGATCGATTCGGCTGGCGCAGTGGGTGCGAGCGGCTCGCCTGCCTGTCTATGCGCTCGGCGGCGTGAACGCGCGCACGGCGGGGCGACTCGCAGCTACGGGCGTGGCGGGCTTCGCGGCGATAGAGGGACTGCTTTGAACTGGTGGGCCAAGAGGCGTCGACCAAGGCTCAGCCTAGAACTTGAACGCGCCTTCGAGCTTGACGCGGGGGCCGGTGTCTTCGGGCGTGATGTGCTGGGGCTGGGCGAACTTGTCGCCGAGGCCGACGGAACCGGAGACGCGGAACTTGGGCGAGACGCGGAAATAGGCGCCCACTTGGGCGTCCTTCCAGTCGGGATCCCGGTTGGTGGGCTCGGCCACATCGAACTTCACACCCCAGCGGCCCTTGTTGTCGAAGGCATAGGTCTTGTGCGGTGTGGGCACGCTCCACGGCCCCTGGGCGTCGCCGGAGTTGCCGCCAACCTGGGCGAAGTCGCTCATCTTGGGGGGCACGGTCGGCTGGGTATTGTTTTCGGCATGGGCAAGGGTGGCCGTCCCCAGAAGGACAGCAGCGCCCATAGCCGCCGAAACTCGACCCAACTTCACAACCACCGCCCTACAGCCCTGCGCCCCACAAGGGATACTCACATACGAACCTATATAGGCACGGTTATGTGACCCTGCGATTAAGGCGGGTAACGCGCCAACGTCAATGTGAGTCGCATGCAGCGAGGCAACAGATCGGTGTCTGTGACCTCAAGGCCACTTAATTCCACTTTTCGCCTTGATCATGCTTAGTGTAGACGAACCGTTCCGCACGGGTCCATGGAAGGACCGGGTGGGGGCCGGGGGCGGCGTGTAAAGCGGCCGATAGGGTCGTGGACGCATTGAACGGTTTGGAGCGGATATAAGATATGTCGGTTTTTGAAGGCGAGCGCCGGATTCCTCGCGTCGCGATGCTGCTTCTCGCCGGCGTCGCCGCGCTGAGCTTGAGCGCCTGCGGCCACTTCGGCATGCCGGGCGCGCCGTCGGGCGGCCTGATCCCCCACCTCGGCTCCAAGGCCGCGCCGGCCAATGCGCCGTCGGCGGGCATCGGGGTGAATTCCTATCTGTGGCGCGCCTCGCTCGACACCCTGGCCTTCATGCCGCTGGCCTCGGCGGACCCGTTCGGCGGCGTGATCATCACCGACTGGTATGTGAACCCGGAAAAAACCGACGAGCGGTTCAAGACCACCGTGTACATCCTCGACACTCGACTACGGGCCGACGGTCTGAACGTCACGGTGTTCAAGCAGACCAAGAACGACAAGGGCGAGTGGGTCGACGCTCCGGTCGCGGGTCAAACCGACATCGATATCGAGAACGCGATCCTCACCCGCGCGCGCCAGCTCCGCCTGTCCAACCTGAACAGCCGGGGCTGACCTTCACCGAAGGCCGATTAGGCTAGTGAAGGCTTGATCGGCGCCGCCTGATACCCAACAAGGCGTCATGGCCCGCTACAATCCAAAAGAGACCGAGCCCCGCTGGCGCAAGGCGTGGGCGGAGGCGAACGTATTCCGCACCCGCACGTCGCAAGAAGCCGGCGGCGCGAAGAAAGCCTATGTGCTGGAGATGTTCCCCTATCCGTCGGGGCGCATCCACATCGGGCACGTCCGCAACTACGCCATGGGCGACCTGGTGGCGCGATTCCGCCGGGCCCAGGGCTACAATGTCCTGCACCCCATGGGCTGGGACGCCTTCGGCATGCCGGCCGAGAACGCCGCCATGGAGAGGGGCGTCAATCCCAAGGCCTGGACCTACGACAACATCGCCGCCATGCGCGAGCAACTGAAGATGCTCGGGCTGTCCATCGACTGGGAGCGTGAGTTCGCCACCTGCGACCGGGAATATTACGGCCGTCAGCAGGCCCTGTTCCTCGACCTCTACAAGCGCGGTCTCGCCTATCGCCGCGAAGCCACGGTCAACTGGGACCCGGTGGACATGACCGTGCTCGCCAACGAGCAGGTGATCGACGGTCGCGGCTGGCGCTCGGGCGCACTGGTCGAGAAGAAGAAGCTCACCCAGTGGTTTCTCAAGATCACACAGTACGCCGACGCCCTGGTGGACGGGTTGAAGACTCTCGACCGCTGGCCCGACAAGGTGCGGCTGATGCAGGAGAACTGGATCGGCAAGAGCTACGGCGCCAAGGTGTGGTGGCCGATCGAGAGCGCCCCCGATTTCTTGGGCGTCGGCGCCGATCCCAGTGGCCCGAACCATGCACGCGACCCGATCGAGGTCTACACCACCCGTCCCGACACCCTGTTCGGCGCCAGCTTCCTGGCGGTCGCCCCCGATCACCCGCTGACGCTCGCCATCGCCGAGCACCGTCCCGAGGTCACGGACTTCGTAGCAGAATGCAACCGCGGCGGCGCCACCGAGGCCGAGGTCGAAACCGCCGAGAAGCTGGGCCTGGATCTCGGCATCCGCGTACGCCACCCCTTCGATCCGGCGCTGACCCTGCCGGTCTACGCCGCCAACTTCGTGCTCTCGACCTATGGGACGGGGGCGATCTTCGGCTGCCCGGCGCACGACCAGCGCGACTGGGACTTCGCCACCAAGTACGGCCTGCCGATCCTGCCGGTGGTGGAGCCGGGCGGGGCCGAAGCCGCCGATCTCGCCAAGGCCGCCTATGTGGGGCCGGGCAGAATCTTCAACTCGCGCTTCCTGGACGGGCTCGACACCGAGGCCGCCAAGCGCGCCGCCATCGCCCGCCTCGAAGCTCAGGGTCAGGGGCAGGGCGCAACGGTCTATCGCCTGCGCGACTGGGGCGTCAGCCGCCAGCGCTACTGGGGCTGCCCCATCCCCATGGTGCACTGCCCCGAGCACGGCATCGTCCCGGAGACGCGCGGCGTGGTGGACCTGCCGGACGACGTTACCTTCGACGTACCGGGCAACCCGCTCGACCGCCACCCCACCTGGAAACACACCACCTGCCCTGAGTGCGGACAGCCGGCGACACGCGAGACCGACACGCTCGACACCTTCGTGGACAGCTCCTGGTATTTCGCCCGCTTCACCGACCCGAAGGCCGACCCGCCCGTCGACAAGGCGGCGGCGGACTACTGGATGCCGGTAGACCAGTATATCGGCGGGGTGGAGCACGCGGTGCTGCACCTGCTCTATGCCCGCTTCATCACCCGTGCCCTGAAGGATGGCGGCGCCCTCGGCGTAGCGGAACCCTTTGCCGGCCTGTTTACCCAGGGCATGGTCACCCACGAGACCTATCGCTCGACGGGCAATGATCCGCACTGGCTCCAACCCTCCGAGGTCGAGAGCCGGGGCGGACAGTGGTTCGAGATCGAGAGCGGCGCTCCGGTGGAGAGCGGCGGCGTCGAGAAGATGTCCAAGTCGAAGAAGAACACCGTGGCCCCGGAGGACATCTTCGCCACCTACGGCGTCGATGCCGCGCGCCTGTTCGTCCTCTCCGACTCCCCGCCCGAGCGCGACGTGCAGTGGAGCGAGGCCGGGGTCGAAGGCTCCTGGCGCTTCGTCAACCGCGTCTGGGCCGAGACCGAAGCGGCGGCTGAGGCGACCGGCGGCGCAGGCGATCCGGATCAGACCGATCAGCTGCGCCGCGCCACCCACAAGCTGATCAAGGCGGTGACCGAGTCGTTCGAGGGCTTCCGCTTCAACTCGGGCATTGCGCGGTTCTACAGTTTCCTCAACGACCTCAAGCGGCTGGACAAGGCCGATCCGGCGGCGCGCTGGCAGGCGGTGAAGACCTTGATCGTCCTGATCAACCCGATCGCCCCGCACCTGGCCGAGAGCGCCTGGGAGCATCTGGGTGGAGAGGGCATGGTCGTGAATGCGCCCTGGCCCACCTACGACCCGGATATGGCCGCTGACTCGGTGCTGACCTTGCCGGTGCAGATCAACGGCAAGAAGCGCGCCGAGGTGCAAGCTGCGCCCGGCGCCGCTGAGGACGAGGTCAAAGCCGCCGCCATGGCCAGCGAGGATGTACAGAAGCATCTCGAAGGGCTGACCGTACGCAAGGTGATCGTGGTCAAGGACCGCATCGTCAACATCGTCGCCGGTTGAAGGCTTCTGCGGTTGACGATAGGGCCGGGCTGGGGACAGTGAAGATATGAAGCGCGCCGCCCTCCTCGCCCTGATCGGCCCCCTCTGCCTGCTCGGTCTGGCCGGCTGCGGGTTCACGCCGCTTTACGCCACCAATGGGACCGGCGCCGACCTCGCCGCCATCGACATCCGCCCGCCCACGGACAACACAAACTATCGCGGCACGATCGAGGACCGGACCAGCTTTCTGCTCAAGCAGTCGCTGACCGACGAACTGAAGCTGCATGCCCACGAGACGCCGCGCTACGCCCTCGATACCCAGATCACAGAGCGCCGTATTCCGCGCGGGGTGCGGGTCAACAACGTGGCCAACCGCTACGAAATCAACATGACCGTGGCCTATGTCCTTACTGACCTGGCCAGCGGCAAGAAGGTGTTGACCGGTTCGGCGCCGGTGATTGTGGATTATGACAGCGCCGATCCGCCCTATGCCGGCACCGTGGCGGCGCAGAACGGCGACGAGCGCGCGGCCGAGCAGGCGGCCATCGCCATCCGCCTCGCCCTGGCCCGCTACTTCGCCGGCCGTCCGGAAAGCGGCCCCGGTCTGACCCAGACCCCGCTGCCCAACAATCCGGACAACGACACGCCGTAGAGGCGACCGCGGTGATCCTCTCCAAGCGCCCCGACATCGACAAGTTCCTGAACGGCCCGCCCAAGGGCGTCCGCGCGGCGGTGATCTGGGGCAAGGATCGCTCAGGCGTGCGCGAACGGGCTGACCGGCTGGCCAAATCGGTCACCGAGCGTCCCGACGACCCCTTCAACGTCGCCCTTCTCACCGAGGTGGAAATCGAGAAGGGCGATGGCCGGCTGGAGGAGGAGCTTTCCGCCCTGTCCCTGATGGGCGGACGGCGCCTGGTGCGGCTGAAACTCACCGGCGAACGGGCCGGCCCGGAGAAGGTGGCGGCCGAAGCCCTGACCGCCCATGCCGACGGGACGCTGAACTCCGACTGCTTCCTGATCGTGGAGGCGGGCGCGCTCGAAAAGACCTCGGCCCTACGCAAGGCGGCGGAGAAGGCTGACGGCTGCGCCTCAATCCCGATCTACGAGGACGAGCAGGGGGACGTGACCCGGCTGGTGCGCGAAGCCCTGGCCGCAGACAAGGTCGCCCTCGCCCCCGACGCCCTGCAGGTCTTCGTCTCGCGCCTGCCAAAGGAGCGCGGCGTGGCGCGCCAGGAGGTGGAGCGGCTGGTCCTGTTCATCGGTCCCGGTTCCAATGTGACCTTGAGCCTCGCCGAACTCGGCGGCTTTCTCGGCGTGGAGCCTGAAGCCTCGCTGGCCGATGCGGCGCAGGACGCTTTCGGCGGGCGCGCTGCCCCGGCCCAGTCGGCGCTGCGGCGCGCGCGCGCGGAGGGCGAGGGCGGCCCCGCGGCGGTGCGCGCGCTCAGCCAGCACCTCCAGCGGCTGCGCAAGGCCCAGGCCCTGCAGTCCAAGGGGACTGATGCGCAGATGGCCGCCAAGCAGGTGGGGGTGTTCTGGAAGAACGAGAAGGAGTTCCTGCGCCAGCTTCGCGCCTGGAGTCCCGCCGTGCTCGACGTGCTGCAACCCGAGCTATTCGAGGCCGACCGCGCCTGCAAGCAGACCGGCTCGCCGGACGGACTGATCGCCGAACGCATGGCCCTGTCCATCGCCGCCCGCGCCCGGCGGCTGGGACTCTAGGCGCCGCTTACCCCTTCGGGAATTGCAGCACGGGGCGTTGTTCGCTCCAGATGCGGTCAGCCTTGAGCGGGGCGGCGACGAGGAGCTTGCCGCCGAAATTGCTGCGGCGGACGCCCTGCACCTCGTAGAGCGCCTCGAAGGCGTCGGCGTTTCCCGAGGCCTTGTGCATGGCCGAGAGCGCGGCGAGATTCACCGCCTCCTCCGCCATCTGGGTCACGCCCATGTCGCGCGTGCCGGCCAGGATGACGATGCGGTTGCCGTTGGGACCCGGAAAGCTGGCGAAATAGCCGAGGTCGCGCTGCTGCTCGTCCGCCTGGTTGGGGCCGCCCTCCTGGCTGGCGTAGCGTTTCTGCGCCGCCTGATCGATCAGCACGTCATAGGTCTCGCCCACGGTGAAGCGCGACCCCGCGAACACCGCGTCGCGCAGGATGCCGAGGCCGGAGAGGTAGCCCACATAGACGATATTGGTTCGCCGCAGCATCTCCGGCGAGACGTCCGAGGCCAGGGCGATGTGGATCTGGTCGCGGTCTCTGGCCGTCGGCGCCAGGATAGGCATCAGATCCTTCAGGGCGAAGGCGCTGGAGACCGGCAGGTAGTAGAGGTCGAGGTCCACATAACGCTGCTGCACGTCGGGGTGCGCCATGCGATAGTCGTCGAGGTCGATAGGCGAATTGATGTTGTATTCGCGCAGCAACCGGTCCACCTGCCGCGGTCGGTCGATGTCCCCGAAGATGTAGTAGTCGCCTATCACCACGGTGGTGGGCTTGCGGTTATTCAGAAGCGAAGCCCAAGGCGCAGCGCGCCGCTCCTGCGCCAGTTCACCGCCGGGATGGCCGGCGACCACGGCCCACAGTCCGACGTTCAGAACGAAGACGGCAAGGAGAGCCACGAGCCACATCCACGGTCGAGGCGCCCATCGCCGCGTGGCCACCGCGGCGGCTTCAGGGCCTTCGGCCCGACCATCGCTCTCCAACCGGACGATGAGACGGTATTCGCCCTTGGGGATGTCGAGTTTCACCGGCTCGTCGGCGCCCGGACCGGCATAGTATTCGGTCAGCTTCAGCCGCAGCCGGTGCACATAGACGCGGACCGAGGCGTCCTGGGGGGTGTTGAAGCGCAGACTATCGCCGAATACGGCCAGCGCCACCTCGGTCTCCTTGGGGGGCGAACCGGCCATCGACCGTTCGAGCAGATAGTCGAACAGCTTGCGCAACATGACCGAGCGGCCGAGCGCGCCGGCCGCCACCAGACGCGTCGCCGCCTGTTGAATCGCATCCTCGTTCATAGGGCAGACCAGAGCATGTAACGCTCTGTAACCCCTATGGCGGAGGTTGGGAACTGAAGACCCGGTATGTCCCGGCGCAGTCAGAAACCACTGAAACCGGCGAAATCCTCCAGCGCGTCACGGCGCGTGCGCAGGGTGTTGATTGGCGCACTCTCGTCGCGCCAGCCGAGCGCCATGCCGCAGAACAGCATGTGACCCTCGGGCACGGGCATGGCGTCCGCGACAGCGCGGTGCAGGCGGGCCCAGAACTCCTGCGCGCAGGTGGCGAGGCCGCGCTCCTCCGCCAGCAGCATCAGGGTCTGCATATACATGCCGATGTCGGCCCACTGCGGCGGCCCGACACGCCGGTCGATGAAGAAGAACAACCCCACCGGGGCGCCGAACAGCTCCGCATTCTTGGCCAGCTGCAACAGGCGGGCAGGCTTGTTTTCGCGCGGGATTTCGATGGTGGCGTAGAGGTCCTCGCCGCACTGGTAGCGGCGGGTGCGCAGGGGCTCCCACAGATCGGGCGGATAGACGTCGTACTCGGTCTCGTCGCCGCCCTGGGCGATGCTGGCCATGGCGACCTGCTTGAGCCGTGCGAGAGGCTGGCCGGAGATGGCGTGGACGCGCCAGGGCTGAAGGTTGCCGCCGGACGGGGCGCGGGCGGCTTTTTCCAGCAGTTCGCGCACGGCGGCCTCGGGCACGGGGTCGGGCCTGAAGGCGCGCACCGAGATGCGGCGGGCGACCGCTTCGCTGACGTCCATTGACTTCGTCCTCACTTGACCAGGCAGCCACCCGATAGCATCCCTCCGCAAGGTCAAGGCAAGAGGCGCGCGTGGCGGAGGCTGACGAACCTAAGGCGCCGACGCCAACCGAGGACCCGCCCGAGGTCTTCGCCCCGCCGCACGCCGCCGAGCCTGATGAGGATGACGAGCCTCAGGCGGAATCGGCGACCGAGACGCCTGGCGACCCGGCACCCGTTCCAACGCCGATCACTCCTGAGCCTGAACCTGAACCACCCCGCGCGCGCTCGCCCATCGTCGAGCCCGTGCCGCCGAAACGGACATTCCGCCTGTGGCGCACGGTTCGCAGAGCGGTCGCGCTGGTGCTGGTCCTGGCGTTGGTTGGGCCGCCCATGACGGTGATGGTCTACAAGGTAATCCCGCCGCCGATCACCTGGCTGATGGTCGAGCGCGCCGTTCAGGGCCAGCCCATCGTCAAGCGTTGGGTCCCGCTGGACGACATCGATCCGTCCCTGCCCAACGCCGTCATCGCCGGCGAGGACGCCCGGTTCTGCGAGCATCACGGCTTCGACTTCCAGGCCATGCAGAAGGCCATGGCGTCCAACGAGCGCCATCCCGGCAAGCTGCGCGGCGGCTCAACCATCAGCCAGCAGACGGCCAAGAACGTGTTCCTGTGGCCGGGACGCGATTATGTGCGGAAGGGCCTGGAGGCCTATTTCACCGTGCTGATCGAGACCCTGTGGGGTAAGCGGCGGATCATGGAGATGTATCTGAACGTGGTGGAATGGGGCCCTGGAACCTACGGCGCCGAGGCCGCCGCCCGCCGCTACTTCGGCGAACCGGCCACGGATATCGATCCGGGCGAAGCCGCGCGTCTCGCCGCCATCCTGCCCAGCCCCCTGAAGTGGAAGGCGGTCAATCCGGGGCGCTATGTGCAGAAGCGCTCCAGCCGCATCGGCGCCGCCGCCGGGACGGTACGCCGCGATGGTCTGGCGCGCTGCTTGAGATAAACGAAAGCCCTCCTCCCGGCTCGGGAAGAGGGCGTCGCTGCTTGGGATGTCGGGCTTAGCTGGAAGCCTTCTCGGCCTTCTTCTCGGCCTTCATCTCCATCTTGTTGTCCTTGGCGCCCTGGTCGGCGCCCGCCTGCAGGGCCTTCACCTTGTCGATGTGCATCTGCACGACCGGCGCGGTCTTGGAGGCCATGGCCTGCAGCTCGGCATTGTCGCCGTGATCCGCATAGCCCTTCATCAGGGTCTGCATCTCACCGTGGGCGGCGACCTGCTGGTCCAGATAGGTGCGGTCGAAATCCTTGTCCTGGGCGGACTTCAGATTGTCGAGCATGCCGGTGCGACGCTGATCCAGGTCGGTCGGCGCCTTCAGGGTCGGGTTCTTGGCCAGGAAGGCCTCCATGCCCTTGGTGGTCTTGGTGTGGTCCTTGATCATCATGGCGGCGAAGGCCTTGACCGCCGGGGAGGTCGAGCGGGTTTCGGCGATCTGCGCGGCCTTGATCTCGTACATGTCGCCCATGGCGGCGGCATCGACGAAGCCCTGGGCGTTGGTGGGCGTGGCGGCGGCCACAGCGCCGACAGCGCCGGCGGCGGCGTCCTGGGTCTTGTCCACGGCCGAGGCCACGTTGGCGCCCGCGCCGGCGTTCGGGGTCTGGGTCGAGTTGTCGGCGGACGGGCCGTTCGGCTTGTCGTCGTGCTTTGAGCAGGCGGCGAACGAGATGGCGGTGATGGCCACGGCGGCCAGGATCATCGAGCGGTTATTCATTGGGGTCCCTCCTTCACAGGTGCGTGATGAACAGAGAGGCGGCGCGGAGGTTCCTAGCGCCAAGCTTCAGGTTAAGCCTTGTCGCTTGACGGGGCCGGCGGCTGCGGCTGGATTGACCCAAGGGGTGCGCCGCGCCCGCCGATACCTGGGGTCACGTTATGAAGCGCCTGTTCCTGTCCGCCGCCGCCCTGGCGCTCGCCGCCGCCGCGCCGGTCCACGCCGCGCCGGTGAAGCCCGCCCCACCCGCCGGCGCCGCCGCGCCGACCGCCGCCGACGCCAAGGCCTTCATCGACCGCGCGTCCAGGGAACTGGAGGCGGCCAGCATCTTCGCCGCGCACGCCGACTGGGTGCAGGAGACCTATATCACCGTCGACACCAACATCCTCACCGCCAAGGCCGGGGCCGACGCCAACGCCCTGTCCGTGACCTTCGCTAAGGAAGCGGCGAAGTTTGATCATGTGCAGGTCGATCCGGTCACCCGCCGCCAGCTGACCCTGCTGAAGATCGCCAACCAGCTGCCCGCTCCCGACCGTCCGGGCGCCGCCCAGGAGGAAGGCGATATCGAGGCTCGCCTCTCGACCCTCTATTCGACCGGCACAGCCACCATCGACGGCAAGGTCCTGCATCTCGACGAACTCGACGACGCCATCGCCACGGTGCGCGATCCGGCCAAGTCCAAGGATATCTGGGAGAAGTGGCACGCCATCGCCACGCCCATGAAGGGCGATTACGTCAAGCTCACCGCCCTGCTGAACGAGGGCGCGCAGGGTCTGGGCTACAGGGACGCGGGGGCGCTGTGGCGCGCGGGCTACGACATGACGCCCGACCAGTTCGCGGCCCTGACCGACAAGCTGTGGTCGCAGGTGAAGCCCTTCTACGTGGACCTGCACTGCTATGTGCGCAGCAGGCTGAACCAAAAGTACGGCGACGCGGTGCAGCCGAAGACCGGGCCGATTCGCGCCGACCTGCTCGGCAATATGTGGGCGCAGGAGTGGGGCAACATCTATGACGAGGTGGCGCCGACCGGCGGTCCCGGCCTTGGCTACGACCTGACCAAGCAGCTCGAGGCCAAGGCCTATGACCCGGTCAAGATGGTGAAGACGGCGGAGAACTTCTACATCTCGCTCGGCTTCGATCCCTGGCCCAAGACCTTCTGGGAACGCTCGATGATCGTGCGCCCGCGCGACCGCGAGGTGCAGTGCCACGCCTCCGCCTGGGACGTGGACAACAAAGACGACCTGCGCCTCAAGGCCTGCGTGCACGTGAACGCGGACGACTTCTTCACCGTCCACCACGAACTCGGCCACAACCTCTATCAGCGGGCCTATAACAAGCAGCCCTTCCTGTTCGAGAACGGCGCCAATGACGGCTTCCACGAGGCGATCGGCGACTTCGCCGGCCTGAACGCCCTGACGCCCGGCTACCTCAAGCAGCTTGGCCTGATCGACAAGGTCCCCGGCGACGAGGCGGACATTCCCTATCTGCTCAAAGTAGCCATGGACGGCGTGGCCTTCCTGCCCTTCGGCCTCCTGGTCGACAAGTGGCGCTGGGAGGTGTTCTCCGGCCAGGTCACGCCCGCCGACTACAACAAGGCGTGGTGGGACCTGAAGCTGAAATACCAGGGCGTCGTGCCGCCCGGCCCGCGCCCTGCCGACGCCTTCGATCCGGGCGCGAAGAACCACATCGCCACCTCGGTACCCTATGCCCGCTACTTCCTGGCCCGCATCTACGAGTATCAGTTCTACCGCGCCGCCTGCCGCGAGGCGGGGTGGAAGGGGCCGCTGAACCGTTGCTCCGTCTACGGAAACAAGGCCGTTGGCGCCAAGTTCGCCAAGATGCTGGAGATGGGACAAAGCAAGCCCTGGCCCGAGGCTCTGGCCGCTTTCACCGGCGAGAGCGACATCGACGCCACCGCCATCGCCGACTATTTCGCCCCCCTCGACCGCTGGCTGAAAGAGCAGAACAAGGGCCAGCAGTGCGGCTGGGACGAGACGATGCTGAAGCCCGCGCGTTCCTGATCGAACCCTGCGTTCGCTTCATCCTGAGCTTGTCGAAGGGTAGAGGCCGAATGATGCGCCGGACGGAGCCTGCCCTATGACCACCCCGTCCCTCGCCACCATCGGCTATGAGACCTCCACCCTGCCGCGGGTGATCGGCGGGTTGAAGGCGGGCGGCGTCGACCTGCTGATCGACGTGCGGGCAGTGGCGGCGTCGCGCAAGGCGGGGTTCTCCAAGACCCTGCTCGGCGCGTCGCTCAAAGCCGAAGGGATCGGCTATCGCCACCTGCGCGACCTCGGCACGCCCAAGGATGGGCGCATCGCCGCCCGCGCAGGTCGCACTGGCGAGATGCAGGCCATCTTCAACACCCACATGCAGACCGACGCGGCGCAGGCGGCGTTAAGCGAGGCGGTGGCGCTCAGCCGGGAGAAACGAGTCTGCCTGATGTGCTACGAAGCGGACTGGCGCTGTTGCCACCGCGCCATCGTCGCCGACTTGCTTCACGAGCGCACAGGGGCCGAAGTGATGCACCTTCACCCCCTGCCGGACATTCCCTAGGGACTCGCAACCATCCCCGCTCACCCCGGAAGCCGAATGCGGGGATAGGGCAGCGGCTATCCGCGCGTCGCCAAATAGAAAATTTTATGTTTCAATTCATTGCGTGTCCGTCGGCCTTATTTTTCCTGGGCGCCTAGGCCGGGGTTAGCCTGTCTGGATGAGCTTCGGATCGGTCCTTCCCAACATTGGTTGCGCGCTGGCGGTTTCCGCGCGCCCCGCCACGGCCTGGCGGGCAGGGAAAGTGGCCGGATGTCCGCGTGTCCGGAGATTTTGCGGAAAACGGACAGTTGTGGCTAGTTTTGTTCCCACAAGAGTGCCGCGAAGGCGTTGTGAGGCGACACGGAGGCGTTTCAGCCCCTTCCCTGCCCCAGCGGCAGCGTCGTAATCTCGGCCCAAGGGAGATCGCCATGAATGCGCAGACGCCGGCCGCCACCTATGAATGCTTCGACGTGGAGATCGCCGACAAGGTGGCGCATATCCGGCTGAAGCGGCCCGAGGCCATGAACACCATGACCCGCGGCTTCTGGAACGAGCTGCCGGCCATCGTGCGCGACATCTCCGACAACGGTCGGGCGCGCTGCATCGTCATCTCCTCCACCGGCAAGCACTTCTCCGCCGGCATGGACCTAGCGGTGTTCTCCACGGGCGGGACCACAGTGGGCGAGCTGACCTCCGACCGCTACACGGCGGGCGAGAGCTTCCGCTATCATGTGCGAACCCTACAGGACTCGTTCTCCTGTCTGGACGAAGCGCGCATGCCGGTACTGGTGGCGATCCAGGGCGGCTGCATCGGCGGGGCGGTGGACATGACCTCCGCCTGCGACATCCGATATGCAACCCGCGACGCCTTCTTCTGCATACAGGAGATCAATATCGGCATGACCGCCGATGTCGGCACCTTCCCGCGGCTGTGCAAGCTGATCCCCGAGGGGCATGCGCGCGAACTCGCCTATACCGGCCGCCGCCTGACCGCCGAGCGCGCCAAGGCCATCGGCCTGGTCAACGAAGTGTTCGACACCCACGAAGAGATGCTCGCCTATGTGCTGGAGACAGCCCGCGAGATCGCCAGCAAGGCGCCGCTGGCGGTGGCGGGCTCCAAGGTGATGATCAACTATGCCCGCGACCACTCGATCAAGGACGGGCTCGATTACATCGCCCTTTGGAATGTGGGCATGTTCTCGCCGCCGCACATGCAAGAGGCCTTCAAGGCCAAACAGGAGAAGCGCGACGGCGACTTCCCCGACCTCATTCCCCTGCGCAAGGGGATGTAGGGCGTCAGCCCGTATCCCGCTCGGCGCCCTGGAAGTTGGCGCCGTCGAGCTTGGCGTTTTCCAGGTCGGCCTCCAGCAGGCGCGCGCGGCGCAAATCGGCCCCGGTGAGGTCGGCCATGCGCAGGGCGGCGCGGGTCAGGTCGGTGCGCACATAGCGGCCCTCCGCGATCTCCAGCGGCCCGAGCTTGGCCCCGCGCAGGTCGGCGCGCACGAGCAGGGCGTCTACCAGCTTGACCCCGCGCAGGTCGGCGCCGCGCAGCTTGGCCCCCCGCAGGTCTGCACCGGACAGGTCGGCGCCCTGCAGCTGGATGCCTTCGAGGTTCAAGCCGTAGAAGATCGAGCGCGGCGCCTTCAGCGCCGTCAGCTTCCTGCCCTTCAGCGACCCGGCGCCCCGAAAGTCGGACTCGGCGGCCTTGGCGGGGCTACCTTCAACCCCGTGGGTGATGCACCAGGCCTCATGCGCGGCCAGCACGTCGGCGAGCGGGGTGTCGTCGATGAACACCATGGGCGGCGGCGCCCCCATGGCGTCATCCAGCGCGCCCTTGTCGAGGTTCGCCGAGCCGATGGTCGAGCCGACGATGCAGGCGCCCTTGAGCGAGGCGCCCGACAGGTCGGCCTGGGCCATCTGGGTGTCGGTCAGGTCGGCGCCGTCGAGATTGGCGTTCATCAGCTTGGCCCCGGTCAGCGCAGCGCCGGTGAGAATGGCGTCGCGAAAATCGGCGGCGGCGGCCAGCGAGCCGTTCATCTGCGCATCGGCCAAGGTCGCGCCCGTAAGGATGGCGTAGCTGAGCTCTCCCGCCCGCTTCTCGTGCTTGAGGATGCGAAAACCGTTCTTGGGATCCTGCAGGGCGATCTGGCCCTCGCGCAGATCGCAGGCGGTCAAGTCGGCGCAGGCAAGGTTGGCTCCGCGCAGGCAGGCCCCGCGCAGATCCGCTCGAGCGAGGTTGGCGTTGCGCAGGTCCGCGTTGCGCAGGTCCACCCCGTAGAGACTGGCGCGCTCAAGATTGGCTCCCGCCAGGAGGGCGCCCCCCATCAGCGCGCCCGAGAAGATCGCATCGGCGAGGTTCATCCCCTCAAGCGCGACGTTGCGCAGGTCCTTGTGCGAGAAGTTGGCGCGCTGGCCCCCAGGTCGCCCCTCAATATAGCGCTGGTGCGCCGTCACCATGGCGCGGACCATGCTGGCGTCGATCGGCGTGATGAGGTTGGGCAGGGAAGCGACGGCCATCTAGGCCAAGCTTATGCGACCGCGGACTTAAGGAACGATTGCCTAGCGTCGCTTGTGGGCGGGTTTGGCGGGCGGCGGCGGTACGGCGAAGGCAGGACGGACGCCGACCGCGTGCAGGCTGGTCAGGGCGATATGCCCGGTTCCCACCACCGTCGGCACCGCCACATCGGTCATCACCCACACCTGGGCGCGCGGCTCCCAGGCGAAGGTGGCGGTGGGGTCGCCGCGCAGGAAGGGACTCTTCTGCTCCTGCTTGCTGGAAAAGCCGGAGATGGGGTGGAAGCTGAGTCGGCAGGTGGTGGCCTGCTGCAGGCCGAAAGGCGCTTTTCCACCACCGCTTGGCGCAAAGGTCAGGTCGTAACGCTGGCGGCCGTCCCAGATCGGGGCCGTACCGATACACGGGGAGCCATTGCCCGGCCTGAGCGCCGCACGCAGCAGCTGCGTCAGCGGGTCAGCGGGATTGGCCGCGGCAAACCGCACCACGCGGCGCTTGTTCTTCTCGCTCTGCAGGTAGACCTGCGGCGAAGGCGCCCCGCCTGTGGTCGCTCCGTCCGCCTGGACCAGCAGGCTGGTAGACTTGATCACGCCCAAGGCGCTGATCGTGGTGAGGCGCGCCCCGGCCCGATAGCTGTCGGGCGTGATCACCTGGTCGGTGCGCATGTCCGCCACCTTGAGCAGCAGCTTCGCTTCGTAGGTGGCGGTGACGCTGAGCTGGGGCGCCGCGGTGGCCGATCCCGCCGTCGGGATCAGGGCCAGAAAGGCGAGGGCGGCGCGCATCGGTCAGGCGTCCTTGGGCGGGCGAATGTACATCAAACACTCCTGCGCCACGGAGGCTGCAAGCACGCCGGCCGCCGTGAACATCTGCCCACGCACAAGGCCACGCCCCTGGGAGGTAGACGGACTGTCCTGGTCGAACAGCATCCACTCGTTGAAGTCGAAGGGCGCGTGGAACCACATGGCGTGGTCCAGGCTGGCTGATTGCAGGCCTGGGGTGCGCCAGTCGATACCATGGGGCCGAAGCGCCGTTTCCATGAAAGCCATGTCGGAGGCATAGGCGAGCAGAGCCTGCTGCAGGTGAACATCCGGGCCGATGGTGTTCTTGGCGCGCAGCCAGACCTCTTTGTGGGGCGGATACTTGGCGGTGTCGCCCTGTCGGCGCGGGGTGGTCCAACGGATATCGATAGGACGGGGCGTATCGCGCCAGCTTTTCTCTTCCTTCAAGCTTTCCGGCGCGGCGACGTTGGGCATGTCGAACTGGTGCTCCAGCCCCTCCCGCGGCACCTGGAAAGAGGCGGCGAGGTTGAAAATCTGCTCACCGTTCTGGATGGCGATCACCCGGCGGGTGGTGAAACTGCCGCCGTCGCGGGCACGGTCCACCTCGAACACCACCGGGATATGGACGTTGCCCGGCCGGATGAAATAGGCGTGCAGCGAGTGGCAGACCCGCGTCTCCACCGTCTCATAGGCCGCCAGCAGCGCCTGGGCGATGACGTGTCCGCCAAAGAAGTGGTCGCCATTGTCTGTTGGTCCCCAACCAATGAACAGATCGCGGTCGATCTTTTGAAGCGCCAGCGAGGCGATCAGGTCCAGCGGGTCGCCGGGTGGGGGGCGAACGACGGCGGAGGTGATTTTGGCATCGGTCATGTTTGACATATAGCGGGGCCATGGCCTTCACCGCCACTGTCCTGACCATGTTTCCTGAAGCCTTTCCTGGGCCGCTCGGCGTATCGCTGATCGGTACGGCGTGGCGCGAACAGAACCTGTGGCGACTCGAAACGGTGGACATTCGCAGCTTTTCCAACGATAAGCGCGGCTTCCTGGACGACACGCCTGCGGGCGGCGGTCCGGGACAAGTCATGCGGGCGGACGTCATCGCCTCTGCGCTGGATAGCGTGGAGCGCGGCGGGCGTCCGCTTTTATGCATGAGCGCCCGGGGGCGGCCCCTGACTCAGGCGCGTGTTCGTGAGTGGGCCGAGGCGCCGGGGATCATCGTCCTCTGCGGCCGGTTCGAAGGGGTGGACCAGCGGGTGCTCGACGCGCGCGGGTTCGAGGAGGTCTCGGTCGGAGACGCGGTTCTTGCCGGTGGCGAGGCGGCGGCGATGGTCGTGATCGAGGCGTGTGTCAGGCTGGTTCCGGGAGTGCTCGGCAACTCAGTTTCGGCGGGCGACGACAGTTTCGAGGACGGTCTTCTGGAGCATCCGCAATATACGCGGCCCAGGGTGTTCGAGGAGCTGAATATCCCCGAGGTGCTCACCTCAGGTCACCACGGCAAGGTGGAGGCCTGGCGACGGGAACAGCGGGAGCTAACCACGCGGGAGCGGCGGCCGGATCTCTGGGCGGCGCATCTCGCCAATCAACAGGCAAAAGCCGACCGCAAATAGGTCAGGCCAAGGAGACTGCAGATGAACATCCTCGAGCAACTCGAGAAGGAAGAGGCCGATCGCCTCTCCGCCAAGCGGACCACCCCCGAATTCCAGCCCGGCGACACCGTGCGCGTGAATGTGCGGATCAAGGAAGGCGAGCGCGAGCGCGTCCAGGCCTATGAGGGCGTCGTCATCGCCCGCGCCGGCTCCGGCCACCATGAGAATTTCACCGTGCGCAAGATCTCGTTCGGCGAAGGCGTGGAGCGGGTATTCCCGGTCCTGTCGCCCAACATCGAGTCGATCGAAGTGAAGCGCCGCGGCGCCGTCCGTCGCGCCAAGCTGTACTATCTGCGCGACCGTCGCGGTAAGTCGGCCCGGATCGCCGAGCGCACCACCAACCGCGAGGACCGGACCGTCGCGGCCGCCCCGGAAGAAACCACCGAAGGGTAAGCCCCTCACCCGGTTCGGGTTTTCAAGCCCCGCCGCCCTTTCATGGACGGCGGGGCTTTTTTGTTGTTTCTATTGACGGACTGCTGCGATGCCGTGGCGGGCCAGGTCGGCCTGGACGCTGTCGGGGCCGACGAGGTGGGCGGCGCCCACAGCCACAAAGATCGTCCCCTCGCCTTTCAACAGGGTCTCGATCCTGTCGGCGAAACCTTGGTTCCGGTCCTTCAGCACGATGCGGTAGAGTTCCGGATAGGTGTCCTTCAGGTCGCCGTTCAGAAGCGCTTCTAGCTTCTTCGTATCGCCGGCGGCCCAGGCGTCCACCAACTGGTCGAGCAGGGTTGCGCCCTTGGCGGCGTCATCGACGGTGGAAAGCAGGAATTCCACTTCCAGCGGTTGGGGCAGGTTGGCGAACAGACCCACCTGCTGGCCCAAGGTCTCGAACGCTTCCAGCGGCTTGCCCTGCGCCGCCGCATCCGCCTTCAGTACGTTATCGACGCCGCTCTTGGGATCGTAGCCCGCCTTGATCACGGGAATGACCGAGATCATCAGCGCCGCCATCCAGGGGCGAAGCGGCTCGATCTGCGCCGGGGTGAGGCCGAGGCTGGCCTCGGTGGCGGCGAGCTTGGCCTGCCCGCCTTCCGTCAGCTTGGTGGAGATGGGGTGAGTGGGGTCCAGGCCGTACTTGGCCACCAAGGCCTGCATGGTCGCCTGATCGTCGCCGTCCTTGATCTCCTCATAAAGCACATTGGCGCTCTTGAAGGCGGCGTCGATCTTGGGGGTGCGCCAGCGCACGGCAGGTCTCAGCACGTGCACCGTGCCGAACAGATAGACCGTTGCGTGCGGTCCCTGCACCTTCCACAACGCCGGCTCCGCCGCGGCGGGCAGGGCCATGACAAGCGCCGCGCAGACCGCGAGGCCGGCCACCAGTTTTCTGCCGAACCCCATCACTTCGCCGCTACGATGGGTAGCCACACCGCCGAGGTGAAATCGCCCGAACGCAGCACCGTCACCGTCGCCTTCTGGTAGTCCGCCGGCTTGGCGTTGAAGATGTTGGGCACGAAGGTCTGCGGGTTGCGGTCGTAAAGCGGGAACAGGGTGGACTGCACCTGCACCATGATCCGGTGCCCCGGCAGGAAGACATGGTCGGTATTGGGCAGGGTGAACTTGTAGTGCTGCGGCGTGTTGGCCGGGATCGGCGTCGGATGCTCGAAGCTTTCCCGATAGCGCCCGCGGAAGATGTCCGTACCGATGGGCATCTCATAGCCGCCGAACTCGGTGGGATTGGTGGTCGTTTCGGGCGGCGCCGGCACGTTGTCGGGGAAGACGTCGATCAGCTTGACCACGAAGTCGCCGTCCGTACCGGTGGTCATAGCCACGATGTCGGCGATGGGCGCGCCTTCCAGCTTCACCGCTTCTTTCAGAGGCGCGGTCTGGTAGGTGAGCACGTCCGGGCGGCCATCCACGAAGCGCTGGTCGCGGACCAGCCAGGTGCGCCAGGCCGCCGAGTCCGAGAACTTCACCGGACGAGGGGTGTAGATCACCGGCTTGGCCGGATCGCTCACATAGGCGTCGCCCGCCAGTTCGTTCGGCTTGGCGCCCGTCGGCTTACCGAAGCCTAGGCCGCCCGAGGCCTGCAGATAGATCGGCGTGAGCGGCTTGGCGCAACCCTTGTCGCAGGCGCTCGGCCAGTCGGCGAAGTGATCCCAGTGGTTTTCCGCGTCGTTGTAGACGGTGACGCGGGCGAGGTTAGCGGGCGGACCACCCTTCAGATACTGGTTGAAGAAGGGCAGCACCATCTCGCGGCGAAACTGCAGGGCGGTATCGCCATTCCAGCGGAACGGGCCGAGTGAATAGCCCTCACGGTTGACCTGGCTGTGGAACCAGGGGCCCATGACCAGCCAGTTGGTGGCCTTGTGCCCGGCGGCCTTCAGCGCCAGCCAGGAATGGTTGGCGCCCCACATGTCCTCTTGGTCCCACAAGCCCTGCTCCCACAGGGTCGGCACGGTGGAGGGGTGTTCGACGATCAGCTTATCCAGCGCCTGGCCCTGCCAGAAGCCATCATAGGCTGGATGGTCGAACAGCTTCTGGATGAAGGGCAGTTTGTCGAGGCCGCGGGCGCGGGCGTAATCGCCGGTGGAGCCGGCGTTCAGGTAGGTGGTATAGTCGTCGGCGCCTTCGCGCGGCACGCTCTTGCCTTCGCCGCGCTGGGCGGTCTGGCTCATGGTGTAGTCCACATTCGGGTTGCGGAAGGCGCCGTAGTGGAACCAGTCGTCGCCCATCCAGCCGTCCACCATGGGGCTTTCCGGCACAGCCGCCTTCAGCGCCGGGTGCGGATTGAGCAGCGCCATCACCACGGTGAAGCCCTCGTAGGAGGAGCCGATCATGCCGACCTTGCCATTGGACTCCGGCAGGTGCTTGACCAGCCAGTCGATGGTGTCCCAGGCGTCGGTGGTATGATCGACCTTGGTCGGGTTGAGAGGCCCGATGGGCGGGCGCGTCATCACGTAGTCGCCCTCCGAGCCGTACTTGCCGCGCACGTCCTGATAGACGCGGATGTAGCCGTTCTCCACGAAGGGCTCGGCCTCCAGCGCCAGGGTGGTCTCGAGGTTCGCCGTCTCGGTGCGCATGTGCTTGGCGGCGTTGTAGGGGGTGCGGGTCAGGATGATCGGCGCGTTCTTCGCGCCCTTGGGAATCCAGATCACCGTGTAGAGCTTCACCCCGTCGCGCATGGGGATCATCTCCACACGCTTGATGTAGTCGGCCTCAGGTTTGATCAATTCGAACCTGGCGGGCGTGTCCGAGGGCAAGGTGTCGGCCGCCTTGGCCGGCGCCGCTTGGGCGTGGGACAACGGCGCGGCCGCCAGCATCAAAGACATCACAAGGCCGGTCAGACGCATCGTAAACCCCAAGGCTAAGTGCGCATGGGTTCACGAAGCCGCGCTGTTTGGCAAGGGCGGTGAACGCTTTGCCCGCTCGCCCGTATGGCCTAGGTTTGTGCGCCAGGAGAGTGCGATGCGACCGATCAGACGACTGGCGGCGGTGGCCGCGATGCTGATTCCGCTGGCGGTGGGTGCAAACGTAATGGCAGCCGAGGTTCCAGTCGCCGTGGCGGCCAACTTCACCGAGCCGGCCAAGGACATCGCCGCCGCCTTCCACAAGGCCACGGGCAACACCCTGGCTCTGAGCTTTGGCCCGTCCGGCGGTTTCTACACCCAAATTGCGCACGGAGCACCGTTCGAGGTGTTCCTGTCGGCCGACGACGAGCGGCCGAAGAAAGCCGAGGCCGAGGGACTGGCCGTGCGGGGTTCGCGCTTCACCTACGCCGTCGGACGCCTGGTGCTCTATTCCAAGACGCCGGGACTGGTGGACGCCAAGGGCGCGGTGCTGAAGGGCGGCAAGTTCGAAAAGCTGTCCATCGCCGATCCCGCCGCCGCCCCCTATGGGACCGCCGCCATCGAGACCATGACCCGCCTCAGCGTCTATGAAGCGCTGAAGCCGAAGATCGTGCAGGGCTCCTCCATCGCCCAGGCCTATCAGTTCGTGGCTACCGGCGCGGCCGAACTCGGCTTCGTCGCCCAATCGCAGGTGATTAAGGTGGAGGGCGGCTCACGCTGGCTCGTGCCGGAAAGCCTGCACGCCCCCATCGTGCAGGACGCGGTGCTGCTGAAGACCGGCGCAGGCTACCCCGCCGCAAAAGCCTTCATGACCTTCCTCAAGGGACCGGAGGCGCGGGCGATCATCAGGCGCTACGGCTACGACGTGAAGTGAGTGGGTACGCACATGAAATTTAGTTGGGGAAACTGGCACTTCTACATTTCCGTGTTGGCGATGTGGGTCTGCGGCGGTGCCTGCGCGGTGCTCATTGATCGCTTCAACATTGTGGACCCCGCCCGATGGATGTCATTCGCCGGGGCAAGCCTAGGAGCATTTTTCGGTGTAAGCATCGCGCTGCGCCGGTTCTTTCCGATCAAGCCGAGCCAGGCGTTAAACTAGGTTCAGATTTGCTCAGCCGCTTTGGGCAAGCCCAGATTGAAGCTGCTTGATGGACCTCGTGATCCGCACCACGCTCATGCTCGCCACTATCACCACCTTCGTGCTGCTGGTGCTGGCGACGCCGCTGGCCTGGTGGTTGGCGCGGACCCGGTCAGGGTTACGAGAAGCGGTGGCGGCGGTGGCGGCCCTGCCCATCGTGCTGCCGCCGACGGTGATTGGCTTCTACCTCCTGATCGCGCTCGGTCCTGAAAGTCCGCTGATGGCGCTGTTGCGTCCGTTCGGCGTGCGCACCCTGGCCTTTACCTTCATCGGGCTGGTGATCGGCTCGGTGTTCTACTCCCTGCCCTTCGCGGTTCAGCCTCTGCGCGCCGCGTTCGAGGGTATCGGCGAAGGCCCACTGGAGGCGGCAGCCACCCTCGGGGCGCGCCCGATCGACATCTTTGCGCGGGTGGCCCTGCCCCAGGCGCGGCGCGGTTTTCTCACGGCGGCGATCCTGGTCTTCGCCCACACCATCGGCGAGTTCGGCGTCGTGTTGATGATCGGCGGCGGCCTGCCCGGCAAGACCGAGGTCGTGTCGATCCGCATCTATCAGTTGGTCGAATCCCTGCGCTTCGGCGACGCCTCGATGCTCGCAGGAGGGCTGGTGATCTTCGCCTTCCTGATCCTGTTCGGCCTGCTCTCGCTGGAGCGGCTCGCCCATCGCGGCCGGCCGGAGATCTAACCCTTCCGTCGCGGACGGCCTTTGACTCCGCGCCCGCCTCGCGCGAAGCATGCGCGAAATAGGAAAGCTGGGACCCCACCATGCCGAACGCTCCTCATCTGACGCGCCCCGAAGGGCCGGCGCCGCAGGATTTCAATCTCAGCCGCCGGGGCCTCGCAGGCCTGCTCACCGCCGGTTACGCCGCCTACGCCTTCTCCGCCGACGCGGCGCCCATCGTCACCGACACCGAAGGGCTGACGGTGGAGACGGTCTATGTGGCCGAGAACGGCGGCGCGGTGCCAGCCTATGTGGCGCGGCCCGCCGCGTCCGGGCGCTACGCCGCGGTGCTGGTGGTGTCCGAGGTGTTCGGCGTGCACGAGCATATCCGCGACCTGTGCCGCCGCTTCGCCAAGCTCGGCTATGTGGCCATCGCCCCCGCCTTCTTTGTCCGCGCCGACCCGGAAAACCAGCTGGCCCAGACCCAGGATTTCCCCCTGATCCAGAAGATCGTCGGCACCGCCAAGAACGAGCAGGTGATGGCGGACGTGGGCGCGACCCTGAAGTGGCTGGAGGACCAGCCTTTCGTGGATAAGAAGCGCTTGGCCATCACCGGCTTTTGTTGGGGCGGCGCGGTGGTGTGGATGGCCTGCGCCCGCTTCCCCGAGCTGAAGGCCGGCGCCGCCTGGTACGGCCGCCTCAGCCACCCGCCTGCAGGCGCCTTCATGGGCGACGATACGCGCCAATGGCCGCTCGACATCGCCGGCCAGCTCAAGGCCCCCGTACTCGGTCTCTACGGCGGCAAGGACCAGGGCATTCCGGTCACCGACGTGGAGATCATGCGCAACGCGCTGAAGGCGGCGGGCCAGACCGGCAGCCAGCTTGTCGTCTATCCGGACGCCCAGCACGGCTTCAACGCCGACTACCGCTCCTCATACAACGAGGCGGCCGCCAAGGACGGCTGGACGCGCATGCTGGCCCACTTCGCCGCCAACCACGCCGCGCCGGGCAAGGCCAAGGGCTGGTTCGGCTAAGCAGCCCCGCGCGCTAGACTGAACGGATGACCCCTCTCCGATTCGATATCGACAGCCTGATGGACCGGCTCGGCGAAAAGCGGGCGCGCCGGGCGCAGAACTATTTCAACTCCGGCTGGGTACGGCTGGTCTCCATCGAGGACGGACGCGCCCTGGCCGTGGTCACCGGCGAGACGGGCAAGCTGTATTCGGTGGAAGTGCGCGACGACGGCGAGGGCGAATGTACCTGCCCCGACTTCCCGCTGGAGCGCACCTGCAAGCACATCGGGGCCACAGCCCTCGCCGCTGATGCTATGGGTCCGCGCGAGGCACGGGCGCTAGACGGCCGCCTCTCGAATCTGCGCGATGTACTCGCCGCCGAACCGCGCGAAGCCCTGGTCGCCCGCCTGATGGACCTCGCCCGCCACCTCCCGCGCGCCGCCGAGATGCTGGAGGGCGGTGAGGCGGAGACCTAAAGCCGGTTCAGCTTCAGGACGTCCACCGGGTCACCCGCCTGTGCCGACGCCGCGCCGACGGGGCGGCGGATCAGGCAGTCCGCTCGGGCGAAGACGGAGACCAGGGAGGATTCCTGGTCGGGAAAGGCTTCGGCGATCAGGCGGCCCTCGCCATCGACGTGCAGGGCGCCGCGCATCCAGTGTTCGCGCGGGCCGCCCTTGGGTAGGGGCGCGGCGAGGCGGGCGGTCTTCATCCGTAGCGTGGGGTCGGCCCCCTGCCATGCCGCCACCAGCGGCCGCAGGAAAAGTTCAGCGCAGACCAGGGCCGAGGCCGGGTTGCCGGGCAGGCCGAGTACGCGCCCCCCGTCCGCCAGCACGCCGAACCAGACCGGCTTGCCCGGCCGCATACGCACCGTATCCACCAGGAGGTCGAGTCCGAGCGCCTGGAGCGTCGGCTTGATCAGGTCGTGGTCGCCCACCGAAGCGCCGCCCACGGTGACAATCAGTTCCGCGTCGGCCATCGCCTCCATGGAGGCCAGGATGGCCGTTTCCGTGTCGCCTGCCGGGCTGTGGCGCGTGGCGGCGCCGCCCCAGCCTACGACCAAGGCGGCGAGGGCCGGGCCGGCGCTGTCGAAGATCTGATCGGGGCGCAGATCGGCCCCGGCTGGGACGACTTCCTCGCCCGTGGGCAGGATGGCGACACGCGGGCTGGCGGCGACCGTGACCTGCGCCCGCCCGGCGGACGCGGCCAGGGCCAATCGCCAGGGGTCGAGTCGCGCTCCAGCCGGGAGCAGTTCTGAATCCTCGGCGAAGTCGCCGCCGCGTGGGCGGACGTAACGCGGCGCGTCGGGCGCGAAATCGAGGCGGACGCCGCCTTCGACCCGTTCGGAGGCCTCTTGCACCACGACCCGGCAGCCGGGGGGCACTTCGGCCCCGGTGAAGATGCGCACCGCCTGTCCGGCCGCGACCGCGCCGCCGAACCGGCTCCCCGCCGCGCTCTCCCCGACGATGGCGAACACGCCCGGCGCGGCGCCCGCGGCGATGGCCCAGCCGTCCATGGCGGAGGCGTCGAAGGGGGGCTGGTCCCGTGCGGCGGTGATGGGCAGGGCCAGGGTGCGGCCCAGGGCGGCCTCGAGCGTGATGATTTCGGTGCGCAGGGGCGGGATCGCCGCCAGCATCCGCGCGCGCGCGTCCTCGACGCTCAACTCGCCGATGGAGGGTTCGCCCGTCACGGACGGTCTTCGGAGATTGGAGCCGCCCAGTCGCCCGAGCGGCCGCCGGACTTTTCCAGCACGCGCACGCCCTCGATCACCATGGCCTTGTCGGCGGCCTTCAACATGTCGAATAGGGTCAGGCAGGCGACGGACACGGCGGTCAGGGCCTCCATCTCGACCCCGGTCTGGCCGGTGGTCTTCACCCGTGCGACCGCCCGCAGTCCGTGTTCGGACGGTTCAACCGCCACCTTGATCGCGGTGAGCGGCAGGGGGTGGCAAAGCGGGATCAGCTCGGCGGTGCGCTTGGCGGCCATCACGCCGGCCAGCTCGGCGGTGGCGAGCACCTCGCCCTTCTTGGCCTGGCCGGACAGGGCCAGGGCGCGGGTCTCGGGCGCCATGCGCACGAATCCTTCGGCCACGGCCTCGCGCGCCGTCGTCGCCTTATCCGAGACGTCGATCATGCGCGCCCGGCCCTCGCCGTCGAGGTGGGATAGGAGGCTCACTTCGGTTCTGTCCTTGTGGAGGCGGCTATTCGGGTTGCCACAGTTCGATCTTGGCGCCCGCCGGGTCCATGATCCAGGCGAAGCGGCCCATGCCGTCCATCGCCTCTTCGCTCAGCACCTCGACGCCCTCGGACCGGACGTGGTCGAGCATGGCGGCCATGTCGTCGACCACGAGATTGATCATGAAGGGCGCGTCGGAGGGCTTGAAATGCTCCGTATCGGCGGCGAAGGGGCTCCATACCGTGCCGCCCATCGGCAGGGGCGGGAAGTAGACGCCGCCCCATTTCGTCAGCTCGAACTTCAGCACGCGCACATACCAGGCCTTGAGGGCCTCCTTGTCGGCCGTCTTGAAGAAGACGCCGCCTACGCCCAGCACCTTGGCCATGTCGATCAGCGCTCCGTCGATCAGCTTTCCAGAAGTCTGGCCATCAGCTCGACCAGATTGCAAGGCCGGTGGCGGCTGTCGAGCTGAGGGGCGATCACGCCCCAACCGTCCTTCACCGCACCGTTGGAGCCGGGCAGACAGAAGACGAACACGCCGGAGATCAGCCCCGCCGTCGCCCGCGACTGGAGGGTGGAGAGGCCGACGGACTGGTAGCTGACCTGATGGAAGATCACCGAAAAGCCGTCGATGCGCTTGTCGAACAGCGGCTCCAACGCCTCGGGCGTCACGTCGCGACCTGTGAGGCCAGTGCCGCCGGTGGTGATGATCACCTCCACACCGCCGTGTTCGATCCAGCCGCGCACCCGGCTTCGGATGGCGTCGATGTCGTCGGGCACAATGGCGCGGGCGGCCAGCCCATGACCGGCGGCCTCGATCCGGTCGGCCAGCACCTTGCCCGAAGTGTCGGTCTCCTCGTCACGGGTGTCGGAGACGGACAAGACGGCGATGCGCACCGGATGGAAGGGCAGGCTCTCATCGATGCGGCTGGCGCTCTTCGGGATGGGCGGGGCGGGGGCGTTCATGGGGTCTCCGTCAGGTCCCAGCGGTTAGCGTCGGCGCGGTCGGCGTCAGTGGGTTCGATCCAACGTGCGCCGTCCGCCTGATGCGACTTCTTCCAGAACGGGGCGCGTGATTTTAGATAGTCCATCAGTTGGTCAACGGCCTCGAAGGCGGCCCGGCGATGGCGGGCGGCGGCGGCCACGAACACCACCGGCTCGCCGGGCTCCACCCGCCCGATCCGATGCACGACCAGGGCGTCGTCCAGGCCATGGCGCGTCATCGCTTCGGCCAGAATGTCGTCGATGGCCGACTCGGTGAAGCCCTCATAGGCCTCCAGCTCCAGCGCCTCTACGTCGCCATCGCGCCGCACCAGACCCGTGAAGGTGACCACCGCGCCGGTATCGCTCCGTCCACGAATGAATTCGGCGTGCAGGGCGGCTGGGTCGATCGGGTCAGGCGATAGACGAACCAAGCTAGCCCCCGCTCATGGGCGGCAGAAAGGCGACTTCGGCGCCGGGCAAAAGCCGGGGATCGCCGGCGGCGATGGCCTTGTCTATGGCCGCTTTCACGCCCTTACCGTTCAGGGCGAGGCCGAGGGCGGCGTCCTCCCGGGCCAGGGTGGCGCGCAGCGCCGACAGCGAGGCCGGCGCCGGTTCGACCCAGCGCTCCCGCCAACCCGCCACGTCGCGAAGCGGCCCGAACAGCAGCACCTTTACCCCCGCCACGCTCAGCCGCCCGTGGTGGACATGTGGCGCGCCACCGCCGGCGCCTGGCCCGCGCCGATCTGGAAATCGTGCGCCAGCGGCTTCATCGCGATGGCGGCGCGGATGGCCTCGCGCAGCGGCGCCTCGTCGTCCGTGCTGCGCAGGATCGAGCGCAGGTCCGTGGCGTCGTCGCGCCCGAGGCAGGTGTGCAGGGTGCCGGTACAGGTCAGCCGCACCCGGTTGCAGGTGTCACAGAAGGTGTGGCTGAGGGGGGTGATGAAGCCGATCCGACCGCCCGTCTCCTCCACCCACGAATAACGGGCGGGACCGAGGGTGCTGTCGGACAGCGGAGTCAGGGTCCAGGCGGCGGCGAGATCGGCGCGCACCTCGCGCAGGGATAAGAACTGGTCGGTGCGGTCCTCATCGATCTCACCCATGGGCATGGTCTCGATCAGCACGAAGTCGAAGCCGCGCGCGTGGGCGAACTTCATCAGGTCGGGGATCTCGGCGCGGTTGTCGCGGGCCAGGGCGACGGTGTTGAGCTTCACCTTCAGCCCGGCGGCCCGGGCGGCTTCCAGGCCCTCCAGCACCGGACCGATGTCGCCGGTGCGGGTCAGGCGGTGAAAGGTGCCTGGGTCTAGGGTGTCGAGGGAAACGTTCACCCGCTTGACGCCCAGCTGTGCGAGGTCGGCGGCATGCTCGGCCAGATGCGTGCCGTTGGTGGTCAGGGTCAGTTCGTCCAGTGCGCCGGACTTCAGGTGGCACGAAAGCCGCTCCACCAAGTCCATGAACCCCTTGCGCACCAGGGGCTCGCCGCCGGTTAGGCGCAGCTTGCGCGTGCCCAGACCGATGAAGACACCGCACAGCCGGTCGAGCTCGTCGATGGACAGCACCTCGGCGCGGGGCAGGAACCGCATCCGCTCGGGCATGCAATAGACGCAGCGCAGGTCGCAGCGGTCGGTCACAGAGACGCGCAGATAAGCGATCCGCCGGCCAAAGCCGTCGGTCAGCCCCTCGCGCGGGGGCTCGGGCCTGTCGTGCGGCCATGAGACGTCGTATGGGCTCATCGATATCCAGTACGGAACGACATCTTACATGGAAACGATCCCGGCCATAGACGAGGGTCTGGCAGGAACAGATTTCTGGGCCCTGGTGCTCGCGGCCGGCGCCGGATCGCGCTTCGGCGGCGATAAGCTGAGCGCGCCGTGGGGCGACGGGACGCTGGTGCAGGCGACCGTGGCGATGGCCAAGTCCGCTCCGGTGGCGGGGGTGATCCTGCTCGGCAAGCCCGGCGAGCGGTTGATCGAAGATCCTGGCGTTCGCGTGGTTGAGGTAGCGAACTGGGCGAAGGGCATGGCCGCGACCCTGCGCACCGGCATCGGATCCTTGCCCGCCGATGCGGCTGGCGCCTTCGTCTTTCTGGGCGACATGCCGCGCATTCCCCGCGCCGTGCTGGCGCCGCTCGCCGAAGCAGTGCGTGCGGGCGCGCCGGCCGCCGCGCCGGTGTGGAAGGAAAAGCTCGGCCATCCTGTGCTGTTCTCCGCCGCCCTCTTCCCGGACCTTATCGCCCTCACCGGCGATCGCGGCGCCCGCGCGGTGCTGGAGCGACTTGGGGACGCCCTCATCCGCATCCCCGCGCCCGACGACGGCGTGCTGTTCGACGTGGATCGACCGCAAGATCTTATAGGGCGTCCCTGACCGCTCGATCACCCGATCCAGCGGGCCGCCGCTTCTGCCGTATCCGGCGGCTGGGTGTTGAAGGCGATGGCGGCGCCAGGCGCGCCCTTGTGCACCGCGTTTATCACCCGCTCGAACAGGCCAAGGCTCTTGGCCGGTATGCGCAGGCCCCCGCCGATCACCACGCAGTCGTAGGTGGCCGCGCCGAGCTGAGCCTCCAGCGCGGCGAGGCCCGCATCGTCCGGCGTGATCATGCAAAGGTCGCCCTGCCAGCCCCGCTCGGCTATCAGCTTGGCGGCGAGGTCGATCCCGGCCTGGATCTTCGCAGCATCGAAGCCGGGCGGCAGGGCTGGATCAGAAAAATCCACGGTGTCCGGCTTCTGCCCGACGAACAGCACGCGCTTCATAGGGTTCTCCATGGCGGTCATACCCGCGGGACTTCAATGATCGCCAAGCGTGGCGGTTCATTGGCCGCTCTCGACACACGGGCGGCGAGCGGCGACAAGGGCGGGATGACGCGCTGGCCTCCTGCCCGGTAAAGCGGGATAGACGGTGCGACCTGTTCATAAGGACGTCCATGAAGGCCCTTGCCCTTTCCATTGCCGCCGCGCTGCTCGTCTCTCCCGCCCTGGCGGCGCCGGCCAAGATCAAGACCGCAACCCAGAGCAAGGTAGGCGTTACCGATCCGCGGCCCGTCGCCGTCCCGGAAAATCCAGGCGCTGAAGCGGCCGCCGCCTTCCTGGCCCAGAACGCCAAGGCGCCGGGCGTCATCACCACCGCCTCCGGCCTGCAATACAAGGTCGTCCACGCGGGCGATCCCAAGGGCCCGTCGCCTAAGCTCGGCGACGCCATCAAGGTGCACTACGAGGGCAAGCTGCTGGACGGCACGGTGTTCGACAGCTCCTTCGCGCGCGGCAAGCCGATGCTGGCGCCGCTCGGCGGTTTCGTCCCAGCCTGGATGGAGGCCCTGCCGATGATGCATGTGGGCGATGAGTGGACCCTCTACGTGCCGCCGGCGCTTGGCTACGGCCCCGAAGGGCGCGGTCCGATCCCGGCCAACAGCGTCATGGTGTTCCGCGTCCAACTGCTCGGCATGTTGTCCGCCGACTGACCCAGAGCCTGCCACCATGAGCTTCGTCGCCACCCTCACCGCCGGCCTGTCGAACCCCGCCCGGTTCATGGGTGTCTCCCGCTGGCTGGCGCCGGCGTTCGGCGTGGTCGCGGCGGTGTCGATCCTGGCGGGACTCTGGACCGGTTTTTCCGCGCCGGACGACTACCAGCAGGGCGCGACGGTGCGGATCATGTTCATCCACGTGCCGGCGGCGATCATGAGCATGACCGCCTATGCCTGTCTGGCGGGCACCAGCTTCTTCGGCCTCGTCTTCCGTCACGCCCTGGCCGACGCCGCCGCCAAGGCCGCCGCCCCGCTGGGCGCCGCCTTCACCGCCCTGGCCCTGGTCACCGGCTCTCTGTGGGGGCGACCCATGTGGGGAACCTGGTGGGTATGGGACGCGCGGCTGACCTCCGAACTCGTGCTGCTGCTGCTCTATCTCGGCTACATGGCCCTCTATGCCGCGCTGGACGACGAGCAGAAGGCGGCCCGCGCCGCCGCCATCCTGGCGCTGGTGGGCGTGGTCAACCTGCCCATCATCCACTTCTCGGTGGTGTGGTGGAACAGCCTGCACCAGGGCGAGACCATCTTCGCCGCCGGGGGTTCCAAGGCTTCGGCAGTTTATCTGCTGCCGCTCGGCCTGATGTTCCTCGGCTATTTCAGCCTGTTCGCGGCCCTTTGGCTGGTGCGGACGCGGACCGAAGTGTGGCGCCGCAAGGCTGCGGCCCAGGCGCTCAGGGCGGCGAGGTAGGACCATGGATCCACTGCACGTCGGCAAGTACGGCGCCTATATCGTCCCCGCTTACGGGATCAGCGTGGTGGTGCTGATCGGACTCGTGATCCAGACCCTTCTGGCCGCGCGCGCTGCACGGCGTCGGGCGGAGGGCGACAAGGAGCGCGAGCCTTGAAGCGCTGGGTCGCCGCCCTGCCGCTGATCGTGCTGGCCTTGCTGGCGGTGCTGTTCGCCACCTTCGGCCTGCATCACGACCCGCATGTGACCCCGGCCGCCCTGGTGGGCAAGCCGCTGCCGAGCCACACCCTGCCGACCCTCGCCGGCGGCGCGCCCATCGACCTGCGCGACACGGTGAAGGGGCCGACCATCATCAACGTCTTCGCCTCCTGGTGTGCGCCGTGCATCGAGGAAGCCCCGGCCCTGATGGCCTTGAAGGATGAGGGGGCGAGGGTCATAGGCGTCGCCTACAAGGACGAACCCGGTCGAACCCAGGCGTTTCTGAGCCAGCATGGCGACCCGTTCGCCCTGGTGTTGACCGATCGCGATGGGGCGGCGGGGCTCGATCTCGGCGTCTCCGGCGTGCCCGAGACCTACCTCGTCTCCGCCGATGGCCGCATCCTCTCCAAGCACTCCGGAGCGCTCGAGCCCAAGGACGTGGACGCCATGCTGAAGCTTGCGGGAACGCGCTGAAGCCTGGACGGTTAACCCTCTGTTAACCATGTTCGCCCGAACCCTCGGGTGTTCTCCCGGTTCGGATTGTCATGGCCGATCTTCGCGTTTCCGGCGGCCAACTGCCCGCCGCCCAGCCCGCTCAACGCACCGAAGCCGTGCGCGCGGCCCAGCGCGCCTTTTTCCAGGCCGCGCTCAACAACGCCGCGCCGACCGCGGCCGCACGGCCGGTGGAGGCCCAGCCGATGACCCAAAGCATCAGCCGCGTGGTCACGCCCTCGGCCACCGCCGCGCCGACCTCCGAACCGAGCCGTTACCTGCGCCCCGGCTCGCTGCTCGACATCAAGGTCTAGCTCGGACGCCAGTCGCCCATCGCCGCCTGCCACAGGGTGAGGGCGGCGATGGCGGCGGTATCGGCGCGCAGAATGCGTGGGCCGAGCGTGATGGGCAAGACGTAGGGCAAGGTGCGCAGAGACGCTCGCTCCTCGGGCGCGAACCCGCCTTCGGGACCGATCAGCACCGCCCAGGGACCTTCGGCCGCCTCGCCAAGCGCCCTTAGCGCCGGTCGCGCTCGACCCGCCGAGCCGCCCCATTCGGCGTCGGGATCATCCCCGGCCTCGTCGCAGAACATCAGGCTGCGGCCCGCGTCCCAACCGCCCAGCAGAGCGTCCAACCTTTCCGGCGGGACGATGTCGGGTACGTCCAGCCGACCGGTCTGCTCCGCCGCCTCGGTGGCGATGGCTTCGAGACGTTCGATCCGGGTATGGTCGGCATTGGTGCGGCGGGTGGTGATTAGGCGGATGCGGCGCACCCCCAGCTCCGTCGCCTTCTCGATAATGGTCTCCAGCGGCCCGCGCTTCACCAGCGCCACCACCAGCTCAAGATCAGGCGGATCGGCCTGGGGGCGGGCGAGCGCTTCGACCCGCAGCACGCAGTCGCGTTTGCCGACCGCCTCGACCCGCGCGCGCCACTCCCCGTCCCGACCGTTGAACAGCAGCAGCTCCGCCCCGACCTGCAGACGCATGACCGAGATCAGGTAGCGCGCCTGGTCCGGCGCGGGGGTGAGACTGGCCCCTTGCGACAGGGGATGGGAGACACAAAGGCGGATCATGCTTCCCCCATAACCCAACCCCGCCCTACAGTGGAGCCATGGACAAGCACGCCTACAAGACCGAACTCGAAGCCCTGCAGCTGGCCCTGGTCCAATGGCAGGCGAAGGCCATGAAGTCCGGCCAGCGCGTCATCGTCGTGCTGGAGGGACGCGATACCGCCGGCAAGGACGGGGCGATCAAGCGCATCGTCGAGCATCTGTCGGTTCGCGCCACCCGCGCCGTCGCCTTGCCCAAGCCCTCCGATCGCGAACGGGGCGAATGGTACTTCCAGCGCTATGTGGCCTATCTGCCGAGCGCCGGCGAGGTGACCATCTTCAACC
Organism: uncultured Caulobacterales bacterium; assembly: GCA_903862425.1. Lineage (GTDB taxonomy): Bacteria > Pseudomonadota > Alphaproteobacteria > Caulobacterales > Caulobacteraceae > CAIOYC01. Next base: position 47,847 of record CAIOYC010000039.1, on the reverse strand, counting down.
GGTCCTGGTACAACCGCGCCGGGGTCGAGGTGGTGATGGGCTTCTCCACAGAGAAGCAGCAGGCCGAATTCCTGCACGACGCTCCGACCTTCGAACGCATGCAGGTGGAGAGCGGCGCGGTGCTGCTCAAATATTGGCTCGACATCTCCAAGGGGGAACAGGCCAAGCGGCTGGAGGCGCGGGAGAGTGATCCTCTGAAAGCGCTCAAGGTCTCCGACATGGACGCGGTGGCCCAGACCAAGTGGAAGGCCTATTCCAAGGCGCGCGACGCGATGCTGATGCGCACCCATACCGATGATGCGCCCTGGTGGTGCATCTCCACCGACCACAAGAAGCAGGCCCGCATCAATCTGATGCGCCACCTTGTGCGTCATCTGGTGGACGAGGACGCCGCCGCCCCGCCCCGGCCAGACATCCTGTTCCGGTTCGATGAAGAGGCGCTCACCGACGGACGGCTGGCGAGGTAGGTATGACGGCGGTCCCAGTCTAGCGTTCGCCGTCGACCGCCTTCTCGGCAGGGCAGCCGGCCGGAGCGGTAGTCTTGCGCGCATGGGTCAGCTCAGCCTTGGCGCGCTTCATATCGGTGAGGAAGGTCGAATTAGCGTGTAGCCGCGCCACCACCGTCGCGGCCACCAGCTGGCCGGCCTCCACGTCCGAAGCGAAGTGGACGCGGCAGACCACCCGGCTCTCGCCGTAGCTTATCCCGCGCCGCATCAGGGCCTCGGTGCGATCCGGCTCCAGCTCGGACAGAACCAGCGCCCAGGCCCAACCGGCGCCCGCGTGACCGGAGGGGTATGAGCCTTGCTTCACCAGCCAATCCGCCTTCTCGACGCAGGTCTCGCCATCGTCGGCCAGGAAGGGTCGTTTGCGGGCATAGTCGTCCTTGGCGTGATCGTCGGCGCTGCTGACGTCGCTCATCACCCGCGCCAGCAGGAGCGAGGCGACCGGAGTCGTCTTCGGCGTGATCCGCACTCCGGCGGCGCAGGTGAAGGCATCGACGGCGTCGGGCAGTTCTATCCGCGCATCCGCCTGGGCCTCGCGCCAGCGCGGCGTGCCCACCATCGCCTTCATGGCCAGATAGGTGGTCCGGTCCGCCTGGCCGCGCGGACTGTCCGGAGCGGGAGGCGGGGGCAGGAATGTCTTGGCGTCGGGCCGGTCGGCGGCGCTGAGATAGCCGCCGGGATGGTGCTCGAAGTCGGTCCACACCACCGGGCGCGCCGCGGCCGGTTGACGGTGCAGCGCATTGTGGTGGTGCGGTCTGGCCTCAGCCGAGGCGATGGTCAGGCCTAGGGCGGGAACGAACAGCAGGCAGGGTGCGAAACAGCGCATGATCCATCCGACGGCGGACGAAAAAGGGCACGAAACCTAAGCTTTGGCCGCGCGCCCCGCAATCGATTTATCGCCCGTAGATCAGGCGAATAGCTTTTGCCAGCGACGCTTCTCGCGGTTCTTCCAGGCGCCGCGGTGATAGGCGTCCGAGGCGATGAGCGGCACCACGGTGGTGGCTTCGGCGAACACCATCTGCTCGTGGGTGGTCTCCACCTTGCCCCAGGAGGCGGCCTCCTTGAGGGTAGACGAGGAGCAGGCGCCGTCGCGCACGTCGGCGACGGTGATCTGCACGGCGTACTTGTGCATCTCGGCCTCCTCGCCAAGGATTTCAGCGCAGACCACCGTGTCCTGGGCGAAGTTCTTCGGCACGCCGCCGCCGACCATGAACAGGCCCGTGGTGCCCGCCGCGATCTTGATGTCGGTCAGTTCGCGGAAGTCCGCCACCGCGTCGATCATCATGTAGGGCTTCTTGTCCCTGGCCCGCTCCTTCTGGTGCTTCACCAAGCCGAATCCGGCGGAGCTGTCCACGAAGGCGGGGCAGAAGATCGGCACGCCCTCTTCATAGGCGGTCTGGATCAGGGAGCCCGGCTTCTTGGCGTTGCCCTCGGACAGCCACTTGCCCATCTCCCAGATGAATTCGCGGCTGGAATAGCCGCGCGGCTCCAGGCGATTGGCGATCTCCAGGATGGTGTGGTCGCAGTTCTGGAGCTCTTCCTCGTCGATATAGGTGTCGTAGATGCGATCAATATAGTTGGCGCGCAGTACGTTGTCGTCCACCGGGCCGGCGGCCTGATAGTGCTTGAAGCCGAGGGCTTCGAAGAAATCCATATCGACGATGGAGGCGCCGGTGGCGACCACCGCATCGATCATGCCGTACTTCACCATGTCGCGGTACACATGCATGCACCCGCCGGCAGAGGTCGAACCGGCCAGGATCAGCCACGGCGAGCAGTCCTTGTCCTCGATGGCCATGTTGAGGATGTCGGCGGCGCGGGCGGTGTCGCGCGAAGTGAAGCTCATCTTGCGCATAGCGTCGATCACCGGGCGCGCGTCATAGCTGGTGATATCGACGTGCTCGACCACATTGGCGAGCAGCTCGGCTTTGGTATTCGGAACGGGAGCGTTCATCGGTCGGGTTTCCCTGATATGAGCGCCCGTCGTTTCAATATAGCCTAGCAGGACGGCGCGACTGCAAGACTCAATAAGATCCGCTCATCCCCGCGGAGGCGGGGACCCAGATTCAAGCGGCATCTACGCTAGAACAAAAAAGCCTGGGTCCCCGCCTTCGCGGGGATGAGCGGTAAATACAGTCAGCTCGTGACGATAATCTGACGCCTACCGCCGGCGCTGCCTGCGCACGCCGGCCTTGCCCTTGGGACGGGAGAAGCGGACGACCTTGCGGGCTTCCAGTTCCTCTTCGTCGGTGCGCGGGGTGACGATCCGGCGCTGGGCCAGGCCGAACATCGAGGCCATAGGCGCGTCTGCCGCCAGCACGGTCTCGGTGTCGCCATACCCGTTGAAGCGGGTGTTCATGGCCACGCCGTAGGCGCCGAGCATGCCGATCTCCACATAGTCGCCCTCGTTCACATCCTCGGGCAGCCAGAAGGGGCCAGGGAGGTGATCGATGGAGTCGCACGTCGGGCCGTAGAAGCGGAACGGCTTCAGCTCGGAAGAGGCTTCCCCGTCGTTGATGCGCGGCGGGCGCACCATCTTCACCGGGAAGGGCCACTTAACGTGCGCGGCGTCGAACAGCGAGCCATAGGCGCCGTCGTTCAGGTAGAGCGCATCGCCCTTCTTCAGCTCGACCTTGCACAGGATGGAGGTCGACTCGGCCACCAAGGCGCGGCCGGGCTCGCACCACAGTTCGGTGGTCTCGTGCACCATCATGTCGGCGAAGCCCCGGTGAATGGAGTCCATATAGGCCCCCATGTCGGGCGGAACCATGCCGGGATAGACCGACGGGAAGCCGCCGCCCACGTCCACGATGTCGGCGAATACGCCGGCACGGACCAGGGCGCGCGAGACCTGCGCCATGGCTGCTTGGTAAGCCGTAGGCCGCATGCATTGGCTGCCCACGTGGAAGCTGACGCCCATCAGGCCGGAGGTGGCGCGACGGGTGGCCATGAGCAGGGCCGGGGCCTGGTCAGGCGAGACGCCGAACTTGTTGGTCAAGGCGTACTGCGCCCCCTCCGCGGTCACCGCCATGCGCACGATCAGGTCGAGGTCCGTGGCGCCGCCGGTGGCGTCCAGAATCTTGGCCAGCTCTTCGTGGGTATCCAAGGCGAAGGTGCGCACGCCGTAGTCGAAGTAGGCCTTCGAAATGGCGACGCGGCTCTTCACCGGATGCATGAACGCCATCTTCGCGCCGGGGGCGTGTTTCGCCACCAGTTCGATTTCCGGCAGGGACGCGACGTCGAACACGCGCAGGGCCGCTTCCGCCAAGGTCTCGATGACCCATGGCGAAGGGTTGGCCTTTACCGCGTAAAGGATGTCGCCCTTAAAGTTGTCCTGGAACCAGCGTGCCGCTACGGCCGTCGAATCCGGCCGCACGAGTGCGACAGGACGTTCGGGAGACCGCTCGCGGACCAGGTCCAGGGAGTCATGGTACGTGTGCAATTCACGTAACCCCCTGCAAAAGTTAACCCAATCCGGCGTTAGCAGCACTCGCGACCCTGATGGTCTGGAACGCGCGCGGAACTCGGGTCCGCCGGAGCGGTGGGACATAAGGAAATAGCCCACCCCTGTAAAGTCATTCCGTCATTAATTTTCCACAGGGCCGAGGCGGCGGGACGCCATGCCGCACAAGGCTTTGCGGTGAGGCGCTCCCAAACGGAAAACGGCCCCGGATCGCTCCGGGGCCGCTTCGATATAATCAGGCGATCAGGTGGATCAGGCTTCGCCGATCGGCGCGTCTTCCACGATCAGGCCGACCTTGTAGTAGCCGTCGGTTTCGAGCTGGTTCACCACGGCCATGAACTTGTCATAGGGCACGTCGCGGTCGGCGCGGATCAGGATGGTCTCGTTGCGCGAGTCGGCCACGTGCAGCGAGGACTGCAGGTCGGCGGCCAGACGATCGAGGCCCGTCTTCATCGGCGTTTCGCCGGTCAGGTAGATGTCGCCGTCCTTCTGGATGGAGATGAAGGTCGGCTTGGTCTTGGGGTCGGATGCCTTCGGCGGCTGGGCCGGCGGCAGATCGACCTTGATGGACTTGGTGGCCAGCGGCGCGGACACCATCATCACGATCAGCAGCACGAGCATGACGTCCACGAACGGGGTCACGTTGATATCGGCGTTCTGGCCGAGGTCGAAACGCCCGCTGCCACCACCACCGGAAAGCTTAGCCGCCATACCTGTTCGTCTCCCGAGCGGACCGCCGTGCGCGGTCATCGTTTACGGTTCAACACATCGCCGCGATCAATCCGCGTGTAAAGTCCCAAGTGCGGCGGGCGCATCGGAATCTGTAACAGTGGAAAGCCGGCCCTTTCGAGGCCGGGCGTGTCGCGCTAAGCCCTTGGCATGATTCATAGCTTCGACGCCTATGTGGCCGCAGCCCTTTTCCCCCGTGAAGGGAGCGCCTTCTGCCTGGGCGACGGGACGGTTCGATTCGAGGACGGAACGTCGGTGGCGGCGCACGACGGCGCGGTGCTAAGCGCCGCCGTCCACCCTTCGGGCTCAGGCGTGGTCACCGGCGGCGACGATGGGCGTCTGGTCTGGTCGCGACCGGGCGAGAACGCGGTCGAGCTTGCGAACCTCAGCGGCAAATGGATCGACGCCCTGGCCACTGAACCGGGCGGCCTGATCGCCTTCGCCGCAGGCAAGATCCTGCATGTACGCGATACGAAGGATCCGAAGTTCACCCGCGCCTTCCAGCACGAGCGCAGCGTGGCTGACGTGACCTTCGACGCCAAGGGTCGCCGCCTCGCCGCCGCCACCTATGGCGGGGTGGCGCAATGGTTCGCCCGCATCGCCGACCAGAAGCCGCAGATGCTGAAATGGGCCGGCTCGCATATCGCCGCCGCCTATAGTCCCGACGGGCGCTTCATCCTTTCGGCCATGCAGGAAAACGCCCTGCACGGCTGGCGCATCCAGGATAGCAAGGACATGCGCATGGGCGGATATCCCGCCAAGCCCAAGAGCCTCGCCTTCCTGGCCAATGGGCAGATGTTGGCCACCTCCGGCGCGTCCGGCGTAGTGATCTGGCCCTTTGGTGGGGCGAACGGCCCCATGGGCCGCGAGGCGGCGGAGATCGGCGCGGACGAGAGCGCCGTGGTCACCCGCGTGGCCGGACACCTGCCGGGTTTTCGTGTAGTCGCCGGCCTCGACGATGGCCGGGTCTGGACCGCCGACCTGACGGGCCGCGACCGCACACCGCTGCGCGCGGAAAAGAGTGCGGCAATCAGCGCGCTTACGGTTTCGCCCGACGGCTCCCATGTGGCGTGGGGCGCGGAAGACGGCGCGGCGGGCGTTTCAAAGCTGCCCGACTAAGCCGTGATTTCGCCCCGATCTGCGACAACCTGGCCCAGTCGCTGTCATCATCCAGACACGTCCGGGGGAGAACCTTGGCCGTAGCTGATCCGATGGGTCGAGCGCACCGCGGGGGCGCGGTAAGGACGAACGACTCATGACAGCCGAGCGGCTCACCACTGATGATATGTTCGCCACGGACGACTGCGCCGTGCTGCAGGCCGCCCGCCGCGACGGACGCGTCTCCGCCCATCTGTTCGAGCACGGCGACTTCTCCGAGACCGGCTTTCTGCTCTACGGCCGGCTGGAAGACCTGACGGCGCGGGGCCTGCTGCGCTTCGAAAGCTGGTCCGGTGAACCCAACAAGGGCGCGGGCGAGGTCAGGGCCACCTTCACACCGGTGCTGGAACGCGCCGCCTGATCCTCAGCGTCCTGCGGCTGTAACGCGCCAAACCGTGTTGCCCACATCGTCGGCAATCAGCATACCGCCCCTGTTATCCACCGCCAGACCCACCGGTCGGCCGAGGATCTTTCCGTCCTTGCTGAGGAAGCCGGTGACCACGTCCTGGGCCATGCCGTTCGGACGGCCGTTGGCGAAGGGCACAAACACCACCTTGTAGCCGTTCAGCGGATTGCGATCCCAGCTGCCGTGCTCGCCCACAAAAGCGCCGCCCCGGTACGACGCGGGCAGGTTGGCGCCGGTGTAGAAGACCATGCCCAGCGGCGCGACATGCGAGCTCAGGGCGTAGTCGGGGGGGATGGCCTTGGCCACCAGATCCGGCCGCTGTGGCATGACCCGCGGGTCCAGGTGCTGTCCATAATAGCTATAGGGCCAGCCGTAGAAGGCGCCGTCCTTTACCGAGGTCAGGTAGTCGGGAACGAGGTCGGGGCCGAGTTCGTCGCGCTCGTTCACCACAGCCCACAGCTGATGCGTGGTCGGCTCGAACTGCAGGCCGTTCGGATTGCGCAGGCCCGTGGCGTAAAGACGGTGCGCGCCGGTGGCCCGGTCGATCTCCCAGATGGAGGCGCGGTCCTTCTCGGCAGGCATGCCGTTCTCGGTGATGTTGGAGTTGGAGCCCACGCCGGCATAGAGCTTGGTTCCGTCGGGGCTGGCGGTGAGGCTCTTGGTCCAGTGGTGGTCTATGGGACCGCCGGGCAACTCCGTCAGTTTCACGCCAGGATCGGTGATCCTGGTCTGGCCCGTCTCGTAGTGATAGCGCATCACCGCGTCGGTATTGGCCACATAGAGGTCGCTGCCCACCAGCACCACGCCGAAGGGCGACTTCAGGTGGTCGATGAAGACCGATTGCAGTTCCGGCACGCCGTCGCCGTCTGCGTCGCGGAACAGCAGGATGCGGTTGCCGGCCTTGACGGGAGTGTGGGCCCTGTTCTTCACGAGCCCCACGATCACATCCTTGGGGCGGTCGATCGGGGCCTTGGGACCGCCGCTCTCGACCACCAGAATATCGCCATTGGGCATGACATAGAGAGAGCGCGGGCTCTTGAGGTCCTTGGCTAGAGCCTTGACCTGCATCCCCGCCGGCACGGTCGGCACCGCGTCGCCCCAAGGCGCTATGGTCGGCACCTTCATCGGCGGCATGACGTATTGGTGGATGGGGGGCAGATATGGGTTCGCGCCGATCTGTCGCTTCGGGTCGCCGGCCTTCGGGCCGCATCCGGCGAGGGCGAGCAGGGCGGCGGCCGAGATCGTGAGGCGGAGCGGGTTCATCGGCCCAGCCCCCTGTCGCGCACGCCGACCCCGTGGCGATAGACCATGCTCGCACCGTTCCAGGCGGTCACCGCCAGGATCAGCACCACGAGGGTGGACAGGACCAACCCCGTCGGCACGACCGAGCTGTAGGCGTCGCGGCTATGGATGAAGGCGTTCAGAATACTGAGAGCCAGCGCAAGGCCGTTACCCAGCCCATGAATCCAGGCGTTGGGCAGGGCGCGGATGCGCTTCTCGCCGAAGAAGTCGATCAGCCCCGTCAGCACCACGAAGACGGACACCACCAGCCCGGCGCTCAGCATCCAGATGGAAAAGTTGGCCCACTGCATCGCCGCCGTCTTCCAGTAGACGATGTCGGAGATCCAGGTCCCCACGAAGCAGGCCATGGGGATGGAAACGAGCATGGCGTGAATCGGATGACCGCCTATGCTGGCGGTCGAGCGGGGATTATCGGGCATGAGACGGGCCTCATCGACCGGTCGCCGGTCGCCAGCCAATACGGTTACAAAGGCGCGCGGTTCCGCCTCGCTTGACTGATGGCGAAGTCGCACCAGATTCGATCTCAAGGAGACCTATCTGTGACATCACCCTTCCGCGGTTACGAAGTTGAACGACAGCATCGCCCTGACCAGGGCGCCTTCGCCTTCGATCTTGACCGCTTGCTATCCTCCGTCGTCGCCTTGGAAGCCAGGGTGAGCGACGACGCCTTCACCGCCCAGGCCCTGGGCACCGAGCGGATCGGCAACGCCGTGGTCATCAGCGACAAGGGCCTGGTGCTGACCATCGGCTACCTGGTTACCGAGGCCGATGAGGTGACCCTGACCACCGGCGATGGCCGCCGCATCCCGGCCCACGTACTCGGCATCGACCAGACCACCGGTTTCGGTCTCGTCCAGGCGCTGGAGCCCCTCGACCTGCCCGCCCTGCCCATCGGCGACTCGCGCCTGCTGCGGGCCGAGGAGACGGTGATCGCGGCGGGCGGCGGCGGCGCGGCGCACGCTCTGTCGGGACGTCTGCTCGCCCGCATTCCCTTCGCCGGGTACTGGGAGTATTTTCTCGACGACGCGCTGTTCGTGGGTCCCGACCATCCGCACTGGAGCGGCGCGGCGCTGATCAACCAGGCGGGCGAGTTAGTGGGCATCGGTTCGCTCAGGGTCGAAGGCGCCACGGCGGACGGCCGGGCCCATCCGCTCAACATGTTCGTCCCGGCCGAACTTCTGCCGCCGATCCTCGACGATCTGGCCAGCGGCCGCGCGGCGCACCCGCCCCGCCCCTGGCTCGGCGTGTTCGCCCAGGAGGTGGACGACGCCATCGTGGTGGTGGACGTAACGCCTGGAGGCCCCGCCGCCCGCGCCGAGCTTCGCGCGGGCGACATCGTGCTGTCGGTGGCCGACCGCGACGTGGACGACCTCGGCGACTTCTACAAGCGCGTCTGGGCCCTCGGCGCGCCGGGCGTGCACGTTCCGCTCACCCTGCAGCGCGGCGGCGACGTGTTCGACGTCGAAATCCGCTCCGGCGACCGCGCCGCCAGACTGAAGAAGCGGCGTCTGAACTAGCGGCCGGCCGCCTGGCCCAGCGTGCGGCAAGGTCAGCGGCGTGGATGGCGTGATCGAGGAGCTTGTCTACGCCCGCCCGCCGCTACCCTCGCCCTCGCCAGTCACCCCCTGGGTGTTTGCGGAGATCGGCGTGGCCAAGGCCCCCCGCGAAGGTGAAGCCGCCCTCGGAGGCGAAGACGTCTCACCCGCTACGCAGCCGCCGCGCTGGACTTGACGCTCTAGACGGCGAGTTGCTCGAAACTAAACGGCAGCTTCCGATCGATATTGTTGAAAAAGTCCCTGGCGACCCCAGGGTGGGGTTGCATTGGTATCGTATGGGTATTTATGGGCAATTAAATCCTGAGCCCCCAGCTGCATGCGCAATATAATTGTTCTATTTTGTGCTTGATGAATGTCTCGCGGACTTTTTCAACACAATCGACCCTAAGCTGACCTCGACGCGCCCTCCGACCGTCATGCCCGGACTTGTTCCGGGCACCCATGGCGCTAGCCTTGCCTTTATGCGGAGCGAGGGGATCATCGCGGTTTATATCCTGGCGAGCCGGAAGAACGGTACGCTCTACACCGGCGTCACCAGCGACCTGTCGCGGCGGGTTTTCGAGCACCGCGAGGGCGTCAACAAGAGCTTCACGAACCGCTATGGCGTCCGGCGGCCGGTCTGGTTTCAGCCGCATGAACTGATCGTCAACGCCATCCGCCGCGAGCATACGATCAAGGGCTATCCGCGCCGGTGGAAGATCAACCTCATCGAGGCGGACAATCCAGACTGGCTCGATCTGTACGACCGGCTGAATATTTGAAGCGTCGCACCATGGGTGCCCGGAACAAGTCCGGGCATGACGATAGTGATCGTGGAATGGCCGGACTGCTCCCACCCTGCTGACTTTCACGAAGTCTGCTCAAGGCCGCCGCTATCGGCTGGCAGGCGAAGCCTTACACCGACAGCTGCATCACCGCCCGCGCCCCTTTGGGGTGGGCGGGGTCGAAGGTGACGGGGGAGCCGAGGCTGCGACTCATGGCGGCTATGACAGTCTGACCAAGGCCGGTGCCCTTGGGCTTGGCGCCGCCGGGGGCGAAGCCGACGCCGTCGTCCTCCACCGCCAGTTCCGCCTGACCGTCGGCGGTGCGGGTCAGGGTGACGCGCACCTCGCCGAACTCCGCCTCGGCATAGGCGTACTTGCAAGCGTTGGTGATCAGTTCGGCCACCACCACACCCAGCGCCACGGTCTTGTCGGTGGACAGGATCAGGGGCTCGGCCTTCAGCAGGATGGGGCGGCAACCGCCCGCGTCCAGCGACTGGCTGAGCTCGTCCACCAGGCCGCGCAAGTATTCGGCGACGTCCACCTGCTCCACATCCTCGGAGGTGTAGAGGCGCTTGTGCACCTGCATGATGGCGCCGATGCGGGCCTGGGTGTCGCGCAGGGCGGCCCGCGAAGCCTCGTCGGCGACGGCGTTGCCCTGCATGTGCACCAGGGAGGAGACCAGCTGCAGCGAGTTGGCCACGCGGTGGTTCACCTCGCGCAGCAGCACCGCCTGACGGGCGACGATGGCTTCCAGCCGCTCGTTGGTGGCCTTGAGCTCGGCATTGGCCGCGTCGCGCTCGCGCTTCAGCCGCACGCCCTCCACCCCCTGTGTCAGGGCGTTGGCCAAGAGGTCGATGAAGTCGTCCGAGGTGGTCTTGACCACATAGTCCGCCGCCCCGGCCTTCAGCGCGGCGACGGCGATGCGGCTTTCGTCCGAACCAGTGACATAGACCACGGGTGGGGCGTCCGGCAGGGCGCGGATCTGCTCCATGGTCTCGAGCCCATCCTGGCCGGGCATATAGTGGTCGATGGCGACGACCTCGTATCCGCCGCTGGTCGCTCTGGCGAGGCCGTCCGCGCCGGAATAGGCGCAGTCCACCTTGAAGCCACGTCGCTCCAGCCCGCGCTGGATCAGCCGGCAAAGCCCCTCATCGTCGTCGATATAGAGGACTCGGTGGGGTCCCGACGTGTCGGGTGTGCTCAATCCTGCGCCTCGGGCACCTGGATCACCGACAGGAACAGGCCGAGCTGTCGGATAGCGTCCGCGAAGCTCTCATAGTTCACCGGCTTGGTGATGTAGACGTTGCAGCCAAGGTCGTAGCAGCGCTGGATTTCGACCTTGTCGTCGGTGGTGGTCAGCACCACCACGGGCATGCGCTTCAGCTTCGGCTCGGCCTTGATCTTGGCCAGGATATCGATGCCGCTCATATCGGGCAGGTTGAGGTCGAGCAGAACGAGGGCCGGACCGTTCAGCAGCGGGCCGTCGCCGCCGGTGAACATGTATTCCAGCGCCGAGGTGCCGTCGAGGAAGTGTCGCACGGTATTGGAGATGCCGGCGCGGCGGATGTTGCGCTCGATCAGACGGGCGTGGCCCTCGTCGTCCTCGATCATGACGATGGTGACGGGTTGATGTTCGGTCACGCGTTCAGTCCTTCGGTAAGCACGAGCACTTTTGGCAGGGATATCCTGAATGTCGCGCCCTCGTCCAAGGCGGATACACAGGTGATCACCCCGCCAAGGCGATGCACCAGTGCGCGCACGTGTGCAAGTCCTATACCCTCGCCGGGCTGGTTCTGGGCGCCGGATCGGCGAAACAACTCGAAGATGCGTTCGTGGTCGCGCGGGTCGATGCCGCGGCCGTTGTCCTGCACCTCATAGATGACGCGGCCGGGCAGTTCGGTTCCACTTATGCTGATGTGCAGGGCGCGCTTGGGACTGTGATACTTGACCGCGTTGTCGATCAGATTGCCCAGCACCTGTTCGATGGCGAGCCGATCGGAGGTGATGTCGGGCAGGTGACCGTCGATCTCCGCCACGCCGCCCAGTTCGTCCAGCCGGTGCCTGACCGTGGCCAGGATGTTGTCGATCAACGACGCCATGGCCAGCCGTTCGGGAGTCAGGTTGCGCCGCCCCTCACGCGAGAGTTTCAGGATCGCGCCGATCAGGTTGTCCATCTTCTTGGTGGAGGAGCGGATGAAGCCGATGGCCTCGGGGATGTCTACGTCGATCGCCTGCTTCACCTCCTTGGGCATGCGGCCCTCAGGGTCCCGCTCCTCCAGCCAGCGGACCAGCGAATGGAGCGGCTTCATGGAGGCCTCCATCTCGCTGGTGAAGCCCATGACGTTGACCAGCGGCGAGCGCAGGTCGTGGGAGACGATATAGGCGAAACGCTGAATCTCCTGGTTCGCGCGGGTGAGGTCGGTCGTGCGCTCCTCCACCCGTTGCTCAAGGTCCTCGTTCAACACCTTGAGTTCGGCCTGGGCGTTGGTGAGGTCGCTGGCGAACCGCCGCATGACCATGACCGACGCTAGGGAAAGCAGGCCGAGCAGCACCGCAGTGATCAGGCCGACGATGACCAGCAGACGGATCGAGCCTTGCTCCTGGCGGGTGCGCTCGGCCAGCAGCCGCTGCTCCTCCGCCAGCATGTCGTCCACCAGCTTGCGCACGCCGAGCAGGGGCTGAAGCGCCTGTTCGGTCGGAAAGTCGCGCAGGGCCTCGGACTGGCGCCCCGACCTTACCGCCGCGACACTGTCGTCATTGATCTTCATCTTCCACACGAGGATGGGGCGGATGCGGCTGATGTTGGCGATCTGGACCGGGTTATCCTTGGTGATCTCCGCGGCGGCGAACAGGGCGCTACTGACCTCCGAGCGAGCCTGCTGGTAGTTGGCGTACTGGCGCGGAGAGGGGGCGAGGATATAGCCGCGGCGGGCGGTTTCCGACTTCTCCACCGACTCCATGAAGGTGACGATGCGCTGCTCGGCCAGATAGGTGTGATCGACCCAGCCGTTGAAGTCCTTGGTTTGTATCGACAACCAGACGATGGCCACGGCCAGCACGGCGAGGGTAAGCAGGCCGGCGCCCAGAACGCCCAGCAGTGTGCGGTTGAGATCACGTTGCGACAGGGCTCGCCGTTCGGCAGCCATCTGACGGTTCGCCGCTTCGCTCATGATATCCCCCGCGCCACGGGCGCGAAAACGCTTAGCTCGACGGAGCGTTCCCTCCGCCTTCCCTTGCCGGGCGCAAGCGAGCCTTTGCGAGGCCTTGCCAATACCGTAGATTCATAGCCGTTATGCTTGAGTATATGCGTCTATAAAGGATTCAGCAATTATTGTTAACGCATTAAATATTGCTTTATTCGCAGTCCATTGGCGACATTTAAACAATCCGTAATGCCCACTGGACAAGTTACGTCGGAACCGAACACTTTTGCGCGTGTTATGCGGGTCAGAGGTCAGGCGGAACGCCATGCAATGTGATCGTGTCATACTGGTTGCCGAAGACGACGAACTCATCCGTGCGGTGATGTGCGAAGTCATGCGCGACCATGGCTTCGAGCCTGCGGAGGCCGCCAACACAGCCGAGGCTTTGAAGCTGATCGACGAACGGGCCGATCTGCGCGCCGCCTTCATCGACATCGACCTGGGCGATCACGGCGGCGGCTACCTCGTCGCCCGCAAGATGCGCGACACCCGGCCGGGCGTGAAGATCGTCTATACCTCGGGCGGCCCGCACGGCGAGTTCGAGCACGAACGGGTGTCGGACGCCGAGTTCGTACCCAAGCCCTATCGCCCGGACACGGTCTGCCACCTGCTTGCAGCCCGGATGGCCTGAACCCAAAATCCTGGGGCCAGCTAGTTCGTCCGCGTGGCGATGGGCACGTCGCACAGCGAAAAGCCTGCGTTCTTTTCCGCCAGAATCTTGGCGATCTGCGAGCGGAAAGCCGGTCCGCGAGTATCCAGCACCTGGATCTTGGGTCTTTTGGCCGGCGGCATGTCGGAGGCGAGCCGCACGGTCACCATCCTGTCTTGCGGCGCCTCGACCGGCTCGCCGACCTTGATCGACCGCACCACGTCCTGACCGGCGATGATCTTGCCCCACGGCGTGTATTTCTTGGTGAGCGACGGATAGGCGTCGCGCATCAGAAAGAACTGGCTGTTGGCCGAATCCGGGTCGTTGGCGCGGGCCATGGCCGCCACAGCCGGGCAGTAAAGACCCCAGGCCGTCACCTTGCCATCGGCCGTCATGGCCATCAGGTCCTCGGGCTGGCTGGCCACCGGCATGGCGTCCATGAAGCCGACCGAGACGGCGGAGGAACTGGTCACCGTCAGCCAGGGCGTATCCGCGCTGCGCTTGAAGGTGAATTCGCCTTTCAGGTTGGGCAGGTCCGAGCCGCCCTCGCCGTTGTTCTTGGGGTCGCCGGTCTGATCCATGAATTCGTCGACCACGCGGAAAAAGGTCAGGCCATCATAGAAGTGGCGCTTGGTCAGGGTCTTCAGCTGGGCCACGCTGGCGGGGGCGAGGAGCGGATACATCTCGATGATGATCCGGCCCTTGTTGGTGTCGATCACCATCAGGTTGTCCGGGTCCGGCGTGCGCCAGTCCGCCTCGGTCGGCGCGATCTCCACCGGGCCTGCCGGCGCGGTCTTGCTCCTTGAAGTCAGCTCCGCATTGGTGGGCAGATGCGCTGGCGGCGCCACATCCTTCTTGGGAGCGGCCATAGCCAGGGCCGGAACGAGGGCGGCGAGCGCAAGGCCCGCCAGCAGACGATGAGACATCACTTCAAATCCAAAGGGTGGTTCAGGGGCGGCCAGCGGCCACCTTGGCGAGCAGCCTCTCGGCGACATGCGGCGTAACGAAGGCGGAAATATCACCGTTCAGCACGGCGATCTCCTTGACCAGCTTGGAGGCGATGGCCTGGTGGCGCGGATCGGCCATCAGGAATACGGTCTCGATATTGCGGTTCAGCTGCTGGTTCATGGCCGTCATCTGAAATTCGTATTCGAAGTCGGCCACGGCGCGCAGGCCGCGCACTATCACGGTCGCGCCCACCTCTTCGGCAAAATGCATCAGCAGGCTGTTGAACGGCTTGACCACGATCTCGGCATGCCGGGTCAGTTCGGCGGCTTCCTGCTCCACAAGGGCGACGCGCTCCTCCAATGAGAACAGCGGCCCCTTGCCCGCATTGATGGCCACGCCGATCACCAGCCGGTCCACGAGCTTGACCGCCCGCTTGATGATGTCAAGGTGCCCGTTGGTGATCGGATCGAAAGTGCCGGGATAGAGGCCGATACGCGTGACCATGCCGTTAGCCTCTCAACCCCCCGGCCCTCGCCGCGGCGCAACAAGGCCCCGACGACACCATATCCGTCAAGCCTGTTCGTCGCCTTCGCCGCCGGACGACTCTTCCACAACCGCACCGTCTTCTTCTACGGCATCGTCCCCTTCGGGTTCGGCTAGGCGTTCGACCGAGACCACGTGTTCGTCCTTGCCGGTGCGGAAGACGATTACGCCCTGGGTGTTGCGGGCGGCGATGCGGATGTTCTTCACCGGCACGCGGATCAACTGGCCGCCGTCCGTGACGAGCAGCAGTTCATCGCCCGGATCCACGGGGAAGGCGGCGGCGAGGCGGCCGCCCTTGCGCGACATGTCCTGCGCCGACAGCCCCTGCCCGCCCCGGCCCGTGCGGCGGAAATCGTAGGCGGAAGAGCGTTTGCCAATGCCCTCGGACGACAGGGTCAGGATGGTCTGCTCGGCCGCTTTCAGCTCGCCATAGCGTTCATCGCTGAGGGTGGCGGCGGCTTCGTCGGCGTCATCTTCCTCGGCGACGACGGGCTCTTCACCCTCCACCCCTTCGGCGCGCAGTTCGGCGCGGAAGCGCTTGAGATAGCCGGCGCGCTCTTCGGGCGTTGCGGCCACCGTGTTGAGCATGGCCATGGAGATGACGGCGTCGCCCTCGGCCAGGCGGATGCCGCGCACGCCGGTGGAATCGCGACCGGCGAACACCCGCACCTCTTCCACGGCAAAACGGATCGCCCGGCCCATGGCGGTGGTCAGCAGCACGTCCATGGAGGTGTCGGCCAGCGACACGCCGATGATGTGGTCCTCGTCGCCGAGCTTCATGGCGATCTTGCCGGCCCGGTTCACATTGACGAAGTCGCTGAGCTTGTTCCTGCGGACGTCGCCCGCCGTGGTGGCGAACATCACGTCCATGCCCTCCCACCGAGCCTCGTCCTCGGGCAGGGGCAGGATGGTGGTGATGGTCTCGCCCTGCTCCAGCGGCAGGAGGTTGATGAAGGCCTTGCCCCGTGCATTCGGATCGCCGAGCGGCAGGCGCCAGACCTTCAGCTTGTAGACCTTGCCGGTGGACGAGAAAAACAGCACCGGCGCGTGGGTCGAGGCGGAGAAGACGCGTGTGACCGCATCCTCGTCCTTCATCCGCATGCCTGAACGGCCCTTGCCGCCGTGTTTCTGCGTACGATAGGCCGACAGGTGGGTGCGCTTGACGTAGCCGGTGTGGGTGACGGTGACGACCATCTCCTCACGCGGGATCAGGTCCTCGTCCTCCATATCCGCGTCGCCTTCGACGAAGACGCTGCGGCGGGGCACGGCGAACTGCTCGCGCACCTCCACAAGCTCGCCGCGGACGATGGCCATGATGCGCTCGCGCGAACCCAGGATCGACAGGTATTCGGCGATGGCCTCGGCCAGCTCGCCCGCCTCGGTATAGATCTCGTCCCGACCCAGGCCGGTGAGGCGCGACAGGGTCAGGGCCAGGATGGCGCGGGCCTGCTCGTCGGACAGTCGCACCACATCCCCGTCACCGACGATGGTGCGCGGATCCTGGATCAGGGCGATGAGCGGCGCCATGTCGCCGATGGGCCAATCACGGGCCGCAAGCTGCTCGCGCGCCTCCGCCGGATCTTTGGCGGCGCGGATGATGCGGATGAACTCGTCGATATTGGCTACGGCGATGGCCAGGCCGACCAGCACGTGGCCCCGGTTGCGCGCCTTGTTCAGCTCGTACTTCGTGCGCCGGACCACCACCTCTTCGCGGAAGGCCAGGAAGGCTTCGAGCATGGGACGCAGGCCCATCTGCTCAGGCTTTCCGCGGTTCAGCGCCAGCATGTTGACGCCGAACGAACTCTGCAGCGGTGTATAGCGATAGAGCTGGTTCAGGATCACGTCGCCGGGGGCGTCGCGCTTCATCTCGATGACGATGCGGGTGCCGTCGCGGTCGCTCTCGTCGCGCAGGTCCGACACGCCCTCGACGCGCTTTTCGCGCACCAGCTCGGCGATACGCTCCACCAGGGTCGCCTTGTTCACCTGATAGGGGATTTCGGTGACGATGATGGCTTCGCGATCCTTGCGGATCGTCTCGATGGAAGCCTTGCCACGCACGATCACCGAACCGCGTCCGGTCATCAGGGCGTTGCGGGCGCCGGTCCGGCCGATGATCTCGCCGCCGGTGGGAAAGTCGGGGCCCGGCACGATGTCGAGCAGGGCTTCAAGCGTTGTGGTCGGATCGTCGATCAACGCCAGGCAGGCATCGACGACCTCGCCAAGGTTATGCGGCGGAATATTCGTGGCCATACCGACGGCGATGCCGCCCGCGCCATTGACCAAAAGGTTTGGGATCCGGGCCGGCAGGACGGTGGGTTCCTGCTCCTTGCCGTCGTAATTGTCCTGAAAATCGACCGTGTCCTTGTCGATGTCGGCCAGGAGCGCGACGGCGGACTTGGCCATGCGGCACTCGGTGTAACGCATGGCGGCGGGCATATCCCCGTCCACCGAGCCGAAGTTCCCCTGGCCGTCGATCAGAGGCAGGCTCATGGAGAAGGTCTGCGCCATCCGCGCAAGGGCCATGTAGACCGACAGGTCGCCGTGCGGGTGATAGCGGCCGAGCACTTCGCCGACCACGCGCGCGCACTTCGAATAGGTGCGCTCCGGCGTCATGTTCAGATCGTGCATGGCGTAGAAGATGCGCCGGTGCACAGGCTTCAGCCCGTCGCGCACGTCGGGCAGGGCGCGGCTGACGATCACGCTCATGGCGTAGTCGAGGTAGGAGCGCTTGAGTTCGTCCTCGATCGAGATCGGCGCTATGGCCCCGCCGCCGCCCGTGCCTTCCGGCCCCAAACCTCCGGAAGACGGGGGAATGATGTCGCTATCGTCGCTCAAGGATTATCGGCTTTCGGATACTGCCACCGGCGAACGCAAAGCCGCGCCGCCAAAGAAGAATCGACGCACAGCGCCGCCCCCTTCCTCTAGCAATTCAAAGGCCCCGGCGCAAAGGTTTGCGCCCATCGCCTCAGCTCAGGCTGAGTATCAGCCCGCGTGGCTCCACAGCGCCGGCTGGGCCACCATCAGGATGTAGATCGCGCACAGCAGGACCACCGATCCCCAGCTCAACACGGACCACAGGGTAAACTCCGCCGTCTCGCCCGCATGGCCCACGCTGGCGAAGCGGGTGAGAAGCAGAGTGGAGCCGATCCAGGCCAGCAGCACGATGGCGTACAGGGTGTAGGCCGAGACCAGCCAGGGCGACATGGCGTTGTCTTCCTGCATCTTGATCAGGATCATGCCGGTGACAGGCTGGACGATCAGCGCCGCCAGGGTGAACAGGCCGAGCGTGCGGCAGAAGCTGGCCGCCGCCGTCTCCACCACTCCACCCCGTCGGTGACCGAGGGTGAAGAACACCGCGCAGCCCAGGGTGCCGCCGAACAGCACCGCCGAAGAGATCACGTGGATCAGCTTAACCAGCATGATGGGTTCGATCACGGCGCGCTCCAATTTGATAATCGTTCGCGTTTACCGCGCCCGACGCCTCTCGCCTAGCATAAAGCGCGACGCTATGGCTGCGAGATGGAGGACGGCATGGCGAACAGGCGGGACCGGACGGCGAGAACGGCGGTGATCTGCGCCTATGCGCCCGAACTGCCGATGCTGGAGGCTAAGGTCGCCCGGCCGCGCCGGACCACCATTCACGGCCTCACCTTCATCACCGGGCGGATGGCGGGGTGTCCTGTTGTGCTGCTCCACTCGGGCATGAGCATGGTCAACGCCGCCATGGCCGCGCAGATGGTGCTGGAGCGGTTTACGGTGAAACGCATCGTGGTCTGCGGCATCGCCGGCGGAGCCGACCCGGCGCTCGGCGTGGGCGAGATCACCGTTCCGGCCCGCTGGGCCCAGTACCTCGAGGCCACCTTCGCCAGGGACACAGGCGACGGTTGGGGTCCGGACATCCTGGCGGATGGCGCTGGCGTGGCCAATTTCGGCATGATCTTTCCCCACGCCGTGGTCGATGTGCGATCGCGTGGCGGCGCCGGGCGGCGGATGTGGTTCGAGGCCGATCCCGAGCTGCTGGAGGCAGCGAGCCGGCTGAGCCTGCCGGAGGGTTTGGCGCTGCATGTGGGCGGGTCGGGCGTATCCGGCCCAGTGTTCGTCGATAACGCCGCGTTCTGCGACTATCTTCACCGCGCCTTTGCGGCCCAGGCGGTGGACATGGAGAGCGCCGCCATAGCCCAGGTGGCCCACGCCAACCGCGTCCCCTTCATCGCCATCCGCGGCCTCTCCGACCACGCGGGCGCCGAGGCGGGCGTCAACACCGCCATACTGAACGTGGACGCGGTGGCGGCGGATACCGCCAAGGTGGTGGCCGCCTTGCTGAAAGCGTTGCCGCACGGGCCGATTACATCGCCTTCATGATGCTTGAGCCGCTGTCGCGCGTTTCCCATCTGAAAGTGGCCGGCATGGGCCGGTGTTTGGAAGCATGACGATGACCCCCGACGAACGCTCCCTGCTGACGCAGTTCCTGTCCGACCTCGGCAAGACCCAGGGCGTATCCAAGGATGCCGAGGCGGCGCAGCTGATCGACAGCGCTATGCGCGCCAACCCCGATGCGGCCTATGTGCTGACCCAGCACGCCCTGCTGGCCGATCAGGCCCTGCACCAGGCGCAGCAGCAGATCGAGGCCATGCAGGCCGAACTCGACCGGTTGCAGCCTCCGCCGCAACCCGCCAGCTTCCTGGGCGGCGGCGGCCTTGGCCCGCGCGTCCAGCCTTCGACTCCGTGGGGTCAGGCGGCGCAACCGCAATACGGCCAGTCGGGCGCCTATGCCCAGCCCCAGCAGCAGGGCGGCGGCTTCTTCGGCGGCGGTCCGCTGGGCGGCCAGCAGTCGGGCCTCGGCTCGTTCCTGCAAAGCGCGGGCACCACGGCGGCGGGCGTCGCCGGCGGGGCCTTCCTGTTCGAGGGCCTGTCCAATCTGTTCGGCGGCCACCATGGCATGGGCGGCGGATTCGGCGGCGGCGGCTTTGGCGGCGGCGGGGGCTGGGGCCAACCCACCGAGAACGTGACCATCAATAATTACGGCGACAGCGACAGCTACGATGACGACCCGGGCACGAGCGGGGACATCGGCGGGGATGACTACAGCTAACCCTTGAGCAGCCGACGGCGGTTGGCCCGCACCTTGCGCCGGTAGAGCGAAAGGGTGCGGGATGGCGCCAGGGGTCCGGCGCCGGTCATCCAGGCGGTGGCGAACACAGCATGTGCCTCCATCGCCGCCTCGGCCTTTTCCGTCACCATGAGGGCGGCCTCCTCCTGCGCCGCGGGTCCGCCGAGCGCCGCCTTGGCCATCCGCAGGCCAATCACCTGCTGCGCCTCCAGTCCCAGCTGCAAAGCTGAAGTGGAGAGGGTGAAGATATTGGGCTGGCGGCGTTTCATCCTCTCGCAACGCACGGCGATCCGAGACGAAGCGAAATACGATATCAGGCCGCCTCGCCCCGCTCGTTGGTGGCGGGGTCGTAGGCCAAGATGGGGGAGAGCCAGCGTTCGGCGGTGGCGAGGTCCCACCCCTTGCGCCGGGCATAGTCCGCCACCTGGTCGCGGCCAATCTTGCCGACGCCGAAATAGTGCGCCTTCGGATGGGCGAAATAGAGCCCAGAGACCGAGGCCGGCGGGTTCATGGCAAAGCTCTCGGTCAGGGCCATGCCCGTCTCGCCCTCCGCGTTCAAGAGCTTGAACAGGGTCGCCTTTTCGGTGTGGTCCGGCTGGGCCGGATAACCCGGCGCGGGGCGGATGCCGACATATTTCTCGGCGATCATGTCCGCCGCCGCCAGCCCCTCGTCCGCCGCATAGCCCCACAGTTCGGTGCGCACCTTGTGGTGCATCGCCTCGGCGAAGGCTTCGGCAAGACGGTCGGCCAGTGCGGTGGCGATGATCGCGGAATAGTCGTCCCCCGCCTCGCGGTACGCCTTGGCAAGGGACAGTTCGCCATGCCCGGCGGTGACGGCGAAAGCGCCCACATAGTCGGGCGCGCCGCCCACCGGGGCGACGAAGTCGGACAGGGCCACGTTGGCGCGCGCGCCCGCCGCGGACTTGTCCATCTGCTGGCGTAGGGTATGCAGGCGGGCCAGTTCCTCGTTACGCCCCTCGTCGGCATACAGGGCGAGGTCGTCGCCATCGGCATTGGCCGGCCAGAAGCCGACCACGCCATTGGCGGTGAGCAGGTTCTCGTCCAGGATTCGCTGCAGGATCGGCTGGGTATCGGCCCACAGGCCCCGCGCCGCCTCGCCCACGACGTCGTCCTCGAGGATGTCCGGATAGCGGCCCACCAGCTCCCAGCTCTGGAAGTAGGGCGACCAGTCCACGTAGTTCAGCAGGTCCTTCAGGTCGTGGGCGCGGAAGGTCTTCGTGCCGAGGAAGCTCGGCCGCGGCTGCGGCGGGGTTTCGTTCCAGTCGATGGGATAGCGGTTGGCGCGCGCCTCGGCGATGGAGGCGCGGCTCTTGGCCTCCTGCCCACGGGCGAAGCGTTCGCGCACCCGCTGGTACTCCGCCCGCGTGGCGGCGGCGGTCCTGGCGCCCTCGTCCGGCGACAGCAGGTTGGAGACAACACCCACCGCCCGGCTGGCGTCGAGCACATAGGTGGTGGAGCCCTTCTTGTAGGCGGGTTCGATCTTCACCGCCGTGTGGGTGATGCTGGTGGTCGCGCCGCCGATCAGGAGAGGGATCGACATGCCACGCCGCTCCATCTCCTGGGCCACGAACACCATCTCGTCGAGAGACGGGGTGATGAGGCCGGACAGGCCCACCACATCCACCTTGTGCTCCACGGCGGCGTCGAGAATCTTGTCGGCGGGGACCATGACGCCGAGGTCGATCACCTCGTAATCGTTGCACTGCAGGACCACGCCGACGATGTTCTTGCCGATGTCGTGCACGTCGCCCTTGACCGTGGCCATCAGGATCTTGCCGGCGTTCTTGCGATCCTGGCCGCCCTTCTCGGCCTCCATGAAGGGAAGCAGATAGGCTACGGCCTGCTTCATCACGCGGGCGGACTTAACCACCTGGGGCAGGAACATCTTGCCCGCACCGAAGAGGTCGCCGACCCGGCCCATGCCGGCCATCAGCGGCCCCTCGATCACGTGAAGCGGCCGGGCGAGGCCGGCGCGGGACTCCTCCGTATCCTCGATGATGTATTCGGTGATGCCGTGCACCAGGGCGTGCGCCAGACGCTCGGCCACGTCGGCCTCGCGCCATTTCAGGTCCACGACGCGGACCGCGCCCTTGTCGCCCTTGTACTTGGGCGCGATCTCCACGAGCCGCTCGGTGGCGTCCCAATCGCCTTTCGGTTTGCGATTGAGGATCACGTCCTCCACCGCCTCGCGCAGCTCCGCGTCGATGTCGTCATAGACCGGCAGATCGCCGGCGTTGACGATGCCCATGTCCATGCCGGCGGCGATGGCGTGGTAGAGGAAGACGCCGTGGATGGCGCGGCGCACCGGCTCGTTGCCGCGGAAGCTGAAGCTCACATTGGAGACGCCGCCGGAGATGCGGGCTTGCGGCAGGGTCTGCTTGATCCGCCGCGTGGCCTCGATGAAGTCCACGGCATAGTTCTGGTGTTCCTCGATCCCCGTCGCCACGGCGAAGATGTTGGGATCGAAGATGATGTCCTCGGGCGGGAAGCCGACCTTGTCCACCAGGGTGCGGTAGGCGCGGGTGCAGATCTCCACTTTGCGTTTTTCGGTGTCGGCCTGGCCGGCCTCGTCGAAGGCCATGACTACCACCGCCGCGCCATAGCGCAGGCACTGGCGGGCCTGGTCGAGGAACTTGTCCTCGCCTTCCTTCAGCGAGATCGAGTTGACGATCGCCTTGCCCTGCACGCACTTCAGCCCGGCCTCGATCACCTCCCACTTGGAGCTGTCGATCATGATCGGCACGCGGCTGATGTCGGGCTCCGACGCGATCAGGTTGAGGAACGAGACCATGGCGCGCTTGGAGTCGAGCAGGCCCTCGTCCATGTTCACATCGATGACCTGCGCGCCCGCCTCCACCTGCTGACGCGCGACCGACAGGGCCTCGTTGAGGTTGCCCTCGATGATCAGCTTCTTGAACTTGGCGGAGCCGGTGACATTGGTCCGCTCGCCGATATTGACGAACTGGGCGCGCGGAGCGGTCATACGGCGGTGTCTTCCGGAGAGGGTTCGCGGCCGGCGAGTTGGAGACGGCGGGAAATTACGGCTTGCGGGACGCCGGCGGTCTGCAGGGCGCGCCAGCCGGCGGGGTTGGCGAGGCGCACCTGCAGCACATTCATGACGCCGCAGAGCCCCGCCAGGTCGGCGAGACGGATGGCGGCGATGAGCTGAGCAGCGCTATCGGCGCTCTTCTCCAGCACGGCGTTGGGGGCCACGTCGGAGCGGGCGATCACCTGAAAGAAGGCGCGCCCGAGAGTGGCCGAGGCGGCGTCGCTGACGGCGGTCTTGTTAAGCCGCGTCCGCATCTGTCGCAGGCTCTCGACCTCGACATTGGAGAGTTTCAGATCAACCGGCATCAGGCGAGCTCGAACGGCTCCAGGCCGGACAGGCGCAGGGCCGTGGGACGCTCGGGCGGCTGGCGCGGCGGCAGGCCTGAGACCTCCTCGGCGATGTGGCGGATGTGGTCGGGGGTGGTGCCGCAGCAGCCGCCGACGATGTTGACGATCCCGCTCTCGGCCCATTCCTCGATGAAGTGACCGGTCTCCTCGGGCGTTTCGTCGTACTGACCGAAGGCGTTGGGCAGGCCGGCGTTGGGATAGGCGGAGACCAGGGTGTCGGCCAGGCGCGACAGCTCGGCGATGTGCGGGCGCATCAGTTCCGCCCCGAGGGCGCAGTTGAAGCCGACCGCAAAGGGCTTGGCGTGGCGTACCGAGTTCCAGAACGCCTCCACGGTCTGGCCCGACAGGGTGCGGCCCGAACGGTCGGTGATGGTTCCGGAAATCCAGATCGGCAGCGGCTCCAGCCCGTCGTCCTCCAGGTCCAGGATCGCCTTGATCGCGGCCTTGGCGTTCAGGGTGTCGAACACGGTCTCCACCAGGAACAGGTCCACCCCACCTTCGTGAAGGGCCAGCACCTGCTCGCGATAGGCGTCGTAGACCTGATCGAAGGTGACGCCCCGCGCGCCGGGATCGTTCACGTCCGGGCTGATCGACAGGGTGCGGTTCAGCGGCCCGACGGCGCCGGCGAGGAAGCGCGGCTTGTGCGGCTCGGCGGCGGTCCAGCGGTCGGCGGCCTCGCGGCCCAGGCGTGCGGCGGCGAGGTTGATGTCGCGCACCGAGCCCTCCAGCGCATAGTCCGCCTGGCTGATTGAGGTGGCGTTGAAGGTATTGGTCTCGGAAATGTCCGCGCCGGCGCCGAAATAGGCGTCGTGCAGCTTGGTCACGAGGTCCGGCCGCGTGAGACACAGGATGTCGTTATCGCCCTTCAGCGGGTGATCGTGGTCCTCGAAATGACCCCGGCGGAAGTCCTCCTCCTCCAGCCCCTCGCGCTGGAACATGACGCCCCACGAGCCGTCGAGGACCAGGATGCGCTCCTTGGCGATCCGACGCAGAGTGGCGGTACGTTCGGTACGGTTCATTGGGCGTCCGCCTCCTGTTTGGCGAGGCTGGCGTCGAAGGCCTTTTCAAAGGCGCCCGCCACCGTGTGCACCTCGCCGGGCTTTACGAAGGGGTTGGGCTGGCCGGGCTTGAGCGCGGCGCGCTTGGCGAGAAGGCCGAACATCTCCGCATGCGGGGCCAGGAAGACGTCGGCGTCGATGGTCTTCAACCG
The DNA here is from genome assembly GCA_903862425.1 of uncultured Caulobacterales bacterium. GTDB lineage: Bacteria > Pseudomonadota > Alphaproteobacteria > Caulobacterales > Caulobacteraceae > CAIOYC01. Next base: position 22,886 of record CAIOYC010000039.1, on the reverse strand, counting down.
GGCGAAGGTCCGGCGATAGTCGGCGACGATGTCCGGATATTGCGGGTTGGGCGCCAGACGGTTCGCCGCCACCGAGGCGCTGCAGAAGAAGAAAGCGGTGTGCTTCACGCCCGCATCCGTCACGGGCAGCAGATAGCTGGTGCAGCCCGCCGAGTGACCGGGGGTCGCGACCGCGGTGAGATCGACGCCGCCGAGGCTGACCTTGTCGCCGTCCTTCAGCACCCGGTCCACCTTCACCGGTGGGAAGTTGAACTCGGTCTTCTCTTCCCAGCCCGGATAGTCGCCCTTTTCGAGGGCGTCCTTGTCGCCCGCGCTGGCATAGAGGGCCGCGCCGCTGTCGGCCTTCAGCTTCGCCAGACCGCCGGAGTGGTCGAAATGGGCATGGCTGTTCAGAAGGATCTTGATGTCCTTCACGTGGAAGCCGAGCGCCTCGATGCTCTTTTCCACCATGGGAGCGTTCTGCGGCAGACCCACATCGAGCAGGATCAACCCCTTGGGGGTCTTGATCAGCCACGCGGACAGGCCGGCGGAGCCCACATAGTAGACGTTGTCGATCACGTGGAAGGGCGCGAAAGGCTGGGTCCAGTTCGCCTGCGCCCGGGCGGACGGCGCGATGAGCGCGCAGAGCGCCGCGACGCCGATAAGGATGCGCTTCATGGCCCTAGACCTCCAGATGCCGGTCGCGCACCCCAAGCACGCGACAGAGCGCATAACTAAGGTCCGCGCGGTTCAAGGTGTAGAAGTGGAAGTCGCTGAAGCCCTCTTCCTCCAGTTTGGCGCAGGTCTCCGCCGCTACCGAGCAGGCGAGCAGTTTGCGGGTCTCCGGATCGGAATCCAGCCCCTCGAACAGGGCGATCAGCCATGCCGGCAGTTCGATACCGCACGGCCCGGCCATCTTCTGCAGACCCTTGAAGTTGGATACCGGCATGATGCCCGGCAGGATCGGGATATGGACGCCCGCGCTGCGCACCTTGTCCACGAAGCGCAGGAAGTTGTCGGTGTCGAAGAAGAACTGAGTGATGGCGCGGGTCGCCCCGGCGTCCACCTTGGCCTTCAGCACGTCGATGTCGTGGTCGATGGACGGGCTCTCGGGGTGCACCTGCGGATAGAGGCCGACGGTCACCTCGAAATCGCCGATGCGCTTGATGGCGGCGGTGAGTTCGGTGGCGTTGTTGTAGCCGTCCTCGCGCGGCGCATAAGCGCCGCCGATCTGGCCGGGAGGGTCGCCGCGCAGAGCCACGATGTGGCGCACGCCCGCGTCCCAGTAATCCTGGATCACCGCGTCCACCTCGGCGCGGCTGGCGCCGACGCAGGTGAGATGGGCGGCCGGGATCAGCTGGCTTTCCTCGCGCAGCCGCTTGACCGTGCGGTGAGTGCGCTCGCGCGTCGAACCGCCCGCGCCATAGGTAACGGAGACAAACGTCGGCTCCAGCGGCTCCAGCCGGCGGATGGCCGTCCACAAGGTCTCTTCAGCCTCGGGGCTCTTGGGCGGGGAGAACTCGAAGGATACGTTGAGGCGCCCCTTGGGTCGCACGGCGGATCGGGCGATCGGGCCGAGCGCGGTCCCGCGACGGACAGGCCAGGCGTTCATGCGACATTCCTCTGCTGCGCCGCCGCCGGACGGGCGAGCCAGACCTTGACCGTCAGTCCATCATCGGTGGCGGGCGCCAGGGTCGTGCAGGTCACGTCCGGAAGGCCGCCCTCGACACACCACCGTTCGATCTCCTCGTCCGAAAAGCCGAGTCGGCGATGCTGGTGGGCTTGGCGCAGATATTCCAGGCGGTGCGGGGCGAAGTCGACGATGAGCAACCGGCCGTCCTGCAAAACGAGCCGCGCCGCTTCCGACACCGCCGCCGCCGGGTCGTTGAGATAGTGCAGCACGCGGTGGATCACGACGAGATCCGCAGACCCGGATTGTAGTCCCGTGGCGAAGATATCGCCGTGGCGAAGCTCATACTGACTAAGGCCGGCATCTCCGGCCTGTCGACGCGCAATGTTGAGCATCTGCTGCGAGAGGTCGAGCCCGAGCGCCGAGCGGGCCTTGGCGCCCAGCAGCGTCAGCATGCGGCCCGCCCCGGTGCCGAGATCGACCAGCCGCTCGAACGGTCCCGGCCCTACCGCGTCGAGGATGGCGCGCTCCACCTCGTCCTCCGTCACATAGAGCGAACGCACCTCGTCCCAGCGTGCGGCGTTGCGTTCGAAATAGGCGGCGGCTTCGGCTTCACGCGCCCGATGCACCTGGCCCAAGCGGTCCAGGTCGCGGCCGGTCACGGGTTCGCCCTCGGCCAGTCGGTGCAGGACGGCGTCGATCAATCGCCGCCGGTCGCCACCGAGCGCCAAGCGGTAGAAAACCCAGGCCCCATCCGGAAACCGCTCCACCAAGCCGGCTTCGGTCAGCAGCTTCAGGTGACGCGAGACACGCGGCTGGCTCTGGTCCAGTATCTGGCCGAGCTCCATTACCGAAAGTTCCTCGCGCAGGAGCAGGGCCAGGATGCGCAGGCGCGTCGGTTCGCCTGCCGCGCGCAACACCTCCACCAGCTCGTCAGACGTAAACGACATGGATCATATAAAGATATCCTTATGTCCTTATGTCAAGCTGTGCCGCAGTGGCCACTCGCCCGGCGATTTTGATCTAAATCAAGCGACCTCGGCTTGAATGGCGCGTTAGGCACCACAGGTGAGGCTTGCCAGCTTGGCGGTACACGGAGATCACGGTGCTTCGAACCCTGCTTATTTCGACGGTCGTCGGCTCCAGCCTCCTGGCCACGGGCGCGCTCGCCCAGACCGCCTCGCCCAAGGCCATGGCGCAGCAACCCACGCCGGCGTCTTCGGCGACCGACACGCGGTCGCAGGATCCGTGGGAGGGCGCGAACCGAGGCCTCTACAAGGTCAATAAAGGCATCGACCGGGCTGTGATCCGGCCGACAACGGTGTTCTACCATCATGCCCTGCCCCATCCGGTACGCGAGGGCGCGCACAATGTGCTCTACAATCTCGGCGAGCCGGTCACCTTCCTCAACAATGTCGTGCAGCTGCGCCCGGCCAAGGCCGGAAAGACGCTGGTGCGTTTCGTGGTCAATTCGACTGTCGGCATCGCCGGCATCTTCGACGTGACCGGCGCCAACGGTCTGCCGCGTGAGCCGAGCGGGTTCGACGACACCCTGCAGCGCTATGGCGCGCCCAACGGCCCCTACCTCTTCCTGCCGGTGTTCGGCCCGTCGAGCGTACGCGACCTTACCGGGCGCGTGGTGGACGTGGTCACAGATCCCTTTACCTGGATCAACTACAGTGGCCGTACCGCCGTCACGACCAGCCGCACCGTCGTCGCCGGCCTCGACAAGCGCGACCAGGCCGATCCGATCCTGAAGGACGTGAACCGCACGGCGACCGACCCTTACGCAACCCTGCGCTCGGCGTTTCTGCAGCACTCCAGTCAGACCGGCACGGCCGAGACCGACGTGAAAGCCCTGCCCGATTTCGGCCCCGAGCCAGGCGCGCCGTCGTCCAGGCCCGCTCCGAAGCAGAAGCCCTGATCCTTCCAATCCCGACCAGCAAGGTCCTCCCATGTACGCTCGATCGACCCTCCCTGCCCTGTTCGCCGCCGTGCTCGCCATCGGCGCGCCGGCCCTCGTCGCCACCCTGCCCACCGCCGCCTACGCGCAGGCGCAGCGCGATGCCGACGCGGAGGGTTTCGTCGCCAACGAGGCGAGCAAGGCCCTGACCATCCTGAACCAGGGCGGCAACCAGAACGCCATGCGCGCCCAGTTCCGCGCCTTCGTCGATCAGGTGGCGGACGTGCCGCGTATCACCCGCTTCGTGCTCGGCAAGTACGCGCGCACCGTCACGCCGCAACAGTACAACGACTTCGCCCAGGTGTTCCGCATCTATGCCAACAGCGTCTATGAGAGCCGTCTCGGCCAGTATCACGGCGAGAAACTGCGGGTGACCGGCTCCACCGTGCGCCAGCCCGGCGATGTGGTGGTCAATTCCGAGATCGTCGGCGGCGAGACCAAGAAGCCGATCGAAGTGAAGTGGCGTGTGATCCGCGGACCGGACGGCCATTATCGCGCCGTGGACGTCTCGGTGGCCGGCGTCTGGCTGGCCATCACCGAGCAGCAGGACTTCGTATCCACCCTCGACAACAATCGCGGAGACATCAACGCCCTGATCGCCCAACTGCGGAACCAGGCGACGCAGCAGGGCGCGCGGGGGTAGACGAGGCTCCGGCCCCGCCTAATCCGGCACGGCGTTCGGGACGGGCTCGCCGGCCAGGAACGCGCGGACATTTTCCAGCGCCATGGCCACCATGGCCTGGATCGCGCCGCGGGTATTACCGCCGATGTGGGGGGTCAGGAGCGTGTTCGGAACGCCCTCCCAACGCGCAGCCGGGGTCGGCTCGGTCTCGAACACGTCGAGCGCCGCGCCGCCCAGCCGCCCGTCCTTCAGCCGTTCGATCAGAGCGTCCTCGTCGATGATGGAGCCACGGGTGATGTTGACCACCACCCCGTTCGCGCCCACCGCGTCCAGCACCGCCCCGTCGATCAGCTTCGCGTTGGAGGCGTCGGCGCGTGCGCAGATCACCAGGGCGTCGCACCAGTCCGCCAGGGCGGGCAGGCTTTCGACGCGGGGCCAGGAGACGTCCGGCTTGGGACGCGGTCCCCACCACCGAACCTCGGACCTGAACGCCTCGGCGCGTTCCGCGGTAGCCTTGCCGATGTCGCCGAGCCCCAGAACGCCGACCTTGAGCCCCTTCATGGACGGTCGGGCGTCGCCGCGATGGGAGCGGGTCCATGCCCCCGCCCGCACCATCCGGTCGCCAGCGTCCACACCGCGCACGAGACCGAGCAGCAGGGCCAGCGCCAGGTCCGCCACGTCGTCGGCGTTCACGCCCGGCGTATTGGTTACCTGCACCCCGTGGGCGCGGGCGTGGGGCACATCCACACCCTCGTAGCCCGAGCCGATGCGCGCGATGAGCCCAAGGTTCGGCAGCCCCTCGATCAGACGCGTGTCCGTCTTTTCGCCGCCGCCGATGATCGCGCGCACGCGCTGACCACCGCCCGAAAGGAAGGCGTCGAGATCTGGCTGCTCCCACAGGCATAGCACCTCGTAGTCCGCCTCCAGCCGTCGTTTCAGCCCACCAAGGGCGGGTGCGTCGAGAAGGAGCGTCGGCTTGTCGGTCATGAAGCGGGTCCGGGATTTGACGCAGCAGCGCCCATCGAGCTTAAAGCCCATCATGCGGCGCATCGCCATCCTCGGCTGTTCCGGCGGCGGCAAATCCACCTTGGCGCGGGCCCTGGGCGACAAGCTCGGCCTGCCGGTGGTCCATCTCGACGCCCTGCACTGGCTGCCGGGCTGGGTGGAGCGCGACCGGGGCGAGTTCCGTACGCTTCTGACCGAGGCGCTGGCCGGGGATCGCTGGGTGGTGGACGGAAACTACAGCAACACGTCGGACCTGCGCCTGCCGCGCTGCGACACCATCGTGGTGATCGACCGGCCACGCTGGCTGTGCCTATGGCGCGTGCTGTGGCGCTGGGCGACCCACATCGGCCGGACGCGGGCGGACATGGGTGCAGGATGTCCCGAAAAGATCGACTGGGCCTTTATCGCTTTCATCTGGACCTATCCCCACAAGGTGGCACCACGACGCGAAGCGGGCATCGCCGCTTATGGCGGCGATGCCCGCGTAGTGCGCCTGAAATCGGATCGGGATATCAGGCGGTTTCTCCGCCAATCGGTCTGACGAGGATCAGGCGCCGGGCTCCGGCGCGTCGCCGTGACGACCTTCGGCGAATTCTTCGATCATCCTGGCGCAGAAGGCGGGCAGGTCGTCAGGTTTGCGCGAGGTGACGAGACCGCGGTCCACCACCACTTCACGGTCCACCCATTCGGCGCCGGCATTGGTCAGATCAACCTCCAGAGACGGCCAGGAGGTCATGGTCTTACCTTCCACCGCTTCGGCGTTGATCAGGGTCCAGGGACCGTGACAGATGGCGGCGATGGGCTTGTTCGCCTCGGCGAAGCTGCGCACGAATGCGATAGCCTCGGGCTCCAGGCGCAGGGCGTCAGGATTGGCGACGCCGCCCGGAAGCACCAGGGCGTCATAGTCGCCCGCGCTCGCGTTCTTGAGTTCGGTATCGACCGAGGCCATGCGGCCCTTCTGGTCGTGCTCCATGCCCTGGATTTCGCCGGACGTGGGCGAGACCACCTCGACGGTGGCGCCGGCCGCCTTCAAGGCTTCGACCGGCTTTTCAAGTTCGGACTGCTCGAAGCCGTCGGTCGCGAGCACCGCCACGCGTCGGCCATTCAATGTCTGTTCAGCCATGGGAAAATCTCCATCTACTCAATGAGGTAGACAGAGAACCCCGACCCCTCCGACCAAGTTTCAGCTTGGCCGGAAAGATCGTGGCGGGACGACGCCCTACTTCAGGTGCTTGGCGAGATGCGAGTTCATTTCGAACATCGTCACCTTGTCCTTGCCGCTGAACAGCGGCTTGAGCTTGGCGTCGGCGATGATCTCGCGCTTGTTTTCCGGGTTCTGCAGGTTGTGGGCCTTGATGTAGTCCCACAGCTTCTTCACAGCGTCGCTACGCGCGATCTGACCGGAGCCGACCACGGCCACGAGTTCCGGCGAGGGGGTGAGCGGCTTCTGCAGTCCGCTGATCTTCTTGGCGTCAGCCATAGGCTAGAACTCCGATAGGTCTCTTGAGTCAGTCGGAGGCCGAGCGCCGCCGCCTGTTCGAACAGTCCGCCGATTCGCCCTTGGCTGCACCCGAGCGGCGTTCGAACCCGAAGGCTTAGGGCATCTGGAGGGCCAACGCCACCCAAAGCAGAGGCATTTCGCCTCGCCGGGGCAAGGCAGGCCCAGATCGGGCCGCACACCCATCGCGCGCATCGAAATAAACTATGACTTGCATCTATATTATCTGACATCTACGGTTGTGGTCTTGGGGGTGTTTATGGCTGAGCGGACCACATTGCGCGCTCGTTCAGGGCATCGCCGGCGCGATCGCCAGCGCGCAGCAAGAGGTGGAGCGCCAGCAAATCCTCAATCTCGGTGGGTTCTTCTACAAGGCGCTGCGGCCCTTGCTGATGAGCATGCGCCTGCCGTCCCTGCGGCACGACGCCAAGCCCGGCGATGAAGACTTTCTCGACATTCCGATCCTCACTCTCGTGCCGCTCAATCCGCTTCGGATCAGCGAAGTGCAGGTCGAGTTCGATATCGAACTTGGCGGCGTCGAAGACGACGGCACGCTCGACAGCCCCGAAGCGGTGAGGTCGCTGACCAAGGACGACACTTCGCCCGTGCCCAAGGTACGGCGCATCCTGACCGACTCCTTCAACGGATCGAGCGCGGCCAAGGGGCGCAAGGCGCACGTGGTGGTCAAGGTTCGCGATGCGGAGGTGCCCGAGGGCCTGGCGCGCCTATTGACCGAACTGAACAAGATGCACGGCCAGCGTCCCGCGCCGCAGGACTCGCCGACGAGCTAAGGCTTCGACCGCCCAGCGCGGAGCCAAAACAGGAACGGCGCGGCATTGGGCGGCGCTTTTTAAGGGGGAAATGCGATGGCGGACGACGGCCTTGTAGATATGGCGTCCCAGTTCAAGGGATTGCCCATGTCCGATCTGATCGGCGGGCCCTTGCGGGCGGCTTGCGATGCGCAGATCGCGCTCGCCAATGCGACGGCGACCTTCATCAAGGTGGTAGGTTTCAACCCGCCAAGCGATGCGGACGCGGCCAACGACAAGAACGCTGTCGGAGCGATCCGCACAGCCAAATTCAGCTTTAACCGCACCAAGCTGAAGGAGGACGGATCGGGTGGAACCGAGGACGAGGAAGTCGTCATGGACGTTCCGCTTCTCGCCATCGTCAAGGTCCCGTCGCTGTTCATCGACACGGTCGACATCACCTTCGACATGGAGGTGAAGTCCTCGACCTCCCACAAGGACAGCGAGGACAAGGAGGGCAAGTTCGCCGCGGACATGGAGGCTGGCTGGGGCTGCTTCAGCATCAAGGTCCATGTGGAGGGCTCGGTCGCTACCCACCAGGAGAACACCCGCTCTTCGGACAATTCGGCCAAGTACCATGTGGAGGTACATGCCTCGGACAAGGGTATGCCCGAAGGTCTGGCTCGCGTGCTCGACATCATGAACGCCGCCATAGTGCCCAAGGTGGCGGGACCGGCCACCCCGGCTATCCCAGCCAAATAGCGCGGTCGGCGGGTGGCGGAAAATCCTTTCCAGCTTAGCGACGTCCATTTCGTCAAGCGCATCCTGGTGGGAAGTCACGACCCGACTTCGCTGAAATCCCACGAGGAAATCGAGCATGCCACCAAGCTCTTGAACCGATGCCTCTCGGACTATCCGAGGGGCGTCATCATCGGCGTGGAGAAGAGCTTCAATATCCTCCACGTAGGCGAGCACCAGGTGGTGATGCAGTACCACGTCTATCACGTGGGCTTTCCTCGCAAGCCGGCGTGGATGGAATGACGGCGGCGCGGACAGGGCGAAAGGCGGGAAGGCGGGCGGAGCGGCTCGCGCGCTGGCTGACGCCGGTGATCGATCTCAGTCAGGCCCAGCTGGGGCCCGCCGGCTTCAGCCTGGAGCGGGTCGAGATCAGCTGGATCGAACGACGCCCCCTTCGACTGCCGCCCTTCCTCACGGCGATCGACCTGTGGCGCAGCCTTCTAGGCTGGCTTCTGAGGGGTTTGCCCCTGCACGAGACCGTCACAGTCACCGTGCGCTTCGCCGCCGACGGCCTGGAACGCGCCGTCGTGCAGACGTCCGCCACACCCAAGAACGCAAGACAAGGAGAATGGAAATGAGCTGGAAGATTCTGTGTTCGCTATCGAACTATAACCCGGACAAGCTGGTCGCTGACCTCGCCAAAAACCAAGCGGCTGCGGCGAAAAGTTATTCTCACGCGCTGATTGTGCTTTCGCCCAACGCCAATGTCGATCCCGTCGATGCGGCCGCCACGCTTAAACAATTCTCGTCCCAGGCTTGCGAGAGCTTCGCCGTCGGCACGAGTATCAAGGCTGGCCCCGCCGCCGGGTATTACGAGTTCAGCAGCCAGGTCGCCGTCGTCATCGCCTCAGGCGCAGACGTCATCACCGCCGCTCAGGCCACGGCCTACAACACCGCATTCGCGGCAAGACTTGCGGCCTCCACCGCCGTTAAGAAAGGCTTCCCACTCGACTGCCTCGGCTATTGCGTCGGCTTGGTCCAATCCGCGACAGGCGCCCAGACGGTCGCTGGCCGGACGACATTGTAGTAAGATGCCAGCCCCCGTCCTCACCCGCGCCGAGCGCGCCAATAGCCGCAGCGTCTATGTTTGCGGCGCCTTCACCTATATCGACGATTGGGCGCTCACCAATCGCGTCCAGGGCGTCATTATCCAAAAGGTCACGCGCAGCCTAACCGATCTGGTCATGGTCAACGGCGGCCTGGAGATGCCCCTGAGCCTGGATCAGGCCAAAACCGCCTTCGACCCTCAAAACGATACCCTGTTCCTAGACGTCCTCACCTATTGGGAGCTGTTCGACGTCCCCGCCGGAACTGGAGTGATCGACGGCGATCAATTCCAATCGAACTGGTTCGCCAAGACCGGTCCCGAAAGTAAGCCCAACGCCAAGGATGGCCAGCCCATCGCCACCACCCGTGGCAAATACCAGATCAGCGGCGAAGCTCGGTTCTACCCCACCACCAAGACCCCAGCCCAACTCGGCTTTCCGGCTAAGCTGAAGATCGCGGCAAAGCTGCCCAGCACCACGACCGATCCGACCCCTAACTTGGCCGGGCTCGTCCCCAGCGCGTCGGTCAAACGGACGGTCGCCGCCACTTGGGATAGCGCCAAGCTCGGCGTCTACAAGGATGTCCATGGCAAGGATGTGAGTGCACGCGGCGTGACGCAGTTGGCGATCTCTTAGACCTTCAGCCGCGTGGCGTTCAGGCGTTATCGCGGCACGGGGGTAAGGTTGAGGTAGGTCGGGTCGAATTCCCCGACCGCCTTCAGCTTGTCGAAGTCCTTGATCACCACGTTCGCGCCTCGCCAGGTGACGAAATCTTCGCGCCGCAGCTCCTGCAGCACGCGGTTCACATGCACCGGCGACAGGCCAAGCGCATCGGCCAGCAAGACCTGGGTCACCGGAAACTGGAAGCTGCCCCCCTTGGTGAGCCCGACCGTCTCCAGCCGCAGATAGAGTTCGCAGAGCAGGTGAGCCAGATTGCTCAGCGCACTGCGGCGGCCGAGCGCCACCAGCCACTCGCGGTGGATCGCCGCGTCGATCAGGGTGCTGAGCCACAGCATCCGCGTCAGGTGCGGATGCTTCTCGGTGATCTCGGTGAGAACAGCGTGTTTGACCAGGGCCAGGCGGCACGGCGTCACCGCCGTCACGCTATGGTCCATGGGCTTCAGCAGGAAGGAGTGCAGATCGACGAAGTCGCCGGCGATGTGGAAGGCGGTGATCTGCCGCCGCCCGTCTTCCAGCACCTTGTTGCGCGTGGTCCAGCCCTCCAGCACCATGGTGCTGAAATCCAGCGTCTGCCCCTCCTCGGCGATATCTTCGCCAGCCGGGACGTTCTTGATCACGAAAGGCGCAGCCTCGAGCACCCGCCGTTCCTCGGGCGAAAGCCGGTCCCGCTTTTCAAGCTTGGCGATCAGCGGATTTGACAGTGCCAAAAGCAGCCTCGATTCAGCAGCGGCCCAGCTTGGCCGCACTCGGGACGAACGCTCCTATGGCTAAGGTCGTTCCGCGCAAGGCCGGGCTCGACGGGGCCTGGTTATTTACCGCGTAAACTTCTGGAACTTGATCCTGTGGGGGATAAGGCTGTCGGTACCGAGGCGACGCTTCTTGTCTTCCTCGTACATTTCGAAATTGCCCTCGAACCATTCCACGTGGCTGTCGCCCTCGAAGGCGAGGATGTGGGTGGCGAGGCGGTCGAGGAACCATCGATCGTGGGAGATCACCACGGCGCAGCCGGCGAAGTCCTCCAGCGCCTCTTCCAGATTCTGCAAAGTCTCGATGTCGAGGTCGTTGGTCGGCTCATCCAGCAGGATCAGGTTGCCGGCCTCAGCCAGGGTCTTGGCCAGGTGCACGCGGTTGCGCTCACCGCCGGACAGCAGCCCGACCTTTTTCTGCTGGTCGCCGCCCTTGAAGTTGAACGAGCCGACGTAAGAGCGGGTGTTGATCTCTCGATTGCCCACCTTCATCACGTCGAGCCCCTGGCTGATTTCCTGCCAGACGGTCTTGGAGTCATCCAGCGCATCGCGGCTCTGATCCACATAGGCCAGCTTCACCGTCTCGCCGACCTTGATGACGCCGCCGTCGGGCTTTTCCTGGCCGGTGATCAGCTTGAACAGGGTGGACTTGCCGGCGCCGTTCGGGCCGATCACGCCGACGATGCCGTTGGGCGGCAGACGGAACGACAGGTCCTTGAACAGCAGCTTGTCGCCGAACTCCTTCTGAAGGCCGTTGACCTCCAGCACCACATTGCCGAGTCGCGGGCCGGGCGGGATCTGGATCACCGCGTGGGTCTGGGCCTGGCGGCTGTTCTCCTGCTCGCGGACCATGTCCTCATAGGCGGCGAGGCGGGCCTTGGACTTGGACTGGCGCGCCTTGGCGCCGGAGCGTACCCATTCCAGTTCTCGGGTCAGGGCGCGCTGGCGGGCCTCGCTCTCCGATTGCTCCTGCACGACCCGCTTCTGCTTCTGCTCCAGCCAGCCGGAATAGTTGCCCTCATAGGGCACGCCCTTGCCGCGATCGAGTTCGAGCGTCCACTTGGTCACCTGATCCAGGAAGTAGCGGTCGTGGGTGACCAGGATCACGCAGCCGGGGAACGCTTCCAGATGGTGCTGCAGCCAGGCGACGGATTCCGCGTCGAGGTGGTTGGTGGGTTCGTCCAGCAGCAGCATGTCGGGCTTGGACAGCAGCAGGCGGGCCAGGGCGATGCGGCGCTTCTCGCCGCCGGACAGCTTGTCCACGGGCCAGTCGTTGGGTGGGCAGCGCAGGGCGTCCATGGCCATCTCGATGCGGCTGTCGATGTCCCACAGGTCGCCGGCGTCGATCTTCTCCTGGAGGGTGTTCATCTCCTCCATCAGTTCGTCGGTGTAGTTCTCGCCGAGTTCCGCCGCGATGGCGTTGAAGCGGTCGAAGATCTTCTTCTCTTCGCACCAGGCGATGACATTGCCCCACACATCGAGCGCCTCGTCGATGTGCGGCTCCTGCTCCAGATAGCCCATCTTCACGCCGTCGGCGGCCTTGGCCTCGCCGTTGAACTCCTTGTCGAGCCCGGCCATGATCTTCAGCAGGGTGGACTTGCCCGAGCCGTTCACCCCGACCACGCCGATCTTGGCGTCCGAGTAGAAGGACAGCCAGATGTTCTCGAAGACCTTCTTGCCGCCGGGATAGGCCTTGGTCAGGCCCTGCATCTGGTAGATGTACTGCTGCGCCATAGGTGCACTCTCATGCGGAGCGGGCGGGCCGAACCCGCGCTCCATCAGTCATATTGGGGTGGGGCGTGAGATAGCGGCAGGCAGAGGTCGGCGCAATGGCGGGATATGCAGCGGCTAGCCGAAGGTCCGGATCGGGTTGGTCCCATCCCAGCCTTCCGACGCGCGGCGGATGTGGGCGAAGGTCCGTCCCTTGGTCCCGCTGATGTCGGAAATTTCCACCACCGTGCCGGGATGGGCTCCAGCCTGGGATTCGGTGTCGAAATAGGCGAAGCGTCCCTTCTCGCCGCCGATCTGACCTTCGTGCCCGACCGTGTAGCCGAGCGACAGGGCGCGGTCATACAGGCCCTGATAGTCCTCGGTCCAATACGACATGTGCTGGAGGCCCTCGCGCCCTGTGCTGAGGAAGTCGCGGTACATGGAGGGCGCATCATTGCGCGGCTGGATCAGTTCGATCTGCAGATCGCCGGAATTGGCCAGGGCGATGGACATCTTCACCTCGGAAGGCTGACCGCGATAAGTGAACCAGTCGGTCTTCACGTCCTCGATATAGAACCACGGGCCGACGCCCAGGACTTCGATCCAGTGGTGCATGGCCGAGTGGATGTTGCGAACCACATAGCCGTTCTGACAGACCTTGCCGAAGATGCGGCTCATAGGCGTCGTCCTCAACCGTGTCGAAGACCAACCTACCAGCAAAGCTCCGCGACTGTCAGGCCTCGGCCGCCTCGCCGCGTACATGGGCCAGAAGACGGTCGAGACCCGCCAGCACTGCAGCCCGTTCGACTTCGGGCAGCGCGCCGAAGCGAAGCAGGCGCAGGCTGCGGACATGGGCGTCGATGGCGGCGCGGGCGGACGGCGCGGTCCCGGCGCTTAGATCGATCAACTCACACAGGCTCCAGGCCACCTTGCCCATATCGTCCAGGCCGAACAGTCCGCCGAGCCCGAAGATGCGGTTGGCGTCGCGGTAGATCGCCTCGGATCGGCCTTCCGCCAGGGGGCCGGCGGCGGCGGTCGCGGCTTCGATCCGCAGCAGGGCCTCGTCGATCGCTTCGACACAGGGCGGGGCGATCGTATCGAGCCCCGCCTGGGCGTCGGCGATGGCCTCGGAAGCCTTCTTGCCGCCCGGTCCGGCCATGGCCTTAGCCAGCCGGTTAACCTGAGGAATGAACCTGACGACGCTCATGTTTTTGCGTCTCCGATCAAGGGCAGAAGGGGATTTGCGGCATCGACCGGGGATAGGCCATCCCCTCGACGGCGACCGAGGTTCTCCCGTTCCGACGGGATATGGAAGCGCCGGTCGGGACCGGCATAGGTATCGGTCCCAACAAAGGGGCGCTTCTCGCGCGAGACCCACACCACCCGCTCCAGCACCATGCGCGGGCTCAGCGGCTTGGCCATGAGGAAATTGGCGCCGCAATCGCGCGTGAGCTGCACCTGCGAGCGACGCACGTGCCCTCCCACCAGGATCACCGAAGCAAAGGCGTTCACATTGCCGTCCAGCCGCCTCAGCCATCGCACCACCTCGTGTCCGGGCGTTCCGTCCACCTCGTCATTGAGGACCACAAGATCGATTTCGCTGTCTTTCAGGACAGCCTTGGCCTCGTCGAACGTCGTGCACTTGTAGAGCTTGCGCGCGCCGAAACCGCCGAAAATCTGCGCCAGCACACTCATGCCGACGGCGCCGTCCAGCAGCAGGATCGAAACCTGCTCGAGGTTTATGCGTGCATCCGGATTCATGGCGCTCCACGTGTCACTAGGCACACATGCCTAGGGTCCAAATCCTAACGTAAGCTGAGCTTCAGGCCGCGAAAGTGGGTACAAGCGGCGCCATTACGAAATCTGCCGCGCGGCCCAGTTGAGGTTGATCGAAGCGCCCATCACAGGTGGCAGTCATAGTCCTGCAGGTCTTCCGCCGATGCTCTCCGGCCGCGTGCAGGATCGTATCGCTGCGCCAGGAGATAGAAGCCGTCGTGGACGCCCCTGTGTGCGCCGACAAGGGCCAGCGTCCAGGCGCCCATCTCGGCCGGCGGAACGGACAGCCCATCGGCCAGCATGTGGAAGGGGCTGGTGGAGGCCAGTTCAGGCGTATCGACCCATCTGATCCGGTAGACTTGTTCCTTGAGCGTCACCGGCGGCGAAGACCAGTCGCGGGCCGTTTCGCCCAAGGACGCCAGGGCAGCCACGCTCGGCGCGCCAAGGCAGTCGATATGCAGGTGAAGCTGATCCTGGCTGCGGCCGTAGCGGGAGTTGACGGCCACCACCGTCTGGCCGGCGCCAAGCGAATGTCCCAGGCGCTGCTCCAACAGGCCGCGCTGCGACCAGGCTATAGCGAAAAAGTTGGGCGCGCCCGGTTGAAGGATCAGCGGGTCCTCGATCCCGGTGATCCGCGCGGTGGGCATCAGTAGGTGCTGGGCGACACCGTTCCTGTCCTTCAGCACCACGAAGCCGTGCGCCTCGTCGGGCGACAGGGCGACCACCGTACAAGGCGCGGGCGTGGCGTGCTGCATTTGGTCGGGCACGCACCGGTCATGCAGGATTCGCCACAGCGCCAGTCCATTGGAATGGACCGGCGGCGGCGGGAGCCGAGGGGGGACGGTCGCGCAGCCCCAGGCCAAAAAGGCCAGAAGAAACAGCGCCGCGGCTCTCGGAAGATGTCGCGGCGCTCCTCCCATCAGGATCGCCGATCTAGTCGACGCGGAGATTGACCGCCGAGGTCTTGCCCGAGCGGCGATCCTGCTCGAGTTCGTAGGAAACGTTCTGGCCTTCGTTCAGCGAACGCAAGCCGGCGCGCTCGACGGCCGAGATGTGAACGAAGATGTCGCCGCCGCCATCCGAAGGCTGGATGAAGCCGAAGCCCTTGGTCTGGTTGAACCATTTCACGGTGCCCTGGCCCGACCCGCTGGTCTGGCCGCCGCCGCCACCGCCGCCGTATTCGGCGCGAGGCGGACGCGAGGCGTAGGAGTCTCCGCCGCGGGGCGCCGAGCGCGGGCCGCCGGGACCGCGCGGGGCGACGGGCGAGGAGCCGGTCACTTCGAGGTTCACCGCGGCGGCCTTGCCGGAGCGGCGGTCCTGCTCGAGGTCGAAGTTTACGGTATCCCCTTCGTTCAGGCCGTTCAGGCCAGAGCGTTCCACGGCGGAGACGTGGACGAACACGTCCTGGCCCCCATCGTCAGGGGCGATAAAGCCGAACCCCTTCGCGGCGTTGAAAAATTTGACGGTCCCGGAAGACATGTAGTTCGATCCAAAATCAGTGATGGCGTAGTCGCGCCAAAAGGACATCGTTCGTCGCGGCAATTTTGTAAAGACCCGCCATGCGTCTGAGGCGCGCGAGAGGGCCCCGCCCCTCCACTTTCACGCCTGTCCGTGTCCTATGGGGGGTCGGATGCGGCGTCCAACCGGACGACGGGATCGCCGATCCGCACGCGCGCGCCCTCGATCACCCGAGCGGTCAGGCCGCCAAGGCCGCGCACGGCATTATAGCCGCCGACGCCGAGAGTCTCCTCCATCCGCGAACAAGGATGGCACTCGCCGGAGGTCTCAAGAACTGCGGCGCCGATGCGAAAGCGCCGCTCCTTCAGCGCCAACAGATTGATCCCCGCGACCACGATGTTGCGGCGAAGCTCAGTCGGGTCGACTTCGTCTCGGCCCACATGGGCGGCGATGGCGGCGAGAGACTCGGCGGCAATCAAGGTCACCTGCCGCCCGCCGTCCTTGCGGCTGTAGCGATCGCCCTTCACGCCCCGGCCCGCTTCCAGTTCCAGCGCATCAAACACGATCATGGGCTCGCGCCGCGCGGGACGAAGGCCGAGCCACACCACTGCGCCTTGCCGGATCGGGGCATCGAGCAACCGGGTCAGGGAGGAAGACGGGGGAAACGCCATACGCCCTAGATAGGACGATGGCCCGGTGTTGCGACAACGCCATCCTTTGTGGCCGCAAACATGCACGATTGGACGCATCCCTGACCCGGAGACTTCGCAACCGCGAACGCGGGTCTCGTCCCCCTCTCACTGAGCGTGCACCGGGCGGTCATCGCGACCCAGCCTATCTGTAAAGTATCGGAAAGCGAGTTGCAGGAACCATTCTTCGCCACCGAAGCGCGTCGCGCCGCTAAATCATGGCTGAAAATGCCATCAAAATGGGTTGCCCGCGCGATGAATTGCCACCCAGTGCCAGAATATAGCAGTCTTACTGCAGGCGAAAATCCAAAGAGAACCCTTTACTTGCCCACGAAAGACATAAAGCAATTGATGCCGCTAACGATGCCGCTTTCTTGATATTTGACGCCCTGCTCCATCTTGCCCATCAAAATACGTATATAAACGTACCGGCTCGCCCAATAACTGGATTGGTTATCGCTGATAATATTGCATTGCAAACCTTCAATAGAGGTTATTCGATCCATTTGGTTGCCAATACATGCGGTATTGACAGTCAAATAATCGTAGCGCTCACTTCAGGGAGTCGATGAGCTGCACGCGTAGATGCGGCCGGGGCAAAGGGAGGGTTTCAATGGCCACGTTTCGCGGGCGGATTCTGTTCGCCTCTGTATCTGCATTCGCGCTGTGCATCGCGGCGCCAGTATTCGCTCAAACCACGACAACGGCGCCCGCCGAACAACCGCAAGATCGCGGCAGCGGCGAGATCGTGGTCACCGCGCAAAAGCGCGAACAATCGCTGATCAGCGTGCCGGTCGCCATCTCGGCCTTTACCTCCGCGACGCGCGACAAGATCGGCATCGACAGCGTCCAGGACATGACCAACTTCACTCCGGGTCTGTCCTACAACACCGGCAACGACCGGGTGACGCTGCGCGGCATCGGCCGCTACACCAACCAGCTCTCCGCCGACTCCAGCGTCGGCGTCTACGAAGACGGCGCCTTCACCACCTTCACCGTGAAGGCGGGCCAGGACTCGATCTTCGTGGACCGGATCGAAGTGCTGCGCGGACCGCAGGGCACCCTGTACGGCCGCAATTCCATCGGCGGCGCTATGAACATCATCTCGCGCCAGCCCACGAACGAATTCTATGCCGAAGTGCGCTCCACGGTGGATACCTATGGCTACCACGTGCTGGAAGGGGCGGTCTCCGGCCCGCTGACAGACCATATGCAGGCGCGACTGTCCGGCTCGTGGATCGGCCAAACCGGTGGCTACTTCAACAATCTCAACGGCTTGCCGGACGAGGGCAACAAGCGCAACGAGTTCTATGGCGAACTGCAGCTGCGCGGCGACTGGGGCAGCCACTTCGATTGGTGGGCCAAGGCCTTCGCCGGTTCCTGGCAAAACAACGGCGGCAACGCCGGTGGTCGCATCTCCAACTCGGTGATTGTTGGGCCGAACGGCAGTACGCCTCTATCGAGCGCGACCGCCTTCTACCCCGTCAACCTTCGCCCGGGCGCTCTGGGGATCGTTTCGCCTGTCGAGACCAGCGACTCACTGGCGCCCTCGCTCGGCGGCTTCCTGCAACCGGGCGTGACCGCCCTGCAGACGGTAAATCCCACGGGAACCAACGCCGGCAACGCCGACATCCGCAACTACTACTCGCTGCATCCGCAGACCCAGGATGTGCAGCGCTATATGGGCATCGCCCTGCACATGACCGGCCACTTCAACGGCTTCGACATCAAATATATCGGCTCGGCCAACCGCTACTCCTACATCGAGCAGGAAGAGTGGGGCGAAGGCCAGCAGCTCGCCACCGGCGTCATCTCCTACAAGAACCCGGCGGGCTTCACGATCTCCCCGGATACAGAGCTGTTCTACGCCGAGTACCACTGGTTCACCCAGAACGAGATCAACTTCGTCTCCAACACCAGCAGCCCGCTGCAGTGGGTGGTCGGCGCCTACAACTTCAACGAAGGCTATAAGCAGCCGGAGCAGGTCTACGCGCCCGGCCAAGCCGAGCTGGCCAATCCGGTCCTGCCTTGCCTGATCCTGCCGGCGGGCGGCGGCGGTTGCGCGCCGACAGCGGCTTTCGCGAACCCGCACCGCAACTACACGGACGGTGAGGCGCACATGGGCGCGCAAACCTTCGCCGGCTTCGGTCAGGTGGACTGGAACATCACCCCGCAGTGGAAGCTGACCGGCGGCGTACGTTACACCTACGACTCCAAGTGGGGTATCGATGGAGCGCAGGAATACACCTACTTGCCGGTCCAGGGGATTCCGGTTCCGCTCGCCATCACCATCATCTCCCCCTACCTCGGCACTGTCCCCGGCGCGCAGAAGGGGGCCACCGCCGCTTTCTACAACTCCACCAATGGCCTTTATGAGCGCAAGCTCACCGGCGACTGGGACGCTGTGACCGGCACCGCCGGCGTGCAGTACCAGCCCGACCGCGACACCAACCTCTATGTGAAGTACAGCCGCGGCTATAAGTCGGGCGGCTTCAACGCCGGCAGCCTCCTGGCGCTGAATCCCGAGACCGATCCGGAACACTCCAACGACTACCAGATCGGCATCAAGAAGAGCTTCAACCGCAACCTGCAGGTCAGCCTCGACGCGTTCTACGACCAGTACTACAACGCGCAGGTGCCGATCGGGGTGTCCAATTCGGCCGGCGTCGTGACCACGTCCTTCTACAACGTGCCGGAATCGCGCACGAGCGGGGTGGAAGCCGAGATCGTCTGGTCGCCGATCCACGCCCTGCAGTTCATGCTGGACTACGGTTACAACGATACGTCCATCGTCAAGTCCGGCTGCGTGGTGGACACCAACGATCCCACCGCCACCCTGAACGGCGCCACGCCGGGCGGCTGCACCGGCGGGGCCCAGAACCTGAAGGGCAACTCTCTGCCGAACGCGCCGAAGAACAAGGTGGCGCTCAACGCCAACTATACCTTCGATCTGCCCACCGGCACTCTATCGGTCTCGGGCAGCTACATCTGGCGCGACAAGCAGTATGGGTCGATCTTCCAACGGGCGCAGTACGAAGCGCCTTCGTGGGATCAGGTGGACCTGCGCCTCGAATACAAGCCGAATGGCGGCCACTGGACGATCATCGCCTATGGCAAGAACATCTTCGACTCCACCGGCTACATCAACGGCGCCGGCGCGGTCTCCCAGGCCGGCGGCGGGTTCATCAAACAGTACGCGCTGACCCCTCCGGGCATCGGCGGCTTCGAGTTCCAGTACAAGTTCTAGGGCTTGGCGACCGGGAGCGCCGTGCGCTCCCGGTCGGTCGCCGGGCCCAATGGGCTGTGGCCGATTCATCTCATCCGCGGAGCAAGTCTGAGGTTAGGGATCGAACATGTTGGATGACCTCGAAGAGATCAGGGCGTTCAAGCTCGTGATCGCACAGGGCAGCATCGCCGGGGCCGCTCGATGCCTCTCGCTCAGCCCCGCCGCCGTCGGCAAGCGCCTCGCCAGCCTGGAGCGCAAGACCGACCGCTGCCTGATCCAGCGCACAACGCGAAAACTGTCCATAACCGAGGACGGCTCTTCGCTCCTCAAGCTGATCGAACCGATCATCGCCGCGGTTGACGCGGCTGAAGAGCAGATGAGCCACGTCCGGAAGAACTGACGCGCGATCGCCGGCTCAGGCGAACCCGGCGCGGAATGAAGCATGGTGCCGGATGAGGGAATCGAACCCCCGACCTTCGGTTTACAAAACCGCTGCACTACCGCTGTGCTAATCCGGCCCTCGGCAAGGACAGCAGCGATGCCATGGCCGCGTGCGCTGGGCAAGCCCCGCGCATGGGGCGGACTCGTCCGCCGAACCGGACCGACGCCTTGGCGCCGGCCCGTCTGATCCGCCGGTCAGTGGCGAGCCGATCGGCGTTAGAACTTGAAGTTGATCCCGCCGCGCAGTTCGTCGCCAAGGGTCTTGAAGTTCGAGACGTAGCCGCCCGAGCCGACACCGGGGACGGCGCCGACATTGATCTGCTTCTTGCCCAGATCGTAGTGGATATATTCCGCGCGCAGGGTCACGGCGCTCTGGTGGCCGAGCAGATTCACGCTGACCGGATAGGCGTATTCGACGCCGGCGCCGTAGGTATAGCCGCCCGCCGTGTATTTGTCCGAGCCCGTATAGGCCAGGGCGCCGGCGCTGTTGGCGAAATCGGTGCGATACTTGACGTCGCCATAGGCGTAGCCGCCCGTGCCGTAAAACAGCACGCGCGGCGTGACGAGGTAGCCGAGGCGCGCGCGCACAGTGCCCAGATCGTCCAGCTTGGAGGAGACATAGCTCCTCGAACTCGGGGCGGTGGGGCTCTGATAGATCTGCGAGTCGTTGGCGTCCGCCAGGGCGATATCGGCTTCGAGACCGCCGACGAAGCGGCCATATTGGTAATTATAACCGACCTGCGCCCCGCCTTCGACGCCGTTGCGATCCAGCACCACGCTCGAGGGGCGGACATTGGTGGTCAAGGCGTTGGTATTATTGGGCAGGGAGCCGCTGGTGCCGACCTGATTGTTGTTCAGCGTCGCGCCGAGGTGGAGACCCACATAGGGACCGGTCCAATTGGGATCGCTGGTCTGGGCGCTGGCGGAAGCCGCCGCAGCGAGAAATACGCTCGAGGCGAGGAGGAGTACGCGAAGGGACATGAACTAGGCCTTTGAATCTTGAGCCCCCCAGCGCCCATACGGCTTCGCGGCGCAAAGGTTCAGCCGATCGCCCGCCTCGTCAGATCATTGCGGATCGCTGTGGCGCGAACGACACGGCGCGGTTCGGCGCCATGGCCGCTCAGCGACGAGCGCGACGCCATGGCGGGGCTGCGGCCTCGCCCGTGTCGGCCACGCTCGCCGCGGGCGTCCTTCACCCCACCGCGAGCTTGCGGCGGACGAGGTTGGCGTAGTCGTCCATCAGGGAGAGGGAGATGTTGCCGGGGGTGAAGCGGTATTCGCCGATCTCGCTCACCGGCGTCACCTCGGCGGCGGAGCCGGTGATGAAGCACTCGGTGAAGTCGGCCATCTCCTCGGGCTTGATGTGGCGCTCCACCACCTCGAAGCCGCGCCAGCGGGCGAGGTCGATCAGGCTTAGCCGGGTGATGCCGTTGAGAAAACAGTCCGGCTTTGGGGTGTGGATCACCCCGTCCTTGATGAAGAAGACATTGGCGCCGGTCATCTCCGCCACATAGCCGCGATAATCCAGCATCAGGGCGTCGGCATAGCCATCGCGCTCCGCAGCGTCCTTGGAGAGGGTGCAGATCATATAGAGCCCCGCCGCCTTGGCCTCCGACGGGATCGTCGCCGGGTCCGGACGCCGCCACTTGGAATGGGTGATACGGATGCCCTTCTTCTTCTCTTCGGGATCGAAATAGCTGGGCCACTCCCAGGCGGCCACGGCCACATGCACTTTCGAGCCCTTGGAGGCCACGCCCATCACCTCCGCGCCGCGCCAGGCGAAGGGGCGGATATAGCCGTCGTGCAGGCCGTTGCGGGCGCACACTTCCTTGCAGGCCGCGTCGATCTCCTCGACCGTGAAGGGGATGGTCATCTCCAGCAATTCGGCCGAGCGGAACAGGCGCACGGTGTGCTCGTGCAGCTTGAAGATCTCGCCATCGTACATGCGCTCGCCTTCGAAGACGGACGAGGCGTAATGCAGTCCATGGGTCAGAACGTGCACCCTGGCATCCCGCCAAGGCACGAATTGCCCGTCAAACCAGATCCAACCATCACGATCATCGAAGGGCAGGCCAGCCATGGGCAAAATTCCACCTTTGGAAGCAGGTTCTTCGCCCTTTTAGACGCCTTGCGCCAAAGCGCGTCAACGGCGTAGCCCATCGCATGGCCAGTTCGCAGACCATCGCCGCCGCCGATCCGAGGCTGATCCTCAGCGAGGACGAGCTCGACCGGGCGCTGGAAACCTTCCTTCTGGCCGAGGTCGCCCTGTGGCGCGCGGCGGACGGGATACTGGCCGGCGGCAAGCTCGGGCGTGGTCACTACCGCGCCGCCACGCTTTTGAAACGGCGCCCTGGCCTGGGCGTGCAGGACCTCGCCCGCCTCTCCGGCCTGTCCAAACAGGGCGCCAGCAAGGTGATGAAGGACCTGATCGAGGCGGGCCTGGCCGAGGTGGATAGCGGCGATCTGGACGCCCGCCGTCGCCCGACCCGCCTCACCGCGCGAGGCGTCGCTTTCGAAGCGGAGGTCAGCGCGGCCTTGCGTCCCCTGCTCGCGGCGGCCTATCGCGAGGGCGGAATCGATGCGGCGCCCGGCGCGCGGCGCATCCTGGCCGCGCTGGCGGGTCCCAGCGCCAACCCACGACGGAAAGACGCGCTGTGACATCCACCGCCAATCCGGGCCGGCACCTGCTCGTCGTCGATGACGACGACCGCATCCGCGAACTGCTGAAGGAATTCCTGGCCCGCGCCGGTTTCCGCGTGACCACGGCCGCCGATGCGGTTCGGGCGCGCAAGCTGCTGCAGACCCTCGACTTCGACCTCGCGGTGCTCGACGTGATGATGCCGGGCGAGGACGGCCTGTCGCTCAGCCG
>CAIOYC010000038.1 GCA_903862425.1 uncultured Caulobacterales bacterium | reverse complement strand
GGTGGCGGAGTGCTGGGACGTTCTGGCGATCGCCGAGGAACTCGACAGGGCCGAGGCGCGCAGCGCAACCCGCTTCGAGCTTGAGGCCGCAGCCATTGCCCATTTCCACAGCCTGCTCCAGGCCGGCCGCGAGACGTGGCACTGAGAGTCAGGCGCGGCGCCCAGTGGGCGCCGCGCCTGACCGTGGGACGGAACAGGCAAGGAACGGCGTCCAATCCCTTGTTGTCCGCCGGACGCCGGCTACATCCCGTTGGGGTTAGTGATTCGTTCCGGAGCGGCCGCCGTTTGCGCCATACGGCGTCATCCCTTGGCGAAGTTCGCACGGGCGACGTCGACCACAGCGCCGACCGCGCCGGCCTTCAGGCGCGTGAGGGGTGCGGCGCCGTCCAGGCCTGGATTGGGTTCACGAAGCCAGAGCCAGGCGGTCCGGGGGTCGCCGATCGCCTCGACCACGGCGCCGAGGCCGGCCACGGGACGGCCATCGACGAACTGCTCTGTCGGAAAGGCGTGTTTGCGCACCCCGACGAGGAGCCCGATCACGGCGCCCCGCTGTTGCCAGGCGTGCAGAGATGACCGGGCGATACCGTAATGCCGTTCGAGCTCGGTTGGCCCCGCCAAGCAACCGGCCCAATCCTCGACCTTGGTTGGCGTGGCGTAAGCCGCGATCCGCGCCCTGCCCTCTTGCGCCGCCAATGGCTGGTCCAGCCCGGCGCCTTGACTGACTTCGGCTGCAGACTTGGCCGCGAGTTTCAGTCGCTCGGGCGCCGCATCGGGGTCCGCCACGAGCTCGGTTATGAATCGCCGGAACTGCGCCTTGCGAGTGGTCAGGCGTTTGCGCGCCTCCGGGGACAGGTTCGACGCGACAGCGCTGAAGTCGGCGACCAGTTTGCCGATCTGCGTAACCTCTTCGCGGCTGGCCGCTGGGTTCAGGTCCACGAACATGACGATCAGATCAGCGGCGGCCGGGCCGATGATTTTCGCAGGTTTCTGGATGATCGCGCGACGAGCCTGGGGGGTGGTCATGGGAAAAGCTCTATTGGTCCAGCCCCCGTAGAAAGTCCCAAACGTCCCGATTGTCCAGAATGTTCAGACCCTCGATCGCTACGTTCGCGGATCGGCGTGCAGGCGTGGCCGCGCCGTCATCCGTCACGATGTTGATCGGCCTGCATCAGCGCAAAGGCGCTGCGACGGGTTGGAAGTCGGGCGCATCAACTCATCCCCTCGACGAGGATGCCCCAGGCCGCTTCGGTCACCCGCGATCAATCCCACGAACCTAGGCCGGGCGGTCCGGGGTCAAAGCCAACCTCGCGAGCGCGAGGCGCGGGGTTTGCGGATCCTCCGGCCTTCCGCCGCTGCGCTCTGTGCAGGCCGGTTTCCACACCCCGCGGGCTTTGGCCCCAGCCCTTTGCCCGGCCCAACAGGTCGCGTGATCGCGGCAGGGACCGCGAGCCGCCGGGGCTTCTCCCGGCGGTCAACTGGAGAAACGTGATGCTCAACAAGGTCCAACTCATCGGCTTCACTGGCGCGGACGCGGAGATCCGCACCGTCTCGGGCGACAAGAAGGTCGCCACCCTGCGGGTCGCCACCAACCGCTACACCAAGAAGGGCGGCGAGCGGAAAGACTACACGACCTGGCATCAGGTCGAGGTCTGGAACCAGGCCACGGTGAACTGGCTGGCCACCCGGGGTCTGCCCAAGGGCGCCAAGGTGTTCGTCGAGGGCGAAATCCGCCATGACCGCTACACCGACAACACCGGTCAGGAGCGGTTCTTCTCCAAGGTCGTGGTCGCCACCCCGCAGCACGAGCTGAAGTCCCTCGATCGGCCAGAGCACAATCCCGCCGACGACGAGTGAGGGTCTCGCCCCGCCTGGGACACCGGGCGGGGCATTGCCCATCTTTAGAGCCACCGCAAGGAGCCCCTCCCCTCTTTCTTCAGCCTAAGAATCCTTCAAAACGCCCGCTGCGGCTACGCAGCGGGATTTCTAGATTCTTAGATTCAGATTCAGAGCGGGATATCGCACGTGAAAACAGGCGTTTATGCGCCCTATCCTGACCAAGCGGGGGCGTTTGCCTGACCGATCGGGGGCCCCAACCTGACCCATTGGGGGATCGAACCTGACCCGTCGGGGGAACCTGACCGATTGGGGGCTTGGGCGACCTGCCAACCCTATCCTGTCTTGCGAAATGAATCGAGGTCAGGAATGGTGGCTGATCCGCTCCGAGGATTCGCCCTGCAAGACGACACCGACATCGCCGACGTTGAAATCGCCGAGAGTTCGGGGCCCGGTCGCGCGATGCGGGTGGCGCATGCCCTGAAGGCGCGCGACGGCGAGGATTTCGCCAAGCCGGGCAATCTGGTTGAGGTCAGGTTCGTCAGGGGCCAGTCGCTGAGCCTGACGGCCGCCCGGCTCCTTGCCCTGATGATCCTGACCGCTGGCGGCGATGGCTGGCAGCCCATGGCCCACAAGATGCGCAAGTCTGAGATCCGCCGGGGCCACAAGGGCAATGAGCGCATCTCCGACATGCTCGAGGAACTCCACCGCACGCTGTTCGCGATCGATGACCTGTCCTGGCGGGGGCGCAAGGCCACCAAGCGCTTCGCCCTGATCCAGTCCTCGCGTGAGGAAGCCGAGGAGGAAGGCGGCGAGGGCGGCTGGATCGAATGGGAGTTCACACCCGACGCCCGACGCCTGATCCGCGAATCCGAGACCTACGCGGTGCTCAATCGACAGGCCGTATTGGGCTTTCGCTCAAGCTACGCCCTGCGCCTTTATGAGATGGGGGCTTTGCGGCTTCACCGCCGGCAATCGGCCTGGCGCGCCGACATGACCGCCGTTCGGGCAGCCTTCGGCATCGCGCCCGAACTCTACAAGGATTTCGCCCAGCTGCGGCGCAAGGTCCTGGACAAGGCCAAGGCTGAGATCGATCACCTTGCCCACTTCACCGTGGACTGGCGGGAGATCCGCCGTGGCCGGGCGATTGTGGAGCTAGAATTCCAGTTCCATCCCAAGACCGCGCCTGAGCAGCTGCTCACCGTGGCCGAGATTGAGCGGCACGCCGCGGGCCGCGAGGCGCGGCGGGATGGCCTCGTCGAGGAGATCGTGGTGGAGGCCCCTGCCCTCCCTGCTCCGCCTCGACCCGTTCCGCCCCGAGCAGCGGCCCGTCAGACCAAGCCGGTTCGATCCGATGGAAACGACGGATTTCCGAGCGGGAGCCTGCAGTATGGATCTGGCCCGTTTGGCGAGATCGCCAGGACACATGGGGGCGGCTGGGACCGGGACCTGATCGCGGGCGCTTACCGCGAACAGATGGGCTCGCGCCTGGACGGTCTTACCGGCCAGAAGCTGGTGAAGTCCTGGACCGGCTTTTGCCAGGCCTTTGCCGCCCGTCGTGGACGGCCCTAAGGAGCGCAATTGCACCGGTGCAATTTTGGCGGAGACGCACCCGCTCAGCTTCCGTTGAGACCGGGCCTCGTCCTTGTTGGCTCTCGGCCATTTCGGCTCATCCCCGGCAAGACCCAGGCCTCGCCACGCTCGGACCAGACGAGGAATTGCACGGGTGCAATTTCGGCGGCGCCAGGCCAAGTCGGACGCGCGTCGCCTTGATCGGTTTGCGATCCCAGGCCGGGCAGGGCAGGGCGCTCCGCGCGCCGCGGACCTCCCCCGTGCGGTCAGGATAGCCAAGTCACCGGCCGCCCAACGGATCGCTTTTGAGAGCCCCTCCGCTTCCTCCCCGTCGGCTGATGGGGCAGCGCAATTGCACCGGTGCAATTGGCGGGCTGACAGAGGCTGACTTTGGCCGGGACCTCCCCCAACCGGACAGGATAGGTCTGGCCGAAAAGCCGGAATCGAGGCTTAACTCGTCATCTATCGTTAACGCGGTCTTAACAATGCGCATATAGCGTCCAGGCGGTCCCACTTTCGCTTTTTGGGCGGCCGGGGCCGGTTTTTCGAAACCTACCGGGAGGCTGTTAGGTCAAATGTCAGACGTCGCCGAAGTTTCAGCGCCCCCCAGCTCCCTGGCCGGGCCGGTTTCGCAGCTGGCGCGGCGCGCATCGGCCGTCGTCGAAAACCTGCGGGATAGCGCCAGGGCGGCGCGCTCGGGCGAGCGGCGCGAGCCGCTCTTCTCGATCAGCGAAGCCGCCGATCTTGTGGGCCGAACGCCGGCAGCCATTCGAGACGCTGAGAAGGATGGCCGGCTTCCCGAGCCGCCGCGCACCGAAACCAACCGCCGGGTCGGCTATACCCTGGCGCAGGTCAACGACATGCGCGGGGTGTTCGGCACGCGGCCGTGGCGTAAGCCTGAAGACCCCTGCGCGGTCATCGCTGTCCAGAATTTCAAGGGCGGGGTGGGAAAGTCCACCCTGTCGGTCCACCTCGCGCAATACCTGGCCATACAGGGCTACCGGGTGGCCCTGATCGACTGCGACAGTCAGGCCTCGAGTACGACCCTGTTCGGCTATGTGCCGGACCTCGACCTGACCGAGGACCAGACCCTCTATCCGTTCCTGCGCGAAGACGACATGCGCTCGCTCGACTACGCGCTGCTCGACACCCATTTTGACGGGTTGAAACTGATCCCCGCCAACCTGCATCTGTTCCAATCCGAGTATGAACTCGCCGCGCGGATGGCGCGAGGCGGCGGCCGGCTGCTCGACCGGTTGGCCCAGGGCATCGCCTCGATCGCCGACCGATTCGACATGATCATCCTGGACCCGCCGCCGGCGCTGGGCGCGATCTCCCTGTCCGTGCTCCGTGCCGCGAACGCCCTGGTCATCCCGGTTCCGCCGACGGTGATGGACTTCTCCTCCACCGCCGCGTTTCTCACCATGCTCGATGAGACGCTCAATCAGCTGGCGTCGCGCGACCTCGCGCCCGACCTCAACTTCGTGCGCATCGTCGCCTCCAAGGTCGATGAGAACAAGTCGATGCAGAAGGAGCTGCTGCTGCTGATGCGGCAGGTCTTCGGCCTGGCCATGATCCGCACGCCCATGAAGGACTCGGCCGAAATCGACAACGTCACCGCGCGCCTGATGACCGTCTATGAAATGAACAGTCCGATGACCAGCAAGTCGGTCCGCGACCGGTGCCTGACCTATCTCAATGGGGTCAACGAGGAGATCCTCCTCGACGTGCGACAGACCTGGCCGAGCCATGTGGAACGCCTGCGCAAGGAGGGCCACGCATGACCTGTGGATATGGAAATTGCACCGGTGCAATTCGAGCTGAGAGGGCGCGCGGATGAGCTCTAAGAACCGTTCTTTTGCCGCCGGATTGATGGGCTCCCTCGACGAGGCCGCGCCCCAGCCAGAGGGGCCGACCCGCATGCCGGTCGGCGTCCTGGCCAGCCGGGAAAACCGAATGGCCGAACTGGCGTCCGGCGCGGTCGTGGGACGGGCGATCGAGCAGGTCGACCCCGCCCGCTGCCGGCTCTGGAGCGAGCATAATCGTGACTATGCCGCCCTCGACGAGACCCGCTGCGCCGACCTGATCGAAAGCTTCAAGGCTCAGGGCCGTCAGGAAGTTCCGGCGATCGTCCGCCGCGTCCGCGGCGTGCCGGACATCGACTTCGAGGTCATCTGCGGCGCGCGCCGACATTGGACCGTCAGCTGGCTTCGGGCGCATAACTACACCGAGTTCCGCTTCCTGGTGGAGGTGCGCGAACTCACCGACGAGGAGGCATTCCGGATCTCCGACCTGGAGAACCGGGCCCGCGAAGACCTCAGCGACATCGAACGCGCCCGCGACTACCTGAAAGCCCTCGGGCGCCACTATGGCGGAAGCCAGAAGGACATGGCGTCCCGCCTCAACGTCTCGGAAGCCTGGCTTAGCCGCTATCTCGATCTCGCACGGCTGCCGGCCCCCTTGGTGGCGGCCTTCGCCGATCCGCACGAGCTAAAGATCAAGCACGTCACCCAACTGAAGCCCTTGCTTAAGCCGGATGATCGCGAGCGCCGCGTGCTGGCGGAGGCGACCGCCATCGCCGCCCGAAAAGGGGAGGGGGCCGCCCTAAAGCCTCAGGACGTCATCCGGCTGCTGGCGGCGGCGGCCGATCCCCCCAAGGCGTCAGGGTCCCCCAAGCGGTCAGGATCAACAGGCGACGTGCTCACGGCGGCGGGCGGCGCCCCGGTCTTGCGGATCGACGGGCGCAAGCGCAAGGAGGTGACGCTGACTCTGCTGCTGGCTGGCGGGGCATCGCGGTCCGAGGCGGAAACCGCGCTGCGCTCGGTGCTCGACTCCTACTGGCCGGCGTCGTCCAACACTTAGCCGCTTAACTCATTTTTGACGCCGCAAGCCATAGGTTATATATGGCTTTCTGCGGTATGAATGAGCTTATGTCCCGAACCCTGTCCGCACCCTTCTTCAGCGCCACCCCGGTGTTCACCCGGGCTGACTACGCGCGCGCGGTCGGTCGCACCACTGCGGACAAGACGGTCACCGCCATGCTGAGCCAGCATGTCAAAGCCGGCAACATCAAACGCATCGCCCGTGGCCTCTACGCCTCGGTTCCCAAGCACGCCGACCCGGCAACCTGGTGGGTCGATCGCTTCCTGCTCGCATCCCGCCTGCGGCCGGATGCCGTGATCGGCTATCACTCCGCGCTGGAACTGCACGGCTACGCCTATACCGCCGAGTTCGACGTCCAGGCCATCGCGCCGGGCGAGCCCGGCCTTTTCAAGACCGCGGAATTTTCCTGCCGCTTCGTGAGGCCAACCACCCCGCTCGGACCGGACAGCGTCACCACGGTCGACCGCCTTGGCCAGGCGGTGGCGGTTACCACCCTGGAGCGGACGGTCGCCGATCTGTTCGATCGCCCGGACCTCGCCGGCGGCGCCGAGGAACTGGTCAACAGCCTGGATCTCGTCGGGCGTCTGGACGCCGAGCGGCTGGCCGCCCATCTGGCGGCCAACGGCAATGCCACGGCCGCTGGCGCGGCGGGCTGGTGGCTGGAGTCGCACCGTGAGCACCTTCGTGTCCCGGACACCGCGCTTGAGGCGATCCATAAACTGGCGCCGCGCCAAAACCGCTACGCCCTGGGCGCGACGGTAGGGCAGGGGCAGGCGGCGCCGGGTTGGGGCGTGATCCTGCCCCGCGCCTTCGTTGACCAACGATTCGAAGGCCTCTGATGGCGGCCCCCTCCGCCCAGACTCTGCAGCGCATCGCCGCCGAAACGCGGCTGCCGGCGGCGACCTTGGAGAAGGTCCTGCGCCTGCTCGACGTGCTGCAGGCGATCGCCGAGGACCGTGATCTGAAGACCCGGGTTGCGCTGAAGGGCGGGACCGCGCTGAACGTGTTCCACCTGCGCCTGGACCGCCTCTCCGTGGACATCGACCTGAACTATGTCGGGGCCGTGGACAGGGCGGCGATGGAGGCCGACCGACCGTTGGTCGATGAGGCCCTGCTGCGCCTCCTGGAGGCCCAGGGATACCAGGTCCGGCGTCAACCGCCGGGCCATGCGGGCGGCAAATGGGTGGCGCGCTACAGCTCTGCGCTGGGCGGCGGCGCGAGCATCGAAGTCGACCTCAACTACATGGCCCGAGCGCCGCTGTTCGGCGTCCAGACCATGACGTCCACCCCGCTCGGCGGCGTGTCGGCCACAGGGATTTCCGTGCTCGACCTGCACGAGGTTGTGGCGGGAAAGCTGGTCGCCTTGCTCGATCGCAGGGCGGCGCGCGACCTGTTCGATGCGCGCCGTATCCTGGAGACGCAAACCCTCGACTGGAGTCTGGTTCGGGTCGGCGTTCTGGCATGGGGCGCGGCCGGCCGCCGAGACTGGCGCGAGGCCAGCCTGGACGACATCGGCGGCGATCCTCGGGAGCTGAGACAGAAGCTCGCCATCTGCCTGCCCCAAGACTTTTTCGAGGCCGCCGTCGGCGTGGACCGCTGGATCGCCGACTCGGTCGCCATTTGCCGCGCCGGCCTGGCGCCGCTCTTCGAGCGAACCGTTGGCGAAGCGGCGTTCCTGGATCGCCTGCTCGATGCAGGCGAGGTCGATCCATCCGGTTTGGCGGCGTCTGACGCGGTCAAGGCGCGTGTCGCCGCCATGCCCATGTTGGCCTGGAAGGCGCAGAACGTCCGCACCCATCTCCAAAGGCGTTAAGCCCGCTCGCGCCGCACAAGCGAACGCCGGTGAGCGGTCGCCTGGCGCAGCCAATTCACGGCGCGAAATGCGCCAAAGTTGCTATTTTGGCCCATATGCGCCTAGATCGCCGACAGGTCGTCTGGAGGTCACTCATGGTCGCCGCCGTCAAATCGCCCGCCTCCGGTGGCCGCGTTTCGCGATCTGGCGTCTTGGTCCTAGGGGTCGCCATCATCACGGCGGTCGGCGCGCTTGCCGCCGCCAAACCGACCCTCCTGTTGAACCGCTCACCCAGCGAGCCGCCTGGCCTCTATGTGCGGGCCGGTCGTGATCTTGGCGTCGGGTCGATCATCGCCTTTAGGACACCGTCCGCTGCGTTTCCCTATGCCGATCTCAGCATGGCCTATCTGCATCATCGGCCCTTGCTTAAGGCGGTCGCCGCGGGACCGGGCGACACGGTTTGCACGACTGACGGTGAGCTGATCATCAATGGACGGGCGACGGCGCCGATCGCGACGCGAGACCGGCAGGGGAGGGCGCTTCCGCGCTGGCAAGGTTGCCGCCGGATGGCCGAGGACGAGCTCTTTGTATTCTCCGCCCGCGTGCCAAACAGCTTCGACAGTCGATATTACGGGCCGGTCCGCAGAGCCGATGTCTTGGGGTCGTACCGATGGGTCGCCCCGCTATTTCTGGGAGCGCTCTGATGGACCCCGCCGCTCTCGCGGGCCTATGCCTGCTGCTGGCTCGCGGAGAAGCGACCCAGCCCTTGCCGCCCGGGGTGAGCTGCCCGGCTATCGCCAGCGGGCCAGCGCCGCCGCCGCGGGCATCCGGGGGCGATCACAAGGTCCCGTGGATGTCAGCCGAGGCTCGGGACGCCATAGCTCGCGTGACCTTCGCCGAAGCGGGCAACCAGGGCGATTCTGGCCTGGCGGCCGTGGTCTACACCATCCTCAACCGACTGGCGGACGGACGTTGGGGGTCAACAGTCGACGGCGTTCTGAACGCCCGATCGCAGTTCGAGCCGGTCATGCGAGCGGGTGGGGATTGGCGCAACCTTCCGGCTGTTTCAGCGGCCGCCCAGGCTCGAGTCGACACCATCTTGAACCTGGCCCTCGAAGGCCGGCTTCCCGACCTCACCGGCGGAGCGCGGTTCTTCCAGAACCCGGCCATCGTCGCCAGTCGAGCGCGCGCGGGGAGCGTTCCGGTCGGGCTGGTGAACTTCGGCGGCGCGACCCCTTCGGCGGTGATCGGCGCCCATAGCTTTTATGTGGAAACGGGCCGGGGCGGGCAGGGCGCTCGAACAGCCGGGGCCGGGCCACAGGGCCGCGTCAACCGACCGAGCAATGGGCTCTTGTTCGTCGGCGAAAACCGAGGCGGGCCGTCCTCCGATGAGCCCCAAACGCCAGGTGGAACCGCAGCTGACCCGGCGCCCCCTCAGCCCTCAGCCGGCGATCCCTCACGCGCTCTTTTCGTCGGCCGTGATGGCCAGGTCAGCGCTCAGCCGTTCTAGGCCTGCGCCGCCCACGCCGCGTCGAGATCAGCGTAGTCCGGATCGAACTCCGAGGGCGCAATGGTCGTCTCTTCCGCCATGGCCGACTGGACCAATGCGTCGAAGTCGGCCGTCGTTTCAGCGGCAGCCTTCAGGGCGTCCGCGAGACCGTCCTTGAGGTCGCCACCGGGGCGCAAGGGGAGGGGCGCATCGCCCAGCAATTCGCGCACGGTCAGGCGATCCCGGACGGCTTCAACGCGGCGATCCAGGATGTCGAGGACGGAGGCCAGGAGACTGGGATCCCCGCTCGCCGCCGCATCAATCAGTTCGGCGAGGAGCGCGCCGCCGATGATGATCTTGCCTCGGGTCTCGCGCTTTCGCCGATCGATGGACCACAGCGCCTCCAGCCGCTCGACCCTCGCCTTCAGGACGGAGAACCGTTCGGCGTCGTCGCTAATTTCATCAAGCGGTCGGCTGTGGCGGCGAGCGTGGACCCCATCGTGACCGTGGTCGCGCAGGGCGGTCTCCAGGGCTTGCAGTCTCGCCCGAAGATCGGCCTCGGTCTCGCCGTTTCGGCGGGCTTTTCGTTCCTCTGAGCGCGCCAGCCAAAGGTCCTTCCGCCGCTGCTTTTGCAACTCGGTTCTTGGCTTGTATCGTGACGGCCTGGCATTGCGTTTCCGCTTGTCCACCATTGTCGCCTCCGTCATCAGGCGGCCATTTTGGCCCCTCGTGTGCTTTTCCTATCATTTCAGCCCGTCATGGTCCATTGTGGTCGGCAAGGCAGATTGAGGACAATGGCGCATATACCGGTTGGTTGGGCTGCGCCCACCAACCGCGCGGTCAGGCGGCGCCCGACACCCTCAATCCGCCGTCGGTGAAGAACCTCCCGCCGGATGGGCCAAGGGCTTTGCCCTTAGCGATCCCCAGACGGCGGAGCCGCGAAGGAGAGCAAGAGGGCATGGCCTCGTTCCTGTGCCAGGTGCAGACCATTCAGCGGTCGGCCGGTCGGTCCGCGGTGGCGGCGGCCGCCTATCGCTCGGGCGTGGCGCTGACCGACGAGCGGCTGGCGATGGACTTCGATTTCGCCGGCAAGGCGGGGGTGGAGTTCGCCGAAATCCTCGCGCCCGCCAACGCGCCGGCCACGTTCTCCGATCGCGAAACGCTGTGGAATGCGGCGGAGAAGCGCGAAGGCCGTAAGGACGCGGTTCCAGCGCGAGAGTTGCTGCTCGCCTTGCCGCACGAACTGAATTTCGAGCAGCGACAGGCGCTGGTGCGGGCCTTCGTCGCCGAGCATCTGGTGGGCAAAGGCATGATCGCCGACGTGGCGATGCACCGGCCTGGCCAGGACGGCGACCAGCGTAACTTCCATGCCCATATCCTGGTGACCACGCGCGAGGTCGGGCCGGGCGGATTTGGTCGCAAGAACACCGATTGGCGCACGCCGCAGCAGGTCCGCGAATGGCGGATGGGCTGGGCCAAGATCCAGAACGAACACCTGCGCCATCACCTTGGGCCGGGAGCGCCGCAGGTCAGTCCGTTGAGCCTCGCCGAGCAGGGCATCGACCGCACGCCAACCGAACACATGGGGCCTGCCGCGACGGCGATGGAGCGTCGAAACCGCCCGACGGATCGGGGCGAGCGCAACCGCGATGTTCGGGTCCGCAACGACGCCGCCCGCCGGCTTCGGCATGACTATTCCGCCACATCGGATCGACTGGCGGCGGCCGCGCCCGTGGTCGAGGCGCCGATCGGCCAACTGGTTTCAGAGGCCGCCAAAGTCCGGGAGGGATTGATGGCGGAGCGGGCGACCTGGGAGGCCGAACGGTTGGCCCTATTGGCGCCCCGCACGCCCAGTTCGCGGCAGATTGAAAAGGCCTTGTTGGCGGACGAAGTGGCGGCGCGGGCTCGCGCGCGCCTGCGCTTCCAAGCGGTCGAAAACCGGGTGGCCAGGACGCGCGAGCGGCGGCTGCAGCTGGCGGCCTGGATCCGCAATCCCGCCCGGATGATCTGGGCCAAACACGCCGAGCTGAACGCCCTGGCCCGGGCACGCGCCGAGGTGCGGCGCAGTCATCTGCGCCTCGAGATCAAACAGGCCTGGCTGCGCTCGCCCGCCGGCCAGACGGTGATTGCGGCGCGCCGCCAACCGGGTCTCGACCAAGCGGCCGAGGCCGCCCGCAAGCGGCGGACGCTGGTGCGCAAGATCAAGCGGATCGATCGCCGGATCGAGGGCGCCACACGGACCCTGCAGGACTTGGTGGTGGCCCAGGAGCTGGGCCAGCGCGGCCTGCGGGTCCCGAGCCATTCCCCCGACGCCACCCGGTTTATTCGTGACGTCGGCGCCCCGGCCCGAGCGGCGATCGCCCGCTACCCCGCGCCGGCCCGCCAGCAGGCCATCGAGCGGCTGAACCGGGGGCAGGGGCGCGGGATCGTCCGATCCCTGTTTCCAGGCCGCTAGGAGCCTTCCCCGTGACCGTCAGCAAGCGCGCCCGTCTCATCGCTCCCTTTGCCGTCCTGGCCGTCCTGGCGGGGCTTGTCGCGGCCAGCCAGGAACTGGCTGCCGCCTTCCACTACCCGCGGGAATTTGGCGGCGGACTTCTCGACCTTGGTAGGGTGAGGATCTATCCGCCGTGGGCGATCATGGGGTGGTATGGCCGCTACGCCGGCGCCTATCCCAAAGCCTTTGACCAGGCGAGCCTCTGGGGCCTGCTCGCGGCCTTCTTGCCGATCATGGCAGCCATCGGCGTCACGCGGCGGATCCGGCGCGATCCGCCCGCCTTTGGCGCCGAGGCCTGGGCGCAGCTCGGTGACGTCGAGCGGGCCAAGCTGGTCGATCCAAAGGGGAAAATCATGGGCCGGGTTCTGGGCCGGTTCGCCGGCCGCTACCTGACTTATAGCGGCGTCGAGCACGCCATAATCGTCGGGGCCTCTCGGAGCGGGAAGGGGGCCGGCCATGTGGTCCCGACCCTGATTTCCTGGCCGCACAGCGCCTTCGTCTACGACCGCAAGGGCGAGCTCTGGCACATCACCGCCGACCATCGGAAGAGCTTCAGCCACGTCTTTTATTTCGCGCCGACCGACCCCAACACTGTGCGCTGGAACCCGCTGTTCGAGGTCCGCAAAGGCGTCATGGAGATCGCCGACATCCAGAACGTCGTCGGCATCCTCGTGGACCCCTTGGGGCGCAAGGCGGGCGATCTGAACTTCTGGGACCAGAGCGCCACGGACTTCTTCACCGCCGTGATCCTGCACGTCCTCTACAGCGAGCCCGACGAGAGAAAGAACCTCGCCCAGGTCCGCCGGCTTTTAATCAATATCGAGCCCACGCTGCACGCGATGATGCACACCCAGCACCGCCACAAGCCGGACCTTCACGCGCGAGACGGGCTGGCGCGGGACGCTCGAGGCGAGCTGATTCCGGAGATCCATCCCGAGGTTCTCTTGGGGGCGCGGGCGCTTGGCAGCATGGAGGAGCGGGTTAAATCCAACGTGCTGGCGACCTGCCGCGCGTCGCTGTCGCTCTGGGCCGATCCCCTCGTCGAATACGCCACCAGCTGGTCAGACTTCTCGATCGGGGATCTGGTCTGCTCAGCCGCGCCGGTGAGTTTCTACATCATCACCCCCCAGGCTCACGCCGACCGGCTGGCCTTTTTGGTGCGGGTGTTCACCCGCCAGACCATCAACAGCCTGATGGAGAGCGAGCACGCCGACAGCCGCCGCCGGCGTAAGCGCCATCGCCTGCTGCTGCTGCTCGACGAATTTCCCAAGCTCGGCAGCCTGCCGTTTCTGGAGAACGCCATGGGGGAGATGGCCGGCTACGGCATCACCGCCCATCTGATCTGCCAGAGCTTCAACGACGTGTTCTCGAAGTACGGGGACAAGACCCCGCTGTTCGACAACATGCACATCACCGCGGCCTTCGCGACGTCGGAGCCAACCAGCATCGAGAAGGTCACCCGCCGGGCGGGCAAGGCGCTGGAATTGCGCGACAGCTTCAGCGATCCCCGCACCCTGTTCAGCCGGGCGCACCGCTCAACCTCGCAGTCCGAACAGCAGCGCTACATCCTCTCGGAGGAGGACGTGCGGGGCCTGGACGACCGCAAGCAGTTCCTGTTCGTAAACAACACCAAGCCGATCCTGGCGGACAAGATCCGCTACTACGAGGAGCCGTTCTTCAAGGCGCGCGCCGGCGACTATTTCCACGGCGTACCGGCGGCGTATGTGCAGCGGCCCGGCGAGGCCGATCTCCCCGGTCCCGCCCAGATCGATTGGAAGGGCGTGCGGGCGGTCAGGTCCGCTCCGGCGCCCTTCGAGGGCCTTCGTGCGCCGAGTGCGACGTCGGATCTGGCCGAGGTGGCCGCCGCGATCGAGCCCGGCGACTACCTGACGCCCGCGCCCGTTCAGGGCCTGCGGGCTGGGTTCGACGACGGATTGGCGTGAGGCGCACCCATGGTTCAGCACAATCCCATCGTCGCCGATCGTAAGGTCGCCGCTCTGCGCCAGGCCATGGGACCGGTGATCGCCGAGGCCCTGGCCGACCGCCTGGTGGTGGAGGTGATGGTCAATCCCGATGGCCGAATCTGGATCGACCGGATCGGGGAGGGGCGCTCCTTCACCGGCAAGAGCCTGGAGCCGGCCGACGCTGATCGTATCCTTCGCTTGCTGGCCGACCACGCCGGCGAGGTGGTCACCCGCGACCGGCCCCGGGTCAGTGCGACGCTGCCGCAGACGGGCGAGCGGTTCCAGGGCGCCTTCATGCCCGTGGTGGCGAGTCCCGCCTTCGCCATCCGTAAGCGGCCGGAAGTGGTCTTCACCCTGGACGACTACGTCCGGGATGGAATCCTCACCGCTGCGATGGCGCAGATCCTGAGGGGCGCCGCTAGGGATCGCCAGAACCTGCTGATCGCCGGCGGGACCGGCTCGGGCAAGACGACCCTCGCCAACGCCATCCTGGCGGAGCCGGCGTTCGCGGCCGATCGCGTGGTGCTGATCGAGGATACGGCCGAGCTGCAATGCGCCGCGCTCGACAAGATCGAGATGCTGACCAAGCGGACCGAGCCGCAGGTGACCATGACGGACCTGGTGCGCGACACCTTGCGGCTTCGCCCGGACCGCATCGTCATCGGCGAAGTGCGGGATGGCTCGGCGCTGGACCTGCTCAAGGCCTGGAACACCGGCCATCCCGGCGGGCTGGCCACCATCCACGCCAACAGCGCGGCCGAGGCGCTCACCCGGCTGGAGGATCTGATCGGCGAGGTGACCCAGCGGATTCCCTACCGG
>CAIOYC010000037.1 GCA_903862425.1 uncultured Caulobacterales bacterium | reverse complement strand
GGATGCGTCCGGCCCGTGCGTGGGATGGTAGAGACCGGGTCGGAAAATGGCCCGCGATCACGCCCACGAAGCCGAAGGGACCTGGGTCGCGCCAGGCGCCCCGGAGGCGCAACGGATCACGCGGAGCATCCCAGCTTCGTCAAAACACACAGCGCACTACCCACGGTCCCGGACGGGGCCAGGATGCTCCGCACCCTCCCCAACCGGTTTGCAGCCGTAGAACGCGGAGGTGCGCCCTCAATTCCGCTACAGCTTCACCAGCATCTTGCCGAAATTGTCGCCGGTGAAGAGCTTGAGGAAGGCGCCGGGGGCGTTCTCGATGCCCTCGTCGATGGTCTCGCGCCAGGTCAGCTTACCCGCCTGCACCCACTCCGCCACATCCTTCACGAAGGCGGGCAGCATGTCGAAGTGGCTGGACACGATGAAGCCTTCGAGGCGCAGCTGCTTGCCCACGGCCAGCATCAGGTTGGACGGTCCCGGCGGCGGGGTGGCGTCATTATATTGGGCGATGGCGCCGCAGAGGGCGAAGCGCGCGAAGGGCCGCGCCGCGTTCAGGGCCGCTTCCAGATGATCGCCGCCCACATTGTCGAAATAGACGTCGATGCCCTTGGGCGCGGCCTTGGCGAGGGCGGCGGTCAGGTCCTTTTCGGCCTTGTAGTCGATCACATGATCGACGCCGATCTGTTTCAGATAGGCGCACTTGTCCGGTCCTCCCGCCGAGCCGATCACCACGCCGCCCTTGATCTTGGCGATCTGGCAGACGATCTGGCCCACCGCGCCGGCGGCGGCCGAGACGAACACGGTTTCGCCCTCCTTCATCAGGCCGATCTTGAGCAGACCCACATAGGCGGTGAGGCCCGGCATGCCCGCCGCGCCGAGGAAGGCCTGCGGCGGCAGGCCGTGGGTCTCGATCTTCTGCAGCGCCGCGGCGGCGGGGGTGGAGGTAAAGGCCTCGCGCCAGCCGAGCATGGTGGAGACGAGGTCGCCGGGCTTGAAATTGGGGTCGTTCGAAGCCGTCACCTCGCCGACCGCGCCGCCCTGCATCACCTTGCCGAGCTCGAAGGGCGGCACATAGCTTTCCCGGTCGGTCATCCGGCCGCGCATATAGGGATCGACCGACATGAACAGATTTCGGACCTGAACCTCGCCCGCGCCGGGGGCGGGTACATCGACGGTGACGATGTCGAAATCGCCGGCCTTGGGCAGGCCGACGGGACGGGTCTTCAGGTGGATCTCGCGCGACTGCATGGGCCGTTTCCTCTTATGGCTTTGTCGCCATATGCGCCCAGGCGGGGGGCGACGCCAAGCCGGTTCGGCTCGCCCTTTACAGATTTCGAATTATCGGTTTGGTTCGCGGCAATCATAAACCGAGGAGTACGCGCCCATGTCCCTGTTCGACCTGACCGGAAAGGTCGCCATCGTCACCGGCTCGAGCCGGGGCATCGGCAAGGCCATCGTCGAGCAGATGGCGGTGCAGGGGGCCAAGGTGGTGGTCTCCTCACGCAAGCCCGGTCCCTGCGAGGAGGTGGCCGCCGGCATCAACGCGAAGTTCCCCGGAAACGCCATCGCCGTGCCCGCCAATATCTCCTCCAAGGAGGACCTGCAGCGACTGGTGGACGAAACGAAGAAGGCCTTCGGCAAGATCGACATCCTGGTCTGCAACGCCGCGTCCAACCCCTATTACGGGCCGCAGGCGGGCATCCCGGACGACGCCTTCCGCAAGATCCTCGACAACAACATCATCTCCAACCACTGGCTGATCCAGATGGTCGTGCCCGAGATGATCGAGCGAAGGGACGGGGCGATCACCATCGTCTCCTCCATCGGCGGCCTGCGCGGCTCCACCGTGATCGGGGCCTATTGCATCTCCAAGGCCGCCGACATGCAGCTCGCCCGCAACCTCGCCCACGAGTATGGGCCGCACAATATCCGGGTGAACTGCGTGGCGCCCGGCCTCGTGAAGACCGACTTCGCCAAGGCGCTGTGGGACACCCCGGCGGGCGAAGAGCGCGCCTCGGCCGGCACGCCCCTGCGTCGCCTCGGCGAACCGGACGATCTGGCCGGCGCGGTGATCTACCTGTCGTCGAAGGCAGGATCGTGGACCACCGGCCAGACCATCGTCGTGGACGGCGGCACGACCATCTAGTCCGGCCGCTACTTCGTCCCCGCCGCGGTGGTCGTCGCGGCGCGGGCGATCGTGACGGGGATGGGGGTATAGCCCGCCGCCTTCACAACGCACTGGCCGGTGTCCATCATCCCGTGCTCGCCAAGGCAGAAGATGTCTTCGTAGTGCGGTCGCGCGACGGACAGGCACTGGAACAGGTTGAGCTTGGCCATCTTCAGGCAGTCGGCGCTACGCGGCTCCACCAGAAGCGCGGCGAGGTGGGCGTCGTCGTCGCCCTTCAACTGGCCGAGCGCGGCCAAAGCGGCCAAGGCCAGAGCGCGGGCGATGACCGGAGAGGCGGGCGCCTGAGCGTCGCCGGCGGTCTCGGACAGCACGGCCCTGGTCAGTTCGGGCGCTTCGTCGCCCTTGAGCTCGAGGCGGTGGGACGAGGTGGCCTTGGCGGCGGCGAGACGTCCGTCGGGGTCGCTCACCTGGGCCTTCGACCATTCGGAGTGCTGGACCGTATAGGCGGCCTGCTTCACCTGGGCGCCGTTGGAGACCATGCGCTCGCCGTGCTTGCGCAGGGCGCTGGAGGCGCGGGCGGCGGCCAGGTCCGCGCCCTGGATGTTGAGCGCGGCCATGGGTTCGGCGGCGAGGCGATCGGCGAAGTCGCCGCCCCGGTCGCCTTCGCGCAGCAGCTGGCGAGCCCCGGCCACGAAAGCCGGCTCCTGCAGGGCGGTGAGGGCGGCGTAGGCGATGGCCCCTTCCTCGAACTGGTGCATCTCGTAGCCGGAGCCGGTCTTTACCGCCTCGGCCACCGAGGCGCCCGACTTGAAGGCGGCATTGATGGCGCAGGTCTTCTTGACGTACTCGGCATAGGCCTCGGCGGCCTCCACCAAGCGGTGCGGCAGGTGGGCGGCAGGCACGGCGGCCTCGGCGGCGGCTACGGTTCTGGCGCCGGGCGTTTCAGCGGGCGGGGCTACGGAAGCCGCCGCCGCAACGGCCTGCGGTGGGGGCGGCATGGGCGGAAGCGGCGCTGCAGTCTGAGGCGCATCGCCCGGGCGGGCCGGATAGGGCTGTTGCGGCGCCTGGCTGTAATAACGGACCCAGCGGCGATAGGCGCGCAGCTGCTCAGGGCTCATGGCGCGAGGATCGTCGTAGCGGGGATCGTCCCCCTGGGCGTCGTCCTGGCGAGCCGCCTGCGGCGGCACGGTGTAGCGCGGATCAGCGGCGCGGGTATCGCTGTATCGTGGATCGGCATAGGGCTGCGGCGGATAGTCGTAAGCGGGGGCATAGGCGCGTGGCGGAGGCGCCGGGGGATAGTCCGGATAGTAGGCCTGGGCGGAAGCCGCTCCCGCCGCCGTGATCACCGCCAGCGCCGCACCGGCGCAGAATACGATCTTGCGAGCCCGGCTCGCCGCACCACCCGTCACCATCATCGCCCCCAGATACAAAAGCCTGTTTGGAACTAGACTTGCAGGGTACGGCAGTTTGTCTCGATTTGCAGCACTCGACGTGGCATATGCGACGCGCTGACGCGGCGAAGACTGAATCTGTCGTTTAGCTTAAGCATAATTGACCACAAAGAAGTCGGCTCAATAAGGCTAAGCTTGTCCGATTTATTTATTCTTCATCTTCGCCGCGAGGCTTTGTCAGGCATAGGATTCCGTGATGGCCGAATAGACCAAAGTCCTCAGTTCACGGCGGATCGGATAGGCGGAGGAAGGCAGCATCTGGGTCATGAAGATGACGAACAGCTCTTCGACCGGATCGACCCAGAAGGCGGTGGAGGCCGCGCCGCCCCAGAAGTATTCGCCGCTGGTCGAGCTCGACAGGCCCTTGGCCGGGTCGTTGACCACCGCGAAGCCGAGGCCGAAGCCGATCCCGGCATTGGACGCTTCGCTGAACAGGGAGACCGACATCTCGGTCAGGTCCTTGCCGCCGGGCAGGTGGTTGGAGGTCATCAGCGCCAGGGTCTTGGGGCTGAGGAAGCGGGTGCCATTCAGTTCGCCCTTGTTCAGCAGCATGGTGCAGAATTTCTGATAGTCGGCCATGGTCGAGACCAGGCCCCCGCCGCCGGAGACGAACATGGGCGGGCGCAGATAGGGGCTGCGGGTCGGATCGTCCTGAAGCACCGGGGCCTTGCCGGGTACGTACTGATAACAGGCGGCGAGCCGGTCGGCCTTGCCCTCCGGCACGAAGAAGTCCGTGTCGTACATATGCAGCGGATCGAGCAGGCGCTCCTTCAGCACCGTCTCGAACGGCTTGCCCTCGATCTTCTGGATCAGGTAGCCGAGCACGTCGGTGGAGACCGAGTAGTTCCACAGGTCGCCGGGCGAGAACTCCAGCGGGGTCTTGGCCAGCTGCATCATGGTCTCCTCCAGGCTGGAGGGTTTCACGCCGAAGGTGCCGATGCCGAGCTTGCGATAGGCGGCGTCCACATTGGTGCGTTCCTGGAAGCCGTAGGTCAGGCCCGAAGTGTGGCGCAGCAGATCGACCATCTGCATGGGTCGGGTGGAAGGCCTGGTGGCGAAGGTTTCCATAAACCCGCCGCCATAGACGCCGAGGGCCTTCCACTCGGGGATCACCCGGTGCACCGGGTCATCCAGCGAGACCTTGCCCTCCTCGACCAGCATCATGAACAGAACCGAGGTGAGCGGCTTGGTCATGGAATAGATGCGATAAAGGGTGTCTTCCCTGAGCGGCTTCTTGCGCTCCACGTCGGCCATGCCGAGCACGCCGTGATAAACCGTCTCGCCCCGACGCGAAACCAGCACCGCGGCATGGGGAAGACGGCCGGGACTGATGTAACGATCCTGGATGAAGTCATCGATCCGGGCGAGGCGGTCCTTGGACATGCCGACGGTTTCGGGGCGGGCGGTCATGGGCTTCCTCGGTCTGCTGTTGTTGGGCCGACTTTGCGCGAGGAGGGCGGGCGGCGGCAAGCTTTCGTTCATCACGCCTCTAAACCGTGTCGCAACGCGTCCTCGATAGGGTGCGTCCATGGCCCAGTGGCGGAGCGGTTACGCGCCGGACTGCAAATCCGGTAACCCTGGTTCGACTCCAGGCGAGGGCCTCCAGTTTTGTCAATGATTTCGCAAGGTTACTGCGGCGTTCATTATCTTCGTCGTCCCTGGTTTGGCCCGCATTGTGCAAGGTCGGCCTGCCTGTCCTTAGGAGGGACGACATGCTGACC
Source organism: uncultured Caulobacterales bacterium (assembly GCA_903862425.1). GTDB lineage: Bacteria > Pseudomonadota > Alphaproteobacteria > Caulobacterales > Caulobacteraceae > CAIOYC01. Next base: position 232,743 of record CAIOYC010000037.1, on the reverse strand, counting down.
GCACAGACCGTAAGGCCGCAGGATCTCACCGCCCGGGACAGAGCGGCCTGGATGGCGCTGCGCGCCTCTTCCGAGTTGTTCCAATCCCCTCTTCTCGGCCCCGATTTCGCCGCCGCCGTGGCGCGCGTACGTCCCGACGCCGCCGTGGCGGTGATTCGCAAGGACGGCAAGGCGGTCGGCTTCCTACCGCACCACCGCCGCCCGCACGGTCTGGCACGGCCCATCGGCGCCCCATTTTCGGACTATCACGCCCTGGTGGCCGAGCCCGGACTGGACGGCGTGCAGGCGTTGAAGCTGGCGGGCCTGCGAGAGTACCGCTTCTCAGCCCTGCTCGACCCGCACCGCGCCTTCGGCCAGACCACCGCCGAAGAGGGCGCCTTCGCCATCGCCATCGGCCCGAGCGAGAGCGCCGGCGCCGACCATCTGGAGGCCCTGCGCGCCGGTAGCCCGAAGCGTTTCAAGAATGTCCGCCGCCTGGATCACAAGCTGGAGCGCGAGGTCGGGCCGGTGGTCCTGATCGCCCCCGACCGCGACCGCGCCGCCTTCGACGCCATGCTGGCCTGGAAGCGGGCGCAATTCTATCGCACCGGCATGACCGACGTCTTCGCCCCAAGATGGGCCACCGGCCTGATGACCCGCCTGTTCGAACAGGGCGAGGGGCGACTGAAGGGTCTCATGATCACGTTGCAGGTCGCCGGCAAGCCCGCCGTCATGCACTTCGGTATCCGCGAGGACGACCGTTACCACCCCTGGATCGCCAGCCAGGATGAGACCCTGGCCGCCTATTCACCTGGACAGGTTTTCCTGTGGCGCGCCATCGAGGCCATGCCGTCGCTCGGCCTGCGATGGTACGACCTCGCCGCCGGGCATGACCATTACAAGACGCCCTACGCTTCGCGCACCGTGCCGATCGCGGAGGGTCAGGTCAGGACTGCGCCGGGGCTGGAGGCGGAGGCCTGGCGACTGGCTGAGGCGGCGCTCGGCGTCGGCGGTGCGGCGCGGGTGCGCCGGCGGCTGGACCAGATCGCCTCGGTGGAACTGACACTCAACGGGCGCCTGAGGGGGCTGGCGCAGGCGGTGGCGATGCGGGCGCGACGCGACGCATCCAGACCGCGCAACCAGATCCCAGCGGAGGGCTGACCCCCATGCCCCGATCAACCAAGATCACCTCCCCCCTCGTCTCCATCGTCATCCCGACCCTGCGACGGCCCGGGCCGCTGGCCCTCGCCGCCGCCTCCGCCCTGGCCCAGGATCTTGAAGGCCTGAGCGCAGAACTGGTGGTGGTCGACAACGATCCGGACGCCTCCGCCCGTCCCCAGGTCGCCGCGCTCGCCAAGGCCGGCCCGTTGGTCGTCCACTATGTGCACGCCGCCGAGCCCGGCGTCGCCAATGCCCGAAATGCGGGGGTCGCCGCCGCCAACGGCGCCTTCATCGCCTTCCTCGATGACGACGAAATCGCCCCGCCGGACTGGCTACGGGGCCTGATCGAGGTTCAGCGGTTATTCGATGCGGACGCCGTATTCGGCCCCGTGCGGGCCAAGCTGCCCGACACCCCGCTCAAGCACCGCGACTATTTCGGCGCCTTCTTCGCCCGTCAGGGCCCGGAGGAGGCCTGCACCATCCTCGACGGCCCTGGCTGCGGCAACAGCCTCGTGCGCAAGGACGCCCTGCCGCCCGGTCCCGAACCGTTCTCACGCGAGCGCAACGGCATCGGCGGCGAGGACGACCTGTTGTTCGCCGCCATGAAGACCGCCGGCGCTCGCTTCGCCTGGGCGCCCGACGCCTGGGTCTGGGAAGAACCGGAGCCTTCGCGCCTCGCCCTCGCCTACACCCAGCGCCGCGCCTTCGCCTTCGGCCAAGGCCCCTGCTCGGCCGCCGCGGCGCAGGGCGGGGCGGCCTGGATCAAGGTGCCCCTGTGGATGGCCTTCGGCGCGATGCAGGTGATCCTCTATGGCGGCCGGGCGATGATAGACTGGGCCGCCCGCTCGCCTGACCTCGCCTTCACCCTCGACCGGGTCGCCCAAGGGCTCGGCAAGATCCTCTGGTTCCCCCCCTTCAAGATCGGCTTCTACGGCCAGGGCGCGCTCGCGACGCCGCAACCGCAATTCTCCACCGATCCCATTTCAGGAGAAACGCATGAGCGTCATCACCCGCTGGACGCCAGATCAGGCGCAGGACTTCGGCCGCGCCAACCTGACCTTCCAGCACGCACTGCATGAGCGACCCCAGTTCTCCGATGAAGGACTGGCGGATATCCTCGACCGCTATCCCCGCGATCGGCTGGGCGTGTTCACCATGGGCGACGATCCCGTGGCATGGCGCACCTGGCGGCGAGGGTCGGCCGAAGGGCTGAGCGGGGCCGAGCTGTTAGAGGCGGTCAAGGCCGGCCGCATCTGGCTTAACCTCCGCGCCGTCAACGCCGCCGCCGACGACTATGCCATGCTGGCGGAGGAGATCTTTGCCGATATCGAGGGCGCGACAGGCCAGCGCACCTTCCGTCGCGACGTCGGCCTGTTGATCTCCTCACCGGAGGTGCAGGTCTTCTACCATCTCGACGTTCCCCTCGTGACACTGTGGCAATTGCGCGGACAGAAGACCGTCTGGCTCTACCCGCCCAAGGCCCCTTTCGTGGAGGACCAGCAGCTGGAGCGGATCGTGCTCAAGGAGACCGCCGAGCAGTTCGCCTACGACCCGAATTGGGACGTTGGCGCCGAGGCTGTTGTCCTTACTCCCGGCCGGATGGTCACCTGGCCCCAGAACGCCCCGCACCGGATCGCCAATGGCGGGATGATGAACGTCTCCCTGTCGATCGAATTCATGACTCCGGCGGCCCTGCTGCGCGCCAATGTGTTGTACGCCAACGGCATGTTGAGAAAGACCTTCGGCGCGCGTCCGCAGGTGCAGGCAGGCTACGACCCTCGCGCTCTGGCCAAGCTCGGCGCCGCCCGCGCCTGGAAGGCGCTGCGCCCCGGTGAAAAGACCCGCGACCCCCTGCCTCCCACCTTCAGCCTCGTCCGGGGACAACCTGGCGCCATCGCCACGCTCTAAAGCTCTCATGTGGCGCCGGTTGCGCCCTTCGGCGTCATCCGTATCTGTGTTCGATCTAGTCTCGCACCACCAGGTCGTCGCGGTGGATCAGGGCGGACGGACCGCGATAGCCGAGGGCGGCTTCGATGGCGCCGGAACGAAGTCCGCAAATCGCGGCGGCTTCGTCATACCCATAGGCGGCGAGACCCTTGGCGACTTCGCGTCCGTCGATCGATCGCACAACGACCGCATCGCCCTTGCCGAAGCGGCCCTCCACCGCCATGACGCCGGCAGGCAACAGGCTCTTGCCGGCCTTGAGCGCAGTTACGGCGCCCGCGTCCACGGTGAGCGCGCCCTGCGGAGCCAGCGCGCCGGCGATCCACTGCTTGTAGGCGGCCGCGGGAGTGGCGTGGGCGGTGAACACGGTAGCCTTGCAGCCTGCTTCCACCGCCTCCAGCGGGCCCTGTCCGTCGCGGCGACCCAGGGTGACGAGGGTGGCGCAGCCCGCGCCATGGGCGATGCGGGCGGCGGCGAGCTTGGTGGCCATGCCCCCGGTCCCGACCCCGTGCGCGGCGTTGGCGCCGCCCGCCATGGCCTCGATCTCTACGGTCAGGGTCTCGACCATGGGGATGTGGCGCGCGGATGGATCGCGGCGCGGGTCGGCGGTGTAGAGGCCGTCGATGTCCGATAGCAGCACCAGCAAGTCTGCGCCGATCATCTGAGCGACACGGGCGGCGAGGCGGTCATTATCGCCGTAACGGATCTCCTCGGTGGCCACCGTGTCGTTCTCGTTGACCACGGGGATAGCCTTCAGGCGCAGCAGAGCCTCGGTGGTGGCGCGGGCGTTCAGCCAGCGGCGACGCACCTCCGTGTCGTCGCGGGTCAGCAGCACCTGGGCGGTGGCGAGGTCGTGGGGGGCCAGCGCTTCCTCCCAGGCCCGCATCAGGAGCGATTGGCCAGCGGCAGCGGCGGCCTGCTTCTCCGCCAGCTCCAACTCGCTCTTCAGCGGCAGACCGAGGCGTCTGCGCCCCAGCGCCACCGCGCCGGACGAGACGATCAGAACCTCGGCCCCGCGCGCGCGCAGCCGGGCCATGTCCGCGGCCAGACTCGCCAACCAGGTCGTGTCCGCCGCGCCGCGCTCGGCGTCGATCAACAGGGCCGAGCCGACCTTGATGACGATGCGGCGCGCCCTGAGAAGGAGCGTGGAGGCGACGTCTGTCACAGGTCGGGCGACCAGGGACGGTTGTCCTTGGCCCCGGCGTTCTGGTCCTCGCCCTCGTGCGCGTCATCGAGGCCGATCAGTTCGCCGCGCTGATGGCGCACCTGGCGCCACGCGGAGCGAAGGAGCTGGGTCACGCCCTCGCCGGATACGCCGGACACCACCAGCGGAGTCTTGCCCGCCGCAGTACCGAGCTCGACGACGAGGTCGCGGCGGTCGTCATCCGAAAGCGCGTCGGCCTTGTTCAGCACCACGATCTCCGGCTTTTCAGCGAGGCCCTCGCCATAGGCCCGCAGTTCCTCGCGTACCTGGCGATACGCCTCGATCACGTCCGCCTGCGTACCGTCCACAAGGTGGATCAGCACCGCGCAGCGCTCCACATGGCCCAGGAACCGCGTGCCGAGGCCGGCGCCCTCGGACGCGCCTTCGATCAGCCCAGGAATGTCGGCGATCACGAAACGCTCCTGCGGCGACAGGTCCACCACGCCGAGATTAGGCGACAGCGTGGTGAAGGGATAGTCGGCGATCTTCGGCTTGGCGGCGCTCGAGGCTGCCAGGAAGGTGGACTTGCCGGCATTGGGCAAACCCACGAGTCCCACATCGGCAATCAGCTTGAGGCGGAGCCAGACCCATTTCTCCACACCCGGCTGGCCGGGATTGGCGTGACGGGGCGCGCGGTTGATAGGCCCCTTGAAGCGGTCATTGCCCCAGCCGCCGTTGCCGCCCTCGGCGAGTAGGTAGCGGGCGCCGGCCACGTCCATGTCGACGATCAGGGTCTCGCGGTCGTCCTCCAGCACTTGGGTGCCGACGGGGACACGCAGCACGATGTCATCGCCCGCAGCGCCGTGCATGTTGCGCCCCATGCCGTGAGTACCGGTCTTGGCCTTGAAGTGCTGCTGGTAGCGGTAGTCGATCAAGGTGTTCAGCCCCTCCACCGCCTCGATCCACACATCGCCGCCGCGACCGCCGTCGCCGCCGTCCGGACCGCCGTACTCAATGAACTTCTCGCGCCGGAACGAGACGGCGCCGCCACCGCCGTCGCCGGAGCGCACGTAGACCTTGCACTGATCGAGGAACTTCATGGGCTCTCTATGTAGGAAAACCCGCGCCTGATCGAGAGTAGGCGGCCTCATCCACGATGAACCGAGAATAACGCCGGCCTCAGAACGCGTTCAGCGCCGCCGAACTAATGTGTCTTCATCGCCTGGTCACCGCCGGCATCCCGCCGACCCCCGGACGAAAGGAGACGTATCATGCAAGTCCGTAACATGCTCATCGCCGCCGGGGCCTCCCTCGCCGGTCTGACCGCCATCGCCGCCGTCCCCACCGCAGCCGATGCCCAAGTCTATCGTCCCGCCTACCGGGCCGAAATCCGCCACGAGCGCGCTCACGAGATCCGCCGGATCGAAGCGCGCCGCTACTGGGAGCACCGCCGCATGGCGGAGTATCGCTTCCATCACCGCCCCGGCTTCTACCGCTACTAGGCCGTAGGCTGACATAGAGGCCGCCCCGCCACCCCGGCGGGGCGGCTTCGCCATGCAGATGAACGGCGGATAACCACGGGCTCAGAACCCGTTCAGGCCAGGCGCATTACGTTTCGATTGTTGCCCGTCGAAAGCCGGCATTTCGCCGACTCCGGACGAGAGGAGATGTAAAGATGCAAGTCCGTAACATGCTCATCGCCGCCGGCGCCGCTGTCGCCGCGACCACCGCAATCGCTGCCATTCCTACCGCGGCGGATGCTCAGATCTATTACCGACCATACTACCACCACTTCTACCGGCCATACTACCGGCCCTATTATCATCACGCCTGGGTGGAGCGGCCGCACTATTACCACTACGGCTGGCGTCACCACCATCCGTGGCGTCGCTACTGGTAGACGAATTCCTGGGCCGCCCTTCGGGGCGGCCTTTGTTGTTCTAGGCTAGAGATCGGGGCGGATCACAGCCTTGCCGATGACCTGGCGCGTGGCGAGGAGGTCGAAGGCATCCCGCCACTGAGCAAGCGGCAATTCGGCATGGACGCGAGGCTTGATCTTGCCTGAGACGGCAAGGTCGTAGACGGCCCGCATGTTCTCGCGGCCCCGCTCGGGAAACTGACGGCCGTATTCGCCGGCGCGCACGCCCAGAACCGAGAAACCCTTGATCAGAGGCATGTTGACCGAGACCGTGGGGATGCGACCGGAGGTGAAGCCCACCACCAGCAGCCGCCCGTCGAAGGCGATGCAGCGGACGCTCTCATCGAACACGTCGCCACCCACCGGATCGTAGATCACGTCCGCGCCGCGCCCGCCGGTGATAGCCTTCACCTGCTCGCGGAAGCCGCCGGTGACATTGACCACTGCATCAGGCGCATATTCACGCTGGATCACGGCGAGCTTGGCGTCGGAGGCCGAGGCGGCGATCGTGCGTGCGCCGAGCACCCTGGCCAGGTCGAGCGCCGCCAGCCCCACCCCGCCCGCCGCGCCATGCACCAACACCCACTCGCCCGGCTGGAGCTGGGCGCGCCGCACCAGTGAAACCCAGGCGGTGAGATAGGCCGCCGGATAGGCCGCCGCCTCGGCGAAGGACAGCCGCTCAGGCTTGGGGTTGAGGCTTATGGCCTCCATCACGGCGTATTCCGCAAAGCCGCCCAGCCGCGCGCCGCCAACCACCGCGTCGCCGATCTTCAAGCTCGTCACACCCTCCCCGAGCGCCGCCACCTCGCCCGCCACATCCATGCCCGGCGTGAAGGGCGAAGGCGGCTTCAGCTGGTATTCGCCCCGCGTCATCAACAGATCGGGAAAGTTCACCGAGGCGGCGCGAACGCGGACCAGCACCTGACCAGGGCCGGGCGTGGGAGAGCCAACCTCCTCGACTGCTACTCCAGCGAAGTCGGGCAGCAGTTCACTAACGACTAGGGCCCGCATCAGAACTCCCGGGAGCGGCTATTCACCCACCGCTGGCAGCGCCTCGACGCCGCCCTGGATCATGCGGTGGGCGAAATCGACGGCGGCTTCGAGGTCGATGTCAGGACGACGGGCGAGCATGCGGTCGCAGACCTCCCGCGCCACGCCAATGGCGGCGGCGGCGAGGTAGTCGGCGTCAACCCGCGGAGCGAGGCCGCGCTCGATGCCGTCAGCGATCACCGCCCGCACTTCCTCGAACACCGCCTTCTGCTCAGGGCCTTCGACCCGGATGTGGGCGTGGCTGCGTTCGCCTGTGGGGCGCATCATCTGCCACGCCTCATGCTCGGCGATTGAAAAGCGGAAGAAGGCCGTGATGGCGGCGCGCAGGAAGCTGTCGAAGTCGGTGGCCTTGTCATACTCCGCGCGAAGTATCGGCTTGAAGCGGCGCGCGCCGTCGGCCGCCAGCGCCTCGTACACTTCCTCCTTGGAGCGGTAGTAGTTGTAGAACGCCCCCACCGACAGCGGTGTGCGGCGGATGATGTCGCGCACGCTCGCCGCCTCGAAGCCCATCTCGCCGAACACCTGGCGCGCGGCATCGAGAATGGCGCGACGGTTGGCGCGCTTGGTTTCTTCACGCTTGCCTGCCCCCGGCCCCAGGGCCTCGGGTGCAGCGGCGATGGCGGAGGCGTCGTCAGCCACGGGCATACTCAGCGGCCAGACGAACTCGAAAAGGCGTCAACATCGCGCCGATGAAGCCCCATTCCCTCGTCCACCGCAAGGGCGCCGATGGAATGGGGCCATCGCGGAATCCATGAGGAAGCGGCGGCGCGTCATCCGCCGCTTGCATGGCCGTCAGCCTAGGGCTTCTTGGTCTTGGTCGTCGCCGCGACCTTGGTCACCTTAGCGGTTGTGGTCTTGGTCGTTGTCACGGGGGTCACGGCCTTGGCTGGCGTCACGGCCGGAGCAGGACTACAGGCGCGTTTGCACTGGCCCCAGTGCGGCAGGCAGTCCTGACCGCCGCCGCGGTCGCATTGGGCATAGGTGGTGTCGCAGGCGGTGGTGCATTGCGACGCCGCGGCGGGGTGTACGCCCGCCATAACCATGGCCGCAAAACTCGCGGCCACGGCGATGATACGCTTATCCATGGGGTTCGCCTCCCTGGCGATTTTTATATAAGCGGCGAAAAGATGCGCCCTATTTAGGCCTTTGTCACCACCCTGAGGGGCGTCGCGCCTGCAGGAACACGCCCCTCCATAACCCCCTGATTTCTTGCTAGACTTCCGGCATAGTGGACTTCAGGCGACCACCTATGCGGATGGGCTCGACGCGCAGGGCGAGGCCGGTCTTGGGATCGGTCTCGACGAACACGCCGCACATCGTCGCTGGACCGCTGGCGGGCTTGTGCCGATCGCCAGGCATGCGGGTAGCGAAACGGCGAACGCTCTCATCCTTTGTCATGCCGATCACGCTGTCATAGTCGGCGCAGGCGCCCGCGTCGGTCTGGTAGGCGGTGCCCCCAGTAAGGATCTGGGCGTCTGCGGTGGGAACGTGGGTGTGGGCGCCGACAACCAGGCTGGCCCGCCCGTCGCAGAAGTGGCCCATGGCCATCTTCTCGGACGTGGCCTCGCAGTGAGCCTCGACGATGATGGCGTCCGCGCCGATACCGAGCGGACAATCCTCCAGCGCCTTGTCGAGGGCGGAGAAGGGATCGTCCAGGGCGTCCATGCCGACCCGGCCATGGATCACGATCATCAGCACCGTCCCGGCGGGGGTGTTGTAAACCCAGGCGCCCTTGCCCGGGGCGTAGCTGAGCCGCGGATAGTTGAGCGGACGCAGCAGGCGCGGCTCGCGTTCGATATAGGTCAGGGCCTCGCGCTGATCCCAGGCATGGTTGCCGAGGGTAAGGCAATCGACACCCGCCTCGAACAGGTCCTTGGCGATGGATTCGGTCAGGCCGAAACCGCCGGCCACGTTTTCCGCATCGGCCACCACGAAGTCGAGCTTCAGCCGGCGACGCAGGGGGGGAAGGTGGGTGATCACCGCGTCGCGCCCCGCGCGACCAACGATATCTCCGAAAAACGCCAGTCTCATCCGGCGGGCTTAGCAAACTCCGTGAAGGTGCGCTCGGTGAGAATGGCGTCTAGCAACTGGTCGTGCGCCTCGGCGGGCAGACGATCCACCTGTTGCCCGGCGAAGGCGAGACCTATCGTGCGCACGGGTCCCGATGCGCGGAGACCCTCCAGCGTGCGGTCATAGTGCCCGGCGCCATAACCGAGCCGGTGGCCGCGCCCGTCGAAGGCGAGGAGGGGAACGAACAACAGATCGGGGCGCACAGCCTCGGCTGATGGATGCGGTTCGCTCATGCCGAAAGGGTGGACGGCCATGTCTGCGCCCGTATTCCACACGCGGAAGGTCAGCGACCCCTCCTCACCCTTGGGCGGTGTTACAGGCAACGCAAGGCGCCAGCCGGCGCGAGCGAAGCGCTGCATCAGCGGGCGCGGATCCATCTCGCTGCGGAACGGCCAATAGCTGGCGACCATGCCCGGTGGGCCATCAATGCGAGGATAAAGCGCCGAAAGCGTCTGCCCCGCGAGGGGCTTGGCCGCGTGCAGTTTGGCGCGCAAGAGCAGAAGCGCCGCGCGGAGCTTGTCTTTGGTTTCGCCGCCCCGCACTTCGCCGAGTTCAGAATGAGGCGGAACTCCAGGCCTGTTCATCTGAAAGCCTCATCCTGAGCCTGTCGAAGGACGGGCCGTCAGCGCACGGCTCAGTGACCGGCCGCGCCCTCGTAGTCAGCAGGGTCGAGCTCTTCGTTCTCGGGATGGGCGTGGTGCGACAGGACGAAACGCCGGTCGCAGTAGCCACACTCCACCCAGCCCTTGGCGCCCATCTCCAGATAGACGCGCGGATGGCCGAGCGCACCGCCCAGTCCGTCGCAGTGCACCCGATGCTCGCTCACCCTCACCACTTCGGGCGGCTCGGCGGCGACGCGGCCCTTTTCCAGGGAACTCGGATTGGCGGGCATGCTGCGGCCTTAAGAGCTTGAGCGAAGGAGCGGGCGGACATACCTATGCGGACCATAGGAGAGCGTCAATTCGCCGGGGCGTACCGCCCGCACGGAACGGACGCAGGGGACCATCCAGGGCATGAGCCTACCCGATTACGCGATCGAGGCGCGCGGCCTCGTCAAGACCTATCCCGCGACCAAGACCATGCCGGCCAAGACCGCGCTGAAGGGCATCGACCTCGCCATTCCGCGGGGCTCGATGTTCGGCCTGCTCGGCCCGAACGGGGCGGGCAAGTCCACCTTCATCAACATCCTGGCCGGGCTTTGCCAGAAGACCGGCGGCACGGCGGCGATCTGGGGCGTCGATATTGACGAGCATCCCCGCGCCGCCCGCGCGGCCATCGGCGTGGTGCCGCAGGAACTGGCCGCCGACGTCTTCTTCACCCCACGCGAGAGCATGGAGACCCAGGCCGGCCTCTATGGCGTGCCAAAGCGTGAGCGGAAGACCGACGAAATCCTCGCCGCCCTCGGCCTGTCCGACAAGGCCGACGCCTATGTGCGCGCGCTCTCAGGCGGGATGAAGCGCCGCCTGATGGTGGCCAAGGCCATGGTCCACTCGCCGCCGGTGGTGATCCTGGACGAACCCACCGCTGGGGTGGATGTGGAGCTGCGCCGCCAACTCTGGGCCTATGTGCAGGAACTGCACGCGGAGGGCGTGACCATCGTGCTCACCACCCACTATCTGGAGGAGGCGCAGGAGCTTTGCGACACCATCGCCATCGTCAACCACGGCCAGGTGGTGGCGTGCGAGCCCACCTCGTCCCTGCTGCGCCGTCTCGATACGCGCTCGGTGGTAATCACCCCGCCCGAGCCGCTGGAGCACCTGCCCGTGATCGCCGGTTTCGACGCCAAGCTGCGCAAGGGGCAGCTGGTGGTCACCTATAAGACCGAGGCGGCCAGCGTGGAGGGTGTACTCGCCGCCGTGCGCGCCGCCGGGGTGCAGATTAAGGACCTCGCCACTGAAGACCCGGACCTGGAAGACGTCTTCCTTGCCCTCACCTATGGCGACCCCAGCGCACAGGACCCGACCCGGGACTGATCAACGACTTGCGTGATGAGGTTAAAGTGTTGCCCTGACCTTGACATTAAGGAAGGCGCAATGCGGCGGGCGTAATGTCATCGTCCAAAGCGGCCGATCAGCGCCGCTGTGGGAGCCTGGATGACCACGCGAGCGCCGGGACGCGTCAGCCGTCTTGACCGGATACTGGAGGGTCGCCGCAAGCAGGTGATTTTCCGGCTCGGCGTCGGCGCGTGCATCATCGCCTTCTATCAGAGCCTGATCGGCCTTGGCCCCACTCTGGCCTGGGCGGCGGTCTATGCGATTCTGCAACTGGTCGAAGCCCTGGTGTTTCCCGCCGGCAAGACCCTTAAGCGACTCGCCGCGCCGCGCGGTTACAATTTCGCCCTTGGCCTGATCGCCGCCAATACGGTGGTATTCGGCGTCCTGGCGGTGTTGTGGCCGCTGACCACGGGGCCTTGGGGCGTCAGCAACGGCGCCTTCCTGCTAGCGGGCTCTATGCTCAACAGCGTGCTGACCACCCAGGAGTCGAAGCCCGCTTTCCGCGCCTCGATTGCGCCCTTGATCATCTATTCCGTGATCATGCCGGCGGAAGCCTATGCCATCGGCTGCGGCCTGAACGTGGCCCTGGGGCTGACCATCGGCACGGCGATGCTAGCCGTCACGTCGGTGAAGCTATGGAGCGGCGCGCACAAGGCCTTTATCGCCGAGCAGGCGGCCCGCGCCGACGCCGAACAGCGCCGCGCCGAAGCCGAGAGCGCCGTGGCCGCCAAGTCCGCCTTCGTCGCCATGGTCAGCCACGAATTGCGCACGCCGATCTCCGCTATCCTTGCGGGCGCCACCGAATTGGAACGCAGCACCGAGGGTGTCAACCGGTCTCACGCCCGCCTGATTTTTGACGCTGGAGGGATGATGCGGACCCTCCTGAATGATCTGCTCGACCTCGCCAAGCTCGATGCGGGGCGGATGACCGTGGAAACCCTCACCTACGATTTCCGCGCCCTGATGGCCGATCAGCTGCGCTTCTGGCGCGCCGAGGCGCAAAAGAAGGGTGTAAAGCTTCGCGTTGAGGGCGCCGTTCATGCGCCCCGTTGGGTGGAAGGCGACCCGATGCGCCTGCGCCAAGTGTTGAACAATCTGCTTTCAAACGCCCTGAAGTTCACCGACGAGGGCTCCGTCACGGTGCGCATCGGCTACGCCGCGCGCGACGACGGACGCCTGAATCTGTCGCTCCAGGTGGTCGATACCGGCGCAGGTATGACCCCCACGCAGATGGAACGGCTGTTCAAGCCCTTCGAGCAGGCCGACGCCTCCATCGCCCGCACCCATGGCGGGACCGGCCTTGGTCTGATGATCAGCCGCCAGCTCGCCCGCATGATGGGCGGCGATATCGCCGTCGCCAGCAACCCAGGCCAAGGCTCGAGCTTTACCGCGACAGTCCTGGTGGCGCGCGCCGAGGCCGCCCCAGCATCCGCCGAACACCTCGAGACACCGGTCGGCGCCGTCGCCATGTGCGTGCTCGTGGTGGACGACCACGAGATCAACCGCCGCGCCATGACGCTCATGCTGGAGCCGCTGAGTGCTGACGTGACTACGGCCTCGTGCGGCGCGGAAGCCCTAGCCCTTCTGGCCGAGCAGCCCTTCGATATCGTGTTGATGGACGTGCACATGCCGGACATGAGCGGCCGCGACGCGGTGATGCGCCTGCGCCTCGCTCTCGGTCCGAACCGCCATGTACCGGTGATCGCCGTCACCGGCGCCACGGAGGCCCAGGATGTGGACGCCTGCCTCGCCGCCGGCATGAACGACTGGGTAGCCAAGCCCATCGACGCCGGCCAGCTTTACAACGCCCTCGCCCGCCAACTCGGCGAGGCCAACGAAACGGCTGCGGCGGCCTAACATCCGCCAAGGACCAGGCTCAGCTTGCCGCATCTTTCGGCGAAGCGGGCGATGAAGGATCTTGAGTCTCGGTGTCCCGCCTATTCTTCCCGCTCATTCCGCCTTCGCCGGAGATCGGAAATCGCGGTCAGCTTCCGGTGTGCAGAACCTCGGCCAGCCCCATGACCGCGACCGCACAGAGGAGGGCCGCCAACAGGCCGAGCATGACGACAACGCCGGTCCGGCGTTGCCGCGCATCGAACGCGGCGCTGGCGGCCTGGTCGACGAAATAGCGCTCGGCGCCAGCCGATGCGGCAGCGGCGGCGGCCATGACGCTTCCCCTATTTTTCTTCGTCGAAACGGTCTTCGACCAGGCGGCAGAGCGCGTCTAGGGCGCCTTCCGCGTCCGGCCCCTCGGCGGCGATCTCCAGGGTCGAGCCCGGGCCGGCGGCCAGCATCATCAGGCCCATGATCGACTGGGCGTCGACGGTGTTCTCGTCGCGGCTCACCTTGACCTCGGCGTCGAAGCTGGCGGCCAGCTTGACGAACTTGGCCGAGGCGCGGGCATGCAGCCCCCGCTCGTTGATCACCTCCACCGTACGGGTCAGGCTCAAGCGGTCTTCTCTCCGGCGAGAACGTAGGACGCCACGGAGATGTACTTCTTACCCGCCTCCTGCGCGTGGGCGACGACACTTTGGAGATCGCTGCGGTCGCGGATCGAGGCCAGCTTGATCAGCATGGGCAGGTTCAGGCCGGCGATCACCTCCGCCCGCGTCTCGTCCATCACGGAAATGGCAAGGTTGGAGGGCGTGCCGCCGAACATGTCGGTGAGGAGGATTACGCCCGACCCGTCCTCGACCTCGCGGGCGGCGGCGAGGATGTCTGCGCGGCGACGCTCCATGTCGTCCTCAGGCCCGATGCAGATGGCGCGCACGCCTCGTTGCGGCCCGACCACGTGCTCCATGGCGAGCACGAACTCGTCGGCCAGCCTGCCGTGGGTGACGATCACCAGACCGATCATTCGATCCCCTTGCGCCCGCCTTCGGCTTTGCGCGCCCGCAAGCTCCATACGCCCGTTGGGACGCCTGTCAAAGCCCGCGCTGCGACGCAGCGAGCGCGGCGGCAAGCCGCAGGGGCAGATCGGCGTCCGCCAGAGGCAGGCTGAGGTACGGCAGGACGACGCCGGCAATCTCTACCGTCATAGGATCAGGCAGACGCTCCGCGGAGGGAGGAAGATCGACGACTAGATCGACGCGCGACAACCTTTCTGCGGACGGCGCCGCCACGATACCCACCCCTCGAACCTCGATCAGACCTGCCAGCGGTGCGGGGGCCTTGCCATAGAGCGCGCCCCCGGAAACCCAGATCACCACGCGGTCGTCCGATACCAGCCGGAAGTGGGCGTCCAGACAACGCAGGGCGAGGGTGGACTTGCCGGATCCTGAAACGCCCCGGATCAGCACCCCACGCTGCCGCCCACCTGACCAGCGGCAGACGAGAGTGGCGTGCAGGATCGCGGTCAGTTTGTGGCCTCCGGCAGTTCAACCACGAAGCGGGCGCCGAGCACCTCGTCGCCGTTCATGCGGTTTTCGGCGCGAATCTTGCCTCCATGCGCCTCGACGATCTGGCGGGCGATGGAAAGGCCGAGGCCGGAGTGGCCGCTCGACGATGCGCCGCCGCCCGAACGACTGGCCGTATCCGCCGCGCCCTTGGGCCGCTGGGTGTAGAAGCGTTCGAACACGCTCTCCAGGTTCTCCGGCGGAACGCCCGGACCGTCATCCTCTACGCTGGCCACCACCCTGTGGCCGGCGCCGCGCCCGACACTGACGCGCACCTCGCCGTTTTCCGGGCTGAAGGAGCGGGCATTGTCGATAAGGTTGCGGAACACCTGACCGAGCGGCCCCTCGCGGCCCAGCACGGGCAAGGGAGTCGGTGCGCCGGCATAGGCGACCACCGCCTGGCCCGGCCGGGACGTCGCCGTGTAGAATCCACTGAGGTCAGCCAGCAGGCGGCCGATGTCCACGGCCTTGGGCGTTTCGCGCGACAGTTCAGCATCGAGGCGCGAGGCGTTGGAGATGTCGGTGATCAGCCGGTCGAGCCGGTCCACGTCCTTCTTCAGGATCGGCAGCAGGCGCGCCTGAGCCTGAGGCGTGGAGTTCATTTCCAGCGTCTCGACCGCAGAACGCATCGAGGTGAGGGGGTTCTTGATCTCATGACTGACGTCGGCGGCGAAGTGCTCGATGGCGTCCATTCGGGCGGACTGGGCCGCGGTCATGGCCTCCAGCGAGCGAGTAAGGTCGCCCACCTCGTCGTCGCGGTCGGCCAGGTCGGGCAGAGACATGGCGCGGACTGTAGACAGGCGGACCGCGTCTGCTGCGCGCGATAGCCGCCGGATCGGCCGTGCGACCCACAGGTTCAGCAGCAGCGACGAGCCGAGGCTCACGGCGATGGCGATGAGAATGAAAGGAACGAGCGCCACCCGCTGGGCCGCCACCACCTTGTCCACCCCCGCCGAGTCGAGGGTCAGCACACCCAGCACCGCCTGTACGCGCTGAACCGGCACGGAGACGGATATCAACTGCTCGCCGCTGTCCGCCAAGCGGACGCCGGACTGGGCTTCGCCTGTGGTCGCGGCGCGCTCGATCTCGCTTTGCAGGGCCGCGACGGCGATCTCGTGGCGCTGTTGCTCCCGCACTGCACGCGGCTTCTGCCAGGGCCAGCGCCACTCGTGCTGTCCCGGCTTGCGAGCGGGAGGCAAGGGTCGCTCCTTGATCTGGCCCGCGAGCAGATCGCTGTCGATCAGTACATGGCCCTCCCGATCAAACAGGCGAATGCGCTGGTTGCGGGCAAGGAACAGGGTCTGGACGATCGTGGTGGCGCGGGCGACGTCGAGGAACGGCTCCGGTTCGCCGTGCGTGGCGAGGAGCGAGATCAGGCCCGTATAGGTCTGGCCCTGGGCGGTCAGACTATCGACGCTGCGCTCCACCAAGCCCTGGCGGAACTCGTTCAACACCAGGGCGCCAACGATTAGCACCACTAGCGACAGCAGATTCAACCCGGCGATCAGCCGCCCGAGGCGCGAACCCGGCAGGGCGAAGTTCAGCCAGGCCGGACGACCGATCTCCGCCTTGTCAGCCTCGCGCGCGTTCATGCGCAAACCTCTCGGGGAGCGCGGCCACTAGCTCTCGCGATACCGGTATCCCACGCCGTAAAGGGTCTCGATGGCGTCGAACTCGGGATCGACCACGCGGAATTTCTTGCGCATGCGCTTCACGTGGCTGTCGATGGTGCGATCGTCGACATAGACCTGATCGTCGTAGGCGGCGTCCATGAGGTTGTCGCGGCTCTTCACGAATCCGGGGCGCTGGGCCAGGGACTGCAGCAGCAGGAACTCGGTCACGGTGAGCTTCACCGGCCGGCCGTCCCACAGGCAATCGTGGCGCGCAGGGTCGAGGGTCAGCTTGCCGCGCTTCATGGACTTGGACGCAGCCAGGGCCGAGGCCTGGGCCGGATTGGCGCCGTCCTCGCCGTCCTCGTCGCCCTCGGGCCGCGCCCGGCGCAGCACCGCCTTCACACGCTCGATCAGAAGTCGCTGGCTGAACGGCTTGTGGATGTAATCGTCCGCGCCGAGGTTGAAGCCGAGAATCTCGTCGATCTCCTCATCCTTGGAGGTCAGCATGATCACCGGCAGCTCGGTTGTCTGGCGCAGGCGGCGAAGCACCTCCATCCCGTCCATGCGCGGCATCTTCACGTCGAGTATGACGAGGTCGGGCGGGTCCTGTTCGAGTGAAGCCAGGCCAGAGGCGCCGTCGTGCAGCGCCTTAACCGTATGGCCGTGGCTCTCCAGAGCCAGCGAAACGGAAGCGACGATGTTTTCGTCGTCGTCGATGAGAGTGATTTTCGCCATGGTGTCCAAATTGGCCTGTTCCGCTCCAGAAGCAAGATTTTGCGGCGAGGTTTAGACCCGATAACGGCGATGCGGCGTCTTGGTTAAGCCGTTGGAAAGCTGAGTTCTGCATGATCGGCCCGTATGAGCCGGACCCAGGTGCATTTCGAACTGTTCGTTCGCCGCAAGGTGAACGCGCCCTGGTCGCTGGAAATGGCGACCGAAGACCGTGCGCGCGCGCTGGAAACGGCGGAAGACATGCTGGCCGAGGGCCGCGTCGCCGCCGTGCGCGTCACCAAGGAGTCGCTCAACGAGGACACTCGCGAATTCGCCACCGTCACCCTGATGTCGAGGGGCGCTGTGGAGGCGCGGCGCGGTCCCAAGCTGCGCGACGTGGAGGACTGCCCGCTCTGCGTGACGCCGCAGGACCTCTACTCGTATCATGCCCGCGAACGGATTGGCCGACTGCTGGAAGGCTGGCTGCGCCGGAAGGCGGTGACGCCTTTCGAACTGCTGCACCGGCCCGATCTGGTGGAGCAACTCGACGCAGCGGGCACCGAAATCCAGCACGCCGTGCAGAAGATCGCCGTGCCGGAGGCGCAGGCGCGGGGCAAGACCACGCACGAGATGGTTCGCCTGTTCCAGGCCCTGGTCGACCGCGCCATCGAGCGGATTATGCGCGACGGGCGCAAGAGCGCTTTTCCGAAGATAGATACCGCCAACTTCGCCAAGACGGTCGAAGCCCTCTGCGAGGAGCCGGAGCGGCTCTACCTTCTCGGCGGCGGTGTTGCCCAGTTCATCGGCGCCGCCAAGCGCTGGAGCGAGAAGGTGGATCGGCTCCTTGACCTTGCGGACGCCGCGCCGGAAGCGGGGCGGCCCCGCGCCCTGGCCCTGCAGGTGCTCGAACAACCGCTCAGCGAGATCGTCGCCGTCAAGGGCAGCCTAGCGGACCTGCTTGGACTGGACCAGGATCTCGGCGCCGGCCTCGCCGGCATGGCGCGCATGGCGGCGAGCGCCGAGGTGAAGGCGTTGATCGAGTTTGACGCCAATCTCAGTCGGATGCTTCCGCCGCTCGCGCCCGAAGCGTCGCGGATGGCGCTCTGGCTGCGGAAGGACGCCTTTGAGACGGTGCGGGCGAGCCTTGTCCGTCGCATCATGGCCGACCTGACCGGCCCGCGGCGTCTGCGCCCCGCCGATCCTGACGGAGAAATCCAGATCCTGCGCGCCCTGGCCATGGTGCTGATGGCCTCGGCGCCGCGACTGTTGCCGGCCGAGGATGTGCAGCAGGCCTTTGTTGAGCGCTCCAAGATGCTGCTGAGCGGGGACTTCGTCGGGGTCTACCTGGATGGTCGACCGACGGTCCTGGCCGAGATCGAAGCCCTGGCCCGGTTGGCGGAAAATGTGGTCGGGGCGGTGAACAAGCGCGCGGCCGCCCGTTGGATAACCGCGGCGGTCGGAGCCCTGAAGTTCGAGAAGGAAATCCGCAACGGCGTCGCCTCTGCCCCAGCCAAGCTCGCCTCGCTCGCCGAACTGCAGCGCGCAGTACGTCGCGCCGGCTTGCCGGAGGTGGATGAGGCGGCGTGCTTCGCCAAGATCGGCGAGGTCGGCGCCATGGTGGAAGCGGACGCCAAGCTGGTCGCGCTGATCAGCCGCGCCGACTCGCCCCTCCCGCCGCGCCTTACCCTGCTGCTGCGGCTCGCGACGGGCGAAATCGGCCCGAGCGGTCCCGTCGCCGAGCGGGCCAAGGCCGAAGTGCTGCGCCTGCTCAAGACGCCGGACGTCCGGGCCCAGCTCGCCACGGCGCCGGGAGCAGTGGAGAACATGCGTTCGCTGATGGTCGAAGCCGGTCTCGCCGCCTAGGGCTCGCTGACTTGAAGCGCGCGCGCTAGACATTGTCGCGCATGAACCCCGCCCTGCCCGCTCCGCTTGCCGACGCCCTGGACGCGCTGGCTGAAGGCCGCTCGGGCCGGGATCTCGCAGAGCGCGCCCAGACCATTTCCGCCCTCTATCGCTCCGGCGCCCCCTCCAGCCGCGCGATCCGTGACGAGATGGATGCTCTCGCCTACGCCCTGACCCGGATGCCAGCCACCTATGCCGCTGTCCGCGCCGCGTTGGAGGCGCTGGCCGAGCGCGCGCCAGACTTTGCACCCCGTACCGTGGCTGACATCGGCTGTGGCCCGGGCACGGCGAGTTGGGCGGCGATGGACGCGTTCCACAGCGCGGACGACTTGAGCCTGATCGACGGTAACAAGGCGCTGTTGGACTTGGCCACGGAGATGATCCGGCGCTCCGAGCAGGCTGCCGCCACAAGCCGGACCCTGGCCAGCCTGGACGCGACGCCACCGCCGTCGGCCGAGCTCGTCATCGCCGCCTACGTGCTGACTGAGATGCCGGACGCCGCAGCGTCGAAGCTAGCCGAGCGCCTGTGGGACGCGACCGAGGGCGCGCTGGTGCTCGTCGAGCCGGGCACTCCCGCGAGCTGGGTCCGGCTGATGACCATCCGATCCATGTTGATCAATGCAGGTGCAATGGTCGCGGCGCCCTGTCCACACCATGCGCCGTGTCCGATAATCCCATCGGACTGGTGTCATTTCTCCCAGCGCCTGCCGCGTTCTCGCGCGCATCGTCTCGCCAAGGGCGGCGATGCGCCGTTCGAGGACGAGAAGTTCGCCTATCTCGCCGTGGTTCGACCCTCCGTGGCGCTTGAGCCGCCGCGGCCCCGCGTGCTCGCCCTGCCGCTGGAGGACAAGGCGGCGGTATCGCTGAAGCTGTGCGAACCCAGTGGCGGACTGGCGCTGCGCCGCATCGTCAAGCGCGACAAAGACACCTATCGCGCCGTGCGACGGGCCGGCTGGGGCGATGTGGTCGAATAGGCGGCCGCCGCTACATACTCCCAGTGCCAGGGCTCGAACGGGTAGTTGACGAAACCGTAGCGTGGGGCGTTCCACACCAGCCATTGGTAGAGTCGGGTCTGGCTCAGATAGCGTCGGTTCGCGTCGCTGGCTGTATCCACCCGTGCACCGGGGGCGTTGCCGAGCACGATATCCAGCGCCGCGCCGGTGCGGTGCGCCGAGCACGACCCGGCTCGCGCCACCCCGTTGCAGCCGCCGTTCGTCGCACACATGGCCGCGTCGTACTCGGGCGAACGGTAGCCGGAGAAGATAGTCATCAGCATCGGATCGGCAGTGATCTCGGGCAGGTCGCGGCGCGCGGCGGCGGCCATGGCGCGATAGGCGGCAAGCACCTCGGGCCGGACCAGGATCGGTTTGCCATAGTGGCTCTCGCTGGGCTTGATCTGCTCCAAGGCCTCGATGGGCGGCGGCGGCGGGCAGGGCTCCCTTCTCACCCGGCCCATAAGGAACGGCCGCTTCTCCTGCCAAGCGCCCTTGAGGAGGCTAAGCGCCTTGTCGTCCATCGTCCCATCATAGGCGAGGCCGTGAGCCGACTTCCACCGCCCGAGCGCCTCGGCGAACCCTGCGGTATCAGGTGAGCAGCGAACGCCCACCTCCTGGGCGGTCAATGCCGCATAAGTGCGCCAGCCGATCTCCGTACGGCCGAACGGGCTGACCGGCAGGCTGTCGATGGATGCGGCATTGATCCGCGCCGCCTGGCGCGCGTTGGACGGCTGATCACACGCGCCGCTCCAGCCATAACCCGGCGAACGGGGCGTATAGGCCGTGCCGACGCGGCCCGCCCGATGACCGGTGGAGGCGCAGGCGGCCAAAATCAGCATGGGCCCGAGCAGCAGGACGAGAACGAGGAGCCGGCGCAATCTCTGCTCCCAGAGCAAACCTATTTGGGCAAACTTTGCTTGTACGGCCGGGCCTGATAGGCCTAGCCCCCACACAGATTACCCGCCGCTTGGTTAACGAGCGACTGAGAAAGCCAAGGAGAGCCGGCATGGCCGACGAGGACATCACCCTTCCCAAGGGCGACCTGATGAAGGGTAAGCGCGGCGTCGTGATGGGCGTGGCCAATCACAACTCCATCGCCTGGGCCATCGCCTCGCAGCTGGCGGCGCAGGGAGCGGAGCTGGCCTTCACCTATATCGACGCCATGGAGAAGCGGGTGAAACCGCTCGGCGAGAGCATCGGCGTGAAGACGTTCGTACCCTGCGAGGTCACCGACGACGCCTCCATGGAAGCCGCCTTCCGGGTGATCGGCGAGGCCTTCGGCGGCAAGATCGATTTTCTGGTCCACGCCATCGCCTTCTCCGACAAGAACGAACTCAAAGGGTCGTTCGTGGAGAACACCACCCGCGCCAACTTCCTGCGCTCCATGGATATCTCGGCGTTCTCGTTTGTCGACGCCGCGCGGCGATGCGCGCCGATGATGTCGCCGGGCGGCTCGATGATCACCCTCACCTATCTCGGCTCTGAGAGGGTGATCCCCAACTACAACGTCATGGGCGTGGCCAAGGCGGCGCTGGAGGCCTCCACGCGCTACATCGCCCGCGACCTCGGACCCAAGGGTATCCGTGTGAACGCCATCAGCGCGGGCGCCATCCGCACGCTTTCCTTGGCCGGCATTTCCGGGGGGCGCTCGATGATCGGCCAGGGCCGCCAATGGTCGCCGCTGCGCGAGGATACTGCGCCCGAGGGCGTGGCGGGCTGCGCCCTTTGGCTGCTATCGGATCTTGGCCGCTCCACCACCGGCGAAGTGATCCATGTGGACGCAGGCTTCCACATCATGGGCCTGCCCGACGAGATGGAATCGGACGCCTAGATGCTACTTGCCCTGTCCACTTGGCCGGAGATCGAAGGCCAGCTGAAGAAATCCAAGGCGGTGGTCATCCCCATCGGCTCCAACGAGCAGCACGGCCCCACCGGCCTGCTCGGGACCGATTGGCTATGTCCGGAGATCATCGCCTGCTTTGCTGAAGCCAACGCGCCGGGCGGCAAGGACATGCTGGTCGGTCCGACCTTCAATGTGGGCATGGCGCAGCACCATCTGGGCTTCCCCGGCTCCATAAGCCTGCGCCCCTCGACCATGATCGCGGCGATCCGCGACTGGACCGTGAGCTTGGCCGCGCATGGGTTCGAACGGATCTATTTCCTCAATGGTCACGGCGGCAACGTCGCCACCATCGAAGCAGCCTTCTCCGAAATCTATTCTGAAGCCAGCTGGCAGGGTCGCCCCCGCGGTTATTCCATGAAGCTGAGGAACTGGTGGGAGCTGAAAGGGGTGATGAGCCTCTGCAACAGCCTGTTTCCTACCGGCCACGGCAGCCACGCCACGCCCTCGGAGATCGCCGTCACCCAGTTCGGCTATCCGGACGCCATCAAGAGCGCCAACTACGCCCCGCGCATCGCCCCCACCGGCCCGATCCGTGAGGCGGCGGACTTCCGGGCCCGCTATGCGGATGGCCGCATGGGCTCCGACCCTAGCCAAGCCACGCCGGAAAAGGGTGAGCAGATTGTCCGGCTCGCCGCCGCCGCCCTGGTCGAGGAGGTGGCGGCTTTCGCGGTCGAGCCCGACTCCTTCGCCATCTGACCCTAGGTCGGGCGCGCGGCGGCGTGCTCCTGGTAGGAACGGGTGAACACCCAGTCCCGCTCAGTGGAGAGGTCGGCGCGGTAGGTGTAACCGTCGGCGTCGAAGCCCTTCAGCCCCTCGGCCCGGTCGATACGTCCGTCGATGGCGTAGCGAGCCATCCGGCCCCGCGCGCGCTTGGCGAAGAAAGAGACGATCTGCGGCCCTGAGCCCGGCTTCTCCTCCTTGAAGTGGCAAGTCACCACTGGGAGCGTGAGCGCCTTGGCGTCAACCGCGCCAAAATATTCCTGGCTGGCGAGGTTGATCAATGTGGGATCAACCTGTCCCACGGCCGCCTTGTTGAGCGCCTTCGCCGGCCGATCGCCCCAAAAGTCGTAGAGGCTGGCCCCTCGCTCGGTCTTTAAACGCACACCCATTTCCAGCCGGTAGGGCTGGATCCTGTCCATGGGCCGAAGCAGACCATAAAGGCCCGACAGGATACGCAGGTGCGCCTGCGCCCAGTTCAGTCCGTCCGTATCCAGGGTGCGCGCATCGAGGCCGTCATAAACATCGCCGGCGAAAGCGAAGGCCGCCTGCAATTCGCCTTCAGCCTCGCCGCGCAGGCGGAAGGTCTTGAAACGCTCCACGTTAAGGTCAGCGAGGGCGTCGGAAATATCCATCAACCGTTTCAGGTCGTTGGCGCGAAGGGTCTTGGCCACGGCAGCGAGCGCGTTCGTATCCTTCTTCATCTCCGGCATCGTCACCGGCAGGGCGGGATCGACGGGGGTGAAGTCCAGCGTCTTGGCCGGGGAGATAACGAGAAGCATAACGAGGTCCGCTGGCGGCCCCTGAATCCCGGAGCGACGGCGCGCGCTTATGGACGCGGCCAGACAACATGTCGAGCCATAGAGGCCTCACATGCGCCGCATAGATTCTTTTTGCGAATTGCTCGCAAAGGCATTTGCATCAGCGTCATTTGACGATAAGAACGCCTCGCAATCGCACCAAGTGTCGCAGGGGCTATCTCCAAGCATGTCTTCAAATGGCAACCGCCTTCCGAACGCGCTCTGGCTTGCAACCGCCACCGCCGCCACGGCGCCTTTCATCGTCGCCCTGCCCACTCAAGCCGCCGTCACGACCGCCGTGGAGACCGTGGTAAGCGACCCGGTGGATGTGGTCGGCAAGCGCGTGGCGCCGCTGGATATCGACACCGGCCTGTCCACCATGCCGGTCACAGTGCAGGACATGCCCCAAGCCATCACGGTCATCACCGCCGAGCAGATGAAGCAGCAGGGCGTGCAGTCGCTCGAGCAGGCGCTAAAGAATGTCCCCGGCATAACCGTAGCCATTGGCGAGGGCGGCACGCTCAACGGCGACCAGTTCAAGATCCGCGGGTTCGACGCCGCCAACGACGTGTATGTGGACGGCCTGCGGGACTTCGGAGTCTACCAGCGCGACAGCTTCGACGCGGAAGAGGTTCAGGTGCTGAAGGGCCCTTCAGGCGCCCTGTTTGGCCGAGGCAGTGTCGGCGGAGCGATCAACACCCTGTCCAAGACCGCCCGCATGTCCAACTTCAGCGAGGTGGACGGTTACGCTGGCAACGGCGACTTCTACCGGGCGCTCGGCGACTTCAACGCCGTGCTCGGCCCGCACACCGCCGCCCGGCTGAACGTCATGGCCACCTCGCAAGGCGTGGTGGACCGCGACCACATCTTCTCCAAGCGCTGGGGTCTGGCCGGCTCGATCGGCTTCGGGCTTGGCGCCAACACCACCTTAACCGTCAATGTGATGCACCAGGACGACCGGCGTCGGCCTGATTATGGCGTCACCATCCTGCAGCCGCCGGGCAGCATCGTCGCCCTGCCGGCGCCGGAATATGGCCTCAACCGCTCCACCTACCTCGGCTTCGAGACCGACGCGGACCACACGCGCGCCGACGTGATCACCACCCGGTTCAAGACCGTGGTCAGCCCTAACCTCACCATTACCTCGGATACCCGTCTCGGCATCTATTCCAAGTACTTCCAGTACACGACGGTCGATACGTGCAGCGCCGCCTGCAACGCAGCCTATTTCGACGGTAACCCGGCCACCGTGGCCAACGCCAACTATGGGGGCTCCGGCCCTTACAAGCAGCGCGACTGGGGGGCACAGAACATCACCGCAGCCCAGTTCAAGTTCACCCTCTTCGGATTACGCAACGAGGCAGCAGCGGGCTGGGACCTGAGTTATCAGAATAACAAGAAGACCTTCTTCGCCTATACGCTGCCGGCCGGTTACCTGACCCGCAACACCATTCCATACTCGCTGGCCACCACGCCCTACTATCCGCCGGCCGGCTATCAGGTGTTCCGTCCGACCAGAGCCAACCTGACCTGCCCGGCCACCGGCAACTGCACCACCAACGTCACCGGCGCGACGGTTCTCTCCAGCATTGCCGCCACCGGCGTGGTCTATACGGCGGGCGACGCGCCGGACTACGGCATCTTCTTCGTGGATCGGCTCTATCTAACGCCCAAGCTGTCGATCCTCGGGAGCCTGCGCGAGGACTGGTACAGCGCCAACTACAACTCCACGACGGCTAACTTCACCACCGTCAACCTGCAGTCGGACTCGGCCATCTTCGACCCGCGCGTCAGCCTGATCTACGAGCCGGTTAAGAACACCAACCTTTACCTGACCTACGGCCGCTCCTCGACGCCCCAGGCGAGCGCCATCGTGGGCACGGCCACGCCGAGCACGGTGACGAACCAGTCGCTGCAGCCGGAGAAATCCGAGACCTACGAGGCGGGCGCCAAGGTCGGCGTGTTCAATAACCGCCTGTCGCTGACGGCGGCCATCTTCGACACCAAGAAGAACAACGCCACGCAGGCAGACCCCTCCACCGGCTTCGTACAGATCAATTCGGGCCAGACTCAGGAGGTCAAGGGCTTTGAGCTTGGGGCCACGGGCAGGCTCACCCGCGATTGGACCATCACGGTCGGCTACACCTATCTGGACGCCAAGATCAAACAGGACTTCTCCTGCACCACCACCGCCCCTGTAGTCTGCAAGCCTAACCCCTATACCATTGGACGCCAGGTGGTGTTCGTACCCAAGAACGCCGCCACGCTGTGGACCAGCTATGACCTGCACCGGTGGGTGAAGGGCCTCTCCATCGGCGGAGGCATGACCTATCAGAGCCTGATCTATGGCGGCTACACATCCGCCGGGACCGCACCCAATCCCACAGGTCTGTCCAAAATTTCCGAAATCCCAGAAACGTTGAATTTCGACGGTTACGCCGCTTGGCAGATCGGTCCCTACCGGCTCGGCCTGAACGGCTACAATCTCGGTAATCGGCTGAACTATAGCCAGATCTTCGGCAACCGCGCCGTGCCCGCGCCGGGCCGGACCATCATCGCCTCCATCGGCGTGCGGTTCTGATTCCGCGTCGTCCGGGCTAGGGTTAGCGAGCCATGCTGATCCGCATCCCCGCAGTCCTGACTC
The DNA here is from genome assembly GCA_903862425.1 of uncultured Caulobacterales bacterium. Taxonomy (GTDB): domain Bacteria; phylum Pseudomonadota; class Alphaproteobacteria; order Caulobacterales; family Caulobacteraceae; genus CAIOYC01. The sequence goes on along the minus strand of CAIOYC010000037.1, from coordinate 206,803 downwards.
CTGAAGAGGTCGCCCACTGCCGCGCCGTCCTGGACGCGGCCGCCTGGACCGATGGGCGCGTCACTGCAGGCGCCCAGTCCGCCCTGACCAAGAACAATCTGCAGGCGCCGGAGGACTCAGCCCCGGCCCGCGAGCTCGGCGAGCTGATCCTGGGCCGATTGGGCCGCAACGAGACCTTCGTGTCCGCCGGCCTTCCGCTGCGCGTCTTTCCGCCCCTGTTCAATCGTTATGACGAGGGGATGAGTTTCGGCGCCCACGTAGATAACACCATCCGCTTCTCAGGTCCGGTCCGCTTCCGCACCGACCTGTCCGCCACCCTGTTTCTGTCCGATCCGGGCGAATACGACGGGGGCGAGCTGGTGATCATGGACACCTATGGGGAGCAGGCGGTGAAGCTCCCGGCGGGCGACATGGTGCTTTATCCGGCCTCCAGCGTGCATAAGGTTCAGCCCGTCACGCGCGGATCGCGGTGGGCCTCGTTTTTCTGGGCCCAGTCCATGGTGGCGGACGACGGGCGACGCGCCCTGCTCTATCAGATGGACCGCGCCATCCAGGACCTGGGCCGACAGGTCGGCCTCGGAGATCCATCTGTGGTGTCTCTGACCGGCGCCTACCACAACTTGTTGCGGATGTGGGGCCAGACCTGAAAAACCCATTCTGGGTCAGAGTAAATATCCACAGCAAACGCAGCGTTTACCACTTCGTGCGAGCTTGCGACCCTAAGCTGGGGTCGAAGAATGTCGATGAAGCCGAACCGGGAAACCGGGGCCGCACGTGAGTATGACGGCGCGATCGCATCGCTCGTCTTCGAGCAGAGCCAGGACCTTGTCCTCGTCACCGATTGGAATTCGGTGATTGTAGAGGTCAACCCCGCTTGGACCCGCCTTATGGGCTGGCCGCGCGAGGCGCTGATAGGCACGACGACATGTCACTTGACCCATGCCGACGATCTGGCCGCCTTGATAGAAACGGGCGAGACGCTACGCGCACAGGGAAGCGCCCGACATAGGTTTCGGGTGAAGACGACAACCGGCGAGTGGCGCTGGGTCGAGGGCATCTCCCAGGTCGTGTCGCCTACCCGGCTTATGGCCATCCTGCGCGACGTCACCGAGGAGCGGGCCTTGGCCACGGAACGCGCGCGGATGACGGCGCAAAGCGACATGCTGGCTCAGGCGGTCGGTGTGGTGCGTTGGACCTTGGACAGCGCCACGCGTACCTTTACCCGTAGCCATCCGGCGCCGACGCACCTTGGACATGCGGGCCGCCTGACCTTCGGCATCGACACTTTCGCCGAGCAGTTTCACCCCGATGATCACGCCTTGGCCCTTAAGACGATCGAGCACGCCATGTCTGACGGCGTGGATGGCGGTTATGACGCCCGCATTCGGTCGGCGGACGGCGGTTGGCTGCATTTCAAGGTCAGTTTCCGTTGCGAGCAGCGCGACGGGCGGTGGATTGTCCACGGCCTGTCGCAGGACGTGACCGGGCTCGTCGTCGCCCGTGACACCGCCCAGGCGGCGGAGGCCGAGGCCCGCGCAGTGCTGGAGACCGCGCCCTTCGCATCCTGCATCGTGGGGCCGGACCTGAATTACATCTCCACCTCGAGCGCCTGGCGCGTGCTGTTCGCCGGTCGAACCGAGCCCTACCCAGGCACAGAATTCGGCGCTCTGCTTCCCCGCTCCATGAAGCGCCGCATCCAAACCGCGGTGAAGCGCGCGCTTGCGGGCGAGGTCTACACGCGCTCCGAAGAGGTGGTCGAACGCCGCGACGGCGCGGTCATTTTGCGCTGGCAGGCCCGCCCCTGGCGCGCACCCTGCGGCGAAATCCGCGGCGCTATCATCTATGCATCCGACATCACCGACATGGTGCTTGCGGGCCGAACGGCCCGCGCCAACGCCAAACGTCTCAGACTGGCACTCGACGCCGCCGACGCCAGCGTGTTCGAGATCGACTACGCCAACAAGACCTTCTGGGCGGGCCAGGGTTTCAGCAAGCTTGCCGGGCGGGCGTTGAACTTCGACGAGGCGGTGCATCTGTGGCCTACCGTTCATGACGATGACCGGGCGCGGGTGCGCGCCGAAATCGACGCCTTCGATACCCACAACCCCAGTCCGGTCGATGCGCGCATGGTCGGCGCGGACGGGACCCGCTGGGCTCGCGCCCACATGCGCATTCAGCACGACGCCCAAGGACGTCCTCGGCGGGCGATCGGCCTGATCCAGGATATCGACGCCCAGAAGCGCCAAGCCCTCGCGCTGGAGGTCGCCGAGCGTCAGGCTCAGGTCGCCGCCGAGGCCAAGTCCAACTTCCTGGCCAATGTCAGCCACGAAATCCGCACGCCGATGAACGGGGTGCTGGGCGTCATGCAATTGATCAAGCGCGATCACCTCGACGCGGAAGAGCAACGTCTGCTGGACGAGGCGCTGGCCTCCGGCCGGATGCTCACCGAGATGCTGGACGACCTGCTCGACTTCTCCAAGATCGAGACCGGCCAGTTCGAACTTCACCCGGAGGCCCTCGACCCTACCGCCGTGCTGGTGGGCGTGGCCAGCCTGCTGGAGCCCGCCGCCTCGGCCAAGGACCTGAAGATGACCGCCGTGGCCGCGCCCGATGTGGGCCTAGTCAAGGCGGATCCTTTGCGCCTGCGCCAGGCGCTCTACAACATCATGGGTAATGCGGTGAAGTTCACGCCGCAGGGCTCCATCGAGGCGCGCCTCACCCGCCATGTGGACGAAAAGGGCGCGCAGCGGCTGCGCTTCGAGGTGCAGGATACCGGCATCGGCGTCGCTGAAGATTTCCAGGCGACCCTGTTCGAGCGCTTCGAGCAGGCCGACAGCTCCTCCACGCGCAAGCACGGTGGTTCGGGCCTTGGCCTCGCGATAACTAAGCGGCTGGCGGAGATGATGGGCGGCGCCGTGGGCTTCTCCTCCACGCCCGGGCAGGGCTCGACCTTCTGGATCGAGATCGACGGCGAGACCGTGGAGCCGACCGAGGTCACACAGATAGACGAGCCGGACATCGGTGAGTTCAGGGTGCTGCTGGTGGAGGACAATCCCACCAACCGGCTGGTCATCTCCAAGATTCTCGAGGCGCTCGGCGTGCAGGTCGATACAGCGGAGGACGGCGCCCAGGGCGTGGAACTGGCGGCCAGAGGCGGCTACGACCTCGTTCTGATGGACATCCAGATGCCCGGCATGGACGGAATCGAAGCCACCCGGCGCATCCGCGCTATGGACGGCGCCAAGGGGTCCACCCCCATCGTCGCCGTCACCGCCAATGTCATGGCCGATCAGCGCACGAGCTACGCAGATGCGGGCATGAACGGCGTCGTCGCCAAGCCGGTCTCCGCCGGCGCCCTCATCGCCGAGATCGCTCGCGTCACCGAACGCACCAGCGCCGCAGCCTGAAGCGGCTTGAAATGGATCGCCCGGACCGTGACGCTTTGATGGACGTCAGGATGACCGCCAGGCCATTAGGGCAGGCTCAGTAGGCGCTGTCCTGGAAGGGAGCGACGACGACGGTCTTAAGTAGGATCTGGATGTCAAGCCACACGGACCAGCCGTCGATATAGCGGTTGTCGGCATCGACCCGCCCGACCATGCCGTCGAGAGAGTGAATTTCGCCGCGGAATCCCGATACCTGCGCAAGGCCTGTAATGCCGGGGCGGGCGCGGAAGCGATGGATATAGGCTGGCACCAGCGCGCCGTAATATTGGTCGTGCGCCAAGGCGTGCGGACGCGGCCCGACCAGGGACATCTCGCCCTTAAGCACGTTGATCAGCTGCGGCAGCTCGTCGATGGAGGAGCGGCGCAGGAAGGCCCCGACCTTGGTGATGCGCGCATCGCCCTTGCTGGCGTGGCGAATGGCGGCGCCGTCCTCGGTCACCGTCATGGATCGGAACTTGTAGACCCGGATCGGCAGGCCGTTCAGCCCGGTGCGCCGCTGGATGAAGAAGATCGGCCCGCGACTGTCAGCCACGATAGCCGCCGCAACCGCCAGCAACAGGGGCAGGATGAACAGGAGCAGGAGGGCGGCGACGGTTATATCGAAGGCCCGTTTGAGCAGGTTCGCCGCCGGACCGCTGGTCTCCGGCGCGACGAAAACGGGGGCGACCTGATCGCGGCTGACATCGGCCATGCACTCGACTCCGACCGAGGCGTCGGACGGCGCGAGCACCTCCGTCGGAGGCGCGCCATTGCCGTCGGCGCTCATGACCGACCCACCCTGGGACGGCCCGACCCCGCTGCAAGCGGGGCGCCGAGATGAGGGCGATCAATCCTCATCGCGACGATCTCGCCGCGCCGAAGCCGCAGCCCAGCAGGAACAGCAGCGGCGCGACGGCGGCCAGGGTGAGGGGCGCGGAGCTGACCACTCCATAAAGAAGATAGAAGCCGGTGGCCGCCACGGCGACCCGGTAGAACGTGGTCAGGCGGCGGCGGCGAACCGAGGCGTCGATGATGGACCAAACGACGGCGCCCAGCGCAACCGCCATAGGCGCTGTGACGAGCACACCGCCCTGCTCAAGGGCGGCGAGATAGGCTGAGGATGGCAGGGGCACAGCCTGAAGCGCGTGAAATGTCAGCCGATCCATCGATAGGCGGGCGACGAGCTCGCTCGAATAGGGGCCATAGCCCAGCCAGGGGGACGCCAGTACGGCCTTCCAATGCACCGTGTTGGAAATGGCCTGCGCCGATCCCGCGGGGGCGCTTGCCATCGCCAGGATGGACAGCGCTATCGCGGCCATGGCGAGGCCGATGAGGCCGAGGACCAGCAGGAGGGGGCCGCGCCGCAACTTGCCTTCACCGCCCTTGGCGAGGATTTCCCAGACGGTGAAAGCGGCCAGGCTGAAGCCGGCCGCCGCCAGCGCGCCTACCCCGCCGTCGAGGGCGAGTATGAGGGCGAAGATCGTGGCGGCGGCGCTGGAGCCTGGCGAGGCGCGAAGGCGTCCCAACCATCCGCGTGGCCTCTCGGCCTTCCAGGTTTGGGCCGACGCTCCCGCGGCGAGTAGAAGGCCGAGTCCGGCCAGGATCGAAGGCAGACCGGGGATCGGCTTGATCCCGGCGAAGGCGGCGAAGAACAGGCTCAGGTCCAGGCCAAGCAACAGCCACTGGAGCGATACCGCCGCCTGACGGGTGCGCTCCGTACGCGCGCCGAGGATGGCGAAAAGACAAAAGGACGCCGCCAGCCCGCCAAGGGCCAGAAGGCCGGAGAGCGCGGCTTCCAAGTCGAGAACGGCTGCGCCCGTCCCGGTGGGCGCCCATAGGGGATGTACGCCCCCCGGCGGAAACGGGGTCATGGCGGAAGCGAGGGCGAGATAACCCAGGCCGAATGCGACTGCGATCACGATCCAGCCGGACAGACCGGTAAAAGAAGCCCTGCCACCTGTGAGACACAGCGCGGCGACCAGAGCCAGTGAGGCGACGACGGCGAAGGCCAAGTCTACAGACGAGCCCGCCACGCCCATAGTCCCGCCCGGCGCCAGAGCCAGGACGGCCCCGATCCAGGGCAACAGCGTATCCTGGCGAAGCGCGCTCCTGCCCGCTCTATTCTGTTGATGAACAACGATGTGCATGCGCCGGCCCCCGCCCTAGCGCGTTCCAATCAAGCCTTGGCGGACTGGTCGCCGTAGGCTCCCGAATAATACTGGTGATACGACCGGTAATAGTAACCCGCGTCACCATAACCTGAACGCGCCTGCTCCTTCATATCCATCTGGGTCAAGCTCACGCCGGCAATGTAGGCACCAACGCCTTCAAGCTGACGCAGTGCGTTCTCGGTCGCCTTGCGGGGCGTGGCGCGCCAGCGGGCGAGGAACACGGTTACGTCGGCCTTAGGAGCAAGCACGCGCGTATCCGCCACGGGCAGGATGGGCGCCGTATCCAGAAGGGTCACCTCGAACCGACGGCGAAGTTCTTCCAGCAATCGGTCCATGGCCGCCGAGGCGAAGACATCCTTGGGCGTATAAGACGACTTGGATAGCGGCAGGAAGTAAGCTCCAGACGCTTCATCCTTGATCAGGGCCTCGTCCAAAGTCGCCGTGCCGGCGAGTACCTCCAACAGGCCGACCGTGGGTTCTTCGCTGAACAGGCGGTTGACTGTACGGCGACGCAGGTCGCAGTCGACTACGACCGTGCTTGTTCCGCCCATGGCCATGACGCGTCCGAGACAGATGCAGGTGGTCGTCTTGCCTTCACCGGGCAGGGCGGAGGTGATGGCGACGGTCCGCACCGGTTCGCCTATGCGAGCGAACAGGATCGATGTGCGCAGATTACGGAACGATTCCGCGAAGCTGGACAGCGGCTTTTCCACCACGTAGCGCGTCGGCGACATCTTGGCCTTGTCGCCCTTGCCCGCGTCCATTGTCGAGGCCACGGTCGGGATTGAGCCCAGGTGCGGCACGCCGAGCAACTTCTCCACGTCCTCTGAGGTGAACAGACCGTTCTCTAGCGCCTCGACCACAACCATGGCGGCGACAGCGGCGGCAATGCCGAGCAGCACGCCAAGCAAAGCGTTCAGCGGGATATTCGGGAAGCTCGCCTGGCTCGGAATCTTGGCGCGGGAGACGACGCGGCTATCCGATTGTTCAATCCCCTCCTGGGCCGTGGTTTGCTTGAAGCGATCCAGGAAGGATTGGTAGAGAGCGCGCACCGAGTCGGCGTTGCGCTGCAATTCGTTCAGCTTCACCGACGCCGCATTGGAGGTTGCCAGCGACCCCTTTGAGCCGGCCAGGCTACCGCCGATGGAAGCGGTCCGCTGGCGCGCTACTTGCGCCTGAGCCTCAAGGTTTGAAGTGACGCGGTGGATTTCCGACTGGATCTGTGCGTCGATGTCGGCGAGCTGGCGCTGCGCCTTCAGCATTTCGGGGTGACGCGGGCCATACCGCCCGGCAAGATCGGCCACTTGGCCAGAAATCTGTGCACGTTGCTGCCGCAACTGACTGATCACTGTGGAGGACAGCGCCTCGCCCAGATCGTCGCCGTTTGATCCGCGAGCGATCTGCTGCTTGGCGGTGTTGAGCTTGGCCTCGGCCTCAGCCTGTTCGGCCTTGGCCGTGGCGAACTGAGTGTTGAGGTTGGATATTTCCTGCTGCGTAATGGTCGCGCCCGCCTCGCCGGTCGTCATCAGGCCATGCGACGATTTATAAGCCTGAACCTCAGCCTCGGCCTGTTCGACCTGTCCGCGAAGGCCAGCCAAACGGCTGTTCAGCCAGTCGGACGCCCGACGCGTTGCGTCGAATTTGGCGTCGAGTTGTTCCAGCAAATAGTGGTCGGCGAACGCGTCGGCGACTTGGGCCGCCTTTTCGGGAGAAGTCGATTCGAAGTTTACGGCGATTACGTAGCTTAGGCCCTGACGGCTGACCTTCAGGCCCTTGAGGACCCGCTCGACGACCTTCGACTTCTGAAGTTCCGGGGACGACGCGCCCTTATTCTTGGCGAAACCAAAGGTCCAGTCGAACGCCTGTTTGTTGAATTCCTCGTCCTGGTCCAGATGCAGGACGTCGACAACCTTCTGGGCCAGGGTGCGGGACTTCAGCACCTCAACCTGGGTATCCACGGCGGCGCTGTCGACCGGTATACCGGACAGCACCTGCTGCATATCGACCACCTTCTCCTGCCGGGTATCCAGCATGACCGTGGCCGTGGCCGTGTAGCGCGGCTTGATCTGGAACGTGACCACCATAGTGAGCGCGAAGACCGCTGCGACAATGCCCAGGAAGAGACGTTGCCGGCGACGGAAGGCCGCGATGTAGCGATGGAGGTCTATCAGTCCCTTTTCAGGGACGGCGGTCGCCGCCGACGAATTCGCCTGGTCCGGCAAACGCACATCCATGGGTTACTCCTAAGCGCTGCGAGCTGATCTGTCTAAGATCAGAATGCGTAGGTCAAAGACGCGTACACCCGGTTAACATCGAAGCTTGCTCCGTGAAAAATACCGGAGGAGTCCTGGTTATAATGGGTATAACCCAGGTTCACCGTCACAGCGCGGTTCATCAGATATCGAGCGCCGACAAACTCCGATGTGCGTTCATCCTGCCGATCGTAGTTTTTGTAGTCGTCCTTGCCGTAAGTGATGCCCGCATTCAGGATCAGGTTCCGAAGCAGTTCATGATCCACAGTCGCCGAGAAGTTGGTGGAGACATAACCGCCGACGCCGACAATGCCCGCATCTTCCGGCGTCCGCGCCCCGGCGAAGGTTACTGTCGTCAACTGGGTCGGGAACCATTGGATCTTGCCCGAGAACGACACACCCTTGATCTCAGAATAGGCCGCAGCATTGTAGTTCTGGTCGAGATAACCAACGGCCACTTCACCGCGGATGGTATGGGTCAGGTCGAAGTTCGAACCGACGCTCAAGGTGAAGCCCGTGGAGTCTCGCTTAGGCTCGACCACACCCGTGCTCAAAAGGCCTTGGTTGCGATATTCACGCTGGTTCAATGTACCGAGCAGGAAAACTGATGTGTTCGGCACCAGAGCGTACTCGGCGCGGGCCGCTTCGGTCCACTGGGTATGGTCGCGATCCTTTTCGTAAATCTGACCGCCGACCGTCGAGGTCCCGTTGTCGTAGGTATAATCATCGACGCTGACCCGCCCAGTGAGGCGAAGGCGGTTGGTGGCGTAGGTGCCTTCGCCATAGGCGCGCGTCACGTCGTATTGGATCGGCTCTTTGAGATTCTGCGGTGAGGCCGAAGACGTGCGCGGCTCGGTATCCCGTTCGTAGCTGGCGCCGCCAGCGAACCCGAGATCGTGCGAAACATCCAGACGACCGTCAAAACCCAACAGGTAGTCGGTCGTGTTCTCGCTGTCCTTGCTCGTGTAGAATGACGAGTTCAGATTGGCGAACAGGCTGAGGGCGTGGCGGTTCCAGTTCGATTTAGCCTCGACGGCCGGGTTGACCCGGAAGATCGCGTCGGAGGTTTCACCCGTGCTGGTGGCGTAGATATTATCGTTGCCTTCCACGCTGGCCGTGATGGAGGGCAGTACGTAAAAGGAGCCGAGCCGCATGGCGATCGGAGCATATTCCGGACGGGGACGCTGAGTGACGCTGACATTGCGGTCGCGAGCAAACAAACCTTCGCGCAGCAGCGCACCATCATCCTGCGCGAACGCCGGCACGGCTGGCAGTAAAGTCGCCATAACGACGTAGGCAAGTAAATTGGCTTTCGCGATCCGCATTGGACCCACCCCCATAATCGTCAAGCCACACCCCCGCGGCTCGATCCATCGTCCAGAGCGCCACGAGGGCCCTCCGGGAAAGTCTATAGATTTAAAGATTTTGGCGGCCGACCCTCGCCGACCGCCGGATTACACAGGCGCTTAGGTCTGGCTGCCGTACGGCGTGGTGCCGCCGCCGCCGCCGCCGCCGCCCGAACCGCCGGAGCCCGATCCTGTCGCGCCAGAGTTGGAGCCGAACGACGTTCCCGAACTGGTCGACGACGGCGTCGTGGCGTTCGGACTGTTCGTCCCGGTCTGCTGCCTGGCCTGCTGTGTCACCGCCGTACTCTCGGCAGCGGCGCCGGCCGAGACGCCCGGGGCGGCCGCAACGGTAGCCGGCACGATGGCCATGGCCTGGCTTATGAGGGCCGGCGCAACGGCAGGGTCAACCCCATTAGTGGCGATAAAGCTGTCGATCGCGTCCTGCACGGCCTTTTCGCGGGCGGCGGTCGCCGTCGCATCGGAGCCGGTGACGGAACCGGCCGCATTGGTGATCGCAGCCGCCAGAGCGGCGGCTTGCGACGTCTGCGCCACAGCGGTCGCGGGCACGATAGCCGCGACGCCAGAAATTGCTGTCAGGGTAAGCGCGAGAGCGCCTACGGTCGCCTTGAAAGAAGCCATTGCCCCCGTCTCCATCAGAATGTGGTTTTCATTTGCTTGAACTTCCGGGCGAAGTCCATCCCACTTCACCCGTTAGGAGAAAAAACAGTGCCGCAGCGCACCAAAGTGGAGTCGGCGCCTAAAACAACGGCGCCCTTTGCATGAGACGCTGAGCAAATTTTCGAGGCCCCAGGTCGCGATTTCAGGAACGCGGCCATTTCTGACCTTCCAGGATGCGCCCCGCCTCCACCTTAGACTCTTGTTCTACCTGGAAACGCAAGTCACGCGACAATTCGCCCATGTGCCGATGGACGAAATCCCGCCTTTTCGTTGAGCCGCCCAGCTCATATGGCTCCGCATCGTAGGCGTGCGAGATTGCCTCAATGCCCTCAGGACTGAGCTTTCCAGCATGGCGGTCCGCATCGGCCTCCGCGAGGCGAAGCCAAGCGTCCGCGGCTACCGGCGACACTCGTAGCTCGGCGACGCTCTCGGCTTTCGTGGCCGCGAGATCCCGCCCCGTCCATGAGGTCTCAGCCGAGTGCCCGTGAGGCTCACCAAGCGGCAAAAGGGCAGCGGCGTCACGGGACAGCGCCAAACCCGGACCAAATCGCGCGCACAGAACGAGGGCGCTTGATCCCGCAAGCGTCAATGCGACGACGCAAGTCACCGCAACGCCAAGAATCTGGCCGAGATGTTTACCCGTATGCACCATGCCATCCCGCCATTGCAGATGAACAACCTAACACGCGGGGCAGAACTTCAGCCAGCGCCGGTCAGACTCCCACACGTGGGGCGGAATCAATAGCGGCCCAGCGTAGCGGGGCGCCGGGAGTCTGCCGCGAAAGCCAAGTATAGCCGGAATCGCGCCAGCCTCGGATTTCAGGTGTGAGGTTATCCAGAACGAAGTCGCCCCGATCAGTGGCGACCACTAGAACCGCGTGCGTCTCCCCCTGCGGAGTGCGCACGACAGCTAGCGAGAGGACGTCCTCGGACATGCCCGCCGCAATCAACGCCCTGCGCTTTTCGAGAGCATAGTGCTTGCAGTTTCCCTCAGCCCGGCCACCGCTATCAAGCGGCAGGGTCCAGTAGTCTTCAACGCCGAACGCCTCCTCATCCGTCCGTGGCTTGATCCGGGCGTTGATCTCGCTGTTGACCGTCTCCAAGTGCTGCCAAAGACGCGGACCGTAGTGCAGCGTTTCTGTTTCTGGCGAACGCTGGACGTGTTGAAAAAGCTGCTCAAGGGTCGGGGCCGCGGTATTGGACGCAATCGGAGCCGGGTCTGGCGCAATGGGCGATGGTCTAGATTCCACTTCGATTGCGGGCAGGGCGACCGTAGGAGCTGTGTCCAGCCGAGCGATTTCCTCCACCACTACAGGCGCCGTTTCGCTGGCGAGCGTGACTTCGGAAGGCTGGGGCGGGGGCGCTTTGCCCACCTCATGCGACGCCTCATCGCGCGTAAGGGCCTGATCGGTAGGCCTTGCCGATCGTACGGACAGGACGTTGGTCCATTCCTCGCGATTGAGCGCGGCCTGCAACGCGGCATCCTTAATCTCTGTAAGCGGCGTGCGCAGTCCACACTGGTCCGGTCGACGCAGGCAGAACTGCAGATAGCCACGCGGCGCCAGGGTTGCGGCGCCCAATTGCATGGGCGTTGAGGAGGGGACGGACTGTTCAGCGCAAGCGCCAAGCGTCAGCGTCATGGATGCCGCCAACACCGGGCCAAGCGCCCCAGAACGCAATAGATGAACCACGAGCACTTCTCCCAGAAGCTTTCGTGTTCATCATCTCCGCAATACTTTTCATCTTGGCGAATAAGCATAGTAATGCTCAGGTTAATTCAAATGGATAACACGCCTTAACCACGAATGTTGCGCGGACGTTCAGGATCAAAAACACATATTAACACCACGGAATATTCATTCGTGGGCCAATCTGAAAGCCATTGTTAAGTAACCCCCGCGATACTGCCTTCATAACGACGGACGAGGGCGCCATGGCGGTGCGTAAGATTAGAGCGGAACGGCAGGCCGACGATCAGTCGAATCGCGCTCGCCTAGTATTGGCTGGGCAAAACACGCCGTCGGCGCGCTCCCCGGCGCTTGAGCTTCAGGCCCGGCTCTCCGCGAACCTCGGTGCGGAGGGCCGCTGGCCGCCGATCGCCACCCTCGCCTTCGTGTTCGGAACCTGCGGCGGATTTTGGGCCGCCGTCGCCTGGGGCGTGAGCCGCCTCGCTCAATAGCTGCTAAAGGGCAACCCCGGCAAATTCAGGCCTTGGCGAGGCTGAGATGCACGACATCGGTGCGGCCCGTGCGGAAGCCCGCTTCACAATAGCCCAGATAATAGCGCCACAGACGGTGGAACTTCTCGTCGAAACCCATGACCCGCACCTCGGGCCATGCCTCCTCGAACCGCGTGCTCCACTCACTTAGTGTACGCGCGTAATCGTTGGCGAAGCCGTGACAGCCCTCCCAGCGCAGACCCGCCTTGGCGGTTTCCTCGCGTAGGCGCTTGTCGGAGGGCAACATCCCACCCGGGAATATGTATTTCTGGATGAAATCAGGGCGCCGACGATACCCTTCGAACAGGTGATCCGCGATAGTGATGATCTGCAGGCCGGCCCGGCCGCCTGGCGCCAGCACCTCGTCCACCTTGTCAAAAAAAGCGGGCCAATAGGCTTCGCCCACCGCTTCGAACATTTCGATGGAGGCGACCCGGTCGAACCGCCCCTGCACATCGCGATAATCACAGAGCCTGATCTTGACCCGGTCCGAGAGTCCCGCCGACTGAATCCGCTGGGCCGCATAATCGTGCTGCGCGCGCGAAATGGTCACGGCTTCGACGTCGGCGCCGATCTCGCGGCCGACGAATTCGGCGAAGCCGCCCCAGCCGCAACCGATTTCCAACACCTTATGGGAGCGCTCGATCCCGATAGCCCGCGCAAGGGCGGCGTACTTCGCGCCTTGGGCCTCCTCAAGGGACACGCGCGCATGATCGAACAGGGCGGCGGAATAGGTCATGGAAGGGTCAAGCCAGGCGGCGTAAAAGCCGTTGCCGAGGTCGTAATGGGCATGGATGTTCTTGCGCGAGCCCGTCTTGCTGTTGCGGTTCAGCGTATGGCTGATGAAATCCATGGCTTTGACCAGCGGGTTGCCGGTCATCAGTCCCGCGAGCCGGTCGAAATTGTCGGAAAAGGCGATCAGTAGGGCCGGCAAGTCCGGCGTATCCCAGTCGCCCGCCGCATACCCCTCGGCAAACCCCACGTCCCCGCCCGACAGGATGCGACGCATGAAATTGAAATCCCTGACCTGTAGCAGGACTTCCGCGCCAGGCGCCTGGCCCTGTATGCGCAGGGCGTGGCCGGACGGCAGCTGGACGGTGAGCGGAACGCCCTGCCACTTCTCCGCCGTCACCTTCAGCGCCGAGCGAAAGGCGACCGGCGCACGTCGGACTTCCGGCAGCCGCCAGAACAGTCCGGAGCTTTCGGCATGGCTCGGCTCGAAGGTCATGATAGCTCCGACGTATTCGATCTTCAGCAAAGCGCGGACCGGGCCCGCGTTCAATCAACTACGGAGCAAATCGTAGCGGGGAGGCGCCTGGGATCAGGGTTCCCCGACTCCAGCTCGCGCCACGCCCGCCGCCGGCGCGCGCGAAGGCATCGGCCCGTTCCACAGGTTGATCACATTGTAACGCTGCATCTCATCGGCGGTCAGGCAGCGGATCGTGGAGTGATCGGCAGCGCCGAAATCTGATGATTTCTGCTTGTACATGACCTCGGTGAGCAACTTCCGCGAGGCGCCCATCCGGATCATGTAGTCGTTCTCTTCGGATGCGACCTCGGCCGAATTCTGCTCTACGGCCGCGAGATCGGAGAGGAGCTTTGACATCCCGCGCGCCTCCCGCGCCTCATTGACCTGAGACTGCAGCTTGTCCGCCGTCAGGGCGCTGAACATGTGCACGGCGTAGATGCCGCCCGGATCCACCGACCGCACTGATCCACCGAGGAACATGAAGCTGCAGGCGCTGGCGCACCAGAAGCCGGCGGGGATGCGGGTGGGGATGCCCCACTTGCGGATCGTGAATCCGAGCCGCATGCCCTCCTCCGCCGAGCCGCCGGGCGAGCGGATGACGATCTCATCCACGGGTTGGTTCACCTCGATCGCCGTTTCCAGCCGCGTGTGGTCGCCGAAGGCGATGCCGCCATCCGCGAGCAGGATGCGGCGGCCCGAGCTGGTGTCGATCTTGAAGTCCATGCGGTTCCAGTCGGCGAACTGCATGGTGGCCAGCGACGGGCAGGTCGGATCGTTCGCATCCGGCTGCGCCATAACGGAAACAGGCACCAACAGAGCGATAGCCGTCAAAGCCCATTTCGAATACTTAAGTATCCACATAGCTAACGCGCCAGCTTGAATCCGGTCGTCCCCGGCGCGCGGCAGAGCCTCTTCCGGACAGAGGTCTCTTCGCCATCCACGATGACCACGTCGATCACCGTGCGACAGGCCGTACCGTCCGGATCGGTAATCTCGCCGAGCACGGATGAGGTCCCCGAAACGTTCGGTCGCGCATCGCTCCGCCACGCTATTTTGGAGCCCACGCCCTGCTCCACGGCCTGCCTGGTCGCCTCAGCGGCCTGCTCACGCTCCTGCTCCGTGAGCAGGCAGGCGATGCGGTCGGTTAGAAAGGCGCCGGCGGCGAGGCCGACCGCCAGGGCCACGCCCTTATCCACGTGCATCTTGCGCAGGCTCGCGGTGGTCGCGGCGCCGCCCACCAGTCCGCCCGCCGCGCCAAGAGCCAATTTCGAGCCGTCGGCCTTGCAGGCGAAATCGTCGGCGCGTGCCACGGTCGGGGCCACCGAGACGGTGACAGGCGTCAGCACGGCGAGGCTCGCCGTTATCAGGATCATCTTGTGCAACATGGAACCCCAGGGAGCTTGGAATTGGGCCACCCACGCCGGAGTCGCCTAACACGCGTTCCTGAAGGGCGCTACCATACACACCCGCGACGTTGAGCCCCAAGGCGACGCTTTCGCGCGCCGGGAGAAATGGAATCGTCAGCAGGAATGGTGCCGCTTACAGGACTCGAACCTGTGACCCCCTCATTACGAATGAGGTGCTCTACCAGCTGAGCTAAAGCGGCCTGGAGGGGGGTGTTTACCGGCGACGGCTCGACTTGCCAAGCGCGACGAGAAGCGCATCGATAAGCGCGTCCTCATGCGGGCTCGCGGCGGCGATGCGCTTAGCAAAGCCGAGCGGCGCGAGCGGATCAAGACAGGCGTCGGACAAGCCGATGGCCCGCACCGCCGAATAGTCGAGGTCCGGCGCGAGATCGCGCAGGATCGTCCCTGCTCTGGGAGAATGGAACAGAACCGCAGAAACCCCGCCCGCACGGAGCGCTTCGGCCGCCAAGGTCGGCAAGCTCTCCGCCGCCGGCGTGTCGTAGAGTTCGACCGAACGCGCCTCCAGTCCCGCGCGGCCGAGCTCACCAACAAGATCGCCCGCCTGGTGCACCCCGGTCGTGTGCAGGATGACGCCGGATGGCCGGGCCGCGCCGATGCATTTCGCCAGGGCCGCGACGTCGCGATCGGCGGACACCACCTCGCCAAAACCCGCAGCACGCGCCGCGCGCGCCGTGGCTTCGCCGACGGCAAAAACCGGTAGATCGCGCACAGGCGTCGCTGCGCGGAAGGCTTCGATGGCGTTGCGGCTGGTGAAAGCGAGCGCGGCGACGCCATCCAAGTCAAGCGGCGCCTGAAGGCGTTGCACGCTCAACAGAGGCGCAACGATGGTTGACACGTCGAGGGCCGACAGCCGCGCGGCCGTGGCCGAAGCGCCGGGTTCGGCGCGCGTGATCCAGACGCGCGCGCCTTCGCTCACAGCTCCAGCCGGTCGCCGCCGGCGGCGCGTACCGTCTGGCCGAGCCGCAGGCCAAGGGCATGGGCGCCGGCCTCACCGTCGCTCAAGGGGGCCTCGTCCTCCACACGCCAACGCTCCGAACCGTCCGGCGCCAGGGCTTCGACCACCAATTTGAGCACATCCGCTTCCGTTCGGGTGTAGGCCCCCATGGCCGTGCGGCAGGAGCCTTCCAGCGCGAGCAACGCGCCACGCTCCGCGGCGATGGCCAGACGGGTAGGAGCGTGGTCAAGGGCGCGCACCCACGGTGCGTCGGCATCCTCTGCACGGGTCTGAATGGCTAGGCAGCCCTGGCCGGGCGCCGGGGGACGCTCATACGGGTCGAACACCTCGCGGGCATGGGCGGACAGCCCAAGGCGGTTGAGACCTGCCAAAGCCAGTAGGGTGGCGTCGCACTCCCCGGCAGCGAGCTTGCGAAGACGAGTGTCCACGTTTCCACGCAAAAGCACGACGTCGAGGTCAGGCCGCAGCCGCAGGGCCTGGGCCTGCCGACGCAGGCTCGCCGCGCCGAGCCGGGCGCCCTGGGGTAGGGTGTCGAAGGTGGCGAACTTTTCGGAGATGAAGGCGTCGCGGGCGTCTTCGCGCGGCGGGTAGGCGGCAATGACCAAGCCAGGCGGGTTTTCGGCGGGCATGTCCTTCAGCGAGTGAACGGCGCAATCGACCCGACCGTCCAGCAGCGCCTGTTCGATCTCTTTGGTGAAGAGAGCCTTGCCGCCGACCTCGAGCAGACGCCGGTCCTGGATCCGGTCGCCGGCGGTGGAGATGGTGACGATGGGCGCAGCCATTTCCGCGCGTTCCGGCAGCTCGCCCAGAGCAGCGCAGATGGCGCCTTGGGTCCAGCGCGCCTGGACCAGGGCCAGCTTGGAGCCGCGGGTGCCGATGCGAATAGGAGGGCGGGTCGGTTGCATGCGGGCGGGGGGGCGGTTACCTCGAACGGAATGCGCCTCGCTATAGCAGGGCGCGCCCCTTCGCAACGCAGGGCTCCTTTGGCTGATCGCTTCACCGTCCTGGGCATCGAGACGAGCTGCGACGAGACCGCGGCGGCCGTGGTGCGGCTGGAGGGTGAGCGCGTGGAGGTGCTGTCCAATGTGGTGGCCAGCCAGATCGCCGCCCACGTGCCTTATGGCGGCGTCGTGCCCGAGGTGGCGGCGCGCGCCCATGTGGAGCTGATCGACGGTGTGATCGGGCGGGCGCTCGCCGACAGCGGACTGGACTATGACGGGCTGGACGGCATCGCCGCAACCGCCGGGCCGGGCCTGATCGGCGGGGTGATGGTGGGTTTGTCGGCGGCCAAGGGGCTCGCCCTGGCCCGCGGTTTGCCGCTGGTGGCGGTCAATCACCTCGAAGGTCATGCCCTGTCAGTACGGTTAGGCGAGGCTCCGGCACCCTACCCTTTCTTGCTACTGCTGGTCTCGGGCGGCCATTGCCAGCTGCTAAGCGTCGAGGGCGTGGGCCGAGCGGTGCGGCTTGGCTCGACTATCGATGATGCCGCAGGCGAAGCGTTCGACAAGATCGCCGCCGCTCTCGGCCTAGACTATCCGGGCGGGCCGGCGCTGGAGCGGTTGGCGGAGGGCGGCGATCCGACGCGCTTCTCTCTGCCACGAGCCCTGTTGGATCGAAAGGACTGCGACTTTTCCTTCTCGGGCCTGAAGACCGCTGCGGCGCGTACGGCCGATACAAGCGTCCACACCGAGGCGGATCGGCGCGACCTGGCGGCGGCAGTGCAGGGCGCCATCGCTCGCCAGCTTTCCGAACGCTCCGCCCGAGCCATGGGCCGCTATGTCGAGATGCAGGGCGGGGCGGGGCGCCTGTTCGCCGTCGCCGGCGGCGTTGCGGCCAACCGCACGGTGCGCGCGCGGCTGGAGGAGACCGCAAGCGCGCATGGCTTCGCCTTCACCGCACCGCCTCTGAAATATTGCACCGACAACGCGGCCATGATCGCCTTGGCCGGCGCGGAGCGGCTACGTGCCGGGATGACGGACGGCCTGGCCGCTCCCGCCCGCCCGCGCTGGCCGCTCGACGAGGCCGCGGCCCGTGACGCACCGATCCATAAGCCGGGCCGCAAGGGGGCGAAAGCATGACCATCGGGCCCTGGACGGTGTTGGAGGAACGCCCACTGATGAGGACCAAGTGGCTGGATGCGCGGGTCGAGACCTGCCGCACGCCGTCGGGCCATGTGGTCGATGACTATACGGTGCTGCACTATACCGACTGGTCCGTGGCCGTGGCGATCACCACCGACAATCGTTTGGTGATGACCCGTCAATGGCGTGAGGGAGCACAAGCGATCTCGCTGGAGTGTGCGGGTGGTGTAGTCGACCTGGGTGAGAAGTCCGAACTGGCCGCAGCGCGCGAACTGCTGGAGGAGACCGGCTATCGCGGCACACTGGCCGGCCCGGTACTGAAGGTGCGGCCCAATCCGGCCACCCAGCGCAACTGGTTCTACGCCACGCTGTTCACCGACTGTACCCGCGTCGCCAACCCGGTCGAGGACGCAACCGAGGTACTGGAGGTGTCGCTGATGAGCGGAGACGAAGTGATGGCGGCGATCACCTCCGGCGAGTTGATCCATGGCCTACAGGTGGCGACCATACTGATGACCCTGAACCTGCGTCCGGATTTGCTAGAGAATACCCCCCAGGAGATTCGGACGTGAGTGTGGGCGTTATCGGCGCGGGCGCTTGGGGTACGGCTCTCGCGCAGGTCTGCGCGCGCTCCGGCAACGAAGTTGTGCTGTGGGCGCGCGAACCGGAGGTGATCGCTTCGGTATCGGCAACGCATGAGAACAGCCTGTTCCTGCCAGGCGTCACGCTCGACGCCGCCGTCCGCGCCACCGATGATTTCGCCGACCTTTCCGCCTGTGACCTCATCCTGGCGGTTCCGCCCGCCCAGCACATGCGCGCCAGCCTGAAGGCCTTCGCGCCTCATGCTCCGCAGGCGCCCATCGTGCTCTGCGCCAAGGGGATCGAGCAGGGCTCGCTGAAGCTGATGACCGAGGTCGCCGCCGAGACGCTGCCCCATCACGTCGTCGGCGTGTTGTCCGGCCCGAGTTTCGCCGGCGAGGTGGCGCGGGGCCTGCCCACCGCCGTCACCCTCGCCTGTGCTGAAGATCACTGCGCTGAGCGCATAGCGGAGTTCATCGCCGGCCCCCTGTTCCGACCCTATCTCGCCACTGACCTGATCGGCGCCGAGGCGGGCGGGGCAGTGAAGAACGTCCTGGCAATCGCTTGCGGCATCGTCGAGGGGCGCGGGCTCGGCCGTTCGGCGCATGCAGCCCTGATCACCCGCGGGTTCGCGGAACTGACCCGCTTCGCCGTGGCGCTCGGCGGACAGGCGGAAACGGTGGCGGGCCTATGCGGGCTCGGCGACCTCGTCCTCACCTGCTCCTCGCCCCAATCGCGCAACATGTCCGTGGGCCTGGCGCTCGGCGGCGGCCAGACCCTGGAGCAGGCCCTGGCCGGCAAGCTCTCCATAGCCGAGGGTGTCGCCTCCGCCCCCGCCGTGGCGGCGCTGGCCGACAAGCTCGGCGTGGATATGCCTATCTGCCAGGCCGTACAGGCCATCCTCACCGGAGAGGCGGACGTGGACGCCGCCATCGCCGGACTGCTCTCCCGTCCGCTCAAGAGCGAGGTCTGACCGCCATGGCGCTGTTCCACTTCATCGGCCTCGACCGCAAGGGCGCGCTCGCCACCCGCATGGCCGTGCGGCCAGAGCACCTCGACTATGCCAAGGGCTATGTGGTGCTGGGCGGGCCGATCCTGGACGAGCACGGCGACCCCATGGGCTCGGTCATGATCATCGAGGCAGACAACATCGAAGCGGCCAAGTCCCGCCTCGATCATGACCCCTACACCAAGGCCGATCTGTTCGAGAACACCTGGCTACGCCCCTGGCGCGCGGCCATCGGGGGCATAGCGGGCTACGAGGGGTGAGCGGCCCGGCTGCGGGCGCGCCGCTCTGCCGCCTGGATGAGATCGCCGACCCCGGCGCCAAGGGCTTCACCTTCCATGAAGAGGATACCCTGTTCATGGCCTTCGTAGTCCGCCGGGGCGAGGCCGTCTGGGGCTGGCGCGATCGCTGTCCGCATGTAGGTTCGCCGCTGACGCTGGGCGATGACCGCTATCTGACCCGCGGCAGCGACCACATCCTCTGCTCCACCCATGGAGCCTTGTTCCGCATCGAGGACGGCCTGTGCCTCGGCGGCCCCTGTGTCGGGCATTCACTTATCCCTTGGCCGGTGGCGGTGGAGGACGGCTCGGTCGTCGTCGCCTGAGCATCTGGAGTTGGGCGTCGGGAGTTGCGTTCCGCCCGCCGGCGTCTGTAGTGTGGGCGCCGACCATACCGAATGTTGGAGAAACGCTCGATGTCCGATCTTGAAGCGTTCCGTAGCGAAACCCGCGCCTGGCTCGAGGCCAACTATCCGCCTTCGCTGAACGAACCGATGGCGGAGGACGACGCCCCCTGGGGTGGGCGCAACTACAGGCCCTCCAACCCGGACGCCAAGCTGTGGCTCGAGCGCATGGGCGCCAAGGGCTGGACCGCGCCGATGTGGCCGACGCAATACAGCGGCGGCGGGCTGAGCGCGGATGAGAACCGGGTGCTGACCCAGGAGTTGACGCGGATCAAGGCGCGGCCGGCCCTGATGAGCTTCGGCGTCTGGATGCTCGGGCCCGTGCTGCTGGAATACGCCAACGAGGAACAGAAGCAGAAATTCCTACCCCCCATCGTGCGCGGCGAAATCCGTTGGTGCCAGGGCTATTCGGAGCCGGGCGCCGGGTCCGACCTCGCCGGCCTGCAGACGCGCTGCGAAGATCAGGGGGACCATTACCTGATCAACGGCCAGAAGGTGTGGACGAGCTATGCCGACCAGGCCGACTGGATCTTCTGCCTCGTCCGCACCGACACTTCGAAAAAGCACGAGGGCATCTCCTTCCTGCTGTTCGATATGAAGACGCCGGGCGTCGAGGCGCGCCCGATCAAGCTGATCTCGGGCTCCTCGCCCTTCTGCGAGACCTTCTTCGACAATGTGAAGGTTCCCAAGGACCAGTTGGTGGGCAAGCTCAACGGCGGCTGGGACATCGCCAAGCGCCTTTTGCAATACGAGCGGCAGAACATCTCCGCCGGCGGGTTCGGCGGGGGGGCGGGTCTGGAGATCGAGGAAGCAGCCAAGCAATTTGTCGGCATCGAGGCGGGCAAGCTGGCCGACACGGACCTGCGCACCCGCATCGCCGCGCACAAGATGGACGCCAAGGCCTTCGCCCTCACCGTGCGCCGCGCCGAGGCGGAGTCCAAGGCCAGCAGGGGTCCGTCGGCCGCCACCTCCATCATCAAATACGCCGCCGCCAAGCTGAACCAGGACAAGTGCGAGCTGATGGTCGAGGCCATGGGCACGCAGGGGCTGGGCTGGGAGGGCGAGGGCTTCGATCCCGAGGGTCTGAAGGCGACCCGCGCCTGGCTGCGCTCCAAGGGCAACTCCATCGAGGGCGGCACCTCGGAGGTGAACCTCAACGTGGTCGCCAAGCGCGTGCTGGGCCTGCTGGACCACCAGTAGATGCTGGAGCGGGCCGCTTTCATCATGTCAGGGGCAGCCTTCATCATCATGATGTGGGCCAATTTTTCCAAGCGGCCGGTGTCGAACTTCAACATTCCAGCTGGCCTAATCGCGGCTGGGTTCATATCAATCGCCGCCGGAGCGTGCTTCGCCCACGATAATGATTTGCTCCAAAGTGGTCTTGGTTTCGCGCTGATGTGGCCAGCCTTCATTCTCGTGGGCGCACGCATTTTCCGCTGGAAGTTTGGCCGGCCTGCATGACGACCCTCGAATTCTGGTACGAGTTCGCCTCGACCTATTCCTACCCAGCGGCGTGGCGGATCGACCGTCTGGCGGCGGCGCAGGGGGTGAAGGTGGCGTGGCGGCCCCTGTTCCTCGGTCCCCTGTTCCAAAAGCAGCAGGGGATGAGCGACAGTCCGTTCAACCTGGTCGAGGTCAAGGGCCGCTATATGTGGCGCGACCTGGAGCGGGTGTGCCAGGCAGAGATGCTGCCCTTTCGCCGCCCCTCGGCCTTTCCGCGCCGCAGCCTGCTGGCCCTGCGCCTCGCTCTGGTGGGCGGCCACCGAGGCTGGATCGCCAATTTCAGCCGTGGCGTCTATGCCGCCAACTTCGGCCAGGACCGCGACATCGGCGACCCGGCGGTGCTGGCGCAGATCGTCAAGGAGGTCGGCGGCGATCCGGTGGCCGATTTCCACGAGGCCGACGGCGAGGCCATCAAGGCGGAGTTGCGCGCCAATGTAGCCGAGGCCGAGGCCAAGGGCGTATTCGGCGCGCCGAGCTTCTTCATTCCAAATACGACTAGCCCCGGCGGCGAGCTGTTCTGGGGCAACGACCGGCTGGAACAGGCTGTCGCCTGGGCCGCCCAACACTGAAATCGAGACGAGGAACGCCATGGCGCTGCTGACCGAAGAACAGGTGATGCTGAAGGATGCGGCCAAGGGCTGGGTGGGCGAGCGCTCGCCGGTTTCGGCCCTGCGCAAGCTGCGCGACACCGATGTGGACGTGGCCTTCGACAAAGCCGCCTGGGCCGAGATGGGCCAGATGGGTTGGACCGGGGTGATCGTGCCCGAGGCCCACGGCGGGTCGGAGTTCGGCTATCGCTCGCTCGGCCTGGTGCTGGAGGAGACCGGCCGCACCCTCGTCAACTCCCCCCTGATCACCACGGCGCTGTTCGCGGCCTCGGCGCTCACGCGCGGCGGATCGGCGGCGCAGAAGGATGCCTGGCTCGGCAAGATCGCGGAGGCGGGCGCGGTGATCGCCCCGGCCCTCGACGAGCAGGCCCACCACCATCCCGCCCGCGTGGCGCTCACCGCCAAGAAGGATGGCGCCGGGTATGTGCTGGACGGCAAGAAGGTCTTCGTGCTCGACGCCATGGCGGCGGATGCCTTCATCGTCTCCGCGCGCACCTCGGGCCAGTCGGGCGAAGAGGCGGGCGTCACCCTCTTCCTCGTGCCCGCCGACACCGCCGGGATCGCGCGCACGCGGTTGAAGACCGCCGACAGCCGGGGCGCGGGCGACGTGACCTTCACTGGCGTCAAGGTCAGCGCTGACGCGGTACTCGGCGCGGTGGACCAGGGCTTTGGTCTGCTCGAAAGCGTGCTCGACCGCACCCGCGCCGGACTGGCGGCCGAGATGCTGGGCCAGGCGAGCCAGGCCTTCGAGATCACACTGGACTATCTGAAGACCCGCACCCAGTTCGGCCAGCTGATCGGGACCTTCCAGGCCCTGCAGCACCGCGCCGCCAAGATGTTCACCGAGCTGGAAATGACCCGCTCCTGCGTGGAAGCGGCCCTGGACGCCATCGATTCCAACGCCAACGACGTACGTGCCTTATGCTCCCTGGCCAAGGCCAAGGCTTCGGAGACCGTGCACTTGGTGTCTAACGAGATGGTGCAGATGCACGGCGGGATCGGCATGACCGACGCCCACGACGCCGGCCTGTATATGAAGCGCGCGCGCACTTCAGAGGCGCTGTTCGGCAGCGCGAGTTTCCACCGCGACCGCTACGCCACACTGATGGGGTTTTGAACGACTTCGCCGCCAAAACACCTCAAGGTCGCTGTTGCCTGGGAAGGGGTGATGATCCGCAGCATGCACTGAATACATCTAAAATCAGGGCTTGCCGTCCAGCCTCTTTTGCTTCGCCTTGGCCGCCGCTTCTTCCTGTTCCTTGTGACGAGCGCCCCGCAGGATGTTGGCGAGAGCGTAGTTGCCCTCGTGGCAGGCGTATTCGTACAGGGGCTGGTTCGCGGTCCTGAACACCTCCTCGCCGCTCCAGGGTCTGGTATAGAAGGCCGGGTCCTCAACGGTGAAGGCGTAGCGGATTTCGCCGGGCGCCGTGCGGGTAAAGCGTTCCACCACGCGCGCCGCCGGGCTGATGAGCATCACGGCGTCGCCGGCCAGGAAGCGTTCGGCGCTGAGCGGGTGCTGGTTCACCGTCTCCACCACCAAGGTCTCGCCTTCCCAGTGACCGATGGAGTCGCCCTGCCACTGCGGCGCGGCACGATCGTGAACACCGCCGAGACGGATGATGCGCACATCGTGGATCATCTCCGCCTCGATCACCACAAAGCCTGGTGTCTGAACGATCTGGTAGCCGGCATTATAACCCGGCGGCATCATCGGCGGGGCAAGGGGGCCGCCGGCGCCCATCAGGCAGCGCTCGTCGCTTAACCGGTCCTCGGGACCGTCGAACACCTCTTCATCGCGGTGAATGGCGGCGGCGACCACATGCCGGCCAAGGATGTTGTAGGGCAGGCGGCCGTTGATCGGGTCGGTGACGATTGAGGCGCGCGGTTGGCCGCCGATCCGCATCAAGCCGACGTCGGCATCGAACCACTCGCTCTGGCCCACGTTCGGCTCCGGCGGCGGGGCTCCCGGTTTTGCCAGAGGCTTGCCGGCGATCTGTGCCTTAATCTTCGCCGTCCAGAAGATTTCCTCGAACTTAGTCGCCACGGGGCCGGCGAACTCACGCGGGCGCTGTAGCGGGGTCCAGGTCAGGTTCGTCCACTCGCCCTGCAGGCTCGGCTGGCCCTCCGGTGTGCGCGGGGCCGCATAGGGCGCCGCAACGGCGGCGCTCCCCAGAGCAAGCAGGCAGCAGACGAAAAGGATGGATCGGCCCAGCATGACTGGAAGGGTCCATGGCGCCGGGCCGAGGTCAAGTGTCCAACGCCGCGCCGTCCGACAGGTCCACGCCGGATGATTAGTGCGCGCGCCAATGCTTCAGAAGGCGCGCACAGTCACGAACAGCCGAGAGGCGGCGGAAACGGCGAGAATGACCGCAATCTCGTTGGTCTCGATCGTATAGAGCTCAGCCATTTCACCCCCTTTTGAACATGGCTATATCGAGACACACCAGAATAGAGCCGCTTGTCACCCCGGTGAAAACCAGGTCAAGGCCGGTACAGCATGGCCACGTTGCAGCGCTCGTAGCGGGCGCCGAAATCGCGCATGATCCCCTCGTCGTGTACGAAGCCAAGCTTCTCATAGAGGTGGACGGCGGCTTCCGACTTCTTGTTGGACAGCAGGTAGAGCGTTCTGGCGTCCATCGCCTGCGCCCGCGCGATCACTGCCTTGAGCAGAAACTCCCCCGCCTTTCGCCCCCGCGCGGATTCCAGCACGCCCATCTTGGTGAGCTCGTACTGGCCCTCGCCGGTCTTCTGCAGGGCGCACGCGCCGACGATGCCCAGGCCCGAAGCCTCCACAAACAGAATGTCCCCGCCCTTGTCGATGATCCGCTCGCGGGGGTTCTCCAGCACGTCGATATCGGTCTGCTCCAGCCTGTACATGGCGGCGATCCACTGAGCATTGATGTCGCGAAAGGCGGGGGCGAGGGCATCGGAATAGGTGTGGATTCTCAGGCCAGCCTCCCCCGCTTCGCGGGCGCGCTGGTCAAGGGACTTGTCCGCCAGCATCCGCTCGATGGCCGCCACCTGATCGAGGAAGGAGCCAGACAGGTCCGCCAGCATCGCCTCCACCGCCGCCTCAACCTGCGGCCAGACATGCAGCTTGGATCGCTCAAGGGCCAGGGCACCAGCCTCGGTGAGGGAGACGGTCTTGTGGCGCTGGTCGCGGTGACGCCGGTCGATCGTCACCAGGCCCATCTGCACTAGCTTGGCGGCCGAACGCGTTACCGCGGGCTGGCTGAGCTCCATGGTGCGGGTCAATTCGCCGATGGTCTGAGGCCCGTCCCGGTCAAGGGTGGCGAGCAGCGGGTACTGGCTCGGCTGAATGGCGAGGTCAGCTCCTTCCACCACCTGGATCACGTCGCCCTGCATCCGCTCGGCCAGCCGTTTCAGCCGGCTGCCGAGGAACAAGGCGCCGCGCAGCTTCAAGATATCCTCGGCCATAACCGCTCCGCTTTCATAACGCGGTATATATCCATCTATGTGTCTTTGGCGTCAAGCTATTTGAGGGTGGAACCTTAAGCTTGGATTCACCGCGTCTCTACACCGAGCCTTAGGCGGTCCCGCGTACAGTGGCTTCATCGAACGAGCGGACTGGTCCGCAAGCAAGGGGATCCAAGATGAATATCGTGAAGAGCTTCCTGAAGGACGAATCCGGCGCGACCGCCATCGAATATGGCCTGATCGCCGCCCTGATCGCCGTTGTCATCGTCACCGCCGTGACCACCATCGGCACCAAACTGAACACCTCGTTCGGCAACGTCGGCAACGCCATCAAGTAAGAGCATCTGGCTCACAATACCCTATTCACCGAACGCCCAGCGGCTCCTGTCGCTGGGCGTTTTGGCGTTGGGGGCAAGGATCAGGCGGCGGACTTGAGCCGCTCCAGGATCGGACCGTGCAGGTCTGGGTTAGCGGCCAGGAGCGTACCGTTGTCGAGGCTGAACGCTTCGCCGTCCGCGCTGGTCATCTGCCCACCCGACTCCAGAACCAGCAGCCAGCCTGCGGCGATGTCCCATGGCTTCAGGTCCCGCTCCCAATACCCGTCGTAACGGCCCGCCGCCACATAGGCGAGGTCGAGCGCGGCGGAGCCGAAGCGCCGGATGCCCGCCACGCGCTGCGTCAGCGAATGCAATTCCTTCAGGAACACCCCGTGGCCCGGCTTTCCGGCGAAGGGGATGCCGGTGGCGATCAGGCTCTCGTCAAGCTTGCGGCGCGCCGAGACGCGCAGGCGCTTCTCCGCATTGATGAAGGCGCCCTTGCCCTTTTCGGCCCAGAACAGCTCGTTGGTGATCGGGTTATAGGTTACCGCCGCCACCACCCCGGCGCCGTCACGTTCCAGGGCGATATTCACCGCGAAGTGGGGAATGGCGTGCATGAAGTTGGTGGTGCCGTCGAGCGGGTCGATGATCCAGCGGTGGGTCTTGTCGGTGCCCTCGATCAGCCCCCGCTCCTCGGCCAGGAAGCCATAGCCGGGACGGCCTTTGGACAGCTCCTCGATCAGGATCTCTTCGGACTTAAGGTCGGCATTGGTGACGAAGTCGCCCGGCCCCTTCTTGGACACCTGCAACTCCGACACCTCGCCGAAGTCGCGGGACAGGCGTCGGCCGGCCTTGCGGGCGGCGTTCATCATCACTTGCAGCAGGGCGGAAGGCGTGGTCATCGGCGCCGTGTAGCGCGAAGGATGGGGTTTCGTCGAGCGCGATGGACTATCGCCCCGCGAACGGAGCCCGTATCAAAGGCCGATGAGCTACGTCCTCTATTATTCGCCAGGCACGGCGAGCTTGGCCCTGCACTGGATGCTGATCGAACTCGGCGCGCCTTTCGAGGCCG
The DNA here is from genome assembly GCA_903862425.1 of uncultured Caulobacterales bacterium. Taxonomy (GTDB): domain Bacteria; phylum Pseudomonadota; class Alphaproteobacteria; order Caulobacterales; family Caulobacteraceae; genus CAIOYC01. Next base: position 179,796 of record CAIOYC010000037.1, on the reverse strand, counting down.
TGTGCGCCGATATCGACAAGGGCGAACACAAGACCCCGGAGTTTCTGCGGCTGAATCCGGCGGGGCGCGTCCCGGTCCTGATCGTGGACGGCAAGGCCCACGCGGAGGTCGCCGCCATGCTGATGCTGCTGGCCGAGCGCGACCCCGAACGCCGGTTCGATGTGTCGGCGGGCGCCCCGGAACGGGCGAGCTATCTGCAGCGCATGGTCTTTCTCGCCAACACCCTACAGCCTGCCTATCGCGACTGGTTCTATGCCGACGAAGCCGCTGGCCCTGAAAACGTCGAGGCGACCATGGCTCACGCCCGCGCCCGCATCGAAGGCGCGCTGGCGCGGATGGACGCCAACCTGGCCGATGGCCGGACTTACATGCTGGGCGAACGGCTGACGGCGCTGGACTTTCTAGCCACCATGCTCACCCGCTGGTCGCGCAACATGCCCAACCCCGCCACCTCATGGCCGCACCTGAAGGCCTATGTAAACCGGATGCGCGCCATGCCATCCCTGATCGAGGTGCACCGGCGCGAGGGCCTTACCGACTGGATAAACGGGTGAAGCGCCTCAGCGGCGCGCTGGCTGCGCTGCTTCTGGCCTTGGCGACGCCTGCGCTGGCGGACGATCCCTATGGCGCAGATGCGACCGCCACGGGCGACGCGCGGTTGATGGCGGATGTGATCTTCGGTCGGGCCGGCGCAATCGACCGCCTGCGCGCGCGGCTGCATCAGGCCGATGCAAGCGCAGACCTGCAGACCGACGGCTGGTCCACTCTGTGCGAGCACGACTATCACGTGGGCGACTACGCCCTCGGCGCGAGGGAATGCGACCAGGCTGCAGCGCGGGGCACGGACGCCAACACCGCCAAGATCGTGCACCTGCTGGCCGCCGAACCCGCCCCCCGCGCGGAAGGCTCGGCCCGCGTCTCGCTCAGCTCCGGCGGCCACATCAGCGTGATCGCCGGCGACTACCGGGACTTCGCGATCGCCGACACCGGCGCCCAGATCAGCGTGATGATGCAGAGCGTGGCCAAACTCGCCCATGTACGCATTCTGGGCGCGTCGAGCGCAGTGGATACGACCACCACCTCGGTCGCCGGCCAGATCGGCATCCTGCCGGAGGCGAAGATCGGTGCGGCGACGCTGCGTGACCTGCCGGTGCTGGTCCTGCCCGACCGGCAACTGATCTTGGGCGGCGGCGCCATACGCCTGCCCTTTATTCTCGGCCTCTACGCCATGACCGGGTTCGGGCGCGTAGCCTGGCTCGATCACGGACACGCCCTGGCCCTCGGCGACGCGGCGCCCGCGCCGACCGCGAACGCCGTACCCATCACCTGGCATCCGGTCGGAATCGGCGTGCCCGTCGACGGCGCAGCCGGCCGCCGTCAGGCCCGGCTCGATAGCGGCGCCAACCTCAGCTACCTCTACAAAGGCGCCCTGCCCCTGCTCAAGCCCGAGGAGTCGGCCCGCCTGAGTCCGAGCAGCCGCAAGGTCGGCGGCGTTGGCGGCGTGGTCGAGGAGATGATCGACACCCTGCCTGGGGCTACCCTGTCCCTTGCCGGCCACCCGCTAGTCTTCGCCGAGATCGACGTGGCCAAGGACCCCGGTGAAGGTGAAGCCGCTCTTCTCGGCGAAGATGTCCTTACCCACTACGCGGCGGCGGTGCTGGACTTTCGCACGATGCGGTTCTCCGTGACGCCTTAGCTCGCACTCAAGCGTGCCTCATCGGGCCGCCAGTGGGGCGGGCGAGATACCCGCATAGTCCGGCGCTAGCCGAGGTCGAACCCTCCGCCGACGTCATCCGCCGCGACGGTCTTGGGGCGGCGGCGCAGGGCCATGCGGATTTCCGATGGGGTGATGGCGCCTAGGCCGATCAGCAGTCCGAAATAGACCACTACGCCGAGCGCAGAGGCCAGCGCCAGGGCGATCTCCTTGCGCAGGACCAAGTGCTCGTAGAACGGCCGCGCCCATGAGGCGACGCCGAGAACCAGGCCCATGACCAACGCGGCGACGATAATCTTGGCCAGCCGCTGCATAGCTTCGGTGCTGATCATGTAGTGGCCGCGCTTCGCCAAGGCATCGGTCATCTGGAACACGTTCAGCCAAGCCGCCGCCGCCGTCGCCGCGGCGATGCCCTCGAAGCCAAAGAAGTGGAACAGCACGATACCGAGGATGATGTTCACCGCCACCGAGACCAGGGCGAACCGCATGGGCGAGCGGGTATCTTTCCGCGCGAAGAAGTTGGGCGACAGAATCCGCGCCAGCACGAAGGCGGGGGTGCCCCAGCCATAATGGAACAAGGCCTTGGAAGTCTGGTCCGCGTCGTAGAGGTGGAAGGCGCCGCGGGTGAACAGCCCGTCGATCAGGAAAAACGGCATGGCGACGAGCGCGGCGGCGGCAGGCAGGGTCAGGGCCATGGCGAAGACCAACGCCTCGTCCATGGCCTCCTGCGCGTCCTCGCCGTCGCCCCGATGCACGGCGGTGGACAGGCGCGGCAGCAGCGCCACGCCGATCGCCACGCCCACCAGCCCCAGCGGCAACTGATAGAGCCGGTCGGCCACGGACAGCCAGGAACGGGCGCCGTTGACGAAACTGGCCAGGAAGTTGGAGATGAAGATATTGATCTGGGTCACGCTGGCGGCGATGGCGCCTGGAATGGCGAGACCGATCAGCCCGCGGATCTCCGGGGTCAGGCGTGGCAGGCGTATGTCAACCCGCGCGCCCGACTTGTTCACCCCCCACCAGAGCAGCGCCGCCTGCGCCACGCCCGAAAGCACCGCGCCGATAGCGGCGGCGATGGCCGCGCCATTGGGCGTCTTCTGCGGCAGAACCGCGATCAAGGTGCCCACATTGAGCAGGGCCGGAGCGAAGGCCGAGATCATGAACTTGCCCCGTGCGTTGAGCACGCCGGACAGGTGGGCATAGATGGCCATGCAGGGCAGATAGGGCATGGTGATCTGGGTCAGCAGCACCGCTAGCTTGTACTTGGCGGGGTCGTGCACGAAGCCTGGCGAAATCAGCATCATCAGCCACGGCATGGTGAGCTCGGCGAAGAGCGTCAGCACGATAGTGGCGGCCGCCAGGGTGGCCATGGCGTCGGCGGCCAGGATGTCGGCCACCTCCTCCCCGTCCGTGGCCAGGGATTTGGAATAGGCGGGGACGAAAGCGGCCGCGAAGGCACCCTCGGCGAAGATGCGGCGGAACAGGTTGGGAAAGGCCAGCGCCGTGTTCCAGGCATCCGCCGCCACGGTGGTCGAGGCGCCCATATAGGAGGTGACCACCAGATCTCGGCCGAAGCCGAGGAAGCGGCTGATCAGGGTCATGCTCGAATAGATCAGCGAGGACCGAACGAGGCTCTGGGTCTTCGGCGCGTTCGACGGCGGGGCGTCGCTGCGATCCACGAGCGGCGGCGCGACCATCGCCTCGGAGAGCGGGTCATCGGCCGCGGGCGCGTCCTGGCCCGGCTGGTCGATCGGCGGCTGCCCGATTAAGGGAGGTGGGGGGGCGTCGGTCACAAATGCGCTCTACTGGATTTTCGTGTGCGGCGCGAGGCCCGGCGGTTTCGTTCGGCCGCTGAGGGATTTATCCCCCACCCGTGCTATCGCATGCGCTTAGAGCTGGAGGGTTTCATGTCCGATAACAAACCTCTTTCGGGTCAGGCGGCGGTGGTCACCGGCTCCACCTCCGGCATCGGCATGGCCCTCGCCGAAGCCCTGGCGGGGGCGGGGTGCAATGTGGTGCTCAACGGCCTGGGCGACCCGGCGAAGATCGAGGCCGAACGTGCGCAGATGGCCGCCCGCCACGGGGTGAGGGTGCTCTATCACCATGCGGACATGACCAGGGGGACCGAGATCGCCGCCATGATCGCCTATGCCAAGGCCGAGTTCGGTCGGCTCGACATCCTAGTCAACAATGCCGGCATCCAGCACGTGGCCCCGGTGGACGAATTCCCGGTCGAGAAGTGGGACCAGATCATCGCCATCAACCTCACCTCCGCCTTCCACGCCACCCGCGCCGCCCTGCCGATCATGAAGGCTCAAGGGCGCGGGCGGATCGTCAATATCGCCTCGGCCCACGCTTTGGTCGCCTCGCCGTTCAAATCCGCCTACGTGGCCGCCAAGCACGGTGTGCTCGGCCTGACCAAGACCGTGGCGCTGGAAGTAGCCCAGCAGGGGATCACCTGCACCGCCATCTGCCCGGGCTATGTGAAGACGCCCCTGGTGGAGGCCCAGATCGCCGACCAGTCCAAGGCGCGCGGCATCAGCGAGGAGGCGGTGATGAAGGACGTCATCCTGGCCGCCCAGCCCACCAAGAAGTTCGTCGAGTTCTCCGAGTTGGCGGGCCTGCTGCTCTACCTCGTTTCCGACGCGGGGGCCTCGGTCAATGGCGTGGCCCTCTCCATCGATGGGGGCTGGACGGCGGCCTGACGGTTTACCCCGGCGCTGCGATCCGCTAGCCATGCCCGATGTCATTCCAGATGATCGACGAGCTGATCGCCCGCTGCGCCGACAGGATCGGCCTGACCGAGGGGCAGTCGCGCCTCGGCCTCTCCGCCGCCCTGGCCCTGATCCAGAAGCACGCCCAGCCTGACAAGGTTTCGGCCCTGATGAGCGCCATCCCCGGCTCGTCGGAGCTGGCGCAGGAGGGTACGGCCATCACCGACAACAAGCCGCGCGGCCTGATCGGCGGCCTTCTGGGCAAGACGGGTGGGGCCGGCGGCGCGGCGATGGCCGACGCCATGGCGCTGAACCAGCGCCTGTCCAAAGAGGGCATCATGCTATCGGACATGCAGGCGATCCTGCCCATCGCCATGGAGTTCGTCCATGAGAAGACGGGCTCGGATATGTTGCGTGATGTACTAGGCTCCATTCCTGGCCTCGGGCCGCTGATGACCACCGGCTGATCCGGGTTCTGACGCGGTGGGCGAACCATCGCCGCCGCCGCACGTTCCCTCGGATCGTTAAAACGCGTTCGCCCCTCGACGGTCGGTTATGCCGACGCCGCTTAGAAGACCCATGTCCTCTCCTACCGCATTTCCCACGCCGGCGCTGAATGCGACGGCGAGCAGCCTCGTCAATCAGGTTGACGCCGCGATTGGCGGCAAACACGTCGCCATCGCCAAGCTGACCGACGTGGCCGGCGACTTCGCCACCAACGCCGCTATCTCGGCCCTGATCCTGTTCGTCACCCTGTGGTTGGCCACATGGGCCTCCAGGCTCGCGCGGGCGACCTTCAACCGCATACCGTCCGGCCACCGCGACGAGACCCTGGGGGGCTTCATCGCCTCACTGGTCAAGTACGTTGTCGTGATGCTGGGCGGGATCGCGATCCTGAACCGGCTGGGCTTTCAGACCACCTCGATCATCACCGTCCTCGGCGCCGCCTCCCTGGCCGTGGGTCTTGCCCTGCAGGGCGCGCTGTCGAACGTGGCGGCAGGCGTGATGATCCTGATGTTCCGCCCCTACCGGGTAGGCGACTATGTGAGCATCGCCACCAAGCTCGGGACGGTGAAACGGCTTGATCTGTTTAACACCGAACTGGTCGATCCGGACGGACTGAAGGTGATCGTGCCCAACGGCAAGGGGTTCGGCGATGTGGTGACCAACTATACGGACATCCCGCGCCGCCGGATCCAGATCAAGGTCGGTATCGACTATGACGACTCGATACAGCAGGCGATCGACATCGTCCTGAAGATCGCCACCGATGACGAACGGGTGCTGGCCGATCCGGCGCCCTGGTGCATGTGCACCGAGCTGGCCGACAGCTGGGTGACCGTCGAGCTACGCTGCTGGTCTGAAGGCAAGGTGTACTGGAATACCTATTACGACATCCTGCGCAGCATCAAGGAAGGCTTCGACGCCGCCGGGATCACCATCCCCTATCCGACCCAGACCGGCGTCTCCAAGGACGCCAAGGCGCAGGACAATGCGCCCGGTCCGGCCCCGACCCGCACCGTCTCCACAGGCGCCGATCCACGCGCACCGAAAGAACTCGCGCCGCCTGCCAGGCCGCACCAGGACGGCGGCGAGCCTCGTCTCGAATAGATTATGCGGGGCCTTTAAGGCTTCCTTGACTGCGAGACGGCTGATTAAGGAACCATGCCGCTCTCCTGTCGCCTGCTTCTGATCCTGCTCGTCGGCGTTCTCGCCGGAGGGACGATCGGCACTGTATCGGCGCGGGCCGCAGGCGACGAAAAGCCCAAAGCGAAGATGAAGGTCGTCCGCGCGATGCCCGCGGTCGATCTCGGCCTGCGCCCCGCGGTCACCGTCCCGCCACCGTCGGCCTACAGCCTACCGCCGCTAGGTCAGCCGGGCGCCGCGTTCAATTCCAGCGGATTCGTTTCGGGCGGCCTGGCGCAAAACGGTCTGCGATCCAGCCTGCCGGTGATGGGCGACCCGGGCGCCCAGTGCCGCACGGTCTGCACCCAATCCCGCATCGCCTGCGACGCTCAAGACGCGGCGCCGGAATGCTCTTCGCGTTGGGCGATGTGCATCGCCGGGTGCGCGCCGTAACGATTCAGGCTTGATTGACGCCCAAACCGCGGTGAGGACTATCCACCGACCAAATCTTTTCGATCTGATAAAAGGCCCGCACTTCGGGTCGGAAGATGTGGACAATCACATCGCCCGCGTCGATCAGGACCCAGTCGGCGTGTGGCAGGCCTTCGACCTGGGCGCGCCCGAAACCTTCGTCCTTCAGGGCGCGGAGCAGATGATCGGCCAGCGCCGCCACATGGCGCTGCGAGCGGCCGGAGGCGATGACGATCGTGTCGGCCAAGGGAGAAGAGCCCTTCAGGTCGATGGCGATCACATCCTCGGCCTTATCGTCGTCGAGCCGGGCGAGAATGAGTTGGGTTATGGCCTCCCCGGTCGGTTCCAAGCCCGTGGGTTCCGGGGCATCGACCGCAAAGGCGGGCGCGGAGGCGGTGATTTCGGTATTCAGGAGACTGGCTTTCGACGGGGAATACTGCGGAAGCGGTGATCCCTACCACAGATGTGGGCCTAGAGCGAGCCGGGCGAACCATCCGCTTCATTGGAGCGCAATCGTCCCCGCAAGTTGGTCGAGGACTGGAAGTTGAAAGGCCCGCGCAGGAACACCCAAGCGGGGGGGGCGAGATAGGGCAGCAGGCGCGCCGAGGCCGAAGGATGGCGATAGGCGGCGAACCGTTTGGCCGCGACGGAGAGCCGCGCCTTGGTCGCGGCCCAAGGGCGCGACACCACCGCCACCGGGGCCTCGTTCATAATCTCCACCCAGCCCTTCCAGCGGTGGAAACTGGCCAGGTTGTCGGCCCCCATGATCCAGACGAAATGGACGCCGGGGTGGCGCGCCTTGAGGATGCGTAGGGTGTCGAGGGTGTAGCGCGCCTCCATACGAGTCTCGGCGTCGGAGACGATCATGCGCGGCCCGCGCGCCCATTGCCGCGCAGAAGTCATGCGCTTGGCGAGGGGCTGGGTCTCGTGGCTCGACTTCAAGGGGTTCTGCGGCGAGACCAGCCAGATCACCGCGTCGAGGCCCAGCCGAGCCAGGGCCGTCTCCGCCACATGGGCGTGGCCCTCGTGCGCCGGGTTGAAGGAGCCGCCCAGCAGGCCAACCTTCATCCCCCGCTCCAGACGGAATCCGAGCCTGAGCGCGCCGGGGCGCCCGGCTTCAGGGACGCGTCTGGCCTGTCCCGCGAACCACATATCTGTACGTCGTCAGTTGCCGCGCGCCCACCGGGCCGCGGGCATGGAGTCGCCCCGTGGCGATGCCGATCTCGCCGCCAAAACCGAATTCGCCCCCGTCCGCGAACTGGGTTGAAGCGTTGATCAATACAATAGCAGAATCAACCTTCGTGCTGAAAAGCCGTTGCACTTCCGGGTCTTCGGCGACGATGGCGTCGGTATGACCCGAGCCATACCGCCCGATATGGGCAATGGCCTCATCAGCGCCATCCACCACCCGCACGGCGATCACCGGGGCAAGATATTCGGCCGACCAGTCGTCCTCGCTGGCGGTATTAATCCCCGGAACGAGCGCGCGAGCGCGGGCGTCGCCGCGCAGTTCGCAGCCCGCCGCCGTCAGATCCGCGGCGATCACGGGTAGCATGTTAGCAGCAGCGTTCGTGTCGATCAGCAGCGTCTCCGCCGCGCCGCATACCGAGACACGACGCATCTTGGCGTTCAACACGATGGCCCGCGCCTTGTCCGGATCGGCCGAGGCATGGACATAGACGTGGTTCACCCCCTCGGCATGACCCAGTACCGCCACCCGCGCCTCGCGCTGCACCCGTTCGACCAGCCCCTTGCCCCCGCGAGGGATGACGAGGTCCACCGCGCCGCCGAGACCTTCGAGGATAAGTCCCACCGCCGCGCGGTCAGGCGTACGAACGATCTGCACCCCCGCTTCCGGCAAGCCGGCCTCCGCCAGCCCCTCGGCTAGTGCCGCATGGATGGCGAGGGAAGAGCCCAGGCATTCGGAGCCCCCGCGCAGGATTACCGCATTGCCCGAGCGCACGCATAGGGCCGCAGCGTCGGCGGTCACATTCGGCCGCGCCTCATAGATCATGGCGATCACGCCGATGGGCGCCGAGACGCGGGCGATGTCGAGGCCGTTGGGGCGGGTCCAACGCTCCAACGCCTCGCCCACAGGGTCGGGGATGTCAGCCACGGCGGTCACGCCATCAGCCATGGCGACGACCCGGCCTGCGTCGAGGGCCAACCGGTCGAGCATTGGCCCGGGCAGACCTGAGACGTGGGCCGCGGCGAGGTCTTTCGCATTGGCGGCCAGGATAGCGGGCGATGCTGCGCGCAGGCGCATCGCCATGGCGATCAGGGCGCGGGTGCGAGTCTCGGCGAGGCTCAGGCGCAGGGCATCGGCAGCGGCGCGCGCCGCGCGGCCCATGTCCAGCATCGTCGAGGGCAGACCGAGCTGCGCGTCATCCATGCGTCCGATGTCGCGGCTCATTCGAAAAAATGCAAGAAACTTAGCGTTCCGGTGCGGCGGCGCCCCTATGCGACAGGCCGCCATTTTGCGTCAGCGTTAATAGGCCGGGACGAGGCAGTGATGGCGACCCGCTTGCGTGCGACCCTCAGCAGCGGCGCGATACTCTCCCAGCTGGCGTCGACTCAGTCACCGCATAGTGCGTTGAACGGGATGGGATGCACGCGCCCTTCGCCGAGCGCGCCCACCAGGGGCGGAGCGGCGAACAGGCCGGCGAAGGCGGGATCGCACACGTTCAGCCCGCCCGCATAAGCCCCAAAGGCGGGCAGGATCAGTCGCTGTCCGTCCGTAACGAAGGTGCGGCGGCGGATGGCGCGGCGGTGTCCGCTCGACAGCTTGGCGCAGGGGTGAAGGTGGCCAGATACCTCGCCCGGCCGATGGCCCGCGAGCGGTTCATGGCGCAGGATCAGTGGGCCGAGCCTCACCTCGTCCGTCACCTCGCCCGGCAGGCTACCGAGGGCGCTTTCACCGCGCTTCACGTCGTGGTTACCCTCGGCCCAGACCAGCGTGCGACCGCGCGCGAACCCGGACAGCCGCCGCGCATCGTCTGCATGCAGCCGGCCAAGGGCGCGTGGATCGTGGAAGCTGTCGCCAAGCAGGATCAGGGTGCGCGGGTTCAGCGCGGCGATCTCGGCATCCAGCCTGTCGAGGGTGGCGATGGTGTCATAGGGGGGCAGAAGCTGGCCGCCGCGGGCATAGAAGGAGCCCTTCTCCAGGTGCAGGTCGCCCGCGACGAGCGCGCCTTCCGCCTCGATCCACAGGGCGCCGGACGGGCGAAGCGAGACCGGTTGGCCCATCAGCTCGATCCACAGGGAGCCGCAGTCCGCCCGCGCCAGCCGTATGGGGTCGATGGCGAGGGGGTCTTCAATCGTCTCGGTGCGAACGCGAACCCAGCGCATCAGGCGAAAACGGCCTCGGGAATAAGGGGCATGCGAACCGGGACGGCGACGCGAAAGCGGATCATAACGAGAACTCTTGGCACATGGCGCGCTTAGGGCAAGGGACAAATCCACTCAGGCGGGGCCGTCCCCTCGCCGCTTGTGGCGAAACGAGCACGCAGAACTCTGCGCCCTAAAGCCATGAACCGGTTGGAGAAGGGGGCCGGCCGCGTCCGGGACTGGGCCTTAGCGATCCAGTTGCTCGAGTTCGTGCTGCATGCGGTCAAGTTCGGGCTGAAGGGCATCCACCGCGCGCTGGGCAGCTTCGGCGGCGCGCATACCGGCCTCGGCCTGGCGCTGGGCGCGCTCGGTGATCTCGTGGATGCGTTCGAATGACAAAGCCCCGTACTCTGCGCGATGGGCGGCGGCTTCGGCGCGTTCGGTGATGGCCCTTATCCGCTCGGGCGAGCTCTGCGCCATCTGGGCACGCGCCATGGCCGCATGCGCGCGCGCCTCGGCGTCGGCGACGACTTGCTTGATACGGGCCTGACGCTCCACGTCCTGGGTTCTCAACCGCTCGTTCAGCCGCGCCATCCTGGTGTCCACCTCCCGCATCTTCGCGTCGAACCTGGCGCGTTGTTCCGGGCTCATGTCCTCCGCGCGGATCACCTGTCCGTCCACGATGACGACGCCGTGGTGCGAGACCGCGGGCGGGACTGGCGGAACAGGGGCGGCCGACGCGGTAGCGACGTAACCCGGCGCCTTATAATCCTGGGCAAGGGCGGGCGCGGCGACCAGGGCGACGGCGAGGATGGCGAGGGATGTGGCCCGGAGTGTCATTGAACGGATCCGTGGATGTTTATTGCGCCCAACATGACCCTCGCGCCACCCTGCGTCACGTTAAGCTATGGTCATGACTCCGTTGTCATTTCCGCACGTCCTGCCGCCAAGATCCCAAGTCTCGGAACGTTAGCGGCGCGCATGGCTTTAGCCGCCATCGTTCGTCATGCATAAGCGGAGCCATGGCCGCCACCCCGCCCACCCTTCCGCCGGGAAAGGCCGTGCCGACGCCCTCGGCCCGGCTGACGCCGCCGCGCGGAGCGATGGTGGACGTAGAGGGTGGCCGACGGCTGCGCGTTATCGTAGAGGGCGAGCCGGCCCCTGACCTGCCGCTGGTGGTCTATGAAGCGGGGGCGTTCGGTACGGCGGCGGACTTCGCCATAGTGCAGACGATCCTGGCCTCTCGGATCCGTACCCTGGCCTATGATCGGGCCGGGCTAGGCTATTCAGACCCAGGCCCCGAGCCCCGCGACAGTCTCGCCATCGCCGAAGACCTGAAGGGCCTTCTCGACGCACTCGGAGAAACCGGCCCGTTGGTGCTGGTCGGTCACTCCATGGCGGCGGTCCATGTGCAAGCCTTCGCCCTGACCTGGCCCGACCGCGTCAAGGGCGTCGTACTGATCGACGCCATACCGGCCGAGGCCTTGGTGCGCCCGGCGGTGGCGCGCTTCGTCAAAAGCTCGGTCCGGCTGGCCGACGCCGCCCGCGTGGGCTCGCGGTGGATGCTGACCGCCCTTGCGGCGCCGCTCATGGGCGATGCGGTGGGGCTATCGGGTCCTGCCCATGCGGAAAAGCTGCACGCCTTCGCTTCGCCAGGCCACAATCACTGGTCCGCCGCCGAACTCGGGCTCTGGCTGGAGGATGGCGCCCAGGCGCGCAAGCTCGGCGAATTCGACCGCGAACTGCCCCTGGCCGTGGTCACGGCCGGCCGGGCACGTCCCTGGTGGAAGCGAATGCAGGCCGAACCCGCCCGTCGCTCGCGTTCCGGCTATGCGGAGAACATTCCCGACGCCGGCCATGCCTCCCTGCTCGGCCCCAAACATTGCGACGCGGTGGTGAGGGCCATCGACTATGTGGTGAAAGCCGCCCTCGCCAGCCGCTGAACGGCGTCCTAGTGTCGAGGCGAATCGGGAGGGGTAGATGGACCCGGCGCTGAGCCTTTCGGGCGTCTCTAAGCGGTATGGCGAATTCCGCGCCGTGGACGACCTGTCGTTCAAGGTGGAGCCGGGCCGCATCTTTGGCTTCCTCGGCCCCAACGGCGCAGGCAAGACCACCTCGATCCGCATGGCGCTGGGCCTTGTGGAGCCGACGGCGGGCGAGATCACTGTCCTCGGCTCCCGTGACACCCGTAAGGTGCGCGACCGGATCGGTTTCCTGCCCGAGGAGCGGGGCCTTTATCGGCGGATGACGCCCATAGAGGCGGTGGTCTTCTTCGCAGGGTTGAAGGGCGTGCCTTCCGCAGTAGCACACAAGCGCGGGATCGCCATGCTGGAGGCCCAGGGGCTCGGCGCGGCGATGAAGCGGCCGATGAAGGCGCTATCCAAGGGTATGGCGCAGAAGGTACAACTGATCACAGCCCTGGCGCACGAACCTGATCTCGTCATCCTCGACGAGCCCTTCTCCGGCCTTGACCCGGTGAACCAGCAGGGGCTGGAGACCCTGATCCGAGACCTCGCCGCGCGGGGGGCGACGGTGATCTTCTCCACACACGTCATGGCCCATGCCGAGCGGCTGTGCGAGCGCGTGGTGCTGCTGGCCAAGGGCAAGAAGGCGTTCGAAGGCTCGGTGGACGAGGCGCGTTCGGTAGCGCCGCGACGGCTGGTGTTCGAAGGCGCCGTCAGCGACGAGGCGATCCGCGCCCTGCCCGGCGTGGCGCAAGTCTCCACCGATGAGGCCGGAGTCCGCACCGCCTCCCTCACCCCTGGTGCAGCGGCCTATGACACTCTGCGCGCGGCCTTCGCCCAAGGGCTGGAGCTGACCCGGTTCGAGGTGCGCGAGCCCTCTCTGCACGACGCCTTCATCGTCCTTACCGGAGGCGCCTGACATGTTCCGCCTGCTGCGCATCGCCGCCCGTGAATACTTTAGCTATCTGAAGACGCCTGGCTTCTGGCTGTCGCTGATCATCGCCCCCGCCATAGGGCTGGTGTCGGGCTACGGCCCCATCTGGGCGGAGAAGTCGGCGCCCGAACGCACCCTGGCCGTCGTCGATTATGCGCATGCCGGACCGCAGTTGACGAAGGCCATCACCGTCGAGGCCAAGGGCGCCCGCGTGCTCCTTGTCGCCCCGCCCCCTGACGTTTCCGGCGCGCCCGACGCTAAGGCCGCGGGCGTCGCGGTCCAGTCCTATGTGTCAGGCAAGGCCGCGCTTCCCGACGGCAGGCGACTTGATGGCGCGGCTATCTTCACCGGTTCGCCCGCCGCGCTCTCGGTTGACGTGTGGACCCGAGATATCGGCGACGGGGCCCTCATGCGCTTGGCGCGCGACGGGGCCGCAAGCGTCATGCGCGCCGAGCGGCTGAAAGCCCTGGGGATTGATCCCACCAAGATCGCCGCAGCCGACGCCGCCCAGCCGCAGGTGAAAGAATTCTCTCCAAAGGCCGTCTCCGGCGGACGCGTCTCCTTGCGCGACCGGATGCCCACCTTCGCCGCCTTCGGCCTGTCCTTCGCCCTTTGGATGCTGGTGCTGACCGGGGCGGGTATCCTGCTCAACAGCGTGATCGAGGAGAAATCGAACCGGGTGCTGGAGGTGTTGCTGTCCAGCGCCTCGGTGCCGGAAATCCTCGGCGGCAAGATTCTCGGTGCAGCGGCTCTGGCGGCGACCATGCTGGTGGTGCTGGGCGGGGCAGGCCTGTTCGCCCTGGCCCGCTTCACCCCGGCGGGGACGGTGGACCAGCTGATCGGCGCGCTACTCGGCCATGGGCTGATCCTCATCTTCGCGGCCTATTTCGTACTCGGCTATCTGATGTACGCCTCGATCTTCACCGCCATCGGTGCCTTCTGCGAGACGCCGCGCGAGGCCCAGACCCTGGTCGGGCCGCTCATGCTGATGCTGTCCCTGCCGATGATCTTCCTCAGTCAGGCGCTGAAGCGGCCGGATTCGCCGCTGCTGGAATGGCTCGGCTGGTTTCCCCCCTTCACGCCCTTCCTGATGACCGCGCGCGCCGCCTCCGGCCTGCCGTGGTGGCAGGTGGTCGGATCGCTGCTCCTGATGACGGCGACTTCGGCAACCGTGGTGTGGATCTCGGGCCGGGCCTTCCGCGCCGGCGCGCTCTCCAACGCCAAGTTCGACCTGCCGGCCTTCTTCAGAGGCATAGCCAGCGCCGGGAAGTAGACACGGGCTAGAGGCTGTCGGGGGGTGGATCGCGCCGCGAGGGGACGGGGCCCGCCAGATCGACTCCAGCCTCGGCCAGCACCGCCTCGGCCGAAGCGCCCACGCCCGCGACCAGCCAGCGATCCGGTCGCGACCCGACCACCACCGTCACCCCCTTCTTGGGGCAGAGCTTTAGGCAACCCACCTCGACGATGCCCATCGGCGCGCGCCGGCCCTTGAGCTTGGCGCCTTTCGCAGCAGGGCTGTTTTTCACCGCCCGCTTCAACGCCTTGGACAGGCTCATATCACCGTCAGGGCCAAAGCCTTCGCCGTGCAGTTTCTTCTGACACTTCTTGCAGACGAGAATGGCGGCGCGCCAGTGGGCGCGGTTGGGAGTCAGGGTTGCGGGCTTGACGCTCATGGGGACGGCAACGCTCCAGCCGCCCCTCTGTTGCGCCAAGCCCGAGGGGGCTGCTATTCCGCCGCCGCCTTGGCCGCTGCCGTCGTCTTGGGAGCGAGGGCGCCGGAGGCGTAGCGCTTGGCCATGATCGAAGTGTGGATCGGGCGGATCTTCGAGGCCATGCCGGCGGCGCCAAACTCCTCGAAACGGGCCTTGACCACCAGCTTCATGGCTTCCTTGGCGGGCTTCAGATAGGCGCGAGGGTCGAACTCGCCCGGCTTCTCGGCGAACACCTTACGGATGGCGCCGGTGATGGCCATGCGGTTGTCGGTATCGATATTGATCTTGCGCACGCCGTGCTTGATGCCGCGCTGGATCTCAGCCACCGGCACGCCCCAGGTCTGGGGCATCTGGCCGCCGTACTGATTGATGATGTCCTGCAGATCCTGCGGCACCGAGGAGGAGCCGTGCATGACCAGGTGGGTGTCGGGCAGGCGGCGGTGGATCTCCTCGATCACGTTCATAGCCAGGATGTCGCCCGTGGGCTGGCGGGTGAACTTGTAGGCGCCGTGGCTGGTGCCCATGGCGATGGCCAAGGCGTCCACATGGGTGCGCTCCACGAAATCGACCGCCTGGTCCGGGTCGGTCAGCAGGGCCGAATGGTCGAGCTTGCCCTCAAAGCCGTGGCCGTCCTCCGCCTCGCCCATGCCGGTCTCCAGCGAGCCGAGCACGCCAAGCTCGCCCTCCACCGATACGCCGCAAGCGTGGGCCATCTCCACCACCTTGGCGGTTACGTCGACATTATAGTCGTAGCTGGCGGGGGTCTTGGCGTCCTCCATCAGCGAGCCATCCATCATCACCGAGGTGAAGCCGTACTGGATCGCCGTGGCGCAGGTGGCCGGGCCGTTGCCGTGGTCCTGGTGCATGCAGACCGGAATGTGCGGATAGATCTCCACCAGAGCGTCGATCAGGCGGGTCAGCATGATGTCGTTGGCGTAGGTGCGGGCGCCGCGCGAGGCCTGGATGATCACCGGGGCGTCGAGTTCGTCCGCGCCCTCCATGATGGCGAGGCCCTGCTCCATGTTATTGATGTTGAACGCAGGCAGGCCGTAGTCATGCTCCGCGGCATGGTCCAGCAGCTGACGAAGAGTGATGCGCGCCAAGGCTAAAGCTCCGAAATGTGGGCCGGCCGCCTCTCCCCCGAGAGTGTCCCTGAACCGACCATCCAGTGTCTATACACGCTCTAAGCCCAAGGCGGGAGACCCGACAACCCTCAAGGTACAGCCCGCGGCGTCGCGGTGACTTGTTTCGCCTGTTGCGCTATAGGGCCGCCGATGAACGCTACCCCAACCAAGAAGATCGGCATGGTCAGCCTGGGTTGTCCCAAGGCGCTGGTCGATAGCGAGCGAATCCTGACCCGGCTGCGGGCCGAGGGCTACGAGACCTCGCCAACCTATGCAGGCTCCGACGCCATCGTGGTCAACACCTGCGCCTTCATCGACAGTGCGCGGGAGGAGAGCCTCGACGCCATCGCCGAGGCCCAGGCATCCGGCCGTCCCGTGATCGTCACCGGCTGCATGGGATCGGAAGAGGCCATGCTGCGCGAACGCTTCCCCAGCCTCGCCGCCATCACGGGCGCGCATCGCTATGATGCGGTTATGGACGCCATCCACGACAGCGTGCCGCCCGACCCGTTCGCGGAGATCGCCCCGGTCTCGCCCGCCGGCGTGCGCCTGACACCCCGGCACTACGCCTATCTGAAGATCAGCGAGGGCTGCGATCACCGCTGCTCCTTCTGCATCATCCCGAGCCTGCGCGGCGACCTCGCCTCGCGACCGATCACCGAGGTGATGGCCGAGGCCGAGGCTCTGGTCGCCAACGGGGTGAAGGAGCTGCTGGTGGTGGCGCAGGACACCTCCGCCTACGGGCTCGATCTGAAATACGCTCCAGGCGAGTGGCGGGGCCAGACGTACAAGACCAACCTCGAAGACCTCTGCCGCGCACTTGGCGAGCTCGGGGTGTGGGTGCGCCTGCACTATGTCTATCCCTATCCGCACGTGGACGCGGTGATCCCGCTGATGGCGGAGGGCAAGGTGCTGCCCTATCTCGACATCCCGCTGCAGCACGCCGCACCCAACGTGTTGAAGGCGATGAAGCGGCCCGCCAACAACGCCAAGACGCTGGAGCGCATCCGCGCCTGGCGCGCCGTGGCCCCCGACATCGTGGTGCGCTCCACCTTCGTGGTCGGCTTCCCCGGCGAGACCGAGGAAGACTTCCAGTACCTGCTCGACTGGCTGGAAGAGGCGCAGCTCGATCGCGTCGGCTGTTTCGCCTACGAGAACGTCCAGGGCGCCCGCGCCCAGGCCCTGCCCGATCACGTGCCGGAGGAGATCAAGCAGGCGCGCCGCGAGCGCTTCATGGCCGCCGCCGCCCGAATCAGCCGCGCCAAGCTGAAGCAGAAAGTGGGCCGGACCATGGAGGTCCTCGTCGACGAGATCAGACATGACGGGGTGGCCGTGGCCCGCTCCAAGGGCGATGCGCCCGAGATCGACGGCAAGGTGTTCGTCCGCCCCGGCGGTGCGTTGAAGGTGGGCGACCTCGTCAAGGTAAAGGTCGAACGCGCCGACGCCTTCGACCTCCTCGCCACCCCCACCGACTTCCGCCTGCGGAAGGCCACCCCGCTCAACGTGGCGCCTTCCCGTCGGATGCACCGGGTGATCTCGCGGGTTTGATTAAGCAATCGCGCGCTTCGAGACGCGGCGCTGTGCCCGCTCCTCAGCATGACGAGTGAGGCAGCCTAGTCGCGCTTGGCATACATAGACGTACGCTCTTCTCAAACGGTCCCTGCGGCCTCAACCTTGCTTAAACCCTGTTCGGGTAGAGAGTGTTGGTTCGTTTGGAGACCCGTATGACGATCGACCTCGTTCCGGTGCAGGATCTCGGTGCCGACGACATCGCAGCGTGGACGCGGTTGCAGGGCGACGGGCCGCTGGCCAGTCCGTTCCTGTCGCCGCACTGGGCGCGAGCGCTGGCGCGATGTGGCGGACCGGATGCGGATCGGGCCAAGGTGGCCGTGGTGCGTGAGGGCGGAGAGGCGAGAGCCTTTCTTCCGGCGCGGGTGGGGCGGGTCACCGCCATGCCGATCGGCGCACCTCTTTGCGACTATCAGGGCTTGGTGGCCGCCCGCGACATCCAGATCGAACCGCGCAAGCTGGTAGGAGCCCTGGGCGTTCAGCGGTTGGATTTCTCCTCCCTGATGATCGACTCGCCGGTGTTTTCCGGCCATGCGCGCGGCCGGGCTGTGTCGCACGTGATAGACCTGCGAGACGGCTACGACGCCTATGCCGCCGAACGGCAGGCGGCCGGCACCGACATCCTCAAGGACACCGCCAAGAAGCGCCGCAAGCTGGAACGCGAGCACGGCGAGGTGGTGTTCACCGCCGAGAGCGTGAGCCAGCACGACTATAACCAGCTGGTCGCCTGGAAGCGGGCCCAGTATGCCGAGACGGGCCAGACCGACATCCTGGCCTGCGAGTGGCCGCAGAAACTGCTGCAGAATCTGTTCGAGAGCGACGATCAGGGCATGCGCGGGGTGCTGTTCACCCTGCATGCGGGCGGCAAGCTGGCGGCGGCGCATTACGCCCTGTGCACGCCCAAGATCGCCCACGCGTGGTTCATCGCCCACGATAACGAGATGCAGCGCTATTCGCCCGGCGTGATCCTGATCGCCGAGGTTATGCGCTGGGCCGCCGCGCGCGGCATGGCCGAGCTCGACCTCGGTCCGGGCGACTATCGCTTCAAGGTCTCGCTGGCCAACCGTCAGCGGCCGGTGGGGCATGGCTATGTGGGCCGCCTTGCGCCCGCCACCGCCTTCCGCGCCGCCCAGTACGAGGTGCGCCGCGCCGCCGAGGCCCTGCCGTTGGGCCGCCTCTCAGCCCTGCCCGGCAAGGCCATGCGCCGCATGGACCTTTGGCGGGGCCTGGGACAGCAACCTTTCGCGGTCTGACGCCTAGCCGTCGTCCAGCTCGAACGCGTCCTCGTCGCCGTCGGCGGGGCTCGCGTCGAAGCGGAGTAGGTCGCCGGGCTGGCATTCCAGTTCACGGCACAGGGCTTCGAGGGTGGAGAAGCGGATCGCTCGCGCCTTGCCGGTCTTGAGGATCGACAGGTTGGCGATGGTGACACCGACGCGATCGGCCAGCTCGGTCAGCGACATGCGCCGCTCCACCAGCACACGATCCAGATTGACGCGAATGGGCATGCGCTCGACTACTCAGATGGTCAGTTCGGCGTCGGAGCGCAGGCGTGCGCCCTCGCGGAACACCTCCGCCAGGACGAAGACGGCGAGGATGGCGAACCAGCCGGACAGGCTGATGTTAAATTTCACATGATCGCCGCTCTCCGGCGCAAGCCAGACCACGGTGAGGCGGACCAGATAGCCCAGCGCTTCGAGTGCGATCAGGCCAAGGCCGACCACGCGCAGCCGCGCCACGTTCTCGGGCCGAAAGGGGTCGCCCTGGGTCAGGGTGCGGAACACGTGGCGAAGGCGATTGACGATGACCCCAAGGGCGCCGACGTACAGGCCTGCCGCGACCAACAGCGCTTCGAGCGCGGGCCAGCGGTGGAAGATGACGCTGATGCTTTGCTTGTGTCCGTCTAGAGTGATGAGGTGCTGGGAGCCCTGCACGAAGGGCATCACCAGAAGCAGACCGAGCGCCGCGAGGACGATGCCGGCGATGGCGAGGACGAGCACCGCGTAGGCGCAGTCCAGCGCGATCTTCAGAAGACTGGCGACCGATCCCGGTCCTAACGCGCGCATCCTGCGCCTCCCGTCGCCGCCCGTTGCGGGGCGTTCATCCCCCTCGCAAGGTCGGACGGCGACGTCAATGGAATGACTTGGGGAGCGACCTCGGTGAGCGTCGGGGCAGGGCCGTCCATATTCGCCATAGGGCTTAGAAGCCTTGAGTGAAAAAGCCGACCAGAGCCAGCGGCAGGCCGGCGAGCATCAGGGTGGCCACGGCAGGGGCGGCGATGCGTTCGAAGACGTTGAGAGCGGTCATTGTCGTTTTCCTTTGTGCTAGGGAGGGGTCCGTTGCGGCCCGTCCATGGCGTAAGAATTACTCCCGCATCGATTAGCGATCAAATTACATATCGGAAAACGATATGAAAACGGTGTAACTTAGTGAACTGATGGTAAGGCGGCGAAGATGGTCCTGAAGCTGGAATTTGGCGCAATCCTGGTCTCTGCCACGCACAATCCAGGTAAGGCCAAGGAGATCGCCGAACTGCTCGACGGAAAGTTCGAGGTTGTAACCGCCGGCGCCCTCGGCCTGCCCGAACCCGAAGAAGTGGAGCAGACCTTCGTCGGCAACGCTGTACTGAAGGCGCGGGCCGCGGCGGACGCCTCAGGCAAGGTCGCGATCGCGGATGACAGCGGCCTGTCGGTGATGGCGCTGGGCGGCGATCCGGGCGTGCTGTCGGCGCGGTGGGCTGAGACGGCAGGGGGCCGCGATTTCGACTACGCCATGGACAGGGTGGAAAAGGCGGTTATCAAGACCGGCCTTGCAGACCGGTCCGCCCGCTTCCACTCCGCTCTCGCCGTGGCATGGCCGCATGGGGCGGTGGTGGCGGTAGAGGGCACGGTGGACGGGATGCTGGTGTTCCCAGGTCGGGGGACAAACGGCTTCGGTTACGACCCGATCTTCCAGCCCCTCGGCTATGGGCAGACCTTCGGCGAGATGGACCCCATGGCCAAGCACGCCATCAGCCACCGCGCCGTGGCGTTCGAGAAGCTGAAGGCTGCTCTGTTTTGACCTTGAACGCCGCCCCTCCGCTGGGCGTCTATATCCACTGGCCCTACTGCGCGCGCATCTGCCCCTATTGCGATTTCAACGTGGTGCGGGCGCGGGGGCGGACGGACGAGGAAACCGCGCTGGTCCGAGCTATTACCGCCGACCTGACCGCCCAGGCAGCCATGATCGGCCCGCGCACCCTGGTCTCCATCTTCTTCGGCGGCGGCACGCCTTCGCTGATGGCGCCCGAGGCGGTGGCCAGTCTCATCGCCACGGCAAGGCGGCTATGGCCGACCGATGGGCCGGTGGAAATCGCGCTCGAGGCCAACCCCACCGATGCTGAGGCCGGTCGTTTCGCCGGGTTCCGGGACGCCGGTGTGGAGCGCCTGTCCCTTGGCGTGCAGGCCTTCGATAATGAGCACTTGTGCTTCCTCGGCCGCGCGCATGATGGAACAGAGACGTTGCGGGCCGCGGAGACGGCCGCCGCCACCTTCCCACGCCTGTCGCTGGATCTGATCTACGCTCTGCCGGGCCAGACGGAGGCGGCATGGACGCAGACGCTGCGGCGGGCGGCGGGCCTCGGGGCAGAGCATATATCGCCCTACCAGCTGACCATCGAAAGCGGGACGCCCTTCGACCGCGCCGTGCGTCGTGGCCGCTTTGCCCCGGCGGACGAGGAGCTCGGCGCGCGCCTTTACGAGACCACCCAAGCCGCTTTGGAGGATCTCGGCTTTGACGCCTATGAGGTCTCCAACCATGCGCGGGGTGAAGCGGCGCAGGCGCGCCACAACCTCGTCTACTGGCGCGGCGAGGACTATGTGGGCGTCGGCCCCGGCGCGCATGGGCGCCTGACCTGCCCCGACGGGACGCGGCTGGCGAGCGAGGCGGAGGCGCGCATTCCCGCCTATATGGACCGGGTCGGCGCGACGGGGACGGGCGCCACCTTCACCGAGCAATCTGCGCTCGACCAAGCGGAGGAGCGGTTGCTGATGGGCCTGCGCACCGGCGAGGGCTTGGCGCTGGACGAGGTGTCAGCCCTACCGTTGAAAAGCCTCGATGACTTGATCGAGTCAGGCCATCTGGTTCGCAACGGCAATCGCTTCGCCGCCACGGCGGCCGGGCGACTGGTGCTGGATAACGTCACAAGGCGTCTTATCCTGAGCTAAGCGGAACGAATATTGAGCTTGGCCGACATCTGCCTCTTTTCGCGGCGGCCTGTACCTGCTGAAACGCCTGCATGCGTCGACCGGCCGTCACATCCGACGATTCGACCGCTTCGGAGCCCTTGGCTCCGCTGGCGCCCGGCCTCTACGTCACCGCCACGCCGATCGGCAATCTGGGCGACCTCACCTTGCGCGCGCGCGACCTTCTCGGCCGGGTGGACCTGGTTCTGGCTGAGGATACCCGCGTCACCGCCAAGCTCCTGTCCGCCTACGGGCTG
The DNA here is from genome assembly GCA_903862425.1 of uncultured Caulobacterales bacterium. Classification (GTDB taxonomy): domain Bacteria; phylum Pseudomonadota; class Alphaproteobacteria; order Caulobacterales; family Caulobacteraceae; genus CAIOYC01. The sequence continues at coordinate 158,164 of CAIOYC010000037.1, read as the reverse complement.
AAGCCGCGGGTGGAGCGCTATGACGATCATTCGGACGATGCGCGGACCGAACAGGTGATCGAGCGGCTGGAGACGGGCGCGCGCATCGCCCTGGTGTCGGACGCCGGCACGCCCCTTGTGTCCGATCCAGGCTATCGACTGGTGAAAGCGGCGGTGGAGCGTGGGCTGATGGTCACCGCCCTGCCCGGTCCCTCGGCGGCGCTGGCGGCCCTGTCCATCTCCGGCCTACCCACCGACCGCTTCCTGTTCGCCGGCTTCCCGCCGCCTAAGTCCGCCGCCCGCCGCACCTTCCTGGAGGAGCTGGCGACGATCCGCGCCACCCTGGTTTTCTACGAAACCGGACCGCGCCTCGCCGACAGCCTCGCCGACATGGCCGCCGTGCTGGGTGAGCGTCCCGCCATCATGGCCCGGGAACTGACCAAGCTCTACGAGACGGTGGTTCGCGGTCCCTTATCCGAACTCGCCGCCGACCCGCGCTGCGACGGCCCCAAGGGTGAGATCGTGATCGTGGTCGGGCCAGGCGAGGCGCGCGTGGCCAGCGCGGCGGACGCCGACCGGGCGCTCACCGAGGCGCTGGAGCGCGAAGGCCCCGCCGCCGCCGCCGCCGAGGTCGCCAAGGCGCTCGGCCTCAACCGCCGCGACCTCTACCGCCGCGCCCTTGAGCTTAAGGGCGCGGCTTGACCGGCCCCCTCGCCAACGACCGGACCGCCGTTCGTCGCGCGCGCGGAGCCAGGGCGCGGCGCGAGGGGCGCGGCGCGGAGACTCTCGCGGCGTTGTGGCTGATGCTGCACGGCTGGCGGGTGCTGGGATTCCGCCTCGATACGCCACAGGGAGAGATCGACCTTCTGGCCCGGCGCGGCGGCGTGCTGGCGGTGATGGAGGTCAAGCGGCGACGCACGCTCGACGAAGCGCTGTGCGCTGTGACACCGGGCCAACGCGCGCGCTTGCGGGCTGCGGGCGAGAACCTGGCCGCCAGGCGCGCCGACCTCGCGGGCCTCGCGGTCCGGCTCGATCTCGTCGCCATCGGTGCGGGCGGCCTGCCCCGCCACCTGCCTGACGCCTGGCCGCAGGACGCCGGGCGCTTTACGGGAGCCTCCCGGTGACCCGCGCGGCGACCCGCGAGCAGGCCCTGGCCTCCCTCGGCGCCGCGGGCGCCCAGCCGGATGAACGCTTCCCGTTGTTCGACGCGGCGCTGGACTGCGCCATGCACGAAGACCCGAACCGCAATCCGGAACCCGCCCGCGCCCTGGTCACCGAAGCGGCCGCCCGCCTCCGCGACCGCCTGCGCCAGGAGCGGCCCGAAGACGCCATCTGCGAGGCGCTGGGCAGCGACATGGGCCTGAACGGCGACCATCTCACCTATGACGACCCCAAGAACGCCGACCTGATCGCCGTGTGCGAACGGAGGAAGGGCCTGCCCGTGGCGCTGGGCGTCATCTATGTGGAGGCCGGGCGTCGCTGCTCCATGGACATCCGGGGCGTTGATTTCCCCGGCCATTTCCTGCTGCGGCTCGAGACAGACCAGGGGCCGATCGCGCTCGATCCGTTCGAGGGCGGGCGTGTGGTGATGCCCTCGGAACTGACCCAGCGCGCCTTCGCCGCCGGCCTCACCCCGGACGTGGCCGACCGGATCGATCTGCTGATGATGCCCGCGCCCGACCGCATGATCGTCATGCGGCTGCAGAACAACATCTTCGCCCGCGCCATCCGACGCGGCGACTACGCCCAAGCCGAGCGTTCGGCCCTGCGCCGCGCCGTGCTCGATCCCAAGGACCACCGTCCCTGGCTCGACGTGGCGGCGGCGCGCGAGGGTCAGGGCGCGCTCACCGGAGCCCTGGAAGCGCTCGGCCGGGCCCAGATCCTCGACGGCGGCGCCACTATCGCCGCCCGCGCCGCGCGCGAGCGGATGCGGATGCGGCTGAACTAGCGAACCCTGGCGGGCCTTTCTTCTCTTCCCCGGGCGCGCAGGTCTTCGCCGAGAGGATGGTTGGATCAGAAGGCCAGCGCCCGGACCTCTTTGACGTGCGGCAAGGCGGTGATGGCGGCGAGCACGGCGTCGTTGGGCATCTGGTCGACACCCACCAGGGCGATGGCGTCGCCGCCCGAGGCGGTGCGGCCGAGGTTGAAGGTTGCGATGTTGATCTTCGCATCGCCGAGCAGGCCGCCGAGCGCGCCGATGAAGCCCGGCTTGTCCAGGTTGTTGATGTAGAGCATGGCCGGGGCGAGTGGCGCGTCGAGCTCCATGCCCTTAATGTCCACGATGCGCGGCGCCCCGGCGATCACGGTACCGGAGAAGGTGCGCGCGCCGTCCTTGGTGGTGACGGTGATGCGGATCAGGCTGTCATAGACGGGCGAGACCTCCTGCTTGCTTTCGGTGACGGTTATGCCGCGCGCCTTGGCTACGGAGGGGGCGGAGACCATGTTCACCTCGGCCAGGGCCGGACGCAGGATGCCTGCCAGGGCGGCGGAGGTAAGGGGCGCCACCTTCAGCTTGGCCACCTCGCCCACGAACGTGATGTCGATAGCGGTGAGACCGGTATCGACCATCTGACCTGCGAAGGCGCCGAGCTTTTCCGCCAGGGCCACGAACGGCTTCAGCTTGGGCGCCTCTTCGGCCGTGACCGAGGGGCTGTTCAGGGCGTTGGAGATGGCGCCGGTAAGAAGCAGGTCGGAAATCTGCTCGGCCACCTGCAGGGCTACATTCTCCTGCGCCTCTTCGGTGGAGGCGCCGAGGTGGGGGGTGGCGATGAAATTGGGGGCGCCGAACAGTACATTCTCCTTGGCCGGCTCGGTGGTGAACACGTCGAAGCCGGCGCCGCCGACGTGGCCGCTCTCAAGCCCCGCCCGAAGCGCCGCCTCGTCCACCAGGCCGCCGCGGGCGCAGTTGACGATCAGCACGCCCTTCTTGGTCTTGGCCAGGGCCTCGGCGGACAGGACGTTGCGGGTCTTGTCGGTGAGGGGCGTGTGCAGGCTGATCAGGTCGGCGCGGGCCAGAAGCTCGTCCAGCTCCACCTTCTCCACGCCGATCTCGATGGCGCGCTCGGGGGTGAGGAAGGGGTCGTAGCCGATCACCTTCATGCGCAGGCCATTGGCGCGGTCGGCGACGATGGAGCCGATATTGCCGCAGCCGATGATGCCGAGGGTCTTGGCGTAGAGCTCCACACCCATGAAGCGGTTCTTTTCCCACTTGCCGGCCTGGGTGGACGCGTCGGCGGCGGGCAGCTGGCGGGCGAGGGCGAACATCATGGCCACGGCGTGTTCGGCGGTGGTGATTGAATTGCCGAACGGAGTGTTCATCACGACCACGCCCTTGGCGGTGGCGGCGGGAATGTCGATGTTGTCGACGCCGATCCCGGCGCGGCCGACCACCTTCAACCGCTTGGCGGCGGCGATCACCTCCGCCGTGGCCTTGGTGGCGGAGCGGACGGCAAGGCCATCGTACTGGTCGATGATCTTGAGCAACTCGTCCTTCGACAGGCCGGTCTTGGTGTCGGCGTCGATGCCGCGATCCTTGAAGATCTTCAGCGCGGCGGGAGAAAGTTCATCGGCGATGAGAACGCGGGGCATATCTTTGATCCTTTGATTTTTGAGCGTCATCCCGGACGGTCACGAAGTGAGCGAGCCGGAACCCAGGCGCTTGAGGTCGCGTCTTCTGGGTGCCGGCCTTGCGCGGCTACTCCGGCCGGGGATGGCGAAGTGAGTTTAAGCCAGGTCGGCGCGGGCGGTGACGAAGGCCCAGTCGAGCCAGGGCATCAGAGCTTCCACATCGGACGTATCCACCGTCGAGCCGCACCAGATCCGCAGGCCCGGAGGGGCGTCGCGATAACCGCCGATGTCGAGGGCCACACCCTCCTTCTCGAGCAGTGAGGCCAGCTTCTTGGCGAAGGCGGCCTGATCGTCGGACGATAGCGCGGCGACCTTGGGATCGACCACTTTCAAGCAGACCGAGGTATTGGAGCGCACGACCGGATGGGCGGCTAGGAAGTCCACCCACGGTGTCTGCTTTACCCAGTCGGCCACCGCGGCGAGGTTGGCGTCGGCGCGGGCGCGGGTGCCGGCGAGGCCGCCCTCCTCCGCCGCCCATTTCAGCGCGTCGATGGCGTCCTCCACGCACAGCATGGAAGGCGTGTTGATGGTGGCGCCCTCGAAGATTTCGCCGTTCAGTTTACCGCTCTTGGTCATGCGGAACAGCTTGGGCAGGGGCCAGGCGGGCGTGTAGCTCTCAAGGCGGGCGACCGCGCGGGGGCCCAGGATCAGGACGCCGTGCGCCGCTTCTCCCCCCAGCGCCTTTTGCCAGGAGAAGGTGGTCACATCGAGCTTGGACCAGTCCAGCGCCTGGGCGAAACAGGCGGAGGTGGCGTCGCAGATGGTGATGCCGGCCCGCTCCGCGGAGATGAAGTCGGCGTTGGGTACGCGCACGCCCGACGTGGTGCCGTTCCAGGTGAAGACCAGATCAGCGTCGGGGCGTACCTGGGCGAGGTCGGGCAGCTCGCCATAGGGCGCGTCGAGCACCTGGCAGTCCGCCAGCTTCAGTTGCTTGACCGCGTCCGTCGCCCAGTCCTTGCCGAAGCTCTCGAAGGCCAGAATTTGAACGAGGCGGGCGCCAAGCATGGACCACATGGCCATCTCGACGGCGCCTGTGTCCGAGCCCGGCACGATACCGATCAGATGAGTGTCCGGCACTTCCAGCACCGCGCGCATACGGTCGATGCACTCCTGCAGCCGCGTCTTGCCGAGTTTGGAGCGGTGCGAGCGTCCGAGGACGGCTTTCGATAGGGCTTGAGGGGTCCAGCCTGGGCGCTTGGCGCAGGGGCCGGAGGAAAATTCCGGGCGCGCAGGGCGCATGGCCGGCTTCGTCGCCGCCGGAGCGGTCGCGGTCGTCTGCATGTTGTCTCCCATCCTTGCAGATGGACTGCGCCCCGTTGGGGGGGCGTGGCCCGCACGCGAGAAACGCCAATTCGGACGTCCGCGCAACTCACAAATTCATCGTTCGCCCGGGCCTCGGCGCGATTGTGAGGACGTACATTTCCGTTTCTCACCGATTTGAAGGGTTGCGTTCAGATCGAGTTCACGCGCTGGGCGCTCTTGTGCCTGCGACGGCTTGCCGCAGGTTGCGGTGAACCAAGAGGGACCGAGGCGGAGCCAAACACCGCCTCGGTCGTTCACTCGCCGTTGAACTGCAACGCTTTGAAAAGAGGGAATCCCATGAAGACGCTCATCGTCGCCCTGGCCGCCGCCGGCGCGCTCACCGCCGCCCTGGCTCCGGCCGTCGCTTCCGCCCGCCCCTGGCATCACCATGGTCACCGGGTGTGCAGCTGGCGCCACCATCACCGCGTCTGCTACTGGCGTTGAGCCGCTAGCATCACCGATGCAACGGGGCCGGAGCGAAAGCTTCGGCCTTTTTTGCTGTCCGCTAGCGGGTGATCCGCAGCCGGCTTTCCACCACGGTCACCGCCTGGCCCTTCAGGATCACGCGGTCGCCCCTGAGTTCAGTGGCGATATCGCCGCCCCGGCCGGGATAGGCCTGGTGAAAATGCATTTCGGTTCGGCCGAGCTTCTCGGCGTAGAGCGGCGCGAGAATGCAATGGGCCGAGCCGGTGGCTGGATCTTCCGGAATGCCGGAGCCGGGCGCAAAGAAGCGATCGATCACGTCATGCGCGCCACCGGGATTGGCCGGAGCGCAGACGATCAGATTACCCCGCCCGCCCGTAGCCTCGCCAACGATGCGGTTGATGGCGGCGACGTCGGGCGTCAGCATCCGCACCTGCGCCTCGCTGGCCAGCACCGCCACGAGGTACTGCGCCGCCCACACCTCGCGGGGCTCGACACCCAAGGCCTCAATCAGACCGGCGGGGATCTCCGTGCGCCTCGGCGGCGAGGACGGGAAGTCCATGGCATAAACCTCGCCCACGCGGGAGACGATCAACGGGCCGGATAGGGTATCGAACGTGATAGCCCCCGCCTCAAGGCCGAGTTCCCCCAGCAACACATGCGCCGAGGCCAGGGTAGCGTGGCCGCACAAGGGCACTTCCAGGGCGGGGGTGAACCAGCGCAGGCCGAAGCGCGCGGGATCGGCGGTCTTCAGCAGAAAGGCGGTCTCGGCCTGATTGTTCTCCTGCGCCAGGGCCTGCATCCAGCCGGTTTCCGGCCAGGCATCGAAGGGCTCGACCACGCAGGCGGGATTGCCGCGAAACGGGGCGGAAGCGAAAGCGTCGATGGTCCACTGGCGCATCAGTCTACGACTTCAAGTTCGGGCCAGCGCGCCGCGGCCGAGCCGGTGACGCGGGCGAAGGACACCGCTGGAATATCTCGGATCGGATTCTTGCGCAGGCGCATGGTGAAGACGTCCTGCAGGCCGAACGGGGCGGAGACGGTGAGGCTGTCGTCGGCCTCCAGCCGAATGCCCACGGCGAAGGCAGGGCAGACGAAGCGCGGCAGGGCGTCGTCGGTACAGGTAAGCGCCGGATAGTCTTCGCCGAACTTGTCCGAAAACCACAGGTGAACACGCGCCTGGTTGCGCACCTCCACCTTGCCGCGGAGGGCGGGGCCGAAGGCGTCGGCCACGCGCCGGATCACCGCGTCCTCGGCCTCCCACGACGTATCCGCGTCGAAATAGCCGATGTCGTAGTCCTTGATCCCGTGGTCCGGCTCGCGGTCGGTGAGGGCGTTCCAGACGGTCTGATAGACAGCACCGGAGAACAGCCGCCAGTCCGGCAGGTCGAGCTCGCGGATCGTCGTCAGCACCTGCATCACCGTTGGCGATCCGGCGATCAGCACGGCCAGATGCTGGGCCAGTTCGTCGTCCTCGAGGGGCGGCTGGTTGGGGATCGGAGGGGCTTCGCTCATGCGCCTGTGAAGCGCAGTTCCGCAAAAGTGTGAAGCGGTTTTGCGCCCGAACTGCGCCTTATGAAGAGCGGCGCATGGGCCATGCGTGGTCCAGTGGGCCGTGGCCGGCGCCGAAGCCGGGGGCGCGGCGGATGGCCTCCTGCACATAGGCATGGGCCCGCTCCACCGAGCGCTGCAAGCTATGGCCCTGGGCCAGGCCGACAGCGCAGGCGCTGGCCAGGGTGCAGCCGGTGCCGTGGGTGTGGCGGGTATGGATGCGGCCGGACTCGAAGCGCGTTTCAGAGACGGGCGTCATCAGGATGTCGATCACCCGCTCACCCTCGACATGGCCACCTTTCATCAATACCGCCGAAGCGCCGTGCGCCAATAGATGCTCGCCCGCGCGACGCAGGTCATCGGTGCTTTCGACCACCAGTCCGGTGAGCGCCGCCGCTTCGGGTGCATTGGGGGTGAGCAGAGCGGCCAGCGGGATCAACGCGTCGGCCAGGGCCTGCACCGCATAAGGTTCAAGCAGGACGGCGCCGCCCTTGGCGATCATCACCGGGTCGATCACGGTCGGCACGCCCGCCCCGGCGATCACCGAGGCCACCGCCTCGATCATGGCCGTATCACCGAGCATACCGGTCTTGATCACGTCCGCCCCGATATCGTCCAGCACCGCCCGCGCCTGGGCCGTCACCAGCTCGGGCGGCAGGGAATGGACGGCGGTGACACCGAGGGTGTTCTGCACCGTGATAGCCGTGATGGCGGTGGAGGCGTGGCCGCCGAGCGCAGTCACCGTCTTGATGTCCGCCTGCACCCCCGCCCCGCCGCCGCTGTCGGAACCGGCAAGGATAAGGACGCGGCCGAGATGCTCGCTCATGCGGTCGATCAAGGCTTGGCGGGCGGAGGTGGTGGGCGCTGGAAGGCGCCGATGGGTCCGGGGAACGCCGCCGGGCTATCCCAGCCATCGGCGGAGAGGGCGGAAACGCCGAAGGACCAGTCGTCGATGTTCACACGCGGCAGGACCAGCGAAGTCACGGCGCCGGCGTCCCTATGGTGGGTCCACCTGGGCTCGGTGGTATCGCGCCACCAGACGCGGTAGCCGGCGGCGCCAGGCGCGGGCGTCCAGCTGACCGTGGTGTCGTCCTTCACCGCGCCCTCGATCTTCACCATCTCGGGCGGCGGCGGCGCGGAAGCAAGCGAAGCCAAAGTCAGCACGTTCAGGCGCGTGACCCTGGCCAGATAGGGGAAGTCCACGCCGTCCAGGGTGTCGCCGAACTTGATTCCGTTTTCGGTGCGCAGATCCTGGTGCTGACGGTTGTAGTTCTCCGTCGCTTCGGTAACGCGCACGGCGGGGAAGCCAGCTTCCTGCAGCGGAGCCTGGTCGCCGCCGCGCTGGAAGCGGTCGGCGCGGTAGATCATCTTCACCGAAAAGCCCGGCATGGCGGTCGCCGCCACATCGGCCATATAGCGCGCCAGATTGCGCGAGGGCGCGTCGTTCTCACCGCCGCCGGCGCGACGCGCGCGCATCTCCGGCGCAGTCTCCGGCTGGCGCGTGCCCTCGGAAAAGACCCGCACCACGTCGTCGATGTGCTCGCCGCCGATGCCGTGGGTATTGCCGATGATGTCGTTATTGAGCTGCGCCTCGACCTTCCAGCCCTTTTCCTTGGCCACCTGGGCCAGGAGTTGGCCGCCATAGAGGCCCTGCTCCTCGCCCTGCAGCACCGCATAGACGATGGTGGCGGCGAATTTGTGCTTGGACAGCACCCGCGCCGCCTCGATCACCGCCGAGGTTCCCGAGCCGTCGTCATTGGCGCCCGGTGCGTCGACGGTGGAATTCATCACGTCGGTGACGCGGGTGTCGATGTGGCCCGAGATGATCACCACCCGGTCCGGGTCGGTGATCCCGCGCTGGATCGCCAGCACGTCCATGACCTCGACCCCGCTTGGCGAGCGTTGGCCGGCGAAGACTTTGGTGGGAGTCTCGATGGCCAGGCAGCCGCCGCACGCCCTGCCGAATGCTTCGAACTGCCCCTTGGCCCAGCGCCGCGCCGCGCCGATGCCCCGCGTGTCGCTCACCGTGTCCGACAAGGTGTGGCGCGTGCCGAACGCCACCAGCCGGGTATCGATGGCGCGCAGGGACTCAGCGCTGACCTCCGCCGAGAGCTGGCTCAACAGGGGATTGGACGCCGGTGTGGTGGCGGCCGAAACGGAAGCGGCGCTGAGCGAGAGCCCAAGGGCGAAGAGGATCGGGCGCACGGCGGGCTCCTTAGCAATGGCAGCGGACAGTGACCCGCGCGCGGCGCGTTAGGCAAGGAAGAGCACCTATGTCTTGGTGGATTTGTTCTCTCGCCCCTGCGCGAGCGCCGCGCTCTCGTGCTTCAACGGCTTGGAGACAGGGCAGACCTCCTGCGCGAACTCATTGAGCGTATTGACCAGATTGTCGGGCTTCAGCCGGTAATAGACGAACTGGCCGCGCTTCTCGCTCTGCACCAAGCCGGCGCCCTCGAGAATCGAGAGGTGCTGGGACACGGCCGGCTTGGAGATATCGAACCGCTGCGCGATCTCCCCCGCGCTCAGCTCCGCATGGGTGAGATAGGCCAGCATCTTGCGCCGCGTCAGCGACGACAGGGCTTCGAAAACCTGTTGCATCATGGCTCCATGGATCGGCTGAGGCGACTCGCTTGCAGATTTAAGGAATTACCTAAACGCTTGCCGTCCCCAAAACAATGATTTAAGTGATGAGTTAAATAGCTCATCGCTTGGAGTGTACCATGGCGCACGATCGAGATCCCTATGCCGTCCACTGGCTCGTGGTTTCGCCGGAGGACGACGCTGTCGCTGGGCGGGTCGAATGGGACCCTGCTATCTCGCTCTGGCAGGGCGGCATGGCCGGTATCGCTCTGCTCGCTGGGCCATTCAGCCTGGGCTGGGATACGGCCCTCATCTTCCTCGCCACGACAGGCTCGACCCTGCTGGTCGGGCATTCCGTGGGATTTCACCGGCGATTGATCCACGGCAGTTTCGAAGCACCCGCCTGGCTAGACGCCCTCATGATGTGGCTGGGCACACTCGTCGGCATGTCCGGTCCGTTCGGCATGATGAGGGCCCACGATCTGCGCGACTGGGGTCAGCGCCAGCCAGACTGTCATCCGTTCCTGGCCAACCGCGCCGGGATCTGGCGCGACTACTGGTGGTGCGTCCACTGTCGTCTGATCCTGGACAGGTCGCCTCGGTTCGATCCCGACGCACCCGGCCGCAACCGTTTCCACCGCTTCCTCGACCGGACCTGGATGGGCCAGCAGGTGCCCATCGCCCTGCTGCTGTTCGCCCTGGGAGGTTGGCGGTGGGTGGTGTGGGGCGTGTGCGCGCGGGTCGCCGTTTCAGTGACGGGGCACTGGTTCGTCGGGCGGCTCGCTCATCGGCAAGGCCCGCAACACTGGCTCGTCACCGACAGTGGCGTACAGGCGCACGATGTCCCTTGGGCGGCCATCCCGACAATGGGCGAGGCGTGGCACAATAACCATCATGCCTATCCGGGTTCCGCGAGGATCGGCCTCCACCCCGGTCAGTCCGACTGGGGGTATGCCTTCATCCGCCTGCTTGAGCGAGCAGGATTGGTCTGGGACGTGAAGACCCCCGAGACCCTGCCGCCAAGATCAAACCTAGCCGACGTCTGATATCGCCGCCCATACCTTCAGGGCCTGGACGGTTTCGCGGACGTCGTGGACGCGGAGCATGGCGACACCCCGGTCGGCGGCGGCGAGGGCGAGGGTGAGGGAGCCGCCGAGGCGGTCGTCGGACTCGATGGCGGTGGGATCGATGGCGCGGACGGCGCGCTTGCGGCTCGCGCCGAACAGCACCGGATAGCCGAGCGCCGCCAGCTTCGGCAGGGCGGCGATGAGGGCGAGGTTGTGCGCGAGGGTCTTGCCGAAGCCGATGCCCGGGTCGAGCCAGATGCAGTCGCGGTGGACGCCCGCCGCCACGGCCGCTTCGGCGCGCGCCGACAGGAAGGCGGCGACCTCGGCCACCACATCCTCGTAGTGCGGCGCTTCCTGCATGGTGCGCGGCTCGCCCTGCATGTGCATCAGGACGACCTTACAGCCGAGCTCGGCTGCGGCCTCTACCGCGCCGGGGGCACGCAGGGCGCTGACGTCGTTCCAGATCGTCGCTCCGGCACCCATGGCGGCGCGGGCGACCTCAGGCTTGACCGTATCGACGGAGATCGGGATGGCGCTTTCGGCGCGGATAGCCTGGATCAGCGGGACCACGCGGCGCAGCTCGATCAACTCGGGCACCGGCTCGGCGCCCGGCCGGGTCGACTCGCCGCCGATGTCGAGCACATCCGCCCCCGCCGCGATCAGGCTGCGGGCATGGTTGAGCGCCGAGGTGTGGTCGAAGAACCGGCCGCCATCGGAGAAGCTGTCCGGCGTGACGTTGACGATGCCCATCACCCGCGGCTGCGGAGCGGATTTAAGCATGCGGGTCGAGCCTAGCCTACTCAGCGATGTCGCGGAAATAGGGTTCGACCGGGCCTTGCAGCTTCACCGTCATGGCCTCGCCCTTGCGGTTCAGGGTGCTGCCCACAGCGAGGCGGACCCAGCCCTCCGAGACGCAATACTCTTCGACATTGGTCTTCTCTTCGCCCTTGAAGCGGATGCCGATGCCGCGCGCGAGCAGGGCTTCGTCATAGAAGGGGCTCTTGGGCGAGACGCTAAGGCGGTCTGGCGGGGTGTCGGCGGCGGCATCGGTCATGGGGGCGACGCTATAGCGGGTCAGGTCGTGTGAAGGAAGGCGCGCGCGATCAGGGCCTGCGCCGCCCAGTAGAACCACCAGACGGCGAGGTCAGCGGTGATATTCGGTCCGCCGGCGCGGAACAGGCGAACGGCCAGGATGGCGTCGGAGGCCATGAACAGCACCGCCCCGATCATCGCCGCCGAGCGGTTCCAGGGCAGGGTGAAGGCCATGACGACCATCAGCGCGATGACCAAGACATAGATCACCACCGCCTCGCGCATCCGACCCAGGCCGCTCCAGATGTAGCGAAGCATGAAGCCGGCGGCGGTGATGGTGAGTACTGCGGGTATAAGCCGAAGAGGCTCACCGATCAGGGGTGAGAAGCCGAAACCGTGGTGAGCGAACAGGGCGATGTAGAGCAGGTGGGCGAGAAGAAAGGCGCCGAGTCCGAACCCTGTCCAGCGCTTGGGGTCTCCCGCCAGGAAGGCGTCCCCTACCGCCGACAGGGCAAGCGGAAGAGTCAGCAGCCACGGCCCGCCTAGCACCAGCGACACCCCGGCGATACAGAGCACGGCCGTCGCCTTCACTACAGTACGCGGGCCCGATGGCGGCTTGGTCAGCAGCGCGAAGCCGTAGACCGCCGCCGCGAGGATCGAGATTCCGGAGAGAAAGTCCGCCAATGCCCCCAAGGTCGGTCAGCTCCGCGCCATGCGGGAGAGGATGGCCTTGGCCTGCTCGCGGTGGCGCGGCTGGATCGAGCGACGGGCCAGGGCCACGGCGGCGGCGATCACCGCCGCCTCGTCCGCCACCATCAGGCCCGGGATGGGAAGCTTTCGGGGCCGGAAGGGTTTGGGTACCACAAAAAAGGCGAGGGCGGCGAGCAGCAGCGCCTTGGTGGAGGCCGGCGTCTCCTTGTCCAGCGCACAGTACCAGAGCGCCACCGCATCCTCGGCGAACGGGACACCGGCGGCGACGCGGCGTATCTTTGGCCAGAAACCGCGACGAACGAGGCTTGCGTTGACGCGCACGGCATAGGGCACAAGCGCGGCCGACGCCGGCAACGGCTCATAGTCCGAGGGGTGTTTGGCTTCCTCGCTCACGCTCGCTAAACCTCGTCCAACGCCCGACACTAACATCAAAACCAGGGAAAACGCCTCATGAAACTCTCCTCAGACATCGCCGCCGTCGTCACCGGGGGCGCCTCGGGCCTCGGCGAGGCCACAGCGCGCGCGCTGGCCGCCAAGGGCGTCAAGGTCGCCATCTTCGACATGAACGAAGAGAAGGGCGAAGCCGTGGCCAAGGACATCGGCGGCGTGTTCTGCAAGGTCAATGTCACGTCCGACGCCGATGTGGACGCCGGGTTCGAAAAGGCCCGCGCCGCCCACGGCCAGGAGCGGGTGCTCGTCAACTGCGCCGGCACCGGCAACGCCGCCAAGACCGCCGGCCGCGACAAGGCCACAGGCGAGACCAAGCACTTCCCCCTCGACGCCTTCAACATGATCATCCAGATCAACCTCGTGGGCACGTTCCGCTGTATCGCCAAGTCGGCCAAGGGCATGTTGAGCCTGGAGCCCATGGAGGACGGCGAGCGCGGCGCCATCGTCAACACCGCCTCCGTCGCGGCTGAAGACGGCCAGATGGGCCAGGCGGCCTATTCCGCCTCCAAGGGCGGCGTGGTGGGTATGACCCTGCCTATCGCCCGCGACCTTTCCGGCGAAGCGATCCGGGTCAACACCATCCTGCCCGGCATCTTCAACACCCCGTTGATGAATGCCGCGCCGCCGCAGGTGAAGGAGGCCCTGGCCCAGTCGGTGCCCTTCCCCAAGCGCCTCGGCAACGCCACGGAATACGCCTCGCTGGCGTTGGAAATGATCCAGAACAGCTATTTCAACGGCGAAGACGTGCGCCTGGACGGCTCCATCCGCATGGCGCCGCGTTAAAACGAACCATGGGGCCGGATTGCGCTCGTCCGAGGGCGCAATCCGGAATTCCCGCCTTGCGAAATTCGGCCGCATTGGCGTCGTAGCCATATCGCAACGATAAAGGAGGGACCCATGAAGACCACCATCCTGGGCGCCGCGCTCGCCGTCATGGCGCTGGCGACCGCCGCCCACGCACAGACCTCAAAGCCGGCCTCAGCGCCGGGCGCGGGTCGGCAGTGCTTCCGCACCAGTCAGGTGGACAACTACACCTCCACGAATGACGAGCAGACCCTCTATGTCCGGTCGGGTCGGGCGATCTTCAAGATCGATTTCGGCAATCGCTGCACCGGCCTCGCCTTTCGCCAGACCATCGTGCTGAAGAGCGTGGGCGCCTCCAACCTGATCTGTGCGCCGATCGACCTTGATTTCGGCGTGCGCGACACCGGCATCTATACGCGCTGCATCGCCACGGACATGCACGCCCTGACGCCGGACGAGATCGCCGCCCTCCCTAAGAAGTTGAAGCCCTAGCCTTACGGAACGCCGCCGCGAGTCTGCCGTTAAGCTGGGCGGTGCGGCGTACGGCCGCCTGGGAGACGCCGTCATGCTCGGTTGGGCGATACTGTTCTTCATCCTGGCCCTGGTGGCCGGCTATATGGGCTTTGTCGGACTGGCGGGGATCGCCGCCACCATCGCCAAGGTCCTGTTCGTGATTTTCCTCGTGGTGCTCGTGGTCAGCTTCGTGATCCGCGCCTTCCGCGGCCAATCGGTGGTCTGACACACAAAGAAAAACCCCGGAGCCTGCGCTCCGGGGTCTCGGTATTCTGAAATCCTGACCGGACTTATTTCAGGCTGCCGTCGATATCTTTGCACGCCTGGATCAGGCCCTTCACCGAGTCGACCGACTTGGTGAACATGGCCTTTTCGTCGTCGTTGAGGGTGAATTCGATCACCTTCTCCACGCCGCCGGCGCCGATCAGGGCCGGAACGCCCACATACATATCCGAGACGCCATACTGGCCCGAGCAGTAGGAGGCGACGGGCAGGACGCGCTTCTGGTCGTAAAGGTAGGCCTTGGCCATGGCGATGGCGCTTTCGGCCGGCGCGTAGAAGGCCGAGCCGGTCTTGAGCAGGGCGACGATCTCGCCGCCGCCGCCGCGGGTGCGCTTGACGATGGCGTCCAGCGCCTCCTGCGACAGCCAGCCCTGGCTTACCAGTTCGGTCAGCGGCAGGCCGCCGACGGTGGAGTGGCGCACCATCGGCACCATGTCGTCGCCGTGCCCGCCGAGGGTCCAGGCGCGGATGTCCTCCACCGACACGCCGGTCGCTTCCGACAGGAAGAGGGCGAAGCGCGAGGAATCCAGCACCCCCGCCATGCCGACCACCTTCTCCTTGGGCAGACCCGAGAACACCTGCAGGGCCCACACCATGGCGTCGAGCGGATTGGTGATGCAGATCACGAAGGCGTTCGGCGCATGCGCCTTGATGCCCTCGCCCACGGCCTTCATGACCTTGAGATTGATGCCGATCAGGTCGTCGCGGCTCATGCCCGGCTTGCGCGGCACGCCAGCGGTGACGATGCAGACGTCGGCGCCGGCGATGTCGGCATAGTCGTTGGCGCCCTTCAGCGAGACCGAGGAGCCGTAGACGGCGGTGGATTGGGCGATGTCGAGCGCCTTGCCCTGCGGCGTGCCCTCGGCGATGTCGAACAGGATCACGTCGCCCAGAGCTTCGCGCGCGGCCACATGGGCCAGGGTACCGCCGATCATGCCGGCGCCGATGAGGGCGATCTTCGCGCGAGCCATGGGGCGCGTCTCCTTAAGCGTTGAAAAGGTGCGCGCGGTCTAGACCCGGCCGCGCCCGCTCGCAAGGGCGTGACCCCGAGCCAGGCCGCTACACGGACTCGAAGTGTTCGCCGAGATAGACGCGCCGCACTTCGGGGTCCGCCAGAACCGCCTGGGGCGATCCCTCGAACAGCACTTCGCCGCCGGAGATGATCGAGGCGCGGTCGCAGATGGCCAAAGTCTCGCGCACATTGTGGTCGGTGATCAGGACGCCGATCCCCTGGCGCTTGAGGTACAGGATCACCTCCTTGATGTCGGCGATGGCGAGAGGATCGATCCCGGCGAAGGGTTCGTCCAGCAGCATGAAGGCCGGATCCGAGGCCAGGGCGCGGGCGATCTCCACCCGGCGACGCTCGCCGCCGGACAGGGCCGTGGCGCGGGCGTTCTTCAGGTGAGCGATGCGCAGCTCGCCGAGCAGATCGGCGACGCGGGCCTGCGCCTCCTGGCGGTTCTTCACGTGCAGTTCGACCACCGCCATCACGTTCTGCTCGACCGTCATGCCGCGGAAGATCGAGGCCTCCTGCGGCAGATAGCCGATGCCCAGGCGCGCGCGCTGATACATGGGTTGGGCGGTGATGTCCTCGCCATCGAGATAGATGTGGCCATAGTCGGGGGGAACCAGGCCGGTGACCATGTAAAAGCAGGTGGTCTTGCCGGCGCCGTTGGGGCCGAGCAGGCCCGCCACCTCGCCCCGGCCGAGGCTGAGGCTGACCGAGCGCACCACCTGGCGGCCGCGATAGGTCTTGCCCACCGTGTCCACATAGAGGCCCTGCGGAATGCCGCCGGCGCCCGAGGCGCCGAGAGAACGGAAATCGGTCACGGCTTGACGGGCGCCTTGGGCGGAACGGGGGGCGCCTTGGCTGGCGCCGCCGCCGCGCCGGGCGCCGCGGGGGCGCCCTGGCTCGGATAGAAGACCGCGCGCACCCGCGGCTTGCCCGTCGCCTTGCCGGGGGTGGAGCTCAGCGTGGAGTGGCCGGTCTTCTGCTCGATCACCAGCTTGTCGCCGGTGGCCACATTCTTGTCCTGCACCACCACCACGTTTCCGGTCATGGTGATCGTGTCGTCGGCGGAGACGTAGGTCGCGTGGTCGCCCGTCGCGCGCTGGGTCGGCGTCGTGTAGAAGACCGGCCCCTCGGCCTCGACCCGCTCCACCTGGCCCACATCGGGGCCGGCGGCGCCGGGCGGCGGCTTGGGCGCGTTCGGGTCTCGTGGCGCGAAGAAAACCGTGAGGCGCGGGGTACGCAACCGGGCCGTGCCTTGGATCGCCTCGACGCTGCCCCACCAGATGCCCTTGCGGGCCTGCTGCTGGTAGTCCGAATTGTCCGACGAGATATCGAGCGGCTCCTTGGAGGCCCCGAACAGCCCAGCCGGCTGGGCGCCCTCGGCAGGCGCGGGCGCGGAGAAGGCGGGCGCGACGGCGAAGGCGGCAAGCGCCGCTGCAGCAACATACGCAAAACGGGGCGGCGCGAGGCGGGGCATGCGTCTCAGTCCTTGCATCGGGCCTTCCAAGCCTTCCATCGGGGCGGTCCTATTTCGGGGCCGCATGAGGGGTCAGGCGGGTATGCACCCCGCCGTTCAACACCACATGCCCTGTTTTGTTGTCGATCGCATAGGACTGTCCACTCGCCGCGCCCGTCGGACCCGAAGATTGCACGCCATCGTGGCCTTCCATGGTGGAATTGACCGTATCGACGCGGGCGGTGGGGCTGACGAAGTGGTTGCCCTGCGCGTCGTCCATCACCACCCCGCCCCACAGATCGAGCATGTGCGACGTCTCGTTCATCAGCCCGCCCTGAGCTGTCGCGTGGGTTTCACCCCGGTCCTTGGTCTGCTTGACCAGGTGCGGGTTGGTCAGATTGATCCGCTCGGTGTGCACCGGGTCGCGCACAGCGGTTGTCGCGGTGACCACATAGGGCAAGCCGTCCTTGTCCCGGCCGTGGAATTCGGGGCTGGTCATGCGGATGTCGCCGATGGCCTGGCGGTTCGGCTGCATGTCGGCGAAGGTCTTCACCCCCGCCCAGCCGAGCAGTCCCACGCCGACCACGCCGATCGCCACGGGCAGTGCACCGCGCCAGAAGGCCACCACCAGCGAACGCCGACGCAGGCGCGCCACCTCGCGATGGGTGCTCTCCGGGTCGCGGACGCGGCGGCGGGGCGCGGTGAAGGCGGCTTCGGTCATGCCCGCCCTCAGCTGTGCGCGAAGATGTCGATGTCCTCCCACCCGGCCACGTCGAGCAGCGAGCGGGCGGGCAGGAAGTCGAAACAGGCCTGGGCCAGACTGGTGCGACCCTCGCGCTCCAGCATCATGTCGAGGCGCTTCTTGATGGCGTGCAGGTTCAGCACGTCGGAAGCGGCATAGGCCTGCTGTTCGGGTGTGAGCACCGCCGCACCCCAGTCGGAGCTCTGCTGCGCCTTGGAGATATCCACGCCCACCAGCTCCTTGGTCACGTCCTTCAGTCCGTGACGGTCGGTATAGGTGCGGGCCAGTTTGGAGGCGATCTTGGTGCAGTAGACCGGGCCGGTGGTGACGCCCAGATGCACCGCGAACATGGCGATGTCGAACCGGCCGAAGTGGAACAGCTTCAGCACGCCCGGATCGGTCAGCAGGGCCTTGAGGTTCGGACAGTCATAGGTGGCGCGGTCGAGCTGCACCAGGTGCGCATCGCCGTCGCCGGCCGAGAGCTGCACCACGCACAGGGGATCGCGGCCGATGCGCAGACCCATGGTCTCGCTGTCCACGGCCACGGAGGCGCCGAAGCTCAACCCGTCCGGCAGGTCGCCCTTATGCAGATAGTTGGTCATGACCTAGCTTAATAGGCGAAACCGCCCGCCGTTCAAGGAAGCAAGGCGCTCGCAACGCTGCTGGCGCGACCGATCTGAAAACTCGGGAAAAGAGTGGTGCCCAGGAAAGGACTCGAACCTTCACGGCCGTTAAGCCACTGGCACCTGAAGCCAGCGCGTCTACCAATTCCGCCACCTGGGCCCCGGACCCGGCCCCATTGGTGGAGGGCCGGATCGCAAGAGCGGGGACGTTTAGGGGAAGGCCCCCGCAGGGTCAATGGCTGTTTGCGACAGCGAGATCCTAGTGCCGGAACACGCGCACGCCGGTGAAGGCCATGGCGAGGCCGCGTTCATTGGCGGCGTCGATGACCTCCTGGTCGCGGATGGAGCCGCCGGGCTGGATCACCGCGGTGGCCCCCGCCTCCGCCGCCTGGATCAGCCCGTCGGCGAAGGGGAAGAAGGCTTCCGAGGCGCAGGCGGAGCCCTTGAGATCGAGGCCAAAGTCGGCGGCCCGAAGCGCGGCGATGCGAGCGCTATCCCTGCGGTTCATCTGCCCCGCGCCGATGCCGAGCGTCTGGCCGCCCCGCGCGAAGACGATGGCGTTGGACTTGACGTGCTTGGCGATGGTGAAGGCGAACAGCATGTCGCGCACCTCAGCTTCGGTCGGCTGGCGTGCGGTGACGATCTTCAGGTCGGTGGGCGTGAGCAACGACGTGTCGCGCGTCTGCATCAGATAGCCGCCGGCCACGGAGCGGAAGTTGGCCCCCGGCGCGCGCGGATCGGGCAGGGCCCCGGTAAGGAGCAGGCGCACATTCTTCTTGGCCTCGAACAACTTAAGCGCCGCCGCATCGGCCTCCGGCGCGATCACGACCTCGGTGAAGACCTTGAGAATCTCCTCGGCGGTCTGTGCATCCAGGGTGCGATTCAGAGCGACGATGCCGCCGAAGGCCGAGGTGGGGTCGCATTCCAGCGCGCGCCTATAGGCTTCGACCGGGCTCGCCGCCGTGGCCACGCCGCAGGGATTGGCGTGCTTGATGATGGCCACCGCCGCCTCGGCTGTCGGATCGAACTCCGCCACCAGTTCGAAGGCCGCATCGGTGTCGGCCACGTTGTTGTACGAGAGCTCCTTGCCCTGCACGACCTTGGCGGTGGTGACGCCGGGGCGCTTATCGCCTGTGGTGTAGAAGGCCGCGTGCTGGTGAGGGTTCTCGCCGTACCTCATCCGCTGAAGCCGCCCGCCGCCGATGGATTGGATGGGCGGGAACCAGTCTTGCAGTTCGGAGCCGAACCAGCCGGCGATGGCGGCGTCATAGGCGGCGGTGCGAGCGAAGGCGCGGGCGGCGAGCAGCTTGCGCAGGGACAGGGACGTGGTTCCGTCCGCCTTCAGCGCCTCGATCACCTGGGCCACCGCGTCGGGGCCGGTGCAGACGCAGACATAGCCGTGGTTCTTGGCCGCCGAGCGGATCATGGCCGGCCCACCGATGTCGATATTCTCGATACAGGTGTCGAAATCTGCGCCCGAAGCGACGGTGGCCTCGAAGGGGTAGAGCGAGACGTACAGCAGGTCGATGCCGCCGATGCCGTGCTCGTCCATGGCCGCCTTGTGGGTTGGGGCCTCGCGCACGCCGAGCAGGCCGCCGTGGACCACCGGATGCAGGGTCTTCACCCGCCCATCCATCATCTCCGGGAAGCCGGTGAGCTCGGACACATCCTTCACCGGGATACCGGCGGCGGCGATGGCGGCCCTGGTGCCGCCGGTGGAGACCAGTTCGACACCCAGATCGTGCAGGGCTTGGGCGGTCTCGATAAGGCCGGTCTTGTCGGAGACGGAGATCAGCGCGCGCTTGACCGGATGGGCGTCGGGGGCGGGAGGAAAGTCGGGGGCGGCGGGCATGGCGGGCTCCTGTTGAGACTCGACACCCAGGCGCGCGGCCAAACCCCGGAAGCGAGGGCCGCGCTCCCCGGTGGTTGCCCACCATCAGCGCCAGTCACGCGGCGCGGTCCCGATAGGCCGATGCGCCCGAAGGGTCAACCGAGCCGGGCGTCCACGGCGCCAACGTTTCGGCCTTGGCGCTCGGCCCCCCAACCCTTAGCTAGGGCGCATAGCCGCAGGTGGAGCCAACATGTCCCTCAAGGTCGCGATCCAGATGGACCCGATCCATGCGGTGAACCCGGAGACGGACACCTCTTTCCTCATGGCCCTCACCGCCCAGGAACGCGGGCATGAGCTGTGGTGGTATGCGCCCGTCAGCCTGGCCACCGAGGACCGCCGCGTCACCGCGCGCGCCCACCGGCTGGCCGTCCACGAGGGCAAGGCGCGCGGCGAACACGCCACGTCCGGCCCGGCCGAGTTGGTGGACCTGTCCACCTTCGACGTGATCCTGCTGCGCCAGGATCCGCCCTTCGACATGGCCTACATCACCACGACGCACATCCTGGAGCAGATCCATCCGAAAACCCTGGTGGTGAACGACCCGGTGGAGGTGCGAAATGCGCCTGAAAAGATGTTCGTCACCCAGTTCGAAGGTTTGCAGCCGCCGACCCTGATCACTTCGGACGCCGACGCCCTGCACGACTTCCACGAGCGGCACGGCGACATGGTGCTGAAGCCCCTCTACGGCGGCGGCGGATCAGGGGTGGTGAAGCTGAAGGCGGGCGACCCCAATCTCGACGCCCTGCTCGAACTGCACACCGCCATCGGCCGCGACCCGGTGATCGCCCAGAAATTCATCCCCGCCGTGTCCAAGGGCGACAAACGGGTGATCCTGGTGGACGGCGAACCCGCCGGCGCCATTAACCGAATCCCGGCCGAGGGTCAGGTGCGCTCCAACCTCGCCCGCGGCGGCCGGGCCGACGCGGTGGACCTGACGCCCCGAGACCTGGAAATCTGCGCCCAGATCGGGCCGGAGCTGAAAAAGCGCGGCCTGATCTTCGTCGGCATCGACGTGATCGGCGACTACCTCACCGAGATCAACGTCACCTCCCCCACCGGCGCACAGCAGCTTAAGCGCTTCACCGGACTCGATGTGACCCAGAAGATGTGGGACGTGATCGAGGCGAAACGGGCACAGGCCTGAGGCGGATCCGGTCGTGGATTCGTTTTGTTCCGTTTTGTTAACCATGATTTCCAAGGGGCGGTTCCCATTTTGTTCTTGACCCACCTTCGGTAGATCGCCAACCTAACTTCCGGGTGAATGGGAGTGGGCGATGGTTGCGCGGGTGGCCACGGTGGCGTTCGACGGGGTAGATGCCCGCCGGGTCGATGTAGAGGTGCAGCAAGCCTCCGGCGCGGTCGTGTTCCTGATCGTCGGGCTCGGCGACAAAGCCGTGGGCGAAAGCCGCGAGCGTGTCCGCGCCGCTTTTGCCGGACTTGGCCTGGCCCTCCCCTCGCGCCGGCTGATCGTCAACCTGGCCCCTGCGGATACGCCCAAGGAAGGCAGCCACTACGATCTGCCCATCGCCCTGGCGATCATGGCCTCCATGGGGATCATCCCGCAGGATGCGCTGGAAAGCTGGCTGGCCTTCGGCGAGCTCAGCCTCGATGGCCAGATCGCTCCCACCGCCGGGGCCCTGCCCGCCGCCGTCGCCGCCTCGTCCTTGGGGCTCGGCCTGATCTGCCCGGAGGCGGGCGGTCCCGAAGCGGCCTGGGCTGGAGACGCACGGATACTCGCGCCGCGTTCGTTGATCGCCTTGATCAACCATTTCAGGGGTGTGCAGGTACTGAGCGCCCCGACGCCCGGTCCGATACTTGACGGACCGGCGGGCGCCGACCTGCGCGACGTGAAAGGCCAGGAACAGGGCAAACGCGCCCTGGAGATCGCCGCCGCCGGAGGACACAACCTGATGTTCATCGGCCCGCCGGGCTCGGGCAAGTCCATGCTGGCCCAGCGCCTGCCAGGCCTGTTGCCGCCGCTGACCGCGCCGGAGTTGCTGGAAACCTCCATGGTGCATTCGGTGGCCGGCCTGATCGCCAAGGGCGCCCTGACCCGCGCCCGCCCATTCCGCGCGCCGCACCATTCCGCCTCCATGGCGGCGCTGGTCGGCGGAGGTCTGCGTGCCAAGCCCGGCGAGGTGTCGCTGGCCCACAACGGCGTGCTGTTCCTCGACGAACTGCCCGAGTTCGCAGGGCAGGTGCTGGATTCCCTGCGCCAGCCGCTGGAGACCGGCGAGGTGATGGTGGCCCGCGCCAACGCGCATGTGCGGTATCCGGCGCGGGTGCAGCTGGTGGCCGCCGCCAATCCCTGCAAGTGCGGCCATGGCGGCGCCGGCCGCGGGCACTGTGGCAAGGCGCCGCGATGCCAGCTCAGCTATTTCAGCCGAATTTCTGGGCCCCTGATGGATCGGATCGACCTGCAGGTGGAGATGCCGCCCGTCACCGCCGCCGACATGGCCCTGCCGCCGCCGGCCGAAGGCACGGTGGAGGTCGCCGCTCGCATCGCAGCCGCCCGCAACCTGCAATTGGACCGAGCCCAGCCGGGCGAAGAGACCTTGAATGCGCGGCTGGAGGGTCGGGCGCTGGAGCGGATCGCCGCACCGGACGAGGCGGGCCGCGCCCTGCTGGTCAAGGCGGCGGAGGGCGGCGCCCTCTCCGCCCGCGGCTGGACCCGCACCCTGCGCCTCGCCCGCACCATCGCCGACCTGGAAGGCTCCAACGCCCTACGCCGCATCCACATCGCCGAAGCTTTGATCTATCGCCGGGGGCCTCTTGTCGCCGGAACCGAAACCACCCCATTCGCCAGATCGTCGGATGTCGCGCCAGTGACCGGCCGTTAAACCCGTTGCGCTAGTGTGAGGCCATGACCGAGCCGTCCGAGCGCAGCCGCCTTCGAGCCCGCGAGCGGGTGCTCGCCACCCTTAGCCACGAGATCCGCACGCCCCTGAACGGCGTACTCGGCATGGCCGGGCTGCTGGCGGAGACGCGGCTGGACGCGACCCAGGCGGCCTATCTTCAGACACTTCGCGACTGTGGCGAGCACCTGCTGGCCCTTGTCAACGACGTGCTCGACTACGCCAAGCTCGACGCTCAGCCTGTGCGCCTGGAGCCCATGCCAACCGATATCGAGGCTCTGTTGCAGGGGGTGTGCGAGCTGCTCAGCCCCCGCGCCTATGCGGCCGGGATCGAGATCGCCTGGAGCACCCACGGACCGATACCGCGCCTGCTGGCCGATGACGGGCGCCTGCGCCAGATCCTGTTCAATCTCGCCGGCAATGCGGTGAAGATGACGAAAGACGGCGGGGTGCGCCTTACCGCTGCGGCCACACCGACAGCCGATGGCCGCACGCGCTTGCGCCTGGAAGTGGCGGACACAGGCCCCGGCATCCCGGCCGACGCCCAGGCGGGCATCTTCGATGAGTTCGTGCAGACCGAGGCGGGCGAGGCCGCCGGCGGCGCAGGCCTCGGCCTCGCCATCGTCCGCCGTCTGACGGACGCCTTCGACGGACGGCTTGGTGTCGAAAGCAAGCCGGGCAAGGGAGCCGCCTTCTGGTTCGAAGCCGATTTCGACCGGGCCGTCGAAGACGCTTCTCAACCTGCCTCGCTCGGCGGGGCCGCCGTGGCGGTCATATCGCCCTCCGCCATCGTTCGCGCCGCGGCGGCGGCCCAGATCGCCGCCAGCGACGGGTTGGCCCGACCCGCCGAGACCTATGCCGAGATCGATCCCGCCGCCCGGCTGGTGCTGGTGGATGCGGCGCTCAACAAGGGCGCACGGTTCCGCCTGAAGCCGCCCCGGGGCGTTCCGGCCCTGATCCTGCTGGCGCCGGAGGAGCGCCGGCGCATTCCCGCCGCCCGCGCCGCCGGCTTCGCCGGCTATCTGATCAAGCCGCTCCGGCGCGCCTCGGTGGCCGCTCGCCTGTCGGCCCTCCTTGGCGAAGCGGATGCGCCGACCGTGACCGTCCCAGCGGAGGACGAACGCGCCGCCGCCCCGGCGCCGATCCACGCTCGGGTGCTCCTCGCGGAGGACAACCCGGTCAACGCCCTGCTCGCCCGCACCCTCCTTACCCACGCCGGGTGCAGCGTCGAACGCGTGGTGGGCGGCGAGGAAGCCATCGCGGCTGCCCATGCCGCGCCCTTCGACCTGATCCTGATGGACCTGCGCATGCCGGGCGTCGACGGGTTGAGCGCGGCCCGACGCCTGCGCGCCGCCGGGGTGGGCGCCCCCATCGTGGCCCTGACCGCCAACGCCTTCGACGAGGATCGCCGGGCCTGCCTCGAAGCCGGAATGAACGACTTCCTGACCAAGCCGCTCGACCCCCAGGCCTTGCGCACCATTCTGACGCGCTGGGTCGGCGCATCGACCTCGACGCCTCGGATCGAAGCCGCCGCCTGACCTGTCGATCATGGGTGTTGTGCGTAGCGACTGTCGTGCTTGTCATGCTCCGACGCGTCGCGTTTGTCGTCGTTTCGTCGCTGTTGATAAGGCCCGGATCCCGCCCCTGCTTGACCTGTTCCACGAACAGGGCACGGTCATGCCATGACTGACGCCGCGCCTATAGAACCCGCCGCCGCCAAGCCGCGGCGACGCACCACCATGGAGGTAATCCGCGCCCTGGGTCAGCCCAAGGTCGCCTGCATGGCGGCGCTCGGCTTCTCCTCCGGCCTGCCTTTCCTGCTGATCGGCAATACACTGGGCTACTGGCTGCGCGAGGGCGGCGTCGCCTTGGCCGCCATCGGCTTCCTGTCCTGGGCCGGGCTGGCCTATTCGGTGAAATTCGTCTGGGGGTCTGTGGTGGACCGTGCTCCACCGCCATTCGTAGGCAGACTGGGCCGTCGGCGGGGCTGGATGATCGCTATTCAGATCGCTCTCGCACTCGGCCTCTTCGCCATGGCGGCGACCGGACCACACGGCCATGCGAGCGCCGACCTGCGTTGGCTCGCTATCGCGGCCGTTTTCACCGGTATCGCCGCCGCCAGTCAGGACGTGGTGATCGACGCCTGGCGCATCGAGATCGCGGCCGATTCTGCTGAACTCGGTCTTCTAACCTCCGCCTATAGCCTCGCCTTTCGCATTGCGATCATCGTGACGGACGCCGGGATCATCTGGGCGGCCAACCTGCTGGGCTGGGACTGGAGCTACGCGATCTGCGGCACGCTGGTGGCCGTGGGAATGCTGGGCGCCCTCTTTGCCCGCGAGCCCGAGCGAGCCGACCGGGTGATGGAGCGCAGGACGACCAACCTCCCGGCCATCCTAAAGGCGATAGGCACCCTGGCGGCAGGCCTGACGATCCTGTTCGCAGTGCATCTGGGGGCCGAGACGGTGCTGCAAGGAGCACTGGGCAAGAACGCCGGTTGGGTCGCCTGGTCGGCCGCTACGATCATGGTCGCGGCAGCGAGCTATCTGGCGACCAAGACCGTCTTCGGCCGCTATGTCCTCTATGATCCAGACAATTTCGTCGCAGCGCCTTTCGTGGCCTTCTTTATCGCACATCCCTGGATTGGCCTCCTGATGTTGGCGGTAATCACCCTTTACCACCTGTGCGATTATCTACGCGGCCCGATCGTCAACCCCTACTATGTGGACCTGCACATCCCCAAGACCGAGGTCGCGGCGGTGCGCGCGACCGTGGGGCTCGTCAGCAGCTTTGCTGGAATCGCCGCCTCAGCCCTGCTCAGCCTTCGGATCGGGGTCTGGCGGACCATCATCCTCGGGGGCCTGATGCAGCCCCTAGCCGTCGCCGGCTTTGCCCTTCTAACCTATGTGAACCACGGGGCAGGCCTGTTCACGGCGGTGATGGCCTTCGACGGCTTCTCCATGAGCTTCGCCGGCATGGCGCTGGTGAGCTACATGTCGACCCTGACCTCGCTCGGATACACGGCGACTCAATACGCCCTGCTCACCTCTGCTCTGGCGGTTACAGGCAAGTTCCTGAAGGGATTTTCCGGCCAGTGGGTGCAGGGGTTGGTGACGCCGACGCGGGACCTGACACACGCCTATGCCCTGTTCCACCTCTATGCAGCAGCCACGGGCATACCGGCGCTGATCCTGGTCCTGTGGCTCGCCTGGACACAGCGCCGCAAGCCGGATCAGCCGGCCTCGGCGACGGCCTCGGCCCTGACGTCGTAAGCGGCCAGGGTGGCCATGGTGACGATCTGGGAGACCGACGCGCCCAGCTGGCAGATCTGAACCGACTTCGACAGGCCGAGCAGGATCGGCCCCACCACCGTCGCCCCGCCGAGCGCCTCCACCAACCGGGTCGAGATCATGGCCGAGTGAATCGCCGGCATGATCAGGACGTTGGCGGCGTCTGTCAGGCGCATGAAGGGATAGTTGACTCGCCCGCCGGGGCTGAGCGCCAGCTGCGGCGGCATATCGCCCTCATACTCGAAGTCGACGTCCGAATTCGGCTGGCCGGCCCGTTCGTCCATCAACTCCACCGCCCGGCGCACCTTGTCGCCCCGTTCGCCGCGCGGGTTGCCGAACGTCGAATAGCTGAGGAAGGCGGCGCGGGGGGTGTAGCCAAGGCGCTTCACCGCGTGGGCGCCCTCGATGGCGATCTCCATCAGCTCCTGGCTGTCGGGCATTTCGGTGACTGCCGTGTCGGCCACGAACAAGGTCCGGCCCTTGGCCAGCACCACAGACATGCCGATTACCCGTCCGCCCGGCGTGGGTTCGATCACCCGCTGCACCTCGGTCAGCGCCACGTCGAAGCTGCGGGTGACGCCGGTGACCATGCCATCGGCGTGGCCGAGCGCCACCATCGCGGCGGCGAAGGAGTTGCGGTCCTGATTGATCAGGCGCTGTACGTCGCGGCGCAGATAGCCGTGCCGCTGCAGCCGCGCGTACAGATGGTCCACGTACTCGTCGTTCCGGTGCGACACCCGGGCATTGACGATCTCGATGCCGATGGTGGCCGGATCGACGCTGAGGGCGCGCATGTTCTGGTGCACCAGCTCCTCGCGACCGCACAGGATGGCGTGGCCCAGACCCTGGGCCTGGAAGGCGACGGCGGCGCGGATCACGCTCGGCTCCTCGCCCTCGGCGAAGACGATGCGCTTCTTGGGCGCGCCCTGCACCACCCCGGTGATCTTCTGCTGGAAGGCGGCGGCAGGATCGAGACGCTGGGCCAGACTGGCGCGATAGGCGTCCATATCGGTGATGGGCTTGCGCGCCACGCCCGTATCCATCGCCGCCTGGGCGACGAAGGGCGGCACATACCAGATCAGGCGCGGGTCGAAGGGCGAGGGAATGATGTAGTTGGGGCCGAAGGTCAGCCGCTCGCCGCCATAGGCCGCCGCCACTTCGTCGGGGACGTCCTCGCGGGCCAGCTGGGCCAGGGCGTTGGCGCAGGCGATCTTCATCTCGTGGTTCACCTGCCGGGCGCGCACGTCGAGAGCGCCGCGGAAGATGTAGGGGAAGCCGAGGACGTTATTGACCTGGTTTGGATAATCCGACCGACCGGTAGCGACGATGGCGTCGCTGCGCACGGCGTGGACCTCCTCCGGGGTGATCTCCGGGTCGGGATTGGCCATGGCGAAGATGATCGGCTGCGGCGCCATGGTCTTGACCATCTCGGCGGTCAGGGCGCCCTTGACCGACAGGCCGATGAAGACGTCCGCGCCGTGGAGCGCCTCCTGTAGAGTGCGGTGCGGAGTATCCACCGCATGGGCCGACTTCCACTGGTTCATGTCCTCGGTCCGGCCGCGCCACAGCACGCCTTTGCGATCCACGGCGATGCAGTTCTCAGGACGGACGCCAGCGGCCTTGATCAGCTCAAGGGTGGCGATGCCCGCCGCGCCGGGACCGTTCAGCACCACCTTCACATCCTCAAGCTTGCGGCCGGTGATGGCGCAGGCATTGATCAGGCCGGCGGTGGAGATGATGGCCGTGCCGTGCTGGTCGTCGTGGAAAACCGGGATGTCGAGCAGTTCCTGGCAGGTCTGCTCGATGATGAAACACTCGGGGCTCTTGATGTCCTCGAGGTTGATGCCGCCGAAGGTGACGCCGATGGACTTCACCACGGAGATGATCTCCGCCGTGTCCTTGGAGTTCAGTTCGATGTCGATGGAGTCCACGTCGGCAAAGCGTTTGAAAAGGACGCTCTTGCCCTCCATCACCGGCTTGGAGGCTAGGGCGCCGAGATCGCCAAGACCCAGGATGGCCGTGCCGTTTGAGATCACGGCCACGAGGTTGCCCTTGGAGGTGTATTCGTAGGCGAGGTCCGGGTCCTCGGCGATCTTCAGCACGGGCACGGCCACGCCGGGCGAATAGGCCAGCGACAGGTCGGTCTGGGTCGCCATCGGCTTGGTGGCGTGCACGCCGATCTTGCCGGGGGTAGGCCAGCGGTGAAACGCCAGGGCTTCTTCGTCGGTGAAGGTGGGCTTTTCGGTGCTCATGTGCGGCTTCTAACCACCTAAGCCACAAGAGGCCACGACCGAAGTTTCGAAAATGCCGGCGGCGCTCGTGCTAGCGGCCAAATTCGGTGGTGACGGCCAGAACCATGACGATAGCGGCCAGGAAGGGCAGTTCATTGGTCATGCGCCAGAACTTCTCGGTGCGCGTGTTCGCGCCCGCCTCGAAGGTCTTGCGCGCGGCGGCGAGGAAGCCGTGCCAGTATAGCAGGAAGACCACACCGGCCAGTTTCACCACCATCCATGGCTCGAGCAGGAAGCGCCAGCCGTCGCCGCGCACATAGGTAGCGTTATACCAGATAAGGGTGCATCCGAGCAGAAAGGCGCCGATCATGGACGGGGTCATGACGATGCGCAGCAACCGGCGCTCGGCATCCTTGAATACCTGATCCATCTTCGAGCCAGGCTCGGTCTGCATGTGGTAGACATAGATACGCGGCAGCATCATCAGCCCAGCCATCCAGGCGATGACGAAGATGATGTGCAGGCCTCGCAGCCAGTCATAGGCCGAGCCCATCAGGCTGCCTCGCGTCCAAGGGTCTTGTAGGGACACTTGCCGAAGGCGGCGGGGCAGGACGCGCCTTGGGGATGAAGCCCCGGCCGGGCCATGGACGCCAGGACGCTGTCCGCGAGCCCTTCTATGAAGGCGAGGTCCACCCCAATGGCCGGTGCACGCAGATAGAAGGGCAGACCCAGAGTGCGGGCCAGATCGGCATATTCATGATCCAGCTCCACCAGGGTCTCCACGTGCTCGGAGACGAAGGCGATCGGAACCACAAGGACTCCACGCCCATCCTCCGCGGCCTCCGCCAAGGCCTCAGGCGTGGAAGGGCCCAACCATTTCATCGGACCGACGCGGCTCTGGAAGCACAGGCGCCAATCCCAGTCCAGCGCCCAGTCGGGTCCAAGGCGGGCGAGCACGGCCGCGCAGGTGCGCTCGATCTGGTCCTGATAGGGGTCGCCGCCATCGACCACCTTTTGCGGCAGGCCATGGGCTGAGAACAGGACCCGCAGCGGGCCGGGCTTGCCGAGCGCGCCATGCGTCGCCTCGATCGAACGGGAGTGGGCCTCGGCCAAGCCTGTCTCATCGGGATAGCAGCAGACGGTATGTACAAGGCCCGGCCCCTTATAGGCCGCCCGCCAGGCGTCCAAGGACGAACCCGTGGTCGTGGTGGAATACTGCGGATACAGCGGCAGGAGCACCACCTCGGTCGGCGCGAAAGCGGCCACTTCGCGGGCGGTCTGCTCCGTGAAGGGCTGCCAATAGCGCATGGCGATGAAGACCTTCACCGTCTCGCCTAGTCGGGCGGCGAGCGCGCCTTCCAGCACCCTGGCCTGAGCCTCCGTGCCCGGCAGCAGGGGCGAGCCGCCGCCCATGATGGCGTAGTTGGCCCGGGCCGATTTGGCTCGGGTGGTGGAGATCAGCCGCGCGATCAGCCAGCGAAAGGGCTGCGGCGCCGGGATGATGGCCTTGTCGTTGAACAGGTTGAACAGGAAGGGGCGAACGGCGTCCGGGCCGTCCGGGCCGCCGAGGTTGAACAGGACGACAGCGACCCGTGAGCCGCTTTCAGGGGATAGGGTCATCGGCCCGTCACCCGCGATGTCACCCGTTCCACATGGGCGATCGGTGTATCCGGAAGAATGCCGTGGCCGAGATTGAAGATGTAGGGTCCGCCGGACCAGGCGGCGAGCATCTCGTCCACCCGCGCATCCAGCAGCGCTCCGCCGGCACGCAACAGCAGGGGATCGAGGGCGCCCTGGATCGTCTTGCCCCCTGCCTGGATCAAACGACCGAAGCCGAGCGGGGTCTGGGTGTCGAGGCCCACCGCCTGCACCGGCACAGCGGCGGCGTAGTCGCTGAGCAGGGCGCCGGCGCCGCGTGGGAAGCCGATAATGGGCAGGTCCACGCCAAGCTCACGCAGACGGGCGATCAGGCGCGCATGGGGCTCCGACACAAGGCGGCGAAACTGGTCGTCGGGGAGGCCTTCGGCCCAACTCTCGAAGATCTGCAGCGCCTGGGCGCCGGCCTTGGCCTGCATGGCGAGATAGCGGGCGGTGGCCTCGATCAGGATGTCGGTCAGCTGGGCGATCTGCTCAGGGTGAGCATAGGCATAGGCCCGCGCCTCCTCCCGCTCGCCGCCCTTGCCTTGCAGCATGTAAGTCAGGACGGTCCAGGGCGCGCCGGCGAAACCGATCAGCGCCCGCTCCGGCTCCAGCGCAGCGCGCACCCTGGCTAGGGTCTCACCCACCGACGCAAGCGTATCGACCACGCTGTCCACATGGTCGGCCAAGGCCTCGACAGGCGGAAGCTCGCCCAGCCGTGGGCCTTCGCCGGCCTCGAACCAGACCTTCTGACCGAGCGCCATCGGGATCAGCAGGATGTCGGCAAAAACGATGGCCGCGTCGAACGGGAAGCGATGGAGCGGCTGGAGCGTGACCTCCGCCGCCTTTTCAGGGTCGAGGCAGAAGCTGATGAAGTCCTTCGTCGTCGCGCGCACCGCGCGGTACTCGGGCAGGAACCGGCCCGCCTGGCGCATGAACCAGATCGGCGGCCGGTCCAAGGTTTCGCCGGCAAGAGCGCGCAGCAACCGGGGCTGATCGATGTCGGGGGCGGCGGTGCGGTGAGCCATGCGGTCTTTAAGCGGCTCTCGTCGTCCCCCTCAAGTGCGGCTGTGGGTGTTCCAGCCCTGCTTTCTGAAAAGAACTTAGATTGAAGAACGAAGGCGAAGATGGAGCCGGGGATGCTGGGGATGATTGGACGCGTCCTGGCCGTTGGCGACGGCCTTTGCGGCTCGGTGTTCACAGGGCGGACGGACGGGAGGGTCGCACCCTGTGAAGAAGGTTAACGAAGTCTTAAGACCCTGATGGGCCGTTAGGATTTTGTTAACCTCACCGCCAAGACGCTTAATGAAGAATTACCGACGAAAGGCTATCGTCCACAGGGCTGGATGAGCGGGGTCGCGGCGGCGTGATAAGGCCGCTTGGACGGAGCGCCTTGGGCACAGGTATCAACGGAGGACTTGGCAAATGGCGGCGGAGTCGGTTTGGTCCCCACGCGCCGTCCCCGTTCGGCGCCGGGTCGGTGGGCTATCGTCCCGGGATTCGTCCCCAAGCCATGCGGTGCGACATATTGGCTGACCCCGCCGTTACAGAGCGAAATCGCCGATGACCCCGTCCGGCCGTCTCGCCACCTATTTCCACGTTCACCTGATCTCGGACTCCACCGGCGAGACGCTGAACGCCATGATCAAGGCGGTTTGCGCCCGCTTCGACAACGTGGCCCCGATCGAGCACATCTACCCGCTGGTCCGGTCGCCTCGGCAGCTGGAGCGCATTCTGAAGGAGATCGAGGACGCGCCGGGCGTGGTGATCCATACGGTGGTGGATCGGGAACTGCGGGTGGAGCTGGAATCCGCCTGCCGCTCGTTGGAGACGCCGTGCCTGGCGGCGCTCGATCCCCTTACCGCCGCCTTCGGTCGTTATCTCGGCGCCCAGCTGACCACGCGGGTGGGCGCGCAACACGCGCTTGACGCCGAGTATTTCGAGCGGATCGAGGCGCTGAACTACGCCATCGGACACGACGACGGCGCTGGCTTCAAGGACCTGGAATCCGCCGATGTGATCCTTGTGGGGGTAAGCCGGACCTCCAAGACCCCGACCTCAATCTATCTGGCGCACCGGGGTGTGCGCGCCGCCAATGTGCCGCTGGCGCCCGGCGTGGCCCCGCCGGATTCCCTGTTCAAGGTGAAGAAACCGCTGGTGGTGGGCCTTATGGTCTCGCCTGAGCGGCTGTTGTCGGTACGCCGTAATAGGCTGCTGTCCCTGAACGAGAACCGGGGCACCAACTATGTGGATGCCGAAGCAGTGCGCGCGGAGATCATCGCCGCGCGCCGGATGTTCGAACGACACGAATGGCCGGTGATCGACGTGACCCGCCGGTCGGTGGAGGAAACGGCGGCGGCGGTGATCAATCTGCTCAACGCCCGCAAGGTGGCGGCGCTTATGACCGGTCCGGTAGCAGGCACGCCTCCTCCGCCGGCCGCGGGCGGAGTTCTGCCGTGAGCCGTCTGGTCCTGGCCTCCACAAGCCCCACCCGGCGGCGGGTACTTGAGCAGGCGGGCGTCGCGTTCGAGGCCGTGGCCCCCAACGTCGATGAGGACGCGGCCAAGGCGGCGTTCCGACATGACGGCCTGTCTCCGCGCGATCTCGCCGACGCCCTGGCCGAACTCAAGGCTCACGCCGGGTGGGCGAGGACCCGCGCACCGACCCTTGGCTGCGACCAGACCCTGGAATTCGATGACGAGGCCTTCGACAAGCCCGTCGATCTGGAGGATTTGCGCCGCCAACTCACGCGGCTGCGCGGCCAGACGCACAAGCTTCATGCGGCCCTGGTCCTGGTGGAAAATGGCCAGGCGACGTGGCGGGAGGTGGCGACGGTACGCCTCACCATGCGCGACTTTTCCGACGGCTTCCTCGACGATTATCTGGCGAGCGAAGGTTCGTCGGTGCTGGGATCGGTGGGGGGCTATCGGATCGAGGGGTTGGGCGTGCAGTTGTTCGAACGGATCGAGGGCGACCACTTCGCCATTCTCGGCCTGCCCCTGCTGGGACTGCTCCACGCTCTGCGTCAGCGTGGACTGGCGAGCACATGAGCGTCAGCGGCAAGGCCATGGTCGCGGGCGTGGTCGGGCGACCGATCGTTCATTCCCTCAGTCCTCGGCTGCATAATGCCTGGATCTCCGCCGCCGGGCTCGATGCGGCCTATGTGCCGTTCGCGCCGGCTGAAGACGGGTTTGCGCGACTGGTTGGGGGGCTGCGCGGCGGCGCTGTACGCGGGTTGAACGTTACCGTACCGTTCAAGGAAGCGGCGCTGGCGCTGGCGGACCAGGCCGATGCCGCGTCCACCGCGGCTGGGGCGGCTAACCTTCTGCTGTTTCATGCCGACGGTTCGGTGGCGGCGCGCAATACCGATGGTATCGGCCTGCTGGCCGCGTTCGCGGAACAGGCGTCCATGACGGATTTACGGGCCGGGCCGGTGGTGTTGCTGGGAGCGGGCGGCGCGGCGCGAGGCGCCGCTGCGGCGTTGCGGGCGGCTGGGGTTGGCGCACTACGTATCGTCAATCGCTCGCTTGATCGGGCGGAGCGGCTGGCGGAAGCCTTTCACGCTGCGGCGTTCGGGCTGGATCGGGCTGAAGAGGCCTTCGATGGAGCCAACGCCATCATCCACACCACCTCCGCTGGACTGACGGGTGAGGCCCTGGACTGGCCGCTCGACGCAGCGCCGCCTGCTGCGGCGGTGATGGACATGGTCTATAAGCCGCTGATCACGCCGCTGCTCAGCAAGGCGCAGGCGCGGGGCATGCCGGTAGTTGATGGTCTCGCCATGCTGATCGGTCAGGCTCGACCGAGCTTCGCGGCCTTTTACGGTATCGAGGCGCCGGCTTCGGTGGACGCCCGCGCGCTCCTTTTGGAAACGTTGCGATGATCAAGCTCGGCCTGACCGGCTCCATCGGCATGGGTAAATCCGCCACGGCGAAGATGTTCGAGGCCGAAGGCGTGCCGGTCTACGACGCCGATGCGGCGGTGCATGAGATCTATGGTCCTGGCGGTGCGGCGGTGTCGCCGGTGTCGGCATCGTTTCCGGGCGTGGCTCCGAAGGGCTTCATCGACCGCGCCCTGCTTGGCCCGCGTGTGCTGAATGATCCGGAAGCGCTGAAGCGGCTCGAAGCCATAGTCCACCCGCTGATGGGCGGTCATCGTTTCGCGTTCTTCGAGCGGTTCGCCGATAGTCCGGTGGTGGTGCTGGACATACCGCTTCTGTTCGAGACCGGGGGCGAGCGGGCCATGGACGCGGTGGCCGTGGTGTCTGCTCCGGAGGCTGTGCAGCGTGCGCGGGTGCTGGAGCGACCGGGCATGACAGCGGAGAAGCTCGAGGCCATCCTGGCTCGCCAGATGCCCGACCACCAGAAGCGGGCACAGGCGGACTTCGTCATTGATACTGGCGAGGGTTTCGATTTGGCCAGCAAGCAGGTTCGCGCCTTGTTGAGCGATCTCCATGACCCGGACTGGTGGACGAGGCGAAACGCCCGTCTGGACGACGCACGCGACGCGGCTCAATAAGATCGCATGGCGCGCGAAATCGTCCTCGACACCGAGACCACCGGCCTCGATCCCCGCTCTGGGCATCGCATAATCGAAATCGCCTGCATCGAGATAGAGGACTATATTCCTACGGGGAAGCATTTCCACCGCTATATCGATCCTCAGCGTGAGATCGATCCCGAGGCGGAAAAGGTCCACGGGATTTCCCGTCGGATGCTGCAGGGCAAGCCGACCTTTGACCATGCCGACATCTGCGAGGCCTTCTTGGACTTCGTCGGCGAGAGCACCATCGTGGCGCACAACGCGGCGTTCGACCGCGGCTTCGTCAATGCCGAGCTGGAGCGGATCGGCCGTGCGCCTCTACCGA
Source organism: uncultured Caulobacterales bacterium (assembly GCA_903862425.1). GTDB lineage: Bacteria > Pseudomonadota > Alphaproteobacteria > Caulobacterales > Caulobacteraceae > CAIOYC01. The sequence goes on along the minus strand of CAIOYC010000037.1, from coordinate 123,238 downwards.
CCCCGCAATGGACCTGCACCTACGAGCTGGCCAAGGTCCGTTTTCCGGGCATGTACAACTCGCTGGACGCCCTATGTAAGCGCTTCAAGATCTCCTTGGTCGAGCGGGAGAAGCACGGCGCGCTGATCGATACCAAGCTGCTGGCCATGGTCTATCTCGAGCTGCATGGCGGCAAGGACCGTGCGTTGGAGTTTGCGCCGGTGATCACGGCTGCGGAAAGCGCCGAGGCCGTGGCGGCCGCCATCGCCAGCTATGGATCGCGGCCTCGATCCCTGCCGTCGCGGATCACTGCCGAGGAGCAGGCGGCGCACGCCGCCTTCGTGGCCTCGCTGAAGGGCGAGGTGGTCTGGCGACAGTACGAGACCGCGACCGTCAACTGATCGGCTACTCCTCGAACAGGCCGGGCTGTGTCTTGCCGGTCGGGGCCGGAGCGGTCAGGCCAAGATGCAGATAGGCCTTGCCGCCAGCCACGCGGCCGCGGGGTGTTCGCAGCACATAGCCCTGCTGCAGCAGGTAGGGTTCGATCACGTCCTCGACCGAATCCCGCGCCTCGGCCAGGGCCGCCGCCAGCGTCTCAGCGCCGACCGGCCCGCCGCCATAGGTCTCGATCAGGGCGCGCAGATAGTGACGGTCCAGGCTGTCCAGGCCCGCTTCGTCGACCTCAAGTCGGGCAAGGCCGCGGGCGGCGGCTGCGCGGTCGATCTGGGCGGCGCCGTCCGCCTCGGCGAAGTCGCGCACGCGGCGTAGAAGTCGTCCCGCGACCCGCGGTGTGCCTCGCGCCCGTGCCGCGATCTCGGCCGCACCTCCGTCCGACAGGGCGGCCCCCATCTTGCGCGCGGCGTGCAGCACCACCGATTTCAGTTCCTCGGTCGTGTAGAATTCGAGCCGGATGGGAATGCCGAACCGATCGCGCAGCGGCGTGGCGAGCAGGCCTGCGCGGGTCGTCGCCGCCACGAGGGTGAAGGGCGCCAGGTCGATGCGCACACTCCGAGCGGAGGGGCCTTCGCCGATAATCAGGTCGAGGACGTGGTCCTCCATGGCCGGATAAAGGATCTCCTCCACCGTGGGCGGCAGGCGGTGGATTTCGTCGATAAACAGCACGTCGCGCGGTTCGAGGTTGGTCAGGATCGCAGCCAGGTCGCCAGGCTTGTTCAGTATGGGGCCGGAGGTAGCGCGGAAATTCACGCCGAGCTCACGGGCGGTGATCTGGGCCAGGGTTGTCTTGCCGAGACCGGGCGGGCCGAACAGCAGGACGTGGTCGAGGGCCTCGCCGCGCGCCCGGGCCGCCTCGATGAAGATCTTCAGGTTGGCCTTGGCCGCCGACTGCCCGACGAATTCAGTCAGGGTCTGCGGACGCATAGCCCTGTCGGAAGGCTCCAGCGGCTCCGCTTCACCCGAAACCAGCCGCGTCATCGGCCGAGCTCACGGAGCGATAGGCGGATCAGCGTCGGTAGATCGACCTCCGCCCCTTCGCTGGCCAAGGTCTGATCGACGGCGCGGCGGGCGAGCGGTTCGGCAATGCCGAGACCCATCAAGGCGGCTACGGCGTCACCGGTCGCGGTTGAAGCGGGCGCCGAAAAGGCGGGTGAGAGGTCGGCGCTATCGCCTATGACGAGGCCGGCGCCGAGGGGTTTGCCCTTGAGTTCGGTGGCGATGCGTTGGGCGAGCTTAGGGCCTACACCATTGGCCCGACCGATAGCGCCCTTGTCGTCGCGCGCGACAGCGGCGGCGAGTTCGGGCGGCGGCAGGATGTCGAGCACAGCCAGGGCGGCCTTAGGGCCGACGCCCTGGATGGCGGTGAGCAGGCGATAGGCGGCGCGGTCGTCGCGCGAGAGGAAACCATAGAGACGTGGTCCCTGTTCGGCTGACCAGGCATGTTCCACGTGCAACACAGCCTCCTCGCCGAGCGCGGGCAGGCGGGCGAGGGTGCGCGATCCACAGCGGACCTGGTAGCCGACGCCCATGACGTCGAGCACGCAATCCTCGACCTCGACCTCGGCGACCAGACCTCGCAGCCGCCCGATCATGCGGCGCCTCGATGCGAGCGTGTGAGGGTGGCGGCGCGGCGCAGGTGGGCGTGGGTGATCGCCACCGCGAGGGCGTCAGCGGCGTCCGCGCTGACGTCGCCGGCGGTTGGGAGCAGGCGGCGAACCATGAAGGCCACCTGGGTCTTGTCTGCCGAGCCCGTGCCGACGACCGCCTTCTTCACCAGCCGGGTGGCGTATTCCGCTACCGGCAGTCCGGCGCGGGCGGGGGCAAGCAATGCGCAGGCGCGGGCATGGCCGAGCTTCAGCGTCGACGAGGGGTTCATGTTGACGAACACCTCCTCTACGGCGGCCTCGTGCGGAGCCTGCTCGGCAAGGATTCCCTCAAGTGCTTCAAGCAGGTGGAGCAGGCGCGCGGGGAAGGGCAGGGTCTCAGGTGGTGAGATCACGCCGTGCGCGACCCATGACAGGCGCGAGCCCTCGCAGGTCACCACACCCCAGCCAAGGTGGCGTAATCCGGGGTCCAACCCGATGATCCTGACCGCATCCGCCATTGTCCATCCAGTGTGAGACGCTTCGCCCTTTGTCGCTAGCAAAGCGCGCTATCGGCGTAAACAAACAGTGAACGATCTCGGCCTGCCGTCAGGGGATGAGCAGGGTCGCCCCGGTGGTCTTCCGGCCCTCCAGCGCTTCGTGCGCCTGGCGGGCTTCGGCGAGGGGCCAAGTCTGGCCGATATCGACCTTCAGCGCACCGCTCTCGATCATCCGGAAGAGCGCATCGGCCGAGGCCTGCAGCGCCTCCGGCGTCGCGATGTAGTCGAACAGGGTCGGGCGGGTGAGGAAGAGCGAGCCGAGACGCGACAATCGGCCGGGCTCAATGGCGTGCGGCGGGCCCGAGGCGTTGCCATAGCAGACGAGGAGGCCTCGCTTGCCGAGGCTGTTGAGGCTGGCCTCGAAGGTGCTCTTGCCGACGGAGTCGTAGACCACGCGCACACCCGTGCCGGCAGTGATGTCCCTTACCTTCGCGGCGACGTCGTCCTGATCGTAGTCGAGCACATGGTCCGCACCGTGTTTGCGAGCGATCTCCGCCTTGGCCGATCCGCCGACAGCGGCGATGACGATCTGGCCGCGATGCTTCAGCCATTGGGTGAGCATCCCGCCGACGCCGCCCGCAGCGGCATGGACCAAAACGGCGTCGCCAGGCTTGAGATTCGGCCAGATCTGCTCGGCTAGGAATTGGGCGGTCATGCCCTTTAGCGTAGCCGCGGCGGCGGTGCGGAGCTCCACGCCTTCGGGGACCTTGACCAGCCTGTCAGCGGGCACGGCGGCAAATTCGGCGTAGGCTCCGGCGCCTTGGGCATAGGCGACACGGTCGCCGGGTTTCACGTGGACAACCCCTTCGCCGATCTTCTCGACCACCCCGGCGGCTTCGCTGCCGGGCGTGAGAGGGAGCTTTGCGGGGTAGAGGCCGGTACGGAAATAGATGTCGATGAAGTTCAGCCCGATGGCCTCGTGACGGACCAAGACCTGTCCTTTCGCGGGCGTCGGGATGGGCCGGTCCACCGCCGTAAGGACCTCGGCGCCGCCGGTTTGGGTTATCTCGATCGCCCTCATGCCTTGAGCGCCTTCGCGAGGAAGCTCTCGGTACGCTGATTGGCGAGGGCGGCGTCCGCCGCATCATAGTGCGCGCCGCCGACGCGGGCGAAGGCGTGTCCCCGACCGGGGTAGGTGTGGAGCGTGACCTTGGGATGAGCGCCCAGCCCAGCGGTGATGGCGGCCTGAGCGGCCTGATCAACGAACCCGTCCGCGCCAGCGATGTGCAGCATCAGCGGGGTCTCAAGCTTGGCAGCCTCCGCAAGGCGACTGTCGATGGACACGCCGTAATAGCCGACGCTGGCGTCCACGTCGGTGCGCGTCGCTGTGAGAAAGGCGAGGAGACCGCCGAGGCAGTAGCCGATGGCGCCCACCTTGCCGTTGCAGCGCGGGTCAGCGCGGATGGTCTCCAGGGTCGCCGCGATATCCTCGACGCCGGTTTCCACGTCGAACAATCCGAACAGTTCAAAGGCGCGGGTGTTGCCCGCATCGGTCTGATCGGTGAGGTCGATGGCGGGCTCGATCCGCCAGAACAGGTCTGGACAGACGGCGAGATAGCCGAGGCTGGCCATGTGGTCGGCGACACCGCGCATCACCGCGTTGACCCCATAGATCTCTTGGATCACGAGGATCGCCGGGAAGGGGCCAGCCCCGGCAGGTGTCGCAACGTACGCGCCGAACGAACCGGCTGTGGTTGAGATGGACATCGACATCGGTGCGGTCATGAAGGGCTCCTGTGCTCGGAGAGGCTACTAGCCTTTCCCGGCCAATCCCGCCCATAACAAAGTCGTGGGTCGCATCGGCTTCGTCCGATTGTGTGGAGACCGCCGATGAAGTTGAAGATCGAGGTGGACTGTACCCCCGAGGAGGCGCGAACCTTTCTCGGACTGCCCGATGTGACCGGACTGAACACCCATCTGGTGAATGAGATGAAGGCGCGCATGGATCAGAATGTCGCCATGCTTCAGCCCGACGAATTGATGAAGACCTGGATGTCGCTGGGAGGCCAAGCGACAGAGCAGTTTCGTAAGCTGATGACAGCGGCAGCGGCGGCAAGTATGGGCGGCGTCTCGCGCGGGGAATGATCACGGGCGCAGACGACACGATCTTCGCGCTGGCGACCGCGCCGGGCCGTGCCGCGCTTGCCGTTGTGCGTATAACGGGGCCGGGGGCCAAGGAAGTCCTGCTCAATCTTACCCGGAGCATTCCTCCGCCGCGGTACGCTGCCGTCCGCCGATTGGTAGAGCCTGTTTCACGTGAAACACTCGATCAGGCCATGGTATTGTGGATGCCGGGCCCGGCGAGCTTTACCGGCGAAGACGTCGTGGAATTGCACCTTCATGGCGGCGCCGCGGTGACGTCCGCCGTGCTGGAGACCTTGGCGGGTTTGGGCCTTCGGCCCGCCGGTCCGGGCGAATTCACCCGACGCGCCTTCGAGCACGGCAAGCTTGATCTGACAGAGGCCGAGGCGGTCGCCGACCTGATCGACGCTGATTCCGCGGCCCAGCGCCGCCAGGCTTTGCGCCAGCTCACGGGATCGACCACGGCGGTCGTGAGTGGTTGGCGGACTAGGCTGATAGAGGCTCTGGCTTCGCTTGAAGCCGCGATCGATTTTCCGGACGAGGAGTTGCCTACGGAAGTCGGAGCCCGAGCCCGACGACCCTTGCTCGCCTTGGCCGAAGACCTTCGCGCCGCCGCCGCCGATCTGCGAGGGGACCGGGTTCGAGATGGGTACCGGATCGCCCTGGTCGGCGCGCCCAATGCGGGAAAGTCATCCATCCTCAACGGCCTCATCGGCCGGGAGGCAGCTATCGTCACAGAGGTTGCCGGGACGACACGCGATGTCGTGGAGCAGCCCCTCGAGCTGTCGGGCTATCGCGTCCTGCTCGCCGATACGGCGGGGCTCCGGGAGACGGGCGAGCGGATCGAAGCTGAGGGAATCCGGCGGGCGCGCGCTTGGGCGGAGGGCGCCGACCTCCGCCTCTGGATCGTGGACCGGTCCGACGACGGCGAGGCGTGGAGGTCGGCTCTCGATGTCCTGCGGCAAGGCGATCTGCTCGTGCTGAACAAGGCCGATCGGCCTGAAGGTTCGGCGTTGCCGGCCGTCATGTCCGCCGGCGATGCCCTGGAGTGGGAGCCGGTTGATGCTTCGGCGATCGACCCGGACGGCCTGACGGAACTCAAGGCGGCGCTGGAGCGGCGGATTATTCGTGATCTCGGTGGTGGGGAGCCCATCGCGGCTACGCGGCTGCGGCATCGTCTCCTGCTTGCAGAGGCGGCGGAGCATGTGCAGCGCGCCCTGGCCGACGGACTTGGCGATCCCGAGCTAATGGCGGAGGACGTCAGGCTGGCGGCTCGCTCGCTCGAGGCCATGACCGGACGGGTCGATACGGAAGCCGTGCTTGACGCCATCTTCCTTGAGTTCTGCATAGGCAAGTAGTGTTCCACGTGAAACAGACGCCGAAGTCGGTGGCGTTAACGGGCTGAGGCCCCTAAATAGCGCGCCTCACGGAGCGCAACTTGTTCGACTGGGATGTCATCGTTATCGGCGGCGGTCACGCAGGCTGCGAAGCGGCAGCGGCTTCGGCGCGCGTCGGTGCGCGCACCCTGCTGCTGACCCACAAGCTCGATACCATCGGCGAAATGTCCTGCAACCCGGCTATCGGCGGGCTGGGGAAGGGCCATCTGGTTCGGGAAATCGACGCGCTCGACGGTCTCATGGGCCGTCTGGCCGACCGAGCCGGCATCCAGTTTCGCCTGCTCAACTGCTCCAAGGGTCCGGCCGTACGCGGCCCGCGCTCGCAGATTGATAGGGGCCTCTATCGCGCGGCGATGCAGGCCGAATTGGCCGCCGTCCCTAACATCACCATCCGCGCCGCCGCGGTTGAGGATCTGGTCGTCACGGCTGGCCGTGTCACGGGGGTGATCGATGCGAGCGGCGTGGCGCACCGATCCGGCGCCGTCATCCTGACCACGGGCACCTTTCTAAAAGGCGTCATCCATAGAGGTGAGGAGCGGATAGCCGCTGGACGCCACGGAGATCAGCCCGCTATCGGCCTTGCCGAACGCCTCTACGCCCTGGGCTTCGCCATGGGACGGCTGAAGACCGGCACCCCGGCCAGACTGGAGTCAGCCAGCATCGCTTGGGATCGGGTCGAGATGCAGGAGGCCGATGAAACGCCTTCGCCGTTCTCGTTTCTGACTAGGGCGATCACCACACCCCAGATCGCCTGCGGGGTGACCTATACCAATGCCGATACCCACCGGCTGATCGCCGACCGCCTTGGGGAATCGGCTGTCTATGGCGGGCGCGCCACGGGCCGGGGTCCACGCTACTGCCCGTCCATCGAGGACAAGGTGGTTCGTTTCGCCGACAAGACGGCGCACCAGGTGTTTTTGGAGCCCGAAGGTTTGCCAGGCACGGAGGCGGGCGAGCTCGTCTATCCTAACGGGGTCTCTACCTCGGTCGCTGCCGAGACCCAGGACGCCTTCCTGCGCACCATGGTGGGACTCGAGTCTGTGCGCGTGCGTCGCTACGGCTATGCGATCGAATACGACTATGTGGATCCACGCGAACTCGATCCACACCTTCAGGCCAAGCGCCTGCCCGGCCTGTATCTAGCCGGCCAGATCAACGGCACGACGGGTTATGAGGAGGCGGCGGCCCAGGGTCTTGTCGCGGGCATGAATGCGGCCAGATCCGCAGGGGGGCAGGAGGGCGTCACCTTCGCCCGCAACGAGGCCTATATCGGCGTCCTGATCGACGATCTCGTCACACGTGGCGTCAGCGAGCCCTATCGTATGTTCACCTCGCGGGCTGAGTTCCGGCTTACCCTGCGCGCCGATAATGCCGACCAGAGGCTGACGCCGCGCGGTGAGGCCCTTGGCTTGGTCGGCACCGACCGTGCCTCCACCTTTGCCGCCAAGGCCGCCGCCATCAACGCGGCGCGAATGCGCGCTCAGGTCCTCAAGCTCACCCCGCGTGAGGCTTCTGCGAAGGGCTTCCGTGTCAATGATGACGGCAAGCTGCGCACCCTGACCCAACTCTTGGCCTATCAGGAGATCGGCTTCGACGACCTTATCCCCGTCTGGCCGGAACTGGCCGACTGGCCGGCGGAGGTCCGCGAACAGGTGGAGATCGACGCGGCCTATGCGGGATATCTCGACCGGCAGGCTTCCGATGTGGCCGCCTTCCAGCGCGACGAGTCCCTGCGCCTGCCCGCCGACCTCGACTATCGACGCATCGGCGGCCTATCCGCCGAATGTCGCGAGAAACTCTCCGCAATCCGACCTCTCACCCTCGGTCAAGCCGGCCGCATCGAGGGGGTGACGCCCGGCGCCCTCACAGCTCTCCTTGCCCATGTCCGACGCGCCAGCGCCGCCTGAAACCGTCGAAGGCTTTGGCCCGGAAGCCTTCGCGGCCGCCACCGGCGCCGATACGCGGGCCATGGCGGACCTGATCGCTTATCGCGGCCTCATCGCCGAGTGGAACGCACGGATGAATCTCGTCGGCCCAAGCGCGCTCGACGCGTTCTGGCTCCGGCATGCCTATGACAGCGCCCAGCTACTGCCCCTGGCTCCCAAGGCTCGCGTCTGGGCCGATCTCGGGGCCGGAGCGGGCTTTCCGGGTCTGGTTCTCGCCGTCCTGCTCAAGGATGTGCCCAGTACGCGGGTTCACTTGGTGGAGAGCATGGCCAAGCGCTGTGTATTTCTTCGTGAGGTGGCTACGCGGCTCCAGCTGCCGGTCGAGGTCCACAACGCTCGCGCCGAAGAGGTCAGGATCGGCGGGGTCGAGGTCGTTACCGCGCGCGCCTGCGCCCCCCTTGCCCGCCTTTTGGGCTTTGCCTGGCCACTCTTGGGGAACAAGACGCCGGAGCAGACTATTGGCCTCTTTCTCAAGGGTGAAAGCGTCCAACAGGAATTGACCGACGCCCAAGCGACGTGGGATTTCCACGTGGCACGCAGCCCCAGCCTCAGCGACCCACGCGGCCGGATTCTGCGCATCGAGAGGCTCCGCCGTGTCCGATAATTCCAAAGCCAGAGCCCCTGCGCGCCCGCGCGTTCTGGCCATCGCCAATCAGAAGGGCGGCGTCGGCAAGACCACGACGGCTATCAACCTCGGCACCGCCCTGGCCGCCGTCGGTGAACAGGTGCTCCTGCTCGACGCCGATCCGCAGGGAAACGCCTCAACGGGGCTCGGTGTGCCGCGGGCGGATCGCAAGACCACACTGTATGACGTTCTGGTGGGCGACAACGCCATGTCGGATGCCGTCGTGAATACGGCCGTACCTGGTCTGGACCTCGTTCCTTCGGACGCAGATCTGTCTGGCGTTGAGATCGAACTCGGCAGTCATCCGCGCCGGTCCTACCGTTTGCGCGAGGCCGTTGCAGGTCTGACTCAGCCCTACTCCTATATTCTGATCGACTGTCCGCCCTCCCTGAACCTGCTCACCGTCAACGCCATGACCACCGCCGACGCCGTTCTGGTGCCGCTGCAGTGCGAGTTCTTCGCGCTTGAGGGCCTGACTCAACTCATGCGAACCGTGGAGCTGGTTCGAGGCAACCTGAACCCGACCCTTGAAATACAAGGGGTAGTGCTCACCATGTATGACCGCCGCAACAGCTTGTCGGATCAGGTGGCGCGCGATGTCCGCGAGCACTTTGGCGACAAGGTTTATGATGCGGTGATACCACGCAACGTTCGCGTGTCCGAGGCGCCGTCGTTCGGGAAGCCGGCGCTGATCTACGACCTGAAATGTGCGGGTAGCCAGGCCTATCTGAAGCTGGCCCGCGAAGTCGTCGTCCGTGAGCGCGCACGCCGCGCCGCCGTGGCGGCCTGAGGAGTACGGGAATGGCGGAAGGCGGACGGCGCGGCCTGGGGCGCGGACTATCGGCGCTGCTCGGGGAAACGGATGCGCCCGCGCCAGAAGCTGTCGCAGAAGCCGGCCCGATCCGGGAAGTGCCCATCGAACTCCTACGCCGCAATCCGGATCAGCCGCGCAAGCTCTTCGCCGAAGCGGCGCTGGAGGAACTGGCGTCCTCAATCCGTGACAAGGGCGTGCTTCAGCCGCTGCTCGTCCGTCCCGCCCCCGGCGCGCTCGGCGAATACCAGATCGTGGCGGGCGAACGCCGCTGGCGAGCCGCCCAACGGGCAGGCATTCGCGCTTTGCCGGTCGTGGTTCGCGAGGACCTGACCGAACAGGACGTGCTCGAGATCGGCATCATCGAGAACGTCCAGCGCGCCGATCTCAACCCCCTGGAAGAAGGTCAGAGCTATCAGACGCTGATCGAGCGTTTCGGCAGGACCCAGGAGCAGGTGGCCGAGGTGGTGGGCAAGAGCCGCAGCCATGTGGCCAATACCCTGCGCCTGCTCGCCCTGCCGGAAGGCGTGCGCACCCATCTCATCGAGGGGCGGCTCAGCGCCGGCCACGCGCGCGCAATCGCCACCTCCCCCGAGGCGGACAAGCTGGCGGACAAGATCGTCGAATGGGGTCTATCGGTGCGCCAGGCGGAATATATTGCCCGCGCCGGCATCCGTGATCCTAAGGCTCCGCCCCCCAAGCTGGTGAGACCGGCGATCCAGAGCAAGGATCCGGATACGCGCGCTCTCGAAATGGACCTTTCCGAAGCCGTAGGTCTACCGGTCGAGATCGCCGACAAGGATGGCCGGGGCGTGCTCAGCATCCGTTACGACACGCTGGAACAGCTGGATGAACTCTGCCGCCGCCTTTCTCGCTGACGATGTCCCGATAGCCGCTGAACCGGCCGGCCCTGCACGCGTTGCTTCGACGGGCGCAGATCGCATGGAGGCTGGCCATGAACCGTTTCGAGACCTTGATCCGTGACCGTCGCCTGCAGATCGGTGCTGTCGCAGGTGTGGCGGCGATCGCCCTGTGCGGTTTCGCCCTCGCCGGCGCAGATCGTCCCGACGCCAAGGCGCCGGACCTCGCCTCCACGGGCCGCCTGCCGGTACAAATCCAATACAGCCGTGAAGCGCCGCCGGTTCCGAACGGCAAGCTCGCGACGCTCGACCCGTCACAAGAGGCCCAACCGGCCGCGGCCGCCGAGCCGCTCGATCCGCAACTCCAGGCCATGATCGAGCAGGATCGCCGTGAGCAGGCCGCCGCCCAGGCCGAACAGCGCGCCTTCGATGCCCGCCTGCGCGCGGAGATGGCGGATACCTACGCGCCACGTCCCGTCGATGACCCCACGGGCGATGGCCGTCCGCGTGATCGCGCCTATCCCACCGAACCGCCGGCGCCCCAACACGGCTGGACCTCCAATACGGAAGACGCGCCGGGGGCGTAGAGGGGCTGTCGCGCGCCTCAGGCGGCGCGAATGCGGGCCCGGCCATCCATGAGGATGCCGATCACATTGCCGAGGGCCGCAGCAAGGTCTCGGCGTGGCGTCACCCGATCGACCACGCCCTTGTCTTCGAGATACTCGGCCCGCTGAAAGCCCGGCGGCAAGGTTTCGCGGATGGTCTGCTCGATGACTCGCGGGCCGGTAAAGGCGATCAAAGCGCCCGGTTCGGCGAACTGGACATCGCCTAGCATGGCGTAGGAGGCGGTGACACCGCCGGTGGTCGGGTCGGTCAACACGACGATATAGGGCAGGCCGACGGCCTTCAGCTCCTGGATCGCCAGGGTGGCGCGGGCCATCTGCATCAGGCTGAGTGTGCCCTCCTGCATGCGCGCGCCGCCGGAAGCGGTGAACACCACCAGCGGGCAGTCCCGGCGGACGGCCTCACGGGTCGCGGCGATAAAGCCCTGCCCGGCTGCCTGGCCCAGGGAGCCGCCGAGGAAGCCGAAATTCTGCACCAGAACCACAGCATTGCGCCCGGCGATCTTGCCGAAAGCGATGGACATGGCGTCCACCTCACCAGACGTCTCGCGCGCGGCCTTGAGCCTGTGCGGATACGGCTTCTGGTCCCGGAAACCGAGCGGATCATCCTTTGTCGAAGGAGCCTGTATCCGCTCAAAGGCGCCGGCGTCGAAGGTGATGCTGAAGCGCTGGTCCGGCGTCAGGCGCATATGATGGCCGGACGGCGTGACCCAGAGCGCCGCCTCCAGGTCCGGCCGGTAGAGCAGCTCGCCGGTATCGGGATCTTTCAGCCACAGGTCGTCGGGCGTCTCCTGTGCGCGGGGCGAGGCTTGCTGCTTCAGACCGGGCCTGAGCCGCGACAACCAGCCGGACTTTGGCTTGGACGCCTTGTCCGCGGCGCCGGCGGCAGCTTTATCGGCGACAGGCGTACTCGCCGGGGTCTCGGCTGGTGGCGCGGGAGTGTCTCTGGCGGTCATGGACTGCTTCTTGCCCCTCAGGCGGAAACCGGGACGCGGGCGCTGCGCACGGCCTCGGCCAGGCGCTTCGCCAGAGCTAGAACCCGCTCGGACGGGGATTGGTTCTCATCCAACGCCTTGGCGAGCTCATCCACCAGGGCCGAACCGACCACCACGGCGTCGGCCACCCGCGCCACGGCTTCCGCCCGCTCCGGCGTGCGGATGCCGAAACCGACGGCCACCGGCAGACCCGAGGCTTGGCGCACCCGCTCGACCATGGGAGCCACGGCGGTCTCGTCCGCCTCCTTCTGCCCGGTGACGCCGGCGACGGAGACGTAATAGACGAAGCCGGAGGTCCGGGCGGCGATCACCTTCAACCGCGCATCGTCCGAGGTGGGGGTGGCGAGGCGGATCAGCGAGACGCCCGCGGCATCCAAGGCGTCGGCGAGGGGGGCGGACTCCTCCGGCGGGCAGTCCACTACGATCAAGCCGTCCACGCCGGCCTCGGCGGCGTTGTGGGCGAAGGTCTCGTAGCCGTAGGTGAGGACGTTGTTGAGATAGCCCATCAGGATGATCGGGGTCGCCTGATCCTGTTCGCGGAAGGCGCGGACCAGGGCCAGGGTCTTGTGAAGCCTCATGCCGCTCTTCAGCGCGCGCTGGGCGGCCTTCTGGATCGGCACGCCCTCGGCCATGGGATCGGAGAAGGGGAAGCCGAGCTCGATCAGGTCCGCCCCCGCCGACGGCAGTCCGCGCAGGATGGCGAGCGTGGTCGCCTCGTCCGGATCGCCGGCCATGATGTAGGGCACGAAGGCGGCCCGGTGGTCGGCCTTCAGCGCAGCGAAGCGGGCGTCGATCCGTGGCGTGGTCAAAGCCGCGCCCCCAGGTGGTCGGCGACGGTGAAGATGTCCTTGTCGCCCCGGCCGCACAGATTCATCAGCACGATGCCGCCCTTGCCCACGTCCCTGGCGATCTCGCCGACACGGGCCAGGGCGTGGGCGGGCTCCAGGGCGGGAATGATGCCCTCGAGCCTGGAGCAGAGCTGGAAGGCGTCCAGCGCATCTTCATCGGTGGAGGAGACATAGGTGGCCCGGCCCACATCGTGCAGCCAGGCGTGCTCGGGGCCGATGCCGGGATAGTCGAGGCCGGCGGAAATGGAGTGGGCGTCGATGATCTGCCCGTCGTCGTCCTGCAGCAGGTAGGTCTTGTTGCCGTGCAGAACGCCGGGGCGCCCGCCGGTGAGGGAGGCCGCATGCATCCCGCTCGACAGGCCATGGCCCGCCGCCTCCACGCCCACCAGCCTGACGCCCTCGTCGGCGAGGAAGGGATGGAACAGGCCGATGGCGTTGGAGCCCCCGCCGATACAGGCCACCACGGCGTCGGGCAGCCTCCCTTCCCGGTCGAGGATTTGCGCCCGCGCCTCGGTCCCGATCACGCTTTGGAAGTCGCGCACCATGGCCGGATAGGGGTGCGGGCCGGCGGCGGTGCCGATGATGTAATAGGTATCGTGCACGTTGGTGACCCAGTCGCGCATGGCCTCGTTCATGGCGTCCTTTAGCGTGCCCGTGCCCGCCGTCACCGGCCTCACCTCGGCGCCCAGCAGATTCATGCGGAAGACGTTGGGCTTTTGCCGCTCCACGTCGAGGGAGCCCATATAGACCACGCATGGATAGCCAAAGCGGGCGCAGACGGTGGCGCTGGCCACGCCGTGCTGGCCGGCGCCCGTCTCGGCGATGATCCGGGTCTTGCCCATGCGGCGGGCGAGCAGGATCTGGCCCATGCAGTTGTTGATCTTGTGCGCGCCGGTATGGTTCAGCTCGTCGCGCTTGAAATAGATCTTGGCCCCGCCGAAGTGCTCGGTGAGCCGCTCGGCGAAATAGAGTGGGGAGGGGCGTCCCACATAGTGGGTCAGATAGCCATTCAGTTCCGCCTGGAAGGACGGATCCGCCTTGGCGGCGCTATAGGCGGCGTCCAGCTCGTGCACCAGCGGCATCAGGGTTTCGGGCACATAGCGCCCGCCATAGTCGCCGAACCGCCCTTCGGCGTCGGGATAGGCGGTGTAATCGTTGGGTTGCAGGACTGCGTTCACGAAGAGCCTTCTAGGCTTTACGGACGGCTTCCAGGAAGGCCGTGATGAGAGCCGGGTCCTTTAGCCCCGCCCCGCGCTCCACGCCAGAGGAAACGTCCACCAGGGGCGCGCCGCTGCGGGCTACGGCGTCCGCCACATTCCAGGGGTCGAGCCCGCCGGCCAGGAACCAGGGGCGCTCGAAGCGCCGGCCCTTGAGCATGTCCCAGCCGAAGCGCACGCCCATCCCGCCGGGCAGGGGCGCATCCTTGGGCGTCTTGGCGTCGAACATCAGATGGTCGACCAGACCGTCGAAGGGGCGGGCAGCGTCGAGATCGGCGGGTTCGGACACCGAGATCACCTTGATGACCCCCACCCCGCTCCGCGCCTTGATCGCCATGGCCCGTGCGGGGGTCTCCTTGCCGTGCAGCTGGATCAGGTCGGGCTTCAGCACGCGGGCGATCTCGTCCACCAGCGCGTCATCGGGATCGACCGTCACCGCCACGACCCGCATCGGGCCGCCGGCCAGCGACTGGGCGAGGCGCGCGGCGGTTTCCACGGTCACGACCCGCGGACTTTTGGCAAAAAAGTTGAATCCGATCATGGCCGCCCCGCCCGCAAGCGCGGCGTTAACGGCTTCGGGGGTAGACAAACCGCAAAGCTTGGCCTGTGTGGCGGCTGGTGTGGGCATGAGGGGGCCATGGCCCCGAAAGCGCGCCCTGGCAAGGGCGACGAGACGAGTCGGGATCGGGGAACAGCCACGCCAACCGTTGCGTTGTGGAAGGCAAGGCCCCAGATGCCCAAAACGGTGCGGGGGAGAGGATATACCTATGCCTGTGTTCGACGACGCCAAGGACCGCCTGGAAGACGCGCGTGGTGTGCTGAAGGATCTGAGCCGCGAAGCCGCGCGCCGGACCGGCGACGGCGCACAGTTCCTGTCCGAACTCAGCCGTGAGGCCGCTCGGCGTACGGGAGACGGTGCCAACCTGCTGACGGATTTCGGCAAGGAAGCGGCCCGCCGCACCGGCGACGGGGCCAGCCTGATCACCGAACTTAGCCGCGTAGCCGCCAAGCGGGCCGACGAGGGCGCCCACTATGCGCTCGACCGGGCGCGCAATGAGCGCGTCTCCTGGACCATGGTCGCCGCCGCCCTGGGCGTCGGCTTCGTCACCGCCTTCGCCCTGGTCAATTCGCGCAAGGCCGCCGCCACCGCCACCACCGCCATGACCGGCGACTGGTACGAGGGCCTTACCGGCGAGCACCGCCGGATCGAGAAACTGTTCAAGCAGATCGGCGAGACTGGCGACGTACAGGTGGCCAAGCGCACCCGGCTGCTCGACCAGCTGAACGCCCTTCTGACCCGCCACGCCCTGCAGAAGGAGAACGTGCTCTATCCGGCCCTGCGGGCCACGGATCAGGGAGCTTCGTCCATGCACCTCGCGGCCGAGCTGTTCGAGATCAAGACCTATCTGTACGAACTGGAAGCTCTGCCCAAGGACGACCCGCGCTGGCTGCGCAAGGCCAAGGCCCTGCAAAAGCTGGTGGAGGAGCATATCGAGGGCGAGGAGCAGGTCCTGCCCGGCTTCCACGCTGGTCTCGCCCCCGCCGACGGTCACCGCATCACCCGCGCCATGCACCGCGAGGCGCTGAAGCTGGTCTGATGGCTGAGGCGCCCGCTCGTCGGACCTTCATCGGCTTTCTGGGCTGGGCGATGGGTATCGGCGGTCTAGGTGCGGCAGGTTAATCCCTACTCAGTTCCGCTCAGCCGGTCGTGGACGACCCCCGTGTACGCGTCGCCTTGCCTACGAAGCCAGACGGCTTCTTTAAGACCTTAGCCGTTCTTGGGCGACCAATTGGCGTTCGGGGGCTAGCGGCTGATGAGGCCTTGGTGCTCGACTCTTCACCCATGGCGCCGCGGTATGTCGTGCTCGACCTCGCGTGCACCATGCCGGGACATCGCTGTGTGGTTGACCCGCACGGTATCGAAGCGTCCGCTCCAACGGACGCGCGCTGGACCTGCCCGTGCTGCGGTACGCGCTATTCTCTGGCTGGTCGGCCACTGATCGGCCCAGCCAAGAAGAGTCTTGCTGTCCCGCCCTATCGCTTTCTGAACAGTCGCATCTTGCTCATTGGCGGACCGAACGTGCCCGTCTAAGGCCGAGCCTTTAGGGCGTCGCGGATCTCCATGAGCAAGGCTTCACTGGTGGTGGGTGCGGGCGGATCGGCGGGCTTTTCGTCCTGCTTGCGCTGCAGGACGTTCAGCGCCTTTACGATCAGGAAGATCACCACGGCGATGATGAAGAACTGGATCAGGGTGTTGATGAAGGCGCCATAGGCGATGGCCACCTCAGGCTTCTTGGTGGCGGCGTCCGCGGCCTTCAGCACGATCTTCAGGCCGGAGAAGTCCACCCCGCCCAGGATGAGGCCGATCGGCGGCATGACGATCTGATCCACCAACCCGGTGACGATCTTGCCGAAGGCGCCGCCGATGATCACGCCGACCGCCAGATCGACCACATTGCCGCGGGCGATGAACGCCTTGAATTCTTCGACCATACTCATCTTCCAGGGCTCCAAAACACCACCTTGTGGCCAAGCTCGCCCGGTTCGCGGCGGTGCGTCAACCTCTAGGCGCCCAGGAACAGCTCACGCGAGGGGCAAAGGTCGGCGATCAGGCAGGATTCGCACTTCGGTCGCCGGGCGATGCAGGTGTAACGACCATGCAGGATCAGCCAGTGGTGCGCGCGGGTACGATAGGGCTCGGGCGTGATGGCCATCAGGTCGCGCTCCACACCGTCGGGCGTCGTCGCGGTGGACAGCTTCAGCCGATGAGCGACGCGGAACACGTGGGTATCCACCGCGATCGCCGGCTCGACGCCCAGCTCGTTCAACACCACGCTGGCGGTCTTGCGACCGACGCCCGGCAGAGACTCCAGCGCCTCGCGGTTCAGCGGCACGTCCCCATGATACTGCTCCATCAGGATGCGCGACAGGGCGATCACGTTCTTGGCCTTGGTGCGATAGAGTCCGATGGACTTGATGTAGTCGGTCAGTCCCGCCTCGCCGAGCTCCAGCATCTTTAGCGGCGTGTCGGCGACCTGATAGAGGCGGTCAGTGGCCTTGTTGACCGACACATCCGTCGCCTGGGCCGAAAGGGCGACGGCCACCACCAGGGTGTAGGGGCTCTCGAAGCGAAGTTCCGTGCGCGGCTCGGGCGTCGCGGTGGCGAAGCGGGCGAAAATTTCGTCCACCCGGGCGCGGTCCCTGGGCGTCATGCGCTTGGCGGGTCGTTTCGGTGCAGGTTTGCGCGCCGGCTTGCGGGCCGCTGGCGCCTTCGGGATAGTCGTGCCCATATGTGCTCCATGTCGGACCAGACGATCCGCCCGCTTTACATGGATGCGGTGATCCAGCCCAACCGCTCGCTGTCGGACCGCGGTATGTGGATCGTGCTCGGTGTGTTCGCCCTGTTCAATCTCTGGGTCGCCGCCTTCCTGTTTATGATCGGCGCCTATCCCGTGCCCATCTTCCTCGGGGTGGATCTGATCGGTGTCGTGATCGCCTTTCGCGTCTATCGCCTCTATGCCAGCCGCGCCGAGCGGGTGCGGGTGGATGCCGACCGGATCGTGGTGTCGCGCGAGGGCAAGCGGGGCGTGGCGGTGGTATGGACCTCGCCCACCGCCTTCACCCGTATCCGCTTCGAGGGAAGCGAGCAGGCGCGCCGCCTCTCCCTGCACCTGTCCAACCGCTCCATCGCCATCGGTCAGGCGCTGGGCCAGGACGAGCGCAGCCGATTGGCGGATCGCCTGCGCGGCGCCATGGCGGACGCCCTTGCCGAGCGGTACGACTAGGGCCTACGAGCCCGGACCATGAGCGACGTCCTTCTCCCCCACGACGCGGCGCTGGAGCGGCTGCGGGCGCTTCACCCGATCAAGATCGACCTGTCGCTGGGCCGGACCCTGCGCCTGCTCGACGATCTCGGACGGCCCCAGGATCGCTTGCCGCCAGTGATCCATGTGGCCGGCACCAACGGGAAGGGCTCGACCATCGCCTTCCTGCGCGCCATCGCCGAGGCGGCGGGCCTGAGAACGCACGTGTTCACGTCGCCGCATCTGGTGCGCTTCGCGGAGCGGATTCGCCTGGCGGGCAAGTTGATCAGCGACGATCAATTGAATGACCTCATCCTGGAGGTGGAGCGGGTCAATGCGGGCCAGCCGATCACCTTCTTCGAGATCACCACCGTGGCGGCGCTGGCCGCCTTTGCTTCCGTACCGGCTGATCTGTGCATCATCGAGGTGGGGCTGGGCGGGCGGTTCGACAGCACCAACGTGATCGACCGTCCCGCCGTCTCGGTGATCGCGCCGGTGGATATCGACCACAAGGAGTACCTCGGCGACACCATCGGCTTGATTGCGGCGGAGAAGGCAGGGATCATCAAGCCGGGCCGCCCGGTGGTGTCCGCCCGCCAGCAGCAGGAGGCGCTGGAGGTGATCGAGACGGAGGCCGAGCGTCTCGGCGCACCGCTCACTCTCGGCGGGCGCGACTACGACGCCTATGCGGAGCGCGGCGGCATGAACTTCCAGCACGGCGAGGCCCTGTTCGACCTGCCGGCGCCGAGCTTGCTGGGTCCGCACCAAATCGACAATGCGGGAACGGCGATCGCCGCCGCCCTGGCCCTGGGCGACCCGCGCATCACCGAGGCGGCCATAGCCAGAGGATTGACCACCGCTAGCTGGCCCGCTCGCATGCAGCGCCTGACACGTGGACCTCTGGGGGCCATGGCCGAGGCTGCTGGCGCAGACCTGTGGCTCGACGGGGGCCATAATCCCCATGCCGCACGCGCGCTGGCCGAGGTGGCGCGAGTCATGCGGGCGCGCGATGGGCGGCCCGTGACGCTGATCGTCGGGCTGGTGGCGCGCAAGGACGCGGAAGGTGTGTTCGACGCTTTCCGCCACCTCGACGCCCGCCTGATCGTCACCGGGTTCGCCTCCGACCTCGCGGCGACCCCGCAGAGCCTCGCCGCCGCCGCGCCCGGGCTGGATGTGGAGATAGCCGCCGATCCCCTCGCCGCCCTGACCCTCGCGCTTGAACGGAAAGGGGCGGAGGATAGACCCCCGCCCCATGTCATCCTGTGCGGCTCGCTCTACATGGCCGGCGAGGTGCTGGCCATGGACCCGGCCACCTGGCCCGAATAGAGCGGCCCTACCGAGCCCTTAGCGCGTCTTGCCGGGGGCGGCGGGCTTGGCCGGGGTGGCTTCCGCCTTGCCGACCGAGGCCGATGCGCCCTTGGCCGGCGCGATGGAGGCGGTGGTGAACTTCGGCTTGGCGGGAGAGTAGTTTTCCGCCGGGAAGAGCTTGATCGCCTGCTGTGCGCCGCCGGCCTTCAGCACGTCGAGCGCACGGGCAAGCTGGAAGTCGGTCTTGGTGGTCAGGCGCGCAATGCCGGTATTGGCCAGTTGGGGCGTATCGTCGTCATCCCCGTCGATGGAGGTGGACGCGGTCTTCTCCAGCTTGGCTTCGTCCGCACCCTTGCCGCTTTCCTTGGCCTTCTTCAGCGCGGCCTTGGCCTCGGCGATCTTCACCGGATCCGCGGCGGCGGCGGGAACTTCGATCGAAGCCGGCGCCTTGCGGGACTTGCCTTCCTGGGTGTCGAGGGCGCCCTTCAGGCTGGCCTCGGAGAACTGCATGGACTCGTCGAAGATGGCCTCGGCTTGGCGGTGGGAATAGGCCACCTGCAGGTCCGGGGTGATGCCCGTCTTCTGGATCGAGATGCCGGCCGGGGTGTAGTATTTGGCGGTGGTCAGCTTCAGCGCCCCGTCCTTGCCGTCGCGCAGCGGGATGACCGACTGCACCGAACCCTTGCCGAAGGTGGTCAGGCCCACCACCGTGGCCCGCTCCCGATCCTTCAGCGCGCCGGCGACGATCTCGGCGGCTGAGGCCGAGCCGTTGTTGACCAGCACCACCAGGGGCAGGCCCTTGATCAGGTCGCCATTGGGGCGGGCGTTATAGCGCTGGATGTCGCGCGGATCGCGGCCGCGCTGGCTCACCACCTCGCCGCCGTCGAGGAAGTCGGAGGCCACCGCCACCGCCTGATTGACTAGGCCGCCCGGATTGTTGCGCAGATCCAGGATCATGCCCTTCATGGCCGGGTTCTGCGCCTTCAGCGCCTTGATCGCGGCAGTGGTCTCCTGGCCCGTCTTCTCGTCGAAGCCGGCGACGCGAACATAACCGTAGTCGCCCATCATCTGGCGGGCCACCGACTTCACCGCAATGACTTCGCGGGTCAGCTTGACGGTGAAGGGATCGGACTTGTCGCGGGCGATGGTCAGCACACAGCTGGAGCCCACGGGGCCGCGCATGGACTTGACCGCGTCGTTCAGCGACTGGCCGAGGATGGACTGACCGTCGATGGCGGTGATGTAGTCGCCGGCCTGCAGGTGGGCGCGGGCGGCGGGGGTGCCGTCCATAGGGGCGACAATCTTCACCGCCCCGTCCTCGCCGCCGACCTGGATGCCGAGTCCGCCGTAATCGCCGCGGGTCTGGTCCGACAGGTCGTTGAAGCCGGTCGGGTCCAGATAGCCAGAGTGGGGATCAAGCGAGGTCAGCATGCCGTCGAGCGCCGCCTCGATCAGCTTCTTGTTGTCCACCGGCACCACATATTGCTGGTCGACGGCGGTGAGCACATCGCCGAACAGGTTCAGCATCCGATAGGTTTCGTCCTTCGACGCGAACTGCTGTTCGGCGGCGGCCATGGCGGCGGCCCCCAGGGCGAAGGTCGAAATACCGATCAGGAGAATCTTGCGCATCGGGTTCCTCGAAAAGCCGCCCACTAGAACGCTACTGTACACACGCTATCGGCCCGCTCGTCCCGCCGACGCCGTTCCCGCGAAAAAGGGAGCCGGATCGATGGGCTGGGCGCCCTTGCGCACCTCGAGATAGAGCTCGGGCGCCGCCGTGGCTTTTCCGGGGCTGGTCGCAGGCGGTTTGGCGATGCGTCCGACGGGTTCTCCCGCCGCCATCTCGCCGCCCACGCGCGCACTCACCCGTTCGAGCCCCGCAAGCACCACATGGTATCCGCCAGGACTTCTTAAGATCACCACAAAACCCCAGCCTTTCAAAGGCCCGGCATAGACGATGCGACCTCCTGTCGGGGCGACCACCAGCGCGCCCTCCGGCGCCGACCAGCTCCAGCCCTCCGACGGGGCGTGTCCGGGGATGGCGTCGCCGAAGCGGCGGACCGGCGCGCCGGGCAAGGGCGGGGCAAGCTTTGTGGGGGCAAGCGTCGCCGCTGGAGCCGTTGTATTACCGAGGGCCGCCGCGCCCTGGGCCAGTTCGTCGAGGGAGCCGGCCATGGCCCCTACCCGCGCCGCGGAAGCGGAGAGCGCAGGATCGGCATGACCCTCCAGTCGCGCCTTCTCCTCATTGAGGGCGTCCATTTCCGCGCGACGATCCGCCACGTCATGTTCCGCACCCAGAAAGTCGCCGTCGGCGAGCAGGATCTGGCGGCGCAGGGCGTTCAGATGCTTGCTTTCGTCGGCAAAGGTTCTGGCCCGCCGCTCCAGCTCCGGCGCGATGGCGCGCATCAGGATGGCGGCGTTCACCGCATCCTTGGCCGAGCGCGGGGAGACCAGCAGCGCCGGGGGCGGGTGGCGCTGATAGGTCTGCAGGGCGCCGAGCAGCTTGGTGAGGGAGACCTGGTTGGCGCCGATACGCGCCTTCAGTCCCGCCTCCGCCGCGTTCAGGGCCGACAGCCGCGCCGCCGCCGTCTGCGCCCTGGCGACGCCCGACCGTTCCTGCTGGGCTAGCTGCACCAGCCGCGCGCGCAGACCCGCCAGATCGTCGGCGGGCGCGGCGGCGATGAGCAGCAGCACTGCGCCGATGGCCGGAAGGCGGCTAATCACGGTGATAGGGGCTCCCGGCGAGAATGGTCACGGCACGATAGACCTGTTCGGCCAGCATGGCGCGGGCCAGGGCGTGGGGCCAGGTCTGGGGACCGAAGGCCAGGGTCTCGCGCGCCTCGGCGACGAAGGCGGGGTCGAGCCCGTCCGCCCCGCCGATCACAAAGGCCAGTCGCCGTTCGCCTCCGTCGCGCAGCCGGCCGATCCGCTCGGCGAAGGCGCGGGAGGGGTGGGCCTTGCCGCGCTCGTCACAGGCGATCAGGTAGGTGGGCTCGGCCCCCAGGGCGGTGCGCAGGGCCTCCGCTTCCGCCGCCTTGCCGGGCTTTCGCGCCTCCAATTCGATGATCTCCACCGGCCCAAGGCCGAGTGCGCGGCCCGAGGCGGTGGCCCGCTCCGCATAGTCCCGCGCCAGCGCCGCCGCCGGATCGCGGCCGAGCCTGCCGATGGCGAGAAGAGCGATACGCATGGCCCGACACTAGCGGCGGCCCAGAGGTTCGCAAATGGGGACGAAGCCGCCGCCGAGCCCTCTGGAGCAGGCGCGTCCTGTTTATGGCAAAGCTGATCGACGCTCGCCTGGCGTCGTGTTAGCGTCGCTTGGTCGACAGATGACCCTGGGCTCTATGGCGATCGAGAGCGGCAGTGTGCTCCCGCCGATACGGCGCTGGAGGCGAAATGAGCGAAAACCCCCTGGAAGACCAAGCTCCGGTGGGATCGTACAGCTTTCGGCCACCCGTCGGCAGCGACACCTTGATTGATCATGCCGCAGACCGCTCCAATGCCTCGGCCCAGCACACCATTCTGGTGGGCGAGCTGCACCACCGGCTGCAGAACACCCTGTCCATCGTCCTCGCCCTTTCGCGCCTGACGGCGCGCACGGTGGATACGGTGGACGAGTTCCAGGTCGCTTTCGGCCAACGCATCGAGGCCATGGCGCGCACAAACGCCCTGCTCCTCAGAGGCCAGGTTCAGGCGGTGAGCGTGCAGACGGCGCTCGAGACTGAGCTTCAGCCCTATCTGGACGATAATGGCCAGGTGACGCTGATCTGCGATCCCTTGAAGGTGTCGTCTGCGGCGGCCCTCAGCCTCAGCCTGATCTTCCACGAACTGGCCACCAACGCGGCCAAGTACGGCGCCCTCGCCAAGCCGAGCGGCCGGCTCGTGGTCGAATGCCGCGCCAGCGCGCTTGGCGGCGTGCTGCACTGGCGGGAGTCCGTCGTCGCGCCCTTGGCCCCGAGCGTCCGCGAGGGCAGCGGATCGCTGCTGATCAGTCGTCTGGCGCGGGGGCTCGGCGGAACGTCGCGGATCGAGCTCTTGCCCGGCGGCCTGGAAGCGGAGATCACCTTCCGGCTCGACGAGGCGTGACAGCGACCTCGAGAGTGTTGGGCGTCCGTGCGGTTTCGCGTAAACGAGGCCTATGGCCGACGGCGACGCCCCGATCCTAGATGCAAGAACCGCGGGGAAGGCGGAGACCGCCTTCGGACGCGGCTTCATCCTCGACCAGTGGTACTTCGCCGCCCTGTCCGGGGCGGTGAAGCCCGGGTCGCTGCGGCGGATCGAGATGCTGGGCGAGCCGGTGCTGGTCGGCCGTACCCGGCGCGGGCAGGCGTTTGCGCTGCGTGACATCTGTCCCCACCGCGCCGCGCCGCTTTCCGCTGGACGGATCGTGAAGATGGGGTCCGAAGGCGAAAGCGTCGAATGCCCCTATCACGGCTGGCGTTTCCGCGCGGCGGACGGCGCCTGCACCTCGGTCCCCTCCCTGCTCGACGACCAGGATCTGGAGGTGGAGCGTATCCGCGTGCGGTCCTATCCGGTGTGCGAGCGCCAGGGGATGATCTTCGTCTGGTTCGCTTCAGACCCGCGCGAGAGCGCCACGCTGGACGAGCCGCCCGAATTTCCCGGCGTCGTCGGCGGGGCGCCCAAGCTGGTCGACCGGATGGACTTCGACACCCACATCGACCAGGCGGTGGTCGGTCTGATGGACCCCACCCATGGCCCCTATGTGCATCAGCAGTGGTGGTGGCGCTCCAAGGCCAGACAGCTGGAGAAGGCCAAGCGGTTCGAGCCGCGGCCCCTCGGTTTCGCCATGGTGCGCCATGCTCCGTCGAAGAATTCCCGCGCCTATCGCATCCTCGGCGGCGCGCCGGAGACCGAGATCACCTTCCGCCTGCCCGGCTACCGCTGGGAGCACATCAAGGTCGGCGCGCGGCAGGTGCTGGCCCTCACCTGCCTGACCCCGGTGACGGCGACGAAGACGCGGATCACCCAGATCATCTGGTCCGACCATCCCGCCTTTATCGTCCTGAAGCCCTTCATCGCCGCCGGGGCGAGGGCCTTTCTGCGCCAGGACGGCGACATGGTGAACCTGCAGAACGAGGGGCTGAGATATGATCCGCCCCTGATCTGGATCGACGACGCCGACAAGCAGGCCAAGTGGTATCAGGCCCTGAAGCGCGAATGGATCAAAAGCCGCGCCGAGGGCCGTGCCTTCGTCAATCCGGTGGAGGCCGCGACCCTGCGGTGGCGGAGCTAGGGCCGCTCCATCCTGGTCAGTCGCCCGAGACTTCCGTGGGCTTGGGATTGTCGCCGGCCACGAAGCGATAGACCACGCCGCCAGCGGCCGCGCCGAGCAGGGGCGCGACCCAGAACAGCCAGAGCTGCGACAGGGCCCAACCGCCGACGAACAGCGCCGGGCCGGTGGAGCGGGCCGGGTTCACCGAGGTGTTGGTCACCGGGATCGAGATCAGGTGGATCAGGGTCAGGCAGAGACCGATGGCCAGGGGCGCGAAGCCGCGGGGCGCATTGCCGTGGGTGGCGCCCATGATCACGAACAGGAAGGCGAAGGTCATGACGAATTCGCAGGCCAGGGCCGCCGCCAGTCCGTAGCCGCCGGGTGAATGCTCGCCATAACCGTTGCTGGCGAACCCGGCCGAGAGCTCGAAACCGGCATGGCCGCTGGCGATCACGTAAAGGATGCCCGCGCCGAAGACGCCGCCGAGCACCTGGGCGATGATGTAGCCGGGCAGGTCCCTGGCGCTGAACCGTCCACCCGCCCACAGCCCGACGGATACCGCCGGGTTAAGGTGACAGCCCGAGACGTGGCCAATGGCGTAGGCCATGGTCACCACGGTCAGGCCGAAAGCCAGTGAGACGCCGACAAAGCCTATGCCCAGGGTCGGAAATCCCGCCGCCAGCACGGCCGCGCCGCATCCGCCGAGGACCAACCACGCGGTGCCGATGAATTCAGCCGCCAGTTTCTTCCACATCTTCGCCTCCCGCCGCCATTCGACGTTTCATGAAGGCTAGCTTAGCCATAAGCGCACTGATCATGACAGCGCCCGCGCATAAATTTTACAATTGCCCTGCAGGGTCAGTTGCACCCGTAATGGACGTGCACGGTGCGCTTGCCCTTGGAGGTGTTGAGCTCCACGGCGGTCTTGTAGCCGATCACCTGGCCGGTCTGGCAGATATTGAGGTCCTCCGGCCCCAGCCAAGCCACCTCGAACCGCTCGATATTGTGAAAGGTGGCCACGAGGCTGGCCAGCCCCTGCTTCTCCTGCAGCGAAACGATGGCGTTGCGGCTGTAGCCGAAAGCGACCTTCTCGTAGTCGATGGTGGCGACCAGGGTGTGGTCGCCGTTCTCCAGCCGCTGGAAGGTGTGGCGCGGGCCGCCGCCGCAGCCGCCCAGCGTCGCCGCCGCCACTGAGGCGGCCAGGGCGACCCTAGCGGCCGAGCGCATAGGCGCCGCCCTTGTCGAGCGCCGCCTTCCAGGCCGGGCGGGCGTGCACCCGGTCGAGCCAGGCGTCGAGGTTGGGATAATCCTTCAGCTTGCCGAAGGCGCGCGCCACCTCGGCGACGAAGCTCATCATCACGTCCGCCCCGCTGAAACCCTCGCCCAGCAGGTACATCCTGCCGCCAAGCGCGTCGTTCACATAGCTCAGGTGGTTCTTGGTCTCGCTCTCAATGCGCGGATGCAGCGGCGCGCCCGCTTCGCCCAGCCGCGCCACATACATGCCGAGCATGAGCGGCAGCATGGCCGACCCTTCCGCGTAGTGCAGCCATTCCTGATAGGCCGCGCGCTCGGCCGGTTCGGCGGGGACCACCAGCTTGCCCTGCCCATAGGTGTCGCACAGATATTCGACGATGGCGCCACTCTCGGCCAGCTTCACCGCGCCGTCCTCCAGCACCGGCGACTTGCCGAGCGGATGGATGGTCTCCAGCTCCGGCGGCGCCAGTCGGGTCGTCGCGTTGCGGCTATAGGAGACGATCTCGTAGGGCAGGCCGAGCTCCTCCACCAGCCACAGGATGCGCTGCGAGCGCGACTCGTTCAGGTGATGGATCTTGATCATCGGGGTTTCCTGCAGGCCTTGCGGCTTTTGCCGAAGCCTAGCGGCTGGCCATTGGTCGCGCCAGCGCCTCCGCGCCTTGGAAGGCTGGTTCGCAAGTGCAATAAAGACCGAGGAAGAGGGATGTCATGAGCCTGATCGAACCGACCGATGTCGCCGCCGTCCAGCCGATGGCCAACCTGATCCCCGCGCTGGCCGCCGCGGCCGATGCGGCGGACCGGTTCGTGCGTGCGGCGACTACGTCGCTGCGGGCCCGGGTCTCCACCAATGGCAAGCTCGACCGCGTGGCGCTCGATCGCGAACAGCACGCGGTGCACGGCCTGGCCTGGTACGCCACCTATGCCGAGCTGTTTCGTCAGGTGCATGGCTGGGCCGGACGGCTCGACGCCATGGGCGCGTTCGGCGACACTGAGCAACGGTTGGCCGGTCTGCTGGTCTGCGAATATTCGGCCCAGCTCATGGGCGGCATTCCGATGAACCAGGGTGAGACCATCCGCCCCAGCGATTTCGGTCTGTCCGGTGAAGTCCTGGGCGCCTTCTACGCCGGCGATTGGGCCGAGGCGCTCAGGCCCTGCGCGAGCCAGGCCAGCAAGACCCGTCTCGCCGACCTCGTGGTGCAGGCGCAGGGGCGTCCCACCGTGGAAGCGACCGGTCTCGACGATACGTTCGAGATGATCCGCGACCAGTTCCACGCCTTCGCCGAGGAGAAGGTTAAGCCCTTCGCCCACCAGTGGCACCTGGACGATCAGCTGATCCCCCTCGAGCTGATCGAGGAGTTGGGCGCGCTCGGCGTGTTCGGCCTGACCCTGCCGGAGGAATATGGCGGTTCGGGCCTCGGCAAGACCGCCATGTGCGTGGTCAGCGAGGAGCTGTCGCGCGGCTATATCGGCGTCGGCTCCCTGCCCACCCGCTCGGAGATCGCTGGCGACCTGATCCTGTCGGCGGGCACGCCGGCGCAGAAGGACGCCTACCTGCCCGGTATCGCCGAGGCCAAGATCCTACCCACCGCCGTCTTCACCGAACCCAATACGGGCTCCGACCTCGGTTCCTTGCGCACCCGCGCGGTCAAGGATGGCGACGTCTATGTCGTCAACGGGAACAAGACCTGGATCACCCACGCCGCCCGCGCCGACATCATGACCCTGCTGGTGCGCACCGACCCGGACACCAAGGGCTATGGCGGCTTGTCTCTCCTGATCGCGCCCAAGCCGCGCGGGACCGCGGGCGACGACTTCCCGGCCAAGGGTATGAGCGGCGGCGAGATCGAGGTGATCGGCTATCGCGGCATGAAGGAGTACGAGATCGGCTTCGATGGCTTCACCGTGCCGGCCGAGAACCTGCTCGGCGGGGTCGAGGGCCAGGGCTTCAAGCAGCTGATGGCCACCTTCGAGAGCGCCCGTATCCAGACCGCCGCCCGCGCTATCGGCGTGGCCCAGTGCGCGCTTGAGACCGGCGTCAGCTACGCGACGGGGCGTATCCAGTTCGACCAGCCGATCTTCCAGTTCCCCCGCGTGCACAACAAGCTGGCCATGATGGCGGCGGAGATCATGGGTGTGCGCCAGCTGACCTATTTCGCCGCCGCCGAGAAGGACCAGGGTCGGCGCTGCGACCTGGAAGCCGGCATGGCCAAGCTGCTCGGCGCGCGCGTGGCCTGGGCCGCCGCCGACAACGCCCTGCAGATCCACGGCGGCAACGGCTTCGCGATGGAATACCCGATCAGCCGCGTCCTGGCCGACGCCCGCATCCTCAACATCTTCGAAGGCGCCGGCGAGATCCAGGCCCAGGTCATCGCCCGCCGCCTGCTGGAGGAGGGGCGGAACTAGCGGGGCATGCCATAGCCTCGGCTCAGGATGAGGCATTCGGCTCCGCGAACGGCTTAAGGGGTGTCCTCCTGCCGTAAATGCTCTAAAGCGCGCGCGACTTTCCCTCCACGTCTGGATCCCGCGCTATGGCCGAGAACGCCCTGGAAGACATCCGCCCCTTCGAGCACAACGCCAAGCATGGTACGGTGAAGAAGGTGGTGCTGGCCTATTCGGGAGGGCTCGACACCTCCATCATCCTGAAATGGCTGCAGACCGAGTACGGCGCGGAGGTGGTGACCTTCACCGCCGACCTTGGCCAGGGCGGCGAGATCGAGCCGGCACGGGCCTAGGCTCTGGCCGCCGGGGTCAAGCCGGAGAACATCGTCATCGAGGACGTGCAGGAGGAGTTCGTCCGCGACTTCGTCTTCCCCATGTTCCGCGCCAACACCGTCTATGAGGGCCAGTACCTCTTGGGCACCTCCATCGCCCGCCCGCTGATCGCCAAGAAGCAGATCGAGATCGCCCGCAAGGTCGGCGCGGACGCGGTCAGCCACGGCGCCACCGGCAAGGGCAACGATCAGGTGCGCTTCGAGATCGGCTATTACGCCCTGGAGCCCGACATCCGCGTCATCGCCCCGTGGCGCGAGTGGGACTTCAAGAGCCGCGAGGCCCTGCTCGACTTCGCCGAGAAACACCAGATCCAGATCACCAAGGACAAGCGCGGCGACGCCCCCTTCTCGGTGGACGCCAACCTTCTGCACTCTTCCTCCGAGGGCAAGGTGCTTGAGGACCCGGCGGTCGAGGCGCCGGAAATGGTCTATCAGCGCACCATCGCGCCGGAGGACGCGCCGGACAAGGCGAGCGTCTTCACGATGGATTTCGAGCACGGCGACCCGGTGGCCATCGACGGCGAAAAGCTCTCGCCCGCCAAGCTGCTGACCAAACTGAACCAGCTCGGCCACGATAACGGCGTGGGTCGCCTCGACCTGGTGGAGAACCGCTTCGTCGGCATGAAGTCGCGCGGAGTCTATGAGACGCCGGGCGGGACCATCCTGCTGGCCGCGCACCGGGGCATCGAGTCCATCACCCTCGATCGCGGCGCCATGCACCTGAAGGACGAGCTGATGCCGAAGTACGCGTCGCTCGTCTATAACGGCTTCTGGTTCGCCCCCGAGCGCGAGATGTTGCAGGCGGCCATCGACTGGTCGCAGAAGCTGGTGACCGGCCAAGTGCGCGTGAAGCTCTACAAGGGCAATGTCACCATCATCGGTCGCACCTCGCCCTACTCGCTCTACGACCAGGATCTGGTGACGTTCGAGGAGGGTAAGGTGGCCTACGATCACCGCGACGCCGCCGGCTTCATCAAGCTGAACGCCCTGCGTCTGCGCGTCGCCGCCAAGCGCGACCAGCGCAACGGGGGCTAGCTGGGCGGGCTGGTCGGTGCGGCGGCCTATTTCGGCTGCCAAAGCTCGATCTTGGTCCCGTCGGGATCGAGGATCCAGGCGAAGCGGCCATTGGGATCGGTATCGTCGCGCTTGAGGATGGCCACGCCCCTGGCGGTCAGGCGGGCGACCATGGCGTCCATGTCGTCGACAGCGAAATTGATCATGAATTCGCGGCTCGATGGCGCCATGTCGTCGCCCTTCTCCGCAAAGGCCGACCAGGCGAGCTTGGGCGGATGCCCCGGCGCGTCGTAGCTCAGCACCGCCCCGCCCCAGGGCTTGATCTCAAGGCCGAGCACGTCGCGATACCAGGCGGCCAGAGCCTTGGGGTTCTTGCTCTTCACAAAGACCCCGCCGACGCCGGTGACATGGCCGACCGTCTGCGCTCCCGCCTGGATCGCCGCAGAAACCATGGCCGCGCCGACGGCGACGCCCGCCAAGACCTTTAACACCCGCATCTCCACCCCCTTTAGATTTGCGCCGGTCGATCACGAGCCCTCCGCGAGCCTAGACGCCAACCCGCGTCGCACCAAGACAGGCGGCGAGGGCGCGGCTCCAGTATCGATCACCCCGCCCAGCTGTGGCCGTTGCGCTCGGTGAGGGCGAAGGCCCCGGCGGGACCCCAGCTGCCGGCGGCGTAGGGGGCGGGGGCCATGGCGTGCTGCTCCCAGCCCTGGACGATGCCGTCGATCCACACCCAGGCCGCCTCCGCCTCGTCGCGGCGGACGAACAGAGTCGGGTTGTCATTCAGGGCCTCGAGCAACAGGCGCTCATAGGCGATCCGCCGGCGCGGCTGGGTGGGAAAGGCGTGGCTGAGCGACAGGTTGAGCGACAGGGGCATGAGCTGCATCCCGCCCGCCTGGGCCAGGCTCGGGGTCTTGTTCATCACGCTGAGGGCGATGTCCTCCTGCGGCTGCAGGCGGATCACGAGCCGGTTGGCGAGCAGCTCCTGACCGGAAAAGATGGAATAGGGCACCTCGCGGAACTGGATCACGATCTCCGACGCGCGCTCGGCCATGCGCTTGCCCGTGCGCAGGTAGAAGGGGACGCCCGCCCAGCGCCAGTTGTCCACATTGGCCTGCAGGGCGACGAAGGTTTCCGTGCGGCTGGGATGCGCGCCGGCCTCCTCCAGATAGCCGGGCGCGGTGTGGCCTTCGGCGACGCCGCGCGCGTACTGGCCGCGCACCGTGCGCTTGGAAAGCTCGCCGCCAGGAATGGGCCGTAGCGAGCGCAGCACCTTGACCTTCTCGTTGCGCACACTGTCGGGGTCGAGGCTGGCCGGCGGCTCCATGGCCACTAGGCACAGCAGCTGCAGGATGTGGTTCTGCACCATGTCGCGGATGGCGCCGTACTCGTCATAGTATCCGAACCGACCCTCCACCCCCACCGTCTCGCCCACGGTGATCTGGACATGGTCGATGGAGACCTTGTTCCAAAGAGGCTCGAACAGGGTGTTGGCGAACCGCAGGGCGAGCAGGTTCTGCACCGCCTCCTTGCCCAGATAGTGGTCGATGCGGAAGATTCGCCGCTCGGAGAAGACCGCGCCGATGGCGTCGTTGATCGCCTGGCAGGACTTCAGGTCCCGACCTATGGGCTTTTCGATGACGATGCGGCTGGTGGGTGTCGCCGCGCCGCTGGCGCCCAGGGCCTGCGCGATCGGCACGAACAGGGTCGGCGAGGTCGAGAGGTAGAAGACCGTCTCCTCGTCCCCCTCCAGCGCACTCGCCAAGTCGGCGAACGAGTCCGGTTCGGCGGCGTCGGCCGCCACATAGGACAGACGGGCTTTCAGCCGCTCCCAGGCGCCGTCCTCGTAATAGCCCTCGCTTCGAGACCGGATGACCGTATGCGCCAGGTCCAGGAACGCCTCCTGGGTCATCGCCCCGCGCGAGGAGCCGATGATGCGCAGGTCAGGGGTCAAAAGGCCGTCCCGCTCCAGAAAGTAGAGAGAGGGAAACAGCATGCGCGCGGCGAGGTCGCCCGTCGCGCCGAAGATCACCAGCGTCCGCATGGCGCTTAAATGCCTCAGCGGGCCAAGGGTTGAAAGGGGAGGATCGGCAAAGGTTTGCCAAAGGCGCGGACGCGTGCAAAAGCGCGCCCATGTGCGGCATTGCGGGCATGTTCATGCGCGGCGGCGCGGCGGCGGAGGCCCCGGTGCTGCAGGCGCTGGCCGACGCCCTGTATCATCGCGGTCCGGACTCCACCGACCTGTGGCGCGAGGGATCGGTCGGCCTCTTGTCCGACCGGCTGGCCATCATGGACGTGGCGGGCGGAAACCAGCCGCTCTACGGCCCAGCGGGCAGCGTGCTCGTGGCCAATGGCGAGATCTACAACAATCCGGACCTGCGCGCGGCCCTCGTCGGCCACACCTTCCTCACCGGGTCCGATTGTGAGCCGGCGGCGCACCTGTATGAGCGGGACGGAGCGGGGTATGCGAGCGCGCTGCGCGGCATGTACGCCATCGCGATCTGGGACCCGGCGCTCGAACAGTTGGTGGTCACCCGCGATCCGTTCGGGATCAAGCCGCTCTACTACGTGCAGAACGAAGCCGGCTTCTTCTTTGCCTCAGAGCCTCAGGCCCTGATCGCCGCGGGCATCGTCGCGCCGCAGGTGGTGGAGGCGCAGCGGGACGAACTGCTGCAGCTAAAATATACCGTGGGCCGCCAGACCATCTATGCCGGAATCGAACGTTTCCTGCCTGGCGAGACCTTGGTGATCCGCGACGGCGCCATCGCCGAGCGCCAGCGCATACCGGCCCTGCCCGCTCGCGCCGGCCGCACCAGGCTGGATGGGGCTTTGGCCGCCTTCGACAAGGTGATGACAGACTCGGTGGAGCAGCATCTGCACACCGACGTGCCCTATGGCCTGTTCCTGTCGGGCGGCATCGACAGCTCCATCCTGCTTCTGCTCATGCAGCGCCTGTCGAAGACACAAATCCGGGCCATCACCGTCGGCTATGCGGGCGATCCGGCCATGGACGAGAGCCAGGCGGCCCTGCGCTTCGCCGAGCGGCACGGCGCCGAATGCCATCGAGTGGAGATGGGCGAGGACGACTTCTTTCGTCTCGCGCCTCGGATCGCCGCCGCCATCGACGATCCCACCTGCGACGCCGCTGTCCTGCCCACCTGGCTGCTCGGCCGCGCGGCGCGGGAGGATGGGCTGAAGGTCACCCTGTGCGGCGAGGGGGCGGACGAACTGTTCGCCGGCTATCGCCGCTATCGCCCCAACCTTCTGAAGCGCCTGCGGGGCGACATGCCGCGCAAGGTTGTGTTCGACAAGAGCGAGGGCGTAGCGTTCGGGACGGACTGGCGGGTGGGAATCGCGGCGGCGGAAGCCGAGGTGCGCGGTCGCTGGTCCGGCGCCACCCAGCGGCTACAGGCGCTGGACGTGGCCGAATGGCTGCCCAACGACCTGCTGGTCAAGCTCGACCGCTGCCTGATGATCCACAGCGTCGAGGGCCGTACGCCCTATCTCGACCCCGAGGTGGCCAAGTTCGCCGCCACCTTGCCCGACACCCTCAAGATCCAGGCGGACCTCGGCAAGATCCTTCCGCGCCGCTGGCTGGCCGCCGCCGATCCGCAATATCCGGCCATGGCCAAGAAGCGCGGCTTCAACACCCCTGTCGGCGGCTGGATCGCCGCCCGCGCGCCGCAGATCGCGCCCCTGGTGGCCCGCCAGCCCGGCGTGCGCGAACTGTTCACGCCGACCACGGTGGAGGCGATCATCGGCGACGCCGCCCGCCGTGACCAGCCGGCCTGGAGCCTGCTCTACTACTCCCTTTGGCACTCCACCCGCATTCTCGGCATCCCGGCCGAGCACGACATCGCGATCGTCCTGGCCGAGGCGGGTCGGTGAGCGTCCTGCACCTGCTCGGCGCGCCGGGCGAAGGGGGGGCGGAGACCTATTTTCTCAGCCTGATCGAGGCCCTGAAGCCCACCGGCGAGCGACAGGCGGCGGCGATCCGCCCCCATCCGGCGCGCGAGCGGGCTCTCGCCGCTCTCGACATCCCGACCCGCACCCTGCCCTTCGTCCCCGCCCTGACGCCGTTGACGCGGATGGGGGTGAAGGCTTTCGCCAGGGAGATGGAGGCCGACATTCTGCTGGCCTGGATGAGCCGCGCCGCCGCCGCCGCCCCGGCGGGACCCTGGGCGCGCATCGGCCGTCTCGGCGGCTACTATCACATGAAATATTTCAAGGGCCTGGACCTGCTCGTGGCCAATACCCACGACATCGTCCGCCACATGATCGAGGGCGGCTGGCCGGCGGACAAGGCGCGCTACATCCCCAACTTCGCCTCGCCGGACGATCATCCAGCCCTGCCGCGCGCCGCGTTGGACACGCCCGTGGGCGTCCCGTTGCTGCTCGGCATGGGCCGTCTGCATTCGGACAAGGCGCATGACATCAGCCTGCACGCCCTCGTCGATCTACCCGAGGCGTATTTGTGGATCGCCGGGTCCGGCCCGCTCGAGGCGGAGCTGAAGGCCCTCGCGGCGCGGCTCGGCGTGGCGGAGCGGGTGCGGTTCCTCGGCTGGCGCGAGGATGCCGGGGCCCTTTATCGCGCCTGCGACGTGGTGATGTTCCCAAGCCGGGTGGAGCCCCTCGGCAATGTGGTGATCCAGGCCTGGGCCTATGGTCGCCCCCTGGTCACCGCCGCCAGCATCGGTCCCGCCGCCCTGGTGCGCGACGAGGAAGACGCCCTGCTGGTCCCAGTCAACGCCGCCGCCGCCCTGGCGTTCGCCATTCGCCGCCTGCTCACCGAACCGGGTCTGGTCCCGCGCCTGGTCGAAGCGGGCCGGGCCCGCGCCGAGGGCGAGTTCAGCCAGGCCGCCGTGGTCGCCGAATGGCAGGATGTCTTCGCCCGGTCCCGTCCGAAATAGCCGCGCTAGCCGCCTTTGCGCGCGGCGGCGTCGCGGGCGCGGCGCACACGGGCGCCCAGGGCCTGGGGCCGGTTCAGGGCCTTGCGGTATTCGTCGCGCTTCTCGTGGATCGAGGCGATGACCAGGCCCATGGGCACGCCGATGTCCACCAGCACCGATTCCGAGAGCTGCAGCGAGGCTTCGACCGTCTCCGGCACCGCATCGGTGACGCCGAGTTCGTACAGGCGCGCGGCATGACGGGCGTCGCGGGCGCGGGCGACGATGGTGAGGTCGGGTCTGAGCTCGTGGGCGGCGCGCACCACGGCTTCAGCGGCGTCCGGATTGTCCATGGTGATGACCAGGGCGGTGGCGGTCTCCAGGCCGCAACGCTTGAGCAATTCGGGGCGGGAGGCGTCGCCGAAATAGAGGGCCGCGCCAGGCCGGCCTACGAGTTTGCGACGTTCGGACTCGACGCCGCGGGCGTCGCGCTCGATGGCGATCCAGGGCTTGTCGTGGCGCGACAGCATATCGGCCACCAGCCGCCCGACCCGGCCATAGCCCACCACTAGGACGCGCGCCTCGCCGTCGGTGACCGCGGGGGGAACAGCGTGGGGCAAGGCGGAGCCGCCGCCGCCCATTCCCAGCTTGGCCCCCAGCGCCGTCAGGGCCGGGACGGCGAACATGGAAAGCGTCACCGCCGTCAGCGCAGCGTTGCCGACACCATGGGGCACGAGATGGCTGCCCATGGCCTGGTTCAGCATGACGAAGGCGAATTCGCCCCCCGCCGCCAAGGCTAGCGCCGTTTCCATCGCGCTGCGGGTCTTGAGGCCGAACAGACGGGCGAGGCCGAATACGCCGAGGGCCTTCAGCGCCAGCAACCCGGCCAGGAAGCCGAATACCAGCGCGGGCCGTCGTAGCACCAGCGATACGTCGAGGCCGATACCCACTGAGACGAAGAACAGACCGAGCAGCAGGCCCTTGAACGGCTCGACCACCACCTCGACCTCGTGGCGGTATTCGGTCTCCGCCAGTAGCAGGCCGGCGACGAAGGCGCCCAGCGCCATGGACAGACCGCTGGCCGCCGCGATCAGGCCCGCGCCGATCACCACCAGCAGGCTGGCGGCCATGAACAGCTCCTCGCTCCTGGCCTTGGCCACCGAACGCATCATGGGGCGCAGCAAGAGCCGGCCCGCCACGGCGATGACGATCAGGCCGATGACACGTGGCGCGAGGGCGAGAAGTACGCCGGAGGAGACTCCCTGGGTTCCGCTGCCGATCACGCTGAGGCCCACCAGCAGCGGGGCGACGGCCAGATCCTGCAGCAGCAGCACCGAAAACACCGCCCGACCCGCCGGCGCCGCGAGCCGTTTGCGCTCCGCCAGAGCCGGAATGGCCAGGGCGGTGGACGACAGGGCGAGGCCGAAGCCGAGGATCAGACCCACAAGGATTCGGGTATGGAAGCCGAAGATGGCCAACGCCGCGATACAGGCCGCGCCCAGCGTCACCTGCAGCACGCCGAGACCAAACACCATCCGGCGCATGGCGCGCAGGCGCTCCCACGACAGTTCGAGCCCGATGGTGAAGAGCAGGAACACCACGCCGAACTCAGCCAGCTGAGCCACCTCCTCCGGCTTGCCCACCGTCACCGCGCCGATCCACGGCACGGTCCCTTCCAGCGCGCCGAGGCCGGAGGGGCCGAGCGCCACCCCGGCGCCGAGGAAGCCGAGGATCGGGCTCACCTTCAGCCGCTTGAACAGGGGCACGACGATCCCGGCCGTGGCCAGGAACAGGACCAGATCCTTATAATCTGCGGCGGCGACATGGGCAGGAGCCATGGCCAAGGTGTGCAAGAGCCGCGCGCCGAGGGCAACCCGTTATGGCCCATAGGCGTAGAGCCCTGAGGCCTGCTAAGGGACGCCATGCTCCAGTCCTATCCCAAGTCCGCTGGCGAAACCGTGTCCAAAGGGGCGGGCAGGTCGACCGCCGACGATGCGGCGGACAAGGGGCCGACGTCTCTGCCCGACAAGTCGGGCGAGGTCGGCGAAGCGGCGCCCAAGCGCCCCTCGACCCGGGCCAGGGCGACCGGCAAGACCGAGGTCGGCACCCATCCCGCCTGGATCGATCTGCTCAATCCCACGGACGAGGAGATCGAGCAGGTCCAGAAATCCACCGGGCTGCGCGTGCCCACCCGCGACGCGCTGCGCGAGATCGAAAGCTCCAGCCGGGTCTATCAGGACGGCGGGGCCACCTATCTCTCCACACCCCTGATCGCCCGCGCCTTTTCGCCCGATGGCGCGCTGACGCCGGCGGGGTTCGTGCTGACCCACGATGTGCTGATCACCGTGCGCTATTCGGAGTTCGTGGCGTTCAAGCTGGTCGGCGAGCAGGTAGCGAACGTGGCGGACCTGACTCCCTCCGAAGTCCTGGTTCGGCTGATGGAGAGCATCGTCGACAAGGGCGCGGACCTTCTTGAGCGGATCGGCGAAGAGCTCGACAAGGTCAGCCACGACGCCTTTCACGTTGATCAATCCCGGCGCACCCGCAAAAATCTCGCCGCCTCCACCGAAAAGCTGCGCCATGCGCTCCGCCGCATAGGCCAGATGGGCGACCGCACCTCCCAGATCCGCGACAGCCTGCTCGGCGTCGGCCGCATCGTCGGCTACCTGCTCGAAACCGCATGCGGCGACTGGAAGCCGGAGCTGAAGCAGCGCCTGAGCGCGGTGAAGGCCGATATCCTGTCGCTCAACGACTACGAGGCGCACCTGGCCAACAAGGTGCAGTTCCTGCTCGACGCCACCCTGGGCTTCATCAATATCGAGCAGAACGACATCGTGAAGGTGCTGACCATCGCCTCCATCGCGGGGGTGCCGCCGGTGCTGATCGCCGGCATCTACGGCATGAACTTCCACGCCATGCCGGAGCTAAGCTGGCCGTGGGGCTATCCGCTGTCGATCGGCCTGATGATCTTCACGACGATCATCCCGCTGGTCTGGTTCAAAATTCGGGGCTGGATGTGAGCATGGGTAAACCGGGCGGGGGTGGGGCGGCTATTCTGTTCGACCGCGATGGCGTGCTGAACGTCGACGAGGGCTATAGCTACGACCCCGACCGGCTGGTCTGGGTCGAGGGCGCACGCGAGGCGGTCAAGGCGGCCAACGACGCGGGGGTGCTGGCTCTGGTGGTGACCAACCAGTCCGGCATCGGGCGCGGCTACTATACCGAGGCGCAGATGCACGATTTTCACGCCGCCATCTCGGCGGGATTGGCCAAGGCCAGCGCGCGGATCGACGCCTTCTACTTTTGCCCCTACCACGAGGACGCCGCCGACCCCGCCCTGCGCGTGGCCGATCATCCCGACCGCAAGCCCAATCCCGGCATGCTGCTGCGCGCCATGAAGGATCACGGCGTCGATCCGGCCCGGGCGGTGATGATCGGCGACAAGCCCTCCGACATGCTGGCGGCCGAACGGGCCGGGGTGAAGGGCGTGCTGTTCGAGGGGGGCGATCTGAACGCCCTGGTGGGCGGTCTGCTGGCCACGCTGGAGACGGTGCATGGCTGAGCCCATGGTCCTGGTGTTCGGACGCTCGGGTCAGGTGGCGCAGGCCCTGGCCGAGACGGCGCCGGCCAGCCTGGCGTTGGACTTCGCCGGGCGGGAGCGCTGCGACCTGCTCACCGCCGATCCCGGCGCCCTGATCCAGGCCACACGCCCCGCCGCCGTGATCAACGCCGCCGCCCATACCGCAGTGGACAAGGCGGAGATCGAGCCCGAGGCGGCCCTGCGACTGAACCGCGATGCGCCCGCCGCCATGGCGCGGGCCTGCGCCGGTCTGGGCGTTCCGTTCGTGCACATCTCCACCGACTATGTGTTCGATGGCGCGAAAGCAGGCCCCTATGTGGAGAGCGACCCCATCGCGCCGCTCGGCGTCTATGGGCGGTCAAAGGCCCAAGGCGAGGCCGAGATCGTGGCCGCGGGCGGGGCCTGGACCATCTTCCGCACCGCCTGGGTGGTGAGCCCCAAGGGCGCCAACTTCATCAACACTATGCGCCGTTTCGCCGCCGAGCGCGATCTGATGCGGGTGGTGGCCGATCAGCACGGCCGCCCCACTCTGGCCGCCGACATCGCCGCCCTGTGTCTGGAGGCGGCGCGGCGCGGCATGGCGGGGGACGCCTCGCTGCAGGGCCTGTTCCACCTGGCCGGGGCCGATGACGCGGTGTGGGCCGATCTGGCCGAGCGGGTGTTCGCCGACACCGAGCGGCGCACCGGCCGCCGCCCGATGCTGGAGCGGATCACCACCGCCGACTATCCCACCCCGGCGCGGCGCCCGGCCAATTCGCGCCTCGACACCGGCAAGCTGCAGGCGGCGGCGGGCTGGTCGCCCCGTCCCTGGCGCGAGACGGTGGACATCTGCCTGGCTGAGGCGTGACCGAGGCCGCCTCGCCTCGGGTGCAGGTGATCGTGGTGGCCTACAACTCCGCCGCCACCCTGCAGCGCTGTATCGACGCCCTGGAAGCGCAAAGCTTCACCGACTGGGAGGCCGTGGTGTGGGACAATGCCTCGGTCGACGACGCCATCGCGCGGCTTCGCGTCGGGGGTCAGATACGGGTCGTGCGCCATGACGAGAACCTTGGCTTCGCCGCGGGCAACAACCGCGCGGCCGAACTATCGCGCAGCGCGTTGATCGCCTTCCTCAATCCCGACGCCTTCGCCGAGCCGGACTGGCTGGCGCGGCTGGTGGCAGCGGCCGATACCTACGGGGCGGAGGCGATCGCCTCCCTTCAGTTGGATGACGCCGACCCGGATATCCTCGATGGCGCCGGCGACTGCATGTCCATTGCGGGCATCCCGTGGCGCGGTGGTTATGGCCATCCGCGCTCCAGCGCCCCGACCGAACCGTGCCAAGTCTTTTCCGCCTGTGGCGCGGCGGCGCTCTATCGCCGCGACGCCTTCGAGGCGCTAGGCGGGTTCGAGGAACGGTTCTTCTGCTATTGCGAGGATGTGGACCTGGGGTTCCGGCTGCGCCTCATGGGTGGGCGCTGTGTGCTGGAGCCTGCCGCGGTGGTGCGCCACCTGGGCGGCGCCTCCAGCGGCGGCAAGGGCTCGGCCTTCGCCGAGTATCACGGGACCCGCAACCGGCTATGGACCTTCGCACGGAATATGCCGCTGTGGCTCATGCCCATCGCCTTGCCCGCGCACTTCCTGCTCATCGTCTATGTGCTGGCGCGGAGCCCAGCTCTCCTGCCGGTCCGGCTGAAAGGGTTGCGCGCCGCCTTCAGCCCCGAGGCGCCCTGGCGGACGCCGCCGACCCGTCGCGGATCGGCTCTTACAATAGCCCACAGCCTGAGCTGGTCGCCGCTGGCGCTCAGCCGACGGAGCGCCGTGACCCGTCGAATGCGGCCCTGAGCGGGGCAGGCAGGGCTTCGAACCAGCGTTTGGGGCTGAGCCGATCGATCACATGGGCCTTGGCGCGGATAGTGAGGGCCTCGGTGAAGGCGCGGTCGTCGCGCAACCGGCGAAGCTGGGCGGCTGCGGCGGCGATGTCCGGCTCGGCCCACATCTGGCCGCTATAGATGCCTTGCGGATCCTCGACGGCCGTGAGGCGTGAAGGGACCAGGCAGGCCGTGTCGGCATCCATGAAGGCCAGATTACCCGACCAGCCGGTGGCCACCACCGGCGTGCCCAGCACCATGGCCTCGGCCAGGGTCAGGCCGAACCCCTCGGCCCGGTGCAGGGAGAGGAAGGCGTCGGCCGACGCGATGAAGCGGAGCACCTCGGCGCGGTCCCACACCGCATCGACGAACTCCACATTAGCCCCGCCCCGCTCGCGCAGCCGCCGCGCCGCCTCGGGAGCGAAGTCGGCGTTATGGGTCTTGATCACCAGGCGTGCGGCGGGGTCGTCGCCGAACGCCGCCGCGAAGGCCGCCATGGCGCCCTCGGGGTTCTTGCGTGCGGCGGAGGACTTGAAATCGAACATGCCCACCACCCGGAACGCCTCGCCGGCCTGGCGGGCCGACTGGTTGGAAACGCCGGCGAACTCCGAAGCGATCAGCGGATGGGGCGCGGCGGTGAGCGTGGTCCGGGCGCCGGCAAAGGCCTCGGCCGTATAGGGGCTGGGACTCATTACGCCGTCCATCACGGCGGCGGTGCGCAGCCACAGCGGCGGAGCCTTGGGCAGCTCCCAGGCCCAGTAGCTGAACCGGGGTCCAGCCAGCCGATCGGTGCCCCAGAAAGGCAACAGGGTCAGGAGCTCGGGCGCGTTAAGGTGGAACATCCAGGCTGAAGCCGACAGGCTGTCCGGGGAATTGGGCGCGCTGAGATCGCCCACATCCACCCGGCGGTGCGGAATGCCGAGATGATCCAGGGCGCGGCCGGCGAGCTGGGCCGACAGGGCGATGCCGCTCGCGCCTTTGAAAAAGCCCACCAGGGCGGGCAGGCCCTCGCCGGCTGAGCCGAAGCTACGCTTGGCCCGTGCCAGGGTTCGGGCGATGGCCACCGGTTGCAGCAGGACGCCCGCCCGCTGCCGCGCCTCCAGCGGAACTGTCTTTCGCCAAAAGGCGCGCAGCGTCTCGACCCCCCCCATGGACATCAGCCGTCGGCGGCTCGCAGCTCCGCGATGGCGCAGACGATGTGGTAGAAGGAGGAGGCCGGGGCCGGCTCATCGGTAAAGGTCCCATCGGGGTGCAGCTTGTCGCGCCACAGGCCCGGGACCGGGGTATCGAAATAGAGCTTCAACCCTGAGATGCCTCGCGCGGCCTCGGCGGGATCGCTCAGGATCAGGGCCGCCTTGATCCGCTCGGTCTGCGGCCACAGGCGCGCCACGTCGTCATGGATCGAACGGTCGTCGAGCAGTTGCTGGGTGGCGACGCCGCGACTGTCGCGCACGCCCCATTCCACGCCAATGTGGAACAGGCGCTCCGCCGCCCGGTGCGCATCGTCGCGGCCCCGCAGCCGCGCCCAGCGCTCCAGCAGCCAGGCCCATTCGAGCTGGTGGCCCGGCTCGACGATGCGGCCGTCTACCCCGTCCGCCAGGGCCCAGCCCTCGGCGAAGAACTCATGCAGGGCGCCGTTGGCGTCGATTAAGTGGGTCAGGGCCAGCTCGGCGATCTCGTCGGCCAGGGTATTCCAGGCCGGGTCCTGGTCCACCTCGGCCCAGGCCAGACAGGCTTCGAACAGGTGCATGTGCGGGTTGGACTGGCGGATGTATTTCGCCTCCGGCTCCTTGAAGCCGCCGTCGGGCCAGCGCCAGCCGTCCAGGGCCCGGCGCAGGGCGTTCGCCGCGCCGAGCAGTTCGTCTCGCCGCTCGGAGATGGCGCTGGAGGCCTGGGCCATGGCGAACAGGGCGAAGGCCTGATCATACAGCCAGGCGGCCTCATCCACGGGCGATCCGTCCGGCGCCACCACAGTGCGGTACAGGCCGTCCGGACGCCGGTAGCGGGCCAAGAAGAAGTCCAGCCCATGGTTCACCGCCGCTCGCCACGGACCGTTCCAGCCGAGCCGCCCGGCGGTGGCGTAGACATAGACCTGCCGCGCCTGCACCCGCGCCCGCCGGTTTGCGGCGACCGGTTCGCCTTGCATATCCAAGGCTTCGTGGAAGCCGCCGCGCTGGTGATCGGCACCCTTGCGCCACCACAGCGGCAGGGCGGCGTCGTTCAGCCAGTGCATCAGATCCGACGAGAGGTCCGGCAGGTCGCTCACGACTTGGACTTCCAGTGTTCAACGATCTTCTTCACATCCTGTGCCCGGTCCTTGGGCAGGACCAGCACATGGTCGGCGGTGGCGACGACGATGATGTCGCTCATGCCGATCACCGAGATGGTCGGGCCGTCCGACCACAAGAGCGAGCCGGAGGTCTCGATGGTGGCCGTATCGCCCCGGCTGTGATTGGCCTCGCCGTGCTCCGCCCCGTGGCGCCACAGCTCGCTCCACGAGCCGATGTCGGCCCAGCCCACCGAAACCGGCATGACCGCCGCCTTGTGGGTCTTTTCCATCACCGCGATGTCGATGGGTTCGGAGGGGCAGGTGGCGAACACCTCTGCATCGAGCAGGACGCCCGACGTGGTCGGCTTGGCGGCGCTCAGAGCGCCCATGGCGGCGGCCACTACCGCCGGGCACAGCCGCTCCGCCTCGATCATGAACACGGCCGGGTCATAGAGGAAGATGCCAGCGTTCCAGGAGTATCCACCCTCCACCAGATAGGCCTCGGCTACCGCCCTGTGCGGTTTCTCAACGAAACGGCGAACCAGGAAGACTCCGTCATAGAGGGCCGCGCCGCTCTGGATATAGCCGTAGCCGGTCTCGGGACCCTGCGGTTCAATGCCGAAGGTGACGATTTGCGTCTCCGCCGCTTTGGCGGCATGGGCGACCGCCTCGCGGAAGCCACTCGCATCGGCGATCACGTGGTCTGCCGGCATGAGCAGGACCAGGGCCTCCGGCGCGTGGCGCTGGGCCCAGGCGGCGGCGATCACGCCGACCGACGCGGTGTTACGGCCAAACGGCTCAAGGATCACCTCGGCAGGCGTGACGCCGATGACCGCGAGTTGCGCCCTCACCTCCGCGCCATGCTGCTCATTGCCGATTATCAGGGGGGCCAGGAAACCTTCGGCGACCACGCGCTCGGCAGTATCCTGCATCATGGTGCCGGTGGAGCCCAGGGCATGGAACTGCTTGGGCCTCGCATCGGTGGAGGCCGGCCACAGTCGGGTCCCCGACCCGCCCGACATGATCACCGGCAATATGACCAAGGCGTTCTCCTCAACCAGACCATCAAACCACATGCGGGACGGCGCAACAACCGGTCACAGCTTGTGTGTCGCAAGCGCTCCGGCCGTCCTATATGTGCCCGCCACAACATCGGTTGCATCGCAGCGGAAAAATATGTCCATCGCCTTCATCGACCTGGCCGCCCAGCAACGCCGGATCAAGCCGGCAATAGACGCCGCTATCCAGAAGGTGCTGGCGCACGGCGGCTATGTGATGGGTCCCGAGGTGCGCGTGTTTGAGGCCAGACTGGCCGAATTCGGCAAGGCTAGGCGCGCCCTATCCTGCGCCAACGGCACCGATGCCATCGCACTGCCGCTGATGGCCTGGGAGATCGGGCCTGGCGATGCGGTGTTCTGCCCCTCGTTTACCTTCACCGCCACCGCTGAGGTCGTGCCCTGGACTGGTGCGGAACCCGTGTTCGTGGATGTGCTGCCCGACACCTACAATCTCGACCCGGGGAAACTCGAGGCCGCCATCGCCGCCATCAAGGCAGAGGGCCGATTGATGCCCAAGGTCATCGTCGCCGTCGATCTATTCGGCCAACCGGCCGACTATCCGAAGATTGCCGAGATCGCGCAGCGTCACAGCATGAAGCTGATCGCCGACAGCGCCCAGGGTTTCGGCTGTACCCTTGACAGCAAGCACCCGATCCATTGGGCCGACGTGACGACCACCAGCTTCTTCCCGGCCAAGCCGCTCGGCTGCTACGGCGATGGCGGCGCGGTGCTGACCAATGACGACGCGCTGTGGGACGTGATGGACAGCCTGCGGGTGCACGGCAAGGCGGTGGCCGGCGATCTGATCGGCCGCAGCTTCCATCACGACCCCAAGTACCTGAACACCCGGATCGGCATGAACTCCCGCCTCGACACCATCCAGGCGGCCATCCTGCTTGAGAAACTGACCA
This sequence comes from uncultured Caulobacterales bacterium, assembly GCA_903862425.1. GTDB lineage: Bacteria > Pseudomonadota > Alphaproteobacteria > Caulobacterales > Caulobacteraceae > CAIOYC01. Next base: position 79,319 of record CAIOYC010000037.1, on the reverse strand, counting down.
TCTTCGCCGACGAGATCGATGCCCGTCAGACCGTGGCGGCCCGCTATGCCGAGGGGCTGGCGGGAGCGGTCAAGGTCCCGGCGGTGATCGAGGGCGGCGTCTCTGTTTGGGCTCAGTACACGGTGGAGCACGACGACCGCGACGGTCTGGCAGCGCATCTCAAGACCCAGGGCGTGCCCAGCGCCGCCTACTATCCGGTGCCCATGCACCTGCAGGCGCCTTATGCCCGTTATCCCCAACCCGGCGGTTTGCCGGTGTCGGAAGCGGCTGCAGACAAGGTGATCGCCCTGCCCATGCACGCCTATCTCGGTGCGGACACTCAGAACTGTATCATCGAGGCTGTGCTGGGCTATAACGGCTGAGCGGGTCGCCCGATGCCGCCGGTCAGGAAGGGTCGCCCGTCAGTTTCGAGCAGCGGCAACATCTCCAATCCCTACAGCGATCGGAGGAGCTGGTTGCGGCGCCTTGGGACGACAATCTGCTTTATAATAACGGGTCGGAGGAATGGACTTGGCTCTTCTGGCAAGCGGGTCGCCCGTTCAGGACTCTGTTCGACCGACTGGATACTGGGGCGGTTATCGAGCTCGCTTGTGGGCACGGGCGACATGCGGCGGAGATTGCCGCCGTCTGCGGTCGTCTGACCCTGGTGGACGTGTTCGAATCGAACCTCGAAATCTGCGCACTGCGACTGAGGGATCATCCCAATATCGCCTATCAGCTTTGCAATGGGTTTGATTTTCAGCCCCAGCCGGACGCCAGCGTCACCGCCATCTTCTGCTACGACGCTATAGTGCATTTTAGCCGCGACCTCGTCGCGTCCTATCTCAAGGATGCGCGGCGCGTATTGAAGCCCGGCGGAATGGCCCTGCTTCATCACTCAAACTATTTTTGGCCCGATACGACTGTGCACTACGGCCACAATCCGCGCGGTCGCAATCATATGACCCAGGCCCTCTTCAATGAATATGTTGCGGATGCAGGACTGGAGGTGGTCGAGCAGATTTTGATGGACTGGGAGTTACCAAGCCTCGACTGTCTGAGCCTTAGTTCGGCGTCCCGCCTAGACCCTTTCTGGCTCATAGGGAGCCATCCGAAATGGACAAAAGGGTCTAGATTCGGGAGCTCAGAACACCGTGAGGCGACTAAACCGCGCGCACTTTCGCCTAACGTGTTCTAGCCCTGCGCTATCGGTTCCGGCAGGAGGCCGAGGCGCACATCGCCATCCCTCTGTCGGATCGGTCCCCACCAGGTTTCGTTGTCCAGGTACCAGTTCAACGTCTCGCGCAGTCCGTCCTTGAAGCTGCGTCGCGAGCGCCAGCCGAGTTCGCGCTCGAGCTTAGTGGGATCGATGGCATAGCGGTGATCGTGACCGGGCCGGTCTTCTACGAACCGGATCAAATTGCTGTGGGGCGACATTGACGGCGCGATCTCGTCCATCAGGGCGCAGAGAGTCCGCACAAGCTCGATGTTGGTCCGCTCATTGCGACTGCCGATGTTGTAGCTCTGGCCAGGGGCGCCGTGGGTGAGGACGGTGTCCAGCGCATCCACATGGTCGTCCACGTGCAGCCAGTCCCTGACATTCGTCCCCGCGCCATAGACCGGCAGGGGCCGCCCCAACCGCGCGTTTATGATCGTCAACGGGATCAGCTTCTCGGGAAACTGAAAGGGTCCGTAGTTGTTGGAGCAGTTCGAGATAATGACCGGAAGGCCATAGGTGTGACGCCAAGCCAGTGCCAAGTGGTCCGAACCTGCCTTGGAGGCGGAATAGGGCGATGTCGGCGCATAGCGCGTGGTTTCCGTAAAGGCGCCGCCCACCCCGAGCGCGCCATAGACCTCATCGGTCGAGACGTGAAGGAAGCGGAAGCGTTCGGCCGCTTCCGCGGCAAGCCTCTCCCAATAGTGACGGGCCGCGTTCAGCAATTGAAAGGTGCCGACGATATTGGTGGTAATGAAGGCGTCCGGTCCCGAGATCGAACGATCGACGTGGCTCTCCGCTGCAAGGTGAATCACTACGTCTGGCTTGAAGCCATCAAACGCCGCCGCCATCGCAGCCGGATCGCCAATATCCGCACGCAGGTGAGTATAATGGGTATCCGGCAGGCCCGCGGTCGATCCCTCGGTCGCGGCATAGGTCATCTTGTCGATATTGACCACGTGCGCCCCGACGCCGACATAATGACGGCAGACGGCCGACCCGATGAAACCGCACCCGCCGGTGACTAGAACTCTCATTCGAACTTCCTGCCGTGAGGGGCGAAGCCTCTGCCCTTGGCGGGCGCTTCATAGGTGAAGGGGCTGCGAAACGCACCGAGCTTCGGCAGTGCCGCGTCTCGCCCATTGATCGTCGCCCTGGTCGGAGGAATCGGCCAGTCGATCTGGAGATCCGGATCGCTCCATAGCAAACCGCCCTCGGCCTCCGCGCGATAATATTCGGTGACCCTGTAGAGAACAACCGCTCCAGGGGTCAGGGTCTGGAAGCCATGTGCAAAACCTGCCGGAACCAGGAGTTGCCGAAAATTGTCCGCCGATAATTCCGCGACGACGCTCTTTCCAAAGGTTGGCGAACCGGATCTCACATCGACAGCGACGTCTAGAATTCGTCCGGAGATAACCCGCACCAGTTTGTCCTGTGCATAGGGCGGTCGCTGGAAATGCAGTCCTCGAACGGTGCCGATAAGTTCGGAAACACTCTGATTTTCCTGCACGAACTCCGCGTCGAAGCCTGCCTCGGCCAGTGCAGTCCGTCGATAGGTTTCCGAAAAGAAACCCCGTACGTCTCCGAGACGCGTCGGCTCGACCAACAACACCCCCGGCATGTTGAGAGTTGAAATCTTCACCGTTCGATTGCGCGCTAATCAGCCTTCGGCGGCCCGGGTCGGTATAGGCCGGCTCAAAGCTCGCGGGAACCATTTAGTTGAAGTGCTGTTCTTGGGGCTAAGAGAGGTAGGGAACATGGCCGACCCTGATCCTGGAAGCGCTCCTGCAGTGGTTCCGCGGAAAATGCGGGCCGGGCTATGGCTGCTCGCGATCTCTCTTTTGGCAGTTTTGATCGTGGGCGGCGTCACCTTGGCGAGCCATCGGAGGCTTGCCCAACCCGCGAACTCGATTGTCGATCCCGCCACATACCGACCTGGGCGGACATCCACCCCACAGACTCCGCCGGCCAGCTAGACGGGTCTTCCATTTTGAACGGCCCCAGCCTATTCAGTGCGGTGAGCTCAAGGGAGTGTGAATGGCGGAGAACGATGTCATCGCTGGAAATGACGGCTGGTTGTTTCTCGCTGGCGGTGCCAACAATCCGCTCCGATTCTATACCGATCCCAATTTTTTCGGAGAAGCCGAGCGGCAAGGGTGGCTGGAGCTTCTGGCCAACCGATACGATCAGTTCGCGTCGCGCCGGATAGCCTATGCGCATATAGCGCCGCCCGAGAAACTGACCATATATCCCGAGTTTTTTCCGGATTCGCTGTCATCGTACGAGGCTTGCCCTTCGATTGCATTGCCGGGTGCAATTGCAGCGAACTCTCGACGAAAAGACCTGCAAAAGGTCTACGTGGATCTATTGCCAAATCTGGCGATCGCCAAGGATGATGGGCAGTTACTCTATTGGAAGACCGACACGCACTGGACATTCTTCGGCGCATGGCAGGCCTATCTCAGCTTGTGCGCCCGCCTGTGCCTTGAGCCGGATCGGCAGATTGCGTTTCGCGGGTTCAACTACGGTGAAATGGTTCTCGATCTTGGAGGAAAATTTCACCCACCGATTACCGAGGTATACAAGACTCAACATATCGAAAAGAAAGCGCGCCGAATAAACGCAAATTCCTTGGTGTCTTACAAGGAGCAGCGCCAGCTCGAAAGCGTTGCGGGGCTTCATGGGGGCTCAAGCGTTGTCTTCTTCAATGACTCTCCGGAAGCAGACCCAAGGCGAATGATCATATTCGGTGATTCATACGCGGAATACAGGCCAATTTTGTTGACCGGTCTGTTCGCGGAGACCGTACGGGAGTTGCATTTTGTCTGGTCTGCGCGCATCGACTGGAATTATATCGACAGGGTAAAGCCGGACATTGTTGTAACCGAGCTGGCTGAGCGATTCATGAATTACGTTCCTACTGACGATTTGGATCTTGACGTATTTCCTCAAGAACGTATTGCCGCTTACGAAGCTGCAAATCCTTGATAGCAAAAATTCAAAAGCCCCAATAATACCGCGGGCGATGGCTTTTCTAGTTTCAACTAAATGACGTTCGGAGATGGGTTTTTGTCCAGTCGTAAGGTTGCGGTTGTTACGGACAGCCTTTCTGCCGACTTTTATTTTCCGAAATGGCATGATTATTATGGCAGACTGTTCGGCCACTCGGCGCTACATGTGGCGACGTTGGCCGGTAGCGAGGGCCTGTTTTCCGCCTTTCCCCTGGCTGAAGTGCGCACGATCCACGCCTCTTACGACGATAGCGATAGGCTGACTTTCATCACCAGCTACGTCGAGGAGCTGCTCGAAACGCATGACGTTGTGGTCCGGGTGGACACGGACGAGTTTCTGGTTGCGGAGCCACGGCTCTATCACGATCTGCGGGACTATGTTGATCGCCTCGACCAGCCTTATGTCACGGCGCGGGGATTTGATGTGTTTCAAAAGTCAGAGGAGCCGCCTCTAGATCTGAGGCGCCCTATCCTGGGTGAGCAGCGTGGGTTCGCGTTTGGCCTGAGCGCGCTTTGCAAGACTGCGATCACCTCCGTCCCCCTGACGTGGGACCGCGGGTTCCATATGACTTCCACTCCACCCGTTTTCCACCATCTCTATCTATTCCACATGAAGCGGGCGGACATAGATTTGCAGGAGCGCTGGAACGCCTACATGGCGGTGCGTATCCACAACGACCCGTTCATCAGGGGCTATTACGAGACGCCGCGCAGCCAGATCGAAGCGTTCCACGCCGAACTATCGCGGCGCGGGACGGAGGAGGGCGATGAGGCCTTGAATCGAACGGAATATCTGAGCCGGGTCATGGATGCGGTGCGTTTCGACCAAGGGTCGGGGATGTGGGTCTACAGCCACGACCTTGATACGGTGAATGTGACCATACCGCCGCGATTCCGAGGGCTTATCTAGGCTCGATACAATCGCCCTGGCAGTTTTAGCGCTGGCCCCCTCAACCCCCCAGATGCTAGATCACAGCGGAATCGTGAGAGGTGTTGAGTGCGGGCCCGAGCTATTGAGGATATTAGAGGCTCTATCCGATTGCGCGAGGTGTGGAGCTACCTAGCGCTTACCGAAGTTGCCCAGCGATACCGTCAAACCCTGCTTGGCCCGCTTTGGAATTCCGCATACCTGCTCGGCCAGGCGATCGCTCTGTCCGTGGTGTTCGGCGCGGTGTTCAAATCGCCGCTAGCCAATATCCTTCCCTATATTCTTGCCGGCATGACCGCCTGGATGGTTGGCCCAGCATCCATTATCGACTCGTCGGGCTTGTTGCTCAGCGCCTCGGGCATCATTCGAAATCAGAATATGCCCTATCTGATCCATGCATTCAGGGCAGCGATGCGGAACCTGATCCTCTTTCTGCACAACGTACTAGCCTTCATTCTGATAATGCCGTTCTTCCATCACATGCCCATCATCAATCCCATTGTAGTGGTGACGGCGATTTTGGTGGCGATGTGTTGCGCCCCATTTGGATTTCTGTTGGGCATGCTCTGCGCAAGATTTCGAGACTTTGTTCAGTTAGTTCAAAATTTCAGTCCGATCATTTTCTTTGTGACGCCTGTATTTTGGGTCACGGATACCGTCTCAGGGCCCAGACGCGCGATCTTCGCCTACAACCCATTTTACTATCTAATTAATATGATAAGAAAGCCCCTCCTCGGGGGTTGGCCCGATCCAATTGATTGGACGGTTCTAGCTATTACCTTTGTTGCTGGCTGGAGCTTTTGTCTTTTGATGTTGAACTGGCTGCGGCCCCGCATCCCTTATTGGGTCTGAGACCGATGTCGAACACTACTGTAAAAGTTTCCCACCTTTCTCTGGAATACCCGATTTATTCTGTCCGCGGCAGGTCGCTCCGCTCGACCGCAGTCAATATCGCGATCGGCGGAATTCTGATGCGGGATAAGCGCGACGACAGGGTCGTGATACGTGCGCTTCACGATATATCTTTTCAGCTTAAGGCGGGTGATCGTCTTGCGCTCCTCGGTGTGAATGGGTCGGGTAAGTCTTCCCTGCTCCGCGTGCTGGCAGGGATCTACGAACCGACGCGTGGAACCTGTCAAGTACAGGGAACAGTATCGTCGATGCTAGATATAGGATCCGGCCTCGACATGGATGCTACAGGCGTCCAGAATATTCGCTCGCTGGCCTGTATGCGCGGATATTCGCCTTGGCGTCTGCGCAGCAAGATAGACGAGATCGTGGAATTTTCCGAACTGGGTGCCTTCGCCCAGATGCCCGTAAAGACCTACTCCTCCGGCATGCTGGCCCGCCTTCTCTTTTCTACAGCGACGGCGTTTCACCACGATGTTTTATTGCTCGAAGAGTGGTTGAGTGCGGGCGACGCCAGCTTCGTAGAGAAAGCCGCTGCGCGCATGGATAGCCTTACCGAGCACTCTCAAATCATCGTTATGGCGACACATAACTTCGAACTCGCGCGATTCTTCGGAACTCACGTCATGGTTCTGGATCACGGAAAGGTCGATTTCCTCGGCAGTAAAGACGCCTTTTTCGAATCTTACGATCGCGACGTCGCCCTAGTCGCCGCCGCAAAGCGCCAGGAAGCGGAACTTGCGGCGAGCGGCACGGTTCCCTGAGGCCCATCGAGACCGAAGTATAGGCTTCGGTCTCCCCGAGCAGTCTATGGATGGCCCAGCGTAATCAAGCCCGGCGGGAGATCTTTGGCCACGGGCCGGGCGTATTCACCGGTCCAGTTCGGTAATGGACAAACAGCGTCCACGAATGACCAGGCGGGGTCTTCGGGCGTTGGCCGCATTGCGCCAGTGGCGGGGGCCCAGAGGTGCTTCTTCACTTGGATCCCTTGGCGATAGAGGGCGATCCAGCCCAGCGCCGCTTCAGCCAGTTCGCCGAAGTGTATACAGAGGGCCACACGGCTGGGCAGCGCCTGACCATCGACCATCCTGCCTTCATGAGTATCAAAGCAAACGCCTATGCGTACCTCGCCGATAAGACGAGTGGGGGTGCAGACTACGCACTCGCGGTGACGAGGCCGCAATGGGCGGGCCGCTCCGCTTCGCCCAGCACCGCTAGCGCGGCTCAGAATTGGCATACGCTTTCTATCCAATCCGTATTCATCGACGCCCACCGAACCCAGCCAGCGCTTTAGTCGCAATCGATCGCGCAGAAGGCGAAGGTCGAACGCCGCCTGCAGGTCGGGTCGACTGGCCCAGAGCGCTTCCACAGGCTTCGGCTCTTGGTCAAGCACATCAAAGAGAGCCTTCGGCCAAGCGGCGCGAGGGGCCAATCCATATCTGGCGATCACAGTAAGAGCAGCTATGTCGGTAGGCCCATCCGGTCGCCAGAGCCGGGCCGCTTCGATGAGAATCGAGGGCCTTTTCGTCAGGCGCTTGATCGTGGATGGAGGCAGGAGATCGACAGCAAACCGGTTAGCGGCCGCTTCGGATCCGATCAACAGTGCAAAAAGAGTGGCCTCCTCGTCGCCCTGAATCTCCGGTGCCATAAGCTGAAGGTCACGCCGGGGTCTTAAGAATGCTTTGATGGTGCGGTCCGGCTTGACGGTGTCGTCCAGCAGCCAGCGCGCCGCTTGGCGAGCCGGCCCAAGCCAGGGCGTGTCCTTTTCCATGGCATCTTCGATCGGGGCAAGCGCATGATCATTCCAACGAGCACCACCCCAAGTTTGCGGCTGTCCTTTCGCTATGCTTTTCGGCTCCAACCGCTGCAGCCATTCGAACTGGGCGTTGCTTAGCCCGTCATCCAGGTTTCGGCCGCTACGGGCAGCCTCTAGAAAGCTACGGCGCATGGGCGGCGTAACCAACTGGCCGTTTTCAAAAATCGAGAAGCCATAAGGCCGGGCGCTGGAGCGCGCCGCGCCCGCTTCGTTCATTGCTGTGGCATAGTCTTTGAGCAGGCTGGAAAGCGCGGAGTCCGGCCGTACGACGATACGGTCCTGATGTTTACTAAGCAGGTCTGGGCGATCGGGCCGAAAGCCGGAGAAGTGGAAAAATCGGAGCGGCTCGCCGTCGGCTGTCCATCCGCCATCCCGCTTTTCGAGCGGGCGTTCAGGCAAGTTCCAATAGGCGACGTTCAGGCCCGGATCGCGCAAGATCCGGGTACGCTCCACGAAACCCGGCGCCAAATCTACCCAGCGTTGATCGGTAAACAGCCCAGATGCGAAGTCCACACGGCAATCGAGCCTGCACATATCCGCCCACCAGGCGGCAAATTCGTTTGCCTGAAGGCTTCGCCTCAGTCCGGCAAAGCCAAGATTATAGACGCCCGATCTCAAAATATCCGTGCCATCCGGATGGCCAGTCTCGCGGGTGGGTCTGAGAAGGTGGGGTGTCAGGAGCAGTTCTGAATCGTCAAATGCCTCCCAGATGGGCGAAAGATCGTCGTAGAGGCGAATATCGGGATCCAGATAGACGACCGTTTCGTTCAGCTTCAAAAGCGAGATGAAGCAGAACGGCTTTATTGCTGTATTGAACTCTAGAGGGCTGTAATAGGTCGACATGGCGCGCACCAGCGCGGCGTCCATCAAGTCTTCGGCTCTCACGACCTTGGCGCCAGCGACCTCCAGCGATGACATGTCGCCATCGCTTACGACGACCACCCGCTCAGCCGTTGGCTGGTGGCGCGCGAGGCTTTCCATCAGAACGGCGGCTTGGGCGGCGTAATTGCGCGACACAATCGTGAAGATCGTCGGTCGCGGCGATTGAGTCATACCGTTGGACAAGCCGCCAAACCTAGCCATTGTCAATGTGAACATCGGGTAAAATGCGGCGCTTGAAATGGCCGCTTCGGCGACGTATCGACCGGCTCCGGGGTGATCGCCTCAAGCTAGGTTCCCGACGCTATGAACAGAAAGGGCCAACGCGCACATGGGGAGATCAGGTTGAAGGGTATAGTTCTCGCAGGCGGACATGGGACGCGTCTTCATCCCATGACCTTGGCGATTTCCAAGCAGATGATGCCGGTTTACGACAGGCCAATGATTTATTTCCCCATAAGCACCCTTATGGAAGCTGGCGTACGCGATATTCTGATCATCTCGACGCCTGCGGATCTCCCCCTATTCAAGCGATTGCTGGGCGACGGATCGAACTGGGGCATCAATCTCTCCTATTTGCCGCAGGCGCATCCCAACGGTCTGGCCGAAGCTTACAGGATAGGGGCGGACTTCGTTCGAGGCGGTCCCTCTGTCCTCATTCTGGGAGACAATATTTTCCATGGATCGGGCCTGACGACGCGCATGCTGGAAGCAAAGGCCAGAACCATCGGCGCGACGGTTTTTGGCTATCGCGTTGCCGATCCGTGTCGTTTCGGCATAGTAACGTTCAACGACGAAGGGCGGGCGGTATCGATCGAGGAGAAGCCGCCCGAGCCTCGCTCCAACTGGGCGGTGACGGGCCTCTATTTTTACGATGAGAAAGTTGTCGACATCGCAGCTTCGATCAAGCCGTCGCCGCGCGGCGAACTCGAGATCACCGATGTCAATCGCGCCTATCTCGAAATGGGGCAGCTCTATGTCGAGCGCCTGACGCGCGGTATAGCCTGGTTAGATTCAGGCACTCCAGACTCATTGCTTGACGCCGCCAGCTACGTCCGAGCACTGGAGAACCGGCAAGGGGAGCGCATCGCCTGTCCTGAAGTCATCGCGCTTGAACGGGGCTTCATAACGCGCGATGGGCTGGCCGATCTTGGCCGTGATCTGGGCAACAGCGATTATGGCTCCTATCTGCTGCGCATGGCGCAGGAATATGGCACGAACTGAGGTGCTTCGCCTGTCATGCCCCACCGGCACGAGTTGAGGTCGCGGACGTGACGGAGCGAGAGGACGAAAAGGCGCCTGAGCACATCGGCAGCCTTTTCAAGGCTGAAGCTGCTGCAGATCCGTCGCCGATCGGCGGGTTGGAAGACGAGGTGGATGAGGTTCGGTTCGCGCTTGTGCGAAGCGCCCATCAACGGGCTCGCGAGCTCGTCGAGTTCCAGCTGGCACAAATTCGGACGTCGATGGACGAAGCTCTCGCCGCCAAGGCTTGGAGAGCTGAAGCAGAGCAGGAGCTTCAAAGACTGAGGAGCGATCTAGCCGCTCTGGAAGCGCGTCACCAAGACCACCTCCAGAGCAGTTCCTGGAAGATGACCGCGCCCGTGCGGGCAGTCAAACGGTTCATGTTGAAAGTTGTCGAAGCCGCTCGAGCCAGCAAGGTCGTACGCCAAATTTCAGCCTACTCCCTTCGCTTCAAAGCGTCTCGAACCGAGTCGGCCGCATATCGGTTGCCGGTTCGCCTGACCATCGAGGCGCCGCCTCCCCTTCCGGTTCGGCTGGTCGCTTTTTATCTTCCGCAATTCCATCCAATCCCGGAAAATGACGCATGGTGGGGCGAGGGCTTCACAGAGTGGACCAATGTTCGGCGGGGCCGTCCCCGCTATGAAGGGCAGGCGCAGCCACTCGTGCCAGGAGATCTTGGCTATTATGATCTCCTCGAAACGCAAGGCATCCAGAAAAAACAGGCGAATTTGGCTCAGGTCTACGGGATCGAGGGTTTTTGCTTCTACTTCTATTGGTTCGCCGGCCAAACGCTTCTTGAGGGGCCGATAAAGCTCTTCTCAGAAGACCCCGAAATTACGCTTCCTTATTGTCTATGCTGGGCCAATGAGAATTGGTCGCGCCGATGGGATGGACTCGATCATGAGATTCTTCTGGCGCAGGCGCACTCAGCCGAGGATGATCTGGCCTTCATCAGTCATATATCGGGCCACCTGAAATCTCCGCGTTATCTGCGCGTCCACGGCCGGCCGCTGCTGATCGTCTATCGGCCAAGTCTGCTCCCTGATCCGTTGGGCACGGCAAGGCGATGGCGAGACTGGTGTCGCAGCAATGGTGTCGGCGAAATCCATCTGGCCTATACGCAATCGTTCGAGTCGGTCGATCCGGCCTTGTACGATTTCGATTCCGCCATCGAGTTTCCCCCCAATAATACAGCGCCGCCGCTCGCGACCGATCTGCGGCCCCTCGAATCCAATTTCCGCAGTACAGTGTATGACTACACGGTCTACCCTAAGCGGGCCGAAAACTATCCTCACTCGGACTACACCCTGTATCGTGGTGTGTTTCCGGCCTGGGACAACGAGGCCCGCCGCCCCGGCGTGGGTACGAGCTTTGCTGGAGCCAAGCCCGAACTCTATCGGCGATGGTTGAGCCTTGCCGCGAAGGATACGCTTGACCGTAGCCCCGATTACGATGGCCGACTTGTGTTCATCAATGCATGGAACGAATGGGCAGAGGGGGCAATTCTCGAGCCCGACGCAAGGCTTGGCTATGCCCATCTTCAGGCGACGCGTGACGCCCTGGAGATCGCCTCGGCTGGCCGTCGCGGCCGATTGGTGCTTGTCGTTCATGACGCCTTTCGTCATGGGGCTCAGTTTCTCGCGCTTCATCTGGCGCAGATTCTGTTCGAGGACCTGAACTATGGCCTCGACATCGTTCTGCTGGACGGCGGACCGCTGGAGTCGATGTTCAGGCGATTTGGCCGCGTCCATAGCCTGGCTGGATGCGCGCCGGATGGCGAACGTGCGCGAAATCTAGCGCTTAGGCTCAGTCAGGAGGGCGCGATCGGCGGAATCTGTAACACCACGGTTACCGGACTTTTCCTGCATACACTCAGCGCCGCCGGTATTCCCTGCATCAGTCTGGTTCACGAGATGGCGACGCTGCTGGGAAAGATGGGATTGGCAGCCCATGCGGACGCGATCGGGACTGACGCCAAATGGGTAGTATTTCCCGCGGATGAAGTCCGTGCAAGCTTCGAAAAGTTTGTCGGCCATCCGATCGCGGCGGCGCTGATTCGCACGCAGGGGGCTTATAAGCGAAATTGCAACCAGACGTTCGAAGAGCGCATGGCCGCAAGGAGCCGTGTCCGGCGAAAGCTCGGTATCTCCCCAACTGATCGCATCGTCCTCGGCGTCGGCTACGGCGATGAACGGAAGGGTTTTGACCTGTTCATGGAATGCGCCGGTGAGCTCGCCAAGCGTCGCACGGATGCCGTCTTCGTCTGGGTCGGTGAAACGACAGCGCGATTTGCCAGTCTTGCGCAATTCGCATCTTCAGGTCACCTCGTACTGGCCGGATTTCAGGAGGCGACTGATGATTTCTACAGCGCCGCGGATGTTTACGCACTGACCTCTCGTGAAGATCCATTTCCTACCGTGGTGCTGGAAGCGTTCGATGCGGGACTGCCTGTTGTGGCGTTTGCCGGCACAGGTGGTTTTGATCGCGTGCTTGCGGAAGGGAGCGGCCTGACTGCGCCTCAATTTGACATTCCGGCTTTCACGAACAGGGTGAACAGCCTGCTCTCCAATAGCCAGACCGCCGCGCAATATGGCGAGGCGGGCCGGGCGCGCCTCGCGCAGGATTTTAATTTTCGCCGTTACGCGTTCGACGTCGCCAAATTCGCGGATCCAGGGCTGCTCCAAGTCTCGGCGATCGTACCGAACTATAACTATGCTCGATATATGGAGGCGCGGCTCAATTCCATCGCCAGTCAGACGGTGCCGGTTTATGAGTTGGTGATCCTGGACGATGCTTCTTCCGACAACAGTCTGGAAGCGATCCGGATGATCGCGCCAACTCTGGGGCTTCCCTGGCAATTGTTCGAGAACGATCTGAACTCGGGTTCTGTCTTCTTGCAATGGCTCAAAGGGGTGGAGGCTGCAAAGGGCGATCTGGCGTGGATTGCCGAGGCTGATGACTTGGCGGACCCGGATCTGATCGCCACCGCTGTCGCCGCCTTCGCTGACCCGTCCGTCGTGATGAGTTATGTGCAGTCACGTCAGATCGATGGCCACGGCCTGCATCTTGGCGCGGACTATTTTGCCTACACAGACGATGTTTCGACGACGCGGTGGCGACGCTCCTATGTGGCCGATGGTGTGGATGAAATAAAATTAGGCTTGTCGGTAAAGAATACGATCCCGAACGTGAGCGCCGTCTTGTTCCGGCGCCAAGCTCTGCTCGATGTGCTCCGTGAACAGCGCGAAGTCCTGGGTCGGCTGCGCTTCGCTGGCGACTGGCTCGTATATGTCAAATTGCTGGAGAAAGGACGCGTGGCCTTCAACTCACACGCGGCGAACGTGCATAGACGGCACGTGGGCGGCGTTACGATCGGTGGATTGAACGCGCAGCAGTTGGTGGAAATTTTGGAGCTTCAGCAGATCGTGCGGCGGACTGTGGACGTTCCACCATCGCTCAAACGCCGCGGGCGCGCTTACGCCCAGGAACTCTATTCGCAGTTCGGCCTTTCAGGAGCGTCGGAGGGCAATATCGGGGAGGATGAGCGCTTCTCGCCCTCCCTGTAAACGGTCTCCGCCAGAAAGCGGGCCTCGTCCTCGACGCTGAAGGGGCGAACGTAGTCCTGTATGCCGGCGATAAGTGCAAAACGAGTGGCGATCAAAATCGCACGGCATCGTCTGTCGCCGCGGATTGCATCCTCGATGATCGACTCGATCCCCCCAAGGAAAATGAAGGGACGATGAGGGAATTCTGAAAAAGCATGGCGCACGGCGATGCGAAGCCATTGCCCGTAAGCATGGACGCTGGCCAATGCGAGCGCTTCGGGCGCCGCGACAAACCGAACCGCTCCCGCCAAGTTCGGGAGACGAGCGATCTCGCGTGCGGCCGTCAACATGTAGTCCTGTTCCTCGGGCTTTTTCACCGACCAAGCCCGCCAAGTCTCCAAGGCGGCCGCCGTTATACTCTCCAGCTCTGTTGGGTCGTCCATGCCGGTGCTCAGGCCTGAATCGTCCAACGATATCTCGATCCCCGCTTCGTCCAGCAAAGATCGCCGCGCTCCATCCTTGGGGAAGCCAGCGGGCAAAACACCGACGAGTTTTACCGGAAATCGCCCTCTTGCCAGGGCCTGCGGAGCATCGCCGACCGGGCGCGACATCACCTCCCGATACAAGCGATCAATGGTTTCTGCAGCCCTAGCCCAAGTCAACTGTTGCAGTGCAAAGGCCCGCCCGCGGGCACCTATTCGCGTCCCCAATCCTGGGTCATCGGCAAGCTTGCTCGCACATGCGCAGATATCGAAGGCATCTCCGGTCGTAAGCTTGATTGTCTGCTCGCCGTCCGTCAGCCTATGGCCGATATTGGTGTTCGGTAGAATAACGGGGCGACCCGATACAAGGTAGTCCGGCACTTTTGAAGGAAATCTGTAAGCGTTAAATTCGTCGACAGCCCCGGGTTGCACCAGAAAGTCCGCGGCAGAAACTAACGCCGGTAGAGCATCTCGTTCGACGAAACCGAACTTTCTTACCTCAAGGTGCTGCGTGTCGGCTACCTCGAACGGTATCTGATCCCAGCCGGTCCGGAGCAACAACACGGATTCATCACGCCGGCGGCCCATCAAAGCAAGGCCTGCATATAGCGATCGCATATCAGAGATATTCGCTTGATGGACGTTGCCGCAGTAGGTTACGGCCAACCGCCCATCGTCTATACCGAGATTTTGCCGGTCCAAGCTCTGGTCTCGCTCGGGTATTGTCGCAAAGGCTGGGTCGAAGCCGGGCGAAAACACGCAGGAAGGCTTGTTACTGGGCGCAAATTTGAGAAGCGCTTCTGTTAAACAGGAATAGCCATTCGACTTTGTCAGAAAGTCATTCTCGACCGAGATATTCGTCCGCGCGTCATTCGCCAATATTTTTTCAACGAGATCGAAAGGCCACGACCGCATCAATTCCAGATTGAGCGCGGCCGGCAATTCCCGAGCGACGATGACATCCTCATTGTCCTCCATGTGGACTATATAGCGGCAATGCAACCGACTCGCGATTTTGGATACAAGCCGCGCAACGTGCGCCCGCGGCGTCCAAGCATGGATCAGGTCGGGCCCGCGCCCGTCATTGAATACGAGATCGTGTGACTCCAATTCTTGATAACTCTCGATCTTTATGGATGTGTCAGGTGGCGCTGTATTCATGGCCCCCGGCAGAGCAATGACGCAATCATGACCGCGAGCGCGCAAAGCCTTTGCGACAGAGTGCACATGCAGGGCGCTGTTGCCGTCGAAGTCGCAGTGGGAAAATAGTATAAGGTTCAAAATCTTCCACCCTGACTTAAGCGTTCAGCGGTTTCGAAAATCTTAAGTTTGGCGGCGTGACGATCAAAGAGAAGTATTGAATCGATCATATCTCGCATTTTGGGGATGGGGCCGAGCTCAGGCGCCACGATCATTTCAAGGTTGCGGAATCCTCGCTCCGAAAGTCGCAGCGCGAGGTCTGCGCTCGCTGCTGACGCCGAGGCGAAATCAGGGTCAAAACCGCCGCTGGCTCTGAGGGTCTCTCGGTTAATCGCAAAGAGCGAACGAAAGGGCACGATCGCGTGGCGATGGGCGCCGGGCTTCCTATCCGCGTCGTTTAAGCCCCCCACCATGCCCACACCTGGCAGACCGGCAAGGATCGCCAGACGCCTTACCGTGTCATCTGAGAGAGCTCGACAAGAGCCGATGATAAGGAGATCGACGTTTTCGGCATCGAGACGAACAGTAGAAGGGATAGACGTAAGCACGGCGTGTCTGGGTTGGCCATGGTCGGCCGGGAGCGGCGCCTCCCATTGTTCCGCAGCGACTGTGGGGTCCTGCGGCCTTGGCGACTTATTCGCGACCGCTGCCGCGCTGTGCAGGATCGTTTGCAACCCAGTACGCACAATGCGGCCTAGATAGGTGTTGAGCGAGAATTCAACCGAGAAACTCTTCTCAAAAGGATCGAGTAGCCGGCTGATAGGAGGCTGGGCCGCGCCCCAAGTCGCCTGCTCGCTAACGCTCTCACATCCTTTCAGGAATACAGGGTCGGCGAGTGGAAAACCGCAGAGCTTGGAGTCGGGGGCGCCTGTCCAATAGTCCTCAAACGGCCAGGTGGTCAGGAATGGGCTATGGCTTCTGTAGTAGACGGGATCGAACAAGGAAAATGGACTCATGTCGCGCGCCTGGCCGACGGCGACGTAGTCCGCAAAGGCGTCAAACGACGACACGAAGCTTTGGCCTCGCTGCTGCTCGTACCAGCCCTGATCAAAAAGGTCATTGAGTGGAGGGGCGTCAGGATTGGCGGCGGCGTAGGCGAGTATCTCGACCTGGGTAGCCAAGCCATGCGCCTGTCGATAGGCCGGCGCATCGATGAGTGGGTGCGGGCTCAGATTGTCTGCGGCGCCATGGTTCTCATAGTGGGCGTAAGGCGAAGCAAACGCAGCTGGGCCGGCTTGGCGCAGATAAAATGCTACATCAAACAGTGGCGATGGAGAGCACCAAGCAATGCTCCCCACCTCTCTGAAATGGCTGAATCCGCCAAGCCGATCTACGGGCGAATCTGCGCGTTGAAGTTGATACCAAGCAAGATCAAAGGTACGCATTTTCGAACGGCGCCCGGGGACCGCGACTGAAGCGTCTATTGCAGTTCAATGACCCGGTGACGTTCGTCCACGATCCGGTTCAGGTCGCTAAGCACCATTTCTCTGGCCAAGGTGTCCAGGTCGGCCGTCGCCTTCCAGCCTAGCAGGGCATACGCTTTGGAAGGGTCGCCCAAGAGCTGGTCAACCTCTGCGGGACGGAAATACCGAGGGTCAATCGCGACGAGTACGCGGGTGGTGCCGCGCTCAACGCCGATTTCATCGATGCCCGCTCCCTGCCACTCTATATCCACGCCTACAATGCTGAAGGCCATGCTCACAAAGTCACGCACCGTGGTCATCTTGCCTGTCGCCAGCACAAAATCATCGGCTTCGTGGTGCTGCAGGATACGCCACATTCCCTCGACGTAATCTCGCGCATGACCCCAGTCGCGCTGGGAATCCAGATTGCCCAGAAGAAGTTTGTCCTGGTAGCCGTGATGGATTGCCGCAACGGCGCGGGTGATCTTTCGGGTCACAAAGGTTTCGCCCCGTACCGGGCTCTCGTGGTTGAACAGGATGCCGTTGGAGGCATACATCCCGTAGGCTTCGCGATAGTTTTTTGTGATCCAAAAACCGTATAATTTGGCGACCCCATAGGGCGACCTCGGATAGAACGGCGTCTTTTCCGACTGCGGCACCTCTTGGACCAGCCCATAGAGTTCCGATGTGGACGCCTGATAGATCCTGGTCTTTTCAGAAAGGCCGAGGATTCTGACGGCTTCGAGGATTCTGAGAGCGCCCACGGCATCGCTGTTGGCGGTGTATTCCGGGGTCTCGAAGCTCACCTGAACGTGGCTCTGCGCGCCGAGATTGTAGATTTCATCAGGCTCGATCTCCTTGATCAAGCGCGTCACATTCATCGAATCCGTCAGGTCGCCATAATGGAGGTGAATATCCTTCCTGGCATTTTCGCCCTCCATCAGGTCGTCGATGCGCCCTGTGTTGAAGCTCGACGATCGACGCTTCAGCCCGTGCACCGCATAACCTTTGGAGAGCAAGAGACGAGTGAGATACGCGCCGTCCTGACCGGTAACGCCCGTTATCATCGCGGTCTTTGTTGCCATAGACTTTTATCCCGTCCGCTCTTTGCCAAACCCTGCAAGGGTAGCGTTGCTATAAATCAATTAGAGATTGCATAAGATTTGGTATCGGCAAGCCAAAAGATTAGCCTACTACTACTAGCGCCATCGTCGCCATTCAAACTACATGCGGTCCTTGTACCATTCATATGTGGACGCGACGCCCTGTTCGAGGTTTCTTCGGGCCTGCCACCCGAGTTGTTTCATCCGCCCCACATCCATAAGCTTTCGGGGCGTGCCATCCGGCTTGGAAGCGTCGAACCGAAAAGAACCATTGAATCCGACGACTTTGGCGATCAGCCTGACAAGGTCCGCGATCCTGATATCCTCACCCACGCCAACGTTCACATGCTCGTAGCCGCAGTAAGTTTCCATCAGGAAGACTGCGGCGTCGGCCAAGTCATCCACGTGCAGGAATTCCCGATAAGGCTGCCCACTGCCCCAAACTTCGATTTCGGGCGCGCCGGCTAATTTGGCTTCATGAAGCTTGCGCATCAGGGCTGGCAAGACATGACTTCCGGCCAGGTCGAAGTTGTCGCCCGGGCCGTAGAGATTGGTCGGCATGGCCGAAATGTAGTTGCACCCGTGCTGGCGACGATAGGACTGCACCAGTTTGATGCCGGCGATTTTGGCGACCGCATACCACTCGTTGGTGGGCTCCAGCGGCCCGGTCAACAGGGCGTCTTCCTTCATGGGTTGTGGGGCGAGTTTCGGATAAATGCAGGACGAACCCAGAAACAGCAGCTTCTCGACACCGTTCCTGTAGGAGGCCTCGATCACGTTAGCCTCGATCATGAGATTGTCGTAAAGAAAATCTGCTGGATACGTGTCGTTGGCGAGAATGCCGCCAACCTTGGCCGCGGCCACGAAGACGGCCTGCGGACGTCTGGCCGCCACCCACGTCCTTACCGCCAATTGGTCGCGCAGATCGAGTTCGGCGCTCGAAGCCGTCAGGATTTCACAATCCATGCCCGCCAAACGGCGCACGATGGCGGACCCAACCATGCCTCGATGGCCCGCCACCCAGACGCGCTTGCCAGCCACGGAAAAATCGACTTCGATCGTCAAGTTTGGTCCCTCGGGAAGGGGCCATCGATAGGAGCTTTGGAGCGTGGCGCCAATACCAAAACCAGTAGGTGTGGCGCAGTGCGACTCGGTGGCAGGCAGGCAAGCAGTATCGGTGGCCAATCGTGAGAGATCCGGTCGCTTCGAGTTCAAAACTTAACAATACATTCACGCAATTCAGCTTTGCTATTTAGGATGGGTGGGGGCTGTGACGTCTAGTCTCGAATTGCCCATGTTTTGGCTTTCGGGTAAGCGACTTCACGTGTGAATAACCCATCGCTCTTGCGCACTCATTTGCAGATAGGCTAGCTAAATGACCGTAGTCGTTACGCCAAACCCAGATGGCGGCCGGACCGAAGCCACCTATAATTCTGCTGGAGTTTTGATCGAGCTCGACGGGTTTGACCCCAAGGGGCTGCGGACATACCGGAACGTCTATGATTCGACGGGTCGGCTTACCGAGCAGGATGGATACGACGCGTCGGGGCGGCAGAACATTCAAATCCTGCACGCGGGCGACGGTACCTCTACGGTGACTCACCTCAATCCCGCGACGGCGCAGGCGTTGGATGCAGAGGCGTATCGCGCTGACGGGACCCTGCAGTCCGCCACCAATTATGCGGCGGACGGGAGTCGAGATGTCGCCACTTACGCGGTAGGAGGCGCTCTTTCGCAGCAGGCGGGTTATGATCCGCAGGGCCGGCCTGTTTACATAAACACCTACAACGGCAGCGGATTTTTGACCGAGCAGACCGGATATGCGAGCGGCGTCCGAACCATTGTCATCGACCACGATACCGATGGGTCAGAAAACGTAACGAGATACGCGGCGTCGGGCTCCGTGACAGGTCAGGAGGTCTATGACGCGGCGGGACATCCGGTATCTTCCAAGCAGGTCGCCAGCGACGGCACCTATACGGTTGCACAATTCGCCAGCGGACAACTGACCTCCAATCGCGGCTTCAGCGCGGCTGGGACCCCAACCTATGCAAATCTTTATACCGGTGGGTTCCTGACAGAACAGGACGGCTATGATGCGGCGGGCAATCTTGTGCTCAAACTGCTTCACGCGACAGACGGTAGTGAGGTCATAACCCAGTATGCCGCCCAGGGCCTAGTGCTCTATTCGGTTTCGTACGATCCTGCCGGCGTTCCGCTGCAATCGATTGTCTATGCGGCCGATCGATCATCAACGACGACGATTTATTCCAACGGTCAGCCGACGATGCAGACCGGCACGGCTGCGGATGGCCACAATATTTACATCAACAAATTCTCCAATGGCACGATCCTTGAGCAACAGGGTTTTTCGGCCACCGGCGTGCTGGTAAATCAGATCGATCACAATGCAGATGGCACAAGCATCTCGCAATTCTTCTCCGCCGCCGACGGTCATCTGACCGAGCGTGTGAATTATTCCTCGACCGGCATCGTGCAGAAATCGATCTTCTATGCGGGTGATGGTTCGACGACGGTTCTGACAGATGATGCCGGTGGCAATCTCGTCGATCAAAGCGGCTTCACCGCCTCGGGCGTCAGGATCTACGACAACAAATACAGCGGCGCCACGCTCGTCGAGCAGGACGGGTATGATGCGAACGGCAACCTGACGATCACCGTCGTTCACTCTTCCACCGGCACGGTGAGCAGCAATTACGATATCACCGGTCATTTGACCCATCAGGAAACCTACGACGCCCAGGGCCGGCTGACGTTGGTCGATGAATATTCCAGCGGCCGGCTGACCAACGTGACGCGCGTACTGGACCCCACGGCGGCAGGTCCCGGAACGCCATTGACGCTGGGCGCCCTGACTTTTGATGATGAGTTCAACTCGTTGAGCTCGTCGCCGACCGGCGCGCAGACCTGGACAAGCGCGCTGGATTTTGGCCTTCGCAATCCGGCTTTGGAGGCAGAATATTATACGGACTCTTCGGTCGGCCGGAATCCATTCTCGATCACCAACGGGGTTCTGGGCATTACCGCGCAACGGGTTACTCCTGGATCGGCCACCGCGGGACGCGGTTGGACATCGGGCGCGTTGACCACGGCGTCTACCTTTGCCCAGCAGTACGGATATTTCGAGGTCCGGGCAGAAATGCCTGCGGGGGGTGGAGTGTGGCCGGCGTTCTGGATGCTTCCCGCCAACCACACCGCCCTTCCCGAGTTGGACGTTGTCGAAACCCTCGGCCGAGATCCCGGCGACGTCTATATGACGAGCCATACCAATCTCAACGGCTACAGGCTGACCGTCGCGGATTCCCTGGCCAATGTGACGACGACGTCCGGCTTCCATACTTATGGGGTGAATTGGACGCCGACGGCCTTGACTTGGTACATTGATGGCGTGGCGGTCGCGAGCCAGCCGACCCCGCCGGACATGAACACGCCGATGTATCTCATTCTGGATCTGGCGATCGGTGGCGGTAGCACGAGCTTCGGCGGCGCCGCGGATTCGGCGCTAAATTCGGCCACCATGCTTGTGGACTACGTTCGCGCTTACGCGAACGCCTACACGACCAACGCGACATCCATCATATACGGTACGAGCGGTAACGACACGCTGACCGGAAAGCCCGGGAACAACACATTCATCTCCGGCTCTGGTAATGATGTTCTCACCGGCGGCAATGGGCAAAACACCGTCGTTATCGACGCAAATTGGAACAACGGAGAGATTACCGTCACTTCCAATGGTTGGATAATCACGACGGCGACCGGCGTCGATACCTTGATCGGCATCCAGAGCGTCCACCTGAATGATGCTACGATTACGCTGGGCGCCGGTTTCATCGATATCTACGACGCTACCAACAAGCACATTGAGCATGATACATTTGGCTCTAGCGGCCAGCGCCTGACGGCCGCTCTGTATAACAGTGACGGCAGCGTCGCCTCGGTGGACACCTTTAATTCGAGCGGCGTTCGTACGGCGACCACCATAAACAACGCGGACGGCTCGACGACGCGCGTGACCTATGGCGCCGCTCAAAATATCCTGACTCAGAGCGGGTTTGACCCCTCGGGCCTGCAGACCTACGGAAATATCTATGATGCAACAGGCCGCCTCATCGAGCAGGACGGCTACACGGCCGGACATAAGACGCTTGTTCTGCTTTATGCGGCTGACGGGAGCTCGCAAACGACGCACATATCGTCGACGGGTCAGGTCACCGACATAGAATATTATAACGCGAGCAACGTGCTAACCCAGCAAGTTCTCTGCGCCGCGGATGGCTCCTACACGGTCACCATGTTCGACGCTGCCGGCCACACCCATTCGCTTGAAGGTTTTACCGCGGCCGGGGTGCCGATTTATCAGAATATCTACGACACAGCGGGCCGTCTGACGGAGCAGGATGGCTACGATTCCGCCGGCCACAATGTGTTGATAACCACCATAGCTTCCGACGGGTTGTCGGTCGTGACCCACAAGAGCTCGGCGGGCGTCGTCACCGATATCGAACACTACGCCTCCGGCGGGGCGCTCACCCTGCAAACCATCTTTGCGTCGGACGGCTCTTCCACAGTCAATCACTATGCTGCGGCCGGGTATCTGTCCGAGCAGGACGGCATAAGCGCGTCGGGAGTCCCGACCTATTCGAACTTCTATGATTCATCCGGCAGAACGACGGAGCAGGACGGCTACGATTCCGCAGGCCACGAGACGCTTGTGATCACCCACGCGGCCGACAATTCTTCGATCACGTTCAACTATGACGCCACGGGCTTGCTCGTTTCCGAATACAAGTATGATGCATCAAACAACAAGTATCTCTCCCTGGTTCACAACAGTGGCGGCGGCTACGATATCGTGAGCTATGCCAACAACGTGACGCTTACGGGAACATCCGGATCCGACGTGTTCGCCGGCGGGGGCGCGAGCCAGATTTATCAGTTCTCCACCGGCTTCGGCCAGGATACGATCCAGAATTTCCATGCGGGCTCTGTCGCCGGACACGATGTGCTCCAGATCGATCACACTATTTTCGCCAACTATGCCGCGCTGATCGCCCACACGTCCGATGTGAACGGACATGCTGAAATCAATGCGGGCAACGGTAACGTGATCGACCTGCTCGGAGTGCATACTTCCGGGTTCGTTTCGGCCGATTTCGTCTTCATCTGAAGCTCGCTGGCGCGGCAGGGCGGGGCAGGGCGAGCATCGGCGGCAAACCCCGTTTTCCCGCTCGACAGCTTGGGGGCGTTCCGATAGCCACTGCCTCTGTGAGGCGGCTTGGCCTCGCCTTTCGATGGAGAGCCCAATCGTGCCGGCGCATGTGACCGACGCCCCCAGGGCCCTTGAAGCGGTGACGCCCGGAGCGCCTGGTCCGGCGGATCGCCGGTCTTGGTGACGCCCTTGCGTGTCGCGATCCAGGATAGCTGGCCCAACCTGCCGGAAAATGCAGAGCGGGAGTTCATCAAGCGATTCATCATTGCTTGTGGAAACGTCGGCGTAGAGTGCCAGGAGGTTGTAACCAGCGACGACATCATCGCCTGTGATCCCGCGGCGGTGCTGGTATCGCATGAGTTTTCTCGCAAGCTGACCAGTGTGCCGACCATCGGTGCGATCTGGAGTCCGCTGAGCTTTTTCAGGGACGACGACTACCGGCTGCGCTCGCTCATGTCGTATGACGGCTTTCTGGCGGGCAACTCCGCGATCAGGACTTTCCTGTCCGACCTGCAGTTTGGGCTCACCGCGACCAAGCCGATCAGCAGGGAGCCGTTCCTGCCGACCACCTATATGACACCGCATCTGGCGCTGCAAACCGTTGAAAAACCGACCCTGAGTTATGTCGGCGTACACTGGGACGGCACCCGCCACAGAGATTTGTTTGCGGAATTGGTGCGCCGCAAGCTGATCACCTGTTATGGCCCCGAACGGAGCTGGCAGCATGTAGGGGGCGCCTATGGCGGTTACCTGCCATTCGATGGCAAGGCGGTGCTCGATACCATCGCTAGCCACGGCATTGCGCTCTGTCTGCACAAGGCCGAACATCGATCCGAAAACACACCGTCCATGCGCCTGTTCGAGGCGCTTTCGGTAGGTGCGCTGCCCATATGCGACGAGATCGCATTCGCTCGCGACCATCTCGCGGATTTTGTCGAATTTATCGATATCAACCAGAGCGCCATCACCGTCGCCAATCGGATTGAGCAGATCATCGACGACACGCGGCGCTCGCCCGGGCGCGCGATCGAGCGCGCGGTGAAGGCGAAGGCCTGGTTCGACAAGAATTGGTCGCTTGAACACAAGATAACAACCTCGCTCATCCCGTTGATCGAGGAAGTGCGCGCGGTCGGCCGGTTCGACAGCCCCGCCCCGTCGAAGACGGCGCGGAGTTCCGTCGCCAGGGCGACGCCGGCTGAGCCCGCATGCGAGGTCGTCGTTCGCTCAGGTGGCCGCGATCTGCAATATCTCAAGCGCACCATCGACTCGATCAAGGCCGCCAGCGCTCCAGAGTTTCCGGTCGGTGTGGTGCTGGTCGACTACAAGGGTCGGCAGGAGCTCGTTAATCTGGCGACCGAAATGGCGGCGCCCGATTTCCCCATCCGCTATCTTCGCTCGCCCAATACAGGATTTCGATCGACGGCCTTGTGGGACGGCATAAAGGCGGTGAAGGCGCCGTTTGTCGCTCACATGGACGATGATGACACGGTATTTCCAAATCATTATCGGCAATTGGCGGAAGGATTCCGGAAAAACAACGGCGTAAAAGTCTTCTACTCGGGCGTGATCAAGGTTGAAGACGAGGCGGGATTCTATTCGAATTCGCCCAATTTCGACGGCCCTACGGATAAGGTGATCGAGGAGCGCCGCGAGTTAACCTTTCTAAGTCCGTTCAATCTCAGACGATTGGTCAAGTTCGATAATTTCATCCAGAGCAATACCTGGATGGCGGAGCGCGTTTTCATCCAGTCTCGCATCGGAGACGATCCCGAACTTGTCGTGGTCGAGGACGTCTTTCTTTATTTATTGTTGGCCTCCGATGGTCCGTTCGGATTTACGGGTTCCCCAACGGCCCAATGGCATTGGCGGTCTCATACCAATGACAATTCGATGCGCGCGGTCGAGCAGACGGTTTGGCAGGATTGTGTGGCGCGGAGCAAGTTCCGTCTCGCCAATATTCCGTTCCGCTCGGCGTTGACCTTCGATGAACTACTGAACCCGCCCGTCTCGGGATCGGCCGTGCGGGCTGAGGTGGTCGATGAGCGAGCGCCAGAGTCGCTCTCACCCCTCAATTTCAACCACGCGATCGAGGGCGGCCTCGATTTCAAGGCGAAGACCATCCTGAGCGGATTCCATGAACCGGAGATCGGCGGCATCTGGTCGAGCGCGCACAGTGCTTCAGTCCTGTTTACCTTGGGGAGCCAGGTAAGGGAGCAGGGCGGGACGCTGATCGTCGAGTGTCTGGGATCGATGACCGATGTTGTCGATCGCTGGATTGAACTCGGAATCGAAGGGCAGGAGCATCAGAGGCTCAAGATCACCGACTGGTCGATCAAGTCCGTGGAATTTGTACTTCCCCCGGTATCGGCATCGCCGGTTGTTCTGAAGCTCACCTCTTCGCACCTGATCGAGCCGGCGCAAAACTCCAAGGAACGTCGTCAGCTGGGGGGGTTCCTGAAGACGATCCGCGTGGTCGCCTCGAGCGAGCCCGCCGCCGCCTTATCCGGCCCCCCCGGCCGGAGCATGCTGATCCGACGCGGTATGGGCGTCGGTCTGATCGATCAGCAGAGCCGGTCCAACCTGCTGCTTCGATGCCCTATTCCGGGCTCCCTGCTGGTGCTTGCGCAGGAGGGGGGGCTCACACTACTGCCATCGAACGACCAGGGCTTCGTGATTTCGCGCCGCCTTGCGCAGTTGGCCTCCGGATTCGTGTTCCTCGCGGCTGACCGGCGGGCGGACGGTGTGGCGCATCTTCAACCGACGGAGCTGGATCCTCGGTTGGCCGAGCCGTCGTTGAAGGTGGAGCGGGCCGCAAGTCTGCGGGAATACGATACGTCGGGCGGACGGGCTCACATGGCGGCGGTATTTTCGCGTGGGGCCTTCGGGCATATGGATGATGTCGGATATCTGCTGATCTCAATCGACCAGCAAAAGGTCTCCTGGAAGGTCCGCCCGTTTTTCGGCGCAGCATGGGATTTGCTGTTCAACGAAGGCGAAGGTGGAGAGGACGGCTTGAGCGCCTATCGCGAAGGGTTTCTTCCCGCAGCGTTTGGCCTAGCGGATCCATCCGCAGGCCTCGATCAGCTGAGCAGCATAGCGCGTGCCGTTCTGGTGGGCGCGGTTTCCTGCCTTATTCACAACGAGATCGGGGAGGCCGGTGACTTCCTGAGCAGTTTGGTGCGTAAGTTGAGCCTGATCGCGTGAAACCGGGTTCAAAACCGCGTCAGCTTGGCTCCCAGGAGTTCGATTCGTGCGAGTACTAATTATCGGATTCAGCGTCACGGAGATGCCCGGCAGTTATGTGCCGCGGCTGCAGCGACTCCTGGATCAACGCGCTCCGAGCTGGTCGCTTACGTTTTGCGGCCTGGGTGGCGTAACCATCGAAGCGCTCTCATACTTTGTCGACCAGATTCTCGACGAATATGCTGAATGCGATCACATCTGTTACGAGGTGGCGAGCGGCAACGGCCGGTATATATATCAAGGCAAGTTGAATAAAAGTTCGGATTTTGAGCAGGCCTTATGGTCTATGATCGAAGCTTTGGTGTTGAAAGCTAAGCGGCGTAACGCAAGTGTGAGTTTTATAAATTTTCCGAGGCAGGATGTTCTGTATTCGGACGACTTTCTGGAGCGAATAATACGCGAGGTTTGCATAATTCATCATTTACCTGCCTTAGAGCTTAGCCGTGAATTATTTGAATTGTCTATTCCGCCCGAGGATTTTCTACTTGACTCTGTGCACCCAACGCCGCTCGGAGCCGAGTTTTATGCGGAAAAGGTCTATTATTTACTTGAGCAAATTGCCAATCAGTCGCGGCCGCCCGCACTGCCCGGTCAATCGGCGTCCGGGCTTGGCTACCTATCCTTCGCTGACCTCTCACAAGCGGAAAATAAACGCTTCGAGCGCCGAGGTTTCTCTGCGCCTTACATAGAGATAAAGGGGGGGGGCAATATTGAAGTAAATCTGCCGGAGCCAATGCTTATAAAAGGTCTTTCGGCCATCGTTGGCCCAAAGAGTGGCATCATAAATGTATACACCGAGAATTATAATTCATTTAATTTGTACGACGAATATTGCTATTACGAGCGCATGATGACTATCAACGAGGACATGGGTGTTTCCGGTTGGGTCAAGATCGAACTCTCCGAAGATCTGCCGACGATCCCCTTGTTGAAGGGAGAGCCGGACCTTGGGGAGCGTTCGATAGGTTTGATCCATCTCTATACAGAGCCGGTTTAGTCGATAGAAGGTGGAGCACGCCGCGCTGCAGCGCGGCCTTCATAGCTATCCGACAAGAGGCTGTTCGATGTATCCAAGACTGGCGCGGAGCTGGAGGCTCGCAGGCCTGATCGTCATACCTCTTATCCTTCTGGGCGCGGGTTGCGTCGCCGATCTCACGGCGAAGCAGGCGCTGATTTTGAGCGCTTTCGCCCTTTTGCTGACGACGCTCCTGATCGCGATTCGAATCCGCAGCCTCAGCACAGCGGTGGGAGCCATGGCCGAGCAGGCGGGTACGCCCGCCGCTGCGGTCCAGATCGATGCGGAGATGGCCCTGGCGCGGCTTGAGTCCAGGGTCAGTCGCTCAGCCGACGATGCGGCAAGGGTAGCGACGTTCATACAACAGCGCCTGGAAGATGTGGATCGGTTGCAGTCCGCGAGCAATCTGTTCAGCCTTCTGGAGAAACAGCAGCGCGCCATCAGCCGTCTGGAGAATGAGCTGGATGCACTGCGCAAAGCGAGCCCGCCGTCCCCGGCGGTGGTCGGCGCAGGCGATGATCCAAAAGCCGGGGCGGCGCCGCAAGGCGGTCCGAAGGCCAAATCGCCGCGCTAGGCGCTTCAGACCCTCTCAATGCTCCCAAGATGGGCCGCCCCTCTGAAAGTCCTCTGGCCACTGGAGGCCTGCAGGCGTTCCGCCGTTTCCGCCAACCATGGGGCGCCTGGAGCTGCCCGTTCGACGAACGGCGTACCCGCTGGGGGGGCGCACGTCCCCTTTCCGGCGCGAGCCATCTAGAGCGCGGACTCATAATTTCTGAGCCAGAGTCGTGTTGATGCGAGCATGACGGCGGCGAGAAAGTTGCGAGCGAGCTTGTCGAAGCGGGTCGCCACGCGTCGGAACTGCTTGATGCGGCAGAAGAAGCGTTCGGCCTGATTTCGCTGCCGGTAGATGGCCGTATCGACGCTGCGCCTGACCTTGCGCTGGGAGGTGCTTGGGATGCTGGGAACAGCGCCTGAAGCGCGGATCAGATCGAGGACAGCGTTGCTGTCGTAGCCCTTGTCGGCGATCACGGTGGCGGGGTTCGGCACCCCAGCCAGGAGTTCAGGGACGGCAGTCATATCGGAAGATTGCCCGGCGCTGAGGATAATGCGCACGGGCAGTCCATCCTGATCCACGACGGCATGGATTTTGGTGCTCAGTCCTCCACGAGAACGGCCAATGGCGTTATCCAGACCCCCTTTTTTCCGCCGGCGGCGTGCTGGTGGGCTCGGACGATGGAGCTGTCGATCATCTGCATCGACTGAGGCGACTGCGACGCCAGGGTCTCGAATATCCTTAGCCAGACGCCCGCCTTCCCCATCGATTGTAGCGGCTATACACCGTTGTGTACGGCCCATAGCGGTCGGGCAGATCGCGCCAGGGCGAGCCGGTTCGCAGCACGTAGAAAATGCCGTTGGTGATGCGACCATCATCAACGCGCGCCACTCCACGAGAATTATTCGGCAAGAGCGGCTCGATCAGCCGCCACTCGGTTTCCGTAAGATCATACCGCGCCATCTTAAGGCTCCCTTTGGAAGGCCTTGAATCAAGCACAAGCCTCAGCCGCAAGCTTTATGGGTACAGACCCTAGTCGAAAACAAAGCTTTCGAGGATGAAACCGATCGGTCGGCTGAGATCGCCAAAATCGGATGCCGATAACTGCAGCGTATACTTGTCCACGGCAAAGTCGTCCTCGATGACGATCTGCGCTTCCTGGGCCAGATTGCCTTGCTGGGGCACGCTCTCGACGGTCGCCAGGTCCCCCAGTTTGGCGGTCACGACCTGGCGGGGAATCGCGGTTCGATATTTGACGATCAGGCGTTTTGCGCCCGGCTTCTCATTGAACAAGGTCAGGCGACTGAAGGGCGGCGCACTCCATCTGAACGGATGGGCGAAGGGACCATCCTCCGGAGGCATTTCCCAGCCATGGAAGCCCTCAAGCGCGGTCCAGCGAGCCTGCGCCGGCAGCGGCGGGCTGCCCTCCTTGTCATCGAACTGCAAGCTCTCGAAAATGACGCCGATGGCGCGGCCGCTTTCATCAATGACCGTCTCGGCTGGATTGATTTCCAACCGGTTGGCCCCGTAGTGCGCATCGACATTGAACGAAACGGTCTGAATCCGCGCGATATCGCCGAACAGGGGCTGGCTCCAGCCCAGGCGTTCGCCATTGAAGGAAATGCCGACGGATTGGCCCACGACAAAGGTCCGTAGCCTTAAACGCAGCACGCGAGGCCCTGCGACGGAAGACTGAACCGTTAGGGATGCCGAGTGTCCGTCCGTCCAGCGAAAGCGTCGACTGATATTTGACGCCGCGTCGGGCGCCTCTTCGAAGCTGAACCCGTCGCCGAACCTCCAGAGGCCGTCGTGGGCATCCGCCGCGGTGTCAATGGGTTCCGATGGGCGACGCTCTCCGACCGCTTTGCGATCTTCCAGCACGCTGGAGCCGGCGGAGTCGGCATTTTCCGCCATTCGAAGAAGGCGTTTTACGACGTCCTCCAGCTCCGCTTCGAAAGCGCGCTCATTGAGAATCGGAGAGCTTGTCAGAGCCGCAAGCTTGGGCTTTGTCACCGTCGCCTTGGTTGACATCAGCTCCAGTGCGATCTCGATGTAGCGATCTTCGCTGTCGGCGATCCAGTCCGGATGTTGAAGGCCATCAAGGACGTCGGCGCCTTGAGTGCCGCGCTGGAATGTTCCTCGCATCGACACGACAGGCAGGCGCACGAGCAGCGGATCGATTGTCGAGAGGCCTCCCGAGTGGGGAAAGCTATCCAGATAGACGCTGGCTTCAGACACATTCGCCAACATGTCGTTGCGGCTGGGCCAAGGGCCGACCAATTCCATGCGTGCGGGATCAACGTTTTGCTCCACGCACAACTCATCGATCCAGGCCTTGAACGCCATTCGCGGATAGGATTGGTCCCAGTTGGGATTGAAGGGATAGAGCCGTAGCACGCTGTCGGGCTGGGCGGCCAGAATCTTCACCCAGGTTGAGAGCACCTGACGGTTGAGCTTGTAGAAGTTCGCCCCGGAAATAAAGATTGGCTTGGCTTCGCGTGCCTTGCGGCTCTCCGGCACATTCTGATCCAGGGAGGCGGCGGGAAAGCAGACAGCGCTCCCAGGCTTCATAAGCAGGCGTTCCGAGTAGTTGGCCGCCGGGTCTGACGATCGCTCGCTCGCAACCCCCGATATCCAGACATCCATGTTGGGAAATCCGGTCGTGGTAGCCGCGACATAGGTGGTCGCCTGCACGTTGGCGATGCGCAAGGAAGCGAGGGAAATGTAGTCGGATACGCCCCACGTGACGCTGTTGAGGAACAGGGCGATCGCGGGGGATCGCTGGCAAATCTGGGTTACGGCGCGCTCCGTCCCGCCCTCGATTACCTCGAAGTTATCTGCGAGCTTGACGTAGTCGCCATGCAGGGCGCCGTCGCTGTGCTGGCCGGCATTGTGGGGGCAGATGAAAACCTCGATCGCACAGCCCTGCGCCTTGAACGCGCGCACATAGGCGAGCCCGGTGAGGTTCTCGGTGCTGTCGTCCGTGTGCGCTAGGACGACGGCCACCCGTCGCTTGTTGGGTTCGCTTGGGCGGAACAGGCGAGGCACTTTGTATTTGCGCTCGGACAGGCCGCGCAGAAGTCGTCCACGCGCCACCTGCAGGGCCTTCATGTTGGTGAACTGGCCGTACAGCGAAGCGATCGTCACGGTGCGCAGCACGGTATCGGCCAAGGACAGCCATTCGGCGTCCTGCATCTGCGCGCGCGCCTCGCTTACGGTCTCGAAGAGCGCCTTGATAAACGCTTCGGCCGCCTTTGCCTGATCCTCACGCCAGAACACCTTCGTCTGCGTTTTGAGGCTATCCAGCAGCCGCGCTCGCCAGAGCGGACGTGCGATCATCCATGCAATGGCTTGTTTGGAAAGAAAGGTGGGTCCGATCAGGACCATGGCGGTCAGGATCGCGCGCTCCCGAGCGGGGCTGGGCTCCTGGTCCATGAGCGATTTCACGCTGGCTAGGGCCGCCTTTGCCTCCGCAGGGCTCCAATTACGCAGGAAATCGACAAAATTCGGATTTTCACTCAGGGCCTTCAGAACGGGCAGCTGTACGCCGGCGGTCCGACTATCGGCTACTTTCGCGACCGCTGCGAAGGTCGCTTCCAGAATGTTGGTCCGACAGGTATAGACATCCGCTACCGCGACTGCCCCCCCGCCCAGATCAAGCAGGGCGCAGCCGAGTTCGAGTTGGGACAACAGCAGAGACCGCTGCGACGCCCCGGGTCGCAGAAGGTCTTCGATAACCGAAACCAGGGCCTCTGGCGCAACCATGCAGGTCAGCGACAGCCACCGTCCCGTATCATCCTTTTCGGGCGGCCGAGACCGCCATTCCGCCATGGCGCTCAGGGCGCTTTTGGGCGCCTGGCTGTAGATTTTCGATCTGACGGCGGCGTCCCAGGGAAGTCTTGCACACCACCATGAGAACGCGTCGCCGAAGTCGTAATCCGCTAACTCGCCCAGCCCGTCCTGATTGGTATGTTCGAGCGACCTCGCCAAGGCCAGCCTGGCCTGCCATGTAGCATCGGCGCCCGCGCCTTGGAGCGATTCATCAAGGCTGCGAATAGCCTGTGTCGTTTCCAGTATAGTCATTTAGAGGTTAGATCTTTAATCGGCTGGATGGACTGGAGTTTCCCCGCGGAGCGAATCCAGTCCAGGATGGTCTGCAGTCTGTGCACAAACATATGCTCTGTTTTGGCGAGTTCGTGACGGTGCAGTACGCCCGTCTCACCGCCCGCCTCGAATAGCGCAACCGCCTTGGCCCCGGCGGCGAAAACCCCGTCCGGACTAGGGTCGGCGGAAATGACCAAGTCCTCATCAATGCGTCGTTTGAGAGCGGGCGT
Organism: uncultured Caulobacterales bacterium; assembly: GCA_903862425.1. Lineage (GTDB taxonomy): Bacteria > Pseudomonadota > Alphaproteobacteria > Caulobacterales > Caulobacteraceae > CAIOYC01. The sequence goes on along the minus strand of CAIOYC010000037.1, from coordinate 47,228 downwards.
CGTTTGAATATCGAGCATATCAGGCGTGACGACCGGCACCTGTCCGGTCAGCCAAGCATCAAAGAACCGTTGCGACAGATCCTGATCGAAAGGTAACGACAGCGATGCCGCGTGCTTTCCCCACTCTCTAAACCGCTCGGCCGAGGGTAAGCTGAAATATTTATCGAGCCTATGGGGGTCAATGGTGAATATGCCCGGAAGCATTCCCGATGACATAAGCTTTTGAAGTCGACGGTTTCTGTCTATGGCGTCAGGATATTTTACGAATCCACCATAGAGTGATTTCCCTCTGCGGCTGGGCTCGGTGAGCGAGGGGAAAAACTCTTCCGCTTCGCCGATGCTCCATTGAGTTACGCAGAGAGGCACGCTCGGCCACAACACCGAAGATCGCGTCCGAAGATAGGATGCAGCAAAAGCATGGCCTGGGATAGAGACGTCCAGAAGGGCGCTCGTCTGCAAATTGTCCATATAGATATGGTGGTTATCCCAGTACCACCCTACCAATAGCGGCCTTTTCTTAAGCGTCTTCAAATTCTCGAGCGCCACTCGCTCGGTCGGCCAAAGGTGCACCAACAGGATTACAAGATCATAGTCCGCCCAGAGCGTTGCATCGGCGACATCGGTGACCTCTACGCTTGCGCCCTGCGCGTTGAACATGGACTTCACCTCGCCGGCAATTTTCGGCGAGAAAATCTTGTTGAGGCGAGTCGTTACAGCGAGGATGCGCGGCGCTCCGATCCGCGAGAAACCGATCAGCCGGTCCCGAATTTCACCCCGTCGTTCGGGCGCCAGAATGTCGGGGACGTACAGATCTCTGATGTTTCCCTGCTCTCGCACACACTGATCCAGCCGCGCCGTCTTCTGTTGGTCGTGGTGCCGGAACAGAGCCGTCGGCCAGGGAACGGCTTGAATTTTCAAGCCCACACGAGCGAAATTGATGAATAGCTCATAATCCATGCAGAAGTAGTTTTCCGCATTGACCCCACCGCCTGCCCTGTCCAGCAAGGAGCGCGTGAATATCAATTCGGGTTGATAGAAAAAATGCCCCTTAAGCCAGTAGTCGCCGATATTTGCTAGTATGTCGGGTGTGAAATCTTCCTGCTTCACGCGGGGATTGTTGACGAGGACAGGAACTCGATGGCGATGGGCCATGCAGATTCCAAACAAAAGATCTGCCTTTGACTCCAGCCACTCGTGCGCCCACATGTGCAGGGCGCCTGGGCCCAGCATATCGTCGGAGTTTAACCAGGTGACGAGATCGCCCGTCGCGCGTGCGAAGCCCTTGTTGATCGCATCCGACTGGCCGTTGTCGGGCTCAGAAACCATGTATGCAATTTTGTTTTTGTGGCGTTCAAGGACCGACGAGGTTTCATCAGTCGATTTGGCATCTATAACAATTATCTCGACGGATGGATACTGCTGATTTAAAATCGACAGGAGGGTTTCTTCTATATATTTTCCCTGATTATAGGTTGGTATAACGACGGATATTTTTGGCCAGGCGTCGCCATCGGCCAGCAGGGCGCTGTAGGGCGAAACGTCGAACGGCTTTTCAGGCCATGCAGAAGGCCAGATCAGGGCCGGTGTGTCATTACCGGCGATGCAGCCGGTTTGTCGGAAGAGTTCGCGCGCGCCCTGCAGCTGCCCCAGACTCGCCAGGACCTGCGCAAAGGCAAAGGTCAGGCCGGCATGACTGGGAGCCTCGGCCAAAGCGATCGCGAGGGCGAACAAGGCTTGGACGGATTCGCCGGCTTGCGCCGAAAGGCGCGCCCACAAGGTCAGCTTCTCGATCGCCGCGGGCCTGTCGGTCCCCCATAGATATTCAAGGCCGCCGCCACGCGCCAGGCCGAGTCGCTCCTCGACCTCGCCCTGAAGCTTGCCCAGAACGTAGGTGAAATCCGCGTTTGGATTTATGCCGCTTTTCACAGCGCGCATCACCAGATCGGCGATGACCTCCGCACGCTCCGATCGGCGACGGAGCCAGGCCAGACGAAAGAGAGAGGCGGCGCGCAGGCGCGGATAGGCGGCCCAGGTGTCGATGGCCGCGAGGAATCTCGCCGCCGCCGTATCGTCGAGTTCGGCATGCTGAGCCAGCGCTCCGAAGAGTTGCGCCGCGGCTTCGAAACCCTTGACCTCCATCAACGGCTTGTTCTGCGCCTTTAGATTGGCGGCGAGATTCAGGATCATTTCGAACCGACTGCTCTCAAACAGTCGCGTACAGATCATCAAGCGATCGTCGCGGGTGGCCATAGGATGTTCACTGAGGGCCAACGCCGACTGAAGGATCAGGTTGGTCTCGCCCATGCTCATGGCGGCCTTGAGATGTACACGGCGGAACTCGATCGAGGCGCCGCCGGAGAGGTCGATGCGGGCAAGGGTCTGAAGCGCCCTGTTGGCGTCGCCCAGGGCGACACAGAGATCCGCCTGACGACTGGCGATCTGGATAAGCGAAGGATCGGTGATCGCACCGCTTCCGACGTGATCCAGTATCGCCAATTCGAGATTGCCGATGGCCTCCGACCCGCGCCCCAACTGGTTCAGGACGTCGGCATGGGCCATTTCCAGCTCCAGGGTCACGCCCCCTTTTTGGCGTTCGCCCGCGAAGATGGATTCTGCTTCGCCGACCTGTCCAAGCATGACCATGGCCATGCCCCGCAACGTGTTAACCTCCAGCTCATGGCCCACGCTGGCCGTTTCCGCCAGGGCGGCCAGGGCCGCGCGGGGCTCCTGCCCGGCCAACAGAGCGCGAACCCTTACAAATTCGGAGCCGCTGAGGCCCGGACCCACGGTTTGACGCGACAGAGTTCCAGCCTCAACCAATCTCGGCTCTCCTATACAATTTGCGGGCATAAGGTTTCGCTCGTGGGACCGGCCATTGGCCACGAGAGATAAGGCCGCCGCCTGCGCCCGGCTCCGCCTCCGCCCTAAATCGCAGCGAACCTAAGGTAGAAAGCGTATGATTAAAAGAAAATTTACACGGCGCGGAGCCAGCATCGAAGTAGAGAGATTTGCTTTTTCCCAAATGCCGGGCCACTATTGACCGCCCTTCGACTGGGGGGCGTCGGTTAGCTGCGGCAAATTTGACGCGGACGGTGCAAATATACGAGAGAATATCGTTTCATAGAAATTCTCAAAATTCCGCATGGTTGTTTTCTTTGCCGCGTAAAAATTGTGCTCGGAAATTTCGAGCATATTCATTTCAAATTTGATTTGCTGTTGCGCGTTGAAGCCCAATATTCTTCTTGCCTCACTAAAAATCATTGCCAAGCGCCGATCGGCGCTCTCCTCTTCGTCGTAGGATTCGTCGATGAACGGAGAGAATGTTTCAAATCCGTACCCCCTAAGCCTCTTGAGGGAAAGCGGGTTTCCTACGATCAGAGAGGGTATTCCCATCATCATGGTCTTAAAAGACTTCTCCGTTATCCTCTGATAAGATAGCCCGTACATCTCGGATTCCGTGCATATGCTCATCAAGGAGTCCATGTAAGGTTTGTATGGTATAGAAAATACCGTTGAGAGACGATTTTTCTCAGTTCCAATATTCTCATCAATTATAAGCGGCGTCAGATTTTTCAATCTGACCATATTGCCAAGTAGAGAAGCGGACGACGGGAAGCGTTTTACGAAATCATCTTCCGCGGTCGTCCAAGTTTCAGGCTCTGCTACAGCAAACGAAAGCCTGCCTCTGCTGAAGCGTCGGTGACCGACGAGGAACAGGGCCACCCCAAGTCGGTGAGATTTGGCCAGATTGTTCATGCAAACGAAGGAGTGCTGCGAGCGCTCGCCGCGCTTGATCCTTTGGACGCGAAGCTGGAACGCTTCGGATCGCTCCATCTCCCCCGGTGACGCAAGTGTCAATTGAAGCATCCGGAACGACATGAGATCGGCCGTCACAATGTGAACCGGCGCTATCCCCTTGCCTTGGCAATAGTCCGTGTGCTGAGCGTCAAACGATAGGTTCTGGTTTGCAAGATACACGTTCCGGGCCGGAATCCTTGCGTCAAGCAGCGTTTCATACATCCCCTCGAGATTGGCGTTCTCGAGCGACAGGGCTTCTTCGGAGTAGTCCAGAAGCAGTTTCGCATCCCCACGCCTCAGGGCCTCGATCCCGGCCCTGGAAATCTGCGTCATGGCCTGGGCGATGGCTTGATCCAGCTGCGATGGGAGGGGGACGCCCACGGCGAAGCAGGCTCCATTCGGTTCGCCGACGTCGCCATAACCGACGCTTTCCCAGCCGAACCAGGCCGGTATGTTGGCCATGATAGAGGGGGGCGTCAGTTGTACGATGCGTCCCTGAATCATTGTGCTGACTTAGCCATGCCTAAAATCGATCTGCGGTGCGAGCGCGGCGGCCCTCCCCGAGGCGGTTGCGCCGCGCCCTTTCAGCGACCGACGGGCACGACGGACCGGGCAGGCGGACGCATCATATGAATGACGACATCTCGCTGGCAGCGCGCGCGGCCGAAATCATGGGCGCCAATTTCGCTGGAACGACGCGCAGGATGTCATGGAGGACCTCGATCTGCGCGCCAGGCCAATAATAGTCAGCAATCTGATGGATCGTGTCTAGACCGGGATATTCGACGCCATCAAACAACCGGACATCGTCGATGAGTATGACCGCATTGTCCTCGCCGTGGGTGAAGATCGCCACGATCTCCTCAAGCAGCGGGGAGACGCGATGTCCAAGGGCGGTCTGGCCGCCCGAGTAATGTCCATCGAGCCAATAAACACTCACCCCCTGCAGGGAGGCCACGATCGAGGGCATCAGGTCGGCGCTATCCCCCAGATGCAACTCTATGTTCGGGTATTCCGCCAGAAACAGCTTGGCCTTTTCATGGTACTGCGGCGCTAGCTCTATGGAAATTGCGCGCTTTACGAGCGGCGCCATGAACCCGGTGGTTATCCCCTCATGGGTCCCGGTCTCCACAAAATTGTCCGCTACCGCCCACTTTATGTAGGCTTCCACCGTAAGCATTTTCAGGACGGGCGGAGCCGGATCCGGAGCGGCCTTCAGGAGCCAGGCGACCAGCTCATTGAACAGCGCTGTCGGCCGGGATGAGAGCCACTCACGAGTGGACATTTGGGCTCCTTTGAAGCGGCTTCAATGTCTATCGGTCGAGGTCTAGCATCTATAATCCGGATTGCATATTGACCGATCCGGAGGCGAAAAATTTTAATGCACCGTCCGGGCGAACGGTCATTTTCCGTGAACAAAGCGCGAAGCCGTCGCCTGAAGCTCTCGCCGCAACGGCGAGAAATCGGTCTTGTTTCCATAGAGTTCCGCGACGTGCGCTAGCTGCGCGACGCTTTCCAGATTCGATAGGGGGGCGACGTGAAGCAGTTCGCGTAATCCATCAAAACGGTAATGATCGGGCGCCGATTCAACGAAAACCACGGGGGTTCCAAATGCAAGGCATGGAAGGGCGCAATGAAGGCGGGATGTTACGACAAGTCTTGCCCTTTTGTATCTATCCAGAAGGTCTGTCGCAAGGGCGAACCTCTTCAATCTGGAATTATCATACTCCACATGTGAATATTGAGAGAGTTTGTATTTTGAAAGGGATTTTAGATAAATGAAAAGCTGATCGTTTATATCGACGCAGCAAACTTCATCTGTTCGCTCGCCCAAGTAAAATGGAAGGGTGAGCGTAATGCAGCCGGAAAAATAGGAGTCCACGCCAGAGTCATTGAACATGCGCATCGTGTTCAGGTCGCGTGCGCCAATCGGACCATGCTGCCGTAGATACTCCTGATTTCTTTCTGAAAGAATTATCGAAGAAGGGAGTGTTTTTGTTTTATTTTGCTTGGTTATCTCCTCGGATATATGCATCGATACGAGAAGGGGGCTGATGGCGTCGGGTGGAGGCCAGAACTCCGGAGCGTGGCCATACCACCCATTCATAATAAGTTTTATATTTTGCCGATCATAAAGGCTGATTGTATCGCGATTGATAAAATAATCTATGCGAGGTAAAAAGGTCGATGCGGCGATGGATTGGATTTCATCTCCCAAATTCAAAGTGTTTTTGTAGGAAAAGAGGCCGTACAAAGGGCTGCCGCTATCTTCTTGCGTCTCCCGGGTTCTTACATCTTCATAGTCGCGACTATTTTTCCGGATCGCCATTTGCTCATTCACAGTTAGATTCTTGGCGGTCTGCGGCCAGCCCGAACTATGGGTAGAGGTCAGGATGCGCCGAATCAAGCCGGGTGTCGCCTCACCGTAACGCAGGATAGCGGGCGTTTCGCTTGCAATCGCGAGCATACCAACTAGTCGTAGCTTAGCCCACAAACGGACGTCGGGTCCCGGAATTGTTGAGTAGCCAGGATGGGGAGTTCCGTCGATCCGATCGAATCCGCACCGGTAGGGGCACTGGCCAGCCGCCTGCGCGCTGACGTTGCAGAGGCGGTCGGGATCATGGGCGCCCTCAGCGCCGTTCTGAACGTGCTGGCGCTTTCCGGCTCGTTCTTCATGCTGCTAGTCTATGACAGGGTCTTGCCGAGTCACAGCCTTCCGACCCTGGTCGGCCTAGTCGCCATTCTGATAATCCTTTATGTATTCCAGGCCTTGCTGGAGCTGACGCGCCAACGCCTTCTGATGCAGGTCGGTGTCATGGTCGATGCGCGACTGAGCGGTCCGACCTATGACGCGGCCATTCGGCTCGGCGCCTCCCGCGGCGCCGGCGAAGGGCTTCAGATATCGCGTGATCTTGATCAGCTACGGTCGTTCATTTCCGGGGCCGGGCCTATCGCTGCCTTCGACCTGCCGTTCATGTTGCTCTATATCGGGATCTGCTTCGCTTTCCACTGGATGATCGGAACAATGGCGCTGGCCGGCGCCGTCGTACTTGTATCGCTCACCTTCTTCGCGGAACGCTTGACCGAAGCGCCGCTTCTGGAAGTCGCCAGAAAGCAGTCCGCTCGTAACAATCTGCTGCTGATGAGCGCACAGAGCGCTGAGGTCGCGCGGGCGATGGGCATGGACGCCCGGCTCAAGCGCGCCTGGATGCTGGGCAATGAAGATTATCTTGCCAGCCAGCATCGCGCGACGAAACTTTCGAGCGGATTGGGCGCTGTGACCAGAACCTTCCGCATGTTCCTGCAATCGGGCGTGCTGGCGCTGGGGGCGTACCTGGTGATCGAGCAAAAGGCGACGGGCGGAATCATCATCGCCAGCTCCATTCTCACCTCGCGCGCGCTCGCGCCGGTCGAACAGGCGATCGCTAATCTCAAACCCTTCATTTCGGCGCGTCAAAGCTGGAGCCGGTTGAGCGCTTTGTTTGCAAGTTTGCGGGCGGACGTCGTCCGGACGGAGCTCCCTCCGCCGGAGCGTTCCCTGACGGTTGAGGCGGTCAGCATATCTCCCCCCGAAAATGGCCGCCTGGTGGTGCAGGAGGTTTCATTCGGCCTGCGTGCGGGGTCCGGCCTTGCCGTGCTTGGGGCAAGCGGCTCCGGCAAATCGTCACTGGTCAAGGCGCTGGCCGGCGCTTGGCCGATCGCGCACGGGGCTGTGCGCCTGGACGGTGCGGCGACTGATCAATGGACGACGCCCCAGCTCGGAAAATACGTTGGTTATCTTCCGCAGAACGTTCAGCTCATGGGCGGAACCGTGGCGCAGAACATCGCGCGATTTGACAGCGAGGTTTCGTCAGACGCCGTGGTCGCGGCCGCACAAGATGCCTTTGTGCATGAACTGATTGTTGGACTTCCCAATGGTTACGAGACGTTGGTGGCCGTTGGCGGCGGCGGCTTGGCTGCGGGTCAAAGCCAGCGCGTGGCCTTGGCCCGCGCGTTGTTGGGCCGGCCTTTTCTCGTGGTTCTCGACGAACCGAACTCCAATCTGGATCCCGAGGGGGAGGCGGCCCTGAATCGCGCCATCGTCCTGGCGCGTCAGCGCGGGGCGATCGTCGTGGTCGTCGCCCACCGGCAAAGCGCCCTCGCTGGATTGGACCAGGTCCTGGTGATGCATCAGGGTCGCATGCAAGCGTTCGGCCCCAAGGATGCAGTGCTGGCGAAAATGTTCGGGCAACCGCCGGTGCGAACGCGCCCCGTGATCGAAGGACAGTAGTGTGCGAGAGCCGCAAGCCCAGCTCGTACCGGCCCGGAAGATCAGGCGCCAAACCCGCTTTGCGGTTTTCTTGCTTCTGCTCCTCTGCTGTGCGCTGGTTGTTTCCGCCGGATTCATCTCGATTTCCGGAGCGGTGATCGCCTCGGGTCAGGTTTCTGTCTCGACCGATGTCCGGCGCATACAGCACCCGACCGGCGGCGTCGTGTCGGCGATCGCCGTCAAGGACGGGAGCCGCGTACGGGCCGGCGATATCCTGGTTTCCCTGGACGCCACGGCGACTGGTGCAAACGCCCAGATTATTACTGACGCCTTGAGCGAACTTTCCGCGCGGCAAGCTCGATTGGAGGCGGAGCGTGACAGCCGCGACGCCCCAATCTTTCCACCGGGTCTGAAAAGCGGAGATGCCTCGGCTCGTGCGGCCGAAGCGGACGAGCAGCGGTTGTTCGCCATCCGCCAGCGCGCTCGTCAGGGCTCCAAGGCCCAGCTGGCGGCGCAAAAGGAGCAAATCCTGCAGCAGATCAAAGGCTATGAGGACATATTGAAATCCAAAGCCGACCAGATCGTGCTGATCGACAAGGAGCTTGCCGGAGTCCGTCGCCTGTTCGCGCAAGATCTGGTTCCACTCTCGAGGCTCAACGCTCTCGAACGAGACGCTGTTCAGCTCCGCGGCGATGTCGGACAATTGACCGCCAGCATTGCGGAAGCTCGAGGGAAGATCAGCGAAATCGATGTGCAGATCATTCAGGTGGACCAGAACGCGCGAGCGGAATCCGGCACCCAGTTGAGCGACGTGCAGAACCAGCTGTCGGAACTGCGCCAGAAGAAGGTAACGGCGCAGCAGGAGCTTAAGCGCGTTGAAATACGCGCACCGCAGGATGGCGTCGTCGATCGCCTGGCGGTGCATACGGTGGGCGGCGTTATCGCTCCGGGCGAAACCATAATGATCATTGTGCCCGACAAGGACCGGCTGACGGTCGAGGTGCATGTTCGCCCTACGGACATCGACAAAGTCACGGTCGGCCAGGATGTCGTCATGCGATTCTCAGCCTTCGATCAGCGCGTGACGCCGGAAGTCGCAGGCAAGGTCAGTCGGGTGTCCGCGGAGTCACAGACAGACGAAAAGACCGGCGTATCCTTCTACACCGCAACCGTTTCCATAACCGGGGACAAGCTCAAGGGGCTGGGCCTCAAGCTTGTGCCGGGCATGCCGGTCGAGACCTTTATTCAGACACAGCGCAGAACGATCCTGTCATATCTGATCAAGCCTCTTGCCGATCAGTTGAGTCGGGCCTTCAAGGAATGAGGACGCGCGCGCGCTTTCAGGAACCCGGGCGAGCGGGCCGATGGATTTGATGCGCGCCATTGAAACGCGCCGGCAAGATGGGCGCCCAGGAGGCCTCCCGGCAGCCGGCGACGCCAAGGCAGGGCGAGGAAGGATGACCGGTCGCGCCGGTCCCCTGGCGTTGGTCATCGCGGGCGCGCTGATGCCGGCGACGGTTTCAGCCACCACCCTGGCCGACGCGCTGTCACAGGCCTATCTCCACAATCCAACCCTGAACGCCCAGAGGTCCGGTCTACGGGTGCTGGACGAGGCCTATGCCCAGGCCCGCGCCTCCTTGGGCATGACCGTCACCGTCACCGCGGAAGAAGACTCCCAGGCAGCCCGTGTCGATCAGCCGGGCTCCATCTTTTCGCTCCCGTCGACTCTGAGGGCCCACGGCCGCACCGACGCAGAGACGGCGTCCGTCGTCCAGCCGCTCTATGAGGGGGGGCAGGGAGCGGCGGCGGTAGCCGCCGCCCGGTTCGACGTCCTCTCGGGGCGTGAGCAGTTGCGTGGTGTGGAGATTCAGGTCCTGCAACAAACCATTACCGCCTATGACGACGTCGTTCGCGATCAAGCCGTCCTGACCATCGCCGAGACTACCCTTGAGCAGCTTGGGCAGGAGCTTCACGAAGCCGAGGCGCGTTTCAAAGAGCACGAGATTACGATCACCGACAAGGCGCAGGCGCAGGCCAGGCTGGCCGCTTCGAGGGCAAGTCTCGCATTGGCGCGAGCCCGCCTCGATGCAAGTCGGGCCAGCTATGTCGCCGTCGTCGGCGAGGCTCCGGACCATCTGGCTCCTCCGTCCGACCTCGAGGCGCTTCCAGAGACCGCCGACCAAGCCTTCGATCTGGCGGAGAGGCTCAACACCGGCCTGAATGCAGCACTTTTAACCGAGCAGTCGTCCCGCAACCGCATCGCGCAAACCCGTGCCGAAAATTCTGCGACGGTCGCGCTGCGCATGGATCTCGTACACAGTCCGGTCGAGCCGTATGACGAACGATACTACCAGCAGAGCTTTACGGCGCGCCTCGTGGTGAGCAAGCCGATCTACACATCGGGCATGAATTCCTCTCGCCTCCGGGAAGCGCTGGAGCGGAACAACCACGATCGGGTGGCGGCCGAGGGCGCCCGACGCGGGGCGATAGAGGCGGTCGCGCAGGCCTGGGCGCAGCTGACTGCAACCTCGTCGGAGGTCGTCATTCTGGACGCCCAGCTACACGCCGAGCAACTTGCCTATGACAGTGTGCGGCAAGAGCTGCGTGCAGGCCTCAGGACCACCATCGAAGTGCTCAATGCCGAGCAGGAGCTGCAGAACACGAAAGTCCAGCTCGTTGCGGCCCAGCATGACCGGCATATTGCAGAGGCCGCCGTCCTGGCTGCGGCGGGAGCTCTGGATATCAAGAGCATAGCGCCAGATGTTTCCCTTTATCGGCCGGAGCTGAACTTCAGGAAGGCGGACAGCCAAGCCCCACCATGGACGGGGGTCGTAGAAGCGATCGACAGCTTGAGATTGCCGAATACCCCACCCCTGCGCCTGTTCGGTATCGGTGGCTCCAAGCGTCCCGTGCTGTCGCCGCCCATTCCGATTCCCTAGCCGGCCATCGCTCAGCCAACCAGGTCCAAAGCCGGCGCCGGGCGGTCACAAGGCGTCTCGATGGGCAATGTCGGCGTCTAGGGCGCGCTGCACCCAATCACCGTCATCTTTTCCATGACGCGAGGCAGGCCAGACACATCGAGCTTAATCGGCTGATGCGCGGTATCGATGCGGAGAATCAGTCGTGAGGCGGAGGCGATCTCGGTCAGAGGGACGGCGATCAGTCCGCCGGAGGGGTTTGTAAGGCGCGCCTCTCCCTCCTGGGCCTGCCACAGCCTGCGCGTGGCTTCAGAGTTCTGCGTCAACTTCACCAAGCCATCGTCGATGCGATACACCGAATCCGTCGTATCGATTTTGCGCCCGAAATCGACGACCAGGTCCTTTCCCTCAAGTCTCATCCGGTCGAATTTGACGCTGCAGCGGACGCCCGCCGTCAGGCGATCAAGCGTTCGCTCGATGGACCAACGACCGACCCGATACTGCTTCACCTGCAGCTGGGCCGGATGGAACGGCCAACCTATGAGCAGGGCGAGGACAAGCGGGATCGACACGCAGCAGGGACCTAGACGAATACAAAATCAGCGGAGCTGAGCTGGGCGACCTGCACGCCATGAAGGGTCAGGTGATCATGCGTGTTGAAATTTATGATCAGATCCGATCCCGCATTCTGCGCCTCGGCGATGAGATGCGAATAGTCGCTCACCAGTCCATGATCCAGTTTGATCAGATCATGGACCGAGCCGGCGGCTGTAAAGTTCGCTATTGTGGCGCTGCCAAATCCGACACCAAAGCCAAAGGTCGTGCCCTGGCCGGCGGCCGTTAGGGTGCCGGTCCCCGCAATGGCGTCGAGCTCCACGTAGCCGACGGCGCCGTTCAGCGTATAGACGCCGTTTGACGGGTTGCGGCTGAGCGTCTCGAGCAGGGCACCGGTGCTATCGCGCATCACCTCGCTGGTAAGGGCGCCGTTAGTGAAGTTCGAGGTGGTGGTGCTTCCGTCCGCGGCATGGTCGATTTCGATCGTCTTGGCGCCATCGGCCGCAAAGCCGTTCTGCTGCACCAGCCGGCCGCTCCCGTCATAGAGGTTCTGATAGGACGGGTTTCCATTGGCCCCGTAGCCGGTCAGGCTGGCGAGCACGCCGGTATCGGTCCATGTGATCTGCAGGGACGTGCCGTCGGCGGCGTGATCGATCTCCAGAACCTTGGCTCCTTTCTGGGCGAACCCATCCTGTTCGACGAGCCGACCGGCGTCGTCGAACAGGTTGGCGAAGGTTTCGTGACCATCGGCGGCGAAGCCGCGCTGGCGCGCCTCGACGCCGCTGGATGTCCAATCGGTCTGGATGTAGCTGCCATCTGCAGCCTGGTCGATCTGAATGGTCTTCACGCCGTTCGTGCTGAACCCGTCCTGTTCGAACAGGCGGCCGGATCCATCATAGAAATTGGCCCAGATCTCGGTCCCGCCGGAGGTGAACCCCATCTGCGTGGTGAGCGCTCCGGCCCCGGTCCAGAGCGTCCTGACCGTACCACCGTCGGCGGCGTGGTCGATCTCAATGGTCTTGACGCCCACGGTGAAGCCATCCTGCTCCACCAGCTCGCCCGTGGCGTCGAAGAAGTTGGCCCAAATCTCCTGCCCGGCGGCCGAGAAACCCTTTTGGGATATCAGCACGCCCGCACCGGTCCAGGCGTCCTGAACCGTGCCGCCATCTGCACCATGATCAATTTCAATGGTCTTGATCCCGGTGGTAAAGCCATCCTGTTCGATTAACAGGCCGGTGGCGTCATAGAAATTCGCCCATATTTCCACGTTACTGCCAGTATAGGCCATCTCGGAAACGATTACTCCGGCAGACGTCCAGGACGTGTGGGTAAAAGACCTTCCTTCGCCATAATCAATTTCTGTAATAACGGTCCCGCTGGCGGCATAGCCATACTGCTTGCTCACCAGTCCCGTGTCATAGGCGTTATAATAGACTTCGTGACCGGAGGCGTCGAAATCGGCCTGAGATTGCAGGACCCCTTGGGAATTGTAGCCATTGATGAGGCTGCTGCCGTCGGCAAGTTTGGATATCGTGGTGGAGCCGGGCTGGATCGAGATCCACACAACGCCGGGCGTGGGTTGAACCGACAAATAGCCGTTGAAGCTGGCCCCCAGCGAGATCGAACCCGTTGACCAGACGACCGACTGTCCATTCAGGGCGAAGCCGTCTGATCCCGATGCGCCGATCACGAATATCTGGTCGATCGTTGTGAAGTCGGTGATCGAGTCGCCGTTGAGCTGCGCCTTGGTGCCCTGGAAGCGGTTGCTTTCGGCGCCGCCTGAAAGGGTGTCGTGGCCCAGGCCGGCGATCAGTATGTCGCTGCCGCCGCCGCCCGAAAGGGTGTCGCCGTCATCGTTGGCGATCAGCGTATCACCACCGGAGCCGCCCAGCAGTGTGTCGATCTGCACGCCAAAGGCGATTACGATGTTATGGGTCAGGCCGCCGCAGCTGCCGAACACGCCCGGCATCAGCGAGACCACGGAGCTGGTCGTATAGCCCGAGAGATCCAAGGTATTGCCCGTCCCCTCATCCCAGAGTGTGATGATGGGCTTGGTGTTCATGGTGAAATCGAAAAACGACTCGATCGGTCCGGCGATATTGCAGTTGAATCCGAAAGTTTGTCCGCCGGACAGGGGCGTCGAGGTCGGCAGGCCATAGAGCCGCTGGATGGCCAGGATGTCGAGCGGCATCCAGGTTGTTGGCCCGTTGTAGGACAGGGTGCCGTCCGAGGATCGGCTCACGCCCCAGTCGTTGGCCAGGACAGGTTCGCTGGCCTGATAGGTTTGGCCCGAGGTGAATGGATCGATGTAGGACATGATCGACCATTCGCGCGCGTCATAGGTCGTGTACTGCTGGGTGGTGGGATCGACCGTGCCGTTGTAGGGCCCGGCGTGTCCGAGGCCCAGGACGTGCCCTTCCTCGTGCAGAAGCACCTCCCAGGGATAGCCGCCGAAATTCGAGAATCCCGATCCCAGGGGCCCTTCGCCGTAGAGGGAGGTGTTGATGGATATGCCGGACTGGGTGGCCCGGCCGAGATTGGTGGTCCCGATATCGCCTTCAAAAAGGCGCGTAATGCCGCCATTCGAGTCGGTCGTCCCCGATATGCGCTGGATAATGACGTTGCCGCCGCTGGAGACCTGCTGGAAGGTGACGTTCGCCACCGCCGACCAGAGCGCCAGGGTCGAAGCGAAGGCGCTCTTTTCAGTGCTGGTCCAGGCGGAGGCGTTGTCAAACGTATAGGTGATGACGCCGCCGGCCGTACCGGCGACCGGCGTCCCCCACTTGGCCGCGAAGGATGTTGTCGGGTCGTAGCTGGCAGGCTTGTCGTCGTTCCACGCCCAAAACGATTTTGCCGCTACGACACCGGTTGACGTGACGCCGGTCATGAATGTGACTTCGGCGTCCTGCTCGATGGTCAGCTGAGGTGTGGCCATCGTCGTCTCCACGCAAACTCACTTCGCCGACGATTGCCCAACCGCCGGTATAAGGCAACGGAAAGCTCGCCCATTATCCATCCTATTCGCGGTCCGGCCTCGCGAGCACCGAACGTCTAGGCCAGCTCAACGGCCAACAGGCTTTCCAACAGATCGGTATTGACCACCGCATCCATCCCGTAAGCATAGGATTCTCCCCAGTCATAGTTGTCGGCGGTGAGTGGAATATATCGCAGGCCGAGGTGTCGAATATGCGGCGTGTAGGAATAGTTTATGTAGAGGGGTGAGAAAAATTCCAAGAGTAATCCTTTTCTTTTCATGCAGATCGCGTTGCTGAAAGCTGCGCCATGCGCTCCGACCATCGCCGATGCTGTCGAAGCCATCGCCACCTGCTCGCGAAAAGGAAGTTTTCCAAAGTCGACCTTCTCGAACCCGAACCGGAAGAGCAGAGCCTGCACAGCCTCCTTGTTGACCAAGTCCCGGTTTGATGTCGCGCCGCTGCCCCGCGTTACAAACAGTCTGCGTTCGATGTTCTCGTGCGGGGCGATCGCCGCCAGAAGTCGCTCCCGCAGCGCCACGAATGGCTGCGAGGTCCTGACCAGCATGGTCAGGTTGACCTTGGGCGCCACCCATAGCCGACGGACGACGAAGTTCTGCTCGTCGGTTCGGATCCTGGCCCGATCGATGCCGATATATTCGAGGCTGTCGCCGACGAAGCCGACAGCGGGCACGATATAGACTCCCCGGAACCCGGCCCGTTCGAGCATGACGACCTTGTTGAGCTCTTCGTACCAGTGATAGAAGGCCCACGGCCACGGCCCATGCAGCATCGCCGCATCGTCCAGAACGGGGTTCTCTGGCGAAAGCGCCTGCTCCACGTCGATCGTTATCGCTTCACCGTGACCGATGACCTCGTGATTGAAAACGTCGGACAGCAGCGCCGGGCCCGCATCCGATCGTGTCAGGGCGTACCGGCCGGTGGCGGTGATGAAGCTGTTTTCGACCACGGCGATTTTCAGGGCCTGGCCGAGATCGTCATGGAAGCCCGTGTCCACCATGGCGCGGGTGAAGTCGGGCGCGGGCGCGTGAGCGGCCGTGACCGGTAGATTTTCGATGACAGGCATCTAGTCCCGCGCTGAACTGACAAGGGGCATCCCTATAGGCCGCCCCTGAAGGTTGGGAAAGCATAGCGCTTTGACGGCTGGGAGGCCCAGTAGCTGTCGCCCGGAAGAGTAAAAATCTTTGACAGACAAGGCTTTGTCGGTCCGGTCACGCCGTCACGCGCCTTCGGGGCGCCTGTCCAATCAGGCAGCACTCATCCCGGCGTCGTGTGTCCTTGCGGCGGCCCGGGGGGTAATCACGCAGTTAGGCGCCGTGTGCACGACCGTTAGCTCATCCCCATGGCGCGCTATGAAATGGTCAGCCGCCGCCCGGCAGCCCATCCAATCGTTATAGTCATCAAGAATTATACAGCCGCCGGGCGACAGGCGCGGCCAGATGAACTCGAGGCACATCATCACCGGTTCATACCAATCGCAGTCGATATGCGCCAAGGCGATCGTGTAGCTCTCCTGTACTTTTAAGGTTTCGGCATAGAGGCCCTGGACCATTCGGATCCGTTCGCCGTCGACGGGATGGCCCAGGGCGTCAAACGTACCAAGAACCTGCCCATAAAGATTATCGACGTAACCGTAATAGGGGTCGCCATCGATGCCCAGCGAAGCGCCGGAGCGAATGTCGTCATAGCGTTGGTGAACGGCGGCCGGGTCCCTTTTCGATGGCGGCGGTATCGTGCCGAACACATCGAAACCCAGAAGCCGGCGGGGACCCGCCAGGCCGCTGGCGAGGCAGATGGCGGAGCCGCCGAGCGCGACGCCGAATTCCACGAAGTCACCTGGAACACCATTGAGATTGACGCCGTCCACGCAATCGAACACGGCGGAGAGCTTTTCATCGCTGAGATAGGTAAGTCGTCTTGCCTTGACCTGTGTTCCAATGGATCGATCAACGAGCATTTTGGAAATCCAATCCAATTTGAAATGCAAAAAACCGCTTTTTGAAAAATACACCTGCAGGCGTACGTTTCAACCTTGTCTATCCCGCGATTAGTTGCGAGTTCAATGCCGTTATTCGCCACTACAAAGGGAGTTGTGTTTCGTTGGAAAATTCCCGACCATCAAGCTAGGCTTACAAGAAGGCGACTTAAGGAGCGTGACGTGGCGGGAAGCGGCGGTACAATCTTGTCCCTGATCGATTTTTCGATCCCGCACGTGGTGGACGTGTCGAAGGGTTCAACGATCATCTACGCAACTTTCATCGTATCGGAAAGCGGCGTCGCGCCGAGATCGAGCCTGGTGGCTACGGTCAAATTCTTTAACAGTATAAATACAAATATTGCCGACAATGAAGGTCATCCGCCTACTAGTATTTCATTTTCGGCAACAGTTACCCAATCCATCAACGGATACCTCGTAATATCTGTCCCGACTCCGTTCTACTATTTCGGCCAAACAAGTCCGAATACGATAACGCAGATTTCCATATCCGACGGCGTCAACACTGTTTCACAGTCCGTGCTTCCGGGCGGGTTCTACAACGTGGTTGACCATAAAATTTCCGGAACCAGCGGCGCCGATATTCTCACGGGCGATGGAAAGGGAGACGGGTTCCTCGGCGGTCCCGGGGCGGACATACTCACCGGCAACGGCGGCTCCAACGTCTTCCGATACGTGGGGGAAATGGATCCCACCCGGAGCGCCTTCGATACCATCACCGACTTCAAGAGCGGCATCGACAAGATCGATCTTCGGGGCGCCTATCATGAAGACGGCAGCCTGACCCTGGATGTATCGACGCCAGGCGTGACGCGTATCTTCTACAACGGGAGCGGAATCTCTCGGAGGCGCGATCCAGGCCGGCGAGATCGTGGTCCTGGGAGCGGTGGTGCTCAACGACATCATCTCCAGCACCACGCCAATGCCCAATATCTACAAGCCGCCGGCCAGCTCGACGACGCTCGCCTATGACACCATCACCGGATTCAACCATGCCTACACCGATCTCGGGCCTACCTATGCCT
The DNA here is from genome assembly GCA_903862425.1 of uncultured Caulobacterales bacterium. Taxonomy (GTDB): domain Bacteria; phylum Pseudomonadota; class Alphaproteobacteria; order Caulobacterales; family Caulobacteraceae; genus CAIOYC01. The sequence goes on along the minus strand of CAIOYC010000037.1, from coordinate 29,694 downwards.
CCGGCGATCTGATCGATCTGATCGATCTGTCGGGGACGTCGGTCGGTTCGGTCGTGCTGCAGCATGTGGGCAATGGTTACACCAACGTCTTCTATGGAACCGCGACCGGGGCGACCGGCGATGTGGTGGTCCTGGGCGATGTGGAAGCGTCCGACATATTGGGCTCGACGCCCATCACCGTCGTCGCCGGACCGGTCCCGTCTATGCTGACCGGTGGGGCGACCCACAACGGCGTCGCGACTGCGCCGACCACCTTCCAGTTTCTTTCGCCCGGCGATTCCACCGTGACCGCCTATGACACCATTCTGGGTTTTCGACACGGAACGGACCACATCGATATCGGCGCGGTCGCGACCGGGTCGGCGACGCTCCAGTCGATCGGGAACGGCTTCACCAACCTGTTCTATGGTACTGCCCAGTCGGGGATCGAAGGCAATGTGGCCATCTATGGCGATGTACGGGGCGACGATCTGGTCGGTCTCGGGGGCCTGCCGCTCACCCTGATCGCCGGGCCGCAGGCCGGTCATGCCCTGACGGGCGCCGGCGCCCGGGACACGTTCGTCTTTCAGTCCGTCGGCGACTCGACCATAGCCAACTACGACATCATCACGAATTTCGTGCATGGTTCGGATCATCTCGACATCAGCGCGACGGCGCACGGCGCAGTGGTCGTTCAGTCCCTGGCAAACGGCTGGACCAATATCTTCTGGGGCACCAGCGGCGCGGAAGGCGATATCGCTGTCCATGGGCAGGTGACCGCGGCCGACCTGATTGTCGGCGCAGGCGCTCATGTGGACTTCATTTTTGCTTAGGCCTCGATTGAGCGACCCCGCTGTTCTGTAGCCGGGGTTTGCTGGCGTCGAGCGCCCACCTGATCTTCGTTTGTGGCCTCTTCCAGATCTGTTTAGGCGTGGCCGCCCGGCGCTCAATCAGGCCAAGCTTGCGTGCAGATCGTACCAGGAATCGGTTTCAGGCGCCCCGGCCCACCACTTCTCCAAAAAGACGCGCATCGCGGTCGCATTCAGCCAAACTCCGCTCAGATCGCTGCCGAACGGACCGCTCGAACCATATTTGAAGACGTAGTCGATGCTCAGGCCCTCGCTGGAAGGGTTGGGCATCCGGGCAAGCGGAACGTCACGCTGATTGACGAACATGAAGTTGTCGTAGCCGGCCTTCACCAATGATTCGAACATGAGCGGCGCGCCGTTTTCCACGGATACATACTTCGGAAATACATCAAGCCCGGGCAGGGCATATATCACAAACTTGTCGTAGTCTTCGATATCGATATTCAGATATGCAGGAACGCCGAACGCCTTCAATACGGCGCGAATGTCATAAAGCTGGACGGAAATCTCGTGGATCGGGTGCCCCCGACTGGCCACACTCTTATCGAACGAGCTCCACTCTGACACGGTCTCATTGATATAGAATGGGAAGAAGCCTGCTCTCGCCCAACCCCACATTGAGGATGGTCAGTCGTCCCTCATCCACTTCCTTGGTGAAAAGGCGGGCCCCATAGAGGGCCAGCTGCGGATTAGCCTCGACCGCTACAACCCGGTAGCCCTTCTTGAGATAGAAGTCCGTATCGCGGCAATCATGCATGCCGACATCGAATACGAGGTCGCCCTGATAATCGGCCAGGCGGTCGTTGGTCTGAAGCGCTTCCAGATGCGTGACGATCCGCTTGTTTGCCTGTTCGAGGCCGTGGCCCGCGAGTTTGACTTCAATCTCCCCCACCTGCAGATCGCCCCGGATCTCATAGGCGCGGCTGAAGCTGCCGTCATTGGGGATGGTGAACAGATCATCGGCTCCAAGCGAGATGCGGACCTCGTCAATCTCGACCAGGATGGAAAGCTGGACGATTTTATCTTTGGCCGTGAACGGAACGTTGTCCCAAATAGGCCACGCGTCGGCGGTCTTTCTGCCGAAGTATAACAAGCCCTCTGCTTCGGAAAAGGCGATGTAGAGGCAGATGTCTTCGTTATTCAATACTATGCTAAGAGAGGCGCCCTCCGTTGGAGCGCATGTAGCATTGATGACATCCCATGTGAGAAGGCCGGGGATTTTGTATACAACGCTCGAAAATACTGCGTCCATGCGATTCTCTTCGAGCCATCGGTCCGCGTGATTAGCGGCATGGGCGCACATTGCTTATGGCGTCGATAAGGTCAATCCGTCTTGGAGCACCATGCCGCAGCCCCGGCGGCTAAGGTCGCGGCCAGTGGGCGACGAATGCGAAGGCCTTGATTGTCAGAGAGGATTGAGTGGTGGACGCGACAGGGATTGAACCTGTGACCCCCTCGATGTCAACGAGGTGCTCTCCCGCTGAGCTACGCGTCCGCTTCGGGAGGCGCGGTATAGTGGGCCGGCCGAGCAAAAACAAGGCCCTCCTAGCTCGTCGCGGTGTCTCCTCTCTGCAGGTTGCCCATACCAAGAGCGACTCCTCGCAGCACCGCCTGCATCTGATCTACATTTGGGGGATTCCTCCCAGAGCGCTTTAGCGATCTTGTGCGGATCGACCCCAAGCTCTTCCCAGTAGTCGATCTCTGAGCCTGCGTGCTGGCGGCGATGCTCGGCTGGGGAGGGCGGCAGGGTCCAGCGGTCGTGCGGCTTGCGCTGTAGGCCCGGATTGAACTTCCCGTGGGCGGCCGATGAAAACCGCAGGTGCGCCACCTGCACCCCGCCCTTCTCCAGCCCATAGCGCAGGGCAGTTGCGAGGCAGAAGAGCTGGGCGATAGCAGCCTTGTGCGTCTTTGTGGAGACCCCCGGGCGGAGCTGTGTGGTAGAGTCCCGAGGGGTCTGTGGCGAGCGCTGTCGCACCCGCCGCCGCATGCTCCTGTAGGCCTTGGCGAGCCGCCGCTCCTTGACCGTGAGCTGCAGTCCCATCAGGCGGCACTGTGCAGCGGGTTGGTGAGCTGAACCATCTTTTGATCCGGCTCCCTGCAGGAATGCGGTGACCTCCGCTTCCAACGCAGTGATGGCCGCGTGATCGCGGGGGGACCCGGCAGATAACCAGCCGCAGCGGCTCCGGCAGGCGCGGATCGAATGAGACAAAGTCGCACCAGTTTCGTCCGGTGCAGGCCATCTCCAGTAGATCTGCGGCAGGTGTTTGGCCGGGACCTCGCGGGAGCTGAGGGTCTCCAGGTGGGTAGCGGTGGTCGGGCACTTGATCTCAATGAGCCCCTCATTGCCGACCAGCCCATCGGGACTGGCTCCGCTCATGGGGATGTGCGGGTGCTCGACAAAGCCCTCCAGCAGGGCGTCACGATCGGTGCGGAAGCTGTAGGCCGCCCGCGCCGGTGGCTCCCTGCTCCACCCTCCAGCGCATCGGCGGGGTCACAGGGCTTGGGGTGACCTGTCCGGTCAGCCGCTCGACCAGGAGCTGGTTCAGATAAGCCCCCCGCGAAGTGGACCAGCCGGTCTTGGTGCGGGCGGTAAGATCCCCAAGGCGCGAGGCGGTGACCTTGCCATGCCGGGCCCTATGCCAGCCGTCGCTCGGCTGCGGGTCAGACACGGCTCGTTCCGTAATGCTGCCCTCGAGGCCAAGGTGCGCAAAGGGCCTGGCCAGCAGATCAGGCAGGGAGGGGTGGAGATCCATGAGGATCATTGCGCCGCCTCCAGGCTGCGCGCCGCAAGGGCCGCCATGGCTTCCTCGAACCGCTCGGCGGGAAGCGCCGCCAGGCTTGGGACGCACAGATAGTCCAAGAACCGCATCCGATTGGCGCCGGTGCGCGTCATCTCGGCCTCAAGAGCTGCAAGTTGCTTCGCTCCAAGGCTCTCGCCGGCTAGACGTCCATCGTCATCCTCGCCGCGGGAGGTGACGTTGAGCAGGGCCGTTGCCGTATAGCGCTTGGCATAGGACACCGCCGAGCCAATCGCCAAGAGGCGATTGCGATCCCCGCCGATATCGGGCGGCAGGGTCATGCTCGTGGACTGCAGGTGTCCTGAGCGATGCAACAAGGTGGCGCACCTCGCCCTGGCTCTCCACCGCAAACGTTAAGGCAAGGCCCCAGCGCTGCAGCACCGGACGGATCGCCTCGTTCAAATCCTCCCACAGGGCATAGGTCGCCACCGCCTGATCGCCAAAGCGGATCTCACCCCGTTCACCGATCACCGGCAGCTCACCCGCCATTCCGGCAAAGTCCACCGCAAAGGCGCGCCCCGCTTCGCGCGACTGGCGCCGTTCATCGGCGGCAATCAGCTGCTCCAGCTTGGCCGCATCCATGGCCGGCTCCAGCGCCAGGCTGTGGAAGGACGCCAAAGGCGCTCGTCTTACGCTTGGCGCGCGGCGGCGGCTGGCCAGCTTGCAGGTCCGCCTGGGCGCCGAGACAATCGGCTTATCACTATGGGTTGGGTCGGGCACTTGATCCTCCCTGGGCTGAGCGCGACGACGCCTTCGCTCCACCGTACGAGGATGCACGTCATATGATCGAATATACGAGCAAAAGCAGTGGGTATGACACCAACACGGCCCAACCTTCCAAATCGCGATCTGAGCGCGCCGAGGCCTGCTCCAGGCTGTCTGTTTGCACCTGATATGACCCTGCTATCCGCCTGACGTTTCCCTGTTATGCGTGGACACTTCCCTGTTATTTTTAGCGATGAGTCCAACTCATCAGCATACACGCCATTGAATTAAAAAGACAAACGGACCGGAACAGGACCCGCTTCCGCGCAGAGAAGCGAAAATTTCCCTGTTTTTCCCGGTTTAACAAGGAATTTGGGGCAGCTCGGAGTGCCTGAGGATTATGAGGATCATCACAACCATTATGACCGAACTGCCGACCAAGCACCGGTCGCCAAAGGGCGTGCGCATTCTGGACGTGACCACCCAGATGCTAGACGACCTCGGCGTGGCAGTGATCAAGGTTGGTTCTGCGGGCGGGCGGCACGCACGGGATATCACGCAGTCAGGACATCAACACCGAAGAGAGGCTTCGGTTAAGCCGCCTGCATCATCCGTTCGACTTCGGCGACGATCTCGCGCAGGTGGACCGGCTTGGCCAGGACTTTGGCCCCTTCAGGCGCGCGGGATCCGGCGGACAGTGCCACTGCGGCGAAGCCGGTGATGAACATGATGCGGGTCTTGGGCGCGCGGGCGGCGCATTCGCGCGCCACCTCGATCCCGTCGGCGCCGGGCATGACGATATCGGTCAAGAGCACGTCGAAGGGGCCGTCGGACAGGGCGGCGATCGCCTCGTCGCCATCGGCGCAGGCGGTGACCTCATAACCGGCGCGCTCCAGCGCCCGCCCAAGGAACTGGCGCAGCGAGTCATCGTCTTCGGCGAGCAGTATACGGGTCATCGGGGCCTGGGTCCGGTGATCATTCAGGCATAGCCTATACCCAAGAGTGTAAACCTCGCCTAAACCATGCTGTCGCACGCAAAAGGGGTGCGGTGCGTTGACCCAGGCGCAGATCGGCGAATAGTGCGCAGATGGATGCGGTGCACAATCTGGGAGTGGGGACGGAGACACGGCGCGATGCGCCCAACCCCGAGCTTCGGCCCGGCCCCGATGGCGAGCCCGCCCTCGAGCTTGCGCCCTTCACCCTGTCGCGCCCCGCCCGGCTGACCACACCCCTGGTGTTCGCCTCGCCCCATTCCGGCCGGTTCTATCCGCCGGCCATGCTGGAGGCGTCTAAACTGGACGCCGCCGCCATCCGCCGGTCCGAGGACGCTTTTGTGGACAGGCTGATCGGTGGATCTGTGGGGTCCGGGACACCGCTGATCGCCGCCAACTATGCCCGCGCCTATATGGACGTGAACCGCGAGCCCTATGAACTCGACCCGGCCATGTTCGAAGACGAGCTCCCGGCCTTTGCCTGCGCCCGCACCGCGCGGGTGGCGGCGGGACTCGGCTCCATCGCCAGGGTGGTGGCCGAGGGGCAGGAGATATATCGCGGCAAGCTCACCTTCGGCGACGCCAAGGAGCGGATCGAGCACGTGCACCGGCCGTATCATGTGGCGTTGCAGGACCTGCTGGAAGAGACGCGCGCCGCGTTCGGGACCGCCATCTTGATCGACTGGCATTCCATGCCCTCGGCGGCGACGGGGGGCGGCTCCGGGCGGGCGGCAGACTTTGTGCTCGGCGACCGGTTCGGCGTCGCCTGCTCGCGTCGGGTCACCGACCTGTGGGAGCGCGAGTTGAATGCGCACGGCTACCGGGTGGCGCGCAACGCTCCCTATGCCGGTGGTTACACGACCGAGTTCTACGGCAAGCCCCAGCGCGGCGTGCACGCTCTCCAGATTGAGATCAATCGCGGGCTCTATCTCGATGAGGTGAGTCTGGAACCCCATACGGGCTTTGGCGGACTGGAGCGCGACCTCGGCGCAGTGTTTGCCAAGCTGGTAGCGCAGGACTGGAGCCGGCTCCCATGAACGATATGGCCGAGAGCTACGACGCCCGGCAGGGTTCCTTGCCCGGCCGGCTCGGGGTCGAGTGGTTAGAGATCGTCCACGGCGCGGCGCGGGGGCCGTTCACCGTCGCCCCGCACCACATGGCGCCGAACGGCTTTTTTGCCTGCGGGAACCGTGGTGACGTTCGCTGACGCCGCCTGCGGCTATGCCTGCGTTGCCTCCCTGCCGAAGAGGGCCAGCGGCTTCACCACCATCGAGCTTAAGTCCAACCTCCTCCGCACCGCGCGCGAGGGCATCGTCACGGTGGAGGCGCGGCTGATACACGGCGGCCGCAACAACTAGGTCTGGGATTCGGAGGTCAAGGCCAAGGCGATAGGCAAGACCATCGCCCTTTTCCGCTGCACCCAAATGGTGCTCCATCCCAGAAGCCGACGGGCCATGATCGGGGGCTTCCAAGTCGTGATCTCGCGCTATAGTAAATTGCTTTTGAGGACCAGCGTCAGCTCCGCTGCTAGCAACCACAGCCTGATAAGTTTACGTCTCGAGGTGAACTAGAAAGTTGATTGTAACGTGCCGATGGGCACCGATTCCGTTCGGCTTTGAACGCTTTCGAGTGCGCAAACTTTGCGTTACGGCGCAGCGGCGTATAACTCGCCCCCAATCTTTGATTTCGGCGGACTGTCAATATGCGCGTAGCGATGATCGGCACCGGCTATGTGGGCCTCGTCTCCGGGGCGTGCTTTGCCGATTTCGGGCATGTGGTGACCTGCATCGACAAGGCCGCGGATAAGATCGAGCGCCTTCATCAGGGCGTGATGCCGATCTATGAGCCCGGGCTGGACCGGCTCGTCGCTGAGAACGTGGCGCAGGGGCGGCTGTTCTTCTCGACCGATGCGGCCGAGGCCGTGCGCGGCGCCGATGCGGTGTTCATCGCCGTGGGCACCCCATCACGCCGGGGCGACGGCCACGCCGACCTCTCTTATGTGTACGCCGCCGCCGAGGAGATAGCCGGGCTCATCGACGGCTTCACCGTTATCGTCACCAAGTCCACTGTGCCGGTGGGCACGGGCGACGAAATCGAAGCCGTCATGCGCAGGGCCATCGCCGGCAGGAACGGGCCGGAGGGGCAGTTCGCCGTGGTCTCCAACCCCGAGTTCCTGCGCGAGGGTGCGGCGATCGAGGACTTCAAGCACCCCGACCGGGTCGTGGTGGGCACCGACAACGAGCAGGCGCGCGAGGTCATGCGCGAACTCTATCGCCCGCTCTTCCTCAACGAGACGCCGATCCTCTTCACCGAGCGGCGCACTTCGGAGCTGATCAAGTACGCCGCCAACGCCTTCCTCGCCATGAAGATCACCTTCATCAACGAGATGGCGGACCTTTCCGAAGCGGTGGGCGCGGACGTGCAGCAGGTGGCGCGCGGCATCGGGCTCGACAAGCGGATCGGCTCAAAGTTCCTGAACGCCGGGCCCGGCTATGGGGGCTCGTGCTTCCCTAAGGATACCCTGGCCCTGGTGCGCACCGCTCAGCAGGCCGGTGCCCCCACCCGCCTGATCGAGGCCACGGTCCAGGTCAACGACGCCCGCAAGCGCGCCATGGCGGCGAAGATCAAGGCAGCGATGGGCGGCGATTTGGCTGGCAAGACGGTCGGCGTGCTCGGCCTTACCTTTAAGCCCAATACTGACGACATGCGCGACGCCCCCTCGCTCGACATCGTCCCCGCCCTGATCGAAGGCGGCGCGGTGGTGCAGGCCTATGACCCCGAGGATCACGAAGCGCGCCGCCATCTACCCGACGTGGCGTTCAAGGCCGGCCCCTACGAGGCCGCGGAGAATGTGGACGCCTTGGTGATTCTTACCGAGTGGGACCAGTTCCGCGCCCTGGACCTCAAGCGCATGAAGCTCTTGATGAAGGCGCCCTTGGTGGTCGACCTGCGCAACATCTACCGACCCGACGACATGAAGCGCCGAGGTTTCACCTATCTGAGCGTGGGAAGGGGCACCGTTTCAAACTAGCCAAGCACCCTACCGTGCAGGCTCGTCGCTCTTCCATGATCGTCCCTAAAGCGTAGGTAGCCACCGCCCCACAACTAAAATGGGTTGGGCGTTCTCGGCGGTTGCGAAATCCCGATCCCGCCGCTATGGATCGCGCCCTCGCGTTTCGGCCACACGCGAGCCGGCGGCCGTGCCACCGGACGGCGCCTGGAGAGGTGGTAGAGTGGTCTATTGCACCGCACTCGAAATGCGGAGTACTCGCAAGGGTACCGTGGGTTCGAATCCCACCCTCTCCGCCAGCTCGCCAACCTCTTGCCCGGCGCATCGCGCGTTGCGCAGGGCTCATCGACGCCGACACACTCCATGGCCGTTGGTCCGAGCCGCCGGACGTTTAGCGTGAGGACCTTCCATGCATTAGCGTGGATCGGCGTCATGAACCGCTCGGAGTTCTGACCGGGCGTGGGCGATCTGGGCTTGAAGTTCGGCGCGTTGAAGCAACTCGGTCGCGATCACCCCGCCATAGACCTCGCCCGCGACCACGTCACTTTGGAAATGGTGTCCGCAAACAAGGCGATCGTGGGCATAGCCCTGAGCGAACTGCAGCAGGGCCTGGCCCTTTTCCGGGACGAGGTCGGCCAGGACCGTGGCGGCGGCGAAGATCATGGTCGAGTGGCCGCTGGGATAGGAACTGAGCGGCTTGTTGTCGCCGTGCGGCAGCCGACGATGGTGGCGTCTACGACCCAGGGGCGCGGCCTGCGGAAATAGGCCTTGGCGCGCTTGACGGCGGCGCTGTCGTCGGCCCGCACCTGCGCCATCAGATGCGAAGTCGCGGGTAGCCTGGACAGGTCGAAGGCAGGGCCGAGCACGGCGGCGAAAATGGCCGCATCCTCGTGTCGGCCGCTGTCGAGCGCGTGGGCTAGGTCGCCGGCGGAGCGGGATGCCTGGATGGCGTGAAGTTCGTCGACCTCCGCCTTCTCGCCCGGGGATCCGGACGCCGGTGGCGGAGGCAGCAAGCGAGCAGCGTCGGTTTCGCTTGGCGACAGAAGCGGCGCTACAGCTTGCGGCGCCGCTGTCGCCGGAAAGGCACAGGCTAGCGCGAGGGCGAAGAGCAACCCGGTTTTCGAGCTACGCGCCATCGGCGAAATCCCCGGGGTCCGCATCAGCGGCTCGTCAATCCGCTCCGCCTCAGCTCGGCCTTCGCCGCGGCGATCTTGTCCTGAAGCGCCGGGCTGGCCAGAAGGTCGGTCGCGAGCACGGCGGCAAGGACGTGGCTGGCCTCGGTGTCGGCCGGGTAGTGCGAGCCGCAGACCTCGCGGCTGAAGGCGTAATCCATCGCCCGCGTCTGGAGGGCCTGGGCCTTTTCGGGGACGAGGCGCGCCAGCACGAGGGCGACGGTGAAGCCCATCGTGGCGTGGCCACTGGGGTAGGACTTCAGGGGCTTGTCGTTGGGATCGCAGGTCTTGACCGTGGCGTCGCTCGTCCAGGGACGGTTGCGCGGGAAGGTGTTCTTGGCGGCCGACGCGGCGACGGCCTGGTCGTTCATCACCACCGCCATCAGTTCCGCCGTGGCTGGCAGGGTCTTAAGGTCGAAGCCCTTGCCCATCACGGCGTAGAAGGCGGACGGGTCTTCGTGATCGTCGTCCCACCTAGCCTGCGCCATGCGCTCGGGCGTGGCGGCGGCGATGATGCGGTGAAGCTCGGCCAACTCCGCCTTGTGCACAGGCCCCATTTCCACCGGGGGCGGCGGAAGGATCAGGGCGGCATCGATCTGAGCCGGGGTCAGGATCTGGAGGGCCTTCTTTGGCTTGGCCGGCCTGGCGACGTCGGCAGCGGGCTGGGCGAGTGCGGCTGCCCCGAGGGACAGGCCGGCGCAGATCGTCAGGACCAAGGCGCGAGTGCTCATGGACGGGTTTCCAAACGGACTGAAAGAATGAGGGGCGAGGCGACCCGTTCGGGCCGCCCCGATGGAGGGTCTTGCTAGAAGGCCGCCTTGAAGGTGAGCTGGAAGCTACGGCCGGTCTGGTAGGTGAAGACGTTCGCGCTCCCGCCCTGGGCCACAGTGTAGGCTGGCAGAACGGTGCCGGTCTGCAGCGCCTTACCCTTCAGCGAGGTGATGTCCGTGTGATCGAACAGGTTCAGCACCTGGAATTCGACGCTGTAGCGATTGATCTTGTAGGTCGTGGTCCAGTTGGTCTCGTTGAAGGAATTGATCAGGCCGGTGGTGCGCGTGGTGTTGGACGCGGCGTTGGTCAGTTGCTGGCCGATCCACTTGGTGTTCAGGTTGGTGACGATGGCGTCGTCGCCGCGGAACACACCGTTCTTCTCGTAGCGCAGGCCGATGGCGGCCGTGCCGCGTGGGGCCTTGGCCAGCTGGTGACCGTTGCCCAGCGTCGCGTTCGGATCGTCCTTGCCGAGAGCCTGGTTGACGGAGAAATTGCCGAAAGCGGAGAAGCCGTAGGGCAGCAGATAGGTGCCTTGAAGCTCGATGCCCTTATAGGTCGCGGCCCCCGAATTGGTGGTGTAGGTCTCGTTGGTGGTCAGATCGGTGATCGACTGAATCTTATGCTTGAAGTCGATGTAGTAGAGGTCGCCGTCGAACGTGAACTTGCCGAAGCTGAGCACGGTGCCGATCTGATAGTTGGTAGATTCCTGCGGCACCACTTTGTTGTTCTGCGGCGTGTTGACGTAGAAGGATGAGATGTCCGGCACCAGGAAGCCCTGGGCGTATTCCGCGTAGAAGCTCCAGTTGGAGCGGAAGCGGTAATTGGCGGTCAGGAAGGGCAGGGTCTTGGTGAAGGTGTTCACGACGTAGGACGGCTGGATCGAGCCGGACACCGCAAGTTCCGGGGCGTGCACGTGCAGCTTGAAGTTCACATACTTGACGCCGGGGGTGATGGTGATCTGATCCGTCGGCTTCCAGTCGAACTCGGCGAAGGGCTGCCACTGATCCCAGCCTGAGAACTCGCTGTAGGCGATGTTCAACGGCGCCTCGCAGGCGCCGTTGGAGGCCTGGATCGGATAGTTGCAGTGCCCCGCCGTCGAGGCGTTAGCGAAAACCGCCGCCTTTTCGCGGAAGTCGCTGACCCCAAGACCAAGGCCCGGGCCGAGGTCGTAGTCAAAGCGCTCACGACGCGTATCGGCGGTCTCGTACTCTGTGCCGACGGTGAGCTTGCCCCAAGGGGTGTCCTGATGGAACTTCAGAATATCGCCGATGACGCGGTATTCATTGCGCTTCGTGTAGCCCGGCACGCCCGTCGATGTGGAGGTGTAACCCTTGCCGGCGGCAGGATACTTCGCGGTCGGAACGTTGTTGGCGAAGGTGGTGACGGCGGCCAGTCCCGTATAGCCGGGCGACCCCACCGTAAGACCAGCGTTGCTGTTAGCCGACAGGGTGTGGTTGGCGTAATAGTAGCTGTAGACGGTGTCTTCCATGGTGAGGCCATGGCCGAAGTCGCCGTTCAGGCGGATGTACTCGAAGTCGGTCTGCTTGCGGGTGTAGTTGTAGGCCGCGTAGGTGCCGACGGTGGGGTCGGTGTTCTGCAGGGCGAAGCGCTTGCCATAGAGTTCGGTCTGGGCGACCGTGGCGGAGGCGCTGGCGTCGCCTTGATTGTACTCATCTTCATTGCGGGTGAAGAGAGCGGTGATCGACCACTTGTTGTTGAGCGGCAGGAAACCCTTGATGAATTGGTTCTGGCCGTCCGAGGGACTCTGGGTCAGGTAGCCCTTGGTCTTGTATTCCATGAAGTTGAACACGAAATTCGCGTCATGCAACTGCTTGACCGGCCCGGTCGCGACCGTCGTCACCGACTGGTAGGTCTGGTAGCTGGCGATGGTGGCCGTCTGGCGCAGGCCCAGCGTGTCTTCGAAGGGCAGGGAGAACAGGTTCACCGAGCCGCCGAAATTGGCCTGGCCGAGGTCGGAGGCGCGGCCTGGGCCGCGGTCGATCACCACGCCGCCGATCACCGATGACGGGAAGAACGAGTTGGAGTGGTGGCTCGGCCCATTGGTGTCGCCCCACGCGATGCCGTCATAGGTGACGTTGAACTGGCCGTCGGCGAAGCCACGCAGCGAGATCTTGGCGCCGTCGGTGGCGCCCGGACCGTTCGGGTTGGGCGTCGTCGACATCGAGGGGGCCAGGATGGCCGTGGTGGTGTAGTCGCCCACGCGCGGCGCCGATTCTTCGATGAACTTGCGGGTGATGACCGCTTCGGGCTCGGTGGCCATCAGCGAGGATTTCACCGGGGCCGCGTCGGCGGCCTTGCCCTTGGTGGCCGTGACGATGACTTCCTGCACCTCAGGCGCGTCGGTCTTCTGCGGACCTTCGACAGCGGCGTTCGTGGCGATGGCGTCTGACGCGACGGCCGCCTGAGCTGCGGGTGTGACCAGGATCATGGCCAGAGTGAAGCCAGACGCGCAGCCCAAGGCGCGGCGCAGAGTATTCGACATGACGATATCCCCTCGTAGCCATCCTGGCGGCGTCGTTGCGCGCGAGGTTGACGTTGCGAGGCGGTGAATGCGTTCACGGCGGCGCTGGGCTCAAGTGAAGCATTCGCGTCCAAACGTTAACACTTTTATGGAGGCGCGCCTAAGTCTTGGCCGCACAAAGGGAAATTGCGGACGGCATCCGCCGGCGCTGCTAGATTGAGATTTTGCAATGTTCGCCGGCGGCGGAGGCGAATCTTCGCTTACTTCATCTGCATAGGGATCATTCCGCCATCTGTGGAAACGGCGCGGGCGGTGGATGTTTCGCCGGCCTGGCGGCGCATGGAAAATCAATCCTTGCGCAAAGGCCAGGCGAGGCGTCCTCCAAGGTCAGAACCCCGCCATGGCGCTGCGCCACCGCCGCCACGATAGAGAGGCCGAGGCCTGACCCTGGGGACGAGCGATTGGTCGGCAAGCGCACGAAGCGTTTCAAAATCTCGGATCGCGCATTCGGCGGCACGCCCGGCCCGTTGTCGCTGACCATCAGGGTCGCTTTCGCGCCCGCGTCCAGGGCGGCGACCGCGATGCTGGACCCGTGCGGCGTGTAGCGCATCGCGTTTTCCAGCAGGTTGGCCACGCTCTGAGCGATCAGCCGTTCGTCGCCATGGACCAGCACGGTCTTGCCGGCAAACCGGATCGACCGGCCGCCGGTCTCTATGTCCGGACGGTAGGCCTCGACCACACGACCGGCGACCTCGGCAATATCCACCAGCGTGGTATCCGCGGCGGGCTCCGTGGTTTCGATTTCCGAAAGCTGGAGCAGCGCGTCGAAGGTGCGCACGATCTCATCCAGGTCGCGCTCCAGGGCCTTCACGGCAGCGAGGCTCTCCGGCGCATCATCCACCTGCCGCCGCAGCCGCTCCAGCTTCTGGCCAAAGCGGTTCAGCGGGGTGCGCAGATCGTGAGCGATGTCAGTGGACACCTGCCGAACCTGGTCGAGCAGACCCTCGATCCGGTTCAGCATCCCATTAAAGGCCAGCGCCAGGGTGTCGATATCGTCGTGCATGGACCGTTTGGCGACCGGTACACGGATGTCGAGTCGACCGCGTGCGACGGCGTCGGCGGCGTCGGAAATGGTAGCGATGCGCCGCCATGTCCGCCGCGCCACGAGCGCCGACAGGATCAGGCACACGGCGACGCCCAGCATGCCGCAACCGATCAGCACCTGGCGGATGGCGGCCATCTCTCCCGCTTCGGTGGCGAGGTCCTGGCCGACGGTCAGCGTTGTACCGTCCGACAGTCGATGAGTGTAGGCGAGATAATGCGTCGTACCGAGGGTTCCGCGCGCGGGCCCGACCAGTTCTTCCCATCCCGCCGCCAGCTTTGGCTCAGGCAGCATGCCGGCGAGTGGCGCCCTGCCGGCATCCGCCACGCGGTATTCGAAGCCCCGCCATAGTCGCGATCGCTTGGCCACCGTGTAGGGAAGGTGGGCGACCCCCTTCTGCACGGCTTCATCGTCCAGCGACGCCGCCTCCCCCAGGATCCGGGTGCGCGCGCTTTGCTGAGTGATCCGCGTCAGCGAGACCTCGGCCATGTATCCCGCCAGCGCAAAGGCCACCACCACCACGAGGGCCTGAGCCACAGCCAGCCGCAGACCCGCGCTGGAGAAACGCCGCATACCGACCAAGCTAACCCTCAGCCACGACATAGCCGGCGCCGCGGACTGTGGTGATGAAGGGCGTCCCCGCCTGCCCATCGACCTTGGTGCGCAGGCGGCTGATATGGCTTTCGACGATGTTGGTCTGCGGGTCGAACTGAAACCCCCACACGCCTTCGAGCAGCATCTTGCGGGTCACGATCTGGCCGGTGCGCAGGACCAGGAATTCGAGCAGCTTGTATTCGAGTGGCAGAAGCTCGATATCCACCCCTGCCCGGCGCACGGACCGCTCGATGCGGTTGATCTCGAGGTCGCGGACTTTGAGCACCACGCGCTCCACCGACGCGCCCTGGCCGCGCTTGACCAGTGCATGCAGCCGGGCGTCCAACTCCTCGAAAGAGAAGGGTTTGACGAGGTAGTCGTCACCGCCACCCCTGAAGCCGGCGACGCGATCACTGACCGCACCCATCGCCGTCATGAACAGTACGGGTGTGGCGTCGCCGCGCCGCCGGAGCTCCTTCACCAGTTCAAGCCCGTCGCGCGAAGGCAGCATGCGGTCGATGAGGATGACGTCGAAGTTCTGTCTGAGCGCCTTCTGGAATCCGGCTTCGCCATCGGCGGTCTGCTCGACCTGCCAGCCGACCGAGCTCAGTTGGTCGCTCAGATAGGCGGCGGCGTCGCCGTCGTCCTCGATCATCAGGAGGCGATGCTGCGGTCCCTGGGACGCCCCGCCGTGGGCATCGGACAAAGCCGTCGTTGCGCCGAGCATATGGCGAGCGTAGCGCGGAGCGATGACAAACCGATGTCGGTCGTCATCGGCGCACCTAAGCCGGGCATTCAGACAGCCGTGCCGAAGAGGTGTCCGACCCCCGCCGTAACACACATGGCCAAAGCCCCCCAGAAGACGACGCGGACAACGGCGGCCAGCATCGGCGCCCCACCGGCCTTGGCGCCCAACGCCCCAAGAGCGGCCAGCACGCCAAGCGAGACGGTGGCGATGCTTATGACGATGGTCTTTTGCGGTGCGAGCGCCGCGACCGCCAAGGGCGGGGCCGCGCCGAGGGCGAAGGAAATCGCCGACGCCATGGCCGCCTGGATCGGGTTGGCCTTGGTCTCTTCCGACAGACCCAACTCGTCGCGCGCGTGGGCCTGCAAGGCGTCTTTATCCATGAGCTCCTTGGCCACCCGGTCGGCCAATTCCCGGTCCAGACCTCGCTTGACATAGATGCCCGCCAACTCCGCCTGCTCGGCTTTTGGATCGGTCTTCAGCTCGGCCGCCTCACGCTTGAGATCGGCCTTCTCGGAGTCGGATTGAGAGCTGACGGAAACATATTCGCCGGCGGCCATCGACATGGCGCCGGCCATGAGCGCCGCCACTCCAGCGATAAGGATCGCCGAATGACTGGTCGGTGCGGACGCGACGCCGATGATGAGGCTGGCGGTCGATAAGAGCCCGTCGTTCGCGCCGAGCACCGCCGCTCTTAGCCAACCGAGGCGGCCTACCTTATGCCGTTCCAGATGCTTGCGCCGCGCCATCAGCGGCCACCCGCGCGATGCGGGCGAAGGCCGGGGATCATCCGACCGAGAATCCCATCGTGTCGCCAATAGTGATGCCAGAGCGCCGCGCTGGCGTGGAAGGCCGCCACGATCAGGATGGAATTCGCTACGAGGGCGTGGAGGTTCTCGACCTGAGCCCGCGTGTCCTTGCCCACGAACGAGGGTCTAGGCAGGCTGACAGTACCGAATAGGCTATCGCCGCGAAACCAGGCGTTCAGCAGGCCGAGGGTCACGGTGGTGATCAGCAGGACGTAAAGCAGGCCGTGCACGAACGTCGCGGCGATCTGGAGCGGTCCGCTGTCTGCGTCGGGCAACTGTCTGCCACCGCGCCAACGCCACAGGAGACGGGCCACGATCAGCCCGGCCAATACCGCCCCGAACAAGATGTGCAACGAACGAATATCCGTCCGCGGCCACCCCTTGGGAAACCAGTCGATCGCGTGCGCACCCAGCCACTGACCCGCGACCAGAAGAACCGTGAGCCAGTGAAAGAGAATGGTGCGCCCGTCATAGGGGCGGACCGTTCCTGCGAGCTTCAGCATGATCCGATCCGCACCTCCCTGTCGCGCTTGCCGCCAGGTGGCCAAGCTATTAATCTACCTATATCGAGTCATCAGTCCGATGCCGATGCTGTTTCGAATCCAACGTATTTATGCGGTCCGAATTCCGGATTTCCAAGAAGAGTCGAGATAGGCTTAGATAAATTATCTCCGTAACCAGTATCTGTTGATATTGAGAAGCCGTTGCAATGTTCAAGTGACGGGTGTGCGCGGGACGCGTCTGTCGGTATATTTTACTAGCCTGAAATTAATCTAGCGCATCTTTCATGCTTTTGATAGATGTGGCTTGTGCACACTCTTCTTAAAGCTCAGCTTGGCGCGTTGGTGCTTCTTTACACGAGCGCCCTAGGCTTTCCGCAGGCCGCGAGCGCTTCACCACCGCAGCGGCATGAGGCGCTTACTGCTCCGCTTACTTACCGAAGCGAAGGCGGCGTTCTCGCCGTGACCATGGTGGCGGCGCGTACGCACGTGAAGCTTGGGGATCGCGAGGTCGAAGGCGCGACCTACAATGGCAGCTACGCCGGGCCGGTGCTTCGACTGAAGCCGGGCGACACCTTGCGGATGCACTTCGTCAACCAGCTGCCCCAGATGACCAACGTCCATTTCCACGGACTGGCGGTGTCGCCCAAGGGGCATGGCGACAACTCCATGCACATGGTCAAGCCCGGCGAGACTTGGGACTATGTGATCCCGATCCCCAAGGATCATCCGCCAGGGGTCTATTGGTTTCACACCCACGGCCATGACTTCGCCGAACGCCAGCTCATGGGCGGCCTCAGCGGCACGCTGGTGATCGAGGGCTTCCAGGACGAAGTGCCGGTGACCAAGCCGTTGGTCGAGCATCTTCTGGCCCTGAAGGAGTTTTCCGTCGGCGGGGGCGGGAGGCTGAACTCCGTGCCCAAGCCGTTGAACGGCAATCTGCGAACCCTCAATGGACAAGTCGATCCTGAGATCGTTCTGCAGCCCGGCGAGACCCAGCTTTGGCGGTTCAGCGGTCAAACCGCCAACGGCTACGTCCGACTGAAGCTCGACGGCGCAAAACTGACCGTCATCGGACGCGACGCCCGGCCGATCCTCAGTCCGGAAGTCGTCTCCGAAGTGGATGTCGGCCCGAGCGAGCGGGTCGATGTTCTGGTCACAGCCGGCCCGGCGGGCCTCTATCGTCTCGTGGCGGACAAGACCGCGACCGGCCCTATCGGGGACCAGTTCCCAAAGCAGGAGCTGGCGCTCGTCAAGGTCGCCGCCGACCCGTCCCGCCCTGAGCCCCAGCCGCTTGGCCCAATCCAGATCTTCGCGCCGAACCAAAAGCCGGTTCCGGTTGAGCATATCGATGAGCGTCGCCTGGTGGTGTTTTCGGAAGACCCGGTGACGGGCCTGTTCTTCATCAACCACCAGACCTTCGATCCCCACCGCACGGATGTGCGCGTGCCGCTCGGCAATGTGGAGGAATGGACCATACGCAACAGTTCCGAGGAACTGCATGTATTCCACATTCACCAGGTCCCGTTCCAGGTGGTGAGCATCAACGGGGTGGCTCAGCCGTTCACCGGGTTGCGCGACACCATCGACGTGCCGATCCACGGCGAGGTGACGGTCCGGCTCGCCTTCACCGACCCGCTGATCGTCGGTCGCTTCATGTTCCACTGCCATATCCTTGAACACGAGGACAAAGGGATGATGGCGACCATCGAGGTCTACGACCCCAAGCATCCCGACGCCGACAAGGGCGGCATGATCATGGCCGGAGGCGATCATGCGCATTGAGGCGGTCGCCGCGCTCGCGACCCTCCTTGTGCTGGCGCCGTGCGCCGCGTTGGCGCAGGCCGGCGGCTCGTCGTCCGGGCAGGGTGGCCAGAGCGCCAAGTCGTCCGACAGCAGCAGTGGGGGGAAGGACCAAGGCGGGGGAGAGGAGCATGCTGAAGGCATAGGCGACTACCCCAAGCTCACCTTCGACACGCTGTTCAACCTTGAGCTTTCCGGTCTGTCGCCCAGCAATGGCGGGCCGGGCCGGGGGCCGACGCCCTATGTGCGTTTCGACTCCACCGCCCTGCTGGACATCAGCGACAGTCTCTCGGTGGATGGGCTTTTCCAGTACAAGGCGCGCAAGCCGCGCCCCGACGACGATCCCAACAAGGACCTGTTCATCAACCAGGGCGCCGACCGGCAGACCGGCGGGAAGATGAAGGAGCTTTATGTCCGCTACGACGTGTGGCGGTTCGGCAAGTTCGTTCCGGATTTTGGGCGGGCCTACAATCTTCTGCCCGGGCCCTTTTCAGCCGACCTGATCGAGGAGCCGGAGGAAGGCTACGAGCCCAGCGACATGATGGGCGTCGAGTGGCTGCATGTCTTCAAGGACGAAAGTCAGGGCTGGCGCCAGCTTACGCTTACCGCCTTCATGGTGGATCGCACCTTCCTGCACCGCAGTTTCCCCTATGACGAAGGCATGGTGCACTACAAGGACGGGGGCGTCGGCAATACGCGCCTGCCTGAAAACCTCATGGCGACCTGGGATGTTCTCAATCAGCCGTTGGGCCACGGCGCGCAACTGACCTGGCAGGCCAGCGTCATCCGTTACGGCAAGAGCTATGGCGAGCAGCGCGGCGAGTGGTGGTCGACACTTAACGGCGATGTCGCCATTCCCTTGCAGGGCTCTGTCGCCTCGACCCTGCAGAACCGGTACTCGCAGATCCACCTCTACGCGGAGGCCGTGCGGCGCGAGAACTTCAACGGGTTCGCCGGTCGGGCGCGCACCTGGCTCACGTTTTCGGCGGAATACCTCCACGGACCCTGGGTATACGACCTGACGACGACACAGCGGTGGACGACGGATCGCGTCGATCCCACCCAGACCGACCGGATCTACACCGCATCGCTGGGCTACAACTTCGAGCGCCAGCTCGTCGCCACGCTGAGCATCGCCCGGGAGCACGTCGCCAATCGCGAAGGCGTCTATGCGGGTTTGCGCTTCACCAAGACCGTGAGCCTGTTCAGCCGCAGCCTGGTCCAAGGCTCGGCCTTCTGATCTGACTCATCTGAAGTCAGAGTTCCGACGCGTGAACGGCGCCGGGGTCTGCAGTTCGCTGCTGGCCGTTTCCAGGACGCCCGATCTATGTTCGCCGCGTATCTGCGGCTCGAGGCATACCGATTTTGCAAAACCCTGCTGCGGCGGCTTGACGGCGGAGGTTCGCCCGTCGAGGGTCGTGCTCAATGATACGTCCGGCATGATCGGGCGACGCGGGGAAGAAACCGATGGCAAGACTTGGCGCGGTGGTGGGCGGGCTGGTCGTTCTCCTGATCGGCCTGGTGATCGGCTGGGGCGGCGTACAGCTCGCCCTGCTCGGCGGCTCACCCTATTATCTCGCCGCCGGTCTCGGCCTGATCGCCACCGGTGTGCTGCTGGCGATGCGGCGGCGTTGGGCAGGCCTCGTCTATGCCGCCGTGCTGGTTGTCACCCTGATCTGGGCGCTGGCGGAGTCCGGTTTCGCCTTCTGGCCGCTGCTGCCCCGACTGGCGGGTCCGGCGGTATTGGGCGGGTTCGTCTGCGCCGTTCTGCTTCTCGCCCCGCGCGGACCGGAATGGCGACGGGCGCAGATGGCCTGCGGCGCGCTCTCGATCCTGTGCCTGGTGGTGCTAATGGCGGCGATCCCACCCCTGTTCTCGTGGGGTCAGGCCAGGGCGTCCGGCGCCCCCATCACTTCGACGTCCGCTGCAGACGGCGCGGCGCCTGGCGACTGGCGCTACTACGGCCGCGACCCCGGCGGCACCCGCTTCGCTCCCTACGGCCAGATTACGCCCACCAATGTGAAGACCCTCAAACTGGCTTGGACCGCTCATACGGGCGAGATTCTCAACAAGGGCTCGGAGGACCAGAACACCCCGATCCAGGTCGGCGATACCCTTTATGCCTGCACGCCCCTGGATGTGACCCTGGCCATCGACGCCGACACCGGGGCGGTAAAGTGGCGCCACGATCCGCACGTGAAGCCGGGTTTCTGGAACCGCTGCCGCGGCGTCGGCTATTACGAGACGCCTGTCGATCAAGCGGCGAAGAATGGCGCCGCCGGCCCCGGCAAGCCTGTCGCGCTCTGCGACCGGCGGATCATCAACACCACCATCGACGGGCGCATGTTCGCGCTGGACGCGGCCACGGGCGCGGCCTGCGCCGGCTTCGGCGAGGCGGGCGTGGTCGACCTCAACGCCCTGATGGGGCCGATCATCCCCGGCTTCTACCAGCCCACCTCCATGCCCACTGTGGCGGGCGACAAAATCATCGTCGGCGGCTGGGTGACGGACAATGTGATGCTCGGCGAGCCGTCCGGCGTGGTGCGGGCGTTCGACGCCAATACCGGCAAGCTCGCCTGGGCCTGGGATATCGGCAACCCCGCCGCCTCCGGCGCTCCGCCCACCGGCTACACCTATACGCGCGGCACGCCCAATGTGTGGTCCACGCCGGCCTTTGACCCCAAGACCAACCTCGTCTTCCTGCCCACCGGCAACGCCACGCCGGACTACTGGGCCTCGCATCGCTCGGTACAGTCGGAGAAGTACAATTCCTCGGTGGTGGCGGTGGACATAGCCACCGGCAAGGAGGTCTGGCGCTTCCAGACCGTCCACCACGACATGTGGGACTATGACGTGCCGGCCGAGCCCCTGCTGCTCGACTTCCCGGTGGGCGGCGGCAGGACCGTCCCGGCCCTCGTCATCCTCACCAAGCGCGGCCAGATTTTCGTGCTCGACCGCGCCACCGGCAAGCCGATCACCCCCGTGGAGGAAAGGCCTGTCCCCGGTGGCGCCCAGCCTGGCGAATGGACCTCGCCGACCCAGCCCTACTCCACCGGCATGCCGCAGGTGGGCGCGTTCAAGATCACCGAAGCGATGATGTGGGGCATCAGCCCGCTCGACCAGCTCGCCTGCCGCATCGCCTTCAGGAAGGTGCGTTACGAGGGCGAGTTCACCCCGCCGGGCAGCCTCGCCAAGCCGAGCCTGCAGTTTCCGGGGCAGGGCGGGGGCCAGAACTGGGGCTCGGGCGCATGGGACCCGCAACGGGGGCTTTTGATCATGGCGGGCGTGCGCATGCCGCAGACTGTCTACCTCACGCCCTATACCGGCGCGCCGCTCGGCAAGGGGCCGCTGTCGAAGATCATCCCCGGCTCCGGTCCCATGGCGGCGCTGGACGACCGGCCGGCGCAAAGCCGGGGCGCGGTGCGCTATGTGAGCCACAACCAGCCCCTGCTGGGTCCAAGTTTCGCCCCCTGCCTGCAGCCGGCGCACGGCATGCTGACGGCCGTGGACCTGAAGACCCGCAAGATCGCCTGGGAGGTCCCGGCCGGCGGCTCCGAAGCGCAGGGCCCGTTCGGTCTGGCGTCGCACATTCCCCTGCCCATCGGCACGGTGACCCTGGGCGGGCCGGTGGCCACCGCCAGCGGCCTTGTCTTCCACGCCTCGACCACCGACCCGTATCTGCGCGCCTATGACAGCGCGACGGGTGCGGTGGCGTGGAAGGCCAAGCTGCCGGTGGGCGTGGGCGGAACGCCGATGACCTTCGTCTCGCCCAGGACCGGCAAGCAGTATGTGGTGGTCTCCGCCGGCGGCGCGCGCCTCGCAGCCGCCGGCAAGGGCGACTACATCATGGCCTTCGCCCTGCCGTAGCCGCACTGAACGGCGTGGGCTCTACTCCGCCGCGGCGCGGTGCGGGAGCGTCCAGCCTGGGCGGGGGAAGTGGCAGGTATAGCCGTTGGGGATACGCTCCAGATAATCCTGGTGCTCGGGCTCGGCTTCCCAGAAGTCGCCCACCGGCTCGACCTCGGTGACCACCTTGCCCGGCCACAGGCCCGAAGCGTCCACGTCGGCGATGGTGTCCTGCGCCACCGCCTTCTGTTCCGGGCTGGTGTAGTAGATGGCCGAGCGATAGCTGCGGCCCAGATCGTTGCCCTGACGGTTCTTCGTGGTCGGATCGTGGATCTGGAAGAACCACTCCAGCTGCTCGCGGAAGCTGGTCTTGGACGGATCGAAGATGATCTCGATGGCTTCGGCATGGTCGCCGTGGCGGCGATAGGTGGCGTTGGGGGTGGATGGGTCGCCGCTATAGCCCACGCGGGTGGAGATCACGCCCGGACGGCGGCGGATCAGGTCCTGCATGCCCCAGAAGCAGCCCCCGGCCAGGACGGCGCGTTCGGTGGTCGACATGGTGTTCTCCTGCCTTGTTGTTTCGGCGCGAGATCGGCGGTCCGCCGCGCGCCTTTGCGCCCTAATCTAAGCGCTCCCGACGCGGATTGAAGCCGACCCGGCTGCATCCGCCGAGATTCGTCCTTACCGCCCCGTTCACCAGCAACGGCGGCGAGCCTTGCGGATTGTTTGCGGCTGGAGAACGGCGATGCGCGACGACCCCGGGGATGTGAGGATGGCGAAGGACAGGGTCGTGGATCTCTGGTCGGCGGTATTCGGCGAGCCGCCGACCTTGCGCACGGACACCCGCCTGATGATCGAGGTCCTGGTAGACAACCTGCCCGACCCCGCGCCGATTTCGACCTCTCGCCCCACGGAGCCTTGAGCGCGGGGCGTCGCGCGGATCGTCGCGGCGGTCGGACCCTATCCCCAACGGACCAATCCCCTTAGACAGCCTCCGACGAAAGGGAGTGCGCCATGGGGTTCAGGGGTGACGGAGGCGAGACGCCCGCCCAGACCGTGGTGGTCGTCGGCGGCGGCCTCAGCGGAACGGTGTTCGCCCTGAAACTGTCCCACGCCCGGCCCGACCTGAAGGTAGTGGTGATCGAGGAGGGGCGACGACCTGGACGGGGCCTGGCCTATGGCGCCTGCTCCCCGCGCCATCTGCTCAACGTGCCGGTCAGCCGGATGGAGACCGGGCTCGAACCGCACTTCATCGACTGGCTAGGCGAGCGGCCCGCCGAGATCGCCGACGCATTGGCCGAGAGCGGCGGGGACCTGTCCGCCGCCTTCGTCCAGCGCACCCTGTTCGGCGCCTATCTGCAGGAACGGCTGGCGGCGGCCCGTACGGACGGGAGCGCGCCGGGGGTGCAGGTGCTGCGCGGACGCGTGGCGGCGGCGCTCGATGATGGACGGCGGGGGGTGCGGCTGGAGGACGGTCGCGCCATCGAGGCGGGCGCCGTGGTGCTCGCCACCGGCAATCTGCCGCCCTCGCCTCCGGGCCGCACCGATGCCTGGTTCTACGACACGCCCCTGTTCGTCCCTGATCCCTGGGCGGCGGACGCCTTCGACGACCTTGATCCGACGGCGCCTGTACTGCTGGTCGGCACCGGCCTGACCATGGTCGACGTGGCGCTGAGGCTCGCCGAGCGCGGCCATACTGGGCCGATGCTGTCGGTGTCCCGGCGCGGACTCGTCCCCAAGGCGCACAGGGCGGGCGGCGTCTGGCCACCCTTCCTGAAGGACCATATCGGCGAACCGCCCATAGTCCTGCTGAAGCGCGTACGGGCCGAGGTCGCGGCGGCGGAAAGCCAAGGCGTGCCGTGGCAGCGGGTGTTCGACGCCGCCCGCCCCGCCATCGCCGCCATCTGGAGCCGATGGTCGCTGAAGGAGCGCCGCCAGTTCCTGCGCCACCTGCGCGCCCGCTGGGACATCCACCGCCATCGCACCGCCCCGCGCATCGACGCGGCCCTGCAAGGCCTGCTGGACGCCGGCCAGCTGCACATCCGCGCCGCCCGCCTCGCCGGGTTCGCCCTGCACGGTGGCGACCGGGTTAAGGTGATGCTCCGCCCTCGCGGCGGCGGGGAGGGGGCTTACGACGCCGCGCGGGTGGTCAACTGCACCGGCCCCGCCAGCGCGCTCGATCAGCTCGCCATTCCGCTGATCGAGAGCCTGCGCGCCAGGGGCCTGATCAAGCCCGACGTGCTCGGGCTCGGCCTCGAGAGCGCCGACTGCGCCCTGATCGAGGCCTCGGGCGCGGTCTCCACCTGGCTCTACGCTCTCGGTCCCCTGACCCGGCCGGCCTGGTGGGAAATCACCGCCACGCCGGAGATCGTGGTGCAGGTCGATCGGCTCGTGGCGCGGCTGGCGACGGCGCAGGTCGATGCTGGTCCCGTAGCCGACGCCGCGGAGGCCTTCCTCGATCTTGGCGCGGGTATTTGAGTCCGCGCACGGAAGACTTGCTCAAGCAGACCGACCGGCCGATAAAATATATCGGTCCACGGCTTCCCAAATCGGGGAAAAATCCTTATGTGACCGACCGTCGGTCGCAGTCCCACGTGGCGCGCCCTCCACAAAACACGGACACGCATGCAGCCCAAGAATACCGGCTTTGCCGATCGCCTCACCACAGCCGCTGAGGCCAAGAAGGCGCTCCTCGAGAAGTTCAAGCCGAAGCCCATGGTCGTCGCCACCGACCTCGAAGCCCGCGAAGCCCGCCGTCAGGCCGAACTCGAAGCGGTCCGCGCCCAGCGCGCCGCCGAGAAGGAATCGGCCCGCGTCGAGCGGATCGCCAAGGCCGAGGCCGCCCGTCGCGCCAAGATGGAAGCCGACATGGCCGCCATCGAGGCCCGTCGCACCGCCATCAAGTCGCGCAAGGCGTTGGAAAAGCAGGACGCCCAGAGCCGCAAGGCCGCGCGGATGGAAATCTACGGCCGCATGCGCCCGTCGAGTGAAAGCGCCGAATACGAATAGCCGCTGCGTCCCGCCCTACAATTCGACCAGCTCGGGCGGTGCCGGTTCAACGAAATGCCCGGGCGGCGGCTCGACCGCAGCCTCAGAAGCCTCATCCCGAGCTTGTCTAAGGGTGGGGCTTTTTGCGTATGGTTCCTACTTCACCGTCTTCAGATAGGCGATGACATTGGCCCGGTCGGCGGCGTCCGTGATCGCCATGAACATCTTCGTGCCCGGCGCGTATTTCAGCGGCGAGGCGAGGTAGGTGTCGAGCTCCGCCGCCGTCCACTTGCCTGTCTTGGCCTTCAGGGCGTCCGAATAGTTGAAGTCGGTTAGCGAGGCAATCTTGCGGCCGAACACGCCCTTCAGAGACGGGGCCATGGGACCGCTCTTGGCGGCTTCCACCTGGTGGCAGGCCGCGCAGCGCCCGGCAAAGGTCGTCTTGCCCGCAACCGCATCCTGGGCATAGGCTCCGCTCGCAGCGGTGAGCGAGAGCGCCAGAACGGCGGCAGCGATCGTTGGGCGCATGTCTATCCCCTGTCAGGCCCTCAGTCCAAAGTTGGGCCGGTTGCAGATTAGCGGCTTTGTGGCGGGCTTGAATAGCGGTTATGATGTGAACATCGTTTAGCGGGGAGGCTCGGCGTGACCACGCAGCTCGACATCAACGGCAAGACCTATCCCGTCGCGGCGGATCCCGACACGCCCCTCCTGTGGGTGCTGCGCGACGAGTTGCACCTGACCGGGACCAAGTACGGCTGCGGTATCGCCGCCTGCGGCGCCTGCACCGTGCATGCGGACGGTCAGCCGATCCGCTCGTGTCAGGCGCCGGTGGGCTCACTGGCCGGGATGAAGATCACCACCATCGAGGGGCTGAACGGCGCGCACCCGATCCAGGCCGCCTGGGTCAAGCACGACGTGCCGCAATGCGGTTACTGCCAGTCCGGCCAGATCATGTCGGCCGTAGCGCTGGTGAAGGACAAACCCAAGCCGACTGATGCGGAGATCGACGCGGCCATGGCGGGCAATATCTGTCGCTGCGGCGCCTATCCGCGCATCCGCGCCGCCATCAAGGATGCCGCCGGCCAGCACGCCTCGTCGGCGAAGGTGGCCTGATCATGAACGCCATCCTCAACCCCGATAAGCTCGGCCTCACCCGCCGCGACGCCATCGTCACCGCCACCGTCGCCGGCGGCGCCCTGGCCATCGGCGCCTGCTCCCCGGCCCAGGTGCTGGCCATGGGCGCGCCGGACGCCGACTTCGGCGCCTTCGGACCCTTCGTGCGCATCGCCCCGGACGGGACGGTGACCGCCGTCTCCAAACATATCGAATTCGGCCAGGGCACGGCCACCGGCCTCGCCGCCGTGGTGGCCGAGGAGATGGACGCGGACTGGGACAAGGTGACCATCGACCTCGCCCCCGGCAACACCAAGGCCTATGCCAACACCCTAATGGGCATCCAGGGCACGGGCGGATCCACCGCCATGAACGAGGCCTGGACCCAGATGCGCCAGGCCGGCGCCGCCGCCCGCGCCATGTTCGTCCAGGCCGCCGCCGATACCTGGAAGGTCGCCCCCGCCGACATCACCGTGAAGAATGGCGTCGTGCATGGCCCCGGCGGCAAGTCGGCGACCTTCGCCGAACTGCTGCCCGCCGCCGCCAAGGTCGCTCCGCCGCAGAAGCCGGTGCTGAAGGACCCCAAGGACTTCACCCTGATCGGCACCGCGCGGGTCACCCGCCGCGACAGTCGCGCCAAGTCCACCGGCGCGCCCCTCTTCACCCAGGACGTCCACGAGCCGGGCATGCTCACTGCCGTGGTGCTGCACTCGCCGCGTTTCGGCGGCAAGCTGAAGAGCTTTGACGCCGCCGCCGCCAAGAAGGTCTCGGGCGTGGTGGATGTGTTCGAAATCCCCACCGGCGTCGCCGTGGTGGCGCAGAACACCTATGCCGCGCGCAAAGGCCGCGAGGCCCTGACCAACGTCCAGTGGGACGACGCCAAGGCGGAGATGCGCTCGTCCGACCAGATCCTGGCCGCCTACAAGACCATGGCCGCGGACCCCAAGGCCGACTGGACGGCCTTCGAGACCAAGGGCGATGCGACGACCGCCTTCGCCGGCCCGAACGTGCAGCACTTCACCTACGACTTCCCCTATCTGGCCCACGCGGCCATGGAGCCGATGAACTGTGTCGCCTGGGTCGACGGCAATAAGTGCAAGCTGAAGTTCGCCAGCCAGATCCCGACCCTCGACCAGATGAACCTCGCCGCCGTGGTCGGGACCTTGCCGGGGGCGATCCAGATCGAGACCCTCTATGCGGGCGGTTCGTTCGGACGGCGCGGCTGCATCGACAGCGACTACGTGGTCGAGTGCGTGCGCATCGCCAAGCAGGTGGGCGGGAACAAGCCGGTCAAGCTGGTCTGGACCCGCGAGGACGACATGACCGGCGGCCGCTATCGGCCCATGGCGCACCACGACGTGCAGGTGGCGGTGGGAGCGGACGGCTATCCGGTCGCCTGGCGTCATCGGGTGGTGATCCAGTCCTTCATGAAGGGCACCGCCATGGGCGGCATGGCCAAGCTCGACAAGCTGACGGTCGAGGGCGTGGCCGGCTCGCCCTATTTCAAGGCCATCCCGGTGGTGGACGCCCAGGTGGCCACCCCCACCTCCCCGGTGACCACCCTGTGGTGGCGCTCGGTGGGCGCCACCCACACGGCCATGGTCATGGAGCACACCCTCGACCAGCTGGCCATGAAGGCCAAGATCGACCCGGTGGCCTATCGCCGGGCGCTCTACACCAAGGCAGGCGCCGACAAGCATCTGAAGGTTCTGAACCTCGCCGCCGAAAAGGCCGGCTGGGGCAAGCCGCTTAAGGATGGCTGGGCGCGGGGCGTCGCGGTGCATGAGAGCTTCGGCTCGGTCTGCGCCAATGTGGCCGAGGTCAAGCGCGACAAGGGCGGCGAGCCCAAGGTGCGCCGGGCCATCAGCGTGATCGACTGCGGCGTCGCAGTGGCGCCCGACCAGGTGGCGGCGCAGCTGGAGGGCGGGCTGAACTACGGGCTCTCCGCCGGGCTGTTCGGCCAGATCACCCTGAAGGACGGGCTGGTGCGGCAGACCAATTTCGACGGCTACCGCGTGCTGCGCATGAACGAGGCCCCGGCGATCGAGAGCTACATCGTCCCCTCCGCCGCACACCCCACCGGCGTGGGCGAGCCCGGCACGCCGGTGATCATCCCGGCGGTGGCCAATGCGCTCCTCGCCGGAGGCCACGGCGCGACAACGAGCCTGCCATTCGTGAAAAGCTAGACGGCCGAAAAGAACTTTACAAATTAAAGTAGGTAGGATATCTCTTCGGCATCAAAGCTGTTCGAGGAGTTTTCATGTCTGTCCGCACCCTGGCGCTCGCCGCCGCCTTCATCGCCGTCACCGGCTTGGCCGCCGCCGCAGCAGCGCCCGTCTCGGCGCAGCCGGCCGCCGCGGCGGCCGACCCCAACCGCCTGTTCGCGGACTCAAGGCTGATCGTGAAAGACCGCATCTCCGTCGAGGTGGTGGGTCATGGCCCGGACCTCGTCTTCGTCCCCGGCCTGTCGTCCTCGCGCGAGACCTGGAGACATACCGCCGAGCGGCTTCGCGGCCAGTACCGCCTTCACCTCGTCCAGGTGGCGGGCTTCGCCGGCGAAGCCGCCCGCGCCAATGCCGCCGCGCCGGTGTTCGAGCCCACCGCTGAAGCTATCGACGCCTATCTGGTCGAGGCGCACCTTACCCCGGCGACCTATATCGGCCACTCGCTGGGCGGCACCATGGGGCTCTATCTGGCGGAGCATCACCCCGAGCATCTGAAGAAGGTGCTGATGGTCGATAGTCTGCCCTTTTACGGCGTGCTCATGGGCGGGCCGGACACCACGACGGAAAAGCTCAAGCCCATGGCCGAGGGCGCGCGCTACGCCATGACCCACTCGACGCCCGAACAGGCCGCCGCCAATTCCGACAAGATCATCAGCATGATGGTCAACGATCCGGAGGGCAAGCGGCTGGCCATCGGCTGGGGCAAGCTGTCGGACCGCACGGTGGTCGCCAACGCCATGGTCGAGGACATGCTGCTCGACCTGCGCCCCGGTCTGCCGACGATCAAGACGCCGATGACTCTGGTCTATCCCTTCGACGCCGCCAGCGGCATGCCCCTGGAGCGGTGGGACTGGCTCTACCACAGCCAGTACGCACCCCTGCCCGGCATCGCCCTGGTGCGGGTGGACGGCTCCAAACACTTCGTCATGTTCGACCAGCCCGCCAAGTTCGACGCCGCACTGGACGCGTTTCTGGCGAAGTAGTGACTGAATGCGGGGATAGCGTGGCCTTCATCCGGGGGAGAGCGCGGGGATAGTCCCCGCTCCCCAACGCCCCTCCCTCCGTCATGCCCGGACTCGTTCCGGGCATCCATCCACCGGGCGTTCGGAGGGCGGAGCGGGTGCAAAGTTCGTCCGTTCAAAGCGTTGTGCCGGAAGCCGTCGCGCCATGGGCGCCCGGAACGAGTCCGGG
>CAIOYC010000036.1 GCA_903862425.1 uncultured Caulobacterales bacterium | reverse complement strand
GTTTCGGACAACACGGCGTGCCCGAGCTGGAGCAGGGCGTCTTCTGGCGGATGCGGACGCGGATCGTCGAGGGTCAAGGCCTGGGCCTCGAAATGAGTCATGTGGCCGGTCAGAGGTGAAGAGGAAGAGGGCATGGCGTGAAATCCTTGTCGGAGTGGGGTTCTGAGCCCGTCGGCTCGACGACCGCCCCGCGCCGACGGCTGGGGTTGCCCACAAGGGCTTTGAGCGGAGCGTCCCTTGTGGGCGGCCCCGGACGGTGGCGAGGTCACAGGAGCCAGAGGGCTTAGCAATCCGCTTCAAAGCGATGGCTTGCGCCACCCCACTCGCCGCGCCGGAACCGCCCGAGATTGCGCGAGGAACCACGGGTGTCCGAGGCTATTGTCTGGCCATGAAAACAAATCGCGTGGTCGCCTCGCTGGCGTTGATCTCCTTCGCCGCCGTCGGCCTTGCCGCCTGCGCATCGCTTGCTGCCGGACCCGTGGGCAACCCAGCGGTGCCCCAACCCGCCAAGGCCGTCGATCTGCAGCGCTACGTAGGTCTGTGGTACGAAATGGCGCGCTATGAGAACCCGTTCGAGCGCCATTGCGAGGCGGTGACCGCGGCCTATCGAGCCCTGCCCGACGGTACGATCGAGGTCATCAACAGCTGCCACAAGACCGACGTCGACGGCCCGCTCAAGGTCGCCAAGGGCCGGGCCAAGGTGGTCCCGGGATCGCAGGACGCCAAGCTGAAGGTCTCGTTCTTCGGGCCGTTTTACGGCGACTACTGGGTACTCGATCACGCCGACGACTACAGTTGGTCGATCGTCGGCGAACCGTCCGGCCGGTATCTGTGGGTTCTGACGCGCCAAGTCAGCCCCGACGCCGCGACGCGCGAGCTTCTACAGACAAGGGTGAAAGCCCTCGGCTACGACATGAGCCTCATTCGCCAGACGGCGCACTGAGGCCCCGGCGCTCGGCGCCGCCCGGTTCGATCACGTAGGCTCGGTCCTTGAGCTTCGGTATGCGATAGAGCCCGCCGGCGGCGCTGCGATAAACGAGACTGCGGGCCTTTCCCGGCCATCGAACGGCTTCGAACCGCGACAGCCGCCGTCCGTCCCGAAACAACATTGGCTCAGCCAGGATCAGGACGTCTCCGGGCCGGGGGAGCGGCCTCGCGTTCTGGATCGCCCGATCGGCAAGGCGAGCCCGGCACCGGGAGCGCCAGTCCAGGGCGTAGGCGTTGTCGGTTTCGGTGAGCAGGTCCAGCACCTTGGCCGGACAGGCGTCCTCACACGGGCCCATGGATTCCTCCATGTCCTTGTAGCCAAAGACATAGCCCTCCCGGTCGCGGCGATTGTATCGGACCAGGCAGACCAAGGGCCCACACCTCGCGCGCGCCGGTCGAGACGGTGACGTGCTCGACAGCCGCATAGTAGGTGCGCATCGCCACCAGGCCGGAGGCCAGGACCCGAGAGCGCCGGTCCTCCCGGGCGTAGGTGAATTGGTCGTCCAGATAGGCCTTCAGGGTCGCATGACCGCCGAGGGAACGCATGAAGAGCCAGCCCATGGCGGCATCCTCCTAATCAGGGGTGAGACGGGGAAAGCGCGAGGCCGTCAGGCGGCGACCGAAACTGCGATCTGGGCCGGCTGGCTGAAGGCCATCAGGTAGTCGACCGCCCGCCCCGCGTGTCCGGACGCCTCCAACAGGGCCGAAGGTCGGTGCTTCAAGATCTTCGCCCAGTGCGCCAGATAGGCCGCGTGGCTATCGAGCAGCTGCGGCGCCAGGCCGATCCGAAGGCCCAGCGCCGCGGCGCCGATCTCCGCGACCAACTCCTCGAACGCATAGGCTTCGTCGCCGAACCGGCGCCCAAACTCGCGCGCCAGCCTGTGCGGGGCGCCCGACCAGTGCAGTTGCTCGTGCGCCCTGGTCGCCAAGAAGTCGTCGACGGTGTCGAAGGCCTCCGGCCGCGGCAGGCGGATCAAGTCGCGCGCGGGGACGTAGCAGGGCAGGCCGCCGCCGAACTCAATCCGCGCCGGGATGGCGTCGAGCACGGCGTTGCGCGCCGCGCTGCGGGCAGCGGGATCGGGCTTGGCCACCTCGATATAGCGGGCGGGGCAGTCGGTCAGCTGCTCGGCGTTGAAGACCGTGTAGGTCTTCAGGTAGCGCAGCACCTTGGCGTCGGCGCCCTCAGCGGCGCCCGAAGCCTCGCCCTCGCCCGCGTCGCCGACGACCCGGGTCTTGTAGAGGATCGCCGGGGAGCCCTTCTCCCCCTTGGCCACGGGCGCATTGATCGCCAGGGCCTGGCGGAAGGTGAACCAGTAGGGCGCGCGATAGCCGCGCACGGCGCCGGCGAACGACAGAAACCACGCGTTGCTGCCGTTGAACGGCTCGCCGTCAGCCCGCAAGGGCAGGGTCGGATCGCCGCCGTTCTTCCAGGCCTGGCGCCACGGCGGCACGCCCGCCTCAATGCGGGCGATGATATCGGTGATCAGGTCATCCAGGACGTTGGACATGGGAGCCTCGGCGCTTCGCCCCAGGCCAATCCCGGAGCGCTCGCCCGCTCCGTCCCTTCCTCCCATCCTCCCCGGCGCAGCCGGTCCCACGCACAAACGCCGCCGACCCCGAGGGCCGGCGGCGCTCCCGATTTCAGGCCGCGAGACCCGCCAGGACCCGGCGCACCAGGGGATCGGCCGTCAGCGGCTTCAAACGCCTGGGCTGATGCGCCGCCCGGTCGTGCCCTCCGCAGTAGGGCCCGTCCCCAGCCGGGCGTCCGCAGAAGCTGAAGCTATCC
>CAIOYC010000035.1 GCA_903862425.1 uncultured Caulobacterales bacterium | reverse complement strand
CGGGCAAGACTTGATGCCGATCGTCAAGGCCTTCGGTGAAAGGCTGATTAGCCGAGCGCAAGCGATACACTGTCGCGAAGCCAAGGAGTGCGGCCCCTTCATGAAATAGGGCTTTGAGTTCGGCCGGCGCTGCGAGCCCCTTGAATGTCCCACATGGGTCGCTGTACTAACCCGCTCGCGCGGGAGGGGTATTTGTTCGGCGCTGAGGGACATCGGGATCCTCCTGTCTGAAGAGGAACGTGGGTCGGCCACGTCCTCCTCAAGACAGGAGACGAGTGATGCCCGAAGAAGCGATCCACCCGTTGCGTCGCAGGATGGTCGAAGACATGACCCTCCGCAACTTCGATCAGCGTACCCAGCAGGCCTATATCCGAGCGGTTCGGTCCTGTTGTCGCTACTGTGACAGGACCCCAGGCGAGCTGACGTTCGAGGATGTGCGGCGCTATCAGCTGCACCTGACGCAAAGCGGCCTGGCCCCGGCCAGCATCAATGGCGCGATGGTGGCGCTGCGGTTCTTCTTCCGCGTGACGCTCAAACGACCAGAGGCGCTGGACTACATTCCCATCGCCCGCCAGCCGCAGAGATTGCCGGTCGTGCTGACCCCGGACGAGGTCGCGCGGCTGTTGCAGGCGGCACCGGGGCTCAAGTGGCGCACCGCGCTCAGCGTCGCCTACGGCGCGGGCCTGCGGGCCGCCGAGGTCGTGGGCCTGAAGGTCGGGGACATCGACAGCCAGCGCATGCGCATCCGGGTCGAACAGGGCAAGGGTCGGCGCGACCGTGACGCGCTGCTCTCACCGCATCTACTGGCGACCTTGCGCAACTGGTGGAAGGTGGCACGCCCGCCGGTGTGGCTGTTCCCCAACCGGCTAACGTCTTTCAATGCGGTGACGCCGCGCTCGCTCAACCGCGCCTTCCACGTGGCGGTCAGGACGGCCGGGATCAGCAAGCCCGTCTGCCTGCACACCCTGCGCCATTGCTTTGCCACTCACCTGCTGGAGCAGAATGTCGATGTGCGGGTGATCCAAGTCCTGCTGGGCCACAAGAAGTTAGAGACCACCTCGGTCTACACCCACGTGGCCGCCAAGACCCTCGACGGCATCGAGAGCCCGCTGGACCTGCTGCAACTGAGACCGCCGCCGGCCTGAGCATTGGGTCGGGCCGGGCCTGTGCGCCCGGTTCTTGAGGTCGCCGACATCTTCCACGCCCATGGCGAGGCCTTCCGCCGCGCCCAGGCCGGACATCTGAGCCTGGGTCAGCTCAAGGTGATGTCGGCGATCCAGGCCTGCCGCACCGCGCAGTTGGGCGGCCACGTCGAGCGCTGCGAGGACTGCGACCATCAGCGGATCGCCTACAACTCCTGTCGCAACCGCCATTGCCCAAAGTGTCAGGGCGCGGCGGCGCAGCGTTGGCTGGAGGCCCGCCAGGCCGAGCTGTTGCCGCTGGCCTACTACCACGTGGTCTTCACCCTGCCGGCCCAGATCGGCGACATCGCCTTCCAGAACAAGGCCGTGGTCTACGGCGCGCTGTTCAAGGCCGCGTCAGAGACCCTGCTGACCATCGCCGCCGATCCCAAGCACCTGGGCGCCCGCATCGGTCTGACCGCTGTCCTGCACACATGGGGATCAGCCCTCACCCATCATCCGCATGTGCACTGCATCGTCCCCGGCGGCGGCCTCGCCTTGGACGGACAGAGCTGGGTCTCTTGCCGCCCCCGGTTCTTCCTGCCGGTCCGCGTGCTCTCCCGGCTGTTCCGGCGGCTGTTCCTGGAGAAGCTCGCCGCCGCCCACGCCGAGGGGCAGCTGTCCTTCTTCGGTGAGCTGGCCAGTCTGGCCGACCGCGCCGCCTTCGCCGCCCGCCTGGCTCCGCTACGCCGGATCGAATGGGTGGTCTATGCCAAGCGCCCCT
>CAIOYC010000034.1 GCA_903862425.1 uncultured Caulobacterales bacterium | reverse complement strand
GCCTGGCGCGACCCAGGTCCCTTCGGCTTCGTGGGCGTGATCGCGGGCCATTTTCCGACCCGGTCTCTACCATCCCACGCACGGGCCGGACGCATCCACGCGCTCCCGGATAGGCGGGTTGTCTTACCCCGCCCTCGACGCTCCAGCCGCTCCGCCGTGCATGACGCGCGTCGCAGGCGCAGCGTATTATCCCGCTCGATCACCCCCCGCCGCCTCAATTCGGGCTGGATCCGTGAGCCCTCCCCGGTGCGACGGGATAGCTACAGAGAACCACGGCTTCCCGGCGCCGGGGACAAATAAACTTCGACCGGCGGTTTGTCCGCGCTTCCGACCCGGTCGGCGCCTCCCCCCTCCGTCACGCCCGGACTCGTTCCGGGCGCCCATGGCGCGAGGCTCGACCTGATAACCCCTGAGAAGGCAACGTCTTCCACGATCCCGCCCGCCGAACGCCCGGTGGATGGATGCCCGGAACGAGTCCGGGCATGACGGAAGGAGGGGTATTGGGTGGAGGTCGGTTGTCCGCAGGTTCTCCCCCGGATGAACGGCCCGCTATCCCTGCATCAGCTGGCGACGAGGCGGATCACGGGGGCGGGTTCGGCGGTCGGCAGGGACCAGGGTGTGTGGGGCTCGGCGCGCGGGGGGACGGTGGCGTGTTGGGGCAGTTCCTCGGGCGTCATCAAGAGGGCGTGCTTGCGAAGGCGCTCGCCGAGGCGCGGATCGGACAGCAGGGCCGAGATCGGGCCGGTGAGCAGCATGGGGGCGATGATCGGTGCGAAGACGAGGCTGAGGT
The DNA here is from genome assembly GCA_903862425.1 of uncultured Caulobacterales bacterium. Classification (GTDB taxonomy): domain Bacteria; phylum Pseudomonadota; class Alphaproteobacteria; order Caulobacterales; family Caulobacteraceae; genus CAIOYC01. Next base: position 58,584 of record CAIOYC010000034.1, on the reverse strand, counting down.
CCGGGCGGAACACGAGGGCGGTGGCGAGGGTCAGGCCGACGCCGAGCTCCCACTTGTGCTGGCGTACGCCTTCGCTGGCGCTCATCGCCTCGGCCTCGCGACGCTGCGGGGCCCAACCGCTGTCGCGACCGATCAGGACCTCGAACACCGTGCGGCTGTTCCTGGCCATCAGCACCGGAGCGGTGACGGCGGAGACGGCGGCTTCGATGGCTGCGTTCTTCAAGAGCATGGCCGCGCCGCCGAAGGCCCGGCGTTCGGCCCGGCGCGACAGGACGAGGCCCAGGCCCATGATCTTCGGGCCGAGCAGCAGGGCGCCGCACAGGGCCGAACCCCACAGGAAGGGCGAGAGCTTGGGGGTCAGCACATAGAGGAAGGAGTCCCAGTCGGTGGGGCTCTGCAACTCCATGGCCAGGCCGACGATCACCGAGATGAGCCAGAGCGGCGAGGCGAGATACGCCATGGCACCCATGATGAACTGGATGCGGCTGATCCAGTGCAGGCCCGGCGCCGTTATCAGGGCCAGATGCTGCAGGTTGCCCTGCGCCCAGCGGCGCTCGCGCACCATGAAATCGGCCAGGCTCGGCGGGGTCTCTTCGGAGGAGTCCGGCAGGTCGGCGGCGATGTGCACGGCCCAGCCGTTGCGGCGCAGCAGGGCGGCCTCGATCACGTCGTGGCTCATCACATGACCGCCGAAGGGCTTGCGGCCCTTGAGCTTGGGCAGGCCGGCGGAGGACGCGAAGGCCTCGGTGCGGATGATGGCGTTGTGGCCCCAGTAGGTCGCCTCCGAGCCGCACCACCAGGCCAGGCCCGCCCCGGCCACGCGGCCGTAGAGCTTTACCGCGAACTGCGAGACGCGCGAGAACAGGGTCGAGCCGCCGACGATGGTCGGAGTGGTCTGGATCAGGCCGACGCCAGGGTGACGCTCCATGGCGTCCACAAGCTTCAGCAGCGTCGCGCCGGACATGGAGCTGTCGGCGTCCAGCACCACCATGTATTCGTAAGCGGAGCCGAAGCGACGCACCCAGTCGGCGAGGTTGCCGACCTTGCGTTCGTGGTTTTCGGCGCGGCGGCGGTAATAAACCGGGCATTCGGCGGCCTCGCGCAGCGCGCTGAAGGCGATCCACTCGGCCTCGGCCACCTCGTCGCGGCGGGAGTCGGACAGGACGAACAGGTCGAAATTGCGCTGCGCGCCGAGGGCGGCCAGCGAGCCCTCGATCCGGGCCAGACGGCCCACGGCGGCCTCCGCGTCCTCGTGATAGATCGGCATGAGCATGGCGGTGCGGCCGGCGGGCGCCGGGGTCGGACCGTCCAGGCAGACCGGATCGCGGCCCTTGCCGGTGACCAGGACGCTGAGCCCGATCACGGCATTGACGAACCAGGCCGACAGGGCGAGCAACAAGACGCTCAGTACCAGTACGCCCGCGGCCGTCAGCGCGGTGAAGCCGTCCTGCAAGGCGATGCCCACCGGGGTCGCCATGGCCAGGGCCAGCAGCGCCAGGGTCGAGCCGAAGAAGATCACCCGGCGGCGCACGATATCGACGGGCGAAGTGTCGGGGATCGATTCGCTGGCCTCGGGCGTCTGGGCTCCGAAGCCGCGGGTCTTCACATGCGTCAGCCGCTGGCGCGGCATGGCCAGCACGGCGGGCCGCGGCAGCACTTCGCGTTCATCGTCGCGGATCGGATCGTCCGGCTGGGCCAGGCGAACCGCCAGGCCGCTGTTCATATCCATCGGAACCACCATGCTTCTGAGAGGTCGCCACTATCGCCGACCAGACGAAGTTCGAGGTCCGCAGGCCCGGAGGCCGGCGGGGTGAAACGGAAACCCGCGCGCACGTCGGCGCGATCGGGGAAGGGCGTGATGCTGGCCGGACCGACCGTGCCCGCACTGGCCTTGACCTGCGCCCGGACGCCGGTGGCGTCGGGCGGCACGTCGCGGAAATCGACCACGAATTGACGATCCTTGGAGTTCATCGCCTCGCCCGAGCGGGTGGCGACCACCCAGCCGAGGCCGTCGGGCGCGGGGCCGTCGCCCCAGGACAGTCGATAGCCGATCTTGACCTCGCGGCCCGGCCGCCACGCCTCGGCCGGGCGCCAGAAGCAGGCGATGTTGTCGTCGCCCTCGTCGCGGGCCGGCATTTCGAGCAGGTGCACCGCGCCCGGACCCCAGTCGCCCATCGGCTCGACCCACAGGCTGGGGCGGCGGTCGTAATGGGCCTCGAGGTCGGAATAGTCGTCGAAACCGCGGGCGCGCTGGCACAGGCCGAAGCCCTGCAGGCGCTGGGTGGCGAAGGTCGAGACCTGGGCCTTGGCCGGATGGGTCAGGGGGCGCCATACCCGGCCGCCCTCGACCGTGCGGATCTCCAGCCCGTCGCTGTCGTGCACCTGGGCGCGGAAGTCGTCGACGCCCTTGCGGTCATAGGCGCCGAACAGGAACATCGAGCTCTGCGGTGCGACACCGCCGTTGGCGATGGTGCGGCGGGGGAACAGGCTGGCCTGCACGTCGATCACGGTGGGCAGGCCCGGCGCGATGCGGAAACGATAGGCGCCCGTGAGACTCGGCCCGTCGAGCAGGGCATGCACCACCGTCTCGGTCGATCCAGGCGCCGGACGCTCGATCCAGAAGGCGCGGAAGTCCGGGAACTCCTCCTTCTCGCCGGTGCCGAGGCTGACGCCGCGCGAGGACAGGCCATAGAACTGGCCGCGTCCGAGGCTGCGGAAATAGCTGGCGCCCTGGAACACCGCCACCTCGTCGAACTTGTCGGCGCGGTTCAGCGGGCTTTGCAGGCGGAAACCCGAGATGCCGGAGATGGAGTGCAGGGCCGCCGCCAGTTCGGGGGGCGCCTCGAAGTCGTCGGCGTTGAAGCGGATCGCCCGCGCCCGGCCGGCGACGACCTCATAGAGCTCGACCGGCTCATGGAAGATGTAGCCCGTCGGGAAATAGTCGAGCCGCACCAGCGAGCCGTTGTCGGTCCAGTAGGCGCGGTCGCGACGGTGCTGGATCTTGCGAAAGCCGTCATAGTCGAGGGCCGCGGCGGGGCCGGTCTGGGCGGGCGGCGGAGAGTAGGGCGACTGGGACAGGAGTTCAGCCCGCGCCCGTACGCCCGAGGGATCGAAGGGCGCGCCTTCGGAAAGGGGCGCCTGTGCGCCGGCTGCGGTGGCCCCCGCGCCGATATAGGCGGAGGCTCCGGCCGCGAGCATCGCCACGGTGCTTCTGCGCGAAAGGGCCAAGGGTACGCCGTGCTAAAGGGTGCGAGCGGGTTCACTTCGCGCTTCCGCCCGTCCCCGAAAGGCCGAGCTTCGGCAGCGATCACGTTTATGTGATGCTGCACTGCCTTTAGGCAAGAGACTTTGTGATCACAACACGTTTCGCTGGACGGAAAAGCCTGTTTCGGCGGCGCCCACTGCCCTGTGACGAGCGGATGGGCGCTAGCAACGCGCGTCCTTCAAGACGCCTCCAGCCCGAATCATCCGGCCGCCGCGGCGATCAGCCGGCGCTCGATCAGGATCGCCGCCACACCGCCCCAGCCGACCAGGACGATGGCGTAGGCGCGCTCCCACCAGCCCACGTTGGCGGAATTGACCAGTTCCGGCCACACGAGGTGCTTGGTCAACACGGTCAGAATCAGCATCACGCCCAGCGCCGCCCACAGGAACCAGCGCAGTCGGTTCACCCCTTCGGCCCGCCACAGCGCCCAGAGCAAAGCGAAGGGCGCGATCTGGATGCCGAGACCGAGCTGGATCAGGTTGTGCCAGGGGTTGGGATAGGCGATCAGCGCCCCGCAGATCAGTCCCGCCGCCGCCGCCACATAGCAGGCCCCGACGATCAGACCGGCGATCCGCGCCCCGCCCAGCGCCGGCACGGCCATGGCGAAGCCGATCCCCGCCGCCGCGCCGCCGAGTCCCACAGCGATGAGGCCGAGATTGAACACGATGGGATAGCGGGCATGCTCCCCGCCGAGTTCGCTGAGGTACTGCCGGGCATTGTCGAACCCAGGATAGACCGCCCAGGCGAGCAGGATGCAGCCGATGGCGATCAGCGGCGAGGCGGCCCCGGCGCGCAGCAGCAGGCTTCGCGCCCTGTGGGGTGTCACGCCGCTTCCGCGGTGAGGGTCGGCGGCTTGGTCTTGTCCGGCGTCGGCTCCAGCACCTGTTCGGCGGCGAGGGTGGACCGGGGCAGGCGCTTCAGGCCCCAGAGCGGGCGGATCAGATTGAACCGGCGCACGACCTCATAGATGGCCAGGCACCCGCCGATGACGATGGCGATCAGCAGCGACGCCTCAACGAAGGCGGGCAGGCCGGCCGGCCTTATGAACCACACCGCCGCCACCAGGATGGTCTGGTGGGCGAGGTAGCAGGGGAAGACCGCCTGGGTCAGGTAGCGCAGCACCGGCCCGTCGCGATCCTGCAAATATTTGACGCCGAAACCGAGCACGGCGGCGATGGTGCCCCACTGATCGGCGGCGAAGACGAAGCTGGTCCAGGCGTCCTCCGGCGCGGTGGCGGGCACGGACTCGATGATCATCAACATGGGCAGGGCGAGGACCGCCACCACCAGCGACAGCCAGCGCCAGCGCCGCGCCGCCGTCCAGAACCCGTCCTGCCCAACGATCAGGAAGCCGAACAGAAAGGCCCCGAACGAGACCGCGTGGTTGTACCAGTCCGTCGAGAGGTGGTTGGAAATCCCATAGCGAAGGAACAGCCCCTGCCGCGCCAGGGTCAGGTATAGGATGGGCAGGGCCAGCACGGTCACGCTGCCCATGGCCCAGCCGAGCCCCTGCGATATCTTCGCCTGCACCCTGGGCAGGGCGATCAGCACCGTGGCGAGCACGCTGTAGACCAGGATGTAGAGCACGAACCACATGTGGTTCACCGGCAGGCTGATGGAGAGCCCCTCCCCGCCGAACTGATAGACGTACCAGTCGACCAGGTTGCCGCGGAAGCCGGCCTTGTCGAAGTTCTCGATATAGGCCTGGGGCGGCACCAGTACGAGCACACCGAACAGGAAGGGCGGTACGAGCCGCGCGAACCGCGCCTTCAGCACCTGGGGAGCGTTCAGCTTGCGGCTCATGAGCTTCAGCGCGCAGCCGGAGATGAAGAAGAGCAGGGTCAGCCGCCACGGCCCGGTGATCAGAATCCCTTGGCGCAGCCAGTCCTCGGTGTGGCGACTGTGGGCGTGCCAGTCGAACGGCGCATAGACGAGGCCGACGTGGAACAGGATCAGCAGGCCGAAGGCGATCACGCGCAGCCAGTCGAGGTCGCTGCGTCGGCCGAATCCCGTCGATCCGCCGCCGCCCGCTTTCGTCTGCATCTGATCGCCGACCGAGGCCATCCACGCTCCAAGTTCCGTACCGCCCACTAGGCCTCAACCTTGGCCATTTGGCGGCTCAGCCCGAAGGGACGTCCACACGCCCCGCAGGTCAACGCCCGAAGAACAATCCCGATGCCAACTTATCGGAACGTGGTTGCCCGGTTGTTGCGCAAATTCAACGGATAGGGCGCCAATGGGGCAGGGCGCGCGAGACGTAGCGCCCGTATGTCGGCAGATGTCCGTTCGTCCACGTAACCTGTCGGAGGGGAGCGCGGATCCCTGGCGGGCGAGTAGATGTCCGCCTGGCGCCGGGCCGCTCTCCCTGGACGGTCCGGCGCCGCTAATACCCCGAGCCTGCCAGCGCCATAGAAACCTAGTGCAAGGTCGGGCGGGGCATGAACCAGCGGTCGGCATAGGCGACGAACACGCCGAAGATCAGCATGGCGACCAGGTTCTCCAGAAAGTTCGTCGAGGTCGGATAGTGGCTGATCCCCGCCTTCGACAGAGGGCGCACCACGTAATTCATCACCACGAAGATGCCCACGCCGTAGAACAGGCCGGCGGCCAGGGGGTTCTGGCGTATCGCGGAGATCCGCTCGGCGGCCAGCACATAAAGCGCGGCGATCAGAAGCGACATGGCGAAGTGCAGCCCGACGCCAAGATACCCCACCGCGTCGCCCATCTTGAACGCCGCCTTGCCATAGAGTCCGGTCGCCACCGCCTTGCCGATGGTCAGGGCCGGCAACCGGTTGATGGTCATGGCGGCGCACAGGTCCATCAGCCCCGCGCTCAGCCCGCCGAACAGGATGGCCCATACGATGCGCATGCAATCCTCCCCCATCGGCCTTACTCCGTGAGCTTCAGCCTGCCCTTGTCGAGGGCGATGTGGCCCTGGAAGTCGATCAGCCTCCACGTTCCGCCCTCGTTCTTGAACAGGAAGACGCACGGCCCCTTGGCGCGGGTGACGATGCAGGCGCGATCACCATCGAGCGGGCGGACCAGCTGGGCGATGGCCAAGGTCGAAGGCAGGGGCTTGGCGGGATCGTAGCCGTACTGGGCGGCGGCGAGGCGGAACACCTCGGGCCGCACCCCCGCCTCCACCGCTACGTCCACGAGCGGACCGGCGAACAGGGCCGCCGCCGTGGTGGCGCTGGAATGCGAGCCCGACGCCATCTCCAGCAGGCGGGCGCGCAGGTTGGTCTTCAGGGCGGGCCTGTCCACATGGGCGTCGAACGTGGCGCGGTCGCCGTCGCGGATCGCCACCAGGAAGCTGTGGATGTCGTTGGCCGCCTCGAACCGGGGAATGGTCGAACAGGCCGAGAGCACGGCTATGGCGAGTGCGACGCAAACGTTCGGGACGCGTTTCATGGTGCGAGCCTGGACCACCCGGTCGGCCACATCAAGGCCGCCAGATCCAAGGCGAGCGGTTCCGGCCTAGCCCGCCGTGCGTTCCTTGAAGAAGGCGATCACCCTCTCCTCGGTCTTCTTGGTCGGGCCTTCGGGATCGTCGTCGCGCAGATTTATCGTGAGGACCGAGTGCGGATGTTGGCGACCCAGCGCCATGCGTCCGTCGGCGTCGTCCAGGTCCACGATCTCCATGGCGTCGCCGAAGGTTCGCCGGAAGGTCTCGATCCTGGCGTCGGGGACGACCGGATCGCCCTTGAAGCGCAGGCACAGGGCGGACAGACCCTCGTCCTCGAAGCGGCGTCTGGCGATGGTGATCTCATCGGCGGACAGGCCCATGGAGGCCTTGCGCGCCTCGCCGAGCGGCATGGGCATGGAAGGCTGGCTCATCACCGGCGCCACCACGGCGGGCTCGGTCATCATGGCCATGGCGAAGTTGCCGGTGAAGCACATGCCCACGGCGCCGACACCGCGCCCGCCGCAGTCCTTGTGCGCCTGCTTGGCGAGGGCGCGCAGCCAATCGACTATGGGGCTCGAGCGGTCGGTGGCCCAGGCAGTGAACTCGCGCCGTATGCAGAGGGTCTTGAGGATCGTGCCGATAGCGTAATTCTTCGACACCTCGCGGCCCGCCTCGCCGAACAGGCTCGGCATATAGACGGTCATGCCCGCCGCGACGATGCGGTCGGCGAAGCGGATCACCAGGGGATGCAGGCCGGGGATTTCGTGGATGATGATTACCGCCGGCCCCGAACCCTTGCGATAGACCGGGCGGGTCCAGCGCCCATCATCGAACTCGAACCGTTCATAGGTCGCCAGCGCGTCGGCGGGATAGTGGTCGATGTCGCTCATGCCTTGCCCCTGCATTTTTCTACTGTGCGGCGTCATAGACGTGGAACTGCTCCACCTTGCCCGCCTTGGTCAGGAAAACGGACAGCCGCAGCGTCTTCGGGCCGGCGACGATACGATAGACACGGAACTTCATCCCGCCCCGGTCGCCTTCACGCGTCATGCGAAACTGGGTCGGCGCACCAAGCGGGCCGAGGCTGGAGCGATAGTCGGCTACCGTCCTGGGGTCGAGATAGGCGTTGAAGTTGTCGGTGAAGGCGGCGCGGTCCACCTCGCCCCGTTGCAGCCCTTCGAACAGACGCTGCATGCGCGCATCCACCCCCGTCTGGGGCAGCAGCATGTAAGCGATGCGGTCGGCGACGTTGGTCTGCGGCGCGCCGGAGAAGGTGTTGGCCAGGACGACGATGGCCAGCTTGTCGTCGGGATAGAGGCGGTTTTCGGCCAGGTATCCAGTGCCCTCGCCGCCATGGTGGATGATCGGGCGCTCGCCCTCCTTGCCGACGAACAGGCCGAGCGCATAGCCGCTATCCTTGCCGCTGTTCAGCTTGATGGGCTTGATCTCCTCCGCATAGCTCTCGGGTTTGAGCAAGGTGCGCCGAAGCAGGCTGACGTCCCACCTGGCCACATCCTCGGCGGTGAGGCACAGCTGTCCCGCGGCATAGTCCCAGCCGAACCCGCTCTCCGGCGCACGGCGCAGGGGCCCGAGGGCGCGGCGTTCATAGCCCAGCGCGTCAGGCGCCCTAAGGTGAACGGCGCTGCTGTCCAGAGCGTCGGTAATGCCCACCGGCTTCAGCACCCGAGCCTCGAGGAAGTCGAACAGGGGCTGGCCCGACACCTTCTCGACGATCAGCCCGGCGACGACGTAGCCGGTGTTGGAGTATTGCCAGTCATCCCCCGGCTGGAAATCGAGCGGCTGGCGCGCCCATGTGTTCAGCGTCGTCTGCGGCGTGGTGGCCTGCAGCATGGACGGCATCACATAGTCCTGCGGCCAGTCGTCGGAGAGGCCCGAGGTGTGACTGAGGAGCTGGCGCACGGTGATGCGGTCGGCGCTCGTCACCTGCGGAAACCACCTGGACACATGATCGTCGAGGCTGAGCTTGCCCTCCTCCTGCAGCAACAGGACGGCGGCGGCGACGAACTCCTTGGAGACCGAGGCGATCTGGTAGCGCGTGGCCGGGGTCGCCTTCACCGGCGGGGCCATCACCGCCTGCCCGTAGGCTTTGACGAAGGCGATCTCGCCGTCCCTCACCACCGCCACGGAAACCGAAGGGCTGTCGCCCTTCTTCAGTTCGGCCGCCACGGCGGCGTCGATCTTCGCCCGCGTGGACGCGTCGAGCTCGGCGGCATGGACCAGCGCGGGCAGGGCGAGCGCCGCCAACAGGACTAGGACAGAACGGCGCATGGGACCTCCGGTACTAAGGTCATCCTGCCGATCAATCGCGAGCTTGGCTATGGCCTCAGATGCCGCCGTACCATTCGTAGCCCCGGTCCTCCCAATAGCCCCCGTGGCCGCCATGCAGGTGATCGAGGCTGGCCACTGCTTCTATGCCCGTCACGTACTTGGCCTGCTTGTAGCCGAGGTGGCGCTCGACGCGCAGGCGGATCGGCGCGCCGTGCTGGGTGCCCAGCGGCGCATCGTTCATATCGTAGGCGAGGATGGTCTGCGGGTGGAAAGCGTCGGCCAAACCGATGCTCTCGTAGTAGTCGTCCGACCCGTCCGTGGCTTCCCCCAGGCTGTCGAAGCAGTGGAAGACGATGAATTTCGCCTCCTTTTTGAGCCCGGCCCTGGTGAGGATTTCGCCGAGCTTCGCCCCCTTCCACTTGCCGATGCAGCTCCACCCTTCCACGCAGTCGTGGCGGGTGATCTGGGTGCGGGAAGGTTGGGCGCGAAGCTGGTCGATGGACAGGGAGAAGGGGCGGTCCACCAGTCCGGTGATCCCCAATTTCCAATCCTTGAAGCCGTCCTTGACGTGCTGGTCGTAGAGCTCGCTGCTCGGATCGGTGGTGCCGTTGGGTTTGAACCATTTGGAGATCTGGCTTTCGGCATATTCGGGCGCCATCTGGCCGGGCGTCAGGATGGCCCGCTGGGCGGTGCGGGTCAGCACCTCGCCCACGCCTACGGCGCGCGAGACCTTGTCGTCGTCGGTGATCCGGTCGCAGGCGGCGAAGCCCGTCGCCGTGGACGTGGCGAGCAGGGCGGCGAGGCGGCGGCGGTTGAGGGTGGGCCAGATCATGACGCCGCTCCCTTGTCGTTGTGGGTCGGCTTGATGGCGAACCAGCCGGTGACGATCGAGCGCACCTCGTTGAACGCCCCCGAGACCAGCACCTCGAAGATGTGGATCAGGAAGAAGATCACGATCGACCAGGCGGAGAGGAAATGCAGCGTCCGCGCCGACTGGCGCCCGCCGAACACCCACAGCAGGCCGGGGAAGGCCGCGTCCATGCCGGGCGACATGGTCAGACCGGTGAGCAGCATCAGCGGCAGCAGACCGTAGAGCACGATCAGATAGGCCAGCTTCTGCAGCACGTTATAGCGCGCCGCGGCTTCGCCCTCCGGATGCTTCAGACGCATATGCTCCCAGATCGAGGCGGGGATGGTCTTCAGGTCCGCCAGCGTGGGCCACAGGTCCCGCTTCAGGTGCCGGCTCCAGATCGTGTAGGCCACGTAAAGCGCGCCGTTGATGACGAAGATCCAGGCGAACAGGAAGTGGTAGTGCCGCCCCGTCCCGAGGTCGCGCAGGCCTGGAATGGTGGCCCAGTGCGGAAAGCCTCGATCCTCCAGACTGCCCTTGGGCCCGGAGGCGCCGAGGATGCCGGTGGTGTCGAATTTCAGGCCCGCCACGGTCGTGATCCCGCGCATCCGCGCCCCGTCGCCAGTCGACTCCATCTGCACCCAGGGGTGCTCGAAGTCGGTGGTCATGCCCCAGCTGAGCTGCGGGTCGGCATTGAAGATCTGAAGTCCACTCATGAGCAGGATCAGAAGGGCGATGGCGTTGATCCAGTGCCAACTCCGTACCCAGACGGTATGGCGGTATATCAACCGCTCCCCGTGAGAGGTAGTTTTTGATGAAACAGGGGCAAGATCGGCTGTAGCTTCGGTCACGCCGCCTCCAGAACTGGTTTTCCGTAGTTATCATTTCGCAGCGTTGCTGGAACAGGTTACAGGCTTACATATATTTGGGGGCGAGGCGCCTTGTTCGCGGTGTTTTAGGAGCCGATCTTGGACCCGCCGCGCCTTCGCGGCAAGAAGGGCCCTATACCATGAACAGCAAGCTCATCGCCTCCGTCGCCGTCCTCGCCGCGCTCGCCGCCGCTCCGGTCATGGCGCAGACCAACAGCATGATGTCCAACAAGATGGCGACCAACACCATGTCGTCGGACAAGATGTCGGGCGACAAGATGGCCGCCAAGCCGACCACCAAGAAGCACAAAATGGCCAAGTCCTCGGCCATGAAGACCGACACGATGAAGTCGGACTCCATGATGAAGGGCAACACCATGTCCAACAACATGATGAAGAAGTAGGACGCCGCAGCGGAGCTATACGGCGCCGTTTTCGTCCCTGCGCCCCCGGGTCCATCCCGGGGGCGTTTTCATATAAAATTTAAGGGATTTCCACCCCTCCGGTCGATTGACGGACGCTGCGGCGCATGGCTCCCTTCGCCGGCCGGTAGGGACAAGACCGGCTGGAGATCACCATCATGGCGGGGTTTGACCGGACGACGATCGCGGCGGTTGTCGCGGGCGTCGCCGTGGCGTTCGGCGCAGGCGTGCTGACCGGCAAGGTGCTACCCAGCCATCCCAAGACCAGTAGCCAGGACACCGGTTTCGAGTGGCCTTTCTTCGGCAAGCCACGCGATCCAGGCGCCGCCCGTCCCGCCACGCCCAAGCCCGATGGCTTCGCCGTCTGGACCACGCGGGTGGACACCAGCCAGCCTGAACCCCTGGCCTGCGTGCGCATGACGCGGCCGCTCGATCCGTCCAAATCCTATGGCGACTTCGTGCAGGTGCAGCCCGATCTCGGCCACGCCCCCGCCGTTTCGGTGCATGGCGACGAGCTCTGCATCGCCGGCACGGGCTTCGACAGCCACCGATTCACGCTGCTGAAGGGCCTGCCGGCCCGGACCGGCGAAACCCTGCCCGACAACGCCGACGTGGACTTCACCTTCGGCGACAAGCCGCCGTCGATCGCCTTCGCCGGCGAGGGCGTAATCCTGCCCCGCGAGGAGTCGGACGGCGTCGGCATCCAGACCGTCAACGTGGCCAAGATCGCGGTGGAGGTCTGGCGCGTGCCGGATCGCAACCTGGTGCGCCAGTCGATCAACGCGCCCGACGCCACACCGGACGGCGAATACAGCTACGACAACGAAGGCGAGAGCGAGGGCAAGAAGGTCTGGACCGGCTTCGTCTCGGTCAAGGGCCCGCCCGCCCAGCGCTCGACCACCGTCTTCCCCCTTGGCGCGGTGCTGAAGGACATGCCGCCGGGCGCCTACATCCTGAAGGCCAAGGACGCTTCGGGCGGGCGCGACGTCAAGCTCGGCAAGGATGCCGACGTCGCCAACAACGACCATCCCGCCCAGGCCCGCCGCTGGATCCTGTTCACCGACATGGCGCTGGTGGCCTACCAGGGCTCGGACGGCCTCGACGTGGTGGTCCGTTCGCTGAAGACCGCCAAGGTGTTGCCGGGGGTGAAGTTGCAGCTCACCGCCAATGACGGCGAGACCCTCGCCACCGCCAATGCCGATACCGACGGCCGGGTCCATTTCGACAAGGCGCTGCTGGCGGGCGAAGGCTCCCAGCACGCCAAGATGGTCATGGCCTATGGGCCGAAGGTGGACTTCACCGCCCTCGACCTCGACCGTTCCCCGGTGGACCTGTCGCATCAGCCGGTGCAGGGGCGCGCGGCCTCGGGCGAGGTGGACGCCTATCTCTATGCCGACCGCGGCATCTATCGCCCCGGCGAGATCGCCCACCTCGTGGCCATGGTGCGCGATCGGCTGGCCAAGGTTGTCAAGGACCGCAAGGGCGCGCTGGTCATCCGCCGCCCGTCCGGCGTCGAATACCAGAAGGTGCGCTTCGACAGGATCGTCGACGGCGCCCTGGCCCAAGATGTGATCCTGCCCAAAAGCGCGCCGCACGGCAAATGGCGCGCCACCCTGGAGATGGACGGCTCGGACACCCCCGCCGGCGAGGTCGATTTCCAGGTGGAGGACTTCGCTCCGCAGCGTCTCGACGTGAAGCTGAACGGTAATTCCAACGCGCCGGTCGCGCCCAATGAGGTGCGCAAGGTCGATGTGAACGCCCGCTTCCTCTACGGGGCTACCGGCTCGGGCCTGCAGACCCAGGGCGAGGCGCGCATCCGCACCGACGCCGATCCCTTCCCCGGCCTGAAGGACTATGTCTGGGGCGACGAGAAGACCCCCTATGACGAGAAGTTCGAGGATCTCGGCTCCACCGTCACCGACGGGCAGGGCCACGCGACCCTGAGCTTCGACGCCAGCAAGGCGGGCGACACCACCTCGCCCCTCGCCGCTTCGGTGACCGCTAGCGTGTTCGAGCCTGGCGGGCGGCCGGTGCGTGAGACCACCACACTGAAGCTGCGCACCAAGGCCCTCTATATCGGGGTCAAGACCACCTCCGCCGGATCGGGCGACACCCCGACGCAGATGTTCGACATCGTGGCGGTGGATGCTTCCGGTCGGCGCGTGGCCGCCCAGGGCGTGCACTACGACCTCATCGCCGAGAATTGGTCCTATGACTGGTTCCAGAAGGACGGCCGCTGGAGCTGGCGGCGCACGGCGCGCGACAAGACCATCGTCGCCGGCGCGCTCGACATCGGCGCGGGCCAACCCGCCCGCCTGACCCGCCGTCTGCCTTGGGGCGACTACCGCCTCGAGCTTACCGACGACAAGACCGGGGCCAAGACCGTCGCCCGCATCGCGCCGGGCTGGGGCGAGGGCGCCACCGACGCCGAGGCGCCCGATACGGTGCGCCTGTCCGCCGGGACTGAGGCCCACGCCCAGGGCGACACCATCACCCTGCACCTGCAGGCGCCCTATGCCGGCGAGGCGCAGGTGGCGGTGGCCACCGACCGGGTGATCGACTTCAAGACCCTCTCCATCGGCAAGGACGGCGGTACGATCAGGCTGAAAACCTCCGCCGCCTGGAACGGCGGGGCCTATGTGCTGGTCTCGGTAATCCAGCCGCGCGATCCGGGCGTGACGCCCAAGCCGCGCCGGGCGCTCGGCCTGATCTACATCCCGCTCGACCCCAAGGGTCGCAAGCTGACGGTCGCTTTGAACGCGCCGCAGAAGCTCGACTCCAAGGCCGGCGTCACCATTCCCATCGTCGTGCAGGGACTTGGCCTCGGCCAGCGGGCGCACGTCACCGTCGCGGCGGTGGACGAGGGCATCCTCCGCATCACCAAACAGGCCAATCCCGATCCGGTAAAGTGGTACTTCGGCAAGCGCGCCCTGACGCTCGATTACCGGGACGACTATGGCCGCCTGCTCGATCCCAACCTCGGCGCCCCCGCCGCGCTCAACTACGGCGCGGACGAGATCGGCGGGCAGGGGCTCAGCGTGGTGCCGATCAAGACCGTGGCCCTGTGGTCGGGCGTGGTCACCACCGGGGTGGACGGCAAGGCGACCATCCGCCTGCCTGCCGCCGATTTCAACGGCGAGCTGCGCCTGATGGCCGTGGCCTGGACCGACACCGCCGTCGGCTCCGGCAATTCCAAGATCACCGTGCGCCAGCCAGTGGTCGCAGACCTCGCCACGCCGCGCTTCCTGGCCCCCGGCGACAAGGCCAGCGCCACGCTCGAACTCCATAATGTGGAGGGCAAGCCCGGCGGCTATACGGCGAAGATCAGCGGATCGGGCGGCCTGCTCGCCCCGTTCGAAAAGCTCTACCAGCTGGCCCTTGGCCAGCGCCTGGTGGAGCGCACGCCCTTGAACGCGCCCGTCGTAGCCGGCATTGGCCGGGTCGATCTGAACGTCGCCGGGCCGGGCTTCAACACCACCAAGTCCTACCCGCTGCAAACCCGCATCGGCTGGGGCGCCGTCACGCGCACCTACACGGAAGCCCAGCCGCCCGGCGCGACCTGGACCCCGCCGCTCGACCTGCTGAAAGGGCTCTCCGCCGGCACGGTCTCCCTGTCGGTGAGCTATTCGCCGTTCAAGGGTTTCGATCCCGGCCCCATCGCCGACTGGCTCAGCCGCTATCCCTATGGCTGCACCGAGCAACTGGTCTCCACCGCCTATCCGCTGCTCTACGCCGCGGAGGTCAGCTCCAATCCGAAACTCAAGACGGTGACGCCGGCCCTGCGCGACGCGGTGTCCAAGCTGCTCGACCGGCAATCCACCGACGGAGCCTTCGGCCTGTGGCGGCCTGGCGATGGCGAGGCGGATGGCTGGCTCGGCGCCTATGCGGTGGACTTCCTGCTCTCCGCGCGCGCCCAGGGCGTCCCTATGCCGGACGAGGCGGTGAACCGCG
This sequence comes from uncultured Caulobacterales bacterium, assembly GCA_903862425.1. GTDB lineage: Bacteria > Pseudomonadota > Alphaproteobacteria > Caulobacterales > Caulobacteraceae > CAIOYC01. The sequence continues at coordinate 43,532 of CAIOYC010000034.1, read as the reverse complement.
CCCTCGCCGCCCTGCGCAACATCTCCCGGCCGGAGGGCTATGTCTCCTCGGGCTACAAGCTGGAATATCCGCCGATCGGCTTCGCCAATCCCGACGCCGCCAAGGCCGCCACCGCTCGCCTGCGTAGCCGCGCCGCAGCCTATGCCCTCTATGTCATGGCCAAGGGCGGCCAGGGCGACCTCGCCCGCCTGCGCTGGTTCCACGACGTGCAGTTCAAGGACGAGCCCTCGCCGCTCGCCCGCGCGGAAGTGGGCGCCGGTCTCGCCCTCATGGGCGACCGCGCTCGTGCTCACGACAGCTTCGTCAAGGCCGCCGCCGCGCTCGGTTACAAGGAGCCGGACGACTGGTACCAGTCCCCGCTCCGCGACCTCGGCGGCGTGATCGCCCTGGCCTATGAGGCGGGCGAGGTGAACGTGGCCCATTCGCTGCAGGATCGGCTCGCCGGGGCGGTGAAGGACCCGGACAGCCTGAACACGCAGGAAGAGGCGCGCCTGCTACAGGCCGCCCACGCCATGCTGAAGGCCGCCGGTCCGGTGAAGGTCGATGGGACGGGCGTCGGCCGCCTCGCCGACGGCCGCTTCACCGTCGGCCGGTTGCAGGACGCGCGCCTGACCAACCGCGGCGCGGGCGCGGTCTGGCGCACCGTCACCGTGCGCGGCCAGCCCACCGTCGCACCGGCGGCCGCCGCCTCGGGCATGAGCGTGACCAAACGCTTCTTCGCCATGACGGGCGGCGCCCTCAACCCGGCCAGCCTGAAGCAGGGCGACCGGGTGATCGTGCTGGTCTCCGGCGCCTCGCAGCAGGGGCGTTCGATGATGGCGGTGGTGGACGACGCCCTGCCCGCCGGCTTCGAGGTTGAGACGGTGCTCGGTCCGCAGGACGGCGCCGCGCCGCCGCCGCAGAACGGTGAGAAGCCAGGACCGGGCGGACCCTTCCGCTTCCTCGGCCAACTCACCGAGACCAGCGTGCAGGAGGCGCGGGACGACCGCTATGTCGCCTCGATGAATCTGCCGGGCAACAAGGACTTTGCCGTCGCCTATGTGGCGCGGGCCACCACGCCGGGCGACTTCTTCCTGCCCGGGGTCGAGGCGCGCGACATGTATCACCCCGCCATCGCCGCCCGCTCCGCCGCCGGCCGCGCCAAGATCGTCGCGGGCCAGTAAAGGTTGGCTTTGCTCGGCGCCGTTCGCGCCCTGACACTCGCCCTCATTGGCCTGATGGCGCTGGAGACGGGGGCGTTCGTTCTCGATGCGGCCTTCCCGCCGGACCTCGGCAAGGCGGAACGTTCGTCCGCCGTGGTGCTGGACCGGGAGGGGGCCTGGCTGCGCGCCTTGCCGGTGGAGCGGGGGCGGTGGCGCATCCGGGCGGACCTCGACCGCACCGACCCGGTGTTTCTCAAGCGGCTGGTCGCTATCGAGGACGCGCGGTTCTGGGTCCACCCCGGCATCGATCCGGTGTCCATCGCGCGGGCCGCCGCGGGCGACATCCTCCGTAGACGGATTATCTCCGGCGGCTCGACCCTGTCCATGCAGACGGCGCGGCGGCTGGAGCCCCGGCGGCGGACCCTGCTGGCCAAGGCGTTCCAAGCGGCGCGGGCGCTACAACTGGAGGCGCGGTTCACCAAGCGCGAGCTTCTGGCTCAGTACCTTACCCTCACCCCTTATGGCGGGCCGCTGGAGGGCGTACGCGCGGCCTCCCTCGCCTGGTTCGGGCATGAGCCGTCGAGCCTTACCGATGGGGAACAGGCCCTGCTTATCGCCCTGCCGCAATCGCCCGAGGCGCGCCGACCGGATCGCCACCCCGAAGCCGCACGCCGCGCCCGCACCGCCGTCTTGCGCAAGCTCGTCCGCTTACGGATGATGACCACCGAGGCCGCCGCCAACGCCGAGACCGAACCCCTGCCCAGGGGTCGCGCGCCCTTCCCCGGCATCGCCTGGCAGGTCTCCGGCGAGTTGGCCCGTCACGCCCCGCCCGGCCAGCCGACGCTTGTCTCCACCCTCGATGTCCGACTGCAGCGCAAGCTCGAACCCATGGCCGCCGCCCTCGCCGCCAGGCAGGGCGACGCCTCGTCCGCCGCCATCCTGGTGATCGATGTGCGCACGCGCGCGGTGCGCGCTGCTGTGGCCTCAGCCGGGCGCGACCGGCCGGGCGGCTGGGTGGACATGACCCGAGCCCTGCGCTCGCCCGGCTCGGCGCTGAAGCCCTTCATCTACGCCATGGCCTTCGATCAAGGCCTGGCCGCGCCCGACACCACCCTCACCGACGCCCCGACCCGGTTCGAAGGCTATGCGCCGGAGAATTTCGACCGCAGCTTCCACGACAAGGTCACCGCGCGCGAAGCCCTGGCCAACTCCCTCAACGTCCCCGCCGTGGCCACCCTGGCCAAGCTCGGCCCCGAGGCGTTCGAGGCGCGGCTGACCGCCGCCGGCGCGCATCTGGTCCGACCCCGCGCCGGCCTCACCGATCCGGGGCTAGCCCTGGCGCTTGGCGGCGAGGGCATCACCCTGCGCGACATCGCCATGCTCTATGCCGCCTTGGCCGACGGCGGGCTCGCCAAGCCGTTGGCCTGGACGGAGGCGCAGGCGATGCATCGTCCATCCGAGACGGGCGTGAGGCTGGTACGGCAGGACGCGGCGGAGCAGGTGCTGGACATCCTGCGCGAAAGTCCGCCGCCGCCGGGTCGCGCGCCCACCGCCCTGCTGGCTAACGGGGTGAAGATCGCCGCCAAGACCGGCACCTCATACGGCTATCGCGACGCGGTGGCGGCGGGGATCGGCGGCGGTTACGTGGTGCTGGTCTGGACCGGTCGACCCGATGGCGGCGCCCGACCCGGCCTGACCGGGCGCGAGGCCGCGCTGCCCTTGCTGTTCGATGTGTTCGACGCCCTGCACCCCGCCGCCGAAGCCGCCCACGCCATCGCCCCCAAGGGCGCGCCCGGCGGGCTCGTGCTGATGACCGGCGAGGATTCCCGGCCCGGCCCGCACATCGTCTTTCCCCCGGACGGCGCGAGTGTGGAGGCGGACGGTCTGGGCCCTGGCGCGCGCGGCCTGGCCCTGGCGGCGCGGGGCGAGGGGTTGCGCTGGTACGTGGAAGGCCAGCCCCTGGCCACCGATGGGGCTGGTCAGGCAATCTGGAGACCCGCCGCGCCGGGCTTCTATCGGCTGGAGGTGATGGATACCGGAGGTCGCAAGGCCAAGGCCCGTGTGCGCATTACGGTGCATTGACAATGCGGATGGTGCTGGCGGCCGAAGCATCCATGACCGAAGGTATGGCGACGCTTAAGGCTGCAGCAGATTGGATCGCCCGATGACCCACCGGATATTCACCCTAACCGCCGCTCTCCTGGCGGCGTGTTTGGCGACCTCGCGCGCAACCGCAGCGCCTTCGCCCCCGATGCCTTCGCCCATGGCGCCTTCGCCTGTGCCCACGACCCACATACTGGCGATCGGCACGCTGGTTCCGGGAGTCGATCCGCAAAAGGCGCAGGCGATCCTGCCGGAGGAGGTGCGGGCGACGGTGAAGCTCCATCTCGATGGCAAGATCGATCAGTGGTTCTCGCTCACCCGTCAGCGCGGCGTGGTGTTCGTGCTCAACGTCACTGACGAGGCTGAAGCTCACGCGATGCTGGAAGCCCTGCCCCTTGGACAAGCAAGGCTGATGACATTCCAGCTGCTCCCCATCGGGCCGCTCAATCCGCTGCGTCAGCTGATCGGGCCGCCTGCCTCGAGGTGAGGCGCCACGCGAAAGAAAAATCCTCAAGCGGAGCAATGAACAAACCCATCAGGGCGGCGTTGGCGGCGTGTCGGGGAATGAGATTCGGAGAGACCCGCATGAATCGCCTTTTGATCGGTTGCGCCGCCCTCGCCCTGCTCGGCGCCGGCTCAGCCGCCTATGCCCAGGACGCCAACCAGAGCGCCTCGGGTATCGGCAGCCCCGCCGCCACCGCCGGCAAGACCATGACGCCGCCCGCCAACAGCAACAATATGCCAGCGCCGTCCGATCCGGCCGCCAACGCCAAGACCGATGCGGCGAGCGACGCCGCTTCGCCCGCCACGCCGCAGGCCAGCGGCACGCCCGCGCCCGCCATCGTTGACGGCTCCGCCCAGGCGACGACGCCCCCGCCCTCTGCGGGCGCGACCGCTCAAAGCGCCACGGCGACGCCGCCCGCGCCGCCGTCCACGGCAATGGCTTCGAACGGCGCCGTTGTGGGCGACCTGGCCACCACCAATCCGCCCCCCAGCGCCTATCCGCCCTGCACCAAGAAGGGCCAGGACCGCTGCACGGTGAAGTCGCAGATGCGCACCGCCTCGGTGAAGCGTCACACCACCACCAAGGCCGGCGCTTAAGCCTGGCCGGGCTAAAGGAGCGGCTGACCCGTCAGCCGCTCCAGCGCCCTGACCGGCGCGCGGCTCGCTTCGACCATGCCTTCGAGCGGCAGATAGAAGGTCTGTTCGAAGGCATGCTGTCCGCTCAACGCAGCGTGCAGGACGCCATCGGTATAGACGAGCCAGGTCGCGCCGGGTGGGAAGCCTAGACGCATCTTTGGCTCAGCGGCCTGCCATGCATCGTCAAGCTTGGCGTTGTCGTGCAGTTGCAGCATCAACGAGTCGTAGGCCGTCCGGCGGCCCTTGGTGAGCCCTAGCGCCCGGCGCCAGCCGCTATCGGGACGGGGCTTCAGGCCTTTGGCCATTTTCGCCGCATAGGTCTCGAAATCGTCGTTGGCGATCTCCCACACCCGCTCTAGCCCCGCCGGATGCACGTTGGTGAAGACGCGCAGGATGCGCCGCCCCTGGTTGGGGTTCGAAGGAAAGGCGTCCACGTGCAGGCGCCGGTCGTCCTTGCGCTTGGACATGACCCGCGTGTCCACAGGCCCCGGCCGAAAGCTGGTGCGGCGCAGGTCGAGGTGCGGGACGTAGCCCGGCGCGACCCTGCCGATCACATCTTGGGCGAAGGCGGAATAGCGAGCGATCATCGCCGCCATTCGCGCCAGATTCTCGCCCTCCAGCTTCGTCCCGCCGGTCTTGCCGGTATGCGGATCGAAGCTGACATTCTTGCTCTTCCCGGAGAAGACCTCGGTGGTGAGGAAGGCCTCCTCCCCGCGCTGCAGCGCGAAAGGCAGGCTCGGGAACATCACGATCCGCCCGCGCTCCAGCGCTCCCACGGCTTCGGAGAGCCGTGGGTCGTCGAGGCCCGCCAGGGTGAGCCGAGGCTCCACTACTTCCGCGCCGCCGCGGTCTTGTCGCGGATCGCCTTGAACTCCGAGCCCGGCTTCCAGGTCGGCCAGTCGCGCGAATTGGCGAGGTCGCGACCCAGGTCGTAATAGAGGGTCAGGTCCTTCACCGCGCCCGCCATGTCCCAGTTCGGCGACCATTCGTCCGCCGGCTGATGATAGTGGTACTTCACGTAGTCCTGGTGCAGCTTCTGGCCGGCGGCGACCCCGCCCTTGTCCATGTCGATCCCGGCCTCCAGGGTGAGAGCGGGCACGCCGACCTTGGCGAGGGAGAAGTGATCGGCGCGGTAGAAGTGGCCTTCCTCTAGCATGGGATCGGGCTTGAATTCGCGGCCCTGCTTCTTGGCATAGACACCCATCAGGTCGTCGAGGGTGGAGTTGCCCACCCCGTGGCTCGACAGGTCGTGCGTCGGGCCGTTCACCTGCACGCCGTCGAGGTTCAGCAGGGCCACGGTCTTGGCGAGGGGCACGACCGGGTGCGTGCCGTAATATTCCGAGCCGAGCAGACCCTTCTCCTCGGCGGTGAAGCCGATGAAATAGACACTGCGCTCGGTCTTGGGCGCCTTGCCGAACAGGCGCGCCAGTTCGAGCAGGCCGGCCACGCCCGAGGCGTTGTCCTCGGCCCCGTTATAGATCTTGTCGCCCTTGGCGTCGGGCTGGCCGACCCCTAGGTGGTCCCAGTGCGCGCCATAGAGCACCGCCTCGTCCGGGTGCTTGGCCCCCACCAGCTTGCCGATCACGTTGTGGCTGGTGATCACCGAGGTCTTGACCGCGTAGTCGGCGGAGAAGGCGGCCCCCTTCAATTCCACTGGCCTGAAGCCCTCGGTCTGGGCCCGCTTCTTCTCCGCTTCGAAGTCGAGACCGGCGGATTTGAACAGCTGCACCGCCACATCCCGCTGAATCCAGCCTTCCACCTTCGGGTGGATGGCGGCTGGGTCGGGACGGACGATGTCGAACTGGGCGTTGCCGTTGGAGTTCTTCACGGTGTTCCAGCCATAGGCGGCCGGGCCGGTTTCGTGCACGATCAATAGGCCGAGCGCGCCGCGCTTGGCGGCCTCGGCGTACTTGTAGGTCCAGCGACCGTAATAGGTCATCGACTTGCCGTCGAACCGGCCAAAGAGCGGGTTCTTCGGGTCCATCTCGATGTCCGGATCGTTGATCAGGACGACGGCGATCTTGCCCTTGATGTCCACGCCCTTGAAGTCGTCCCAATGGCGCTCGGGCGCATCCACGCCATAGCCGATGAAGACCAGCGGCGCATTCTTCACCGTCACGTGGTCGGTGGGCACCTGGGTATGGACAACGATATCCTGCAGTTCGGTCAGGGGACGGGCACGGCCGTTTTCGGTGAAGCCGACCTTGATCTCGCCCGGGGTCTCGAAGCGGCGAAGCGGCACGGCCTGCATCCAGCTGCCGTTGTCGCCGGCAGGCGCCAAGCCGGCCTTCTTGAAGGCTTCGGCGATATAGGCGATCGACTTGGCTTCGCCGGGGGTGTCCGGGCCGCGCCCCTCGAAGGCGTCGGAGGCCAGCACCTTGATGTGGTCTGAGAAGAGCTGGCCGTCGATCCCGGCCGGGCCGCCCTTCGCGGGTTCCCCATTGCTGGTTGGGGCAGCCCAAGCCGCTCCGCCCATCAGGGCCATCACCGCTACGCCCGTGGCCAGAACCTTGCGCATCAAATCACTCCTTGAGATGGCGCGAACTTAGTGAGGGACGAGGCCCGCGTCGAGGCGCACGCCGGCATCCTCTGGAGCCGGGCCGCAAGCCGCGCTATCGGAGGCCATGCCTCGCGCCGCCGATCCCCGACTCTACCTGATCACCCCGTCGACGATCGACGATCCGGACGCCTTCGCCGCCCTGGTCGACGACGCTCTGCAGGGCGGTGACGTGGCGGCGCTGCAGGTACGGCTGAAGGACACCCCGGACCGCCAGATCAACGCGGTGGTCAAGGCGCTGAAGCCGGTGTGCGAGGCGCATGGTGTGGCGCTGATCCTCAACGACCGGCCCGATCTCGCCATCCGGCTCGGCTGCGACGGCGTGCATGTGGGTCAGGAGGACGCGCCCTATGAGGAGGCGCGGCGCATCATGGGCAAGGACCGCATCGTTGGCGTCACCTGCCACGACAGTCGCCACCTGGCCATGGACGCCTCGGAAGCCGGCGCCGATTACGTCGCCTTCGGCGCCTTCTTCGCCACCACCACCAAGGACGCGCCCACCCAGGCCGACATCGCCATCCTCGACATCTGGCAGGAGGCCATGACCACCCCCTGCGTCGCCATCGGCGGCATCACGGTCGACAACTGCGCGCCGCTGATCGCGGCGGGCGCGGACTTCATCGCCGTCAGCGCCGGGGTCTGGGCCTATGCGGAAGGCCCCAGGGCCGCTGTCGCCGCCTTCAACGCCAAGCTTAAGGGCTAAGCTCGCCCAGCGGCTTGACGCTCGGCCCCCGCGCCCGCACACCAACTCCGCTTTTCAAGGGACCAGCGCCATGAAGACCCCGCGCGCATTTTTCAAGCCTCTCGCCATCGGCGCGCCGACACCCCTGCGCGAGCCGCCGCCGCGGGTGGAGCGCATGGTCCATTTCGTCCCGCCGCATCTGGAGAAGGTTCGCGCCAAGGTTCCGGAGATGGCCAGGCAGGCCGACGTGATCCTTGGCAACCTGGAAGACGCCATCCCCGCCGACGCCAAGGATGCGGCGCGCGAGGGCTTCATCGAGATGGCCAAGGCCACCGATTTCGCCGCCCTCGGCGTGGGCCTGTGGACCCGCATCAACTGCCTGAACTCGCCCTGGCACTTCGACGACGTCACCCGCATCGTCGCCGAAGTGGGCGACCGGATCGACGTGATGATGATCCCGAAGGTCGAGGGCCCGTGGGACATCCACTATATGGATCAGTTCCTCGCCATCCTCGAGGCGCGCCATGGCGTCAAGAAGCCGATTATGCTGCACGCCATCCTGGAGACGGCGGAGGGGGTGGCCAATGTCGAGGCCATCGCCGGCGCCTCGCCGCGCATGCACGGCATCTGCCTGGGCCCCGCCGACCTCGCCGCCTCGCGCGCCATGAAGACCACCCGCGTGGGCGGCGGCCATCCCGGCTATCGCGTCATCGAAGACCCGCACGTGGATGGATCGCCCCGCGCCTCGGTGCAGCAGGACCTGTGGCACTACACCATCGCCCGCATGGTCGACGCCTGCCAGATGAACGGGATCAAGGCCTTCTACGGCCCGTTCGGCGCCATCGACGATCCGGAAGCCTGCGAACAGCAGTTCCGCAACGCCTTCATCATGGGCTGCGTCGGCGCCTGGAGCCTGCACCCGAGCCAGATCGCCATCGCCAAGAAGGTGTTTTCGCCCGATCCGGGCGAGGTCGCCTTCGCCCGGCGCATTCTGGAAGCCATGCCCGATGGGACCGGCGTCGCCATGCTCGACGGCAAGATGCAGGACGACGCCACCTGGAAGCAGGCCAAGGTGCTCGTTGATTGTGCAAAACAGATCGCCGCCCGCGATGCGGACCTGGCTGCCGCCTACGGATTCTGATCGCTGATAACCTAGAATGTCGTGCTGCAACGCAGCATATGCCTGATCAGCATGCAGAAAAGCTGAGGCCTTGTGCAGAAGGGCTTAACGGCTATCCGTAACAGGCTGCAATGCGATTTTACCCATTTTAGGCTTGATGCATCCCGCACCGCAGCGTATATCGAATTTGTGCGGCGTCGCTGACGCCGCTGCCCTTCCTGGGCGTTTCCTCCCTATGAACTGAGGCGGCTTCGGCCGCCTCTTTTTTTGGCTGGCGGTCAGGCGGTCCGGTGACGCGGCTACCAGTATAGCGTTGCGCGCGAGTGGGCTTGCGCCGTTAACCCTTTCCATGAACCTTGGGCATATCCACGTCGTTGTCCCGTTCGGGGGAGAGGGAAGCCGATGTTCGCCGCTCTGCCGCTGCTGATCCTGCCGGTGCTGTTCTACAACTTCATGGCCCTGGCCTACGGGTTCGGCGCCACCGACGCCGGTGTGCGCATGAGCGCCCAGGTGCTGAGCGTGCCCATGGCCTCAGGTGGGCGATGGTCGGTGGGCATGGGTGACGCCGTCATTTTCCTGTCGCTGGTGATCCTGTTCATCGAGCTTCTGAAGTCCACCACCAGCCGGCGCATCGCCATCATCAACCACTCGCTGTCGATGGTCCTGTTCATCGCCTGCCTGATCGAGTTCCTGCTGTTCCGCGCCTTCGCCACCTCCGCCTTCTTCCTGCTGACCTCCATGGTGCTGCTCGACGTGCTGGCCGGATTCATCGTCACCATCGTGGCGTCGCGGCGCGAGATCGACCTGATCAACTGAGCGGAACGGAAAGCGGCCCCTCCGCGCGGGCGGAGAGGCCGACAGGCTGCCTTGGGAAGGCTTCTTGCAAAATCGGGCTAGGGCGCGGGGGGCGTTCCGGCCGTCAGGTCGTAGTGGCGTTCGGCGGCTTTGCTGCGCATGTAGACGTTCTGCACCGCGAACAGGGCGATCAACGAGACCGGCGAGAACCAGGCGTTGAAGATCGCCCAGGTGAGCGGATCGACGGTGAATACCAGGATCAGGTTCAACGCTGCGGTGAGGAACATGAGTCCGGCCCAGACATAGCCGAACCGGTTCAACAACGGCGTCGCCGGTCCGCGCACATCCGGGGAAGCATAGCGCAGCATCCAGCCCTTTTTCAGCATGACAGCGCCAAGGATCAGGTGGATCGCCGTGGGCTTGAACATGATGAAGCGTGGATCGCCGGTGAGCAGGGTGGCGATCCCGAATGTCAGGACCAGCCCCAGCCCGGCCCACTGGAGCATGCCGATCGTCTCTTTGCGCACCAGACACCACACCACCTGCCCGACGCCGAGCAGGATGCCGGCGCCGGTCGCCAGGACGATGTTCCTGGTCGCCAGGAACACCACCAGGAACAGGATCATCGAGGCGAGATCGCTGCCGAAAGAGCGAAGCGTATAGCCAAGGCCGTTCATGACAGCCTCCTTTGGATTGGGCGGATGGGTACTGTTTGGAGGGGTGTACGGTCAGGCCGGATCGGCGATCCAGTTGCCGTGGAAGCCGAAGGGCACGCGCACCGGCAGGGCGATAGTGGCCACCGGCGGCGCCTCGAAATCCTGGGCATCGATGATCACGACGTCGGAGGCGTCGCGATTGGCGTCGTAGACATAGGCCATGATCCAGCCGTCGTCTTCGGCGGCGCCGCCGTCGCGGGCGATGAAGACCGGCTCCAGCATCTGCCGGCCGGCTCCGGCCTCGTGCGTCAGGTTCACGCCCTTCTCCACGTCGTGCTTATGGATGGAGCCGAACTCCTGCATCACCTCGCCCGCGGCCACTGTGTAGCCGAAGCGGTAAGACTGTCCGGCACGGGCGTCATTGAAGCGGGGGAATTCCAGGCCGCGTTCGTCGAGGGTCGTCTCGCTGAGCCCACCCGTGGCGAGGTCGATGCGCCAGCGCACCAGATAGGGGCGTCCCTCGCTCGGCCCGCGCATCTCGTTGGCGAACATTTTCGGGTGACGCACCACATCCATGACCACCTGGTCGCCGTCGTCGAAGGCGTTCATGACGTGGAAGACGTAGCAGGACGGCGCCTCGATCCAGCGCAGGCCGGTCAGATCGCCCGAACGCGGTAGAAGACCGATGCGCGGCGTCATCTTGTCGTCCCAGCCGAAGGGAAAGCCGCCCTTGCCGAGCAGGGTCATGTCGAAATGGACCGGTAGATCGAGGATGATGGCGAAGCGCGCGGTGAAGGCGGTGTCGTGGATCATGGGGCAGTGCGGGGCGGGGATGTCCGCCACCACGCGGGCATGGCCCGCCTTGTCCACCGTGACATAGCTGATCGCCTGCAGGCCCGGTTGGTAGGTGAGGGCATGCAGTTCGCCGGTGAGGCTATCGACCTTGGGGTGGGCGGTGAAACCGTGGGGGAGCGTGCCGTCGAGACGCGAGGGCGCGACGCTTTCCAGCCCATAGGTCAGCTCCACCGGCAGGCCGCCGGCCTCGACGATGGCGAAGGTGCGTCCGCCCATGTCGATGATGTTCGTGTTGGCGTTGCCGCCGCCAAAGCCGTTGCGCGGGCCGGGCAGGTTGGGGCGGCCGAGGGCAGGGGCATCGTGGTCGTTGACGATGAAGCGGTTGCGATACCACTCCGCCCGGCCACCATTCAGACGCAGGCCATGGGCCATGCCCGTGCCGGTGAACCAATGATAGGTGGCCGGATCCTGGGGGCCGACAGGATTGGGGCCGATGCGCAGGAAGCGGCCGATCAGTTCCTCAGGGATCCGCCCCTTCACCGGCAGGTCGAAAGCGGTGGTCTCGCTCACGACCGGAGCGAAATTGCCTTCCAGATAGGGGTTGTAGCGTGCAGCCGCAGGCTGGACGGCGGGACGTTCGAGCAGTTCGGCGGTAGACACGGCGGCGGCTCCTCTTTATGTGATGATCAATCACATCACGGGGACGCGGCGGCCGTCAAGTGAAAAGTTATAGGTCATTACATGTCGCGTAAGCCCTCTGTTGCAGTCGCGGAAGCCGAGCCGGTCACCAAGAGCCAGGCGGCCTATCATCACGGCGATCTGCGTGCGGCCCTGATCGCGGCGGCGCGCGAGGCCTTGGAGACGAGCCGGCCCGAGGACATCACGCTGAAGTCGCTGGCCGTGCGGCTCGGCGTGTCCCAGCCGGCGCCCTATCGCCACTTCGCCAACCGCGAGGCGCTTCTCGCGGCGGTGGCGGCCGATGGGTTCGTGCGCTTCCGCGAGGCGATGGAGGCGGCGCAGGCCGCCGCCGAGGGGCATGGCCGGTTTCTCGCCGCCGCCCTGGCCTATCTGGAGTTCGGCCGCACCAATCGAGGCGTCTACCGGCTGATGTTCGCCTCGCAACTGGTGCCCACGGCCGACGACGCGCCATTGCACGACGCGTCGCGCGCCTCGTTCGAATTGCTCGTCGCGGGCGTCGCCGAGTCCGCGCCGCCTGAGCGGGTTCAGGCCATTGCGGTTTGGATCTGGTCCACCCTGCACGGGCTTGTGATGCTCGAGGCGGACGGACTGCTCGAAGGCCCAGGCGACCGGCCCGTGGGCGCGGCCGAGGTCGTCAGCCAGATGATTGCGACCTTCGCCGCGCTCGGAGCCGACGGCCGCTGACCGTCTCGCCGTGTCTTAGATGAAGGGCGTATAGTTGGCCGACGGTACGTAGCGAACGTCCCTGGACCGTTCGCCGATGCGCTTAGCCGGCGTGCCTGCATAGAGGCCATAGGGTTCGGTCTTGCCTCGCAGCAGGGATCCGCCCGCGACCACCACGCCCTCGGCAATATGGCTGCCCGGCAGCACGATCACGCGTGGTCCGATCCAGGCATAGTCGCTCACCACGATGGGCCTGTAGACGGTGGTGAAATCCGGATCGTTATAGTCGTGCTGAGCGGTCCAGAACATGGCCTCGGTGCTAATGTTCACGTTACGCCCGATTGTCAGGCCTGCCCGCCCGTCGAGGGTGACATGGTCGCCGACCGAGGTCCCGGCGCCGATGAAGATCTTGTGCGGCGCGCGCAGATGGCACCCCAGATACATGACGGCCTTGGGGTCCATCTTCATTCGAAACACGCCGCGCAGGATGAGCTTGCGCAGGCGCTGCGAAGGCAGATTTGGCACGATCGCCAGAACCAGCGAATAGAGGCCAAAGAGATAGCGGCGCGCCAAGGCCTTCATGCGGCTCTCCGATAGGCTTGGGTCAGCATGGCCCGAATAGGCTTGCCCGCCGCGTGGCCGCGCAGGACCAGGAATGGCAACAGCCAGGCGGACATCAGGAAGAAGCCTATATTCATCCCGATGATCATGCCGAGCGGCCCATAGCGGATGGCCAACGCGCTGCCGATGCCAACCAACATCACCGCCTCGGCGATGATCACGCGTGAGGCGATCTTCTCACGGCCAAAGCCCATCAGCACGGTCGTCCAGTAGTGCGACCAGGCCATCTGGAGGAAGTAGAAGCCGAAGGCGACACCGAACCACGGGCCCTCCTTGACGATCACGTGCGACCAGAGCCGCAGAAGGGTCGAGCCGCCGAAGGACAACACCACGAACGAGCACAGGCCGCCGGCGGTGACGATCAGACCGATGCTGGTCAGGCTGCGGATCAGCCACCGTTCGTCCTTCTGGGACCTGGCGTTGATGATAGCCGGCCACAGGGGTGTGGTGAACATGCCGAGCCCAATCATCTGGACGAACAGCAGACGGATATAGAGTCCGAAATCGATGCTCGCCGCCGTCCCAAACATGAGGGACAGGATAAGCGTCGGTACGTTGGTCTGAAAGAAAGAGCCGATGCCGATAATGAAAAAGGACGATCCAGAGCCGGCAAGGGCGCGGATCTCCTTCCAGTCCGTCTTTAGATGACCGAAGTCCGGCCAAGTGTTCCTGAGTACGAGGATAGCGTTGAACAAGGCGCCGATCAGCAGTCCGCCATTCAGCGCGATGACGAACGATATTACCTTGGGCAGAATGGGCGGCAGGATGATCAGGCATGCGAAACTGAACAGGCTGCCGCCAATGCGAACCAAATTCAGGACGTAATTCTGCAAGCCGCCGATCCGCAAGCCTTCGCAGATCTGCAAGATGATCTGAAGCGCCACGAGGACGATCATCAGTCCTCCCGCTTCGCCAAGCTCGCTGCGTAAACTTGGATTGTGAGGATAAAGGGTTCTAACCCAGGCTATGAATCCCATCAGAACGACGGTTGAGAACACAATGGTCGATGCGGTCCCATAGGCGAGGGCGCCGCCGAATAGCCGACGCTTGCGTTCCTCGCTGACCCCGCCGGCGGCGATCAGCTTGCCAAGGGCGGAGGGGATGCCGAACCCGCCGAGGTTGATCCAGTTGACCACACCGGCCAGCACCAGGAAGGCGCCGAACCGCCCCTCACCCAGGGTCTTCAGCGCGATGGGCATGGCGACGATCGTCGATAGCGAACTCAAGATTCGCCCGAGCATGGAGGTGGCGGTGGAGAGGGCGAGGCCGCGTCCCTTCACCCGCTCGAGCGCGCTCCGCCACCGGCTGGGCGGCAAGGCCAGTTCCTCGAGTTCGTCGGTATCCGACATCTCAGCGCACCGTCCATAGGCGCGTGATCAGACCATCCAGCGCGACGGCGGCCGTCGCGCGATTGCGCACGGTCATCAGGCGCATCTGGCCCGGCTCGAAGGTCGCCGGGTCAGCCGCCATCAATGTTAAAAGGCCGTCCCGCAACGCGGTCACGGAGCTTGAGTTCACCTCGACACCGAGCCCGAAGGCGCGGATTTCCGCGCCGATCTGGTAGCTGCTTTGGCCCAGGATTGGCTTACCAAACCGCGCGGCCTGACCAAGCACGCCTGAGGAGCCGATATGGTTCTGGTAAGGCGCCAGAACGAGATCGCACGCCGCGATGGCGTCATCCAGTTCGGCGTTGCTGAGGTAGCGGTCTTCGACGGAGACCCGAACGCCTGCCTTTTCGATGTCGGCAAGAATCGCGTCGACCTCGCGGCGCATGGTCTCGTCCTGGAACTTGCCCGCGATATGGAGATCGATCGTGCCGAGACGATCTGGAGGCGCCAAGGCAATCGCCTTCAACATCGGCACAAGCCCCTTGCGGGGCGCCATCGCGCCAAACATCAAAAGCCGCGTGCGGCCGTCGTTGCGAGGGCGCGGCGTCAGGATACCAGTCGGTGGCTCCGCCTGATCGGAAATGGAAAGGGCGTCGGGGATCCACGTCGGTCGCCGGGGCAGCCAAGCTTTCCAGACGGGGCTCAGGGTGCCGATCCCGGGCGTCGAGCTGAATTGGGTGAGGACCAGGGCCAGATAGCGGATGAGAGATCGGGTCATCTTGCCCGGCCGGGCCAACTCGTCCCGCGGATAGTTGAAGTCGTCGCGAAAGAGCACACCAGACCATCGTCGGACCACGCCGCTCATACTGGCCGGGATCAGACAAATGAGGAAATCGTCCAGCACCGGAAAGAACCACGCCGTCTCGCCGACGGCCATGTCCGCTGCCGCGCCGATTTCCCGCAGCAGGTCGAGCTTGGCGCCGATGCCGGTCGGCAACCTGCTCTCCTCGCGGAGCAGGCGCCCGCCGCCCTGGCGCGTTCGCTCGATCTGCGCCTGTTCCCAGACCTGTCGCGGCGCGACCGCCTGAAGTTCGACCCCGAGCACGGCGCAGCGATCGAGGTAGAAGGCGAGGTGGCTCGCATGGTGCCCCCCGGAAACCGGATCGACGTAGATGAGGCGACGCTGCACCCTAGGCCGATCCCGCTAGACGGCGGGCGGCGTCATAAAGCTTCTGGCCCCGTTCGGCCCAGCCGAACTGGTCCCTGCAGGCAGCGAAGGCGCGATCCTTCATACCGTTCAGGCGCGGCAGGTCGTCGATGCTGTCGCAGATGGCGTCGACCAGTCCTTCGATCGTTTCCGCGCCGAGCATGTCCTTGTCGGGGTCGAGGGGGAAGCCCGCCGCCTGGCTGGAAATGGTGGCGATCGGCAGGCCGTTCATGGCGTAGTACAGGATCTTGTGCTTGAAGCCGCCGCCCACATCGTCGGGCATGACGCCAATCCGCGCATCCTTCAGATAGTCCTTCACATCCGGCACGCGGCCGGTCGTGGTGCAATAGGGCCAGCGCTGGGCCACTTCCGCGCGCGAGGCCGCCGACATCTTACCGACGATCAGCAGCTCGATGCCCTTGGCATTAAACGGACCTTCGGCGGCGTCGAGGAAATGGCGCAGGGTCATCTGCTTGGCGATCCATTCGAAGGCGCCGAGCAGGATCACCCGCTTAGGCGTTCCTTCGGTGATCGGCTTGGGCTCGACGATGGCGCCGTCATAAGCGGGGGTGAGCACCAGGATAGGTTGCTTCGCGCCATCGGCGGCATAGAGATCGGCGTCATCCTGGGTGTTGGCGACGATGAGCGCCGCCTCGCGCATCAGGTCGTGCTCCATGCGCGTGGCCTTGAAGGCGTCGAGCTTCATTACCTGGCGCAGCAGGAGATTAGTCGCCTTGCCCGCTACTCCCTTGCGCACGGTGATTTCGTGATTGTGCGAAGCGTAGATGATGGGCGGCGTCTTCACGCCCTGGCGCTTCAGGGCGCGGATGGTGTCGAGCGCCCATCCCATGGCGAAATAGTCGATGACCACCACGTCATAGCCGCCAGTACGCAGCTCTCCGCGCAAACCATCCGCCATGCCGCTGCGCGACAGAGTGAAGGCGTCGCTCTGCAGGGGAGAAAGCAGGCTGAAGCCGCGATGGATGGTAGGCGGCGGAGTAAGGACGACGCGCAGACCCTCTGGCGGCGTCGCCGGAGCGCCATGGCTATGGGCCAGCAACGTGCCGGTTGCGCCCGCGGCGACCAGCGATCGGATCAGTCCATTGGAATAGTTGGCCGCGCCCGTATCCGGGTCTAACGGATCGTACTTGGTCAGCCACAGGAAACGCAGGCCGCTCGCCATCTTTACCCTACCCCCGAAAGTCGACGTCGCCGCCGGCCCCAATAACTGATCAGTCCGGGCGGAGCCTGGACGTCGCTCTCCCCCTTCAGCCTTGACGAACGCCCCGAACGCTCGCCACGGCCGGCCCAGTCCGCGAACGGAACCGTTGGGTATTGGCTTGGAAAGTGACGCGCGGCGCCGACGCCATCAGGTCACCGACCTTGTAGTTGAGGATCGCCGCCATCAACGTGAAAGCCGGCAAAATCTCGCACAACGCCGTAAGCGATACGTCTGAATAAAGTCGCGACAGGATCAGCAGGCCAATGAACACCCCAAAGGCGGCGATAGCGCGATTGTCCCCGTCGCGACGGGCCCGCATCATCAGGACATAGCTGTAGATGAGATAGGTGATCACCCAGAGCGACAGTAAAACCACGCCAATAACACCGCCACAAAAGAACGCGTTCACCAACTCATTGTGAAAGTGGTAGAGTTGCCCGCCGATCACGTTCGTCGAATAAGAATAGGCTCCATCGAAACCGAACCCCCAAGGCCAGCGGCCATGCTCGAACACACCCTTGTTTGCGGCATCCCACAGGATCGTCCGGCCAGAGAGCGTGGTGGAGCTCGCCTCGTGACCATAGACGAGCAGATAATCGCTGATCCGCCTGAATAGGACGGGAATCAGCACGACCCCGCCGGCGACGAAACCGATCAGCATCCAGCGTCTCTTGTAGAGATAGGCCATGAAGGCCGTCGCTACCATGATGATGCCGCCCGAGAGCCAGGCGCCTTTACCCGGGAAAGCGTAGATCAGATATCCGGCAAGAACGATGGACACGCCCGCGACCGCAGTCGTCAAAATATCTATTTTGCGGGCGCCTAAAATCAACGCCAAGGCGGAACACAATGAGATTAGCGCCACCAGAGTGGCGCCGTTCCGGTGGATTCCCCCAACCTCGAGGAAGTCGCTCTGGATCTGGGTTACGCCGATTTCAGCGCGGCTGGCGCCCCCGAATGTCAGAAGCACCACGACGAAAGCGCTGCCCGCCAGGCAGACGGCGGTCAGGAAGATCCTGAACTCCGCTGTTGTGATCCGACCGCCGAAACGTCCGAAGCCGACGACGAACATGATCAGACACGACGTGCTGCCGATGATGGTTAGAATTTTCGCATCTGGCGCGGCGATAACGTTGGCGATGCTGGTCAGCGTGAAAAAGATCGCTGTGCTGAAGCCGATGACCGAAAGCGGACCCGAGCGCAGGATGAATTTGCGCAGTGACAGGAGGGTGACAATGGCCGGGAGGATGAAAAGCACATCCACGAGTCCGGAGTCGATCCGCTCATCCAGGTGCGGGAACAGAATGTGGGGGATCCGCACGCCGCCAATGCTGGCGCCGATCAGGGCCGGAACGAAGAACCCCAGGATGTCCAGGCGCTTGTTATTCTGCTCAGCCATTCTGGATCAATGCTCACCGCCCGACATCAGGGCCTCTAACGGACACGGGGTTTCAAAGCAATGAAGGCGACCGGGCCTCAGCGCCGCAGGTAAAGCCGCGCCCTGAAAGCAATCCGAGCCGCACAATTCAAGCGCACTCATCTTTTGCGATAGGGCCCTAACCTTGGATTGAAGCGCCTAGCTTGGCCGCTGGGTGCGCCAGGCGGTGACGCCGGTGTCGGTGAAGCCGCAGGTCTGGACCTGGCCTTCGCCCTCGGCGCCGAGCTTGGCGATCACCTCGGCGCGACGCTCGGGGTCGACGATGAACATCATGAAACCGCCGCCGCCGGCGCCCGAGACCTTGCCGGCCATCGCCCCGCTGCCCAGCGCCAGGTCGTAGATGCGCTCGATCTTCGGCGTGGACACGGCGGACGAAGTCTTCTTCTTCGCCTCCCAGCTGTGGGTCAGCACCTCGGCCAGCCCATGGATGTTGCCGCGCAGGAGTTGCTCCTTCATGGCGATGGCGTCGGCCTTTAGCTGGTGCATGCCCTCGAGGGAGGAGCCGCCGGTGGAGATGGAGGCGGTCTGGTTCTCGATGATGGTGGCGGATTCGCGCGACACCCCGGTGAAGAACAGCACCAGCGAGGCTTCCAGTTCATTGGAATAGGCCGAGTGGATGCGCAGGGGATTGACGAGGACGTGCTCGTCCTTGGCGAACTCCATGAAGTTGAACCCGCCGAACGCCGCTGAATACTGGTCCTGGCGCCCGCCGTTCAGGCCCACATCCTTGCGCTCGATGTCGAAGGCGAGGCGGGCGATGTCATATTCGCCGAGCGGAGCGCGCAAAAGCTCACGCAGCGCCTCCACCATGGCGACCACGAGGGCGGAACTTGAGCCCAGCCCGGAGCCCATCGGACTTTCCACGTGGGTGGTGAGACACAGCGGTATGGGGTGGCCGCCGTTGAAGTCCTTGATCATGCGGTTGTAGACGCCGCGGTGCAGGCGCAGGCCTTCGGCGGTGTTGTAGGAGGAGAGCAGCGGCAGCCGCTCCTCCTTACCGAGATCGGTGGAGCGGAAGATCACCTCGTCCGACGACAGCCGCGTGATCGAAGCCAGGGCGTAGCGGTCGATGGTGACGTTGAGCACCGCGCCGCCATGGATGTCGCAGAAGGGCGAGACGTCCGTGCCGCCCCCGGCCAGGCCCAGCCGCAAGGGCGCGCGCGCCCTAATGATCGTGCTCATGCCCCGCCACCCATATCTTGCCGCCCCGATGCCGCGACTTAGACCAACAGTTGTTGACGGGCAATGAAGCTGAGCCGAGCGTAACGCCGCAGTCGCCAATCGCTGTTCTTCTAACCCTAGACTTTGCAGCGAGTGTAATTTGGGCGTTCACAACTGTGGCGCGCGGCGTGCACGGCTATTTCGTGATGCCGAGTTCCTCCAGCATGAAGGCATCGTATTCGGCGGTGTCGTGCAGGCGGCGGAACCGGCCGGACTTGCCGCCGTGCCCGGCCTCCATGTTGACGCGGAAGACCAGTGGGTTGGTGTCGGTCTTGATGGCGCGCAGCTTGGCCACCCACTTGGTCGGCTCGTAATACTGCACCTGGGAGTCCCACAGGCCGGTGCCGACGAACAGGGCCGGATAGGCCTGGGCCTTCACGTTGTCGTACGGCGAATAGCTCAGCATGTAGTCGTACCAGGGCTCGTGCTTGGGATTGCCCCACTCGTCGAACTCGTTGGTGGTGAGCGGGATGCTCTCGTCCAGCATGGTGGTGACCACGTCCACGAAGGGCACCTGGGCGATCATCACACGGTAGTCCTGCGGCGCCATATTGGCCACCGCGCCCATCAGCAGGCCGCCGGCGGAGCCGCCCATGGCCGCCACCCGGTCCCTGGCGGCATAGCCGTCCTTCACCAGGCCGCGCGTCACGTCGATGAAGTCGGTGAAGGTGTTCTTCTTGTTGAGCAGATGTCCGTCGTCATACCAGGCGCGGCCCATCTCCTGCCCGCCGCGGATGTGAGCCAGGGCATAGACCATGCCCCGATCCATCAGGCTGATATTGGTAGCCGAAAAGCTCGGATCGGTGGAGGCGCCATAGCTGCCATAGGCGTATTGCAGCATCGCCGCCTTACCGTCTTTCCTGAACCCCCTGCGATAGGCCAGGGACACCGGCACGCGGGTCCCGTCGCGGGCGGTGATCCACACCCGCTCGGTAACGTAGTTCTTCGCGTCATAGCCCGGCACGGGTTGCTGCTTTAGCAACCGCCGCTCGCCGGACTTCAGATTGGTCTCGTAGGTGATCGTGGGCGTGACCAGGGTGTTGTAGGTGTAGCGCAGCCAGCCCGTGTCCGGGTCGCCCACATCGGCCAGGGCCATGGCGTAGGCGCTTTCGTCGGCCGAGACGAAGCGGGCTGCGCCGCCTTCGGGACGGAGGCGCAGCTTCTTCAGCCCGTCCGAACGCTCCTCGGTGGCGACGCCGCCCTTGAACAGGGCGAAGCTCTCGATGAACACCTTGGGATCGGCGGGCACAAGATCATGCCATGCGTTGCGGTCGCCCAGCGGGGCGGCGTCCGCGAGGGTCATCAGCTTGTAGTTCTTGGCGTTCCAGTTGGTCTTGATCACCCACCGACCGTCCAGGTGATCCGCCTCGTAGCGGAACTCGCGCTCGCGCCGCGCGAGAAGGCTAAAGACGGCCGGATTGGCGGAGGGCGCGCAGCGGATCTCGTTGGAGACGGTCGCCTGCTCCTCGATGCAGATGAACCGTTCGTCGCGGGTCTTGGCCAGGCCGATATAGAAACTCGTGTCCTTCTCCTCGTAGACCAGCCTGTCGGCGCTGGCGGGCGTGCCCAGCACGTGAGCCTTGATGCGGGTGGAGAGCAGGGTGACCGGATCCTTCTCCACATAGAACAGGGTCTTGTTGTCGTCGGCCCACACAATGTTCGGCTCGATATTGGCCACCGCGTCGGCCAAGGTCTGGCCGGTGGCGAGGTCCTTGACCTTCAGCACATATTGCCGGCGGCCCACCGTGTCTTCCGCATAGGCGAGCAGGTGGTTGTTCGGACTGACCGTCGAGTCGTTGACGGCGAAATAGCCCTTGCCCGCGCCCATCTTCGGCTCGTCCAGCAGCACTTCTTCGGGCGCGCTCATGCTTCCCTTGCGGCGGGCCAGCACCGGATAATCCGCGCCGGTCTCGAAGCGGCTGTAATACCAGTAGCCGTGCTTCAGGTAGGGGACCGAGCTGTCGTCCTGCTTGATGTGGCTGACGATCTCTCCATACAGCGTGTCGGCGAGAGGCTTGGACTTGGCCAGCAGGGCGTCGGCATAGGCGTTCTCGGCCTTCAGATAGGCCAGCATGTCCGGGTTCTTGCGAGTGTCGTCGCGCAGCCAGTAATAATCATCCTCCCGCGCTCCGTTGGGCGAAGTGACCATGAACGGCTTCTTCGCCACGGTGGGCGGGGTTGGCGTTTGCGCCAAGGCCGATCCGGCCAGCGCCGCCGCCAATAGACTAATCAGAACCCGCATCGCAACGCCCCCGCTCTTCGATGTCCACCCCATGCTTTCTGGCTTGGGGCGCTACCGAATGAGGGCTACTTCAAATGCGCTTCAACTCAAATCCTAAACCTAGTCATCCTCGGGCTTGACCCGAGGACAAGGCAGCCGAGAGGTCAACGCTGCCTCGTGCCCGGATCAAGTCCGGGCATGACTCATTGGGGCAGGCTAGTCCTTCAGCCGAACCGTCGCCGTGGTGGACAGGCCTGGCCGCAGTTTGGCGAGGCCCGGCTGACCCGGGTCGAAGCGGATGCGCACGGGCACGCGCTGGACGATCTTGGTGAAGTTGCCCGTGCCGGGCTCGAAGGGTAGCAGCGAGAATTGCGAGCCGGTGCCGGGGGCGAAACTGTCGACCTTGCCGGTCAGCACCGTGTGCGGCAGGGCGTCGACCTTGATCTTCACCGCCTGGCCGGGAACCATGCGCGCCACCTGCGTCTCTTTGAAATTGGCGGTGACATAGAGGGCGTTCAGCGGCTCCACCGAAAGCAGGCGCGTACCGGGCTGCACATAGTCGCCCACCTCCACCTGCCGGTCGCCGACCACGCCATCGACGGGCGCGCGGATCACCGTGTGGCCCTGATCCTGATGGGACAGAGTAAGCGCGGCGTTGGCGCGAGCGAGCGCAGCTTCGGCCTGGGCCACAGCGGCGGTCAGGGTCGCGCGCTTGGCCTGCACCACGCCGGCCTGGTTCTTCGATACGTCGAGAAGGGCGCGCGACCGATCTGCGTCCGACTGGGCGGTGATGGCGGCGGCCCTAAAAGTGTCCGCATCGCGCCGGGCTACCGCGCCGGAGGCGACGAGGTTTTCGTAGCGCCTGCGGTCGGCGTCGGCGCGGCTGTTCTGGGCGTCGGCGGAGCGGATCGAGGTGCTGGCGGCGCGGATGTTGGAGGCGGCCAGCTTCTCCTCGGCATCGAGGGCGACGAGCGCGGCACGGGCGGAGGCCACTCCGGCCTCCGCGGTCTGCACATCCGCCTGGGCGGAAGCGACGCGGGCGTCGAACTCTTCCGGGTCGATGCGAACCAGGGGGTCACCCTTGTGGACGGCCTGGTTATGGGCGACCAGCACCTCGGAGACGAGGCCACGCACCTTCGGAGCGATCACCGAACTGTCAGCCTGCACATAGGCCGCGTCGGTGCTCTCGCTGGGTTTGGGCGAGACGATGTATAGGGCGCCCGCCCCCGCCACGACCACCGCCGCGCCGACCGCCAGCAGGGTCTTGCCGGAGAAGGGCAGGGTCGATTTCCCGGTGGTTACCGCGGGGGCCGGCGCCGCGGGTGCATCGCCTACCCGCGCGTTCAGGGTCGTATCGGTCATCGGTCGAACACCAGAAGAGTCGAGGTGGCGGAGGCGTAGAGCACGCCGTTGGCGTCGGTGATCTTGGCCTCGGCGAAGCCGGCGCGTCGTCCCATGGTCAGGATGCGCCCCTCCGCTCGGACAAGCCCGGTCTTCTCGGTCATGGCCTTGTGATAGGCGACCTTCAGCTCCAGCGTGGTGTAGCCCTGGTCGGCGCGCAGCATGGAGTGGACGGCGCAGCCGCAGGCGCTGTCGAGCAGGGTGGCCGCATAGCCGCCATGAACGGTGCCGATGGGGTTGTAGGCGTGCGGACCGGGAACGCCCGCGAACACGACCCGACCCTCGTCGGCCTCGACCAGGGTGAAGTCGAGCGACCTGCCGATGCCCGACATGCGCCCTGCCCGCATCAGGGCACGCAACTGCTCCACCCCGGTCGCGCCGGGAGCGACTTCGTCCGCCAGGCTCATTGGTAGGTTTCCAGCTTCACGTGATCGAGGCCAAGGCGCTGCTTCAACGCCGCGCGGGAGGTCTTGAGAATGTGCTCGGACTGGTCCGGATCGTTGACGGCTCGCGACAGGGACAGGGCGCCCACCAGCTCCGCCACCACCGAGGCGCCCAGCGCTTCGGCGTCGTCATGGCCGAGCAATTTCAGCTGCCCGATCAGCTTGCCGGTCAACGAGGTGACGCCCTGGCCATAGCGCGCGCGGGCGGCGTCTTCCAGCCGGGGCAGGTCGGCCGCCAGGGCCGTTACTGGACAGCCCGATCCGCGCGCGTCGCGGTGATCGCGCGAGAGATAGAAGTTGATATAGCGGACCATGCCCTCGGCCGGCTCGAACCCGTCCGTCGAGCGGAAGAAGCGGCTCGAGGCGTCCTTGAACATCTCGTCGATGGCCGCGGCGATCAATTCGTCCTTGGACTTGAAGTGGGCGTAGAAGCCGCCGTGGGTCAGGCCGGCGTCGGCCATGATGCCCGCCACGGCCACGCGGTCGGGACCGACCTCGCGGATCGCCTTGGCGGCCACCTTCAACACCCGCTCGCGGGTTTTCTGCTTGTGCTCTGCATCGTAGCGCATGGCTTGCGCCTCCGTTTATATGATGCATATAATCTTATCGTGGGCGCTTCGGCAAGAGGGCC
This sequence comes from uncultured Caulobacterales bacterium, assembly GCA_903862425.1. Lineage (GTDB taxonomy): Bacteria > Pseudomonadota > Alphaproteobacteria > Caulobacterales > Caulobacteraceae > CAIOYC01. The sequence goes on along the minus strand of CAIOYC010000034.1, from coordinate 19,447 downwards.
TGATTGAAAAGGCGCAAGACATGGCGGCGATCCCGCTCGGACCTGGAGGCCTGATTGCGAGGCTGTTTGGCGGCGGCGACAAGCCGTTCGTGGCGCCCGCAGACCTGCCCACCACGACCAAGTACCTGATCTTCGCCGTGATGGCCTTTGGCCAGTTCATGGCTCTGATCGACATCCAGATCGTCGCCGCCAGCCTCAACGACGTGCAGGCGGGCCTGTCTGCGGGTCCGGACGAGATCAGCTGGGTGCAGACCGGCTATCTGATGTCGGAGCTGGTGATGATCCCCTTCTCCGCCTACCTAGCCCAAGCCCTGTCCACCCGCTGGCTGTTCGCCCTGTCGGCGGGGCTGTTCACGGTGTCGAGCGCTCTGTGCGGTGCGGCCTGGGACATCCAGTCCATGATCGTCTTCCGCGTCATGCAGGGCTTTGTCGGCGGGGCCATGGTGCCGACGGTGTTCGCCACCGGTTTTGCTCTGTTCAGCGGCAAGCAGCGGGCGATGATCCCGGCCATCCTCGGCATGGTCAGCGTGCTGGCGCCGACCCTCGGCCCTACGGTCGGCGGCTGGCTGACCGACGCGGTGGGCTGGCGCTCCATCTTCTACGTCAACATCGTCCCCGGCGCGGTGGTTACCGTCCTGGCCCTGCTGCTGATCCGCGTCGACAAGCCCAATCTGTCGATGCTGAAGAAGATCGATTACGCCCACCTCGGCGCCATGGCGGTCTTCCTCGGCGGCATGGAATATGTGCTGGAGGAGGGACCGAAGAACGACTGGTTCAGCGATCCGAAGATCCTGACCGCGGCCTGGCTGTCGTTCGTGGCCTTCGGCCTGTTCCTGGAGCGCTCGTTCCGCTCCGGCGGGCCGATCGTGCGGCTCTCGCCCTTCCGCCGGCCGACCTTCGTCTTCGCCTGCGTGTTCAATCTGGTGATCGGCTTCGGCCTCTACTCGGCCACCTATCTGGTGCCCGTCTTCCTCGGCCGGGTGCGAGGCTACAACTCTCTGCAGATCGGCACGACGGTTGTGGTGGCCGGCGTCGCTCAGGTGCTGTCGGTGGTGATCGCGGCGCGCCTGTCGCAGATCGTCGATCCCCGCAGGACCATCACCGTCGGCCTGACGTTGTTCGCCGCCAGCCTGTGGATGTCATCCTATGTGACGCCGGACTGGGGTTTCAGCGCCTGGCTGATACCCCAGGGGCTGCGCGGCTTCGCCATCATGCTGTGCATCGTCCCGAGCGTGAACCTGGCCCTCACCGGGTTCGAGGGGATGGAGCTGCGCGCCGCCTCGGGCCTGTTCAACCTGATGCGCAATCTCGGCGGGGCCATCGGCATCGCCGTGGTCAATACCTGGCTAGCCGACACCACCCGCATCACCGCCGCCCGCTACGGCGAGTCCCTCGGCGAGAACGCCCGCCACGCTCCGGACGTGGTCGCCGCCGTCGCCAGCCGTATCGCCGGCGGCTTGGGCGACGCCAACCAGGCGCTGCTGGCAGCGCGGGGCGAATTCGCCCGCGTGGTCGGCCGATATGCCCTCACCACGGCTTTCGACGAGGTGTTCCGCACCATGGCCTGGGTTTTCCTGGCAGCCCTGGTGATGGTCCCCTTCTGCCGCCCCGGCCCCGGCATGCCCGGCGGGCCGCCCCCCGACGCCCACTGAGCCCCTGAGGCAGCGCCCATGAACCGTACCTTGCTTTCCCTCCTCGCGACGACCCTGCTCGCGGGCTGCGCCGTCGGGCCCAACTATGTGAAACCCGATCTGGCCCTGACGCCGGCTTTCCACACGCCCGTCCCCGCCGCCGTCCCTGGCGCCCCAGCCGCCAGCCTGGACGCTTGGTGGACCGCCTTCGGCGACGCGGAGCTCAGCCGGATCGTGGAGCGGGCCGCCGCCCAGAACCTCGACCTGGAGCAGGCCCGCGCCCGTCTCGCTCAGTCCCGCGCCGCCGCCCACGCCGCCGGCGCCGCCCTGCTGCCCGTGGTGGACGCCACAGGCTCGGCGGCCGACGTCCGTCAGTCCCTCGACGGTCCCATCGGCGAGATCGGCCGCCATCTGCCCGGCTTCGAGCGCGATATCGACGACTACACCCTCGGTCTCGGCGCCAGTTGGGAGATCGACCTGTTCGGCGGGCTGCGCCGCCAGAAGGAAGCCGCCCGCGCCGGCGCCAACGCCAGCGCCGCCGACGCCGCGGCGGTCAAGGTAGCGGTGGAGGCCGACGCCGCCGACGCCTATCTGCAGGTGCGCGCCTTTCAGGCCCGCCTCGCCGTCGCCCGTCGTCAGGCGGAAGTGGAACGCGACCTCGTCGCCCTGCTCGATAAGCGCCTGGGAGAGGGCGTCTCGCCTGAACGCGAACTGCGCCAGGCGGAGGCCTTGCTCGAAGGCGTCAACGCCACCGTGCCGCCCCTGACCAGGGGGCTGGAAGCGGAGTTGAACCGGCTCGACGTCCTGATGGGTGTGCAGCCGGGAACCTACCGCGCCGAACTGGTCGCCGACGCCGCTATTCCCGCGCCGCCCGCGTTCACCGAGGCCGCTACGCCCGCCGATCTGCTGCGCCGCCGTCCGGACGTGATCGCCGCCGAGCAACGTCTGCGCGCCGCCAACGCCCGCATCGGCGCGGCCATCTCCGACTATTATCCGAAGCTGTCGCTGTCGGCGCTGGTGGGCGTGGACAGCCTCGCGACCTCCACCCTGTTCCATGGCGACGCCCAGCAGAGCCAGATCGGCCTTGGCCTGCGCTGGCGCCTGTTCGACTTCGGCCGCATCGATGCCGAGGTCGCCGCCGCCAAGGGCAAGGACGCGGAAGCGCTGGCCGCCTATCGCGCCTCCGTGCTGAAGGCGGCGGAAGAGGTCGAGAACGCCTTCACCGGCCTGACCCAGGAACGCCTCCGCGCCGCGGCGCTGGAACGTCAGATCACGGCTTTGACCACCGCCAGGCGACAGGCGCAGGACGCCTATGAGGGCGGCGTGATCAGCCTGATCGAGGTGCGCGACGCCGACCGCGAACTCCTCACCGCCTCCGACCAGCTCGCCCAGGCCCACGCCGGCGCCGCGCGGGCGGCGGTGGCGTCGTTCCGGGCATTGGGCGGCGGGTGGTCACGCTGATGCCCCGATGGGCGCAGGGGCGATACGCGCGTCAACCCTTCCAGCGGGCGCCGGAGGCGATGATCAGTTGCACCGTGTCCAGCGCACGGCGCGTTTCCGCCGCGACCCGTAGACGTCGGGCATCGCCGGCCGTGCGATTGGCGTCCACCAGCGGCAGCAGGCCCGTCCCGCCCGCCGAATAGGCCGATCGGGCGAGCCTGAGATTGGCCAGGGCCGCGTTTTCGCTCTTCACTTCGGCCGCCAGGGCCTCGTCGTCGTGGGCCAGGGCCTGCAGGCGGTCTGCGACCTGATTGAAGGCCGTGAGCACGATCTGTTCGTAGCTCGCCAGCGAGGCGCGCGCCGCCGCCCGTGCGGCTTCCCGGTCCGCCCGCCGCCGTCCGCCGTCGAAGATCGGCGCCGTCAGGCCCGCGCCGAGCGCATAGGCGGTGGAAGGGAAGTCGAAGATCTGGCCGGGCTGCAGCGAGCTCTGGGTCAGGGAGGCGGTGAGGTTGATGCTGGGGTAGAGCGCCGCCGTGGCCACGCCCACTTCGGCGGTGGCCATGTGCAGGTCGGCCTCCGCCTGCTGGATGTCGGGACGCAGGTGGATCAGCTCGGACGGCATGGCGACCGGCGCCTGGCCCGCCCTGAAATCGGCCAGGGTGAAGTCCGGCGGGTTGTAGTCGGCGGGCGCCTTGCCGACCAGGAGGGCCAGCTGGTGGCGCGCGACCACCAGCGCCTGGCGCAGCGGCGGCAGCAGGGCTTCGTCACGGGCCAGCTGGGTGGTGGCCGAGACCCGCGCGCCCTCCGCCTCGCCGCCCGCGGCCTCCGCCTTGCGCACGAGGTCATAGGTCTGGTGGTCGTCGGCGATCATGGCCTCCACGGCGGCGATCTCCGCCTTGATGCCGGCGATCTGCACGGCGGCGGTGGCCACCTGCCCTGTGAGAGCGAGGGACGCGGCGTCGGCCTTGCGGGCATAGGCTTCCGCGCGGGCCTTGGCGCTCTCGACCTTGCGCCGCTCGCCGCCGAAGATGTCGAGCGGGAAGGCGACCGCCCCGCCCACCTGATAGAGGCTGAATTCCGGATTGTTGGAGAAGCCCGGCAGGGCGGCGGCGTTGAAGCCGAACGAGGCGAGGTTGATCCGCTCGCGCTGGGCGCCGGCATTGACGCTCACCTCCGGATAGAGCCCACCCCGCGCCGACGCCAGGGCCGCACGCGCCTGGTCGAGGGTGGCGTCCGCCTGGGCGATGGTGGGCGAGCCGGTCAGGGCCTGCTGCATCACCTGATCGAGGGCGGGCGGCCCGAAGCCCTGCCACCACGGACCGGCGGCCGGCGCGCCGAAGGCGATCCCGGCGCCCGGTGCGGCGTCGCCGGCCATGGCGTAGCCGCGCGTGGTCGGCGCGGCGGGCGCCTTGAAGTTCGGGCCCACGGCGGCGCAGCCGGTGAGGGCGAGGGCCACCGCCAGGATCGAGGCTGAACGGTTGAGAAAGGTACGGGACATCGGGCGGGTCATTCGAAAGCGGCGTGGGCGGGGTCCGGCTTGGCGATACGCTTGGGCGGACGCATCAGGATCAGCAGCGGCACGGAGACGATGGTGATCCACATCATCAGCTTGAAGTCGTCGATATAGGCCACCATCGAGGCCTGCCTGGTGATCATCCCGTCCAGCGCCGCCAGCCCCGGCAGGTTGGTCAGGCTGAAGGGTGCGGGCAGGTGCTGGAAGGCGGGGTTGTCCGGTCGCGCATGCTCCACCAGCTGGGCATGCACCTTCTGGATGTTGTTGGTCAGCAGCACCTGCATCACCGAGATGCCGACGCTGGAGCCGATATTGCGCACCAGGGTGAACAGTCCCGCCGCCTCCGTGCGGAAGACGGGCGACAGGCTGGCGAAAGCGAGGGTCGAGAGCGGGGTGAAGATCAACCCGGTGCCCAGGCCCTGCATGAAGCCGGTGACCATGATCGGCATGGCGGTCATCTGCAGGCTGAAATGGCTCATCATCCAGTAGGACACGCCGGAGATGACGAGGCCCACCAGCAGGATCAGCCGCGTGTCGAAACGCGACACCAGTTGTCCGGCCAGGAACATGGAGATGAAGGAGCCGATGCCGCGCGGGACGCTGACGATGCCGGTGGTGACCACCGGGTAGCCGAGCAGGTTCTCCATCATCGGCGGCAAGAGCGACAGGCTGGAAAACAACAGGATGCCGATGAAGAAGCCGAACACGGTGGCGGTGACGAAATTGCCGTCCGCGAACAGGGCCCTGTCCACGAAGGGCCGCTTGGCGGTCATCATCTGCACCACAAACAGATAGAGGGCGACGACGGCGATGATCCCCTCGCTCACCACCTCGATGGAGTTCAGCCAGTCCTGCGTCGCGCCCCGATCGAGGAACATCTGCGCCGCGCCGATGGCCACGGCGAGGGTGATGTAGCCGAAGAAGTCGAAGTACGGTTTCTCCGCCTTTCGATGCTCCTGAATGAACAGGAAGACCCCGGTGAAGGCGAAGATGCCGATGGGCAGGTTGATATAGAACACCCAGCGCCAGCTCAGATTGTCAGTCAGCCAGCCGCCGAGGGCCGGGCCGAGGATGGGTCCCAGAATCGCGCCCATGCCCCAGATCGACATGGCCTGGCCGTGCTGGTGCGGCGGGTAGATGTCGAGCAGCACCGCCTGCGACAGCGGGATCAGCGCGGCGCCGAACACGCCCTGCAACAGGCGGAACAGCACGATCTCCACTAGGCTGTTGGCGATGCCGCACAGCATGGAGGCGAGAACGAAGCCGCCGATGGAGATGAGGAAGACGAGCTTGCGGCCGAACCGCCCCGCCAGCCAGCCGGTGAGGGGCGTCATGATGGCGGCGGCGACGATGTAGGAGGTGAGGACCCAGGTGATCTGGTCCTGCGCCGCCGAGACGCTGCCCTGGATATGCGGCAGCGCCACATTGGCGATGGTGGTGTCCAGCGAGTTCATGATCGTGGCCAGCATGACCGAGATCGTGATCAGGGTTCGGGTCAACCCTTCGCTGCGCTCCTTCTTCGGGGCGGCGCCGGCGGCGGCAACGCCGGCCAACCTAGTGCGCTCCGAACAGGTGGCGCTTGCGCTCAGTGTCCACGCTCACCTTGGCGCTGAGGCCGGCGTGCAGTTGGGCGCCCTTGGGCAGAGGACCGAGGGCGATGCGGACCGGCAGGCGCTGCACCACCTTCACCCAGTTGCCCGTGGCGTTCTCCGCCGGGAGCAGGGCGAAGGACGAGCCCGTGCCGGGCGACAGGCTTTCCACAAACCCGGTCAGCTTTACGCCGGGCAGGGCGTCCACCTGCACCGTGGCGTGCTGGCCGACCCTCATGTGGGCCAGCTGGTCCTCCTTGAAATTGGCCTCGATCCACATCCGGTCAGCCACCAGCGAGAACAGGGGCTGGGCGGCGTTGATGTAGTCGCCGACCTGTAGCTGGTCGACCTTGGTCACCGTGCCCGCCTGCGGCGCGTTGACGACGCCGTAGGATTGGTTGAGCTGGGCGCGCTGGAGGGCGGCCTGGGCCTGGCGGACGGCGGGGCTACCGCCGGAAGCGGCTTGCTGGCCCCCGAGCACGGCGACGGCGTTGGCCAGGGCCTGCTTGGCCGCCTCGAGCTGAGCCTTGGCGGCATCTACCGCATGGGACTGGGCCGCGAGCTGCTGCTGGGATGAGACGCCGGCGCCGGCCAGGGTCTTCTGCCGGGCCAGTTCCCGGGTCTGATAGTCGAGCGTGGCGCTCGCCTGGGCCAGTTCGGCCTTGCGCTCGCCCACCGTGGCCTCCTGGCCCGTCAGATTTGCGCGAGCGGCGGCGAGTTGGGCGGCGGCCTCGGCGGCGGCGGTGTCGAACGGCTTGCTGTCGAGGCGGAACAGCTGCTGGCCGAACGCCACGCGCTGGTTGTCATGCACGTCCACTTCGACCACACGGCCGGGGATGTTGGACGACACGTCCACCCTTGCGGCCTGCACATAGGCGTCGTCGGTGCCCACATAGCGCCCGCTGTTCAGCCAGAAGACCAGAATGGCGATCACCACGATCAGCGGCCCGCCGATCAGCAGCGGCCAGCGCAGGCGTCGGCCCAGCGAACGGCGCGGCGGCGGCGCGGCGGGGGTCGTGTAGCCGGGAACGTCGTTCTTCGGCGCATCGCCCGTCTCGGCGTCGGCCAGCGCCGTGTAACCTTCGGAATCGCTCATCTATCCCCAACGTGGATCGTCATGTGGCGCCGTTCGGAGGCGGGCCCCCTGCCTTCGCGGTGTCTCGGTTTCGCAACACCCGTGAAATGCAAGCCTGCCATTTGGCCGAATATGTGCGGTGCAGCGTTGCACCCAGATGGTAGGACTTTCGTTATGGTCCAAATGATGATTTGTCACGCCTGAAATGAGCGACACTCATCTTAGAACGCTGGACCTCAATCTGTTGCGCGTGTTCGACGCCCTGTTCGAGGAGCGTAACGTCACGCGGGCGGCCCAGCGACTCGGACTGACCCAGTCCGCCGTCAGCCATGCCCTGAACAGGCTGCGCTTCACCATGGGCGACGAACTGTTCGTGCGCGGTCCCGCGGGCATGCGCGCCACCCCCCGCGCGGCGGAGATCGGACCTCGGATACGCGAAGGCCTGCTGCAACTCGGCGCGGCCCTGGCCCCCGGCGTGTTCACCCCTGGGGAGACCCAGCGGGTCTTCTCAATCGCCGCCAGCGCCTATGCCTGCACCATTCTGCTGCCCGGCGTGATCGCGGCGGTGCGCCGCCAGGCCCCCAACGCTGAGGTGCGCATCCGGAGCGCCGGCATGGGCCTGGCCGAGGAGCTCGACGCCGGGCGTGCCGACGTAGCCATCGGCAGCTACACCGCCATCCCCGACCGGTTCGACAGCCTGCCGTTGATGCAGGAACGGATGGTGTGGGCCATGCGCGCCGACCATCCGGCGGCGGAGACCGAACTGACCCTCGATCGGCTGATCACCTTGCCGCAGATCGTGCTTTCCACCGCCGAGGACGGGCATGTAGTGGACGGGGCGGTCACCGACAGCGGCCTGGAGCGGCGGGTGATCTGGGACGACGGCGGCGTGGTGCGCCGCACCTGCCAGCAGCGCGGCCTACCGTCGCCGCCCACCTATTACGCCCCGGACGCCCAGTCGGCCCTGGCCCTTCTCGGGGGTAGCGACCTCGTCGGGCTTCTGCCCCGGCGTCTGTGCGAGGCCTATTCTAGGACCTTCAACCTCAAGGTCTTCGACCCGCCCTATCCATCCAAGCCGACCGACATCGTCATGCTATGGCGCAAGGAACACGACGCCGCCGCCCTCGCCTGGCTGCGCGGCCTGATCGGCCAGGCGGCCACGACCTTGAGCGCGGTCTGACGGTCCACGCCATCGCCCAGGGCGCGCGATCCCGCCCGCCTGTCGTTTGGATTTCTTAACCGTGCAGCGATCCGCGGTCTTGCAAGGCAGGGGCGCCCGGGGAATTCTTGTCCGAGGCCAGCAGACCCACCCCGCCGAGGATGGCGAGGACGCCGAGGATGCGCAGGTATGTCAGGTGTTCGTGGAACAGGATCACCGCCGCCGCCAGGGTGGTGACATACATGCCGGCCGTCATGGGGAAGGCCCGGCCGAGGTCGATGTCCTTCAGGATGGTCATGTAGACCAGAAAGCCGCAGAAATAGCTGGCGAATGCGGCCCAGACGAGCGGATTGGCCATCGCGTGCTGCACGAGGGGGCCGAGGCCCGCCCGGTCGTCCAGCGCCTCGCCGGCGATCTTGAACAGGCTCTGGGTCGTGGTCTCGATCACCACGAACAGCAGCCAGGCGATGATCAACCCGCCCAGCTTCGGTTTGCCAGCCGCTGGAGCGTCGACGGTCACGCCGCTTCCGCCGAGGCTTCAGCTTGCACCGAAAGGCTGTCGAAGAAGTCCACCGTGGCCTTGGCCACCTTGGCGCGCTCCTGATCGACGGTGATCAGGTGGTAGCTGTCCTCGAGCCACAGCGTTGTCACCGGGCCGGAGACCGTGGCGGCGACGCGTTTGGCGTTCCTGATGTGGCAGACGTCGTCCTCGACCGGATGGACAATCAGGGTAGGGGCCGTCACCTCGCTCATCCGCCGCTCGACGAGGGCGATCAGCTTGAGGTTTTCCGACAGGCTGCGGCCGGGCAGGTAAGGCAGGCCGGCGTCGCCGATCGTGCCGCCGGAGAACATCATCTCCTCGATCTTGGCCCGCATGCGCACGTCCTTCACCCCGTAAGGCGGCCGCTCCTTGAAGCGGTAGAAGTAGATGGCCGGAGTCATGGCCCCGAGCGGCAGCGACCATGCCGAATGGCTCGGGCAGTTGAAGCCGTCGTATTTCAGCGTCAGGGCCAGCGCGGCGACGCCTTTCACCCGATTCGGATGACGCTGGGCCAGGGCGAGGGCCAGCACGGCCCCCATGGAAAGGCCGCCGACGAAGACCGGACCTCCGGCGGCGTCGGACAGGCGGATCAGTTCGGCCTCCGCGGCGCCCAGCCAGTCCTTGTGACCGGTGCGCACCAGGGTCTTCTCGTCCACGCCGTGGCCGGGAAGCATGGGCGTGGCCACCTCATAGCCGGCGCGGCGCAGGGCGCGGCTCACCGCCTGCAGTTCTTGGGGGTGGCCGGTCAGGCCGTGGAGCAGGAGGACGGGGGGCTTGGTCATCAGACTTATCCGAGGCTGGCGCCGAGCAGGGCGGCGCCGAAGGTGATCAGGCCGGCGCCGGCCCAGCGCCGTATTCCCGGCCGCTCGCCGAGGAACAGCCGGCCCGACAGCACCGCCCCCGTATAGGAGAGCGCGGCCATGGGGGCGGCGACGGACAGGGGCACATGGCCCAGCACATAGAGCCAGCACACCGCCTCGACCGCATAGCCGAGCAGGCCGCCGATCACCCACGGGCTGGTGGCGACGCCCCGCCAGAACGCCGCGCCATCGGCGTCGCCGATCTTGTCGAGCCCGAGCTTGAAGGCGGTCTGCCCCCATACTTCGAGTCCGACCGTCAGGGCGAACAGGGCGGCGACGAGCGGGGTCATGCGCCGGGCCTTTCCGGGGTCAGCCCATCTTCTCGACGCGGGTGAACAGCTGGTCGAGCAGTTCGATGGCGAGGTCGATCTCGGCTTCCGAGATCTCCAGCGACGGGGCCAGGGTGATCACGTTCTTGTAGTAACCGCCTATGTCGAGCACGAGCCCGATCTTCTTGCCCGCATGCTCCAGATCGCCGGCCAGGCCGATATCGACCATCTTGTCCACGAAGGCCTTGTTGGGGGTGAAGCTGTCCGAGGCCTGGCAGACCTCGATGCGCAGGGCGAGGCCCAGGCCGTCCACGTCGCCGATCACCTTATGGCGCGACTTCAGCCACTGGATGCCTTGCAGGAACTTGGCCCCGCGCGACATCACGTGCGCCTCGTAGTCGGTCTCGTGCATGAAGCGCATGGCTTCGAGGCCCACCGCCGTACCGATCGGATTGGCGTTGAAGGTAGAGTGGGTCGAGCCGGCCGGGAAGATCGAGGGCGAGATCAGTTCCTCGCGCGCCCACAGGCCGGACAGCGGGTTCAGACCGTTGGTCAGGGCCTTGCCGAACACCACCACGTCGGGGGTGACGCCGAAGTGCTCGATGGACCACAGCTTGCCGGTGCGGAAGAAGCCCATCTGGATCTCGTCGGACACCATCAGCACGCCGTGATCGTCCAGCACCTTCTTCAGGCCCTTGAAGAAGTTCATCGGCGGGATGACGTAGCCGCCGGTGCCTTGCAGCGGCTCGACATAGAAGGCGGCGTATTCGGCCTCGCCCACCTTCGGATCCCACACGCCCATATATTCGGTCTCGAACAGGCGGGCGAACTTCTTCACGCACTCCTCGCCGTACTCCTCCTTGGTCTGGCCGGGCTTGGCGCCGCGGAACCAGTAGGGGAACTCGATGAACTGCGCGCGCTCGCCGAAGTGGCCATAGCGGCGGCGGTAACGATACGACGAAGTAATGGCTGACGCTCCGAGCGTCCGGCCGTGATAGCCGCCCTCGAAGGCGAACATGAGCGACTTGCCGCCCTTGAAGTTGCGCACGATCTTCAGCGAGTCCTCGACCGCCTGGGCGCCGCCGACGTTGAAGTGGACGCGACCCTTCTGGCCGAACTTCTTCTCGGCATCCTGGGCGATCATCGCCGCGAGCTCGATCTTCTCCTTGTGCAGGTACTGGCTGGCCACCTGCGGCAACTGGTCGAGCTGGCGCTTGACGGAGTCGTTCAAGCGCTTGTTCTTGTAGCCGAAATTGACGGCCGAGTACCACATCTGCAGATCGAGATAGGGCACGCCTTCCCGATCGAACATGTAGGAGCCGTCGCAGTCGGTGAAGATCGGCGGGCGATCCACATAGTGCACCGTGTCGCCGAAAGAGCAGTATTCGGCCTCCAGCGCGCGCAGGCGCTCTTCCTCGGCGGCGTCGGCGATGACGGGGTTGGGCAGATCGGCGTCGTACATTCGGGGGGTCTCCGAGTTGCGCCCCACCCTTCGATAGGCTCAGGATGAGGCGACTTCAAAAGGCGGCGGAAAGCATCCGACGAGGTCCAGTTCGAGCCTCATCCTGAGCTTGTCTAAGGTGGGGGTTCGCTGCGAACCCCGTTTCATTTCCGTCTAAGCGATGCGTTGGGCCGGTTCGGCGACGGGCGCCGGGACGAGGGTGGCGAGCACGGGCAGGGCCGCGCGGATTTCGGCGAAGGTCTCGAAACCGATGGACGGCAGGCCGGCGGCTTCGCGGTTCTTGAGCAGGCTGCCCTTGGCGAACACCAGGTCCACCATGTTGGAGACGCAGGCGTCGGAGCGGCCGTCGCCGATATGGATCAGCTGGGTCGGGGCGTTGACGGTGGCGCACTTGCACACGCCCGAGCCGCAATTCTGGGCCGAATGGGGGAAGCGGGCGGTCCAGCGGTCCTCGCCCATATGCACCAGGCGGTTGGCGACGATGGGCACGCCGCGGATGCCGGCCTTGGCGAGCACCCGGCGCACGGTCCAGTCATAGCCGTCCGAAACCACCGAGAGCGGGATGCCGGCCAGCAGGCACTCGTCGAAGAAGCCTTTCACGTCCGGGTCGATCTCGATGGTGTCGATGAAGGCGTCGAGGGCGTCGGGGGTGACGCGCAGCAGCTTGGTCTGCTCGGCCAGGCATTCGCGCGAACCGAACTTGCCGGCAATCCAGTCGGCCTCGACCGCTTCCCACTCCGGCTCGGCAAAGCGGGTCAGAACCGCGTCGACCGTATCGGCGAGCGTGATCGTGCCGTCGAAATCACAGGAGATCGAATACTGCATTTAAGCGAGGTTCCAGCGTTGCGACGCCCCCCGGCGTCACCCGCTGACTAGGCCCTGGGTGATCGCCCCAGCTTTGAGCTTTCTTGTCTTCACGGCAAACTATCGGGCGAAAATGTGGCGGGACAGGCATCTACGCGAAGTGTTCAGCCACCCGCGCGAGAGCCGCCTACGGCTCTAAGAGAAAAGTATTAGTGTTATACTTCAACGACTTGAGGCGTTTTGGGGTGGCGCGCTCGGCCGGCAAAGGGCGGCCTAAGCTTGCGATGTGGAAACATTCCACGGACCGAAGCCGCCGGCTGCGACAGGGCGTCGCAACAAGCGTAATCAGACCTTCTTGGCCACCAGAACCGAATTCAGGCCGCCGAACGCGAACGAGTTCGAGACCAGCGCCTGATAGTCGATAGCGCGCGATTCACCGACCGGCAGCGGCACGTCGCACTCCGGGTCCGGACCCAGATAGTTCAGGAGCGGCGGGGCGATCCCGCGCTGGATGGCGAGGACGCCGAGGATGAACTCGATGGCGCCCGCGCCGCCGAACAGGTGTCCGTGCGCGGCCTTGGTGGCGATCACCAGGTTATGCGCCATGTGCGCGCCATAGACCGTGTTCAGCGCCTGCGCCTCGGTCTTGTCGTTGAGTTCGGTGCCGGTGCCGTGGGCGGAGATCAGCACCGGCGTCTCCGCGGACAGGCCGGCGTCCTCAAGCGCGAAGCGGATGGCTTTCACCGCGCCCTCGCCCTGCGGCTGGGTGATGTGAAAGGCGTCTGACGAGGCGCCGGCGCCGGTCACCTCGCCAAGAATGGCGGCGCCGCGTGCGCTCGCGTGGGCCTCGGACTCGAGCACCAGGCTGGCCGCGCCCTCGCCCAGGATCATGCCGTCGCGGCCGATGGAGAAGGGGCGGCAGGCGGTGGAGCTCATGGCGCGCACGGCCTTCCAGCCGGCCCAGCCCGCATAGGTGATGGAAGCCTCGCCGCCGCCGACCAGGACCACGTCGGCCCGTCCGGCGCGGATCAGGTGCATGCCCTCGGCGATGGCGTGGGCGGAGGAGGCGCAGGCCGAGGCGATGTTGTAGACCAGCCCCTTCACACCGAAGAGCAGCGACAGCTGGCTGGGCGCGGCCGAGTTCATGTATTTCGGGATCGACAGGGGATGAAGCGTGGTGGCCTTCTTGTCGAACAGCCGGTGCATGGACTCTTCGATCGTGGTGTTGCCGCCCGAACCGACGCCGTAGAGAATCGCCGTGCGATCCTCCAGCGAGGGGTGGCCGATCAGCCCGGCCTGCTCCATGGCCTCGAAACTGGCCACCGAGGCGAACACCGACACCGGGTCGAGGTGCGACAGGGCCTTGGCCCCGAACCGCGCCTCCACCGCAGAGGTGTCGAGCTTTTCGACGTAGGCGGCGGGCCCTTCGTAGGCATAGTTTTCCTGGAAGGTACGCTTGAGGTGGCGCACCCCGGTCTCGCCGCGGATGGCCGCCTCCCAGGTCGGTTCGACGCCCTGACCCAGACCCGAAACGCAGCCCATGCCGGTAATGACGACGCGTGTCATCGGTTGGGCTCGCTCAGCCTTGTCCGGCCTTGGCCATGACGACCTTGATGAAGTCGTCCAGCGTGCTGACGCCCTGCATGTCCTCCTGTTCGAGGGATATGCCGTACTTGTCCTCCAGAGCGAACATCACGCTGATGATGTCGAGCGAGGCGATGTCGAGGGAGTCCAGCGTCGCCGACGCGTCGAGCTTGGCGCGGTCGATCGGCACCTCGGTCGAGACGAGGTCCAGGATCTCGTCGGGCGTGATCGTCGCCATGGTCGTTCCTTGTCAGGCCCGCGGGCCGCTGTTCGAGCGCGGCACAATAGGGACAAAGACGACGGCCACAAGGCGACCGGTCGTCCCGCCGTCAATCGCGCGTGAGGGTGATCTCCGCGCCGGCCAGATCGGCGTCCGCCAAGGCTTCAGGCTTGGCTACGCTCACCGTGGCCTCCCGCACGCCCTCGTAGGCGAGGAAGGCGGAGGCGAGGCGATGGGCGAAGGTCTCCACCAGCTCGATATGGCCGCCGTCCGCCAGAGCGCGGGCGGCGCGGACCACGTGCTCGTAGTTGAAGGTCTCGCGCAGATGCTCGGGGGCGTGCGGGGCCAGGGTCACCACCGCGTCGATCACCACCGGCTGGCGGCGACCGCGCTCATCGGGATTGAGGCCGATCTCGGCCATCAGCTTCAGGCCGCGCACGAAGACGCGCAGGCCGGCGACGTGATCGCTCATGAATCGCCTTCGATGTCGGGTGTCTTCCAGTTCAGGTGCTGGCCGCCATCGACGGCGATCATCTGGCCGGTCACGGCCCGCGCGCTCACCAGATAAAGCAGGGCGCTCGCCAGTTCGTCGGGCGGCGATCCACGCTCCAGCAGGGTGGCCTTCTCCTCCGCCGCGAACTGTTCAGGCGACTGGTGGATGGAGGGCAGGGTGGGGCCGGGGCCGATGCCGTTCACTCGGATGCGCGGCGCCAGGGCCTGGGCCATGGTCACGTTGGCGGAATGCAGCGCCGCCTTGGTGAGCGAATAGGTGAAGAACTGCGGGTTGGGCTTCAGCACCCGCTGGTCGATGATGTTGACGATGGACGGGTCGGCGGAAGCGGCCAGCCGCCCCACCTGCGCGGCGAAGGCCTGGGCCAGCATCACCGGGGCATAAAGGTTGGAGGCGAAATGAGCATCCCAGCCCTCCGCCGTGACGCTCTGCAGCCGGTCGTCATGGAAGACGGACGCGGAATTGACCAGCACCTCCAGCGGCCCGAACGGTTCGGCGGCGCGCGTGACGAGCGTGGAGAGTTCGCCGCGGTCGGACAGGTCGGCGGCGGCGATGGTCGCCTTGCCGCCCTGAGCTTCGATCAGGGCCACCGTCTGGTGCGCCTCGTCATCGGCATGGCGGGCATGGACGATGATCGGATAGCCGGCGTCGGCCAGCTTCAGCGCGAGCGTGCGGCCCACCCGCCGCGACGAGCCGGTGATCAGCGCCGCGCCCTTGCCGGGCATGTCTTAGTCCGGACGGCCGAACTCGGCCCAGTTGATCGCCAGCACGGCGACGACGAACAGGAAGATGGGCAGAATGGCCGCCATGGGGCTCTCCAAGTCTCTATCCGCTACGCTGTAGAGCCGGCCCCACCCTTCGACAAGCTCGGGATGACGCCTAATTCGAGCGCCCTGATGGAAAGCCTCATCCCGTGCTTGTCGGCCCGGGGAGCGGCGTTGGCTAACGGTGGGGCTTTCGGGCCATAAGGGGGAGCATGACCTGGCTGCGCCGTATCGAACCCTACCTCCGTCCGTTCTGGCAGCGCTGGTCGGTGCTGTCGCGCGGCCTCTCGCTCGGCGTGCGCGGACTGGTGGTGGATGCCGAGGGCCGGGTGCTGCTGGTCGAGCATACTTATGTGCCCGGCTGGTACATGCCTGGCGGCGGGGTGGAGAAGGACGAAACCGCCGAAGAAGCGCTGCACCGCGAACTGATGGAGGAGGCGGGTGTGGAGATGATCGGCCGCCCCACCCTGCTGTCGATCCACGATAACCGCCGGCGTTTCCGCGGCGACCATGTGCTGGTCTACCGGGTCGATCGCTGGCGTCCCGCCGAGCCGACCCAGCGCGGCGAGATCCTCAATCGCGGCTGGTTCGCCCTCGACGCCCTGCCGGAACTGACGACCCGCGGCACTCGCCGCCGGCTGGCCGAGGCGCTCGGCGCGGAGGCTATCGAGCCGCATCCATTCTGGTGAGAATCTCGCTCTAATGGGGGCATGCAGAATCTCAGCCCTTCCGCCTTCGCCGCCATCGTCGTGCTGCTCGTCCTGGCGGGTATGGCGACGGGATCGCAACCGCCCACCAACGCCATGCTCGCCAAGGCGGTGCTGTCGCCGATCAATGCCGCCTTCATCTCCTTCGCCGTGGGCACGATCGTACTCGGCGCGGCGATCTTGGTGCTGCGGGTGAAGCCGGACTGGACCGCCGTGCACGCCCTGCCCTGGTACGCCTGGATGGGCGGGGTCTACGGCGCCTTCTTCGTCGCCGCCGCCGCCTTTTCCGCGCCCCGGATCGGGGTCGGGCTGACCGTCTGCCTGCTCATCGCCGGCCAGGCCATCGCCGCGCTGATGGTCGACCACTTCGGCTTCTTCGGCGTTCCGCGCCAGCCGATCAACCTGATGCGCGCGCTCGGCATGGCGGCGGTGGTCGGCGGCGTGGTGCTGGTGCGGCGCTAGCCTATATTGGCCCCATGAGTTCCGAGTCTCCTGCCCTCAAGGGCATGGCCCTGATCAATGACGAGGCCAAGCGCCTGCCCGATACGCCCGGCGTCTACCGCATGCTCGGCGACGAGGGCGAGGTGCTCTATGTCGGCAAGGCGCGAAGCCTCAAGAAGCGCGTGATCCAGTACGCCCAGGGCCGCTTTCACACCCAGCGCATTGCCCACATGGTCCACCTGACCCGGGCCATGGAGTTCACCACCACGCGCACCGAGACCGATGCGCTGCTGCTCGAATCCAACCTGATCAAGAAGCTGAAGCCGCGCTTCAACGTGGTGCTGCGCGACGACAAGTCCTTCGCCGAAATCCTGCTCCGCCGCGACCACCCCGCGCCGCAGATTCGCAAGCACCGCGGCGCCCACACCATTCCGGGCGACTATTTTGGCCCCTTCGCCTCCACCTGGGCGGTGAACCGCACCGTCAACATCCTGCAAAAGGCCTTCCTGCTGCGCTCCTGCTCCGACAGCGTGTTCGACGCCCGCACGCGTCCGTGCATGCTGCACCAGATCAAGCGCTGCTCGGCTCCCTGCGTCGACCTCATCTCGCCCACCGACTATGCCGGGCTGGTGGACGAGGCGCACCAGTTCCTGCGCGGCAAGTCCAAGGCCGTGGTGGGCCGCCTCTCCGCCGAGATGAGCGCCGCCGCCGAGGACATGGAGTTCGAGCGCGCCGCTCGCCTGCGCGACCGCATCCGCGCCCTCTCCGCTATCAGCATGGAGAGCCAGATCAATCCCGAGACCGTGGAGGAGGCGGACGTGTTCGCCGTCCATGCCGAGGGCGGGCAGGCCTGCGTGCAGGTCTTCTTCTTCCGCGCCGGCCAGAACTGGGGCAACCGCGCCTACTTCCCGCGGGTGAACTCCCTGGTGGAGGACGAGCACGAGGCGGCGTTCGGCGAGATGGGTGTGATCCTCGACGCCTTCCTGGGGCAGTTCTACGAGGACAAGCCGATCCCGCGGCTGATCCTGCTCTCCACCGACGTGCCCAACCGCCTGCTGCTGGAAGAGGCCTTCAGCCTCCAGCTCGGGCGGAAGACCGAGATCGCCATCCCCCAGCGCGGCGAGAAGAAGGATCTGGTCGGCCACGCCCTCACCAACGCCCGCGAGGCCCTGGGTCGCAAGATGGCGGAAAGCTCGGCTCAGGGACGGCTCCTGGCCGGGGTATGCGAGACCTTCGCCCTGGAGACCACGCCCGAGCGGATCGAGGTCTATGACAACTCGCACGTCATGGGCACCAACGCCGTGGGCGGCATGATCGTGGCCGGTCCTGACGGCTTCCAGAAGAACCAGTATCGCAAGTTCAACATCAAGAGCACCGACATCACGCCCGGCGACGACTACGCCATGATGGCCGAAGTGCTGCGCCGCCGCTTCGCCCGGCTGGTCAAGGAGGAGGAGGCGGGCGAGCCCACCACCCGGCCCGACCTCGTGCTGGTGGACGGCGGCCAGGGCCAGCTCGACGCGGCGCTGGGCGTGCTGGCCGACCTCGGCCTCGACGACATCGCCGTGGTCGGCGTGGCCAAGGGGCCGGACCGCGACGCGGGGCTGGAGCGCTTCTTCATGCCGGGCAAGCCGCCCTTCATGCTCGAGCCCAAGTCGCCGGTGCTCTACTACCTGCAGCGCCTGCGCGACGAGGCCCACCGCTTCGCCATCGGCGTCCACCGCACCCGCCGCGCCGGCCAGATGATGTCCAACCCCCTCGACGAGATCGAAGGCATCGGCGCGGCCAGGAAGCGCGCCCTGCTCCACGCCTTCGGCTCAGCGCGCGGGGTGAGCCGCGCGGCGGTGGTCGACCTCGCCAAGGTGGAGGGGGTGAGCGAGGCGCTGGCGGAGCGAATCTATGGGTACTTCCGCAAAGGGTAGAGTGCGGAGCCGGCGTGCGCAAAGTCGCCAAGGGGTGGTTTGCAGACCCTTAGCTCACCGGCTATGCCTGCACATCGGCTGCAGAGGGAGCTTTGCATGGCTAGGCGCGGCGGCCAAAGCTGGTTCAGGACGCGATGGTGGCAAGGGCGTCCGGCCATAGGATGGCCGTCTTCATGGAAGGGATGGGTAGCCTACTTCATCGCTTTGCTGGCGCTCTCCAGTGCGGGCGTCGGCGAATGGATGTTGAAGATACCTTCAGTAGGGATCGCGGCGACGCTGACCGTCATGTTTATGGCGTTCGGCGTTTTGTTCGCCACGAAGACTGGTGGCGACGACCGACCTTCCGAAAGGGCTACTGCCTTCGAAGAATATCAGGACGAGATTGAACGAGAACGGTGGAGGCGTCCCTTCGATCTTGAAGGTTGAACTGAGACGTCCCCGATGGGCCAAAAGTGCCCGCTCGCTCGCTACCCGTTCCACCATGGGCTTAAGGGATGCTGGGCCTGCGGGCCATAGCGCGCCTGATTGTCGCTCATTGCCGTGAAAGCGGGGATAGCGAGCCGCTCATCCGGTGGAGAGCGCGGGGATAGCCAACCGCTCCCCAACGCCCCTCCCTCCGTCATGCCCGGACTCGTTCCGGGCATCCATCCACCGGGCGTTCGGTGGGCAGGCGGGTGAAGGACTTGCGTCTTCAGAAGGTTATGTCTCCAGCCTCGCGCCATGGGCGCCCGGAACCAGTCCGGGCGTGACGGATGGCAGGGGAGGCGCCGACCGGGTCGGAAGCGCGGACAGACCGCCGGCCGAACTTTATTTGTCCCCGGCGCCGGAAAGCCGTGGTTCTCTGTCGCTATCCCGTCGCACCGGGGAGGGCTCACGGATCCAGCCCGAGTTGAGGCGGCGGGGGGTGATCGAGCGGGATAATACGCTGCGCCTGCGACGCGCGTCATGCACGGCG
>CAIOYC010000033.1 GCA_903862425.1 uncultured Caulobacterales bacterium | reverse complement strand
GTCATGGCAAGGCGCGCGAAGTGCCGGAAGCCATCCGCAAGGCGACCGAAGAAGCCAAGAAGACCATGATCCGCGTGCCGCTGCGCGAAAGCCGCACCCTGCACCACGACGGCCAAGGCCGTCACGGCGCGGGCAAGGTGGTTCTGCGCGCGGCGCCTCCGGGCACCGGCGTGATCGCCGGCGGTCCGATGCGCGCGGTGCTGGAAACCCTCGGCGTTCACGACGTGGTCGGCAAGTCCACCGGCTCGTCCAACCCGTACAACATGGTGCGTGCGACCTTTGACGCCCTGAAGGGTCAATCCTCGCCCCGCCAGATCGCCAACAAGCGCGGCAAGAAGGTCGGCGACATCATCGGTCGTCGCGCCGACGGCGCCTCGTCCGCCGACGCGATCGAAGGCTAAGGAATACGATCATGGCCAAGGCCCCGACGAAGACTGAAGCCAAGACGGTGACCGTGCGCCAGATCGGCAGCCCGATCCGCCGCAAGGACGATCAACGCGCCACGCTGGCGGGCCTCGGCCTGAACAAGCTCGGCCGCGAGCGCACCCTGGAGGATACCCCCTCCGTGCGCGGCATGATCGCCAAAGTCGCCCACATGGTGGAGGTGGTGGAGGGCTAAGCCCTCCATCCCTTCGACCACCCAATCAAGCCGAGTCCGGCATCCGCCGGGCGCATACTCTCAGGAGAAGGCATCATGACGAAGCTGAACGAACTTTCCCCCGCCGAAGGCTCGCACAAGGCGCGCATGCGCATCGGTCGCGGCCCTGGTTCCGGCAAGGGCAAGACCGGCGGTCGCGGCGTGAAGGGCCAAAAGTCCCGTACCGGCCACGGCTTCAAGCAGTTCGAAGGCGGCCAGATGCCGCTGCACATGCGGATGCCGAAGCGCGGCTTCAACAATCCGTCGGCCCTGAAGTTCGCCGAAGTGAACCTGTGGCGCATCGCCAAGGCCATCGAGGCCAAGCGCCTTGACCCGACCCAGCCGATCGACGCGGCCGCCCTCATTGGCGCCGGCGTGATCCGTCGCGAAAAGGACGGCGTGCGCCTGCTCGGCCACGGCGAGATTTCCGGCAAGCTGACCATCACCGCCTACTCCGCTTCGGCCTCGGCCAAGGAAGCGATCGAGAAGGCCGGCGGTTCGCTGACCCTCACCCGTAAGGAAAAGGCCGAGGCGGAAGCCTAGGGCTCGACCACCGGCATGAAATCGCCGCCCTCGCAGAGCGAAGGGCGGTTTTCATGCGAGAGGCGGTAGGGCATTCCGTCCACCGTCGTTCCGAGCCGGGTCCTGGTCGGTCCTGAAGGACGCTTTGCCGCGCCGGCGCCTTGATCGCCGAGCGCGGATGACAAGCCCGCTTCAGCCCCCTATGTGTGGCCCAAGAATCTGATCGGGGAGTGCCTATGGCTTCGGCCGCAGAACAACTGGCCGCCAACCTGAACTTCAGTGCGTTTGCGCGGGCGACCGACCTGCATAAGCGCCTGTGGTTCACGCTGGGCGCGTTGATCGTCTACCGCCTTGGCGCCTACATCCCGATTCCGGGCGTGGACCTGGCGGCGTTCCAGCAGGCCTTCGCCGGTCAGGCCAAGGGCATCCTGGGCATGTTCAACATGTTCTCGGGCGGCGCTGTTTCGCGCATGGCGATCTTCTCGCTGAACGTGATGCCGTACATCTCGGCCTCCATCATCATCCAGCTCATGGGCACGATCTATGGCCCGTGGGAAAAACTGCGCAAGGAAGGCGGCGAGGCGGGGCGCAAGACGCTCAACCAGTATACCCGCTACCTCACCGTGGTGTTGGCCCTGGCCCAGTCCTTCGGCATCGCCATGGGGCTGCAGAGTTCGCGCGGCGTCGTGCAGGACCCCGGCCTGTTCTTCTTGGTCTCCACCATCGCCACCCTCACCGGCGGTACTCTGTTCCTCATGTGGCTGGGCGAGCAGATCACCGCGCGAGGCGTCGGCAATGGCGTCAGCCTGATCATCTTCGCCGGCATCGTCGCCCAGGCGCCGAGCGAGGTACTGCGGCTGTTCTCGCTCACCCGCACGGGCTCCGTCAGTCCCTTCATCCTGCTGGTGATCGCCGTTCTGGCCGTGGCCGTGGTGATGGCCATCGTGTTCATGGAACGCTCGCAGCGCCGGCTCTTGGTTCAGTACCCCAAGCGCCAGGTGGGCAACCGCATGTATGGCGGCGATAGCTCCTTCATGCCGCTGAAGATCAACACCGCCGGGGTGATCCCGCCGATCTTCGCCTCGTCGCTGCTGGCCCTGCCAGCGACGGCGCTCGGCTTCATCAACGCCGCCAGCCTGCCGGCCTGGCTCCAGTGGCTGCCGGGCATCTCCGGTCAGCTGCAGATGGGTCAGCCGCTGCATATGCTGCTGTATGCGCTGCTGATGATCTTCTTCTCGTTCTTCTACACCTCGATCGTGTTCAATCCCGACGAGACGGCGGAGAACCTGCGCAAGTACGGCGGCTTCCTGCCCGGCATCCGGCCCGGCAAGCGCACGGCGGAATATCTCGACTATGTGCTGACTCGCCTGACCGTGCTCGGCGCCGCCTATATCACCGTGGTTTGTCTGGTGCCCGAGGCCATGTACAGCGTGAACAACGCCTTCACCCTCGGCGGCACCTCGATCTTGATCGCCGTGACGGTGACCATGGATACGGTGGCGCAAATCCAGTCCCATCTGCTGGCGCACCAGTATGAAGGCCTAATCAAGAAGTCCAAGCTCAAGGCCGGTCGCACGCCCGCGATCCGGGGCGCCCGGTGAACCTGATCCTGTTCGGCCCGCCCGCGGCCGGAAAGGGCACCCAGGCGAAGCGGCTGGTGGATGGACGCGGCATGGTCCAGCTGTCCACCGGCGACATGCTGCGCGCCGCCATCGCCTCGGGCTCCGAGCTCGGCGAACGGGTCAAGGGTATCATCCAGCGCGGCGACCTCGTCTCCGACGAGATCGTCATCGCCTTGATCGAGGAGCGCCTGCCGGAGGCCGAGAGCGCCGGCGGCGCCATCTTCGACGGCTTTCCCCGCACCGTGGCCCAGGCCGAGGCTCTGGACGCCATGCTGAAGGCGCGCGGCGGTCAGATCGACGTGGTGGTGCGGCTGAAGGTCAATGAGACCGAACTGCTCGAACGCATCGCCAAGCGCTTCGCCGACCAGGGCCGCCCGGACGACAATCCGGAATCCTACGCCGTGCGCTTGAAAGCCTATAACGACCAGACCGCGCCTCTGCTGCCCTACTACCAGACGCAGGGGAAGCTGGTGGAGGTCGATGGCATGGGCGCCATGGACGCCGTGGCCGCCGAGATCGACCAGGCGCTCAAGCACGCCTAATACCGTCGCTGATGGCACGGCCGTTGCCCCTTTGACCGCAGGTCGAGGGCTAACGCGCCAAAACGTGACACGGTACGGTTACAGAACAAGGCGAACGGGTCGCCGCCCTTTGCGCGGTCCAGCCTGGGTACGCCTGGCGCACCGGCTGCCGCGCGCCCCATTTCTACCGCGCCGTTTCTGGGGTCCGTGGAGCGCCGCCGTACGCCGACGTCTGCGGGCTGAGGAAGGCCAGCTGGCCTGGCACTGACCGCGCGGCAGGTTTCGAACCGGAGGGGCGAGATTCTTGCGGATATCCCGTCAACAACCGGTTGACGGATTTGCAAACACGCCTATAACGCTCGGCTTCCGCGAAAGGGCGCATGGTCGCGCCGGTCTCCTGCGCCACTGACCGAGTGGGGCCGGGACTTTTTTCGCGTCTGTGCGCGACCAGGAGAATAAGCTAAGTGGCCCGTATCGCAGGCGTCAATATCCCCACCAACAAGCGCGTCGAGATCGCGCTGCAGTACATCCATGGCGTCGGCCCTCGGGTCGCCAAGGAAATCATGGACAAGGTGGGCATCGAAGAATCCCGTCGCGTGAACCAACTCACCGACGCCGAAGTGCTGCAGATCCGCGAAGCGATCGACCGCGACTACACTGTCGAGGGCGACCTGCGCCGCGAAACGCAAATGAACATCAAGCGCCTGATGGACCTCGCGTCCTATCGTGGCCTGCGGCACCGCAAGGGTCTGCCGGTCCATGGCCAACGCACCCACACCAATGCCCGTACCCGCAAGGGTCCTGCCAAGCCGATCGCCGGCAAGAAAAAGTAAGATCAGATGGCCAAGGAACCGGCTCGCGTCAAAAAGCGCGAACGCAAGAACATCACCTCGGGCGTGGCGCATGTGAACGCCTCGTTCAACAACACCATGATCACGATCACCGACGCCCAGGGCAACGCGATCTCCTGGTCTTCGGCCGGCACCATGGGGTTCAAGGGTTCGCGTAAGTCGACCCCCTACGCCGCCCAGGTCGCCGCTGAGGACGCGGGCAAGAAGGCCATGGAGCACGGCGTGAAGACGCTGGAAGTCAACGTCTCCGGTCCCGGTTCTGGTCGTGAGTCGGCGCTCCGCGCGCTCCAGTCGGTGGGCTTCACCATCTCCACCATCCGCGATGTGACCCCGATCCCGCACAACGGCTGCCGCCCGCCCAAGCGCCGCCGCGTCTAATCGGACCTCGCCTGTCTACCCGAGGCGCAGCCCCCCGGCTGCGCCTGTAATCCGTTCGAGAGACCCCCCGTGATCGAAAGAAACTGGCAAGAGCTGATCCGTCCTGAAAAGCCGCAGATCGAGATCGGCAAGGACGCTCAGCGCAAGGCCCGGATGATTGCTGAACCGCTCGAGCGCGGCTTCGGCGTCACCCTCGGCAACGCCCTCCGTCGGGTGCTCCTGTCCTCGCTGCAGGGCGCCGCCGTCACCGCCATCCAGATCGACGGCGTGGTGCACGAATTCTCCTCCATCGAGGGCGTGCGGGAGGACGTGGTCGATATCGTTCTCAATATCAAGCAGCTCGCCCTGCGCATGCACTCCGAAGGTCCGAAGCGCATGACGCTTCGTGCCGAAGGTCCCGGCCCGGTCACCGCCGGCCAGATCGACGCGCCGTCGGACATCGAAATCCTCAACACCGATCACGTGCTGATGACCCTTGACGAAGGCGCCTCGGTGCGCGTCGAGTTCACCGTGCAGAACGGCAAGGGCTATGTCTCCGCCGACAAGAACCGTCCGGAAGACGCGCCGATCGGCCTGATCGCGGTCGACGCCCTGTATTCGCCGGTCAAGCGCGTCGCCTATCGCGTCGAGCCCACGCGTCAGGGTCAATCGCTCGACTACGACAAGCTGATCCTCGAAGTCGAAACCAACGGGGCCGTGACGCCGGTGGACGCGGTGGCCTATGCCGCTCGCATCCTGCAGGACCAGCTCCAGTTGTTCATCACCTTCGACGAGCCCAAGAAGGCCGTGGTGGGCGAGGCCAAGCCGGAACTGCCCTTCAACCCGGCCCTGCTGAAGAAGGTGGACGAGCTGGAGCTGTCGGTGCGTTCGGCCAACTGCCTGAAGAACGACAACATCGTCTACATCGGCGACCTGATCCAGAAGACCGAGGGCGAAATGCTTCGTACCCCGAACTTCGGCCGCAAGTCCTTGAACGAGATCAAGGAAGTGCTCGGCGGAATGGGCCTGCACCTCGGCATGGACGTGCCGAACTGGCCGCCGGAAAACATCGAAGACCTGGCCAAGAAGTTCGAAGATCAGATCTAAGAGTCTATCCGCGCTGCTCCGGGCCTTCGGGTCCGGGTCCGTTGAAGCCGCGTCGCGGTGGAGGACCCCAGCGCTTCGCGAGGGCCAGCCGGGGGGACGGGCTGGAGTTGGATGAACGGTCGCTTGCCAGCTGAGCTGGGGCGCCAAGGTGGGCCAGAGGCCCTGGAGTTTTAGAACCATGCGTCACGGTAACGCCCACCGCAAACTCGGCCGCACCACGGCTCACCGCACGGCGATGTTCGCCAACATGGCGGCCAGCCTGATCAAGCACGAGCAGATCGTCACCACCCTGCCCAAGGCCAAGGAACTGCGTCCCTTCGTCGAGAAGCTGGTCACCCTGGCCAAGCGCGGCGACCTGCACGCTCGTCGTCAGGCCATCAGCCAGGTGCGCGACATCACCCAGGTCGGCAAGCTGTTCGCCACCCTCGGGCCGCGCTACTCCGAGCGTCAGGGCGGCTATATCCGCGTGCTGAAGGCCGGCTATCGCCATGGCGACAACGCGCCGATGGCGGTGATCGAATTCGTCGACCGCGACGTGGACGCCAAGGGCCTGGATTCGGGTCCGGTTTACGGCGGCGACGAGGAATAGCCTCTGACATATACGGTGGGCCAAGGCCTGCTATAGCGAACCCCGGATGGCCTTGGCCTCCGGGGTTTTCTGTATCTGGAGCAGGCGATGCGGGCTTGGGTTCGGTGGGCGGTGGTTGCGGCGGCGGCCGCTTCGCTGGTTGGATGCGCAGCGGAAAAGGCTTATCGCGACTATGCCGGGCTTGGACCGCGCGAGCCCCACCACCGCCGGGTGGCCCTGCCGCCTCAGGCGCCGATCCCCACCATCCTGGTCTCCATCGACGGCTTTCGCGCCGACTATCTCGATCGTGGCCTGACGCCTAACCTGAAGGCCCTGGCCGATGGCGGCGCACGCGCGGAGCGCATGCTGCCGTCCTTCCCGTCGATCACCTTCCCTAATCACTATACGATCGTCACCGGTAAGGTTCCGGACCACAACGGCATCGTCAACAATACCTTCGAGGACCCCGCGCTGCCCGACGGCAAGTTCCGCATGGCCAGCAAGGCGGCGGTGCTGGATCGCAGGTCGTGGGACGAGGCGACCCCCATCTGGGTCACGGCCGAGCGCGCCGGCATCCGCGCGGGCACCGAGTTCTGGCCGGGCTCGGAGGCGGACATCCAGGGTGTTCGTCCGAGCTACTATTCCGCCTTCGACAAGACCGTTACATCCGATGCTCGGGTGGACAAGCTGCTGAGCTGGCTGGACCTGCCGCTCGATCAGCGCCCCCAGTTCCTCACCCTCTATTTCGACGTGGTGGATACGGCGGGACATGACCATGGCCCGGATTCGCCGGAAGTCGGCCAGGCATTGGGCGTGGTCGATCAGGCCATCGGACGCCTGGTGGCGGGGCTTAAGGCGAGGGGGCTGAAAGCCAATCTGGTCATTCTGGCCGACCACGGTATGGCCGCCACGCCGATGAACCAGCGGATCTACATGGACGACTGGGCCGACCCGGCGAGCTTCCGCATCGTGACGGGCGCGGCCGTGGCGGGCCTTGTGCCGTCCTCGCCGGGCGTCGAGGCGAAGTTGCTGGCGCGCCACGAGCACGCCACCTGCTATCGCAAGGCGGCCATCCCCAAGCGGCTGCAATACGGAACCAATCCCCGCATTCCGCCCATTGTCTGCATCGCCGACACCGGTTGGTTGCTGACCACGCACGAGCGCGAGGCCAAGGAGAAGCATCCGCTGATGGGCGAGCACGGCTATGATCCGGCCGATCCGCTGATGGGCGCCCTGTTCATCGCCAACGGCCCCAAGATCTTCCCGCACGTGGTGCTGAAACCCTTCCCCAACACCGACGTCTACGGCCTGCTGGCGCGGCTGATCGACGTGACGCCGGAGCCCTATGACGGCCACGTGGAGGATCTCTATCCCGCCCTGCGCTGAGCTTTCCGTCGAAGCGTTGTAGCCGTGTCCAACCGGTATGGCCTTGCGATCCGGTCTGCCGATGCGGTGGATGCGGAAGGGCTCGCAGAACTGATCCGGACCGCCGGCGGAAGCGTCGATCCGCAGGGCTTGGCGCGGCGCCTTGAAGGCATCCTCGTCCAGCCAGGTCTGGTGCTGCTCGCTGTGGACTGGGGACCGCCCAGCGGCGTCATCGCGCTGAACTGGAGCTGGACGCTCTTTGACGAGCTCAAGGTCGCCCAGGTCACCGCGCTGCTGGTCTATCCGGAGCAGCGTCGAAAGGGAATCGGGCGGCTGTTGCTGAAGGCGGCGTCCCAGGCGGCGCGCTCGGCGGGCTGCGGCGAGCTCAGGCTGACGGCGCCGATGAAGGCGGATCACCTGCGCGAATTCTGTCTCGCGACGGGGTTCGATCAGGCTGGCGACACGTTCAATCGACCGCTGCGAAAGCGCAGCTGAAGTCGCGTTTGCGCCTCAGGTGGCGAAAGGAAACGAGGAGATGCTCTTCACGCCCTCTTCCACCAGCACTACCCGGTTGACGGGCGCGGCCGCGCGTTGCGGGCACTGGCGCCGTTCGCAGATGCGACAAGCCGGGCCGACCTCCACCACCGCGGGGGCGACCATGTCGAGCCCCTTGGCGTAGATCAGCCTGTCGGCATATTTCAGCTCGCATCCGAGGCCGATGGCCAGCTCATCCTCGATCCCGGCCAGGAGGCCAGCGGCCCGGCGAACCGTGCGCGACAGAGTGAAATAGCGCTCCCCGTCCGGCGTCTCGATCGCCTGGGTGATGGTCCGGCCGGGCGTCTTGAAGCTGTCGTGTACGTTCCAACGCGGGCAGGTGCCCCCGAAGCGGGAAAAGGGGAAGGGGCCGCTGGAATAGCGCTTGGAGATATTGCCCGCCGCATCCACCCGCACCATGAAGAAGGGGATGCCGCGCGCGCCGGGACGGTCCAGGGTGGTGAGCCGCTGCGCCGCCTGTTCGAACGACACACCGAACCGCGAGCGGACCCGTTCAATGTCGTAACCCGTCTCCTCCAGGGCGGCGAGAAACTTGGCGTAGGGCGTCATCATCGCCGCCGCCAGATAGTTGCCGAGGAAGACCTTGAACTGCTGCAGGGTGGCGCGGTCGGGCGGTGCGAAGCGCTCGGCGATGCGCGTCATCTCCTCGCCGTGCTCCAGCTGGCCGAGCTGAAAAGCCATGGCGAAGGTGCGGCTGGCCGGGGCCAGGGTTTCGGCGACGAGCAGCTGCTTGCGGTGATGGTCATAGCGGCGCAGGGCGCCGGTCATCACCTCGATGGGCATGACGCGGGTGCGCACGCCGAAACCGATCTGCAGCCGCTCTCGCACCATCGGCGCCAGATCGCGCGGATCGGCGTTCATCTCACGCAGCAGTCCTTCGGCGAGGACCTCGAGCTCCGCGAAGTGATTGCGTTGGGCGCTCACCAGGTCGCGCACCCAGTCCGTCGGGCTCTGCAGGCTGTCGCGCCCGTCGAAGGCGCCGAGGTCGATCAGCGCGCCACGGTCGAGATAGGCGCGGTAGAGGCGCACGAACGCCTCCGCTAGACCCGGCGACAGTTCGGACACCTCGGCGGCCTCATGGCGGCCGATGGCGAGATCGGCGAACATCTTGTCGGACAGCGCCTCCTCCAGGCCGGCGCCGCCACCCGGTTCGTCGGCGGACAGGCTGCGCAGGTCGAGGTCGAAGGCGTCCGCCAGCCGCAGCAAGACCTGGGCGGTAACCGGGCGCTGGTTTCGCTCCAGCAGATTGAGATAGCTGGCCGAGACCTTGAGCTGCTCGGCCATGGCGGCCTGGGTCACGCCGAGATCGCGGCGCAGGCGCTTCAGTCGCCCGCCCAGAAACAGCTTCTTGTCTGCGATGCCCATCCTGTCATTCTGTCGGAAAATGACAGAATACACAATGTAAATGCATGACAAAACAGCTTCATTAGGTTCGCTTCGTTCCGCCGACTGGCGTTAGCTCCCGTTACGCCTTTCAACGCCTGTGCCTGGATAGACCCCATGACCGAACGCAAGACCTACGCCGAACACCGCGCCGCCCTGATGCAGCGCTATCCCCAGGGCGTGACCCCCGGCGGCGTGAACGTCGACGACATTATCCAGCTGAAGATCCAGAACACCTTCTCCACCCACCTGGACATCGCCCGCGCCATGGCGGGCGTGATGCGCTCCGACATGGCCGCCTATGACGCCGACACCTCCAAGTTCACCCAGTCGCTGGGCTGCTGGTCGGGCTTCCATGCCCAGCAGATGATCAAGTCGGTCAAGCGCCTGCGCGGCACCACCAAGGGCGCCTATGTCTATCTGTCCGGCTGGATGGTGGCGGGTCTGCGCAACCGCTTCGGTCACCTGCCCGACCAGTCGATGCACGAGAAGACCTCCGTGGTCGACCTAATCGAGGAGATCTACGTCTCCCTGCGCCAGGCGGACGAGGTGGCCCTGAACGACCTGTTCAAGGACCTGACCGCCGCGCGCAAGGCCGGCGACACCGCCGCCGAGACCGCCGCCATCAAGGCCATCGACGGCTTCGAAACCCATGTGGTGCCGATCATCGCCGACATCGACGCGGGCTTCGGCAACGAGAACGCCACCTATCTCCTGGCCAAGGAAATGATCCGCGCCGGCGCCTGCTGCCTGCAGATCGAGAACCAGGTCTCCGACGCGAAACAGTGCGGTCACCAGGACGGCAAGGTCACCGTGCCGCGCGAAGACTTCATCGAAAAGCTGCGCGCCTGCCGCCTGGCCTTCGAGGAACTGGGCGTGGACGAGGGCGTGATCGTGGCCCGCACCGACAGCCTCGGCGCCGGCCTGACCCAGAAGGTGCCGGTGAGCAAGGAGCCGGGCGACCTGGCTTCGGAATACATCAAGTGGCTGAAGGTCGAGCCGATCACCACCGAGAACCCGATCCAGGAGGGCGAATTGGCCCTCTATCACGGCGGCGAGTTCGTGAAGCCCGTGCGCATGCCCAACGGCCTGTTCGCCTTCCGCGAAGGCACCGGCCGCGCCCGCGTGATCGAGGACTGCATCGCCTCGCTCACCGAAGGCGGCGCCGACCTGCTGTGGATCGAGACCGACACGCCGAACGTGGACGAGATCGCCGCCATGGTGAACGAGATCAAGAAGGTCGTGCCGGACGCCAAGCTGACCTATAACAACTCGCCGTCCTTCAACTGGACCCTGAACCTGCGCAAGCAGGTCCGCGAGCAGTGGATCAAGGAAGGCAAGATCGCCGCTGAGACGTATCCGGACGGCCTCGGCCTCATGTCGGTCGATCTGGACGATAGCGAACTCGGCCTCGAGACCGATGCCCGCCTGGCCAACTTCCAGGTCGATATCGCCGCCCGCGCCGGGGTGTTCCACAACCTCATCACGCTGCCTACCTTCCACCTCACCGCCAAGAGCATGGACGAACTGTCGCGCGGCTACTTCGGCGAGGGCCGCATGAAGGCCTATGTCAACACGGTGCAGCGCGAGGAAATCCGCCGCGGCGTCTCCGCCGTGAAGCACCAGCACGAAGTGGGTTCGGACCTCGGCGACTCCTTCAAGGAGATGGTCGCCGGCGAACGCGCCCTGAAGGCCGGCGGTCATGCCAACACCATGAACCAGTTCGCCGCCGAATAGCGTCCCAACCCCTAAAGCCCGAAACCCTTAGACGAGGTCCAGCCATGTCTGCTTCGAACTTCAAAGCCGCCCCGATGCCGGACATTTCGGCCACGGACCGCGCCATCAACCGCGTGGCCGAAGCCTCGCACCGCCTCAATGAAGCGGTGCGGCGGGCCACCGAAGCTGGATACTCCGTCGAACTGGTGCGGGTCTCCCGACACCACGACGGCGCCGGCAACTGGGGTGACCAGATCGTGCCGACCGTGCGTACGGTTGAGCGCACCACCGAAGCCTGAAGACCTAGACTGTAATCGGTGCGCGCGCCTGAGACGGCGCGCGCCAACTTTTGCGTGGATACCGCTATGCCCCTCGACGACGCCGCCGACATCCATATCTCCGGTCCCGTCGAGGGGCGGGCGGCTGAAATCCTGACGCCGGAGGCCATGGCCTTCGTTGCCGGCTTGCATCGCCGCTTCGACGCTCGCCGCCGCGACCTGCTGGCCGCCCGTCAGGTGCGTCAGGCGCGGTTCGACGCCGGGGAACTGCCCGATTTTCTCCCAGAAACGGCGTCGATCCGCGCCGGGGACTGGAAGGTCGCGCCGATCCCGGCCGATCTGCTCGACCGACGGGTGGAGATCACCGGCCCGGTGGATCGCAAGATGATCATCAACGCCCTCAACAGCGGGGCCAAGGTGTTCATGGCCGACTTCGAGGACGCCACCTCGCCCACCTGGGCCAATGTGGTCGAAGGGCAGGTGAACCTTAAGGACCGCTGGGCGGGTCAGCTCAGCCACGTGGACGCCAATTCCGGCAAGTCCTATGCGCTCGGCTCCAACCCCGCGGTGCTGCTGGTGCGCCCGCGCGGCTGGCACCTGATGGAGCGTCACGTGCAGGTCGACGCCGAAGAGATGGCCGGCGGCCTGTTCGATTTCGGTCTTTACGTCTTCCACAACGCCAAGGCCGCGCTGGCCCAGGGCTCGGGACCCTATTTCTATCTGCCGAAGCTGGAGAGCCACCTCGAAGCGCGCCTCTGGAACGACGTGTTCACCTATGCCGAGGAAGCGCTGGGCTTGCCGGTGGGGACCTTCAAGGCGACCGTGCTGATCGAAACCATCCCCGCCGCCTTCGAGATGGACGAGATCCTCTACGAACTGCGCGAGCACATCGTCGGGCTGAACTGCGGCCGGTGGGACTACATCTTCTCCTTCATCAAGCGGCTCGGTCGGCACGCGGCGTTCCTGACGCCCAACCGCTCGGCCATGGTGATGGGTCAGGCCTTCCTCGGCGCCTATTCCCTGCGCCTGATCCAGACCTGCCACCGCCGCGGCGCCTTCGCCATGGGCGGCATGGCGGCGCAGATCCCGATCAAGGGCGATCCGGAGGCCAATGCCGCCGCCTTCGCCAAGGTCCGCGCCGACAAGGAGCGCGAGGCCGGCGACGGCCACGACGGCACCTGGGTCGCGCACCCGGACCTCGTGCCGGTGGCCATGGAGGTGTTCGACCGCCTGATGCCGGCGCCCAACCAGCTCGACCGCCTGCGCGACGACGTGGATGTTGGACAGGCCGACCTGCTGCGCCTTCACGACGGCCCACGCACCGAAGAGGGCGTGCGCGAGAACATCCGCGTGGGCGTGCGCTATACCCAGGCCTGGCTCGAGGGGCGCGGCGCGGTGCCGCTCTACAACCTGATGGAGGACGCCGCCACGGCGGAAATCTCCCGCTCGCAGCTTTGGCAATGGACCCGGCTGGGCGCGGCGCTGGAGGGCGGCCAAACCCTCGATCGCGCCCTGTTCGACCGCCTGTTCGACGACGAGCTCGCCAGCCTGCGGCGCGACTATGCCTCGCCCCGGCTCGAAGAGGCGGCGACCCTGTTCCACGGCATGGTCATCGCCGAGACCCTGGGCGAGTTCCTCACCAGCCCCGCCTACGCGGTTCTGGAGCCCTGAGGTTTGCCTGACGTTCAGCTTGGCGTATCGCTCGCCGACCTGACGTTCGGAGCGCCGTTATGACTACCCATCATTCGCGCAGGACCGTGCTCGCCACCGGCGCGGCCGCGACCCTTCTCACCACGGCCTCCCGGTCGAGCGCCGAAGCTGGGACCGGCTTCAGCCCGGCCCTGCAGGCGGTCATGGACTACGCCGAGGGCCAGAAGACCACCGGTTTTTTGGTGATCCAGGATCGCAAGGTCCTAGTCGAGAAGAACTGGCCGCTGCCCGCCGACGCGGCGAAGTTCCGCGCCTCTCTCGCCTATGGGACGACGCGCGATGGCGCACTGCTGGAGGACGTGGCCTCCCAGCAGAAAAGCTTCGTCTCGATGCTGGTGGCGGTAGCGATCGACAAGGGGCTGCTGGATGTCGCCAGACCCGTTTCCGACTATATCGGCGTCGGCTGGTCGAAGGCGAGCCTCGAGCAGGAGGGCAGGATCCGCGTTATCGACGTGCTGACCATGAGTTCGGGCCTGACCACCGAGTTCGCCTATGCCGCGCCGCCGGCCACCACTTTCCTCTACAACACCCCCGTCTACGCCATCACCAAGCGGATCCTGACCGCCGCCGCGAAGCAGCCGCTTGAAACGGTGACCCAAAACTGGCTCACCGCCCCCACCGGGATGGCCGATACCTCCTGGCGCAAGCGGCCCGCCGCCATGGCGGACGTGGGCAATCCGACGGGCCTCGTCACCAGCCCGCGCGATACGGCGAAGTTCGGCCAGATCGTGCTGGACGGCGGGCGGGCCGCCGATGGTCGGCGCATCGTCTCCGAGGCGGGGTTGGCGGCGATGTTCGCCCGCTCGCCGACCAAT
Organism: uncultured Caulobacterales bacterium; assembly: GCA_903862425.1. GTDB lineage: Bacteria > Pseudomonadota > Alphaproteobacteria > Caulobacterales > Caulobacteraceae > CAIOYC01. The sequence goes on along the minus strand of CAIOYC010000033.1, from coordinate 83,029 downwards.
CCGGCCTATGGCCGCCTGTGGTGGCTGAACGGCAGCGCCTATACGATCCGGCCCTTGGCGAACCGCGTGACCGGCCCGTTGATCCCGGCCGCGCCCGCCGACCTTGTCGCGGCCCTCGGCGCGCTCGACCGCAAGCTCTTCGTCGTTCCGAGCCTGAAACTGGTCGTGGTCCGCATGGGCCAGGCGGCGGCGGACAAAGACTTCGACCAGCAGCTGTGGCTGCGTCTGGCCAAGGCGCTGGGCTGAGCCGACGCGGGCGGATAAGCCCTTGCCGAGCCGACTGCCCGTCGCCTGGATCGATGGAAAGCCTCGCGCCTTATAGTTTCGCCGGATCGCAAGGCGCGGCGAAGACGGGTCCAAGGCCGCCATGCCGCATGGCGACGACCCGCCGACCGGCTTGGATAACGCCGGAGGCGAAAACTTCCGATGCGGCTCGTTTCGAGGGGCGGATGCGTGCATTCTCCTGCCAAACAACTCATCTGAGTTCGAAGCCCGAGGGGCCGCTTCCGCATGTCCATGGTCGAAGACCGCCACGACCAGATGTTTCCGACCCTGAGCCCCGCTCAGGTGGAGACGGCCAAGCGCTTCGCCAGCGCCGCGCCGCGTCGGTTTGCGCCGGGCGAGACCGTGTTCGCGGTGGGCGAACCTCATGCACCCGCCTGGCTGGTGCTCGAAGGCGAAATCGAGGTCGTCCGCAGCGACGGGCGTGGGGTGGAGGAGCCAGTCACGACCGAGGGTGTCGGACAGATCTCCGGCGAGGTCAGCCAGCTGTCCGGTCGACCCGCCCTGGCCACCGGACGCGCCGGACCCGCCGGATGCCTGGCGGCCCCCTTCGACGCCGCGCACCTGCGGGCTCTGGTGATCGGCTCGGCCGATGTGGGCGAGCTGGTGATGCGCGCCTTCATCCTTCGCCGCGTGGCCTTGATCGAAGGCAGCGGCGCGGGAGCGGTGATCCCCGGCGCGCCGGGATCGCGGGCGGTGATCCAGCTCGAAGGTTTCCTCGGACGCAACGGCTATCCGGTGACGGTGCTGGACTCCGCCGACCACGGCGAAGGGCGCGACCTGGTCGAGCGGCTAGGGGTCCAGCCGGGCGACCTGCCCCTGATGCTCTGCCCCGATGGGACGGTGCTCAAGCGGCCATCCGAGCCGCAGGCCGCAGCCTGCCTGGGCATTACGCCCGACCTCGATCCGGAAAAGCTCTACGATGTGGCGGTGGTCGGCGGCGGTCCTGCGGGGCTGGCGACGGCCGTCTATGCGGCGTCCGAGGGCCTCGACGTGATCGTGGTGGAGAAGCGAGCCTTCGGCGGTCAGGCGGGCGCCTCGGCGCGGATCGAGAACTATCTGGGATTTCCGACGGGTATATCCGGCATGGCCCTCGCCGGCCGCGCCTTCAATCAGGCGCAGAAGTTCGGCGCCGAGATCGCCATCCCCCTCGACGCCTCGGGACTGGAATGCGACCCCGATCCCAACGCGCCGCTCCAGGTGCACATCGAGGGTGGGCAGGCCTTGTGTGCGCGCACAGTGGTGATCGCGTCGGGCGCCCGCTATCGCCGGCCCGAGATCGCCAACCTCGCCGAGTTCGAGGGGACCAGCGTATCCTACTGGGCCTCGCCCATCGAGGCCAAGCTGTGTGAAGGCGAGGCGGTGGCGCTCGTCGGCGCCGGCAATTCAGCCGGACAGGCGGTGGTGTTCCTGGCCCCCAAGGTAGCGAAGCTGCACATGATCGTGCGCGGGGAAGGACTGGAAGCCTCCATGTCCGCCTATCTGATCGAGCGTATATCCGCTTTGCCCAACGTGGAGGTCCACACGCGTACGGTGGTGGCCTCGCTGGCGGCGGATAGCCACGGCAAGCTGGCCAAGGCCACGTTCAGCCATCTCGATACCGGCGAGACGCACGATAAGGACCTGCACCATCTGTTCCTGTTCATCGGCGCCGATCCCAACACGACCTGGGTGAAGGACTGTGTCGCGCTCGATCACCACGGCTTCATCCGCACGGGCGACACGACCGAGCCGACGCGCGGTCGATCGGTTCTCCCCCTGGAGACCAGCCGCCCCGGCGTGTTCGCCATCGGCGACGTGCGCTCCGGCTCCACCAAGCGGGTCGGCGCCGCGATCGGCGAGGGCGCCGCCGTGGTCGCCCAGATCCACGCCGTCCTGGCCGAGCAGAGGAAGCCCTGATGTCGAGCGCGTGCGCCCATACGCAAACCATCGCCGTCGTCGTGCCCAAGACGAAGGGGTGCGAAGAGTGCCTGAAGATCGGCCAGACATGGTTTCATCTGCGCCTGTGCCGCGCCTGCGGCCATGTCGGCTGCTGCGATCAGTCCATCGGCAAACACGCCACGGCGCATTTCCAGGCCACCCGTCATCCGATCATCGAAGGCTATGATCCGCCGGAAGGCTGGGGCTGGTGCTATATAGACGAGGTGTTCCTCGACCTCAGCGAAACCGCCACAACACAGGTCGGCCCGATCCCCCGCTATTACTGAGCGGTGCGGCGAAACTGATCCGATGTCCACGTCAAAGCCCTAGTCGCCGCGCTGAATCCCCGGCTTAGCCGGCCGACGGCTCAGAGCAGCTTCTCGACCCGGATCGGCAGGTCGCGGATGCGCTTGCCGGTGGCGTGGAAGACGGCGTTGGCCACGGCGGCGTTCATGCCGACGATACCGATCTCGCCGATCCCCTTAACGCCGAGCGGGTTCACCCCCTCGTCGTGCTCGGGCACCATGATGATCTCCACCGAGGGGACGTCGGCGTTCACGGGCACCATGTAGTCGGCGAGGTTGTCGTTCATGTAGCGGGCGTGGGTCAGATCGAGCTCCGTCGCCTCGTGCAGGGCCGCAGACAGGCCCCAGATGGCGCCGCCCATCAGCTGGCTATAGGCGGTCAGCGGATTGATGATGTTGCCGGCGGCGAAGGCCGACACCACGCGCGGCGCGCGCACCTCCCGCGTGCGCTCGTGCACCCGGACCTCCACCAGCTGGGCCCCGAAGGCATAGGTCGTGAAGTCCTTACGGCCTGAGCCGCGCGCCATCATCGGCATGCCCTTGTAGAGGTTGGCCATGGCTTCGGGCTGCAACCCCTTGGGGATGTTCTCGGCATAGACTTCGAGCTTGCCGCCGAGCCGGCCGACGGCCTTCTGCAGGGGTTCGCTCCTATTGCCCGGACCTTTCAGGGCGCCGTCTTCCAGCTTCAGTGTCGCCGGGTCTGCGCCATGGAATGGACTGTCGCTCGCCGCCACCGCCGCCGCTGCGATCTTGGTCAGCGCCTCCATGCAGACCTTGTGCGCCACGTGCGAGGTAGAGGCCGCGTTGTTGGAGCCGCCCGCCACCGGGATCGGCGGCAGGTCGCTGTCGCCGAGGTTCACGGTCACGCTTTCCACCGGTATGCCCAGCGTGCGGGCGACGGTGATGGCGACGGTGGTGTAGGCGCCGGTGCCGATCTCATGCGCCGCGAGGCCGATGGTCGCCTTGCCATCCGGCGTGATCGCCAGTCGCGCGGCGCCCGGACCGATGTTTGTCGGATAGCAGGCCGTGGCGCATCCATAGCCGATCAGCCAGTCGCCATCACGCATGGAGGCGGGTTTGGGATTACGGTTCTTCCAGCCGAACCGCGCCGCCGCCTGGTCGAAGCACTGCATCAGCGAGCGGGACGAAAATTTCAGCCCGCTGACGGGATCGACCTGGGTATCGTTGATCCGGCGCAGCTCGATAGGGTCCATGGCCAGGGCGTAGGCCAGCTCGTCCATGGCGCATTCCAGGCCGAACATGTACGGCGTTTCCGCCGGGGCGCGCTGGAAGCCGGGCGTGTTGCGGTCGGCATGGACCACGTTCACCGCGGTGGCGATGTTGGGGCAGGCGTACATGCGCGCCGTCGTGTCCACCCCGCCTACATTGTAGCCGGAAGGGCGTGAGGTGACTTCCCAGCCCTCGTGGAAGAACGACACCAGCTTGCCGTCCGTCGAGGCGGCGAGCTTGACGTGCTGGCGGGTCTCGGCGCGGAAGGTGGCCACGGTAAAGCCCTGGTCGCGGGTCGCCACCAGCTTGACCGGCCGGTTCAGCCGCCGCGCGGCGATGGCGCACAGGGCCGTCTGGGGCCGCGTACCCCCCTTCGACCCGAATCCGCCGCCGACGAAGCGCGAGACGGCCCGGATGTTGGTGGGGTCGGTTTGCAGCTGTTTGGCGAGGGCGTTCTTCATCCCCCACATGAACTGGCTGCCCTCATAGACGGTGAGATGCGGACCGTCCCAGACGCAGGTGGTGGCGAACAGCTCGATCGGATTGTGGTGCTGGGGCGGGGTGTAATATTGCGCATCCACCTTTACCGCCGCGCCCTGGAAAGCGCCCGCGGCGTCGCCCTTCTTGGGGTCCGGACCACTCTGCGGCTTGTGCGGCTCGGTGGTGGTGCCGGGGCTGTCGAAGGTGGCGGAGGGCGCCTCTACCGCATAGTTCACCACGACCTTGTTGGCCGCTTCGCGCGCCGCCTCGAAGGTCTCGGCCAGCACCACGGCGACGATCTGCCCGTCGTGCCAGACCTGGTCGCTCTCCAGCGTCGTGGTCTGGCCGTCCTTGCCGCCGAAGGGGGGCGGGGTGTGGTATTCGCCGTTGATGTTCTCGTGGGTGAGGATGTCGATATAACCCCTCACGGCGCGGGCGGCGTCGAGCTGGAAGCCGGTGACACGTCCCTTGGCGATGGAGCTCGTCACCAGATAGGCGAAGGCGGGGTTTGCCACGGGCTCGTCGGAGCCATAGCGCGCCGCGCCGGTGACCTTGGCCTTGCCGTCGATGCGCGGATGCGGCTGGCCGCCGAAGGGGTTGGCGGTATCGCCGGCGTCGTACGCCATCTCAGGCCTCCATCTTCGCGGCCTGCATCAGCGCGCGCACCAGGGTGCGGCGGCCGAGCTCGGGCTTGTAGTCGTTGTGGCCGTGGGTGACCGCGCCGCGCAGGGCGATCTCGGCGGCGGCGTGGGCGCTGTCCTCGGTCAAGGGCTTGCCGACCAGGGCGGCCTCCGCCGCCTCAGCACGCCAGGGCCGGTAGGCCATGCCGCCAAGGCCGATGCGCGCCTGCTTGACCACGCCGCCGTCCAGGTCGAGCCCGACGGCGGCGGAGGCGATGGCGAACTCATAGGACTGCCGGTCGCGCACCTTCAGATAGAGCGAGCGCCGCGCCGTCGCTCCACCCGGAATGCGAAAGGCGATGATCACCTCGCCCGGCTGCAAGCTGTGCTCGAGGTGGGGCTGGCCGGCAGGGCGATGCAGGGTGTGGAAGGGAATGCGCCGCGCGCCGCCGGGACCGGCCACCTCGACCTCCGCGCCGAACGCCGCCAGCACGACACCGAAATCGCCAGGATACTGGGCGATGCAGCGATCATCGACGCCCAGCACCGCGTTCTGGCGATTGAAGCCCTTGATCGCCGCGCAGCCGGAGCCGGGCTTGCGCTTGTTGCACTCGGCCCAGGACGGATCGCGGTAGTAGGGACAGCGGGTCCGTTGCAGTACGTTGCCGCCCAGGGTGGCCATGTTGCGAAGCTGCGGGCTGGCGGCCAGCGCCATGGACTGCGCCACCGCCGGGAAGGCGCGTTTGACCTCCGGATTATCTTCCACCGAGGCCATGGAGGCGAGGGCGCCGAGCCGCAGGCCCGCGGATGTGACCTCGATCTCGCTGTGGCGGGCCTTCAGCGGCGTGATGTCCACCACCCGGTCGGGGCGCAGCACGTCGAGCTTCATCAGGTCCAGCAGGGTGGTGCCGCCGGCGAGGAACTGGACAGGCGCGTCCGTCTGGCCCTGGCCAGTGTGGGCGCGGGCGGCGAGGGTTACGTCCTCGGCCCGGTCGTAGGTAAAGGGCCTCATGTCTTGGCCTCCACCTTCATCTGGCCCTTGGCCTGATTGATCGCGGCGACGATCTTGGGATAGGCGGCGCAGCGGCACAGGTTGCCGCTCATATATTCCTGAATCTCCGCGTCGGAGCCCGCATGGCCCTCCTGCACGCAGGCGACGGCGGACATGATCTGGCCAGGCGTGCAGTAGCCGCACTGGAATCCGTCGTGATCGATGAAGGCCTGCTGCATCGGATGCAGCGTCCCGTCGCCAGGCGCGAGGCCCTCGATGGTGCGGATTTCCCGTCCCTGCACCGCCACGGCGAGGGTCAGGCAGCCCAACACGCGCTTGCCGTCCACGTGCACGGTGCAGGCGCCGCACTGGCCCTGGTCGCAGCCCTTCTTGGAGCCGGTGAGATCGAGGTGCTCGCGCAGGGCGTCGAGGAGAGAGGTGCGCACGTCCATGACAGCGCGGCGGTTCCGGCCATTGACGTTGAGAGTCATTTCCACCAGCCCGGCCGCGCCTGACCTGGGCGGCGGCGTGGCGACTTCAGCCGCGCGGGCGACCACGGGGGCGCTGGCCAGGCCCGCCGCGCCGCCGATCAGGTGGCGACGGCTCGGGCCTGTGGGAGACGATTGATCCATGGGGGCTCCGACCTTTGGAGCCTTAACCCCCGCCTCCAGCGGCTGGTTCCTGCGCGGGCGACGGCTTTGCGATAGTCGATCCGAGAGCGGCCTATCTCTGCATCGACATGATCTGATCCATGGGCGGCATGTTGTGGTTCAGGTTGGCCATGATCCACAGGGATCCGCTCAGAAGCAGGAAGACGATCAGCACGCCGAAGGCCAGGGCCAGGACGTTGTTGGTGTTGTCCGGCGCGGTGGTGATGTGCAGGAAGAAGGCGAGGTGAACGCCCATCTGCGCGATGGCGAAGACCATGAAGGCGACCGGGATGGCCGGCGCCCAGACCAGTCCGCTGGTGGGGATCACGAACGAGGCGATGGTCAGGCCGCTGGCGAGGACGAGCCCGATGAGATAGCCGCGAATGGCGGAGGCGATGCCCTTCTGATCGAGCGGCTGATCGCCCGGCGCGACGTCGTCTTGCGGGGTTTCGGGCTCCATCAGCGAGCGCCTCCCATCAGATAGACCACGGTGAACACCCCGACCCAGATGATGTCCAGGGCGTGCCAGAACAGGCTGAAGCACAGGATGCGGCGCTGGATGTCGGCGCGAAACCCCTTCGCCGTCACCTGCGCCATCATGGTCAGCAGCCACAGCAGGCCCGCCGTGACGTGCAGGCCGTGACAGCCCACCAGCGAGAAGAAGGCGGAGAGAAAAGCGCTGCGCTGGGGCCCCGCGCCCTGGGCCACCAGCCCGGCGAACTCGCGGAGTTCGAGGCCGAGGAAGCCGGCGCCGAGCAGGAAGGTCACCGCCATGGCGCCCTGGAACATCCAGACCTTGCGTGCCTCGGCGCCGATACTGGCCATCCCGCAGGCGAAGCTGGATAGCAGAAGGCAGGCCGTCTCCCAGGCCAGGCTGCCGCGCTCGAACAGCTGCGGTCCGCCTGGTCCCCCGGCGGTCTGCTTGGACAGCACCGCATAGGCCGCGAAGAAGGCGGCGAACATGACGATGTCGCTCAACAGGAAAATCCAGAAGCCGTAGCCGACAATGATCCGCTTGGAGGGCGGCCCATCGTGTTTGGAACGCTCATGGCCGCCGCCATGGCCGACCCGGTGCGGGTCTGCGGCGTGGGTCGCACTCATGACCGGTCCGCCTCGGCCAGCATTGCGCGCCGCGCCTCGCGGTTGACCCGGTCCACGCGCGCCACCTCAGCGGCGGGCAGTTCCTCCTCGCTGATGTCGCGCCAGGCGAAGACGACGAAGGTGGCGAAGGCGCCCACGCCGCCCAGGATCGCCAGCCACCAGATGTGCCAGATCATGGCGAAGCCCACGATGGTGGCGAAGAAGGCGCAGACGAAGCCGGTGGCGGTGTTCTTCGGCATCTCGATCGCCTCGTAGTCGGGCTCCTGGCTCGCGTGACCGCTCTCGCGCGCCTTCTCCTTGGTGCTCCAATAGGCTTCCGCCCCCTCGACATCGGGCAGGACGGCGAAGTTGAAGGCCGGCGGGGGCGAGGCCGTCGCCCACTCCAGGGACCGGCCGTCCCACGGATCGCCGGTTTCGTCGCGCAGGCTGTCGCGTCGGCGGATGCTGACCACCAGCTGGGCGATCTGCAATCCGATGCCGATCATGATCAGCACCGCGCCGCAGGCCGCCGCCAGGAGCCACGGGCGCCAGGCGGCGACATCATAGGACTGCATGCGCCGGGTCATGCCCATGAAGCCCAGCACATAGAGGGGCATGAAGGCGAGGTAGAAACCGACCAGCCAGAACCAGAACGCCGCCTGACCCAGCCCCTCGTGCAGGCGAAAGCCGAACGCCTTGGGGAACCAGTAGGTATAGCCGGCGAAGGCGCCGAACAGCACGCCGCCGATGATGACATTGTGGAAGTGAGCCACCAGGAACAGGCTGTTGTGCAGGACGAAGTCCGCCGGAGGCACGGCCATGAGCACCCCGGTCATGCCGCCGATTACGAAGGTCACCATGAAGCCGATAGCCCACAGCATCGGGCTCGTGAAGCGCACGCTGCCGCCATAGATCGTGAACAGCCAGTTGAACACCTTCACCCCCGTGGGGATGGCGATGATCATGGTGGCGATGCCGAACACGGCGTTGACGTCGGCCCCGGCCCCCATGGTGAAGAAGTGGTGCAACCAGACCATGAAGGACAGGACGCAGATGGCCATGGTGGCCATGACCATGGAGCGATAGCCGAACAGCGGCTTGCTGGAGAAGGTCGAGATCACCTCGGAAAAGATGCCGAAGGCCGGGAGGATCAGGATGTAGACCTCTGGATGACCCCACGCCCAGATGAGGTTCATGAACATCATCACATTGCCGCCGGCCTCGTTGGTGAAGAAGTGGAAGCCGAGATAGCGATCCAGCAGCAGCATGGCCGCGGTGGCGGTCAGGATCGGAAAGGCCGCGACGATCAGGAGGTTGGACGCCAGCGAGGTCCAGCAGAAGATCGGCATGCGCAGATAGTCCATGCCGGGCGCGCGCATCTTGAGGATGGTAGTGACCAGGTTGATGCCCGACAGCAGCGTGCCGATGCCTGAGATCTGCAGCGCCCACAGCCAATAGTCGACGCCCACCCCCGGCGAATAGCGCAGCTCCGACAGGGGCGGGTAGGGCAGCCACCCGGTGCGCGCGAACTCGCCTACGATCAGCGAGATGTTGACCAGCAGGGCGCCGGTGGCCGTCAGCCAGAAGCCGACCGAGTTCAGCGTCGGAAAGGCCACGTCGCGCACGCCCAGCTGCAGCGGCAGGACAAAGTTCATCAGGCCGATCATGAAGGGCATGGCCACGAAGAAGATCATGATCGTGCCATGGGCCGAGAAGACCTGGTCATAGTGCTCCGGCGGCAGATAGCCCCCGCCGTGCAGGGCCAGAGCCTGGTGCGAACGCATCATGATGGCGTCGGAAAACCCGCGCAGCAGCATGACCATGGCCAGGAGCACGTACATCACGCCGATGCGCTTGTGGTCCACGCTGGTGATCCACTCGCGCCAGAGATAGGGCAGGTGACCCTTGGCGATGACCCAGCCGATCACCCCAAGGATGGTGAGGGCCACCACCGCGGAGGCCGCCATGGGTATGGGCTGATCCAGGGGCAGGGCGGACCAGTCGAGCTTGCCCAACAGCATGTCAGCGCTCCGACTTCGGCGAGAGGCGGCCCTTGGACCCGGCGACCTCAGGCCCCGGCGCCTGGGCGATCGTCTGGGTGGCCACGGCCTGGTACAGACCCGGCGAGACCGAGCCGAAGGTGAACGGGGCCACATTGGCGCTCTGCCGCGCCAGGGCGGTGTAGCTGCCGGGATCGAGCAGCCGCCCGCCGGCGCGCGCCGCCGCGACCCAGGCGGCGAACTGCTGCGGCGTGGTCGCGGTCAGATTGAAGTGCATGCCCGCAAAGCCGTCGCCGCTGAAATGGGAAGACAGGCCCGGATAGACGCCGGGCCGGTCGGCCTGCAGGCTGATCTGGGTCGACATGCCGTTCATCGTATAGATCATGCCGCCGAGCTGCGGGACGAAGAAGGCGTTCATCACGCTGGACGAGGTGAGGGTGAAATGGACCGGCTGTCCGGCGGGCACGGTCAGCGCATTGACGCTCGCAACCCCTTGGTCGGGATAGATGAACAGCCATTTCCAGTCGAGCGACACGACCTGAACCTCCAGCGCGCCGGCCTTGGCGGGCAGGGGCTTGGCGGGATCGAGTTCGTGGGAGGCGACCCAGGTCAGGCCGCCCAGGAACATCACCGTGAGCAGCGGCACGGCCCAGACCACCAGCTCCAGATGTCCCGAATAGTCCCACTTCGGCATGCGGACGGCGCGGCGGTTGCCGGCGCGAAACCACCAGGCGAAGACCAGGGTCGCGACGATGGTGGGGACCACGATGGTCAGCATGATCGCCACCGAGTCGAACAGGATCTTGTTCTCGGCCGCGCTGACCGGTCCCTGCGGCGTCAGCACCGACAGGCCGCATCCGGTCAAACCGAGGGCGCCCGATGCGACGGCCGCGACGCTCAATCGCTTCAGATAGCGGATGACCCAGTCCTCCGAGCGCGACCTAAACCAGTGCCGAATTCCAGATGGGCGATAGCTGCACCCCGTTTACAGGCCCAGGCGTGCTCGCGATAGCCCGCAGCTAAAGGCATGGACGGCCACGCGTGTTCCGCGCCGCCGCGCCGCTTGTGCCTCAGGCCTTAGCCGGGCGGCGGCGACGGGGAACGCGGACGGTGGCGTCGCCCTCCATGACCACGTCCTCGCCCACCAGGGCCTGGCAGCTCAGGACGACCCGCGCGCCCACCTCGTCGATGGACGCCACGGTGACGCGGGCGGTCACGACGTCGCCGATCCGCACCGGCCGGCGGAACTCCAGCGTCTGGCTAAGATAGATGGCGCCCGCCCCCGGCAGGATGGTGCCCACCACCGCCGAGCCGAAGGAGGCCGACAGCAGACCATGCGCGATCCGGCCGCGATAGGCGGTCTTGGCGGCGAAGGCCTCGTCCATATGCACGGGATTGAAGTCGTCGGACGCCTGGGCGAACTGGGCGATGCGCTCCTCGGTGATCGTGACGTGCTTTTCGGCCACCATCCCGACGGACAGTTCTTCCAGGATATAGCCGCCGGAGGGGTGAGGCTGGATCATGCAGCGCCGTTACTGATCCTGCGCCGTCGTGGCTAGTGGAAAAATCCGCCCACCGCTCGTCCGACGCCGCTGCGTTGGCGATCCGCCTCGGTGCGGATACAATATCGTCACGTTCTCAGGTCATGGACAAGGATCAAGGAACGATCGATGTCCAGCCTGCTTCCCCTGCCGCACTATCCCACCTCGGCCGCGCGCAGGGCCGACCTGATCGTGCATCTGATCGGGCTGGTGTTCGCCCTGTTCGGCGGCGGCATGCTGCTCGGCCTGTCGGTGGGTTTCGGACGGTTGACACAGACGGCGGCGCTCGGGGTCTATGCGGCGGGCCTTTTGGCCATGCTGGCCTTCTCCACCGCCTATAACTTCGCCAACGACCGGTGGCGCCCCGTCATGCGCCGGCTCGACCATGCGGGCATCTTCGTGATGATCGCCGGTTCCTACACTCCCTTCACCACGCACAACCTGACCGGCGCATGGGCCTGGGGCATGACCATAGCGGTGTGGACCATCGCCGGGCTCGGCGCGGTGGCCAAGCTGTTCCTGCCGGGTCTGGGCAAGCGGTTCTGGATCGGCGTCTATCTGGCCCTGAGTTGGCTGGTGCTGATCGCGGCCAAGCCGATGATCGCGGCGGTGCCGTGGATCGCCCTCATGCTGCTGGTGATCGGCGGCGCGGTCTATTCCCTCGGCATCACCTTCTATGTGAGCAAGCGGCTGAAGTTCAAACGCGCCATCTGGCATGGCCACGTCATCGCCGCGGCGGGAACCCACTGGGTCGCCATCCTGATCGGCGTGGTGCTGGCGCGATAGGCTCGCGTCGCGGCTACTGCCCGCCCGTGTGCTGGGCGCCGAAGTCGAAATTGTCGGCCGGTCGCTTGGACGCCCCTCCTAGCGCGTAGGTAAAGCCGATGAAGATGGCGGTGTAGTTGAACTTGCGCTTCTGCACGTCCACCAGGGTCGGGGTGTCGATGGCGATGGTGCGGCGCGACAGACCGAACGGATCCTGCATCGTCACCAGCGAAGCCAGCCGCGAGTCGAACCGGTGGCGCCAGCCGAAGTCGGTGAAGGTCGCCGCGCCGTAATAGCCCTGGGCGTTGAGTTGGCGCCCTGACTGCTGGACCCCAAGCTGGACGAAGTCCTTGGGCGTGACCTGCCAGTTCACCGTCACGCGGCCCGAGACGACGAAGGCCGAGTGATCGTTCGCCAGGCCCAGGTTCGCGGTGTCGACCTCGCTGTGCATGAAGTCGGCGGAGGTGTTGATGCTGAGCGTCTTGGTGAGGTCGCGGTTCGCCACCAGCTCCACCCCCAGGTCGCGACTTCGGCCGAGATTGCTCCAGGTGGAGAGCAGCGCCCCGCCGCCGATATCCTGCGTCACCTGGGTGAGCAGGTTGGAACGGTCCTTGTAGAACAGGGTGGCCTGCAGGTCGGTCGTCTTGTGGCGATACTCGTAGCCCAGCTCATAGGACCGGATGATCATCGGCTTCAGATCGGGATTGCCGGCGCTGAACAGGAGCGGGTTTCGTTCGGTGACGAACGGGTCGAGCTGGGTCTCGTCGGGCCGCTGGATGCGCTCGCCATAGCTGGCCTTGAGCTGCGACGTGTCGCTGAGCTCGTAGGCGAGGTGCAGGCTGGGGAAGAGTTTGAAGTAGTCCTGCCGCCCCTTTTGACGCGCCGAGACGAGGTTGGTTTCGAGCGTGGTGTTCTCGCCGCGCAGTCCCGCCTGAACCGTGAGATTTCCAAACGCCTGTTCGTAGGTGGCGTAGGCCGCCTGGACCTGCTGATGAAAGGCGAAGTGCTGGGCGAAGGTCGGGTCGGCGGCGGCCTGCGTCGCGGTTTGTCCCTGGGCGCCCTGGTCGTGTTCAGCCTGCCAGTCGTACTGGCCGTCATACCCGACGGCGAGCTTGGCCTTGTTGGCGAGGGTCTTCTTGTAATCGACCTTGAGATCGGCCTGCGGGAAGTCGGCGCGCTGGGCGATGTCCTGATACAGGCCGGGCTGTATCGGCTGGCTGTAGCCGTAGGTGGCCTGGTTCTGGCTGTAGACGTGGGCCTGGCTGAGGGAGAGCTTCACCGCCAGGCTTTCGCCATCGCCCGCCATGGTGTGGGTAAAGCCAAGCGACCCGGACGCCGACATGTATTCGTCGTGCAGGAAGCCGGGCGCCACATAGGCGAGCGGCGGTATGCCCCCTCCGCCGGCGGTCTGATAGGTGGCGATCTGGTTCTGCACCTCGCGGTCGGTGACGAGGTCGAGGTTGGCGTCTAAGCGGTCGTGTGGACCAAGGTCGTAACCGAGCGCCCCGCCGAGCGTCAGGACGTCGTCGTGCTGGTGCTGCACCTGGACGCCGCGCGCCGGAACAAGGTTTCCTGTCGTCGGGTCCGGCAGGCCATAGCGCGTATCGATGTCGCGATTGAAAGCGCCACGGCGAAAGCTGGCGTTGCCGCTCAGTGAAAGGCCCCCGCCCGAATAGGCCCCGCTGACGCCCACATCGAAACGGCCGCCGGAGCCGAGATTGCCGCTGACCGTGCCGCTTGTAGTGGGCTCCGCGCTTTTCGCCGTGGTCTTGCTGATCAGGTTGATGACGCCGCCGCTGCCTGCCGCGGTCTGCGCTGCTGAGGGATTGGTCATCACCTCCACCCGCTCGTACTGGTCGGCGGGCAGAGACTGGATCGCCTGCGCCCGGCCGGGACCGGAGAACAGGGCGGAGGGCTTGCCGTCCACCAGAATGGTCACATCGGCGTCGCCGCGGATGCTGACATCGCCCTCGGACCCGACCTGGACGGAAGGGACCTTGCGCAGCACGTCCGCCAGCGCGCCCGAGCCCGTCTGCAGGTCGCTGGCGATGCTGTAGCTCTTGCGGTCGATGGAGCTGCGATAGCCGCTGGCGGGCGCCGTTACCGTCACGGTCTGCGGCTGCCTCGGAGCGACGGCTTGCGGATCGGGCGCCGGATTCGCGGTCGTGGCCGGGACCTGCTGCGCCGCCGCCAGGCTCGCGCAGAGCCACGGCGTCAGCAGCGCCGCGAGGCAAGCCGAAGCGCGCAGGCGTGCTCTGCCTGGAGACTGAATCGGGAGGAACATCGCTGTGCAAGTCAGCTTTGCAGTTTGTCAAAACTAAGCCTGCGTACCGCGCAAACTTGGCTGGCGCGCGGAACGCTCCCCCCTTCATTTCATTACCTTGGCCTATTGGCTTGGCCGTAAGCCCCGAGCGTCCTTCGGCGCTCGTCCAGCGACGAGGAGTAGAGATGCCCACCGTTTCGCCCGCCCCTCAGGACCGTGCGCCCTTTGGCGTGGCGGGGCTGGACGATATCCTCGGCGGCGGCCTGACGCCCTCGCGCATCTATCTGCTGGAAGGCACGCCGGGCACGGGCAAGACCACCCTGGCGCTCCAGTTCCTGCTCACGGGCCGCGAACTGGGTGAAGAGGGGCTCTACATCACGCTTTCGGAGACGGAGATCGAGCTGCGCGCGGTCGCCGCCTCGCACGGCTGGTCGCTCGACGGCCTGTCGATCCACGAACTGGTCAACGAGGCGGGCCTGGACCCGGAGGCCGAGCAGTCGATCCTGCATCCGTCGGATGTGGAGCTCGGTGAGACCACGCGGGCCATCATGGCGCGGGTGGAGACCGAACGGCCCAAGCGGGTCGTGTTCGACAGCCTGTCGGAAATGCGTCTGCTGGCGCAGAATCCGCTGCGCTACCGCCGCCAGATCCTGGCCCTGAAACACTTCTTCGCCAACCGCGCCTGCACCGTCCTGCTGCTGGACGACCAGACCGCCAGCGGCAACGACCTTCAGCTTCACAGCATCGCCCATGGCGTGATCACCCTCGAACAGACGGCGCAGGACTTCGGCGCCCAGCGCCGGCGTTTGCGGGTGGTGAAGATGCGGGGCATCAAGTTCCGCGGCGGCTTCCACGACTTCGCGCTCGACACCGGCGGAATCGAGGTGTTTCCGAGCCTCGTCGCGGCCGAGCATCGCCGCGACTACCAGCCAGGCCTGGTGACCACCGGTTCGGACGAGCTGGACGCCCTGCTCGGCGGCGGACTGGCGCGCGGCACCAACACCCTGGTGATGGGCCCCTCCGGCGTCGGCAAGACCACCACGTCCATCCGGTGCATCCTAACCGCCCTGCAGCGCGGGGAGACCTGCGCCTACTTCCTGTTCGACGAGGGGCTGACCACGCTGCTGGCCCGCGCCGGCGCCATGTCCATGGACCTGCAGCCCTTCATCGACAGCGGTCGCCTGATGATCCGCCAGATCGACCCGGCCGAGGTGTCGCCGGGCGAGTTCTCAAGCTGGGTGCGCAAGGCCGTGGCCGATGACCACGCCACCTACGTCGCCATCGACAGCCTGAACGCCTATCTGCAGGCCATGCCGGGGGAGAAGTTCCTCCTGCTGCAGATGCACGAACTGCTGAACTACCTGAACCAGCTCGGCATCATCACGCTCCTGGTGCTCGGCCAGCACGGCCTGGTCGGCGATATGCGCAGCGATGTGGATCTCAGCTATCTCAGCGATGCGATCCTTCTATTCCGGTTCTTCGAGGCCAAGGGCGAAATCCTGACCGCCGTATCTGTGGTCAAGAGCCGCTCGAGCGCGCACGAGCGCACCATCCGTGAGTTCCGCCTCGGCCCGACGGGCGTGCGGGTGGGCCAGGCGCTCACCGACTTCCAGGGCGTGATGGCGGGCGTTCAAAGCTATCGCGGCGCGTTGGACATGCTGCCGAGCGATCGTGTGCGCGCCGGAGAGGCCGATTGAGCTCCCATCTCGATCACCGCGTCCTCGTCCTCGCGCCGAGAGGGCGGGATGCTGCGGTCATCGCCAGCACCCTGGGTGATCTGCCGATCCATATCTGCCCCGACGTGGCGGAGTTGGAGCTTCAGGTGCGCGAGGGCGCCGGCACGGTGGTCGTGACGGAGGAGGCCCTGGTGGGCCAGTCCCTCACCGGCATCACCCAGTGGCTCGAGGACCAGCCGCCCTGGTCGGACCTGCCGGTGATCGTGCTGGCGGCGCAGAGGATCGCGCCCCGTCCCGCCGCGGCGCAGAAGGCGCTGGCGGACCTCGGCAATATCGTGATCCTGGAGCGCCCGGTGAACAGCGAAACCCTGCAGCGCGGGGTCGCCTCGGCTCTGCGCGCGCGCCGCCGCCAGTACGTGGCGCGCGAACATCTGGAGGAGCGCCGCCAGTTCGCCTCCACGCTCGAGGCGCGCATCGAGGCGCGCACCGCCGAACTGGCCAAGGCCAATGCGGACCTCGTCAGAGAGATCGAGGACAAGGAGCGCATGCAGTCGGTCCTCGTCCAGTCGCAGAAGATGGAGGCCGTGGGCCAGCTGACCGGCGGTGTGGCGCACGATTTCAACAACATCCTCACCATCATCCGTTCCTCGGTGGACTTCCTGGGGCAGGAGGGGCTGTCGTCCGTTCGCCGCGCCCGCTATGTGGAGGCCATATCCCAGACCGTGGACCGCGCGGCCAAGCTGACGGGCCAGCTTCTGGCCTTCGCCCGCCGCCAGGCCTTGGTGCCGGTGGAGTTCGACGTCGGCGCCCAGGTGGAGAGCGTCGCCGACCTGGTCCGGCCCCTCGTGGGCGCCCGCATCGATATCCGGGTCGAAACGCCGGCGACGCCCTGCTTCGCCACGGCGGACGTCAACCAGTTCGAGACCGCGCTGATCAATCTCGCCGTCAATGGCCGCGACGCGATGCAGGGCGAGGGCGTGCTGATCCTTCGCGTCGCCGCAGTGGACAGCCTGCCGTCCGTGCGCGGCCACGCCGGTAGCCGGGGCGCCTTCGTCGCCATTACGGTGGAGGACAGCGGCTGCGGCATTCCCCAGGATCAGCTCGCCAGCATCTTCGAACCCTTCTTCACCACCAAGGACGTAGGACGTGGAACGGGCCTTGGCCTCAGCCAGGTGTTCGGCTTCGCCAAGCAGTCGGGCGGGGAGATCACCGTCCGCTCCGAGGAAGGTCACGGCGCGTCCTTTCAGCTCTTCCTGCCGCGCACCTCGGGCGGCGATATGGAGGCGAACCTGTCGCCGGGCCGCACACATCCCGAACCGGCGCATCGCGGGCTGCGCGTGCTCGTGGTGGAGGATAATGAGGCCGTCGGTCAGTTTGCCGTGGAGATGCTGTCCGACCTCGGGCACCAGCCGGTGCGCGCGGCGAACGCGCAGGAAGCCCTCGCCATCCTTGGCGAGGACGGCGGCGGGTTCGACGCCGTATTCTCCGACGTGATGATGCCCGGCATGAACGGCCTGGCCATGGCGGAAATCCTGCGCGAACGGTTCGCCTCGCTGCCGGTGCTGCTGACCAGCGGATACAGCCACGTGATCGCTCAGGAAGGCGCCCACGGGTTCGAACTTCTCAAGAAGCCCTACTCGGTCGAGGCCCTGGCCCAACGCCTGCAGGAGGTCGTCTCCGTCCGGGCGCAATAGCAATAGGCGTGAGGCGCCTTGCCGGCCGATCAGTTTATCTGAACCGGCGCGCAGCGGTGCTCCTTATCGATCACGCGAACCTGATCGGGCTGAAGCGCGGTTTGTGCGTTACTGTCTGGTGATACCTGCAAGCCCAGCCATCCTCACCCCGGAGACTCGGACATGACCCAGGCGACCTTACTCAAGCGGACCGACGGTCTGGAACTTTGGACCACCGCGACCGAAACCACCCAGCATTTCGCCGTAAAAGTCAGCCGCCGCCGCGCGCGGGTGCTGGCGACCCTGGCCGAGGCGGAAGCTTATTTCTCCGCCATGCTCGGCCGTATCCGCGCCGCCCGCGCCCACTGACCCGCGGAAGGCGCGGCGCCTCCGTGGGTTTTTGGCCCCATAGGTGACGCCACAAACGCTCGCGGTCGGCGATAATCTTCTCCTGGGGAAAACTTATCGTCTGATCCTTGGGGGATGAAGGACGACACCCATCCCCCATCATCCACCCTCACCATCTGGGACGCCGCGCGGCGGGACTACCTGGCCGGGTCTACCGGCACGGAGGTCTGCGCTCGCTACGGCCTTGGCCGCTCGGTCTTCTATGCCCGCGCCCACGCGGGCGGCTGGCGGCGGCGCGATACCGCGCACGGCCCGCCCGACCATGACCTGATCGAGCCGCCCGACCGGCCGCCCCAGCCCGCGCGCTTGCGCCAGACCATGGCCGCCGAGGCCATGGACCGCGCAGACCAGGCCCTGCGCCTCGGACGCCTCAACGAAGTAAAGGGCTGGCTCAGGGTGGTGAAGGAGCTGCGCTGGTTCACCTGCGAGGAGGTGGGGGTCGCTACCTGGCGCGAGGCCCTCACCGATCAGGCGGAACGGGAGATTGCCGATGCGGGCGTCGATGCGGCCTGGTTCGAAGACGAGGGCTGGGACGAGGACGAACCCGAGGCGCCGCACGCCGCCGCGGCCGACGATCCGCCGCCCGCTAAGGCCGTGACAGAGGGCGGGCCGGACAGTCCGGACTCTTTTGGCGAGTCCGGGTCGCGGGCCGATCCGGCCGCGCCCAACGCTCGTCCCGACCCCGCCACCGAACCCATCCTGGACCCGAGATGCGGGGATAGCGCGCTCGCTATCCCCATCGAGGGGGGTGAATGCCGTGTCGCCGGGGACACGCCCGCTTCTGATTTCGCTCATCCCCGCGAAGCGGGTGTATCGAAGCCTGCAGCACCGGCTGACCGGGCCCCTAGGCCCCCCGCACCACATTGCCCTTGATGGCGGCGGAGCCGTCGGCGGCGAGGTCCATGCGGGTGGTTTCCAGGCGGAGCGGCCCGTTGATGGCGGCGTTCACGGCGTCGATCCCCGCCTTCACGCCCGGTTTGCGGGCGATGAGATAGCGCAGGGAGATGCGCTCGTGGTCGGCGGCGTCGGGCTGGGTGCCGTGCAGGGTGAAGGGGTGCCACATGGCCGCGTACCCCGCCGGGCCGGTCAGCACCCGCTGGGTCACCGGGATGGCGGCGCACACCCGATCCGCATAACGCCAGGTGGTGGGCGTCGTGCGCTCGAGGGCGTGAGGGAAGGTGGTGGCGCCCAGGGCATGGCTGCCCTCCAGCAGGAACAGCGGCGCATCTGCCGCCGTCACCGGGTGCAAGTAGATGTAGAGGGTGAGGAAGTCCGCGTCGCGGTCCTTGTAGTCGATGATGTCCTGGTGGAAGTCGATGCCGTAGAAATAGGTCACGTCCCGGTATTCGGGCTTCACATAGGCGCCGAGATTGTTGACCGGCGCGCCCTCGATCCGGGCCTTCAGCCAGCTGGGCACGGCGCGGGCGGGCACGCCGCAGACCACCTTGCGGTCCATGATCTGGTAGCCCTCGCCCAGCACCTCGGTGAGGGCCTGGGTGATCTGGGGCGCGCGCTCGACGAAGGCCAGATCGGCGTCGAACGCCTCCAGCAGATTGCGGCCCGGGCGGGGGTTCACCCCTCTGTACTGCGGGTCGGCGTCGAACTCGGCCTCGGTGAGGAAGAGGCTGTGGTCGAAGGCGCGCTGGGCCTTGATCCGGGCCAGCAGGTCGGCGGCGGCCTGGTTGTCGAGCAGGGTCGGGAAGACGTGGGCGCCGGTGGCGATCAGGTCGTCCACCGCGCCGGGCCAGGACGCCGGTGGAAGGGGGTGCGCCGCGCGCATCGCCAGGGTCATCGCCGTATCGCTCCGCAGATGCGGCGCAAGAGTCGGGGATCAGGCTTAACGAGCCCTAAACCGGTGCTGGCTCAGGCGGCGGGCTCCTCCCGCGCGAGGGGGAAGTCCACGTGGATGCGCAGGCCCGGGCGCGCGTCCTCGGCCTTGATCTGGGCGCCGTGGGCGGCGGCGACGGCGGCGGCGAGGCTGAGGCCGAGGCCGGAGCCCGGCGTGGTGCGGCTGCGATCGACGCGGAAGAAGCGCTCGAAGATTCGGGTCCGCTCCTCGTCGCTCACTCCGGGGCCGTCGTCCTCCACCACCAGGCGGGCGGTGGCGCCCAGCCGCTCGGCCCGCACCTCCACGGTGGAGCCGCGGGGGGTGTGGATCAGGGCGTTCTCCACCAGGTTCGCCAGCATCTGGGTGATCAGCGCGCGCTCGCCGCGGAGGGGCAGGGGATGGGGCGCCGAGAGAAGGATCTCCCGTCCGCCATCCTCGGCGGAAGGGCGGAAGGCCTCGACCACGGCTTCCGCCACCTGCGACAGGTCCATGGGCTGGAAATGCGGTCCCTGCGATCCAGCTTCGAGGCGGGCGATGGCGAGCAGGGCCTCGAAGGTGGCCAGCACCTCGTCGATCTTGTCCGAGGCGCCCTCCAGCGCCGCGCGATAGGTATCGACATCGGGTGGGCCGTTCAGCGCCGTCTCGATCCGCTGCTTGAGGTGAGCGAGGGGGGTGCGCAGGTCGTGCGCCACATCGTCCGAGACCTGGCGCACGCTGGCGAGCAGCCCGGCGATGCGGTCCAGCATAAGGTTCACCGACAGGGCCAGCCTGTCGATGTCGTCGCCCCGGCCGTTGGCCCGCATGGGAACCCGCGCCCCCATGTCCTCGCCCGAGACGGCGTCGGCGGTGCGGGCGATGACCTCGATCCGGCCCAGCAGCCGGCTGGCGAAGGTGAGCACCAGCCCCAGGGCGATCATCAGCGCCGCGCCGGAGGTGAGCAGGAAGGTGCGCAGGAACTGGCGGCGCACCTCCGGCATCCGCCCGAGATCCTCGCCCACCGACAGCAGCTTGCCGTCGGGCCAGGCGACGGTGAGCACGCGCAGCCGGTCGGCGGCGTCGGCCTCCTCGTCCTCGACCGGAGCCGTCTCCTCCTCGACCTGCGGCAGGTCGTGGGGCGGTCCGGCGGGGACGCTGGTCAGGCCAGGGCGGTAGAGATTGCCCTCCGGAAGGTCCCCGGCGATGACCGCGCCGTTCCGCTCCGCCAGGCGCCAGTGCAGGCCCGCCGCGCGGCGCTCGCGTGAACGGATCTCGTGGATCGCCTCGGGCAGCGGCAGCGAGCTGTAGAGGCGGATGAGGGTCTGGGTCTCGCGGTCCAGTCGCGCCTCGACCCCCGCGTCCACGGGCTGGGACAACACGGCCCAGGTGGCGACCCCCGAGATGCCGAAGGCCGCCACGAAGAGGATGACGAGCAGGGTCGCCACCCGCGCACGGGTCGAGGGCGCGCGCGGGGTCAGCCGCCGCCGCAGACGAGGGGGAAGGCTAGCCGCCACCCAGCATGTATCCCGCGCCGCGCACGGTCAGGAGCTGGGGCGGCGTGCCGGCGCCAGCATCCCGCGCCGTCTCGAGCTTGGCGCGCAGACGGCTGATATGGGTCTCCACGATGGTGGTCTTGGGATCGAAGTGGAAGTCCCACACGTGCTCCAGCAGCATGGTGCGCGTCACCACCCGATCCGCATTCATCATCAGGTATTCGAGGAGGGCGAATTCCTTGGGCTTGAGGTCGAGTTGCTGGTCGCCGAGCCTCGCCTGCCGCTGCAGCCGGTTCAGGTCGAGGTCGCCGATGACGAGGTTGGCCGCCTCGGCCTTGATAGGCGGGCGGCGGGCGAGGGCGTTGACCCGCGCGTTCAGCTCCGAGAACGAGAAGGGCTTGACCAGATAGTCGTCGGCGCCGGCCTCCAGGCCCTCCACCCGCTCGCCCACCCCGCCGAGCGCGGTGAGGAAGATGACCGGCGTGTCCATCCCGCCCGCGCGCATCGACTTGACCACGCTCAGCCCGTCCATGCCCGGAAGCATGCGGTCCATGATGACCACATCATAGCTCTGGTCCAGCGCCAGGAAGAGACCGTCGCGGCCGTTCGCGGCGACCTCGACTCCGTGGCCCTGCTCCTTGAGCCCCCGCGCCACGTAGGCGGAGGTCTCCGCGTCATCCTCGACCACCAGCACCTTCATGGGCGAACACTAGCCGGGTGGAGGCGGCGGGGAAATGGCCCGGTGTCAGGCGGCCTTGATGTCGGTCGTCCGCGACCCCGGCTCGGCATCCGCGAGGGCCTCCATTAGCCCGATCGGTCCACCCCGCTTGGCGCCGTCAACCGCCGCCGGGCGTCGGACTTCAGTCCGATGGGCAGGTCTTCTCGCCTAGGCTCGTCGCGAGATCGATGATGGCGCGCCGCGCCCGCGGATCGCTGATGCGGGAGAAGACCTCGATCAATTCGAGGGCGTCAGACGGGAGCAGATCGCCAGCGAACGAGGCCTGGTCGCCTTCGCCCTCGCCGACGAGGTGGGCGACGGTGCATTCCAGGGCCGTAGCCATGCGCACCAGCGAGGAGGCGGAAACCCGGTTCGCGCCGCGCTCGTACTTCTGGACCTGCTGGAACGATACGCCGAGAGCGCTGGCCAGGGACATCTGGCTGATCTTCAGCGCACGCCGTCGCAGACGAACGCGCGCGCCGACGGCGCGGTCGATCGGATCAGGCTCTTCAGCCATGCGTACACGCTCCTAGAAACGATCAACGTGGTTCGGTCCGATCCCCGGATCGGGAGTGCGGACAATCCTAGCGCGATCTTAGCCATTCGGTCCACCAGAAGTAATGCCGGGGTTGGGGCCCCCGTGAAGATGCATTCAGTCGCAGCGGCAAACGCTTTGAAGTTGAATAAGCTAAGCCGGCGATCAAAGGGAGGTGAGTAGTGGCGACTCTACCCCAACGTGCTTCTTGTGAGGGGCTCGACGAAAATCTGTTCCTGCGTCTAAGCGACAGACAGCGGGCCCTGTTGCGCCTGGTCGCCGAAGACCTGACTTCGAAAGAGATCGCGCTCGTCCAAAGCGAGATCAAGAAGGACGCCATCGACAAGGCTATCGCCGACGCGGTGCATAAGCTTGGTCTGGCCGATCGGCGGCAGGCTGCCCGCGCCTTTGCCTCCTACGAACGGCGCCGTGGTGGCTACGACCGGGTCGTATACGATCCGGCGGAACTGTCCGAATTCTCAGTCCTCGGTTCATCTGCGCTTCGAACTAGGGACACAGACCATGAGCAATGTGACCCGGCTGATGCTCGGCCCGGAAGTCGAAGCGGCGGTGAGACGGGAACGGCAGGCGCGGCAGATCGCCGAACTCTATCGCAGGCGTACGGAGATCGCGGCGTTCCAGGCGCGGTTTGCGCCGATGCCAACGGTCGATACCCTGCCGGCCATCTCCTGGGCGGCGGTGCGTCGTCAATTGGAGGAGTTGGCCTGGACCCGCCGCAGCCGCTCCATGGTCTATCCGCTGCTGGAGGAATTGAAGTCGCGGGCGGCCTGGCAAACCCCGGAGATGGTGGTGCGCGGCTTGATCCTCTTGGCCGGCCTCGTTCTGGACGAGCAGAGCATGTCGGAGCCGACCAGCGAAACCGGGGAGGCGCCGATGCCCTGACCCCGTTCCAGATCGTTACCCGGCTTCTGATCGCGGTCGTCCTGCTGTCGCTCTCCCTGACCGCTGTGACCGATTGGCTGGGCCACTTCACCCTGTTCTGCCGGCAATCCGCCCTCTGTGAGCGGCCGGCGCATCACCAGATGCTGCCCTCGGGCGGCCCATAAGGAACCGCCATGTCCAACATCCGCCGCCTGCGCCCTTCCCATGCCGACAAGTTCACCGTCGCCGCCCGCCAGGCCGTGGCCGAACAGATGGCCGACGCCCTCTTCGAGCTTGAGGACGGGGTCGAGGAAGCCCTCGGTCAAAGCGCCGCCCTGATCCTCAGGGTCGTCTCCGAACGCAAGCGCCTGAACCTCTCTATCTTCCACGGACAGCCCATCGTCGATGAAGCCCTCGGCCTCGTGGCCAGCCTAGCCGACGCTCGCGCACGCTCGGCGCGCCTGCACAAGGCGATGGATCTTACCCAGCGCCAGGTCGGCGTGCATGTGATGACCAATCCCGGCGACAAGCCCGACCAGGGCACGACCTTTATCCCCGAAGCCAAGGTGGATTCGGTCCCCCAAGCGGCGGGCGCGTGATAGGTCTGGCCTTCGGCGCCGAGCCGGAGGCCGCTTCATGCCCCCTGTCGTCCTATTCGCGGTCTGGTACGGCCTGCTCGCCCTTGCGATCGCTGGCGCACTATACCGGGGCGATAGGGCCCTGCGCGGCGCCGTGGCCGTCGTGCTGGCGACCTCGCTGCTCGGCCCCTGGCTAATCGATCATCACGGCTGGCGACACCTGCAGGGCAGGCTCCTGGCGGCGGACGTCGTGCAGCTCGCGGTCTTTGGCTGGGCGCTGATGGGTAGTCGACGCGGCTGGGCTGGGCTGGCGACGGTGCTGCAGGCCGCCTCGGTGGCGGTCCATCTGGCCGCGTGGAGGACGCCGGAAACCTTGTCGGCGGCGGCTTACGCCACCGCCTTGATGGCGCTTTCCTGGTTGATCCTCGCCGCCCTGCTGAGTGCGAGCATCGCCCAGGTGTCACGCAATCGGCATGAAACAAGCCGCGGCCCACTGGACCGCGGCTTCCTCGACCTATGGGGTTTCTGAACGCCTAGCGGATGCCGGCGACCAGGAGTTTCTCTTCAGCTTCGTGGCGCAGCTTCACCACCGCGTCGCCGTATTTGCCGTATTCCATGCGGGCGATGGTGCGGGCGTGCACTTCGTCCGGACCATCGGCGAGGCGCAGGGTGCGCTGATGAGCGTAGGCGATGGCCAGGCCGAAGTCGGTGGTCACGCCGCCGCCGCCGTGGGCCTGGATGGCGTCGTCGATGATCTTGCAGGCGATCTTCGGCGCGGCGACCTTGATCATGGCGATCTCCAGCCGGGCGGATTTGTTGCCGGCCTTGTCCATCATGTCTGCGGCCTTGAGGCAGAGCAGGCGGCACATCTCGATATTGATGCGGGCCTCGGCCACGCGCTCTTCCCAGACCGAGTGGTCGGAGATGTATTTGCCGAAGGCTTTGCGCGACTGCAGGCGCTTGACCATCTTCTCCAGCGCCACTTCGGCGGTACCGATGGTGCGCATGCAGTGGTGGATGCGGCCCGGACCCAGGCGCCCCTGGGCGATCTCGAAGCCGCGGCCTTCGCCGAGCAGCAGGCTGTCCTCGATCTTCACCCGAACGTTCTTCAGGATGACCTCGGCGTGGCCGTGGGGGGCGTCGTCATAGCCGAACACCGGCAGCATGCGCACGATCTCGACCCCAGGGGCGTCCAGCGGCACGAGCACTTGCGACTGCTGGGCGTGGCGCTCGCGCTCCGGATTGGTGCGGCCCATCACGATGGCCACCTTGCAGCGCGGATCGCCCACGCCCGACGACCACCACTTGCGCCCGTTGATGACGTATTCGTCACCTTCGCGGCGGATCTCGGTCTGGATGTTGGTGGCGTCCGAGGAGGCCACGTCCGGCTCGGTCATCAGGAAGGCGGAGCGGATCTCGCCGTTCATCAGCGGGCGCAGCCACTTTTCCTTCTGCTCCAGCGTGCCGTAGCGCATGAGCACTTCCATATTGCCGGTGTCGGGCGCGGAGCAGTTGAAAACTTCCGAAGCGAAACCGACCTTGCCGAGCTCTTCGGCGATCATGGAGTATTCGAGATTGGTGAGCTGGATGCCCTTGAACTCGAAGGTGTCGTCCACGTGCACCTGGCCCGAATGGGGGGGCATGAAGAAGTTCCACAGGCCCGCGGCCTTGGCCTTCTCCTTCAGCTCCTCGACCACCTGAACGACCTTCCAGCGCTCGGCGCCGATGACGTTCATCTCCTCGTTATAGCGGGGGACGGCGGGGTAGATGTGCTCGTCCATGAACGCCTTTACCCGGTCAAGGTAATGGCGCTGGTGTTCCGAAAGACTGAAGTCCATGAAGTGCTCCCTG
The DNA here is from genome assembly GCA_903862425.1 of uncultured Caulobacterales bacterium. GTDB lineage: Bacteria > Pseudomonadota > Alphaproteobacteria > Caulobacterales > Caulobacteraceae > CAIOYC01. The sequence goes on along the minus strand of CAIOYC010000033.1, from coordinate 57,284 downwards.
TTGGAGCCCGATGGGGGTCCATACGACCCCTGCGAGGCTCCGGTGTGGTTCCATACCGGTTTTTTGATTTTCCCATTCTGCCCTATCGCTAGGGCCGACCGCAAGTCAGACTGTCGTTTGCTAGTGATGAGGCGCCTGCACGACAGCGCCATGACGGAGATCATGCCGCGATGACCAAGGCCCTGCCGGTTCTGGACGGCCGTTTCGTGCGGCTGGAGCCTCTGGGAGAAGCGCATCGCGAGCCCCTGCGCGCCGCCTGCGATGCGGATGCGGATATCTGGACCTCGCTCTATCCCACGCCGATGAACGGCTCCAACCTCGATGTCTGGTGGGCCCGGCTGGTGAGCGACCCGAACCGGGCCGGCTATGCAGTGATCCATCACGGCGAGGTGGTGGGCTGCAGCCTTTACACCCGCGACGCCACGAACCGCCGGGTGGAGATCGGCAATACCTATTACCGGCCCGACGCCCGCGGCGGCGCGATCAACCCGGAGGCCAAGATGCTGATGCTCGGCCACGCCTTCGCGCCCGGCGGCCTGATGGAGACCGGGGCCAATGTGGTCCAGTTCCGCGTCGACGCCATCAATGCCCGGAGCCGTGCGGCGGTGACCAAACTCGGCGCCCACCTGGACGGGATCGAGCGCCACGACCGCATCACCTGGACCGGCCGCGTGCGCGACACCTGCGTCTTCTCCATCCTGTCGGAGGAGTGGCCCATGGTGCGCGACAAGCTGGAGGCCCGCCTCATGGCCCTGGCCATGACCGCCGGTGCGGGATAGCGCCGGGGAGAAGATCAGGATCGCTCGCCCCGGCCCGCGCCTCTATCCGCCTACAAGCCCCACGGCGAGCCTCACCCTGGACACGCCCGACCCCGACGGCGCCGGACTCACCAAAAAGAGTCCGGACTGTCCGGCCGAGCGGACATTTTCCTGTCGGACCATTCACTTAAGCGCCGGACTCTCCATCCGGACCTTCGCGCGCCGCCCCACAAAAATTGGCGCGAACTGCGCCCAGCAGCCACAAGCGCACCTGCTTCTGATTTCGATTCCGACTTTCCACAAGGTCGTGCGTCCTAATATCCATCTGACGCTGTCAATGAGCATGGCCGCTCAGTTTTGGCCTAACCCATTATACCTCACCGGATAGCGGCGCGGGAAAACACTCCAACTGTCGGTCTTCCTTAAGGGGCGCGGCTTCTAAATCGCGGACGAGCCGACAGCCCGAAGGTCGCAGAAGGGTGGTTTTCTGCCGTTGGCGCTCCCGTGCTAGAAGGCCCAGATGAGCAGCCGCGAACACCTTCGGAAGCAATGGCGCATCCTTCAGGTCTCCATTATCGGCGCGGCGGTGGTAGCAATTGTGGTCGGCTGTATCGGAGGGCTTCTGAGTGGGCTCGCTGTCTGGATAGTCGAAGTTGCATACCTGACAATCCTGATGTGGCGCCTGCGCTGCTGGAATTGTAGCGGCCGCCTACTCAGCAACGCCGGAGCGGAGATTGAGTGGGAGAAGGTTGGGCCAATGGATTGGCGGCCCTGCCGCCATAAGACTTGCGGTGCGACCCTGCTCTGATGTCGGACTAGGGTGGAAGTTGGGCATTGACCAGCCCAGCTCCTGAACCGGATAATGGGGTATGGGCAAGCAGACTACTGTCGCTTCGATGATTGCGATTGTAGCTCTGTCAGCCGGCTGCGCGCCAACTCCGCAGCCGGCCAGCAACCGAACGGTGGCAGCTATCGAGCTGCCGCTTCTCGCCGCCAGCGATAGGGCTGACCTCCTAGACATACTGCGGCGAGAGGCTAGCGCTGGGGGGCTGCATGTGGACGACGGCAGTCAGCAGTGGATTGAGTTTCGCAAGAGTGCCCCAAAGGACGAACCGCCTTTTGCCAAGAGCGTACTCACCAAGACGATTTACGTTGGCGTGTGGCGGGGCACCAATGACGATGACCCTGAGGTGTTCGTTGACGACGGTGGCCATCAAGGGCGGCCCTGGCTGACGTTTCTCCAAGGGGAGCACCCTGACCTAGCGACTAAATTCCGCACTCGCATTCTGACAGACATCGGTAGGCGCTGGCCTGACGCCCGCGTTGTGCCTGTGATGCCAAATGGCGCACTGCCTTTGAGCGATGACCTGACCTGGACGGGAACGGCCTACGTCGTAAAGGCGGACCGTGCGCGCAACTACGCCCATCCTGACAATGCCACGCCGTGATTGATGCCACCGACCGACTGTCTGCTTAGGGTCGAAAATGGTATTTGGTTGGGCGCCTGAACGAAGACATCGGATTCAAAAGCAGAGTCGGCGGCGCTCGATTGCGCAGTTCGGATGACTGATCATCACGGCCACACCGGCAGGGATGAGCGGCTATCGGTCCACCCATCCCCGTTGTCGCCGCTAATCCAGCGACTTCCCGTCGGCGTCGATGTGGTGGACGGTGACGCCGAGGGCCTTCAGGCCCGGCTCGACCTTGGCGCGGTCGCCGAGGATCACCCAGGTGACGGCGTTGGGATGCACCACCCGTCCGGCCGCGCGCGCTACGTCCGCCGTGTTCAGCGCCGCGATGCGCGATGCGTAGGTGGCGTAGTAGTCGTCCGGCAGGTTGTCGCCGGCGATCTGGTTCAGCGAGGTGGCTACGGCGGCCGAGGTCTCCCACTGGCCCGACAGGGACTGGGTCAGGTTGTTTCGGGCCAGGGCCAACTCTTCGGCGCTGATCGGCCGGCCGGCGGCGATGTCGTTGAGCTCCTTCTTCATCTCGGTGAAGGACTCCACCGTCTTGTCGGTCTGGACCGGGGCGAAGGCCATGAACAGGCCCGCCCCGCGTGAGGACTGCACGAAGCTGGAGGCGCCATAGGACCAGTGCTTGTCCTCGCGCAGGTTCATGTTCAGACGCGAGGTGAAGGCGCCGCCGAGGGAGGTGTTCATCGCCTCGATGGCCAGGTCGTCCGAATCGTTGAGGCGCGTGGGCGCGACCTCGGCGGCGGCGATGGCGGACTGGGCCGCGCCGGGCTTGTCGATCAGATAGACGCTCTGGCTGGAGGCCAGGGGCGGCGCCCTGACCGTCTTGGTCGGCGGGCTGGCGGGCTTCCAGTCGCCGAAGCGCGCCTCGAGCTTGGGCAGGATGGCGTCGAGTGTGGTGTCGCCCACCACCACCAGGGTCGCGCCGCCCGGCTGGATCCACGTGTCGTGATAGGCCTTCAGGTCCTGCGGTGTCAGGGCCGCCACGGTCTGCTCGGTGGCCAATACGCCATAGGGGTGGGTCGGGCCGAAGACGAGGGTGGGCTCGATACGCAGAGCCGCGCCGGGCTGGCGCTTGGCCTGCTGAATGGCGGCGATGCGCAAGGCCTTCTCGCGCGCCACGTCGGTCGGTCGGAAGGCCGTGTGGCGCACCGCGTCGGCGAACAGGTCGAGCGACGGGTCGAGATTGACTTTGAGCGCGCTGACCGTGGCGAAGGTGCTGTCGCGTCCCGCCGCGGCGTTGAACCGCGCGCCGAGCTCCAGCAGCCGATCGCTGAAGGCCGGGGCGTCCAGGGTGTCGGTGCCGTCGGACAGCAGGGCGGCGGTGAGCGAGGCCGCGCCCGGCTTGGCAAACTGGTCCGAGGCCGTACCCGCGTCCATCACCAGGCTGACATTGACCAGGGGCACGTCGTGACGTTCGGCCACGATCACCTTCATGCCGTTCTTCAACGTGGCGCGCTTGAAGGGCGCGAAGCCGGCGGGCTTGGCGGCGGAGGGGACAGGGGCGCTGGTCGCCGGCGTCACGCTCTTTTCAGCCGCCACCTCGGGGAAGGGCGTGATGTAGAGGCTGAACACGCCGTCGCTCAGCCACTTGCGCCCGGCGGCGGTCAGGTCCGCGGCGGCGGCGGTGCGGTCGCGTTCAAAGGTTATCTTCCAGGCCTCCGGGCTGTCGCCATAGGTCTGGGATTCGGCCAGGATGTCGGACTTGCCGCCGAAGCCGCCCACGCGCTCGGCCTGACGCACCCGGTCGGCGATGCGGCGGGTGCGCACGCGCTGCATCTCGGCGGGCGTCGGGCCGTCCTTCAGCAGGCGGTCCAGCTCCTCGTTGACGATAGCCTCGACCTTGGCGAGGTCGACGCCCGGCTTGGCGGTGACGACGATGTAGAACTGGCCGGCCACCTCGCTGTCGTCGATCTCGGTGCTGACGCTCGTGGCGAGTTGATCCCTGTAGACCAGGCGGTTGTAGAGGCGGGATGACTTGCCGCTGTCGAGCACGTCCGACAGCAGGGCCAGATAGTCGCCCTCCGCCGTGCCCCAGCCCGGCGTGTTCCAAACCATGTACAGGCGCGGCTGGGCCACGCGGTCCTGGGCGATGGCGAACTGGCGTCCCGAGCGCTTGGCGATCCAGGTCTTCTGGCGCGACACCGGCACACCCGGCGAGATGGCGCCGAAATAGCGCTCCATCTTGGCCTTGGCCTCGGCGGGGGTGATGTCGCCCGCCAGCACCACCGTGGCGTTGGTCGGGCCGTAATATTTTGAGAACCAGTCCTTCACGTCGTCCACCTTGGCGGCGTCGAGGTCGGTCATCTCGCCGATCACCGTGTGACTGTAGGGGTGGCCGGCGGGCCAGGTGGAGTGGACGATGATGTCTTCCGACAGGCGGTAAGGCTGGTTGTCGCCCTGGCGCTTCTCGTTCTGCACCACGCCGCGCTGGGTGGTCAGCAGCTTCTCGTCGAAACCGTCGAGCAGGTGGCCCATGCGCTGGGCCTCCATGTACAGGGTCATGTCGAGGGCGCCGGTGGGCACGGTCTCGAAGAAGTTGGTGCGGTCGGTATTGGTGGTGCCGTTGAGGTCGGTGGCGCCCACCGCCTCCATCTTCTCGAACCAGCCCTTCTGGTTGCCGTTCTTGCCGCCGAACATGAGGTGCTCGAACAGGTGGGCGAAGCCGGTGCGTCCGGCCGGCTCGTTCTTGGAGCCGACGTGGTACCAGATGTTCACCGCCACGATGGGGGCCTTGTGGTCCTCGTGGACGATGACGGTCAGGCCGTTCTTGAGCACGATCCTGGTGGCGGGGATGTCGAGGCTGGGCAGGGTCGCGGCGACTGGCGCGGGCTTGGTTACGGCCGGCTTGGCCATGGCCTGGGCCGAGGCCCCGGCCAGCAACAGAACGAGCAGCGTCTTGCCAAGCTTCATCACATCACCCCTCGCGGCGCACCGCGTTCCGACTCGGCGGCGACGATGCCGTCTTGGCCGAAGCTCAGCAAGTTGCCGTGGCGTTAAGGTTTGCCGGACGCCATGCGGCGGTTCTCATCCACCAGACGGGCGCGCAGGCTAGGACTGCGGTCGGGCTTGGGATGGATCACGTCGTCCACGCGCCATCCGGCGGGGGTGAGCAACAGTTTCAGAGTCAGGGCTTCGTGCGTCCCGCCATTGACGAAGCCCACCTTGGCCTCGGTCCGTCTGGCGACCACGGGCGAGACGTCGAGCGACGTAATGTGCAGGTGATCCCAGTCCTGGCACTGGCACAGTTCGTCGATCTCGTTGTTCTCGGTGACGCCGTCGGCCAACCGGGTGTTTCGCGCAAACAGGGCGCGAAGCCCTGGCGAGTACTGTGTATGGTTGTCGAACGTGTCGTTGGTGGCATAGCGACCGTAGACCCAGCGCACGAAGGCCTCCGGTCCCGCTGCGGCGACCGGCGGCGGCGTCTCGCGAGGTTTGGACATGGCCGGCGCGGTGAAGGCCAGCGCCGCGATCAGTCCCGGAATCCCGAATCTCATTTCACCCGCCTTGCCCGAAAGAACCCGCGTAGCAGGTCGGCGCTCTCGTCCGCCAGCACGCCCGATGCAATCTCAGGCTTCCAGTGGCAGGTGGGCTGGTCGAACACCGTGGCACCATGGATCACGCCGCCGCCCTTGGGGTCCGAGGCGCCGAACACCACCCGGCCGAGGCGCGCATGGCTGATGGCCCCGGCGCACATGGGGCACGGCTCCAGCGTCACGAACAGGGTCAGTCCCGTGAGCCGGTAATTGCCCAGTTTCGACGCCGCCGCGCGGATGGCGCGGATCTCAGCATGGGCGGTGGGGTCATGCGTGCCGATGGGGGCGTTGCCAGCCTTGGCGATCACTTCGCCGGTCGCCGGATCGATGATTACCGCGCCGACCGGGGTCTCGCCGGCGTCCGCGGCGGCTTGCGCCTCGGCGAGGGCGATGCGCATGGTCTGTTCGTCATGGTCGATCACAAAGAGCACCCAAGGCGCGCGCCCCGCGCCGGTCAAGCCCCCGTTCGTAAGGGGGCGGCCAAGGTCCCTGCCGGCGCAGCCGCGCCCGGCCTCGGCGCCAAGGTTCTGCGCGCCCCTAAACCCCTCGCCAAGCCTGAACCCGTCCTCGCGCCCCGGCCGGCGCCGGATCCGGATAGCGTGGCGCCGGAGACCGAAGAGCGGGTGGCCAAGGTGCTGGCCCGCGCCGGCGTCGCCTCGCGCCGCGACATCGAACGCCTGATCGCCGAGGGCCGCGTGGCCCTGAACGGCCAGGTGCTGACGACGCCTGCGGTCAAGGTCGGGACGGGCGACATCCTCACCGTCAACGGCGAGGTGGTGAGCGACAAGGAGCCGGCGCGGCTGTGGCGCTACCACAAGCCCGTCGGCCTGATCACTGCGCACAAGGATCCCAAGGGCCGCCCCAGCGTGTTCGACCACCTGCCCGAGGGCCTGCCGCGGGTAATCTCCGTGGGGCGTCTCGACATCGCGTCCGAGGGCCTGCTGCTGCTGACCAACGATGGCGAGGTGGCCCGCGCGCTGGAACTGCCCGCCACCGGCTGGGTGCGTCAGTATCGCGCCCGCTGCTATGGCCACACCAGCCAGGAGAAGCTCGACAAGCTGAAGGACGGGATCACGGTCGAAGGTGTGCGGTACGGCGCCATGGAGGCGAAGCTCGACAAGATGAAGCACGCCGCCATGGACGTGGACCGCAAGGGCCCGGCCAATGTGTGGATCACCGTCGCCATCACCGAGGGCAAGAACCGCGAGGTGCGCCGCGTGCTGGAGCATATCGGGCTGAAGGTGAACCGGCTGATCCGCCTGGCCTATGGTCCGTTCGTGCTCGGCACGCTGCCCTCGGGCGCGGCGGAGGAGATCGGGCCGCGCGTGATCCGCGAACAGCTCGAAGGCCTGATCGCGCCGGAAAGCATGCCCAAGGGCAGCGCCACCGGGGGCGGCCTGCTCATGCCCAAGGGCAAGACACCGGTGCTGCGTCCCGACAAGATCGCCAGCCGCCGCGCCGCGGCCGAGCCCAAGCCGAAGAAGGAATACAAGACCGGCTGGGCCAAGGCGAAGAAGAAGGAATCGCCCCACGCCGCCAAGCCCAACCGCAAGGCCGCTCCCGCAAAGTCGGCCCTCGCCAAGGCCCACTCCACCGACCTGACGTTCAAGCCGGCGGGGGGAAAGCTCGCAGGCGGCAAGCCTGGCGCTAAGCCAGCTGGGGCTCGCGGTCCTGCTCGTCCGCCGGCGTCGAAGCCCAGGGGTCGCTGACGGGCGCAGTCTCCGCTTTCGGCAGGTCGAGCCTGAGCCAGCCGCCGACGCGGATGGCGAGTTCGGCCAAAGCGAGGGCGGCGAAGGACAGCACCACCGCCATCACGGCGCCCGCCGCCAGCTCCACCAGGAGCGGGAAGGTCTGCGGCGCGGCGCTGGGCGGGGTCAGGCTGGCGCCGGCGGCCATGGCGGAGCGTTCCAACTCGGCGGGGTTAAGCAGCATGGCGGCGAAGTCGAGCCCGGCGTGCAGGCCCACGGCGAGCTCGATCCCGCGCAGGCGCAAGGTCGCCCATCCGAGCGCCACGCCCAGCGCCAGCCGGTCCACGAACTCCACCGGCGACTGGGCGCCGTGCACACCGGCGAACAGGGCGGCGTTGACGAGGATGGCCAGCGGTATCAACCACGGGGACTTCGGTGCGAGGCGCAGCAGCCCGCCACGGAACACCGCCTCCTCGAAGAAACCCACCATCAGGGTCAGCGCCAGCAGGCACGCGCCCCAAAGCATCTGGGCGGGCAGGGGGCCGACGCCCCAGCCGAGGATCACGTCCTCGCCACTCATCGTCGCTTGCGCGATGCGCACCGCAAGGATCACCCCCGCGCTGGCGCACAGGCCGAACAGCACGAGGCGCCAGCGGAACCTTGGCGCGTCGCTGAGCAGGCGCAGAGGGCGCACACGGGCGATGAAGGCGAGCCCCATCCACCCCACCAGTCCCACCGCCGCTGTCTCCAGGGCGTAAAGGGCGAAGCGACCCAGGATGTCCAGCGGCGCCATGCCGCCGAAGATTCGCGTTGCGCCGATGTCGAAGGCGAAGCCGCTGCGAACGAGAGCGGGGGTGTGGATCAGGTGGCTCAGCGCCACTCCGGTGGGCAGGCCGACCATCGGCGTCCAGCCGCGCAGCACCAGTCCCCACAGGATGGCCAGCACAGCCAGGGCCAGCCAGCCTCGTCCGTCCAGCCCGATCCGCTTCAGCGGCGCCGGCCTCGTCTTCGCCATGAGGTCCCCCGATCGGTCGCACCATCGACGGGGCATTCCAGGTGCGCAAGTGGTTGCACCCATTGGGCGGTACGGGGCAGATTGCCGCGTGGAAGCGACAGGGCGGCATGGGCGAGTTCGAGATTCTGGATACCGAGGAGCCGCTGGCCAAGCGCATGGCGCGCCACGCCTATGACCGGCTGATCATGCTGTCGGACGGGGTGTTCGCCATCGTCATCACCCTGGCGGCGCTGGAGCTTAAGCCGCCGAGCGCGTGGAACGGCGACCTCGACGTGCTGTTCGCCCAGATGGGGCCGGCGCTGGGCGCCTACGCCATCACCTTCCTGGTCATCGCCGCCTTCTGGTCGGGCCAGCGGCGCATCCTGTCCCAGCTGACCGGCGTGGACGGCGTCATCACCTTCCTGTTGCTGGCCCAGCTCGGCCTGGTGGCTCTGCAGCCTACCGGCGTGCGGCTGCTGGTGGACTATGGCCACACCGGCAAGACTTTCTGGATCTACTACGCCCTGATCCTGGCGAGCGGATTCGTGCAGGCCATCGCCTGGGGCTATGCGGCCTTTTTCGCCAAGCTGACCCACCCGGAGATCGGCCCCGCCTTGAAGTGGGTGCGAATGCTGCAGGCGTTGTTGTTGCCGCCGCTGGTCGCCGCCGTGGCCCTGGTGCTGTCGTCCCAGCGCAGTTTCGTCGCCATCGGCTTCACTATCCTTGTCGTCGCCCTCCTGCGCGCCGTGCAGGCCTGGGCCGACAAGCTGTTTGCTTCGCACGCATGAGGGTCGTCTCGGGCCGGTTTCGTGGGCGAACCCTGGTCGCGCCGCAGGGGTCGACCACCCGCCCCACCAGCGACCGGGCGCGTCAGGCCCTGTTCGACGTGCTCGCCCATGCCCCCTGGGCGCCGGGCCTCGACGGCGTTCGGGTGATCGACCTGTTCGCCGGGTCGGGCGGGCTCGGCGTCGAGGCGCTGTCGCGCGGGGCGGCCTTCTGCCTGTTCGTGGAGACCGACGAGGCGGCGCGCGGCGCGATCCGCGGCAATGTGGAGGCGCTGCATCTGTTCGGCGAAACCCGCGTGCATCGGCGCGACGCCACCGACCTCGGCCTGCGCCCCGCCAGTGCGGGCGCGCCGTTCGACCTCGCCTTCCTCGACCCGCCCTATCGCAAGGGGTTGGGAGAGCGGGCTTTGACCTCGCTGAGCTCCGGCGGCTGGCTGGTCCCCGGCGCCACGGTCGTGTTCGAACGCGCCGCAGAAGAGGCTGCGCCGATGACGCCAGGGTTTGAGCCCCTCGATCACCGCAGCTGGGGCGCGGCGGCGGTCTATTTCCTGCGTTTCACCGGTAGTTGAACGGCGCAAGCGGCGACGGGTGTGCTACAGTGTCCTATGTCCGACACCGACGAACCCAAGAAGTCCACCACCGAAACGCTGGCCGCCCTGGTCGCGCAACGCAAGGCGGCGTCGAGCGGCGCACCCGGCCCCGGTGGGCAGGGTCGCAAGCAGACCGAACGCGCGGCGGCGGCCAAGGCGGCCTCCAAGTCCCGCCCCGCGATGCGCAAGACCTGATCTAGCGCGGCGCCTGGGCCACCAGGCGAAGGGCGCCGATAGTGGCGTCCGCGCCGGGCGCAACCGGACCCGATGGCGCCACGGCGACGCCGAGGCCCTGGGCCGGCCATCCACTGACCGCCAGGGACTGCACCGCGCGGGTCACGTCGAAGCTTATGCTGTGCGGCTGGCCCGAGCCCATGGGACGCATGGCGCCGTAGAAGTTCACCGTACCGATCACCGCCGCCTCGCTGGTGGAGGGCGGGCCGAGGCGCAACTCGAACGGCACGCCAGGCTGGACGCCCGCGCGCAGGTCGTCCGCGACCAGGATGAAGCGCGTGCCGTCGGCGAAGTTGCGCAGGTGGTTGGTCATGTCGCCCGCCGAGCACGCGCCGCCCAGCCGGATCAGCCGCGCGCCGTTCAGGGCGATGGGGCCCTTGGCTTCGGCCAGGGTGCCGATGGAAGGGCAGGGGTCGGCGGGCATGGGCGCAGGGGCTCCGGCATAAGGCTGCCCGGCATACGGCTGTCCGGCCACCGGCTGCACGGGGGCGACGGCGCCCGCCGGCTGTGTAGCGGGCAGGGCGGGGGCCGCGGTCGTGGCGGCGGCGGTGTTGCCCGCCTGCGAGCGGCCACAGCCGGTGAGAGCGAGCCCGGCGCACAGCAGGGCCGAGGCGGCGAATAGGGTTGTGACGCGACGCTCAGACATGCTCGTGCTCCCAAGCTTGGCTATGGATGATGGACTTATAGACGTGGACTGCAACCGGACTCACGCCAGGACCCGCACGACCTGCCGCGCGGCTTCAAGCGCCGAGCCGAAGATCAGGTGGGCGGCGACGCCCTCACCGTGGCGTTCCAGCGGAACTTCGGATGCGGGCGGGGAAAAGCCGAGGGCCGGCGCCGCGCCCTCGTCCAGAAGACCGGTCACCGCGAGCCCGAACAGCCCGCCGAATCCCCAGGTGATGAACGGCGCCCGCTCGGCCAGATAGGTGTAGACGGCGCCGAGCGCGGCGCCCGTGGCGTAGTGGACGATCCGCCCCGCCTGCTCGCGCTTGTGCGGCGCTATAGGCTGGCCGCTGAATTCCATGGAGAGCCGGTCGGCGGCCTTGACCGTGGCCGGGTCGCCGGAGGGCGGCTCGACGCCCGCGGACTTGGCGGCTTCGGCGATGGCCTTCTGCGATTCTTCCATGGCCCAGGCGGCGACCAGACCGGCGGCGGCGCCCAGCACCACCAGGCGCAGCGAGGACTTGGACATGGTGAAGCTCCGGCGTTTCCCTGCGCCCTCAACCGCCCAGCTTGCTTTACGGTTCCGCCTGTCGCTCCCATAGTCGCGCCAACACAAGAAACAGCGGGAGGCCAAGGCCATGCAGCGCAGGCAGTTCATGATTGGTGGCGGAACCCTCGCCACGACCTTGGCGATGGGCGAGACGGCCTTTGCGGCGGGCGCCTACACACTGCGCGATGCGGCGCGGGAGGCTTGGATCTATACCCTGCCGCTCAACGAGATCGCCAACGTACGGGCGCGCACCCTCGGCCTCGGGGCCAAGGCCAACACGTTCATCCGCCAGCCTTCGCTGGCCGGGCCAGAGTCGCGCAACGTCACCACGCCCAACAACGACACCATCTACGCCCTGGCCTTCATCGACCTGAGTAAGGGGCCGGCGACGATCGCCCAGCCGGACATCGGCGACCGATATGCGTCCTTCGCCTTCATGGACATGTGGAGCGACAATTTCGCCGTGCTCGGCACGCGCACGACGGGGCCAAAGGGCGGGAGCTTCATCCTGGTCGGACCCAACGACGCCGCACCGGTCGGCGCCATCCGCTCGCCCACGCCCTGGGTCTGGGCGCTGGCGCGGGTGGTGGTGAACGGCGACGCGGACCTGCCGGCCGCCCGCATCGTGCAGGGCGGCTACACGCTGCACGGCTCTGCGCTCGGCGCGCCGCCGGCCAGGGGCGCCAAGCGCGAAGGCCCGTGGCAGGACTACTTCAAGGCCGTTTCGGCCCTGCTGGTCGAGAACCCGCCGCCCGCCACCGATACCGGCATCCTCGCGCGCATCGCCCCCCTCGGCCTTGGCGCAGGATTCGATCCCGCCAGGTTCAGCCCGGCCGAGCAGGCCCAGATCGCCGCCGGCGTTGCCGACGCCCTGGCGCTGGTGAAAACGCGCGGGCTGGGGACCGATCAAAAGAATGGCTGGCTCTATCAGGCTTCGGACAGCGGCGAGTTCTTTCAGGACTATATCGGCCGTGCGGGTGTGGCGCTGGCTGGACTGGCGGCCCTGCCGCCGGAAGAGGCCATGTATCTCAAGGCCCTCTCGCCGGAGGGCAAAAGCCTGTTCGATGGCGACGGCATCTATCGCATCCGCTTCGCCAAGGGCCAGACGCCGCCCGTGAACGCTTTCTGGTCGCTGACGATGTACGAGGCGACCCCTGAGGGGCAGTTCTTCCTCACCCCCAATCCACTCAAGCGCTATGCGGTGGGCGACCGGTCCGGGCTAAAGCCGGATGCTGATGGCGGCCTGAGTATCTGGATATCCCGCACCGATCCGGGCGGCGCACGCTCGGCCAACTGGCTGCCGGCGCCCGCCAAGGGGCCCTACACCCTATTCCTGCGGCTCTACCTGCCCAAGCCCGAGGCGGTCTCGGGCGTCTGGACCCCGCCGAAGATCGAGCGTGCCTGAGCTAAAATCCGGGCAAGGGCGCCATCCGATCCTTTCCCACATTTGAAGGAACCCGCCTCGCCGTCGCCGGTTCTCCGCCACAAGGAGTACCGCCATGTCCGAGACCGACCAGAGCTTCGCCGAAAACGCGCGCCGCACCGCCGAGCAGGAGCGCGCCATCCAGCAACAGGTTGACGGGGAAGCCAGGAGTTTCGCCGAGCCCAAGGCCAAGGGCGCCATGCAGGCCGGAGCGCGCGCCTATCCCGAGCCGCCGATGAAGGACAGCCACCTCGACAAGCCGGGACTGGAATCCGACCTTGCCATAGCGCCCATGTACGATGCGCCCTTCTACAAGGGGTCCGGCAAGCTGGAGGGCAAGGTGGCGCTGATCACCGGCGCGGACAGCGGCATCGGCCGGGCTGTAGCGGTGCTGTTCGCGCGCGAGGGCGCGGACGTGGCCATCGCCTATCTCGACGAAACCACCGACGCTGAAATCACCAAGGCGGCGGTGGAGAAGGAGGGGCGCAAGGCCATCCTGTTGCCCGGCGACGTGTCCGACCCCGCCTACGCCAAGGCGGCGGTGGCCAAGACGGTGGAGGCGTTCGGCAAGCTCGACATCCTGGTCAACAACGCTGCTTTCCAGGAGCATGTGGACGACTTCAGCCAGCTCACCGAAGAGCATTTCGACCGCACGCTGAAAACCAACCTCTACGGCTATTTCCATATGGCGCAGGCGGCCACGCCACACCTGCCGAAGGGCGGGGCCATCGTCATGACCGGCTCGATCACCGGCCTCGTGGGCAACAAGGACCTGCTGGACTATTCCATGACCAAGGGCGGCATCCACGCCTTCGCCCGTTCGCTTTCTACCCACCTGATCCCCAAGGGCATCCGGGTGAACGTGGTGGCGCCGGGGCCGGTCTGGACGCCGCTCAACCCGGCCGACAAGGACGCCAAGTCCCTGGAACAGTTCGGCGCCACCACCGAGATGAAGCGCCCCGCCCAGCCGGAGGAGATCGCCCCCGCCTACGTCTTCCTGGCTTCGCCCCAGATGTCGTCCTTCATCACCGGCGAAGTGCTGCCGATCATTGGCGGCTATGCGGGGGGCTAAATCCGCCTTTCAAGTTCACTGCGTCTGAGGGGGCTGCGCGAGCAGATCTACCCGCACGCCCCGCACTCGTGCCCCAGCGCCGTGGTCGTGCGCAGGAGCAGCCCGTGCAGGGCGAGGATAGGCTGGAAAAGGGTCTGGTGCTCGACGCCATAGCCGTGCGTCTCCGCCGGGGCATAGGTGTCGGTCTCACCGAAATCGACCTTGGCCAGTTCCGGGTTGGCGCGCGCGGGGAAGACCTCCTCCAGCCGGGCGATGGCGGCGGGGATATCGAGCCGCATCAGCATCAGTTGCGCCTGTTCGAGGGTGAAGCCGGCGCGTGGGGTAAATTCCGGAATGCGGGAGGCGAGCAGGCAGATGCGCTGGATCAAAGCGACCCGCAGCCCATGCAGAAGCTGCACGCGCATTCGCCGCTCGCTCGCCACGGGCGCGGGCAGGGCCGGTTCGGCGCGCATGTGGCGCAGTACGGTGGACATGCGCCCGGTCAGCCCCGCCCGCTCGGACAAGCGCGAGAGGCGGCGCAGCACGTCCTCCTCCGTGTCGCCGGTCTTGACCTGATCGAGCCACAGGCTGGGATTGACCGTCGCGGCATAGGCGCGGGTGGCCTGCAGGTCGCTGAGCGCCGCCGCCTGGTCGGCCATCGTCAGCGCGCGGCGAAAACGGGGGGAGTCCCGACGCATGGCCGCGAAGGTGTCCGGATCCTTGGACGCCGCGCGCGCCACGCCGAAGGTCAGGTTGGCCAGATTGCCCATGCCCTGCAGGATGCCGTTGTTGGGGATGGCGCGTAGTTCCGACACGTGGGTGAAGGTCGCCACCTGGCCGGTCTCGCTGGACTGGCGCTGCACGGGGCGCGAGCCGGTCTTGGGCAGAAGACGCGGCCCGAACAGGCCGAGCAGGGCCGCATAATCCGCCTCGCCCGCAATGCCGGTGAAGGCCTGTTGCACGGTGGCGAAGAACTCCGAGGCGAAGTCCTGGGCGGCGTAGATGGGATCGCCCTCGGCCTCCGGGTTTTCGCCTAGCCCGAAGGCCAGCATGCCGGCCACCGTGGCGCGGGCGGCGGCGGGGGTGAGCAGGGGCAGATAGCCTTCGCCGCCCTGGAAACTATCCTCCTCGCGCACGCGGATACCGCGACGGGCGAACTCGCGCCGGTCCCGCGGCGGGGCGGCGTAGTCGAGCCGGTCGCGCAGGCTGTCCGGGTGCCCGCCCCGGCCCATGGACTCGCCGTGGGTGTTGTAGAGGATCAGCTGCAGGCCGGTCAGACGCTCCCGCTCCATCAGTTCGGCGAGGCGCAGGCGCAGGCGCTCGATGCGGAACGTGGCGGCCATCTGGCCGATGAAGCGTCCCGAGTCCGAAAAGCCGAACTCCAGCACGAGGCGCCCCTGGGCCTTCAGATAGTCGCGGAAGTGGGGGCTGCGCAGGGCTTCCTCGATGATGACCTCGCCGCGCTCCAGCCCGGTCTCGGTCTCGAACAGGGGCGACAGCTCGACCAGCGCCTCCACTCCGAACAGGCGGGCGAGATACTGGGCCACCAGCAGGGTAAAGCCGCTCTCGGTCTCGGCGATCAGGAAACGGACGGGCGAGGCTGAGTCGATATAGCGGGCCATTACGGCGATGGTCATGAACAGACGGCGGGCGGAGGCGCTCTCGCCCAGCAGGCTGCGGAATCCCGCCTCCACCGGTCTGCACTTTTCGATCAGGGTGCTGGCGGTCTGGATATAGGTGCGGCGGTTGGAGGGGTCGGAGGGCGAGGTGCGCAGGTCCACCTCGCGGCGGACGGCGTTGTGCAGCTGGGTGGAGTTCAGCCGCACATGGATGTGGGCGAGGCAGACGCCTTGGGTCTCCAGCGCCGCGCGCAGCACCACAAGCGCCTCGCGGGCATCGTCGTCGTCGGCGGCGGCCAGCGCGGTTTCGATGGCGGCGAGGAGCGGTTCGGGATTGACCAGGCTATCGGCCCGCTCGGCGATGAGTTTGCGGGAGAAGTCGGCCAGTTTGCCGAGGTCGTCGCCCGCCTCGGCCAGCGCCCTTGCCTGACCTTCGACCAGGGGTATGGCGCGGCGGATCGGATCGGCGACGGCGGGCAGGCCGAGGGGTTCGACAAGGGCGAGGTAGCGTTGCAGGGCGAGCGATTTCAGCGCCAGCCGCTTGCCGAAACTCACCGCCCAAGTGACGTCGTTGCGGCCGTCCTGGTCGAAGCCGACCCATGTGGCGAGGGTCATCAGGGCGGGTTTCAGCTCTGTCCAACGGTCGGGCCAGCGGCGACGGCCCACTGCTAGGGCGGCGCGGCGGGCAAGGTCCAGCGCATCGGCGGTATTGGCCAGGGCCCGCACCGACCACTCGTGCTCCACGTCAAGGGTCAGTTCCGGCGGCGGCAGGTGCGGCGTCTGGGCGATCACCGCTTCGCGCGCCTTACGGGCTTGGTCGGACAGTGGCTGGCCGTCCGCATCCTGCCCGGTGGCCAGTTCGGCGATGGCGAGGGACAGCGCTCGGTTCAGCGAGAAGGTCGGGTGGGCGGTGGTCACCAATCCCACGGCCGGGGTGGCCAGGGCGGTGGCATAAGCTTCGAAGCCGCCCGCGGCCAGCCGCTCGAACAGGGCCTCAAGCGGGTCTGCCGCGCCGACGTCCAGGTAGACGCCCAGCCGCTCGGCCCGCGCGAGCGCGCCCTCGGTGCTGATCGCCTGCACCACGGTTTCGGCTTGCTCGATGGTGAACTCATCGGCGGCGAGGCGGCGGTTCACTTCCAGCGCGAAGAGTAGGTAGGGGTTGGTGAAGGGGTCGGCCACGACCGTCTTGCCGATGTCTCGCCACAGGGTTTCCAGATCCGCCTTGGCGTGCGTATCGATATGGGGCGCGGCTTTGTTCGGCATGATCCGGGTGGTCTCCAGCGGCGAGGATGTCCTACACGCCGGTACGGGTCGGCGGCCAACACAAATGGCGCTAGCGTGCGCCCGCCTTTACGGTTCCTCGCCATGAGCCCAGACATCGCTTCAGAACCGATCAGAGAGACGATCAGCCTGCGCGAGGCGCGCCGCACCGCCATCGCCGCCCAGGGCCTGCACGAGCGTCGCCCGACGGGAGTGCTCACGCGCCGACACCTGAACAAGGCGCTGCATCACACGGGCCTGTTGCAGATCGACTCGGTGAATGTGCTGACGCGGATGCACTACCTGCCCCTGTTCTCCCGCCTCGGCGCCTATCCGCAGGCGTTGCTGGACGAGGCGGCGTGGGGGCGAAAGAGCCACCGGCTGTTCTACGAATACTGGGCGCACGAGGCTTCGCTTCTGCCCATGGACACCCAGCCTCTGCTGCGTTGGCGAATGGCGCAGGCGGAGCGCGGCGAGGGCGGCTGGGGCAGTGTCAAAGCCTTCGCCGGCGAGCGCCGGGCGGAGGCGGAGGCCCTGCTGAGGCGGATCGAGACCGAGGGACCGATGGCGGCCTCCGACATCGAGGGCTCGCGGGGTTCGGGCGGCTGGTGGGGCTGGAGCGACGCCAAGAAGACGCTTGAATGGCTGTTCTGGTCCGGCTTCATCACCACCAAGACCCGCCGCACCAGCTTTGAGCGGGTCTACGACCTGACCGAACGGGTGCTGCCCACCGCCATCGTGCAGGCGCCGACGCCGGAGCCGGCCGACGCCCACCGCGCCCTGCTGGCTATCGCCGCGCGCAGCCTCGGCGTCGCCACGGTGAAGGACTTGCGCGACTATTTTCGCCAATCGCCCGAAGAGGCCAGGCCGCGCGTGCCGGAACTGGTGGAGACCGGCGAGCTGATCCCGGTGACGGTGGAGGGCTGGACCCAGCCCGCCTATCTGCATCGCGAAGCCGCGCGGCCTCGCCGGCTGAAGGCGCAGGCCTTGCTGGCCCCCTTCGATCCCCTGATCTGGGAACGCTCGCGTACCGAGCGGCTGTTCGGCGTGCGCTACCGGATCGAGATCTACACCCCGGCGGACAAGCGCGAGCACGGCTATTACGTCCTGCCTTTTCTGATGGATCAGGCGCTGGCGGCGCGCGTGGACCTGAAGTCGGACCGGGCGGCGGGCGTGCTGCGCGTGCAGGCCTCCCACGCTGAACCGAAGGCGCCCGCCGAGACGGCCGAACGGCTGGCGGTGGAGCTCAACCTCATGGCCGGCTGGCTCGGCCTCGGCGACGTCGTGGTGGAGCCCAAAGGCGATCTGGCCGCGCGCCTGACGACCGCCCTCGCCTGAGCCTTGCGGCGACGCGGGAGCGGCCTAAGCTGAGGCCATGCCTGCCTTCGGAAGTGAAACCCCTGCGCTCTATTCGGACCGGCTGAGCGCTCGCCCGGGGGAGCGGGTCGCCCTGTATGCCTCCGTCCCAGCCAGCCCTTGCAGGATCGAGGTGGCGCGCATCGGTGCGGGACGCAAGGTCGTGCTGAGGCTCGAGGGCGTGGCCGTGGGCGATCACCCGACGCCGCCCGATGCGGATCGCCACGGCTGCGGCTGGCCTGAGGCGGCGTCGTTCGAGGTGGGAGACTGGGCGAGCGGCTATTACGACATCACCCTCGCTGACGCGGAGGGCCGCACAGGTCGCCACATGCTGTGTGTGAAGCCCAATAAGGCCGCCGCCCGCATCGCGCTGGTACTCACCACCAATACCCTGCACGCCTATAACTACTGGGGTGGGGCCAGCGCCTATTGCGACGTGGACGCCCTGATGACGGGGCGAAAGCCGCTTGACGAGGCCATGGCCGGCGCCATCGGCACGCTGTCCGCCGAGCGGCCGTTCCCGCCCATGCTGCTGGCGCCGCCGGAAGGGATGCCGCGGCTGGTCAATCTGACCCCGCGCGGGTTCGAGGCCAGGCCCTGGGCCGGCGCGAATACGGCCTGGTCCAAGGCGCACCGCCAGACGCCCTATGACGGTTCGGCCGGCTTCCTGCACAAGTGGGAGCATGCCTTCGTGGCCTGGGCGGAAGGGGAGGGCATCGCCCTCGACTACTTCACCGATCGCGATCTGGAGACCGAGCCGGGCGTGCTCGACCCCTATCCCTGCGTCTCCCTGGTCGGACATTCCGAATACTGGTCGGCGGGGCAGCGCGAGGCGCTGGAGCGGTTCGTGGACGGCGGCGGCGGGCTGGCCATCCTGTCCGGCAATACCGCCTTCTGGAAGGTGCGCTGGGAGAGTGACGGCAAGCGGATGGTCTGCCGCAAGTGGCGCGGCATGGAGGATGAACCCGCCGGGCCGGACGCCACCCACCTGTGGTCGCATCCCGTCTTCGCCCGGCCGGAAGCGGAGATCACGGGCCTGAGCTTCCTCTATGGCGGCTATCACCGCCTCGGCCTGTGCGTGGCGCGCGGGGCCGGCGGCTTCACCGTCTATCGCGCGGAGCACTGGGCGCTGGAGGGCTGCGACGTCTATTACGGCGACGTGATCGGCGGCGATGTCCCCTTGGTGGGCTACGAGAACGACGGCTGCCTGTTCGACTTCGACGAGGACGGCCTGCCCCGCGCCATCCCGCGCCTCGGCGTTCCGGCAAACCTTGAAATCATCGGCCTGACCCCCGCCGCCTTCGCGGAGGCGCCCTCGCCCTATCGTCCGCTGATCCCGCCCGAGCAGCTGGCGGTGGTGGCCGAGATCGCCCATGGCTCGGCCTCGCCCGAAGCGCAGGCGCGGATGCTGCGCGGCCACGCGGTGATGGCCAGCTTCCGCCGCGGCCAGGGCGAGGTGTTCAACAGTGGTACGACCGAGTGGGCGCATGGGCTGGCCGCCGGCGATCCCTTCGTCACCCGCATCACAAAGAACGTGCTGAAGCGCTTCGGCGGCATCTAGGGCTGGCGCTCGGCATCATGCTGGTGAACAGTGATCACCAAGGGGCGGGAACACGCCGACCTACCGATAAGCGATTGGGAGCCGTGCATGGGTTTCGCCGAATACGCCGATTATGACGGGCTGGGGCTCGCCGCGCTTGTGAGCAAGGGCGAGGTATCGCCCGCCGAGCTGATCGAGGCCGCGATCGAGCGGGTGGAGCGGCATAATCCGGCCCTGAACGCGGTGGTTCACAAGGCCTATGACGAGGCGCGGCAGGTGGCGGCGGGACCCCTGCCGGAGGGGCCGTTCAAGGGCGTGCCCTTCCTGATCAAGGACCTCGGCGCGCAGGTGAAGGGCTGGCCGCGCAGTTCCGGCTCGCATTTCGCCCAGGTGGCGTCGGACGAGGAAGACAGCGAGCTGGTCCGCCGCTACCGCGCCTGCGGCGTCGTGCTTCTGGGCAAGACCAACACGCCGGAATTCGGCATTCCCGGGGTGACCAATTCCGAACGGCTCGGCGCCTCGGGCAATCCGTGGAACCCCGAGCACATCTCGGGCGGCTCATCCGGTGGGTCGGCGGCGGCCACGGCGGCGGGGATGGTCCCCATGGCGCATGCCTCGGACGGGCTGGGCTCGATCCGCATCCCGGCCGCCAACTGCGGTCTGGTGGGCATGAAGATCACCCGCGACCGCACCCCCATCTGCGAGGTGACCGACGGGGCCATCGGCTTCACCGTCCACCACGTGGTCAGCCGCACGGTGCGCGACAGCGCCGCCATGCTGGACGCCACCGGCTATCCCCAGCCCGACGATCCGTTCGAGCCGCCGGCCAAGGAGGGCCCCTATCTGGAGGAAGTCTCCCGCAGTCCCGGCAAGCTGCGCATCGCCTGGTCGGCGGAGACGCCGAGCGGCCGTCCCATCTCCGACGAGGCCCTGGCGGCCCTGCACAAGACCGTCGATCTGCTGAAGGCGCTAGGGCACGACGTGTTCGAGCGGGGTCTCGGCATCGACTATCGCGCGCTCTACAAGGCGCAGGCCCTGGTCTCGGCCTCCAACTTTTCCGCCAACGTGCAGCGCTGGATCGAGATGCTGGGCCGTGAGCCGGGCGAGGGCGAACTCGGGCCCCTGGCCCGGCGCGGCTATGAGGCGGGCAAGCGGCTGACCGGTCAGCAGGCCCTGTGGGGCTGGCAGCAGCTGCTTCTGTTCAAGCGCGAGATCCTGTCGCGGTTCGAGAGCTTCGACGTCTACCTCTGTCCCACCATGTCGCGCCCATCGCCGCGCATCGACTGGCTGAACCCGCTCACGGTGGAGCTGAAGGATTTCGACCGGCGCCAGGCGGATACCTACGCCACCACACCGCCGTTCAACTTCACGGGCCAGCCGTCACTGTCCCTGCCGCTCTGGCAGTCATCCGACAACTTGCCTCTCGGCATGATGTTCACCGGCCGCTTCGCCGATGAAGCCACCCTGTTCCGCCTCGCCGGGCAGCTGGAAAAGGAATGTCCGTGGAAGGATCGCAAGCCGCCGATCTGGAACTGAAGGCATTTGAAACACATAGTGTGACACTGAGGGGCTCGACGTCGCCCACCCGCTTACTTACATACCGAGCGTTATGGATTTAGTCGTCTCAGCATCGCACCGTGGACGTCCCCGTGAATTCTGCACGGAGAATGCGCTGGCGGCCGCCCTCGCCGTGTTCTGGCGCAAGGGCTACGAGGGGGCGTCCCTCTCCGACCTGACCGACGCCATGGGCATCAGCCGGCCCAGCCTCTATGCAGCCTTCGGCAACAAGGAGGCGCTTTTCCGCCAGGCTCTCGACCTCTACGAGCGCGAGAAGATGGCCTATGTGGGCGAGGCGCTGGCCCAACCCACCGCGCGGGGCGTGGCCGAATATATGCTGATGGGCGCCCTGGAGCGTCAGACCTCGGTCTGTGATCCGCGCGGGTGCTTGGGCGTGGTCAGCGCCATGCAGTGCGGCGACGAAGCTCAGGCCATCCGGTCTGAAGTCCAGGCGCGGGGCGCGGCCGCCAATGAGGCCCTGATCGCCCGGTTCGAACGCGCCAAGATCGACGGCGACGTCCCGCCGACGGCTGATGCCGGAGGTCTGGCGCGTCTGCTCTACGCTGTCATGCAGGGCCTCGCCATGCAGGCCAGCGCCGGCGCCACGGCGGCGGAATTGCGTTCCCTGGTCGATACCGCCCTGCAGTGCTGGCCGACCCGCTAACGGCTCAACTTGATCGCGCGCTCGATTGCCGCGACAATCGAGCCGTCCTTAGATTGTAGATTCTCGTGAGTTTGTGCTGATGACTGGCGGCCCTGTCAGCCGTCCAGCCTGGCCCGTCTGGGTCATGGTGGGCCTTTTATCGCTGGCCCATATGATGGCCTTTGTCGATCGCTTCGCCATGTCCGCGGTGAGCGGGCCGGTCAAGGCCGCGTTCCACCTCAGCGAAACCGAGCTCGGAGCCCTGCAGGGCCTTGCCTTCGCCATCCCCTATGCCGCGACGATCGTACCGTTCGGGCGACTGGCGGATCGTTTCGGCCCGCGCCCGATGATCCTCGCCGGGCTTTTGCTATGGACCCTGGGCGCCTTCGCTTCGGCCTTCAGCCAGGCCTCGATCCATCTTTGGATGGCGAGAGCGGTCATGGGCGTGGGACAGGCGGCTTTCACGCCGGCCGCTCTGGGGCTGTTCGGCATCAGCTTCGACGGCAAGGCGATGTCGCGGCCTCTGTCGGTGTTCACCGCCGGCTCGACCCTCGGCAAAAGCGTCGCCCTGCTGGCCAGCGGTGCGGTTTTGGCTCTCGACCTCGCCATGCCGGCGCTGCACAGGCTGGTGGGAGGACAGGCGTGGCGGGCGGTATTCGTTTTCACCGCCCTGCCCAACCTTTTGCTCGTCCTTGCTTTCGCCGTCGCAAAGCTGCCCGCGCGCTCGCCCATGAGCCTTGCAGGACCCGCCCGCGGCGTTGGCGGACGCGCGGTACTGGGCGTCGGCTTCCTGTCCTACGCGTTCCTGGCGCTTGCGCCCCTCGTCCTGATCCAGGCGCTCGCGGCTTGGACGCCGCTGTTCTACGGTCGCTACTTCCACCTCCCGCCCGCCCACGCCGCCCTTTTGCTGGGGACCGTGGTGCTGATCGCCGCGCCGGTGGGGCATCTCCTCGGCGGGCAGCTGACCGCCATGGCCCTGAGGCGCGGCGTCGGGCCGGCCGTTCTGGTGACCACCTGTCTCGCCGTGTCGGTTCCGCTGGGAATGATCTTCTGTTTCGCGCCTGGGTCCGACCTGTCGCTAGGGGCCTACAGTCTGCTCATCGTCGCACTGGGGATCGCGGGGCCGGCCGGACTGACGGGCGTAAGACTGCTCGCGCCGCCCGGACGGCTTGCGGCGGTCAACGCGATCTATATGGGGCTGGCGACGCTGATCGGCGTGGGTCTGGGTCCTACCCTGGTCGGCGCCATGAGCGACCTGCTGTTCGGCGGCGCGGCCGGTTTGCGGCAATCCCTGTGCACTCTGCTCATCGTCGTGCCGCTGGCGGGCGTGGTCCTGACGAGCGTCTGCCTCGGCTTTTGGGGTTCGGCCGGACTGGCGCGAAGCAACGTCCAAGCTGATGATGCATTGGCTACCTAGCCGTTTACCGATTCGCCCCCACCTATGATCGAACGCCTCAACTTCTCCACCAGCGCCTTCGCTCCAGACGAACGGTTCGCGCGCTACAGCGATTTCTACGCCAACGGTGCAGATGCGATTGCGCTGGATGACCGCGTCTCGGCGGAGGTGAAGGCCTGGCGGTTGGGCGGCCTCATCCTGTTCGAGCGGATGCTCGCGGGGGTAGGGACCGAGCGGCTGGCGCCCCGCGTGCGGTATAACCAGTTCGACCACTTCACCCTGCAGATCAATCTCGGAGGCGAATTCCACGCCGAAGGCGATGACGGGTTTCGGGCTGTGCGGCCGGGCGAGATCGTGTTGCTCGATATGGCCAGGCCGATGCGCACCCGGTTCCCCGATGTGCATGTGATCACCCTGGCCTTGCCGAGAACGGTGGCGGAGACGGCGGCGGGCTCGGTGGACGCGCTGCACGGCCTCGTCATCCCCCGATTGCTCGCCGCGCCGCTGACGAGCTTCCTGCTGGCCTCGATTGGGCGCATCGACAGCGCCCGTAGCGATATCGACCTGAATGTGAGTGGAAAGCTGACCGAACTTCTGGGCCGCGCGCTCAGCGGCATGGGGCACGGCGGCCGGTTCGACTGGGACGCCACCGACGATGATCGGCTGCTGGCCGCGCAGCATTTCATCCGCAGCCGCCTTTCGGATGAGTTGCTGACCCCCGCGCGCGTCGCCCGGGCTGCCGGCGTGTCGCGGGCGACGCTCTATCGGTTGTTCGACACTCGAGGCGGGGTGCGCAAATACATCCAGGAACAGCGTCTGGTCCAACTCAAGCGCAGCCTCAGCGACCCGAACCGCGATCGGCCTGTCTCCATCCTGGCCTATGAGGCAGGGTTCGCCGACGAGAGTCACGCCAACCGCAGCTTCCGCAAGGAGTTCGGACAGCCGCCATCCAGGTTCCGCCGGGAAATGCGGCTTGGGGCGCAGTCGAATTACGGCGTGCAGGCCACCGCGCTGAAGACGCGGCTGATGGAGTGGTACTCTCATCTCGATCCGTAGCGGCGCGCGTCGTACGCGCGCGGCTATGGACGGACGACGCGGCGCGGACCAAATGACGGCCATGGCCATCCCGCCGCCCGCCCGCCCGCTCAGAGGCCGAACCATCCTGCAGGTCACCCCTGCTCTGGACGCCGGCGGCGTGGAGCAGACTACTCTCGATGTGGCGGAGGCGATCGTTCTTGCGGGCGGGCGCGCGCTGGTGGCGTCGGCGGGCGGACGGCTGGAGGGCGAGTTGGCGCGCAGAGGCGGGCGGCTCGTCCGCATGCCGGTGGACAGCAAGAACCCCCTGACCGTATTCGCCAACGCCGCGCGGCTGGTGCGCCTGATCGAGGCCGAGGCGGTGGACCTTGTGCACGTGCGCTCGCGCGCGCCGGCCTTTTCGGTCCAGCTCGCCGCCCAGCGAACGGGCGTCGCGATGCTGACCACCTATCACGGCGTCTATAACGCCCGCACGGCGCTGAAGCGCTGGTACAACGGGGTGATGACGCGCGGCGACCTGACCATCGCCAATTCCGATTACACCCGCACGCACGTGATCGCCGAGCACGGTGTGGACCCGGACAAGGTGGTTTCCATCCCGCGCGGGGTGGACCTGCGCCGGTTCGATCCCGCTCTCGTGCCGGCCGGACGGGTTGCGGCGATGCGAGAAGCCTGGGGCATCGGCGCGGGAGAGACGCGGCCCGTCTTGCTGCTGGCGGGAAGGCTGACGCGCTGGAAGGGACAGGCGCTGATGATCGAGGCGCTGGCGCGGCTGAAGGGGCAGGGCAGGGAGGCCATCCTCGTTCTGGCCGGGGACGACCAGGGGCGCAGCGACTATACCGCCGAACTCAAGGCCCAGGCCGTCGCCGCCGGGCTGGGCGACGCGGTGCGTTTCCCCGGCCATGTGGACGACATGCCGGCGGCGTATCTCGCCGCCGACCTCGTCGTGGCCCCCTCCCTCGATCCGGAAGCCTTTGGCCGAACGGCGGTGGAGCCGCAGGCCATGGGCAGGCCCGTGCTCGCCGCCGACCATGGCGCCATGACCGAGACCGTGCTGAACGGGCAGACCGGCTGGCTGATCCCTCCCGGCGATGCGGACGCCTGGGCTACGGCGCTGGGCCTGGCGCTGGACGCCGGTCCCGAGCGCTGGTCGGCCCTCGGTCGGGCCGGACGGGAGCGCGCCGCCTCGCTCTATTCGCTCGACCAGATGACGGCGCGCACCCTGGCCGTCTACGCGCGACTGCTTAAGACGCGGTCGTGAAGATCCTCGTCATCAAGCTGGCGGCCCTGGGCGACGTGGTGCAGGCGTTCGCGGCGCTCGCGCGCATCCGCGCCGTGCATCCGGGGGACGAGATTACCGTCCTCACCACCCCGCTCTATGCCGAACTGTTTCGGCTCAGCCCCTATGCGGATCGGGTCGAGACGGACGGCCGGCCCAAGGGCATGGCCGCCACCGCCGCCCTGCTGCTACGCCTGCGCCGCGCCGGCTATGACCGGATCTACGACCTGCAGACGTCCAGCCGTTCGAGCGCCTATCATTGGGCCCTGCTGCCTCGCGCCCCGGACTGGTCGGGGATCGCGCCGCTGGCCTCCCATCCCCACGCCAATCCCCGCCGCAACTTCATGCACACCCTGGAGCGGCAGGCGGACCAGCTGAAGTTCGCCGGCGTCTGGCCCGATGCCCCGATCGCGCCGGGGACCGCGCCGCCGCCCGACCTCGGCTTTCTCTCCGCCGACGCCGCACCCGAACGCTCGCCCGCCCACTTCGGTTTGCACAAGCCCTATGCCCTGCTCGTGCCTGGAGCCTCGGCGCATCGGCCGGGCAAGCGCTGGCCCGTGGAGCGTTATGGGGAGTTGGCGCAGATCCTGGCGTCGCGCGGCCTGCAGGTCGCCATTGTCGGCGGGCCGGGCGAGGCGGAGTTGTCACAGGCGATTCGGGCGCTGTCGCCTGAGGCCGTGGACCTCACCGGCAAGACTGAATTCGCGGCCCTGGCGGTGCTGGGCGCCAAGGCCGCACTGGCCGTGGGCAACGATACCGGGCCGAGCCATCTGCTGGCCGCAGCCGGGGCGCCGACCGCCGTCCTGTTCTCCTGCGACTCCGATCCGGCCCTGTGTGCGCCGCGCGGTCGACGGGTCGAGGTGCTCCAGAGCGAGCGTCTGGCTGACCTTTCGCTCGAAAAGGTGTGTGCGGCGGTGGATCGCCTGCTCGCCGCGCCTTGAACGAAACAGGAATTTTCGCCATATATTGTAATGCGGTAGTGGGGGATTTCGGCCTCGCCGCGATTAACAGCTCAAGGAGAGCCAACCTATTCGCCGTCCCATGCAAGCGCCGCCCGTCAAAGACGGACCGCGTATCAACGAAGACATCCGCGTCCCCCGCGTCCTGCTGATCGATCAAAACGGCGAAAAGCAAGGCATCATGCCGACGCCCTCGGCCATCGAGGCGGCTGAGGAAGCGGGTCTGGACTTGGTCGAGATCGTGCCAAACGCCGATCCGCCCGTCGTGAAGATCATGGATTTCGGCAAGTTCAAATTCCAGGAACAGAAGAAGAAGAACGAAGCGCGCAAGCGTCAGAAGGTCGTCGAAATCAAGGAGATCAAGCTCCGTCCGAACATCGACACCCACGACTACGACGTGAAGGCCAAGGCCATGCACGGCTTCTTCGAGGAGGGCGACAAGGTGAAGGTCACCCTGCGCTTCCGTGGCCGCGAACTGGCCCACCCGGAACTGGGCATGAAGCTGCTCCAGCGCGTCAAGGCCGACTTCGAAGAAGTGGCCAAGGTCGAGTACGAGCCGCGCATGGAAGGCAAGCAGATGATCATGATCCTCGCCCCGCGCTAGGATCGGAGTCGCTTCCGGCCAAGCTGTCGTACGAGGGGCAATCGCACGCCCAGCAAGATGTTTTGAAGCACTGCGTCAGCCGCCTCAGCCTTGACGCGCGCCAGCCGATTGCATCACATCGCCTCAAAGTGGGGAGCATTGAGATGCGTAAATTGGGAATAGCGGCGGCGTTGGCCCTGGGTTTGGGCTTCTCGACCGCGGCGTCGGCGGCCCCTCCGATCGAGGTCTATGGAGCGCTTCCGACGTATCAGTCCATGGTCCTATCGCCGTCAGGCAAGCTGGTCGCCATGATCCTGAACAAGGGCGAGCAACACGTCCTGGTCGTGCGTCAGATCGAAGGCGATAAAAAGATTTTACGGTCGACGACACTGAACGATCGGGTCGGCGGCGTGCGATGGGCGGATGACGATCATCTTTACATCAATACCCATCGAACGTTCGACACCGGAACTGAAAACGTCCGCGAGGGCGGCTTTCTATTTTTGATTAATCTGAAAACTAACAGTTCACGGCAAATCGAACCCGATGAAAATACGGGCGTCATCGGACTACCCGAACTCATCACGCACTCTGGCGGACGCACCTATGGATATTTCCAGGTCGGGCGCCGCCTATATCGCCAGGATATCGACAGCGAGCAACTCATTGAGGTGGCCCACTCAGGACAGCGTGAAGGCGATTTCTTGCTCGCGCCCGACGGCGCAGTCCTGGCGCGGATGGCCTATGCCGACAACTATAACCGCAAATGGTCCGTCAAGAAGGGCGTGAGCTCCGATCAGGTACTTGCGAGCGGCGAAGCAGAAGTCGGGGGTGGCGAAATCCTTGGGCTTGGGCGTACGCTCGACAAGGTGCTGGTCGCCAACGACGAAAATGGCACGCTGTCCGATATCCGCGAGATCAGCTTGGTGGATGGCAAGGTCGGCGCGCCGCTGGTGAAGGGCGATGGCTTCGAGGTGTCGCCGATTCATGATCAAATCAATCGGTTGCTCATTGGCTTCCAAGTCGGCGGCTTCATTGACGAATATCAGTTCCTCAACCCGGAACTTCAAAGGAAATGGGATAGTGTCGTCGCCGCGTTTCCAAAAGAACAGGTGGATCTGGTCAGTGCTGATGATGGCAAGAACCGGTTCATCGTCCTGACTCAAGGCGATCACGACTCAGGCCATTTCTTCATGATCGATGTCAAGGAGCGCAAGGCGATCCCGCTCGGCGCCCAATACCCTGACATCAAAGCCGAGGATGTCGGCGCCTTCACCTGGTTCGACTACAAGACACAGGATGGTACGGCGGAAAAGGCATTGGTCACCCTGCCGCCGGGTTACACCATGGCGACGGCGCGCAACCTGCCCGGCGTAATGCTGCCGCATGGCGGGCCGCAAGGGCGGGACGAGTTCGAATTCAACTGGTGGGCTCAAGCCCTGGCGAGCCGCGGCTATGTGGTGATCCAGCCGCAGTTCCGTGGGTCGGGCGGCTTCGGGCAGGCGTTTGAGCGCGCCGGCTGGGGCCAATGGGGCAAGCTGATGCAGACCGACGTGTCGGACGCCTTCAAGGCGGTTGCCGATAAAGGGCTTGTCGATCCGCACCGCACTTGCATCGTCGGCTGGAGCTATGGTGGCTACACGACCCTTGCGGCCGCCACGCTTCAGCCCGGTCTTTACCGCTGTGCTGCCGCCGGCGCCGCCCCGGCCGATTTGAACGCCATGCTCATCTGGACCCGCGACCGGGGCGGCAAGAATGGGTACGGCATGCGTTATTGGAAGCAATCCATGGCGCTGAAGGGTGAAAACGATCCTGCTGGCGCGGCTGTGTCGCCTGCCAAACATGCCGCCGCAGTCCAGGGTCCGCTCATGATCATCCACGGACGCGAGGACACGACCGTGCCGCTCGAACAGGGTGAGATCATGGTCAACGCCATGCATGCTGCCGGCAAACCGGTAGAATTCGTGGTGCTCGAAAATGAAACCCACCACATCGAGTCCGCTTCGACGCGCATCAAGATGCTGCAGGCCATGACAGGCTTTCTGGTCCGCAATAATCCGCCGAACCCGCAGCATCCAGTCGTGCGGGTCGAGGCCGCTCAGGGCGAATAGCTTGTGACGCGTAGCCTTTAGTAAATACCCAAACCCCGTCACGTCACCGCGTGGCGGGGTTGTTCGTTGGGGCGGGTCGTCCTATCGACTGAGGGATGACCGCCTCCGCCACCGGGCCTGAGACGGGCGAGGCGGCGGCGATTGGTCCGCAGCCTGCGCCATCCCAAGAGCCGCCCCCCGTATCTCCGGCGGCGCTGCCGACCCTGTTGTTCGTGGTGTTCATGAACCTGCTGGGTTTCGGGATGGTGGTCCCGCTGCTGCCCTTCTTCGGCCAGTCCTTCCATGCCCCGCCCTGGGCGGTGAGCTTGATCTTCTCCGCCTACGCCATGGGCGGCTTCATCGGCGAGCCGTTCTGGGGTCGGCTGTCCGACCGGATCGGACGCAAGCCCGTGCTGATGTTCACGCTGGCCTGCAACTGCATCACCTATGGCTGCATGGCGTTCGCGCCCAACATCTGGGCCGCCTTCGCTATCCGCTTTTTCGGCGGGATGTTCTCCGGTAACGGGTCGGTGGTGCAGGGCTACATAGCCGACGTGACCCCGCCGGAGGATCGGCCGAGCAAGCTGGCGCGCATCGGCGTCGCGTTCAACATCGGCTTCATCGTCGGCCCGTGGCTGTCGGGACAACTGGCGCGCCCCGAACTCGGCCACGTGGGTTTCCGGCTACCCTTCCTGGCCGCGTCTGGACTGGCCGCCTGTTCCGCGCTTGGGGTTTTCCTGCTGGTGAAGGAAAGCCGGGCGCGGCGCATCGGCATGATCAACCAGCCGAGCCGCTGGGCGCTCACCGGCCAGGCGATCCGTCACCCCGTTGCAGGTCGACTGCTTCTGCTGACCCTGGCGGCGGGCTTCGCGTTCAACGGCATCGAATCGGTCTTCGGATTCTGGGGCAAGCACTCGTTCAACTGGGGCCCGCACGAGGTCGGCTATGTGTTCGGCGTCGTGGGGCTGACCAATGCGCTGGCCCAGTGGTTCATCACCGGCCGCATCTCTCGCGCCTGGGGGCAGGACAAAGCTCTGGCGGCGGGCATGGCGCTGACCGTGGTGGCCACGCTCCTGATCCCGATGTCGCGCGGCATCGTCTCGACCACGATCTTCATGTCGCTGATGGCGTTCGGCCAGTCGGTGGCCTTCCCGAACGTGGGCGCGCTGATTTCGCGGGTGGCGCACCAGGATCGCCAGGGGCAGGCGCTGGGCCTCAACAACGCGGTTGGCGCGCTGGCGCGTCTTCTCGGACCACTCAGCGCCGGACTTGCTTTCACCTATGTGTCGATCCAGGCGCCGTTCTACATGGCGGCGATAGTCGTGGCCCCGGCCATCCTCCTGGCCCTCGGCGCGGGACGGGCGCTGAAGAACGCGCCGGTGCTCTAGCCCCGTTGCGTTCGCAGGGGTTTTCGCATACAAGCCCCGCTCTTCCGAAGTCGCCGGGCTAATGGCATGCCTTGGCGGCTTCTTGTCAGCCATCCTGATTTGAGGACGGACGCCTTTTAGGCTCCGATGCAAAATGCCGAAGTTGAAGACCAAGTCGGGCGCGAAGAAGCGCTTCAAGATCACTGCGTCCGGTCGCGTGAAGGCCGGCGTCGCCGGCAAGCGCCACCGCTTGATCAGCCACTCCTCCAAGTACATCCGCCAACACCGGGGTACGAAGGTGATGTCTGACTCAGACACGAAGAACATCAAGTCCTGGCTGCCCTACGGCTGAGCCGGATCGATCGTTCTTAACGCACACAGATTTTGAGGTAATTCGATATGGCTCGCGTGAAGAGGGGCGTTACCGCCCACGCCAAGCACAAGAAGGTTCTGGAGCAGGCCAAGGGCTTCTATGGCCGCCGCAAGAACACCATCCGCACGGCCAAGGCCGCGGTGGACAAGGCCGGTCAGTACGCCTACCGCGACCGCAAGGTGCGCAAGCGTACCTTCCGCTCGCTGTGGATCCAGCGCATCAACGCCGCCGTCCGTCTGGAAGGCCTGACCTATTCCCGATTTATCAGCGGCCTTGAGGCTGCGGGGATCGAGATGGATCGCAAGGTGATGGCCGACATCGCCATGAACGACCCCGCCGCTTTCAAGGCCATCGCCGAGAAGGTGCGCGCCGCGCTGGGCTAAACCTCGCGCCCAGACCCTGTCTGGCTCGGATTGTTCAATCTGAACCAGATAAAAGGGGTACGGAGCCCAGATTAAGAGCACGTTTGGGCGGCGAAACCGCTCACACTTTCGCCTGACGTGCTCTGGTGCGTGGTTCGAGACGCGGGCTTTCGGGTCCGCTCCTCACCATGACGAAGGTTTCTGCGAGACCCCCCTCTCGTCATCCTGAGGAGCGCCTATAAGGCGTATCCGAAGCACGCAGTTCATTTCTGCATGACGGGACAGATGACTGACCTCACCACACTCGAATCGGAGCTTTCCGCCCGGATCGCCGCTGCGTCGGACCTTGCCGCGCTCGACGCCGTGCGCATCGACGCCCTGGGTAAGCAAGGCTCCGTGTCCGCCCTTCTGAAAGGCATGGGGGCGCTCAGCCCCGATGAGCGTCGCGTGCAGGGGCCGCTGATCAACGGCCTGCGCGACCGCGTCACCACCGCCATCGCCGAGCGTAAGGCGGCGCTCGAGACCGCCGAGCTCGACGCCCGCCTGCAGTCCGAGCGCGTGGATCTTACCCTACCGCCGCCGCCGCGCCGCGCCGGCTCGGTCCATCCCACCATGCAAGTGATGGACGAGATGGTCGCCATCTTTGCCGAGATGGGTTTCGACGTGAAGGAAGGTCCCGATATCGAGGACGACTTCCACAACTTCACCGCTCTGAATTTCCCGCCCCGCCACCCGGCGCGGGAGATGCACGACACCTTCTTCTTCAAGCCCGATCCGGTGACCGGCGAGCGCAAACTCCTGCGAACTCACACCAGCCCGGTGCAGGTGCGCACCATGCAGGCGACCAATTCCAGGCCGCCGGCCCCGTGGATCGCTGCGGGACAGTCGCCCCCCATCCGCATCGTCGTGCCCGGCCGTACCTATCGCTGCGATAGCGATCAAACTCACACGCCCATGTTCCACCAGATGGAGGGTCTGGTGATCGACAAGGGCATCCATATGGGCCACCTGAAGTGGACGCTGGAAACCTTCATCAGCCGCTTCTTCGAAGGTCAGGTGGGTGCCCGCTTCCGTCCCCACCACTTCCCCTTCACCGAACCCTCGGCGGAGATGGACATCCAGTGCGACCGCTCCGGTGGCGAGGTGAAGGTGGGGCAGGGCAGCGACTGGCTGGAGATCCTCGGCTGCGGGATGGTGCATCCGAACGTGCTGCGCAACTGCGGCATCGACCCGAACGAATACCAGGGCTTCGCCTTCGGCATGGGCATCGATCGGCTGGGAATGCTGAAGTACGGCATGCCCGACCTTCGGGACATGTTCGCCTCCGACACCCGCTGGCTGGCGCACTACGGCTTCTCGCCCTTCGCCGCCCCGACCGCCGCATCCGGCCTCAGCTGAGGAACGAGACCATGAGCAAGACCAACCGCAACCCGGCCATCCGCACCCTGGCCCAGCCGCACGACTACCGCTCCGGCGAGTTTAAAAACAAGAACCTGCTCCTGTTCGAGCTCTTTCGCGCTAATCTGGAGAGCAAGGGCGAAATCCTGATCCGCGGCGCCAAGTTCGAGAACTGCCACATCGAGGGACCCGCCGTGCTCCTGGCTCTAGCCGGCAACAGCTTCAACGACTGCAATTTCGGCGTCGCTCACGGCGATATGCGGACCTTGATCCTCTATCCAGCTTCGCCGGACCGGGTCAGCGGGGCCATTCCCATGGTCGACTGCGTGTTCGAGGCGGTGGACTTCTTCAGCATCGGCTTCACCGGCCACAAAGCCTTTCTGGACAGCCTGCTCGACATCGAGATGCGGAACGAGCCATGAAGTTCTCCCTGTCCTGGCTGAAGGACCACCTCGCCACCGACTGCTCCATCGATCAGATCGCCGAGGCCATGACCATGGCTGGGCTCGAGGTCGAACACGTGGTCGATCCCGCCGCCAGCCTTAAGCCCTTCACGGTGGCGAAGATCGTCGAGGCGGTTCAGCACCCCAACGCCGACCGCCTTCGCGTCTGCCAGGTTCAGACGGTGGACGGGATGAAGGAGATCGTCTGCGGCGCGCCCAACGCCCGCGCGGGCCTCGTCACCATCTATGCCCCCATCGGCGCCTACGTGCCGGGCCTCGGCGTGACCCTGGTGGAGAAGCCGGTGCGCGGCGTGGTCTCTAACGGCATGCTGTGCTCGGCCAAGGAACTGGAAGTGGCCGAGGAGAGCGACGGCATCCTCGATCTGCCGCAGACCTGGGCGGTGGGGACGCCGGCGGCCGAGGTGTTCGGCGCGGACCCGGTGATCGACTTCGAGGTGACGCCGAACCGGCCTGACTGGCTGGGCGTCGCCGGTATCGCGCGGGATCTCGCCGCTGCCGGCGTGGGCCGGTTGAAGGACCTGTCCGTCGCCGCCGTGCCCGGGACCTTCCCTTGTCCGATCACCATCGAGGTGGACGGCGAGGCCTGCCCTGCCTTCGCCGGCCGGGTGATCCGCGGCGTCAAGAACGGCCCCTCGCCCGAGTGGCTGCAGGCCAAGCTGCGCTCCATCGGCCTGCGTCCCATTTCCGCCCTCGTGGATGTGACCAACCTGCTGTCCTACGACCGCTGCCGCCCCCTTCACGTCTATGATGTGAACAAGCTGGTGGGCCGGACCATCGTGGCGCGCCTCGGTCGCACACTCGCCGAAGCCGGGCCGGACGAGCCGTCGCCGAGCCCACATCATGACGAGCAACTGATCGCCCTCGACGGCAAGACCTACGATATCGGCTCTTCCATGTGCGTCATCGCCGATGCGGGCGGCGCGCGCGCCATCGGCCTCGGCGGCGTCATGGGCGGCGAATCCACCGGCTGCGACGAGAGCACCACGGACGTGTTCGTGGAAAGCGCCTATTTCGATCCCATCGTCACGGCGCAGACGGGCCGCGACACGGGCATCAATTCCGACGCCCAGTACCGCTTCGCCCGCGGCGTCGATCCGGGGTTCATGATCCCTGGTCTGGAGCTGGCGACGAAGCTGATCCTCGACCTGTGCGGCGGCGAACCATCTGAGATATCCGTGGCGGGCAAGGTTCCGGCCCCGCCGGCCGCCTTCGACTTCGACCCTGGCTATGTGCATCAGCTGTCCGGGCTCTCCATCGGGCGCGACGGGGTGATGGAGATTCTCACGCGCCTCGGCTTCGCGCTGACCCCGCACGGTTCTCATCTGCGCGTCCAGCCCCCCACCTGGCGGCGGGATGTGGAGGGTCCGGCGGACCTGGTGGAAGAGGTCGCGCGGATCGAGGGCTTCGACCGCCTGCCGTCCACGCCCCTGCCCGAGGTGACGCCCAAGCCGGGCGGGGTGCTCACCGGTCGGCAGACCCGCGTACGCATCGCTCGCCGCGCCCTGGCGGCGCTGGGCTATCAGGAGACGGTGGGCTGGTCCTTCGTCAGCCAGGCCGATGCCGCACGCTTCGGCGGCGGGGCGAATGAGCTGGCGCTGGCCAACCCCATCGCCTCTGACCTCGACTGCATGCGCCCCTCGGCCCTGCCCGGACTCATCCAGGCCGCGCGCCGTAACGCCGACCGGGGGTTCGCCGATGTGGCCCTGTTCGAGATCGGTCCCGTGTTCGACGGGCTGGAGCCGCAAGACCAGCGTACGGTGATCGCCGCGCTGATCGCCCCACACGCCCCGCGCCGCTGGGATGGGGGAAGCGAGGACCCGCTTTTCGCCCTCAAGGCCGACCTGATGGACCTGCTCGGCCAGCTCGGCGCCCCCATCGGCTCGGTGCAACTGGTGCAGGGCGCCGCCAGCCCGTGGTGGCATCCGGGCCGCTCGGTACGGGTGCAACTGGGTCCCAAGGCGGTGCTGGCCGAGTTCGGCGCCCTTCATCCGGCGGTCCTGAAGGCCATGGACACGGAAGGCCCGCTCTACGCCTTCGAACTGGTGATCGACGCCCTGCCGGAGGCCAAGAAGAAGGCCTCCAAGGCGCGGGGCGCGCTCGATCTGTCGCCGCTCATGCCGCTGCGCCGCGACTTCGCCTTCCTGGTGGATCGCGACAAGCCGGCCGCCGACCTCGTCCGGGCGGCCCGCGGCGCCGATAAGGCCCTGATCGCCGATGCGCGCGTATTCGACGTCTATGAGGGCAAGGGCGTGGCCGAGGGGAAACAGTCGGTGGCGCTGGAAGTCACTGTCCAGCCTCGCGACAAGACCCTGACGGAACTGGAGATCGAAGCCCTGTCCACCCGCGTCATCGCCGCGGTAGAGAAGGCGACGGGCGGGACATTGCGGGGTTAGGCCGCGCGGAGGTCACATGAAGAAGCCAACCCTCGAACGCGCGCTGGAAGCGGGACTGTTCGCCTCGCGATGGCTGCTGGCGCCCTTTTATGTGGGCCTGGTGTTCGCGCTGGCCGGCGTGCTGGTGGTGTTCGGCGTCGATCTGTGGCGCGAGCTTGTGCACTTGATCCATGTCGATCCCGCCAAGCTGGCCGAGGCGGGCATCGTCATGGCCCTGTCGCTGATCGATCTGTCGCTGGCGGCCAACCTGCTGCTGATCGTCATCTTTTCCGGCTATGAGAACTTCGTCTCGCGCATCGACGTGGCCTCGCACGAGGACCGGCCGGACTGGATGGGCACGGTGGACTTCTCCGGCCTGAAGATGAAGCTGATCGCCTCCATCGTCGCCATCTCCGCCATCGCCCTGCTGAAGAGTTTCCTGGAACTGGCCGACAACGGTGTGCACGACGAGAAGACCCTGTACTGGCAGGTCGTCATCCACCTGACCTTCGTCATCTCCGGCGTGCTGCTGGCCCTGATGGACTTCATCAACGCCAAGGGCGGCCATGGCGCCGGCTCGACCCATGACTGAATACCTGCAACGGCCGGGCTACCGGCTGGCCTATCGCCGGGTCAAGGGCGAGGGGCCCACGGTGGTCTGGCTCGGCGGTTTCCGCTCGGACATGACGGGGACCAAGGCCGAGGCCTTGGCCGATTTCGCCGACAACGCCAGCCTGCCCTTTGTGCGCTTCGACTATGCCGGTCACGGCGAGAGCGGTGGCCGGTTCGAGGACGGGACCATCGGGCAATGGCGCGAAGACGCCCTGGCGGTGATCGACGAACTGACCGAGGGACCGTTGGTGCTGGTCGGCTCGTCCATGGGCGGCTGGATCGCCTGCCACGTGGCGCTGGCCCGGCCCGAGCGGGTGACGGCGATGGTGCTGGTCGCGCCCGCCGCCGACTTCACCTCCGCCCTGATGGAGGCGGAAATGCCCGAGGCCGCACGCGCCGAGATGACGAGTACCGGCGTGTGGATGCGTCCCTCGGATTATGGCGATCCCTATCCGATCACCCGTAACCTGATCGAGGAGGGCCGACGCTGGTCGATCCTGCCGGAGGAGGGCGGAGCCAGGATCGCCATCGACTGTCCCGTCCACATCCTGCAGGGCGGCGAGGACCCCGATGTGCCCTGGCGCCACGCCCTGCGGCTGGCCGAAGCCCTGCGCACACCCGAAGTGGTCTTCACCCTCATAAAGGACGGCGACCACCGCCTCTCCCGCCCTCAGGATCTGGAGCGGCTCGTGGCGACGGTCGCCGGACTCACATAGCGGGCTGACCTAGCCCTTTTGGGCGTCCTTCTTGGCTTCTTTCTTCGCGTGCGTCTTGGCCATGTGATGGCCGACGGCGCTGCCGACCACCGCGCCGGCGACGGCGTGCTTGGAGTGGGCGCCTGCCGCCGCGCCGACGGCCGCGCCCGCGACGCGGCCCTGGGCCATGGCGGTGGCGGACAGGGCGAGGCCGGCGCCGATGGCGAGGCAGGCGGTCAGGATTTTCGTGGTCATGGCGTTGCTCCGTTTACGAACCCTAGCAACGGTCGCGCTTGGGGGAGGTTGCGTTCAGTAGTCGGCCTTGAGCGACAGGTAGAAGACCTGCCCGTGCCCGCCGCCGTGCTCCCAGGTCGGGCCGCCCGACGCCAACAGCGACCAGTGCTCAACCAGCTTATAGGTCAGGCCGAAGTTCACGGTGCGATAGCCCCCGCCATCCACCGCATCGTCGGTCTGGCCGAACATCTCGACCCCCAGGGCCAGTCGTTTGCTCATGGTGCGCTGGACCGTGATGCCGCCCTGCCAGAAGTTCCTCTCGTCGCGGCCAGGATTGATCTGGTAGCCGCCCCCGCCGAAGACCTGCCAGGGTCCGAAGTCCTTTTCCGCCCAGACCGGGAGCAGCAGGTTCACATGCGCCGGTCCGAACCGGCTGTTCGTGGGGACGAAGAAGCGGGGGAAGACCGCGATGTCCGGCGTGATCCCATCCTCAGACTGGTGCAGGACCTTGTATTTGGCGGCGAGCTCGATCACGCCCGTACCGCCGCGCAGGCCGTGCGCGGAGAAGCCGTTGTCGTTGCTGAAGCCCAGGGGCAGCACGGCGGTAAGCTGCAGGTCCTTGGCCCCGCCGTAATTGAGGTCCAGCCCGGCCTCGCCGCCGAGCCCGCCCGCATCGTGGGATCCGTTGGCGAAGTTGTAGATTTCCCAGTGCCCGGCATCCGTCGGCTGTGGATCGTCGGTGAGATAGGGCGGCCCGGCCACGGCGGGCGCCGCCAGCAACAGGAGGGCCGCCAGGGCGAGCGCGGCGGGTCGGATGATCGACGGCACGAAAATCCTTCCGAAGAACATTGCATGAGAATGCGACTTATGTAGATTTATTGCATGCCCCGCAATCGCGCTCCATCGCGCCAGACCCGCAATGTACTCGACGCCCTGCTCAGCCAGCCCGCGGAGTGGCGCCACGGCTATGATCTCGGCAAGCTGTCGGGCCTGAGTTCCGGCACCCTCTATCCGCTGCTGATCCGTCTTCACGAGCGCGGCCTGCTGGAAGCCAAGTGGGTGGAGCCCGACCGGCCGGGCCGTCCAGCCCGCCACGCCTACCGGTTGTCCAATGCGGGCGTTGATTTCGCCCGGTCGCTCCAGGAGGACGCCGCGCCTGAGGCCGAGGCCGAGGCCGGGGAGGCGCTGGCGTGAGCGCCTCGCTGCCCATCCGGCGATGGCTGGCGAAAGGGTTCGCCTGCGCCGCCGCCGGTCGGCTGAGGCGACGCTATCCGGATTGGGCGGAGGCGGTGCTGAGCGAGCACGCCAGCCTGTCGGACGCGGATAACCCGCTGGGCTGGGCCTTCGGCGCCTGGTGGGCGAGCCTGGACCTGTCTCCCGGCGGCGCGTTGTATCCACTTCTGCTGGCCCTCTCGCTCACCACCATGGCGCTCTACCAATGGAGTGCAGACGAGAGCCTGATGACGCTGGGCGTCGTCGGCCTGCTCGCCCTGGTGCTGGGACTGCTCAGCCCCAGGCGCTTTCTGCTTTCGGGTGTTCTTGTCGGCGTGGTCGTCGCGGGCGTGAACGCGTTCGAGGCGCTGAGCGGCATCCGCCCGGCCTATGAGACGATGCCGCGCGACCTGATCCACAGCGTGCGCTGGGTCGTGCTCGTGCTTCCGGCCCTCGCCGCCAGCGCGGTCGGGCGCCAGCTCAGCCTCCGTTTCCTCGACTAGCCGCAAGGACGTCCAATGCCGATCCTCAACCTTCTCGCCGCGCTTGCCGCGGCGGCGACCACCGTGAGCGCGCCGTCCTATGCGGTGGTCGACAAGATCGCGGGACCGGACGGCGGATGGGACCTGCTCGGCGTCGATCCGGTGGCGCACCGCCTCTATGTGGCGCGCAGCACCGGGGTGATGGCGGTGGACCTCACCACGGGCCAGGCGACGGCCAACCTCGTTCCGGCCGCGCGCGGGCACGGGGCCCTGCCGATTCCCGGAACCACGCGGGTGATCTCCACCAGCGGCGGGACCGGTACGGCCACCGTGTTCGAGGGCGCGACGGGTCAGGTGATCGCCACCCTGACCGTGGGAAAGAACCCGGATGCCGTGGCCTATGACCCCGCCACCCAGACGGCGTGGGTGATGAATCCCGGCTCGGGCGAGATCAGCGTGGTCGATCCTGTCGCGGCCAAGGTGGTCGCGACAGTCCCGGTCTCCGGCGACCTCGAACTCGGCGCGGCGGACGGGGCCGGGCGGATGTACGTCAATATCGAGAACAAGAACGAGGTCGCCGTCATCGACACCAAGGCGCGCAAGCTGCTGTCGCGGTTCCCGCTCACGGGGTGCGAAGGGCCGACCGGTATCGCCTACTCCGTGGTGGACAAGCAGATCGTGTCCGCCTGCGCCAATGGCGTGGCGGTGGTCTCATCGCCGGATGGACGCCAGATCGCGAGCCTGAAGGTCGGGCCGCGGCCCGACGGCGCGGTCTATGACGAGGCCCGCCGTCTCGCTTTCATCCCCTCCGGCGGGGACGGCACGCTGTCGGTCATCCGCCTCGGGGCGAAGCCGGAGGTGGTGGCGGTCGTGCCCACCGCCAAGGGCGCGCGAACGGTGGCGCTCGATCCCTCGACCGGGCGTCTCTACCTGCCCTCGGCCCAGTATGCGCCGCCGGTAGGGACGGCGCGCCCGGCCATGATTCCCGGTAGCTTCGCCGTGCTGGTTGTCGCCCCGGCCGCCGGCGCCCAATGACCGACGTCCTCACCGAGGGCCACGGGTCCAAGCTCTCGCATGAGATGCTGAGCAAGGCCCCGCCCGCCATCCTGATGTTCTGGCTGGTGAAGATCTGCGCCACAACGGTGGGAGAGACGGGCGGCGACGCGGTCTCCATGAGCCTGAAGCTGGGCTATCTGGTCGCCACGGCGATCTTCCTGATCTTCTTCGCCGTGACGATGACGCTGCAGGTTCGGGCGCGGCGCTATCACCCGATCCTCTACTGGCTGGTGGTTGTGGCCACAACCACGGTGGGAACCACGACCTCCGACTTCATCGATCGCACCCTGCACATGGGCTATACGGCCTCGTCCGCCATGTTGCTGGGGCTGGTGATCGCTGTACTGGTCGTCTGGAAGCTCACCACCGGAAAGATCGCCGCCGACCACATCACCACGCGCAAGGACGAGGTGTTCTACTGGCTGACCATCCTGGTCTCCAACACCCTCGGCACCGCGCTTGGCGATTTCAGCTCCGAGACCATTCCTGACCTGATGCCCAAGCTCTTCCACGCGCCCGGAGTGGCGTGGGACGCCTGGGGCTTCGAATTAGCTGCGGTGGTTTTCGCGGTGCTGATCGCGGTGGTGGCGCTGCTGTACCGGCTGAAGGCCCTACCGCAGGCGGTGCTGTTCTGGGCCGCCTATGTGCTGACACGGCCGCTGGGCGCCACCCTTGGGGACACCCTCACCAAGCCGCATGCCCAGGGCGGCCTGGAGTTTGGCCGCTTTGCCGCCACCGGCGTCATCGCTCTGGCCATGGTGGTGCTGGTGTTGCTGTCGCCCCGGCTGCGGCGACCGGCAGGGGCCGCCGCGCCGTAGAACGTGCGATAACCGCTCATCCGGCGAATGCCGGGTGAGCGGAAGCCCCGTAACTAAAGGTGCGCGCCGGCGGAGGCGTCGGCCTTGATCTTGGACTTGGCCCCCGCGCTGTCGGGATCGCCGAGCTCGGCCTTCAACTGCTCGGCCCGCGCCTCCAGCTTTTTGCCGATGTCGACGAGGTCCATGTCCGCGCGCTTGATCTCGGGAAAGAGTTCGGTTTCCTCTTCCTTGACGTGGTGGGCGATATACTCGCCGAGCACGGTGACCTTGGCGTCGTAGTACGGGTCGCCCACCTTCATGCCTTCGAGCTGGGCGATGAGATCCTTGGCCGTGGCGTGCTCCACATAGGCCTCATCGACCATGTCCGGCTCGTCGATCTTCTCCTCGGCCTCGGGATAGAGCAGCTCTTCCTCGATCTTGGCGTGAACGGCGAGGGCGAGGCAGATCTGATCGACGAGACGGGTCTTTTCCGCATCGTCCTCCGACGCCTCGAAGGAGTCGAACAAGGCCTCGACCTCGCGGTGCTGCTTCATCAGGAAGGCGAGCGCTTCGGGCTGGCGCACGCGGCGGCCGTCATAGCGCTTCACCATCATCGTACCGGCGGGGGTTTTCTTCGCCTTGGTCTTCGTCTTCGTCGTCGCCATTGCAGCCTCCATGGATGTGGAGGCGTAGCGCCGGGTAGAACTGCTGGTTCCGGCGTGAGAGTCGTTCGCACGCCGGCTGTTATCATAGGTTATTCAAAGGTGTAGCTTAGC
This sequence comes from uncultured Caulobacterales bacterium, assembly GCA_903862425.1. Classification (GTDB taxonomy): domain Bacteria; phylum Pseudomonadota; class Alphaproteobacteria; order Caulobacterales; family Caulobacteraceae; genus CAIOYC01. The sequence goes on along the minus strand of CAIOYC010000033.1, from coordinate 16,023 downwards.
GCTTCAGCTCGGTCTCGATCATGGCGCGTACGCCCTTGATGTCGGGGCGCTGCAGGGCCATCGCCACATTGGCGCGCAGCCAGCCGAGCTTGTCGCCGCAGTCATAGGTCTTGCCGTCGTATTCGAGGGCGTAATAGGGGCTGCCCGCGCTCAGCATCTTCAGCATGGCGTCGGTCAGCTGGATCTCCCCGCCGGCGCCGGTCTTGCGGTCGTTCAGCACCTCGAAGATCTCGGGCTGAAGGATGTACCGGCCGGAGATGAACAGGTTGGAGGGCTCAGTCCCAGGCGCCGGCTTCTCCACCATGCCGGTCATCTTGTTCAGCCGCCCCTCCTGGTTCTCCAGGGCGACGATGCCATACTGGTGCGCCATGCCGGCGGGCACGGGCTCGACCACAACGACCGAGCCGCCATCGGTCTGCTCATAGGCGTCGATCATCTGGCGGGTGCAGCCGGGCGTGGCGTCCATAATCATGTCGGGCAACAGGACCGCGAAGGGTTCGTCGCCGATGATCTCGCGCGCGCACCACACCGCATGGCCGAGGCCCAGCGGAGCCATCTGGCGCACATAGCTGATCTCGCCCTCCTTGGGCAGGTCGGCCATCAGCTGGTCGAGGATCTCGTTCTTCTTTTTGGCCTCTAGGGTGGCCTGCAGTTCGATATGGTGGTCGAAATAGTCCTCCATCGCCGTCTTGCCGCGACCGGTGACGAGCACGAAGTGCTCGATCCCCGCCGCCCGCGCCTCGGCCATCACATAGTGGATCAGCGGACGGTCCACGACCGTCAGCATCTCCTTGGCTACGGTCTTAGCCGCCGGCAGCATGCGCGTGCCAAGCCCCGCCACCGGGAAAACGGCCTTGCGGATTTTTTTCATTCTTGCGTCCCCCAACGCGTCAATTCAAATTTCTTGGTTGTAGGCGCCGACTTCGGCGTGGGCGGCGAGGCGTGGCTTCACTTCGTTCCGAAATAAGTCGCGCATGTCGGCTTCCGAGCGCATGCTTTCGACCACGACCACCAGCTCCGGCTTGTTCGATGAAGCGCGCACCAGCACCCAGGACCCGTCGTCCAGCGCCACCCGCACGCCGTTGACGGTGATCACCTCGTTGATCTTGCGACCGAGGATCTCGCCGCCCCTGGCCGCCAGGTCCTGGTACTCCTTCACCACCTTGTCGACCACGCCGTACTTCACCTCGTCCCCCGCATGGGGCGACATGGTGAGGGATGTGTAGGCGGGCGGCAGGGCCTGGCGCAGTTCGCTGAGCTTCTTGCCGGGATTGCGGTCCAGCATCTGCAGCACGGCGGCGGCGGCGACCAGACCGTCGTCATAGCCGTAGCCGAGCGGCTGATTAAAGAAGAAGTGGCCCGACTTCTCGAACCCGGCCAGGGCGCCGAGCTCGGCGGTCTTGCGCTTGATGTAGGAGTGGCCGGTCTTCCAGTAGATCGTGGTGGCGCCGTTGGCCTTCAGCACCGGGTCGGTGGCGTAGAGTCCGGTGGACTTCACATCGACCACGAAGGTCGCGTTCTTGTGGATGGCGGACAGGTCGCGGGCGAGCATCAGGCCGATCTTGTCGGCGAAGATCTCTTCGCCCGTATCGTCCACCACCCCGCACCGGTCGCCGTCGCCATCGAAGCCGAGGGCCAGGTCCGCGCCTTCGCGCTTCACCGCCTCGCTCATGGCGTGCAGCATCTCATGGTCTTCGGGATTGGGATTGTACTTGGGGAAGGTCCAGTCGAGGTCGATATCCATGGGGATCACCTCGACCCCCATCCGCTCCAGCGCCATGGGCGAGAAGGCGCCCGCCGTGCCGTTGCCGCAGGCGCAGACGACGCGCAGCTTGCGAGCGATGCGGGTCTGCGAGACCGAGGCGATATAGCGCTCGCGGACGCCATCGACGCGCGTCACCACCCCGCCGGGACGCTCCACGCCCCGGCCTTCAAGCACGATCTTCTTCAGGGGCTCGATCTGTTCGGGGCCGAAGGTCTTGGGCTTGTCGGAGCCCATCTTCACTCCGGTCCAGCCGTTCTCGTTGTGGCTGGCGGTGACCATGGCCACGCACGGCGCGTCGAGATCGAACTGGGCCCAATAGGCCATGGGGGACACGGCCAGACCGATATCCAGAACCTCGCACCCGGCCGAGACCAGGCCCAGCATCAGGGCCTGCTTCACCGACAGCGAATAGGAGCGGAAGTCGTGGCCGACGACGATCCTCGGCGCGACGCCCAGTTCGTGGATCAGCGTCCCGAGGCCGAGACCGAGGGCCTGTATGCCGAGGAGATTGATCTCCTTTTCCAGAATCCAGCGCGCATCGTATTCTCGAAAGCCCGTGGCCTTCACCAACGGAATGGTCTCGTACTCAAGCGTATTGGGCAGGATGTCGGCGCGCGGAATCAGCGAGGTCATGGAGGCCTTCGTTATTTGATGCGCCTTACTAGGCGCTCGCCGCGCCAGCCGCAACGCGGCGCCGCTCTTTGGTCGCTACGCCACGCCGCTGCGGAGCAGGTCGTGGATGTGCAGGACGCCGATCGGGCGGCCGTCCTCCACCACGAACAGGACGGTGATGCGCCCCTCCATCTCGTGCAGAGCCTCGCCGGCCAGGGCGTCGGGGGCGATGGTGCGGGGGCTGGGGCTCATCACCTCGCCGGCGGAGTGGGTCAACAGCCCGTCGATCTTTCGGCGCAGGTCCCCGTCGGTAATCACCCCGATCAGACGGCCTTCGCTATCAACGACGCCGAGCGCGCCGAACCGGCGCTCGGTCATGACCAGCAACGCGTCCGCCATGGAAGTATGCGGCGCCACGAGCGGCAACTCGGCCCCCACATGCATGATCTCGCGCACGCTGCGCAGAGCCGCGCCGAGCTTGCCGCCCGGGTGGAAGATCTTGAAGTCGTGTGGAGAGAAGCCCCGTTGTTCAAGCAGCGCCACCGCCAGAGCGTCGCCCAGGGCGATCTGCAGGGTGGTGGAGGTGGTCGGCGCGTTCAGCGCATCCGCGGCCTCGGGCGCATCGGGAATTAGCAGCAGGTGGTCGGCGGCTCGGCCGAGGGCGCTGTCGGCGAAGGCGGTCATGGCGATCAGCGGGATGGCGAAGCGCTTGGCATAGGCGATCACGTCGGCCAGCTCACGCGTCTCGCCGGTCTTGCTGAGGGCCAGGACCGCGTCGTCCTGGTGGATCATGCCGAGGTCGCCGTGGCTGGCCTCGGTGGCGTGGACATAGAGGGCGGACTGGCCGGTGGAGGCGAGGGTGGCGGCGATCTTGCGCGCCACATGACCCGATTTGCCGACGCCGGTCAGCACAACCCGGCCCTTGAGCCTGGCGATCAGCGCGACCACGGCGTCGAAGTCGTCGCCTAGACCGTCCGCCAGGACCCCCAGAGCGTGCGCCTCGATGCCCAGCACCCGGCGGCCCACGGCGACGGCGTCGAACGCCTTCGGGGCCGGCGCGGCGGCCATCAGAACGGACCTTTCAGGTTCGCGGCGTCGGACGGCGGCTTCACGACGGCGCCGGGTTTGATAGCGGGCGGCTTGGGCGGATGCATCTGCGCCCAGGTGGCGTGGCCGAAGGGTTTGGGCGAGCGCGCGCCCTGGCCCTGCGGATAGACGCTGGCCAGCCCGATCAGCAGAACGATCACCAGGGCGGACAGGGGATAAAAGACGCGGTCGGGCATGAGGCTTCCTTGCCCGACCTCCTTAGCAAGCGCCGCGGCGAACGCCAAAGCCCGACGCATTGTAAGCCCTATTTACGGCGCTGCTTTCCCAGTCCAAACTCGCCGTTCAGTTGCCTTGGGGGCAGGGATGAAGTCTGCATTGATAGCGGCGGCGGTGCTGCCGATGGCGATACTGGGTCTGCTCGGCGCGGGTCCCGCCTCCGCGTGCAGGATCAGGGTGGTGGCCGAAATTCCCGTACACATCGAGGGGGGCCGCCCTCTGGCCGATGGCCGGATAAACGGCCATCTCGTGCGTTTCCTGGTCGATACCGGCGCCAGCACGAGCGCTCTCTACTCGGCCGCCGTGCCGTCGCTGGGCCTCACCGCCTATGAGCAGGAAAGTAGTCGCCTCTACGAGGTCAAACGCGCTCAGCCCATCATGATGTCGTTAGTTGAATCGCTTCGGGTGGGATCGTTCACGGCACGGGATTTTCGGTTTCACCTGCTGGAGAGCGATGCGCCGGGGCAGGGCGTGGTCGGCCGGCTGGGGTCGGATTTCCTGAGCCGCTCCGATGTGGAGTTCGACCTCGCCCACGGTGCGATCCGCTTCCTCGCTGCTGAGGACTGTCTCGGCGAGGAGGTGATGTACTGGGGCGGCGCCTTCTCGACCCTGCCGCTTATCGCGACCAATCCGGACGATCATGGCCTGTTCGTCGACGCCAAGGTGAATGGCGCGCTCGCCATCGCCGAATTGGCGAGCGGCGTCTCGCGGTCGGTTTTCAGCACATCGACGGCGCGCACCTTCGGCGCCGACCCGGATCGCGGTCGAGTTCGGCCGAAAACCATCGCGCTTGACCAGGAGACCATCCACAACGGCGACTATCCTCTCGCCGATCTGTCTCCCCGCCTGAGAGAATACAATACGACCGCCTACTATTCGAACGGCCCCCTTTCGCAGGAAAACCTTGTCCTGGGCACGGATTTCTTCGCGTCGCACCGCGTCTTGGTCTCGCAGGGACAGCGCCGACTCTACTTCACCTATAATGGGAGCGGCTCGCGGTGAGCATCGGGGGCAGGAAAGTGAAGTCATGGGCCGCCGCCGCGAGCGTCGTGCTGGCCCTGGTAGCGGGTCCGAAAGCCATGGCCGCGTGCAATATGAGGATGATGGCGGAGCTGCCGCTGCGGCTGGAGGCCGGCGCTCTCTACACCGACGTGGTGGTCAATGGCCGCGACGCCCGCGCCGAACTGTCGTCGGGCAGTCAGGAAAGCGCGGTGGCGGGGTGGGCTCTGGCCAAGCTCGGCCTGACCCAGCAGGCTACCGGCGCGAATTTGGTCACGGTCAAGGGTACGGGCTCGGCCTACTACACCCTCGTCCCGACTATGAAACTGGGCGCCATCGTCGCTAAGGATGCGCCCTTCTTCGTCACCGGCTCCCCCGCCGACAAGGCCAGAGGGCCGGAGGTGATCCTCGGTTCGCGCTTCTTCGTGCAGTCCGACGTGGAGTTCGACCTGGCCCACGGCAAGCTGCGCCTGTTCCAGCCGGAAGGATGCAAGGACGACGAGGTGCTCTATTGGGGCGGCGCCTATTCGGTGACGCCGCTGCTCGCCAATGAGGAAGGCTACAATAAGCTACGCTTCACCGTGCAGTTGAATGGACAGCCGACCGAGGCCGAACTGGTCAGCGGCGATTCCTTCTCCACCCTGTCCGCCGGGGCGGCGGCCCATGCGGGCGGGCGCCCGGCGCCGGGCGCGGCGGTGGACTATACCTACGAGACCGTCCGGCCGGAAATCTTCAACAGCTTCGCCATCGACCAGGAGGCGATGAAGAATGTCACCCTGGCGGTGACGACGCTGAATAACCGCTTCGCCTCCGACAATCTGGGCACGCGGCTCGGCAGCAATCTTTATGTGCGGCCCTTGAGCCTTGGGGCCGACTTCATCGCGGCGCACCGCATTCTGGTGGCCAACAGCCAGCGCAAACTCTACCTGACCTACGCCGGCGGCAGGGTCTTCACCATTCCCACGCCCGACGACGGTAAGGCCAAGACCGAGGCGGTGGCGGGCGCCGGCGCCACGCCGCCGTAACGCCTCCTGTAGGTCATCAGCGGTCAAACATCAGGCAATCACGTATACGTGATGTGATTAAGGGTTGAGCAGTATGCGCCGACTTTTTCCGCACCTAGGCGCCGATCGGGTCTAGAACCTCCGTCCAAAGCGCCGCTGAAGCGGCCGACAGGAGGTAACCCATGAAGCTCATCGCCCTAGGCGCGGCCGTGCTCGCGCTGTCCAGCCCGGTTCTTGTTCACGCCCAGCCCTTGAACGACGAAAACACCGTCGCCGTGTCGGTACGAACCGGCGACCTCGACCTCAACCAGCCTCAGCAGGCGGCGGTGGCCCTGGATCGCGTGAATCGCGCCGCGCTCGAAGCGTGCGGCGCCTCGGATTTCAGCATCCGTGAATATCGTCAGGTCGTGCAGACCTCTGCCTGCTACCGTGAAAACGTGCAGGGCGCGGTAGCGGCGCTCGGATCGCCCACGGTCAGCCGCCTGTACAACCACGGCGCCAAAGTCACCCTGGTCGGGCTGAACTAGCCGACTAGAGCTTCAGCGCCGCGTCCGTGGCGCGCACCAGCCCGTCGATGATGCCGGGCTCGGTGGAGGCGTGGCCGGCGTCCCAGACCAGGTTGAACTTGGCGTTCGGCCACGCGTCCTGAAGCTTCCAGGCGGTCTCCATCGGCGTCACCACGTCGAAGCGGCCCTGCACGATCCAGCCGGGAATGTGCGCGAAGCGCGGGACCTGCTCCAGCAGCCAGCCATCCTTCTCGAAGAAGCCCCGGTTCATGAAGTAGTGGCACTCGATCCGGGCGAAGGCGACGGCGAAGTCGGTCTCGTTGAACTTGGAGGGCCGCGCCTCGGGTCCGCGAATGGAGATGGTGTCGCCCTCCCACCGGCTCCACGCTGCAGCGGCCTCGCGCTGCACCGCCTTGTCTGGATGGGTCAGGCGGCGGTGATAGGCGGTGAGCAGATCGCCGCGTTCCGCCACCGGTATGGGCGCCAGATAGCGTTCCCAGGCGTCGGGGAAGAGCGAGCAGGCGCCGTCCTGGTAGAACCAGCGCACCTCTCGCTCGGTCAGGGTGAAGATGCCGCGCAGGATCAGCGCCTCGACCCGCTCGGGATGCGTGGCGGCGTAGGCCAGGGCCAGGGTGGAGCCCCACGAACCGCCGAACACGGTCCACTTCTCGCAGCCGACCCGCTCGCGTAGCCGCTCAATATCCTCGACCAGCGCCCAGGTGGTGTTGTCGTCGAGCGAGGCGTTGGGGCGCGACTTGCCGCAGCCGCGCTGGTCGAACAGCATCATCCGCCAGCGCTTGGGATCGAAGAAGCGGCGCATGGTGGGATTGATCGCCCCGCCCGGTCCCCCGTGCAGGATCACGCAGGGCTTGCCGTTCGGGGCGCCGCACTCTTCGTAGAACACCTCGTGCCCGCCCGACGCCTCCATCCAGCCATAGGCGAAGGGGTCGTTTTCCGGAAACAGGGCGCGGCGGGAGGAGCCGTTGGAGATCGTCATCCCCGCCGCCTTAGCCCGTCGTCACGACTGGGGGAAGCGCCGGCCGAGCCATTCGAGCATGATCCGGTTCACCTGCTCGGGCTCCTCCTGCTGGGTCCAGTGGCCCGAGCCGGTGACGAGCACCTTCTCCAGGTCCGGAATCACCGCGCCCATACCGTCGGCGGAGGAGGGGGGCAGCACCGCGTCCTTCTCGGCCATGACCATCAGCGAGGGAACCTCCACCTGCACCGGGATGCCTTCGGAGCGCGCCCAGTTGCGGGTCATGTTGCGGTACCAGTTGATGCCGCCGGTGAAGCCGGTGCGGGTGAAGGTCTCGACGAACACCTCGAACTCGTCGTCGGTGAGGAAGTAGGGCCGCCGGTCGTTGGCCGGATCGTAAGCCTCCACCATCCGCGCCAGAGGGAAGACCGAGGGGCCGTCCTTGGGCCGCTCGCTGGCGAAGCCCTTGGAGCCCTCGCCGGAGAAGGCCTGCGCCACCTCGGGGCTGGCCCCGGCGGGCGGCGCGTTCAGCGGCCGGCGCAGGAAGAAGTCCATGGTGTTGCGCGGGTTCTTCGCCAGGATGGCGTCCGCCTCGCCCGGCTTCTGGAAGTGGACGATGTACATCTCTTCGCCCATCCGCGCGCGCATCACGGCGATGGGATCGGTGGAGCCGCGCGGGGTATAGGGCGTGTTGAGGCCGATCACCCCGGCGGTGCGCTGCGGGTAGCGCAGGGCCATCTGCCAGACCACGAACCCGCCCCAGTCGTGTCCGCACCAGATGGCCGTCTTGGCCCCGCAATGGTCGATCAGGCCGATCAGATCGGCGGTAAGGTTCTCGATGTCATAGGCCTCCACCGCCTCGGGGCCTTTGGTCAGGCCATAGCCGCGCTGGTCTGGCGCGATCACCCAGCGGCCGGCGTCGGCCAGGGCCTTGATCTGGTGGCGCCAGGAATAGGCGATCTCGGGAAAGCCGTGGGAAAAGACGATGGGGACGCCCACGCCCTTGGGTCCCGCCTCGTAATAGGCCATGCGGATGCCGTTCACCTCGGCATACTGGACGGCGGGCATATCGGGCAAAGGTGCGGTCATGAAAAAGCCTCCCGGTGTTTTGCCGGGAGGCTAGCATGGCGACAGCAGCGTTGAACCCGCTTTTACAGGCCGGGCAGCTTGAACTTGGTGTTGGCCGGCGCGCGGGCGATGACCACTTCCTGGTCGCCGGTCAGCGACTTGATCTTGGCCTGTTCCGCCACCGGATCGAGCGGGGCGGCGGCGGAGACGTCGGTGGTGGCCACCACGGTGGTGGTCGCCGGCTGGCTCTTCTTCCAGAACATCACCCTGTCGGCGAAGCTCTTGTCCTTGTGAGCCACGGCGCCGAACTCGTCGTCCATGACGTAGCGGATCAAGGGGTCGGCCTTGGCGGCGCCGGCCCGATTGGCCAGCAGGGTCTCGCCCTGGCTGCGGGTGGAGGCTTCGCGGATGCCGAGCAGGGCCTGGCGCGCCGAGCTTTCCGGCTGCAGCTCCTGCGGACGCGGTTCGCCGGGCGCCGGCGGGCGCAGGGCGTAGTCCGGCGGCACCACCAGCGGGGCCTTGGCCACCACGCGGAATTCGTCGGGCGAAGACTTGTTGAAGCCCAGCGCATTGCTGGCGGTTCCGCAGGCGCCGAGGGCGCCGGCGGCGAAGGTCAGGATCGCCAGGGTGGCGAAGGTCTTCAGGCTTGGACGCATGGTAATCCCGTTTCGCTGGCCCCCCGGCCAACACAAGGTGGTGTGGTTAGCGCATTCGGCGCGCCGTCGCAAACGGCGTCAGGTCGCAGGGGGCGTCGAACCCGGCGCGGCGGTTTGCGGCTTCAGGGTGTCGATCAGCAGCAGCACCACGCCGATGGAGATGGCGCTGTCGGCCACGTTGAACACCCAGGGGAAGAAGGGCAGGGCCTGGGAGACGTCGATGAAGTCGGCCACGCGACCGAAGCGGATACGGTCGATCAGGTTGTTGCCGAGCGCGCCGCCCATGACGAGGCCGAGGGCCACGGCCGTCAGCCGCCGCTCCGCCTTCCTGGCCCACCAGCCGAGCACGCCCACCACACCCACGGCGAACAGGATCAGCAGCGTGCGGCCCAGCGCATTGTCCGCCCGCAGCATGCCGAACGATACGCCCGGATTCCACACCATGGAAAAGCGCAGGAGCGGCGGCAGCACCGGCACGGAGAACTTCTCGGGCAGGTCCAAACCATAGAGGATCCACAGCTTGCTGAGCTGGTCCAGCAGCACCGCCGCCACCGCGATCCCATAGGCCAGCCAACCGTTCGGCGTCACCGGCGGCGTGACGGGGGAGGGATTATTCTGAACTTCCGTCGTCATCCGAAAACTTTACCAATTCCCATGCAGGTCATGCCCGGACTTGATCCGGGCACGAGGCAGTTTTGCGCGTTCGGCTGCCTTGTCCTCGGGTCTGCGCTTCGCTTCGCCCGAGGATGACTAGGTCAGAGCGCGCAGATCAATGGCTATGCCGCTTGTCCCAATCCGCCACCGCGTCCTCGCAGCGCAGGCAAAGGCCGGTCGTCGGCTTCACCTCCGGCAGGATGCGCCAGCAGCGTTCGCACTTGGCGCCTGTCGCCGGGGCGAAGTTGACCAGCCAGGGCGTGGTCATTTCCGCCGAGGATTCGAAGGCCGCCGACGATGTGCGCAGCACTTCCGCCACGTCCAGCCCCTCGAAGGCGGCGGCGGTTTCGGGCGAGACGGTGATGATCGGCGCCGCCTCAAGGGCCGAGCCGATCCGCTTCTCGCGCCGCTCCACTTCCAGAACGGCGGTGACCGCCTCGGTGACCGCCTCGACGCTCGTCCAGCGCTTGGCCTCCGCCTCATTCTCCCACGCCGCGGGGGCTTCGGGCAGCACGCGCAGGGCGTTCGGGTCCGCATCCGGGAAGCGGGTGCTCCAGGCCTCTTCGGTGGTGAAGGGCATGAGCGGTGAGAGCCAGGCGGTGAGGCGCTCGAATACCAGGTCCATCACCGTGCGCGCGGCCCGGCGCTTGGGGCTATCGGGTCGGTCGCAATAGAGGCTGTCCTTGCGGATGTCGAAATAGAGCGCCGACAGGTCCGCGTTGCAGAAGTCCGACACCTGGCGCAGCACCACGTTGAACTGATAGCCCGTATAGGCCGCGCGCACCTCGGCATCGACCTGCCGCATCCTGTGCAGGATAAATTGCTCGAGTGGCGGCATGTCCGCATGGGCCGCCCGCTCCGCATCGGTGAAACCTTCCAGCGCGCCCAGCAGATAACGGAGGGTATTCCGCAGCTTGCGATAACTATCGGATACGGTCTGCAGCACCGCCGGACCGATCTTCTGGTCCTCGGTATAGTCCACCGTGGCGACCCACAGGCGGATGATCTCCGCGCCGGACTGCTTGATGATGGTCTGCGGCTCGACGGCGTTGCCCAGCGACTTGGACATCTTCTCGCCGGTGTCGGTGAGGGTCATGCCGCAGGTGATCACTTCGTTATAGGGCGCGCGGCCCCGCGTGCCCGAGCTTTCCAGCAGGGAGGATTGGAACCAGCCGCGCGACTGGTCCGAACCCTCCAGATAGACGTCCGCCGGCCAATGGGAGGCGTCCGGTCCGCCCTCGCGGCCCTCGATGGTGAAGGCGTGGGTGCAGCCGGAGTCGAACCACACGTCGAGGATGTCGGTCACCACCTCGTAGTCGGCCGGGTCGCGACCCTCGCCGAGGAACTGGGCGGGGTCGGCGGCGAACCAGGCGTCCGCGCCGCCGGTCTGCATGGCGGCGACGATGCGGGCGTTCACGGCCTCGTCCTTCAGGATTTCGCCGGTGCGCTTGTCCACGAACATGGCCAGCGGCGTGCCCCAGGCGCGCTGGCGCGAGATCAGCCAGTCGGGTCGGGTCTCGACCATGCCGCGCAGCCGCGCCTTGCCGCTCTCGGGATAGAAGGCGGTGGCGTCCACGGCGGCCAGGGCGGCGTCGCGCAGGGTGGGGTGGCCCGTAATCGTCTCCAGCGGCTGGTCCATCTTGATGAACCACTGGGCGGTGTTGCGGAAGATGACCGGCGCCTTGGAGCGCCAGGAGTGGGGATAGGAATGCTCCACCCGCCCGCGGGCGAGCAGGTTCCCCGCCTCGATCAGCTTGTCCATCACCGCGGCGTTGGCGGGGCCGGACTTGCCGGTCTTCTTGCCCTCGGTCTCCATCACCTTCAGCCCGCCGAACAGCGGCACGTGCGGGTAATAGGCGCCGTCGGGATCGACGGTGTCGGGGATGTCGCGATAGCCGTTGGCGAGCCAGACCAGATAGTCGTCCGCGCCGTGCCCAGGGGCGGTGTGGACGAAGCCGGTGCCTGCATCCTCGGTCACGTGCTCGCCGGCCAGCAGCGGCACGTCGAAGCCGTAGCCGGCGTCGAGGTGGGCCAGCGGGTGAGCGCAGATGAGGCCGGTGGGGTCGACCGGCTCGGCTCTGCGCCACGCAGCGATCTTGGCGGCGGTGCGCACGCTCTCGGCCAACTTGTCGGCGACGATCAGCCGATCGCCCGGCTTGGCCCAGGGCGCGAACTCCAGCCCCGTCTCCATGGCCTCGACCTCGTACACGCCGTACTCGATCTCGGGATTGAAGCTGATGGCGCGATTGGCGGGGATGGTCCACGGCGTCGTGGTCCAGATCACCACCGAGGCGTCGTTGGGCTGCAGGCGGAAGACGTTGTCGCCGCGCGCGTCGCCGGAGAGTTGAGCGTCCTCGTCCGCATAGCGCTTGACCGGGAACTTGACCCAGATCGTGGGCGAGGTGTGCGGGTGGTATTCCACCTCGGCGTCAGCGAGGGCGGTGCGCTCCACCGGCGACCACATGACGGGCTTGGAGCCGCGCACCAGCTGGTCCGACATCAGGAACTTGTGGAATTCCGAGACGATCTTGGCCTCGGTGGCGAAGTCCATGGTGGCGTAGGGCTTATCCCAGCGCCCGAGGATGCCGAGGCGCTTAAACTCGGTCTTCTGCGCTTCGATCCATTTGGCGGCATAGGCGCGGCATTCGGCGCGGAACTCATTGACCGGCACGTCGTCCTTGCGCTGGCCCTTGGCGCGGTACTGCTCCTCGATCTTCCACTCGATGGGCAGGCCGTGGCAGTCCCAGCCGGGCACATAGTCCACGTCGTAGCCGAGCAGGAAGCGGCTTCGGACCACGAAGTCCTTCAGCGTCTTGTTGAGCGCATGCCCGATATGGATGGCGCCATTGGCGTAGGGCGGCCCGTCGTGCAGCACGAACAGGGGCGCGCCCGCGTCCTGCCGCGCCTTGCGCATGGCCTTGTAGAGGTCGGTCGGGTCCCATTTGGCCAGCAGTTCGGGTTCGAGCTTGGGCAGGCCCGCGCGCATGGGGAAGGGCGTCTGAGGCAGGAACACCGTCTCGCGATAGTCGCGCTTTTCGGTGCTGTCAGTGTTGGTCAGGTTTTGGTCGTCGGCCATGAGGGCAGCCAATATCCGCGATTATGGTTCAGGGGAACGGCGAACCGGCGCGGGCGGGCGAAAGCCTCAGGCGCGCGCCGGGCGGATAATTCGCGAAATCTGTGGGCCGAACCGCATGTCGTCATGTAGCACTCCGCCCGCCGCAGTGAAAGGAGCGCCTCCGGCGGCGAAACCCTTCTGAGGCGAACCCATGGCGCGGGCCCACGCGGACGGGTTAATGATGAAGATTGTGCATGGTGTCGGTGAGCGTGGGGGCGTCTGATGGCCAAGAGGGCGGGTGACTGGCGGCGCGACGGCGACGCGGACGCCGGCGTGAAGGCTATGCAGGACGACTATCTGAAGGCCACCGATCCGGCGCGGATCAAGGCGGTCTCCGATCTGATCGACCATTTCTACGACCAGGACATCGACATCTTCGAGACCTGGCACACCGGGACCAAGCCACGCCGCTATCACGTGCTGGTCGCCGAAAGCACCAAGGCGGCGTTTCCGCCCGACCGTCCCCTGCTGGAGCGGTTCGAGGCCTATGGCCGCTACGTCTTCGGCCACATGCTGGTGCACGAGCGCAACAGGCTATTCCTGCAGGCCCTGCTGCTGATCCTGTCGATCCTGATCGTGCAGGTCGGCGCCGGCTTGCTGGAGAGCGCCACCCGTTCGGCCGTGTTCGGCGGCCTCATCGCCGTGGTGGGCTTGGCCGCCGTGTTCGGTCTTTATGTCTTCACCGGCCAGATGGTGCAGCGCCAGTACCGCTACGAACTGCAGAACGACGCCCTGGCCGCCTCCCGTCCGGTGCTTGAGCGCACCAAGGACCTGCACAACATCTTCACCGAGTCGCGTACCCTGGCCGACCAGGCGGAGACCGATTTCGGCGGCGAGGCCAAGGGCTGGGGCCAGCGCGCCAAGTACCTCACCCGCCTGTCCATGTGGATCGGCGAGCGGATGGAGTATCTGGAGCAGTTTATCCAGATGGAGCTGTGGCGCACCCGACGCGAGTGGTGGTTCCTGAAATGGGCCTCGCGGATCGGGCTCGTCCTGGCGCTTGGGGTGTGGATTGTGGCCTTCGCGGTGGTGGAGTTCATGCCCGGGCACGCGGCGGCGACGCGTGTGCTGGCCTTCCTGCTGCCGGCCATCGGCGGCGGGGCGGCCTGGATGTCCTGGCGCTATTGGGAGACGCCGATGGACGGCATGGCGGAGGGCCTCGGCGTGCCGCGCTGGGTCCGCCACGGCGACCTCAACGTGGACGATTCCATCGCCGACCAGGTCCGTCGCGACAAGGAACGGCTGGTGGAATACCGCACGCTGAAGCGGTGATCGGCCTCAAGCCCGCTTGCGCTCGCGCGGCGTGATCTTCACCGCCAGCAGCCGTCCGTCACGGAGCAGCACGAAGTCGGTGGGGGTCTCCACCGCGTCGTAGTCGAGCTGACGCAGCAGGTCGTCCAGGCCCGTCACCGTGCGCCCGCCCACCGCCAGGATCAGGTCGCCGGGGAGGATGCCGCACGCGTCCGCCGGGCCGCCGGGGGTGATGGCGGTGACCAGGACGCCATAGAGCTGATCCAGGTTCAGGTCGGCGCGCAGACTGGGCGGGATCGGCGCCTGCTGGGCCACCACGCCGATGGAGGCCCGCCGCACCCGGCCATGCTTGAGGATCTCGCCCATCACCAGCCGCGCGGTATTGGCCGCCACGGCGAAGCAGATGCCCTGCGCCCCGGCGATGATGGCGGTGTTGATTCCCACCACCTCGCCCGAGGCGGTCACCAGCGGGCCGCCGGAATTGCCGGGATTGAGCGCCGCGTCGGTCTGGATCAGGTCCTCGACCATCCGCCCCTTCTCGCCGCGCAGGGACCGGCCCAGCGCCGAGACGACCCCCGCCGTCACCGTCGCCTCGAACCCCAGCGGCGCGCCGATGGCGATCACCAGCTGGCCGCGACGGATCTGCTTGGAATCGCCCAGCCGCGCCGCCGGCAGGCCGGAGGGTTCGTCGAAGCGCAGGAGGGCAAGGTCGGTGTCCGGATCATCGCCCACCAGGGTCGCCATGTGGGTACGCCCATCCGGGCCGACGATCTCGTGCCGCTTGGCGCCCTGGGCCACGTGGTTGTTGGTCAGGATCAGCCCGTCCGGCATCACCACGCCGCAGCCGACGCCGTTCAGCTTCAGCGGCATGACGCGCACCACGCTTGGGCCCGCCGCGTCCACAGCCCGGATCACGGCCTGGGAATAGGCGTCGAGCAGGTCCAGCGCGATGGGTTCGGAGGGCTCGGAGGAGCGAAGCACCGGCGTCATCGCCGGTTCACGCCAAAGGTCGAGCGGCCGCGCCCGAACGCGCTGCGCCTTGGCCAGCCGATCGTACTTGGTCGCCTTCCGATAAAGCCGCATACGCCCTCCGCCGGGCAGTTAACCAAAGCCCGGTCGCGCGCGCGACCGGCTTAGCGTCACGGGGGAATGGCGCGTCACGGGTGAGGGGCGGGTGTGGCCGGTTCGGGCTTGATCTCGGCCAGATAGGCGGCGCTCAGCGTGCCCCGCTCCGTCGCGACGGGAAGCAGGATGGGGTAGAACTGCACGAAGGTGGTGTCGGCCGCCGCGTGCTGCTGGTGGCAGGCATAGCAGGTCGCAGCATAGGGGATCATGGGCGCGGGCTTGCCGCTGGCCAAGCCGCCGAAGAAACCCCAGCCGCCCTTGAACCGCGCCTCATCCTTCACGTGCGCCTCCATCCCTGTCGGCAGGCCGGACTGGAAGGCGCCGCGCTTGTTGATCGAGCCTTTGGAGACGCCGCCACGGTTTTCCAGGATCAGCACCGTCCCGTTTGGCCATTTGCCGTCGCGCTTGAAGGCGGCGTAGGCGGCGCGCGGCGCGAACACGTTGTCGAAGGTGTGGGTATCGGCGGGGGCGACGGCCGCTCCCTCGCTATAGCTCATGTCGATGCCCGAACTCAGGAACACCCAGTCGCGGTAGTCGGTCGGGGGGATCAGCCGCCCCTGGGCGTCGAATTGCGCCGTATCGGACAGGGCGGCGGGCTGGGCCATGGTCGCGACCGCCCCGCTGAGGAGCACCGCGCCGACGACGCCCGCCGCGCCGAGGAGGATGGACAGCTTCATGGTCATTTCACCCCGCGCGAGAGATCGGCCCTCCCCACGGCGCAGTAAAGCAAAGCTTGGCTGCCTGTGCGAGTGTCCCGGTGTCGCGCCGATGCGGGGATAGCGTGGCCTTCATCCGGGGGAGAGCGCGGGGATAGCCCCCGCTCTCCACCGCCCCTCCCTCCGTCATGCCCGGACTCGTTCCGGGCATCCATCCACCGGGCGTTCGGAGGGCGGAGCGGGTGCAAAGTTCGTCCGTTCAAAGCGTTGTGCCGGAAGCCGTCGCGCCATGGGCGCCCGGAACGAGTCCGGG
>CAIOYC010000032.1 GCA_903862425.1 uncultured Caulobacterales bacterium | reverse complement strand
TCCGGATCGATCGAGGGGCGACCGATCGCGCTGTAGAACGGCGCCACGTGCGCCCTGACGCCCTCAAGATCGACGAACCTGTCGATCGACCTCAGAATGTGGTCCGACGGGACGTGTCGATCGAGCGAGAACTCGTAGAACAACGCCGCTTGGTCGACCGTCCGATCACCCATCATCGCCGTGTTCTCCAGCTCTCAACAGGAGTGAATCAGAGCTGAGTGACAGCTTCAACCGGCCTTTTTCAACACAATCAGTGGAAAGCGGAAGTTGGCGATCGCTTCTTCCAACTTTTGATTCGCGTCCGGGGCCGGAATTGCACGCCTGCCGGAATGCTTACGTCCGCCAGTCTACCCGAGGACATCCATAGATCTGCCGGCTCTGTTAGGCTTCCGATCCGGCGTAGTTCGCTCCGCTCCTGTAGGCTCGTGGAGATCGTCCGGTCACGCGCTTGAACGCATTGCTGAAAGCGCTCTCTGAGGAATAGCCGAGCGATTGGCCAATGAGAGCGACCGCCGTGGCCTCCTCACGAAGCGCCCGCTCAGCGAGCCGCATGCGCCACTCAGTTAGATAGGTTAGTGGTGCCTTCCCAGAAACAGCCTTGAAACGGCCGGCGAAGGTCGTGCGCGACATGGCGCAGGCCTTCGCGAGCTCAGCCAGCCGCCAATCTCGACCTGGATCCCCGTGCATCAGCCGCAATGCGGGCGACGCCTTGGAGTCAGCCAAGGCCTTCAACCATCCGGCGGGCATCGGCCCGACGCTCTTCAGATGGGCCCGCAGGATCTGCGTGAAGAGCAACTGCGCAAGGTAGGACGACGCGATCTGCGAGCCTGGCAGGCCGGCCGCTTCCTCTTCGACCAGCTGACTTAGGAGCCAGCTGAACGCCGCCGCTTCGGGCAACCCCGCCTTAATGTGGATCCATGGAGGCAGGAGGTCGCCAATGAGCTGTCCGTTCATGGGATCGAGAACGACGTGCCCCCCGATGAACGCGAAATCCTCGCCGCTCCCGAGGACCGCCGTGGTTCTTCCCACCTCCGAGAAAAGGCTCGTCGCCTCGACTGGCTCGATCGCAGGATCGCTGGCCATCACATAGGACCGCTTCGCGGCCAGCAGCCCGACATCCCCAGCGTGGAGATGCGCGGGTTCCGCCTCCCCTTCCAGCCAGATCCAGCAAGAGCCCTTCAGGACGGCTGACATCTTGATCTTGTCGCGAGGCGGAAAGCGCACCGCCCAAGGTGCGCCCGCCGTAAAGCCGCCAGCCAGAACGGCCTGCGCTTTCGTAAGATTAAGGATCTCGGAAAAGGGATCGACGTCCATTCCCGAACTTTCGCGCGGGAAATACGGGCAATCAAGCATTCTGCGTTCTGATCACCGAGCTTACCTTCTTCCTGGTTGCGCCGATGCCCGCTACCGCCGCGCGCCCTGAGCCGTCAACGAGGAGAGCTTGATGTCCGACAATTTGGTGCTGGTTACGGGTGGAACCGGCTTCATCGCCCAACAGTGCATCCTCGCCCTTTTACAGGCGGGCTATCGCGTTAGAACCACGGTCCGATCCCTGGGCCGAGAGACAGAGGTGCGTGGCAACCTGAAAGTCGGCGGGGCAGAACCCGGGGAGCGGCTATCCTTCGTCGCCGCCGACCTAGGCGCCGATGGCGGTTGGGCCCAAGCCGCCGCGGGTTGCGCCTTCGTCTTGCACGGCGCCTCACCGACACCGTCCGGCGACCAGGTGTTGGAGGAGGACTGGATCCGGCCTGCGGTCGATGGAAATCTCCAGGTGCTCCGCGCCGCCCGAGACGCGGGCGTCAAACGTGTGGTGCTAACGTCTGCGTTTGGCGCCATCGGGGTCGGCCACGAGCCGATGAAGCGCCCCTTCAACGAAATGGATTGGAGCGAGCTTAACGATACGGTCGCACCTTACCAAAAGTCCAAGACGCTTGCCGAACGGGCGGCCTGGGATTTTGTCGCGCGAGAAGGCGGGCAACTGGAACTGGCTGCCGTCAACCCGACGGCGGTCCTTGGTCCGGCCCTGGGGCCTGACTTTTCGCATTCTATCCGCCTGATCAAAAACCTGATGGACGGCCAGCCGGGCTGCCCCAAGATCAACTCCGGCTTCGTTGACGTCCGTGACGTCGCGGACCTGCATCTTCGCGCAATGACTCACGCAGCAGCAAAGGGGGAGCGCTTCATCGCAATATCGGGCCACAGCCTTTGGATGATCGAAGTGGCCCGCGTGCTGCGGCGCGAATTGGGCCCCGCGGCAAGACGGGTTCCAACGCAGGTATTACCCAATTGGCTCGTGAGGCTGATCGCCCGCAGCAACCCGGCTATGCGGGCGATACTCCCGACGCTCGGCATGACCCTGGACGCCACCAGCGAGAAGGCTCAACGGATGCTAGGTTGGTCCCCGCGTCCGGTGGACGAGGCGATCGTCGCTTCCGCGCAAAGCCTGATCCAGCTCGGCCTGCTGCGCGACCGATGACTTATTTGTTCTAGCAGCGCGCTCGTTCAGGGCGTCAAGTCGCTAATGAACTTCTGCTTCGGGTCGTGAGAAGAACTGACCTCGGTCCAAATGCAGCCTTTGTCACAACCCGCTTGCGGTCGGACGACGTTGAACCAAAGCGGGGCTCGTGATTTTCTCCTGCACGGGAGGAGCTTATGGTCGCAGTCGCTACGGACGCGCGAAGCGCGCAAGCTGGCCCCTCCAGCCGAATGACGTGGATCCGTATCGGCGTGGTCGCCCTCGTCGTGGCGGCGGTCGCGGCGGCCATGGCGCTGGGCCTGCCGAGCATGCTCTCGCTCGACCACCTGCGCGCCGAGCGCATGACGCTTATGGCTTTCGTCCACGCCCACCCGTGGGGGAGCGTGCTCGCCTATGTGTCGCTCTATGCCGTGGTGGTGGGCTTTTCCATCCCCGGCTCCCTGGTGATGACGCTGAGCGGCGGCTTCCTGTTCGGGGTGATCGAGGGCGGCGCGGCGGCGGTGACCGGTGTGTCGCTCGGCTCCATACTGATGTTCCTTCTGGCCCAGACGGCCGTGGGCGACAGTCTGCGCGGCTGGATCTGCCGCAAGAGCCCGCTCGTGCACAAGCTGGAGATGGAGGTGCGCGAGCACCCCTTCACCAGCATCCTCACCCTGCGCCTGATCCCCGCCTTTCCCCTGTGGCTGGTCAATCTGTCCGCCGGGTTCGTACGGATGAAGCTTCTACCCTACGCTCTGGCGACGGTGATCGGGGTGGTTCCCTCCACCTTGCTCTACAGCTCCGTGGGAGCGGGCCTGGATCACCTGTTCGCCACGGTCGCCCCCGGACAGCTGATGAGCGTCCTGCGCCGCGAACTGATGCTCCCTGCCTTCGGACTGATCGCCCTGGCCGTCCTGCCGCTCGCCATACGCTGGTTCAGCGGGCGCCACGTTGCCCAAAGGCGCAGCGTAGCGTAACCGGTGCGCGGGCCCTTCCGGCCCGTGACGAGAAGGGGAAATGGCCGCTCGCCATCCCAGACCCTGGGCGAAGACCTGGCTGAGCCGCATTCCCCGGCCTGAAGTCGGATTGCCGCAAAGCCGTCGGCCCACCATTCCCTGGACGATGCGCTGGCCGGGCGGACTGTCGGCGCGCCTGCTGCTGCTCACCGCCCTGCTGGTGCTGGTCGCCCAGCTCTTCATCCTGATCCCGTCCCTGGCCGGGTTCGAGGAGACCTGGTTGGCCGACCGGGCGCACCAGGCGCAGGTGGCTTCGCTGGCGGTGGACGCCTCGCCCACGGGCGTGCTCTCCGGCCCCCTCGCCGCCACGGCGCTCAGCGGGGCGGGCGTGGTCTCGGTGGCGGTGCAGAACAAGGGTGTGCGCCGCCTACTGCTCGCGGCGCCGCGCATGGAGCAGGCCCCGGCCCTGGTGGACCTGCGCGACCCCTCCCCCATCCGCTTCCTGCTTCAGCCCTTCATCACCCTCGGCCCCGCCGCGCCACGCATGTTGCGGGTGGTGGCGACGCCGCAGCTGCGGGCCGGCGACTTCGTGGAGATCGTGGTGCCCACCGCCCCGCTGCGCGCCGCCATGGGGGCCTACCTGCTGCGCCTGTTCCTGATCTCGGTGCTGATCTCGGTGCTGGCGGGCGGCGTGGTTTACCTGCTGCTGAACGCCCTGCTGGTGCGCCCCATCGCCCGGCTGACCCTGGCCATGGAGCGGTTTCGCGCCCGCCCCGACGATCCGGCCGCCCGCCTCGCCCCCTCCCATCGCCGCGACGAAATCGGCCGGGCGGAGGTGGAGCTCGACCGCATGCAGGAGGACCTGCTGGCCGCCCTGCAGTCGCGCGCCCGGCTGGCGGCGCTGGGCGAAGCGGTTGCCAAGATCAATCACGACCTGCGCAACATGCTCACCTCCGCTCAGATGGCCTCAGAGCGGCTGGCCTCCTCCCCCGACCCCCGCGTGGCTCAGGCCATGCCGCGGCTGGAGCGGGCGCTAAGCCGCGCCGCCAAGCTGGCCGAGGGCGTGCTGGCCTATGGCCGCAGCGAGGAGCCGGCGCCCCAGCTGGCCCCCATGATGCTGAAGCCCGCCCTCGCCGCCGCCGCCGAGGATGCCGGACTGAACGAGGAGGGCGGGGTGAAGATGATCGCCCGGACCTCCGCCGGTCTCAGCCTCAACGCTGACGCCGACCAGGTGCATCGCCTCTTGGTCAACCTGCTGCGCAACGCCCGCCAGGCCATCGAGGCCGCGTCCAGCCCCAACGGTCCCGGCGTGGTGCGCATCACCGCCCGCACCGAGAACGAATACGCCATCCTGACCATCGCCGACAACGGCCCCGGCATCCCTGAGCGGATCAAGGACCGCCTGTTCCAGCCCTTCTCAGGCTCGGGCCGCCCCGAAGGCTCCGGCCTCGGCCTCGCCATCGCCCGCGAACTCACCCGCGCCCACGGCGGCGATCTGGAGCTGGCCGACACCGGCCCCAGGGGCACGACCTTCGAACTCAGGTTGCCTCTAACCTAACGCCCCATGAGGCGCCGTAGGCTGGCCATGGGCATGTCGTCGGTCTCGCCATAGCCGATGGGTTCGACGAAGCGGCCGGCCGCGTCCATCAGATAGACGGCGGCGGAGTGGTCCATGGCGTAGCTGCCGCCGGGCAGCGGGACCTTGCGGTAATAGACCCGGTAGGCCTTGGCCATCCGGTCCACCTCCGCCGGCGAACCGGTAAATCCGCGGATGCGCTGATCGAAGCTCGTCAGATAGTCGCGCATCTGCCTCGGCGTATCGCGGCCGGGGTCGATGCTGACGAATACCACGTTCAGCCGGTTCGCCGCCGGCCCCAGCTTCTTCAGCCACCGCCCGAAGCTCACCAAGGTGGTGGGGCAAACCTCGGGACAGAGGGTGTAGCCGAAGAAGATGGCGCTCGGCCGACCCAGCAGGTCGCGCTCGCTCACTGGATGGCCGAACTGATCGACCAGCCGGAACGGCCCGCCGATCGCCGCGGCTGCCAGCGCGCGGACGGGAGCCAGCGCCGCGCCGAACAGGGCGATGCCTGCAATAAGCTGTCGGCGGTTCATCGCATGCCGCCGTGGTGATGCTCGCCGCCGCCGCCACCGCTGTCGTCCGCCGAACGCACCGGCAGGGTGACGGTCACCCGCCCAGCATGCTCGAACACCAGGGTCAGTTCGACCTTGCCGCCGGGCTCGAGGGGCGCGGCGGGGCCGAACAGCATCACGTGATTGCCGCCCGGCGCCAGGGCCGCGTCGCCGCCGGCGGGCAGGTCGAGCCCGTGCTCAAGCGCACGCATCCGCATCACCCCGCCGTCCATTCTCATGTTGTGCAGTTCCGCCCGCGCCGCGGCAGGCGTGGAGACGGAGACCAGACGATCCGCCTGTTTCGACCCATTGTGCAGCACGAGGTAAGCTGCGGCGGCGGGGGCGCTGTTCGGCGCCGCCCGCACCCAGCCCTCGCGCACCTCGATCCCACCGATGACGGCGAGGGGCGGCGGCGCTATGACCTCCACCACGGCGGCCGGCCGCTTCAGGCTGTGCAGCGACGTCCCCGGCGACGGGATTTCGTCCCAGCGCGACTCGCCCGCCTCACAGGTCTGGACCACGGGGATGAAGACCGGCCCCGCCTTGGCCGGCAGGCCCAGCATGACGCCGAAATCGTCGTACTCGTCATCCGGCACAAGGCCGCCCGACCACACGATAGCGGCGACCCGGTCCTTGCCCTCGGGTCCGACAGCGTGCTCGACCTTGATGGTCCAGCCCGGCTTGGCCTGGGGCCGGGCGCTGGTCACCGCGGGCGGCAGCACCACCCGGATGCCCTTGGTGGCGGAACCGGCGCAGCCATGCCCGACGCGGAAGGCGCCGGCGAAGCTGTGGCCGGCCTCGGCCGTGGCCGGCGTGAGGGTGATGTGCGCCTGGGCCGCGCTCGCGACCAGAAGCGCTGCGCCGACGGCGGCTCGACTTGCAAACCGGCGCATCAGCGACCTCCGAAGCTGTACTTGGCTTCGAGCAGCACCGTGCGCTGCATGAAGGGGTGGTAGAGGAAGTACTTGCGATCCAGCAGGTTATCCACGCCCAGCGCCAGGGACATCCGCTCGGTCGCCTGCCAGCGGATACGGGCGTCGGCGACGAAGAAGGCGGAGAAGCCCGTATAGGTGTTGGCGTAGGTGTCGGAGTTGTCGAGGTTGGCGAACTCGCGCCCCGAATAGCGGCCCGCCAAGGTGGCGGTCCAGGCCGGCGCCGGACGCCAGGTGGCCACCAGGGTGGAGCGGAACTTCGGCAGCTGGGGCAGGCGCTTGCCCACCGCCGTAGGGAAGGCTGCGTCCGCCTTGATGTGGCTATCCACGTAGGTGACGCTGCCCGACAGGGTGAGCGTCGGCAGGATGGGCAGATCCTCCCACACCAGCTCCGCCCCATTGCTGCGCACCCGGTCCACGTTCTGCACGTAGGTGTAGAGGGTGGAGGACCCGGCCACGAGGGGGGCGGACTGGCTGATCAGGTCGTTGCGGATCGTCTCCTGGAACAGGGAGACGCGCGCCTTGCCCAGGGCGCCCACCGTGCGCTCGGCGGTGAGGTCGAAGGTGTCGGCGCGCTCCGGCTTCAGGTTGGGGTTGGGCACGCTCAGGATCGGGCCGGTGGTCACCGACTGGTAGAGCTCGGTCACCGTGGGGAAGCGATAGGCGCGGCCGTAGCGGGCGAAGAAGGTCCACTTGTCGAACGGCCGCCACTCCAGCGCCGCCTTGGGCGACAGCTTGTCGGCGTCGAGCTTGGGCTGGGCCACGTTCAGGGCCGGGCTGGTGGAATAGTTCACCCCGTCATAGGCCTCCCACCACTCGTAGCGGGCGCCGAGGATCAGCTTGAGGGTCGAGGTGATGGGCGCCTCGACCTGGCCCCACAGGGCGTCCGTCTCGGTCTTGCCCTGGGCATAGCTGGTGAGGGCGCCGGGCTGCCCGTCCACCCAGTCGGCGGTGGTATATTTGGGGTTCTTGAACACGAACCGGTCGGCATGGGCGCCGAAGCTCAGCACCACGTCGCGCTGGCCGAAAGGCTTCCACGTGGCGTCGGCATCCGCCGTGGTCCAGCCCGTACCGTCGAGCCGGCTGATCGTGCCCGCCGTGCCCTGGGCCAGTCCGCTCGGCAGAGCGGTGGCGGCGGTGCGCTGCTCGTCCTTGTCGAAGTCGTAATTGGTCAGGATGGCCTTCCAGGTGAAGGTTCCGGTCGGCGCGGAGGCGAGGCTGAGGCTCTGGCCATAGTGTCGCTCGTCCAGGTGATAGACCCCGTTGGCGAAGGCGGAGTTGGCGACGCTGTAATTATAGCCGCCGATGTTCAGCGACCCGGCATAGACCGGCGCGCCCGCGGCATTGGTCAGATAGCTCTGCACGCCGGAATGATCGACCTGATTGAACAGGCCGAAGCTGTAGGCCGCCGTCATGCCGTAGGGCAGGTCGTAGCTGACCTTCAGCTTGGCGCTGTCCTGCGCCTGGTGCTCCAGGCCCGAGGCGCCCATCACGGCCACGGTCTGGCCGAGCTTGTTGCCGTCGGTATAACCGCCCGTCGTCGCCGCGCCGGCCGTGCTGGTCGCATTGGGCTTGGTGGCGACCACATAGGTCAGGGGCTGGCCGGCGCTGTCGGTGTGGGTCTCGGCCACCCAGAACCGCCAGGGGCCGATCCGGTCGCCGAGGATGGCGGAGATCGAGCCGGTGGGCAGGTCGCTGCTCGTGCCGTACTGATTGAAGTGCTGCAGCGCGCCGGTGGCGGCGATGGAGCCTTCCAGATGGTCCGGCATGCGGGTGGTGACGTTGACCACCGC
Source organism: uncultured Caulobacterales bacterium (assembly GCA_903862425.1). GTDB lineage: Bacteria > Pseudomonadota > Alphaproteobacteria > Caulobacterales > Caulobacteraceae > CAIOYC01. The sequence continues at coordinate 161,004 of CAIOYC010000032.1, read as the reverse complement.
GCCGATTGAATTGCCGGGATAGGCGGCGGCGAAGGGCCCGTAGAGCACGTCGATCCGCGCCACCTCCTCCGGCGCCACCAAGCCCCAGCGCGGCGAGGCGTTGGAGTTGTTGTTGCCGATCAGGGCCGACAGCAGCACCCCGTCGGCATAGATCAGGCTGCGGGCGCTGGAGCCCACGCCGGAGGTGCGGGTGGTGATCGGGTCCTGGGTGTCGCCGATGTGGCGCTTCCTCACCAAGATGTCCGGCGCATAGCGCAGGGCGTCCTCCACGTTCACAGCATTGATCGTCTCCGCGATCTTCACCGCATCGATGGTGGTCCTGGGCGCGGGCGAAGGCTTGGCGTCGGGGACGAGGCGTTCGCCGGTGACGACCACTTCGGGGGCGGCGGTATCAACCTCGCCAGCCTGGGCGACGCCGCTGATGAGGGCGAGCGCGCAGGCGCCGCCAAACAGATAGGTATGCATGAAATAGTCCTGACCGCCGGGAGCGCTCGGCTCTCCGGACGTGACGACGAGCGCAGCCGGCAGGGCCGCGCGAACGGAACGGGTCAGGCGTTTGTAGGCGGTCCGCGGGCCTTGGGGACCAGAAGCGGCGGCCCGCGCGCGGCGATGGCGGCGGCGATCTCCACCGGCGGCGCGGCGACGGCGTAACGCACGAAGTGGAAGAGCGGCGTCGGCAGGAGGGCGAGACCGCCTCCGCCCACGCACACGACGCAGGCGGCGCAGGCCTTCTGCGGATCCGGGGCCTTCTGGTCGCCCTTGCCGGCCTGGTGCTCGGCGCAGAGGGCCGAGCCGTCCACCGCCGCCACGATCATCAGGGTGGCGTGGACGGGGGCATTGATCTGCAGCACCAGGGCGACAAGCGACAGCGCGAGCAAAAGCCCGCGTCGCACGTCTCCCCATTTGGCGGACATCATGCCCGACAGCCCCGTCATGCGTCCGAGCTATCACGGCGCCGCGACGCGAGCCAGCGACACCGACGCCGATTGACAGGCTTGGCCGCAGCGCCTTCAACCCCATTAACCTCAGTGCGTGGATCCCGATGGCGCGTTCCGGCCTCTACTGCATTGCCGCCGTGCTGATGTCGCTCGTGTCGGCCGGCGCTGTCCGTGCGGCGTCGCCCGCCGAAGCCAACCCCATCCTGCTGCCCGAGAGCGGGCTGACCATCGACCTCGGCGCGGCGGTGCGCCTTCGCCCCGATCATCTCGGCGCAAATTCCTATACCGTGGACGCCGTGCCGCTGATCGATGGGCAGTGGGGCAAGGACCTGCACTTCAGCCTCGACGACGGCATCCAGTACACGGCGATCCGCTGGGGGCGGCTCAAGGCCGGGCCCGACCTCGAATACCGCCAGGCCTATAACGACCATCTGCCGCCCCGTTCATCCCGCACCGCCGACGCGGTGGAGGTGGGCGGCTTCGCCAAGGTCGATCTCACCTATGCCGAGCTTGACGTGCGGGTGCGCAAGGCGGTGAACGCCTATGAAGGCGTGTCCGGCGACATCTCCCTCGACACCCTGCCGCAGCTGGCGCCCAAGTGGTGGCTGGGGCTGGAGGCGCGCCTCGGCTGGGCCGACCGCCGGTTCTCGCAAAACGCCTTCGTGCGCTCGCCGTCAAGGACGCCTGGCTCCACCAGCATCGGCGATTACTACAGCGCGGGCGCGCAGGTGGCGCTGGTCTATCTGTGGAAGCCTCGCACCAAGTTCGTGCTCAGCCTCAGCGACGACCAGGTGCTGCGCCCGAGCCGTCCACAGTCCGGCGCCGATACCCGCAACGCGGCGACCCTGGCCATCGCCATGACGCATCGCTTCTCTTGGTAGACGGCTAGCTTCTGGTTTTGCCCGGCTTGGGATCGCCCGGCTGAGGCGCCTGGAAAGGGACCACCGCCTCGCCCTCGGCCAGCACACGGTCGCCCATGGTCTGCACCAGCTTGTCGAGGGTCGCGCCACCGCCGATCGGCAGCATGCGGGTCAGGGCGAAGACCTGAACGTGGATTTTGTGCGGCGGATCGCTGGCGGGCGGTTTGGGTCCCACATAGCCGATGCCGCCGAGCGAATTCAGACCCTGCAGGAAGCCCTTGGGGCCGGTGATCTCGGCGCGGTTATGCGCCGAGCGCGGCAGCTCCGTCAGGGTGGGCGGGATGTTGTAGGCCATCCAGTGGGTCAGAGCTGCTGGACCGCCCGACTGAAGGTCCTGCACGATCACCGCATAGGCCTTGGCGCCCGGCACGGGCGTCCAGCTCACCGGAAACGAGGTCGAGCGGCCATAGCCGGAGTTCACCACCGGCAGCGTGCCGTCCGGGTTCAGTCTGGGCAGGCTGACCTGGATCGAGCCCACCGCGCGCGACAGCACCTGGTCCTGCGCCAGGGCGGGTCCCTGGAACGGCGAAGGCGCTGCGGCGGGCGCGGCTTCGGCGGCGCCGGCGAGGGCGAGCAGGCTGAACAGGATCGGCAAGCGCAGCGTCATGACGGCTCCGGAAGGCGTGGCGAACATCCCTAGCCAATGCGCCCTCGCCTGAACAGCGGCGGGCCCTCAACCTAAGTAGAGATGCGGACGCAATAACCATTGCAATTGCGAACAGTTATCGTTTAGTACGCAACCATGATCCGCAATCTCGCCCTCCTGGCTGCCTGCGCCAGTCTCGCCGCGTGTCTCGCCGCCTGCACCAAGAGTGGGGAGGCCGCCGATACGGCGACCATCCCGCTGCTGCTCAAGGATCACAAATTCTCGCCCGCCGAGATCATGGTGAAGGCCAATACGCCCTTCGCGCTGGAGGTCACCAATGCCGACGGCGTCGCCGACGAGTTCGATTCCGACAGCCTGAAGCGGGAAAAGGTCATCGCCGGAGGCCAGAAAGGCATCGTGCGCGTCGGCCCGCTGGCGCCAGGCCGCTATCCTTTTATGGGCGAATATCACGCGAAGACGGCGCAGGGCGTCGTCGTCGTCCAGTAGGAGTCCCATCATGCTCGGCGCACTGCTGATCGTCTTCCGCGAAATGATCGAGGCTGGCCTGATCGTCGGCATCGTACTGGCCGCCACGCGCGGCGTCGCAGGACGCGGACTGTGGGTTGCGGGCGGTGTGGCGGCGGGCGTGCTCGGCGCAGCCATCCTGGCGGTGTTCGCCGGCGGCCTCGCCTCGCTGTTCCACGGCGCGGGGCAGGAACTCTTCAACGCCGCCATCCTGATCGTCGCCGTCGGCATGCTAACCTGGCACAACGTCTGGATGGCGAGCCATGGCAAGGAGTTGTCGCGCGAGCTGAAGGCCGTGGGAGCCGAAGTGGCGCGGGGCTCGCGATCGCTGCTCGGTATGGCGGTGGTGGTCGGCGTGGCGGTGCTGCGCGAGGGCTCGGAGGTGGTACTCTTCCTCTACGGCATCGCCGCCACCGGCGGGACCAGCGCCATAGGCATGCTGACCGGCGGGGCGCTGGGCGTCGCGGCCGGGGCGGTCCTGACCTTCCTGATGTATCGAGGCCTTCTGGCCATCCCGGCGCACCGCTTCTTTGCCGCGACGACAGGGTTGATCACCCTGCTGGCCGCCGGCCTGGGCGCGCAGGCGGCGTCCTATCTACAGCAGGCGGGCGTGATCAACATTCTCACCGCCCCCCTGTGGGACAGCTCCGCCATCCTGTCGGAAAGCTCCATGGCCGGGCGCCTGCTCAAGACCATTGTCGGCTATACCGACCGCCCGGACGGACTGCAGTTGATCGCCTGGCTTGGCATCGTCGCCATGATGCTGGTGCTGATGCGCGTGGTGAACCCGAAGAAGCCCCTCGCCGCCAACGCCGCCGCGGCTGTCGCCCCCGCCGAATAGGCGGATAGCGCATCGTTCGTTCATCCGGGCGAAGGCGAGAACGGGCGAAACCAGGGTCAGGGCGCAGGCGGCGGAACGGGTCCGGCCGCCTTGGCTTCCGGGACGACCTCGATGCGGAAGGCGGTTTCGTCGCGGAGGTACTTTCGAGCGGCGGCCTGGATATCGGCGAGGGTGAGCGACTGGTAGCTGGGCAGCGTCTGATGAGCCAGCTCCAGCCGGCGGCGGTCTTCGATGGCGCCGTTCAGCCGACCGACCCAGTAGGCGTTGGTGACCTGGCTCTTTTCGATCTGCTCCACGCGCGGGCGTTTGGCGCGCTCGAATTCGTCTGTGGAGATGGACTTTTCGCGTAGCTCGCGGGTGATGGCCGAGACCTCGCGGAAGAAGCCGTCGATCTTCGAGGGCGGGGTCTCCACCGAGGCGGAGATCACGCCGTAGCCCGGAAAGGTGTCGGACGGTCGGGCGGCGGCGGTGGGGGAATAGGTGGCGCCCTCGGCGATGCGCAGGCGCTCGATCAGGCGTCCCTGCATCACCTGCACCGCCAGGCTGATCGCGCGGGCTTCCTTGGGGTCGGCGAAGAAATCCGGCTCCGGCCAGGCGATATAGGCGATGGCCTGGTCGGCGCGGCCCTTGTGGGTCAGGCGGACAGGCGTCGGCGTCGGGGCCGGGAAACGGACGACCCGCGCGCCGGCGGCCAGAGGTTGGGGCTCGCCGCGCGGTGGCAGCGAACCCAGCGTCTTGCCCACAGCGGCAATGGCCTGGTCGAGGCTCAGGTCGCCGACCATGGTCACGTCGATGGGCCCCTCGGCCAGGGCCTTGTTCCAGATGGCGTGCGCGTCGGCGAGAGAGCCGGCCTTCAGGCTGTCGGCGTTGGGATTGGCCCAGCGCGGATCACCGTCGTGCAGCAGCTGCTCCAGCTTGCGGCTGAGCACGCTCGCCGGGGTGGAGTCGAGCTGGGCGAGTTGAACGAGGCCCGCGCTGCGCAGACGCTCCAGTCCGGAGGGGCGCCAGCCGGGGTCGCTGAGAAAGGCGGTGATCACCTGCATTTCGAGATCGAGATCGACCCGGCGCGTGGCCCCAGCGAGCACGAAGTCGTCCTCGCCCACGCGGGCGGCGAAATTGTAGACCTTTCCGGCCAGCACCTGGTCGGCGTCCTCCAGGCTGATCTGGCGCATGCCGCCGAGGGTCAGCGCGCCGGCGGTCCACAGCTGGTTGGGTCGGTCCTTGGGCAGGGTGAGCAGGCCTCCGGGAATATTGGCGCTGACCAGGATCTGGTCCTTGCTGAAGTCGGTCTGCTTGAAAGCGAGCCGCACGCCGTTGGCGAAGCGCACAAAGGTGACGCCGTAGTCGGGCAGGTCCTGCTTCTCGACCACCACGCCGGGCCGGCCGAACCGGGCATAGGGCCAAGCCTTGTCGGCGAACACCTCGCCTGGCTTCACCGGCGCGGCCTCAGCCGACTTGAAGCCGGCCAGCAAGGCCGCTTCGCCACCGGGCAGGGGTTTTGGCGTGACCATGGAGACGAGCGGGCCATTGCCGGTGAAGGCTTGGCGGAGGGCGGCGTCCACCTGTTCGGGCTTCAGGTCCTTGGCCGCCTCCTCGAAGAGGCGGGCGTTCTCGACCGGGCCGCAATAGACCTCGTCGGTATCGAGCACGGCGACCATCTGCTGGGCGATCAGGGGGCTGCGGCGTGTTGGAGCCGCCGAGATCAGACCGCGGAGGCGAGCGCGGGACTCGGTGATCACGCGCACCAGTTCGGCGGGTTGGACGCCGTACTGCAGCACCTGCCGACGCACGGCGTCGGCGGCGTTCAGCGCGCCCTGCCAGTCCTCGCCCTTCGGCGTCACCGCCAGAGCTGCGACGTTGATGGAGTTGAGCTGGTCGGAGCGCCCCACAGAGGCGCCGAGGTAGGGCGGGTTGTCCTCCCGCGCCAGCCGTTCCAGACGATGGTTGACGATGTTGATGCCGAGGCCCTCGACGATGTCGCGCCTCTCCTTGGCGCGGGTGTCGGCAGACGGATCGTGCGGCTTGGTCCAGCTGATCGAGACGGCTGTCGTGGTTCCCGGCAGGACGATCACCTGCGTCTCCGCATCGCGCGGCCGAACCGGGCCGTAGACCGGCTCCGCCGTGGCCGGACCCGTGCCGGTCCAGTCCTTGAAGCGGGCCTTGATCTTCGCCTCCATGGCGTCGAGGTCGAAGTCGCCGACCACCACGAGCGTGGCGCGTTCGGGCCTGTAATTGGCCTCATAGAAGGCGCGCAGTCGGCTGGCCGGCGCGGTCCGGATCACGTCCACCTTGCCGATGGGCCAGCGGTCGGGGGCGAGTTGACCCTTCATCAGGAAGGCCTGGCGCTGGTGCGCCGCCTCATAGCCGGGGGTATCGCGCAGCCGCTCCTCAGACAGCACCACGCCGCGCTCCGGGTCCATGGCCGCTTGGCTGAGGGTCAGTTCGCTGGCCGTCTCGCGCATGAGCATGAGGCCGAGGTCGAGGGAGCTCTCGTCGCTCTCCGGCAGGTCGAGCTGGTAGACGGTCTGGGTGAAGTTGGTGGAGGCGTTGGTGTCGGCCCCGAAAGCCAGGCCATGCCGCTGCAGCAGCTTGACCATCTCGCCTTCGGGCACATGGGCCGAACCCTTGAACGCCATGTGCTCGAGGAAGTGGGCGAGGCCCTGTTGGTCGTCTTTCTCCTCGAACGAGCCGGAGGCGATGCGCAGGCGGATGGCGGTCTCGTGCGGCGGGGTGGCGTTGTGCTGAAGCATGTAGCGCATGCCGTTGGGCAGCTGGCCGAAACGCACGTTCGGGTCGGGGCGGATGTCGCTGTGAACCTGCGGCCAGACCGGGACGGTCTGTGCGTGAGCGGCGCTTAGCGGAAGGGCGAGCGCGAGGGCGGCCGAGCCGATCAGGACGGCGCGCAGGACAGGCATCATTCGTCGGGTCTCACGCGATGGGTCGGCGCGAGACGGTCGCGCGCTACCGAGCCTAGAGCATCCGCGCACGGCGGAAAGGGGGCGCTGACGTTACGGCTTGTGTACCTGGAAGGTGGCGGTGTTGCCCACGGCGCTGGCCGATGCGGAGATGTAACCGCCGCCCGCCGTCGTGGTCGAGGTGGTGGAGGAGACGCCGCCCGAATTGGTCTGGCGCACGCTACCGTTCACGACGCCATTACAGTCGGCGCAGGCATAGGCGGAATAGGCGTTGCCCACGGCGGTGGAGAGCATGGTGGAGTCCCCGCCATAGCCGCCGTTGAAGCTGGTCAGGGCCGCCACGTCGCCCGTATTGGTCTGGACACCGTTGGCGTTGGTGGTCGGGCCGGCATTGGAGACGATGGACGAATTGGCGACGCTGTAGGACGAGCCGGTGGCCGCCCCGGTCCAGTCGTTCACCGTCAGCTCCACCTGCGTCTGCACCGGGCCGGTATTGTACTGATCCGAGTTCAGCGTGGCCGTATGACTGTCGGAGGTGACGTTGATGTTGTTGGCCGTGGCCGTGGAGACGGCGGTCACGTCCGAGCCTGTGTTCTGCACCACGTCCATGCCGGCGCGGGTGCGAAAGCCGTCCGCGTCCTGGCTGACGGTCAGGCTGACCGGGGCGTTGGTGGCGTCGGAGGTGACGTTGTTGGCCACCGCCGTGGCCGAATAGGAGGCCGCACCATCCACCGCCGCCACGGTCGCGCCTAGGGCGGCATAGGTCTCGCCGTAGTGGGTCTGGGTCGAGGCTGCGGCCACCGAACCGCCGTTGGTCTCCCACCCCTGGGTGTTGCCGATGGCGGTGCTGTCAAGGGACACCGTCCCGGTGGAGGCCGGGCCGTCCACGTGCACATAGGTCTCGGCGGTGACGGTCTTGCCCGCGTCGATGGTCTGGCTGGACGAGCCGGTGAGAGCCGCGCAGCAGGTTCCGGCCGTGCCGGTGTTGCCGGTGGCGGCGGTCTGCACATAGAGCTGGTCGCCGGCGCTCTTGTCGAAGGCCAGGTTGGTGACCGCGTGGCTGTCGCCGGACTGTTGCTGGGTCGCCTGATAGTTCACCGCCGCCGCGTCGGCCGAGGCCAGGGCGCTGTTGGCCACGGTGACGTTGGAGACGCTGGCGCCCGTGGGATAGTCGGTGACGTGCAGGGTCTGGTTCGACGTGACGTCGCCGAGCTGCACCTGGTCGATCACCGCCTGGGTGGGCGGCGTGGCGGTCTGGGCGGAAGCGTGAAGTGCGAAGGCGCTAGTAGCGGCCGCGCAGCACAGCACGATCGCGGTCGGAATCCCAACGCGACGGGTCTTGGCGGGTACGGCCATTGTTGCGGTCCAGGTTGTCATAGGCGGGAACGAAGCCGCCGGTTACGCCGGCAGTGCCGAGCGGATCATAGGCGCCGATGCAGGCCTCGGGCCCCGGCGCGCCGTAGAGGTTGGCGGCGAACTCCACCATGGCCCGCTCGATCAGGGCGCGCACGCCGAGCTGGATGGGCTCCAGCCCGCCCGACCCGATGGAGACGTCGATGACGTTGGAGCCGAAGAATTTGAAGAAGCCCGCGCCCACCTGGCGGCCGATGATCTGCTTCTGGGCGGAATAGACGTCCACCACGCGCTCGGTCTTGGTCTCCACCAGGCGCAGGTCGAGGGCGACGTTCATGACGTATAGCTGGCCGGTGGCCTCGCCCGTGCCCTTGGTGGCGTCCTGGCGACCGGCGGCCAAGTCGATGCCGGAGGAGCGAATGTTGTAGTTCAGCTCGGTGATGCCGCCGACCACGTAGAAGTCCGACCCGGGGATCTGGCCTTCGAGGATTTTGCGGTGCGGCCCCGAAGGCGCGGCGCCCGGCGCCTCGCTCGGCTGGTCGGAGATCAGCTTGTTGTTGGCGTATTTCAGCTCCATTTCGGAGACCGAGGTGTCGAAGCGCTCCACCAGGGGCATGCCCGCCTTGGCCAGGGCCGAGATCGCCATCAGCGACGCGCCCTGGGTGATGGCCCGCCCGCCATTGTCCTCGGCCTTGCCGGTATAGTCGGCGATGCGGCCCACCGCGATGCGCGGGGCATGGACATTGTACTTGGTGGCGTAGCCGGCGAGGCAGTTCAGCGCCGCCGAATAGGGCGTGCCGTTGGCGGTCACCGGGGCGTTGCCGATGGGCGTAGCGTAAAGGCCGTGCGGCCCGGCGACGGGCGACACCGCGCAGGCCGACAGCACCAGCGACGAGGCGCTGAGCAGGGCGGCGACCTTCTTGGCGGACGAAAGGATCATTTTACTGGCCGTCCAAGTTGATCTTACCGTTCAGGATCGTGGTGGTGGCCGTCACGTTCCCGTTATTGGTCTGGTTCGCATTGACGATCACGGTGTTGTAGTTGCCGCTGACCGAAACCTGCAGGTTATTGCCGATGGCCGTGGCCGAGCCGCTGCTGGCGCCCGTGCCGGCGCCCGAATACTGGTCCAGCGCTCCGGAAACGCTGAGCTTGCCGAAGATCGAGTTGTCGTTGCCGGTCTGGATCACGCCGTCGGTGATCACCCGGTTGCCGTTGGCGTCGCGGGTAGAGACGTTCACCGGCGAGGACATCGAGCCATAGCCCTTGGAATAGGACGAGGCGGTGCCGGAGCTCGATTGCGCCAGGGCGACGCCCGCGCCGGCCAGCGCCAGCAGCCCAGCCAAGCCGACTGTCTGGATGGTTCGGCCCATGCGACTACTCCTTCACGTCCCCAGAAGCGGCCAACCGAGATCGCCGCCGCTATCCGTTTTCGTCCAATGAAGTCACCGAGCCGTTAACGACGTTCGCTCTCGCGCGCCGAGGTGGCGATTTTGTCGGTTTCCATGCCCGGTCAGGCCGATTCCTTCTTTTTGATAGGAGAAGGGATCGGGTTTTATAGGAGAAGGGATTGGGGCGTCAGGCCGCGCCCCCATCGAACGTATTGAATGGACGGCCCGACGCACACCTTGAGCGACTTGCAGGCGATTCCAAATGCGCAGGCGTCGCTGCAGCCTGCGCTGTTGCAACCCGATGGGCGCACGTGTCCCTATGAGCAACCGCGATGTTGAACGGGACCGGGCCGGGCCGATGAGCGAGACTGCCGAACAAACGGCCCCTGGCCCGGCGCCAGGCAGGGACCACAGCTTCTTTGGTCACCCCAAGGGTCTGCCCTATCTTCTGGCCGCCGACTGCGGCTGGGCCTTCGCCTTCTTCGGCATCCAGGTTTCGCTGACCTTGTACATGACCCAGGTCCTACTCAAGCCCGGGCACGTGGAGAAAGTACTGGGCTTCGGTCCCTATCGCGCCTTCCTTGCCCACACTTTTGGCGCTGTCAGCGACACTGCGGTCGCCTCCCAGACCTTCGGCATCGCCACCGGCCTGGTCTATGCACTGCCGATTCTCGGCGGCTTCATCGCAGACCGCTGGATCGGCCAGCGCCGAGCTTGCGCGAGCGGCCTGATAGTCATGGTCCTGGCCTGCATCCTCATGGTCCGTGAGGAAACCTTCCTCTTCGCCATCGGCTTTCTCGTGATCGGCACCGGGCTGATGAAGGCCACACTCGTGGGCCAGATCGGACGCCTTTACGCGCCGGACGACGACCGACGCACACGCGGCTTCGGCCTCTACCTGATCGCGCTGAATACCGGCTCCTTCATCACGCCGCTCATCTGCGGCACGCTGGGCGAGCGGCTGGGCTGGCCGTTCGGCTTCATGGCCATGGGCGTGGGGATGGGTCTTGGCGCTGTCTACTACATGCTGGGCTTCCGGCACATGCCGGCGGACGTGGTGCAGCGAGCGCCGGCGCGGCTGAAGGACGAGGCCAGGGTGGCGGCCCCGAAACTGCACGCCGCGGGCTTACGCATGGTGGCCATCCTGCTGGTGCTAATCGCCGTCGATGGTCTGTGGGCCGGCATCTACAATCAGGCGTTCAATATCTTGCCGATCTGGGCCGACACCCATGTGGAGCGCCATATCATGGGCTTCCTCACGCCCGTGACCTGGATCAACACCCTGGACGGCGTCTTGACCATTATCGGCACGGCCTTCGCGGTGCGCCTCTGGGCCCGCCAAGCGACCAAGGGCGGCGACGGGATAGACATCCGTCGCATCACGATCGGCCTGATCCTGGCCGGCTTGGCCTATCTGGTCCTGGCCGGGGGCGCGGTGATCGGCGGTGCGGGCAAGGCGCCGCTTTGGCCCATCGTGATCTTCTTCCTGCTGATCGACTTTTCCATACCCTGGGTGGACACGGTGATCCTGACCATGATCTCCCGCGACGCGCCCGCCAGCCTGACCTCGACCATGCTCGGCATCTATTATCTCGCCACCGCCGGCGGGAACTTCCTCAACGGCTGGCTCGGCGGCTTTTTCGACCGGATGAGCCCGACGGCCTTCTGGCTCATCCACGCCGGATTGTTCGGGATATTGCTGCTGCTATTCCTGCTCGGCGGTTCGACCCTGCGCCGGCTCCTCGCCGCGAACCACGAGGAGACCGAAATCGTGGCGGCTCCCGCCTAAAGAGGCTGGAAGGCGCCCGACTCTATTCCGCGGCGTGGACCAGGGGTTTGGCGGCGGTGTCGGTGTTGGCGGCGGCGGGGGTGACGGCGCCCTTCTTGGCGAAGCGCAGGGTTCCGTCGGCCAGCTTGCCGAAGCGCAGGGACAGCATGTCCATCAGATAGTTCTGGTAGAGCTTCCACGGCTTCTTGTCGCCCTGGCGGGGGAACTCATCCATGGCGCGCTGGACGTAGCCGGAGTTGAAGTCGAGCCAGGGCAGTTCGCCCACGGTGGGATCGTTCCGCTCGGCCACGCAGTAGTCGACCTTCCTGGCGTCCATATAGTTCAGCAGACGGCAGACGTATTCGGAAGTCAGGTCCGCCTTCAGCGTCCATGAGGCGTTGGTATAGCCGAACACGGCGCCGAAATTCGGCACGCTGGAGAACATCATCCCCTTGTAGCTCATGGTGTCGGCCCAGCGGATGCGGCGACCATCGACGGTGACCTCGATCTCACCCGCCACCACCAGCTTGAGGCCCGTTGCGGAGACGACGATGTCAGCCGGCAGGGTCTTGCCCGACTGCAGCCGGATGCCGCCCGCCTCGAAGCGGTCGATATGATCGGTGACGATCTCGGCCGAGCCGTTGTTCAGCGCCTTAAACATGTCCGCATCGGGCACCAGGCACAGGCGCTGGTCCCACGGATTGTACTTGGGCGTGAAGTGGGTCTCCACGTCGTAGCCGGGGTTCAGCTGCTGGGCCACGCCGCCGATCAGCATCTTCTTGTATTTGTCCGGGTTCTTTCGAAACTGCTTGAAGAAGAACATGCCGAGCAGGACGTTGCGCCAGCGGATGATGTTGTAGGCCAACATGGCCGGCAGTTTGGAACGCAGCCAGTTGGCCATGGCGTCCTCCGCCGGGCGGCTGACCATGTAGGTGGGCGAGCGCTGCAGCATGGTCACATGGCCCGCGGCCTCGGCCATCTTCGGTACGATGGTCACCGCCGTAGCGCCGGAGCCGATCACCACCACGTTCTTTCCGGCGTAATCCAGCCCCTCGGGCCAGTGCTGGGGATGGATGAAGGTCCCCTGGTACTCGGACAGACCCGCATAGTCGGGCGTAAAACCTGCGGAATAGCGATAATAGCCCGAGGCCATCAGCAGGAAGCCACAGGTGAAGCTCGCGGCGCTCCCGTCGGCCTGGGTCGCCTCCACCGTCCAGCGCGCCTCGGCGGAGGACCAGGATGCGGCCGTCACCTTGTGGCCGAAGCGTATGTGGCGCTCGATATCGTGATCCTTCGCCACCTCGCGCACGTACTTCAGGATGGACGGGCCGTCGGCAATAGCCTTGGCCTCGCGCCACGGCTTGAAGGCGTAGCCGAGGGTATACATGTCGGAATCCGAGCGGATGCCGGGATAGCGGAACAGGTCCCATGTGCCGCCGATCGCCTCGCGCCCTTCCAGGATCGCATAGCTCTTGCCTGGGCAGTTATGGCGCAGATGCCAGGCGGCGCCCACGCCCGACAATCCGGCGCCGACGATCATGACGTCGAAATGTTCAGTGGCCATTTGCGTCCCTCTGCCTAGGGCAGCCACCATAACTTAACGCTGATAACAAAGCGAGGGGCAGGCAAGCGCCGCCGTTGCCAAGGTGCGAAGCGTCCTAGTTCACAGCTTCGAAAGGTTGTCAGCGCCTTCGTAGCTAAACCCATGGAGGCAGCGATGAGCGAGCCGCGATCCACAACGTCCAATATCGACTTCTGCGAACTGAAGCACACCCTCGCCGGCGCCCATACGCTGATGACCGACGAGCAGCTGCTCGAAGTGGCGGACGACATGCACGAGGCGATCAGAGAACGTCAGGGCGATCCGAAATCGGGGCCTTCCGCATGCGGGGCCCAGCCCGACTAGCCGACGCCAGGACGGGCTGTGCTCTTGCGGCTGGCCGCTATACGAACGCGATCTGGTTCGAGGGCTAGACCGTGGGAATACCAGCGAGGGCAGTGGGCGGTCTCTTGGCGATGGCCATGGCGGTCATCCCGTGGGTGAGCAAGGCGATGCCAAACGCCGCCAGCTTCACCATCGACACCGACCACCCGATCTCCCATTTCCGCCCCGACCAGGCGTTCGGTCTGGCCTTCGACGGTGGCGATACGGATGAGAGCGCACCCCTGTTCGTGCCGGCGAACCGGGCGGCCATCGTCAGCGCCGGCGCGGCGCGGGGCAGCTATCGCCTGCGAACCGAACTTGGCATCGAGGCCTGGCACTGGTCCGCCTTTGGCCAGTGGAGCGATCCAGTCCGCCAAGAGGGCTACTGGACCGGCGACGCCTCCCGAGACGATCCCGCGCGCGTCAGCTACGGCTATCGCCTGCCCCGCCGCGGCGACACCTCCGACGAGGCCGATAATACCGGCTATTCGCGTCTCGATGACGGCGATCCGGCGACCTTTTGGAAGAGCAATCCCTATCTCGACCCGTTTCTGGACGGCCATGCGGGCGAGCACACCGAGTGGATCAAGATCGACCTCGGCCAGGCCACGCCGGTGGACATGCTCGAGCTCGACTGGGCAGCGCCCTTCGCCCGGCGCTATCGCATCCAGTTCTGGACCACGGACAATCCCTATTATGGCGCGTGGCGCGACTTCCCGGCCGGGGTGATCGGCCAGGGCGAGGGCGGTCACGTTCACCTGCGGCTGGCCGACGCCGCCCTGCCCGTCCGCTACGTCCGGCTGCTGCTCACCCAGTCATCCCACACCGCGCCCGAGGAATCGGGCGACCCGCGCGACCGCATGGGCTATGCGCTCGGCGAAATCCGCATAGGGCGGATCGGACCGGACGGGGCGCTGATCGACGCCGTCCGCCATGGCCTCGACCGTCACAGCCAGACGCTGATCTATGTGTCGTCCACCGATCCCTGGCACCGGGCGCAGGATATCGACCGGCAGACAGAACAGCCCTCCCCTCTCGCCATCCTCCATGCCGGTCTGGTCCCATCCCAGGCGATGATGATGCCGGTGGGCGCGGTGTATGACACGCCCGAGAACGCCGCCGCCGAGATCGCCTATTTCAAACGGCGCGGCCTGCGCGTCGATCAGGTGGAGCTTGGCGAAGAACCCGACGGCCAGCGCATCGACCCAGAGGACTATGCCCGCCTCTACGGCCTGTTCGCCCGTACGCTCGGCGCTCGGTGGCCGGACCTAACGTTCGGCGGCCCGAGCCTCGTTAATGGCGCGGCGGACATGTGGCTCGACGCGAGCCCGGACCAGAGCTGGACCGGCCGGTTCCTGAAGGCGCTGAAGGCGGCGGGCGGGATCGGCGCGCTCGGGTTTTTCAGCTTCGAATACTACCCGTTCGACAATCTGTGCGGCCCGGACGACGCCAGGATCGCCGATCAGCCGGCGCAGCTGGCCAAGGTGCTGGAGCGCCTGCAGCGCGACGGCGTGCCACCCGGCATTCCGCGCGTGATCAGCGAGCTTGGGCTGTCGGCCTTTACCGGGCGGGCCGAGGTGGAGCATTCCAGCGCCGTCTTCACCGCCGACGCGACGGCCGACTTTCTCAGCCATGGCGGCGGCGGCGTCTTCTTCTACGGGTCGACGCCGAACCAGACCACGGCGGGCGCGGCCTGCGCCGGACGCGGCAATCTGATGCTGTGGCAGGCGAAGGACGACAAGGCCCGCTGGCCCATGCCGAGCTATTACGGCTTCCGCCTCTTGGCTCGCGACTGGGCCGAGCCTGGCAGTGGCGAGCACACACTGTTCGAAGCGCGCACCGCCCACGCCGCGCCCGCAAATATCGGCGCCTATCCCGTTCGGCGCCCCGACGGCCGATGGGCGGTGCTGCTGGTCAACCGCGAGACCCAGCCCGCGCGTATCACCATGAAATTCACCGGTACGGGCAAGGCTCCGATGGGAGCCGCGGATATCCTGCGCTATGACGGGGAAAACTACGTGTGGTCGGCGGAGGCCGATCATCCACTCCGCGACCTGCCCCCGCGCTCAACGAAAGCCCTGCATTGGCCGGCCAGCCTCACACTTTCCCCGCTCTCGTTGACCCTGATCCGCGAAGCGGCGCGCTAAGAGGTTTGCGCCGGCCGCGATAGAGCATACCTTGTCCTCTAAAGAGGTCGCCCAAAGGGTCCTGCATGTTCCTTCGTCTGTTCACCGAACTCCGTGAGGCCCGCGTGCCGGTGTCGCTGAAGGAGTACCTCATGCTGATGGAGGCGATGGACAAGCACGTCGTCGGTCTCTCCACCGACGATTTCTACTACCTGTCCCGCGCCGCCCTGGTGAAGGACGAGCGCAACCTCGACAAGTTCGACCGCGTGTTCGGCCACGTGTTCAAGGGCTTCGAGAAGGTGGATGAAAGCCTCACCGCCGACATCCCCGCCGAGTGGCTGAAGAAGCTGACCGAGAAGTTCCTTACCGAGGAGGAGAAGGCGGCGATCGAGGCCATGGGCGGCTTCGACAAGCTGATGGAGACCCTGAAGCAGCGCCTGGAAGAGCAGAAGGAGCGGCACGAGGGCGGCAACAAGTGGATCGGCACCGGCGGCACCTCTCCCTTCGGCGCCAACGGCTATAATCCCGAAGGCGTGCGCATCGGCCAGGACAAGGGCCGCCACGGCAAGGCGGTGAAAGTCTGGGACAAGCGCGAGTACAAGAATCTCGACGACTCGGTCGAACTCGGCACGCGCAACATCAAGGTGGCGCTGCGGCGTCTGCGCAAGTTCGCCCGGGAGGGCGCGCCGGACGAACTCGATCTGGATGCGACCATCAAGGGCACCGCGCGCCAGGGCTATCTCGACATCCAGATGCGCGCCGAGCGCCGAAACAAGATCAAGGTGCTGCTCTTCTTCGACATTGGCGGCTCGATGGATAGCCACATCAAGCTCTGCGAGGAGCTGTTCTCGGCGGCGCGCACAGAGTTCAAGAACATGGAGTTCTTCTACTTCCACAACTGCCTTTACGAGGGCGTGTGGAAGGACAACCGCCGCCGCAACACCGAGAAGACCCCGACCTGGGAGGTGCTGCATAAGTACCCCCACGACTACAAGGTGATCTTCGTCGGCGACGCCACCATGAGCCCCTATGAGATCACCTATCCGGGCGGCTCGGTGGAGCACTGGAACGAGGAACCGGGCGCGGTTTGGGTCGATCGCGTGGCGCAGATCTACGAAAGCTGCATCTGGCTGAACCCCACGCCCGAGCGGCACTGGGAATACACCCCCTCCATCGGCGTCATGCGCCAGCTGATGAACGACCGCATGTATCCCCTGACTCTGCAGGGTCTCGACAAGGCCATGCGGGAATTGGTGCGAGGCTGACAGCAGTCGTTCGTGAGCGCCGAGGTAAATCCTGCCTCTGTTGCGAAGCGTACACTGGCATTTTGTGAGTCTACGGCGCGATCAGGAATTTCTCTGATCCTGGCTCCAGCCACCGCCGAGCGCGCGGATCAACCGGACGCTGGCCTGTAGACGACGATCGGCAATATCGAGCGCGCCCCGGCGAGCTTGCAATGCCGCCGTCTGCGCGCTGACCACTTCCAAATAGGTCACCGCCCCCTCACGATAGCGGATAAGGGCGAGCCTCTCGGTACGAGCGGCGGCGGCGACGGCTTGGTCCTGCTCGGTGTTCTCGTCGGCGAGGTGGTTCAGGAGGGCGAGGTTGTCTTCAACGTCCTGGAAGGCCTGCAGCACGCGGGCGCGATAGGCATCGGCGGCTCCATCGCGTGCGGCCTTCGCAGCGGCGACCGCGGACTTACGCCGACCGCCGTCAAACAGCGTCAAGGCAAGGTTGGGGCCGACGCTCCAGAAGCTGTTGCCGGTCGTGAAGAGGTCGTTGGCGCCGGTGTTCTGGAAACCACGCACGCCGCTGAGTGTAAGGGCCGGGAAGAAGGCGGCCCGCACCACGCCGATCTCGGCATTGGCCGCCGCCACCCGCCGTTCGGCCGCAGCGATGTCGGGCCGTCGCTGTAACAAGGCGGAAGGCACGCCGGCGGGAACGTTGGGCAGGTGCGGTTCAGATTCCGTAGCGACAAGCGTGAAGTTCGGCGCCGCCTCGCCGGCCAAGCTGGCGATGGCGTGCTCATAAAGGGCGCGGGCGCCGGCCACGTCGGCGATCTGAGCGCGAGCAGTGCGAAGCTGTGTCTGCGCCCGATCCACGTCCAGTTCGGAGGCGGCGCCGCCCGTGTGACGGGCCTCCGTGAGGGTCAACGCGCGTTGATAGGCATCCACCGTCCCGCGCAGCAGCCGGCTCTGGGCGTCAAGACCACGCAGCCGAATATAGGCGTCGGCCATTTGCGCCTGAAGGCTGAGTTTAACCGTTTCGAGGTCAGTCTTGCTTGCGGCTGTCTCCGCGCGTCCGGCGGCGACAAGGTTGCGGACACGGCCCCACAGGTCGATTTCGTAGTCGAAAGAAAGCCCAAAAGTGTTGGCGGCGTAGTCGTCGGGCTGATTGGAGCCGCGAGTGGGACGGTGGTCCGACTGGCGATTGTCAGTGATAGAGCCCGAGACGCCGACCCGTGGCGCGAGGGCCGCCTCGGCCTTGCCGAAATAGGCCCTAGCCTGATCATAGCGCGCCAAGGCCTGGGCAAGAGTCGGGTTGGCGGAACCGAGCTTCGCCTCAAGATCGTTAAGCACCGGATCGGCGAAGACCGTCCACCAGGCGCCTTTGGGCAGGTCATCCGCGGGGGCGGCGAGCGTCCAGGGTCCGACTTCCTTGAACGCGGCTGGCTGCGGCGTCGGAGGAACCACATAGGTGGGAGCGAAAGAGCAGCCAACCAGCAATGAGCCCGCCACGGCTCCCGTCAGACAGGCCAACGCGAGTTTAACGGCCCGCATGCGATGCTCCAGCCCGTCCGCCGTCGGCTTGTGTCCCAGCGATGCGCACAAGGTCGCCCTCGGCCAGCGAGTCTGGCGGATTGTCCACCACCCGATCCGTGGGCGATAGGGTGGCGGCGATCTCCACCTGCGGGCCGTTGTCCTGCGAGATGGTGATACGCTTCAGGTGGATGTGGTCGTCAGGACCTACCATGGCTACCTGCAGTCCCTTGGCGCGGAAGATCAGTGTGGTGGCTGGCAGACGCTGTGTGGCCGTCGCGCCGGTGGGCAAGGCGAACTTGGCCTGGGCGAAGCTGCCGGGCTTCAACGCTCCATCGGCATTGGGGGCGACAAGCTGCACCAGCAGGGTGCCGGATTGCTGGCTGATGGCGCCCGAGGTGGAATCGAGCGCGGCTGGGAAGGTGCGACCGGGGTATTCGGGCAAGGTAAGTTCTGCATGCATGCCGGGCTTGATCGCCGCCGAATAGGACTGGGGCACGCGTACATAGGCGCGGATTCGGCTTACGTCGGCCACGGTGAACAAGGGTTGGCCCGAACCGCCGGCGCTGGCCAAGGCGCCGACTTCGGCGTTGCGGCTGGTCACCACCCCGTCGAAAGGGGCGACGATGCGCGCGAAGGCCTTGGTGGCGAGGAGGCGGTCGAGGTTCGCTTTGGATGCGGTAACAAGGGCGATCTTGGCCGCGAGATCGCCGGTCTTCTCCTCGGCCTCCTGCTTGGAGACAGCGTCGGCGGTGAGCAAGTTCTTCCACCGACTGGCCGTGGTCTGCGACAGGCTGCGCGCGGCGCTTGCGTTGGCCAGGTCAGCGCGGGCCTGGGCGATCTGCTGGTCGAGTTCGGGGGTGTCGATGGTCGCCAGCAGATCGCCCTTCCTCACACGCGCACCGATGTCCTTGTACCAGCCGTGCACATAACCGGGCACGCGCGCATAAAGCTGGGTCTCATTGAGCGCCTGCAGGGTTCCGGGCAGCGACAGGGACGCCCCGCTCGCCGCGCCTTCGGGATTGACATAGGCCACGGTGGGAATGGCGGCAGCTTCGGTCCAGCCCTTCACCTCGTGTTCCGCGTTGGCGCGCCCAAGCACACCGGCGACCACGACGATGGCGGCGACGCCCGCCGCACCGAGGCCGACCCACTTTAGCCGTCCGGCTGGGATGGCGACGTTGGACGGGACTTGCTCAGTAGCCATAGGCGGGCTCTCCAGAGAGAAGCGGATCAGGCGCGGTTGCAGCCTTCTTGCGGTGGGCGAGGCTGAACACGGCGGGGACGAAGAACAGGGTGGCGATGGTGGCGAAGATCAGGCCGCCGATCACCGCACGCCCCAGCGGCGCGTTCTGTTCGCCCCCCTCGCCCAAGCCAAGCGCCATGGGCGCCATGCCGATGATCATGGCCAACGCCGTCATCAGCACCGGACGGAAACGGGTGAAGCCGGCTTCCAGCGCGGCGCGTGTGGCGTCGCCGGTGAGGGTCAGCTGCTCGCGAGCGAAAGATACGACGAGCACCGAGTTGGCCGTGGCCACTCCCATGCACATGATGGCGCCGGTGAGTGCGGGCACGCTCAGTGTCGTACCGGTGGCGAACAGGATCCAGACGATCCCGGCGAGGGCGGCCGGCAGGGCGGTGATGATGACAAGCGGGTCAATCCAGGATTGGAAGTTCACCACGATCAGCAAGTAGATGAGGGCGATCGCTCCGGCGAGGCCAAAGAACAGGCCGGAGAAGGCCGAGTTCATCGTCTCCACCTGCCCCCTCAGGTTCACCGTCGCGCCGGCGGGACGATCCTTCTCCGCCGCCTTCAGGACTTTCTGGATGTCGCCCGCCACGGCGCCGAGGTCGCGACCCTGGGTGGTGGCGTAGATGTCGAAGGCTGGCTGAATGGCGTAGTGACTGACCACCGCGTCGGAGTTCTGGCGACGGAAGGTGGACAGGCCGCCCAGCACCTGCGCTTCGCCCGCATGGCTGCCGGTCACCGGGATATTTTCCATCTGCGACAGGGTGTCGAGCCGGTACTGGGGAGTCTGGGCGACAATGGGATAGGACACCCCGTTGCGCGGGTTCAGCCAGAAGGCTGGCGCGGTCTGGAAGGTGCCGGCGAGGTTGGCCACCAGGCTGTTGGTCACGTTGCGCTCGGTGACGCCCAGCTGATCGGCGCGGGTGCGGTCCACGTCCACGGCGAACTCCGGATAATGCGACGACTGCTGCAGGCGCACGTCGGCGATACCGGGGATGGCGCGCAGGCGGTGCAGCAGCGTCTGCGCATAGGCCTCGTTCTGCGCCCCGTTCGGCCCGGCAACCTGCACATCGATGGGCGCTGGCGCGCCGAAGTTCAGGATCTGGCTGATGATGTCGGCAGGCAGGAAGGAAAAGGTCGAGCCTGGGAAGGCGGCCGGCAGGGCCGTACGCAGCGCCTTCACATAGCCGGCGGTGGGATGGTGTCCCTTCTTCAGGCTGACGGTGATGTCGCCGTCCTGAGGGCCGATACCGCCGGTGTTGGAATAGGCGCGGTTGGTGCCCGAGACCGGCAGGCCAATATTATCGACAATTGTGTCGAGCTCGCTCGGCGGCACCACCTGGCGGATGCGCGTCTCGATATGGTCGAACAGCGCGGCCGTCTCCTCGATACGGGTGCCGACTGGCGCGCGGACGTGCAGGCTGATTGTGCCCGCGTCAACGGCGGGGAAGAAGTTGCGCCCCAGCATGGGGGCCAGGGCGAAAGAGCCCAGCACGACCAGCATGAAACCGATCAGGAACATCGAGCGGTGCTCGATGGCCAGGGTAAGCAGGCTGCGATAGCCGGCACGCACCGCCTCGAAGCGCCGCTCGAACCCATGCTGGAGGCGGACGAAGGGATTGCGCGAGGGATGGCGACGGCCGGCCTCGGCGTCGTGCGTCGTCATGGCCTCGACCGTGTGCGCTGAAGCGTGGTCGCGCAGAAGATAGTTGGCCAGGGTCGGCACAAGGGTCCGCGACAGGACGAAGGAAGCGATCATCGCGAACACCACCGCCATGGCCATGGGCGCGAACAGAAAGCCGGCAATACCGCCGAGGAAGAACATCGGCACGAAAGCGATACAGATGCACAGCAGGGAGACGAAGGCCGGCCCAACGATCTGTTGCGCGCCGTCCATGATGGCGTCGCGTACGCCCTTCCCGTTTTCGAGGTGATAATTGATGTTCTCGATGGTCACCGTGGCGTCGTCCACCAGGATGCCCACCGCCAGGGCCAGCCCGCCGAGGGTCATGATGTTCAGGGTCTGGCCGAGCACCGACAGGGCCGCCAGCGAGGCCAGGATGGCCAGCGGGATCGACACGGCGATGATTACCGTCGACCGCCAGGAGCCGAGGAAGATGAGGATCATGGCCGCCGTGAGCGCGGCTGCAATAATTCCCTCGCGCACCACGCCTTCCACCGCCGCCTTCACGAACAGAGACTGGTCGCCGATCGGCTTGACCGTTAGCGATGGCGGCAGGGTCTCCTTCATCCGGGGCAGCAGCGCCTTGACCCCGTCGACGATGGAAAGGGTGGAGGCGGAGCCTGACTTCAGCACGGTCATCAGCACCGAGCGGCGACCGTCCACCCGGACGACGTTGCGCTGCGGCGGCGAACCGTCATGCACGTGAGCCACGTCGCGGATATAGATGGTTGCGCCGTTGATCGTCTTGATCGGCAGATCGTTCAGCGCTTCCACCGCCTCGGGGCTGTCGTTCAGCTTGATGTTGTATTCGTACGCGCCGATCTTAGTGGTGCCGGCGGGGATGATCTGGTTCTGGGCGGCGATGGCCGTTCCCACATCCTCTGCCGACAACCCCTTGGCCACCAGAGCCTGTGGATCAAGGTCAATTTGGATTTGACGCTCCTTGCCGCCATAGGGCGAGGGAATGGCGGTGCCCTGCACCGTAGCCAGCGCCGGACGGATAAAATTCTGCCCGAGGTCGAAGATCTTCTGCTCGCCTAGGGAAGGGCTCGACAGGGCCAGCTGCAGGATGGGCACAGTCGAAGCGTTGTAATTCAGGATCTGCGGCGGAGTGATGCCTGGCGGCATCTGTTTGAGCACCGTCTGCGAGATCGACGTCACCTGAGCGGTGGCGGTACGGATATCTACACCGGGGCGGAAGAAAATCTTCACGATGCCGATCCCGGCCAGGGACTGGCTCTCCACGTGGTCGATGTCATTCACAGCCGTAGAGAGCTGGCGCTCGTAATAGTAGATCACCCGCCCCGCCATGTCGTCGGGCGGCAGGCCCCGATAGGTCCACACCACGGCGATCACTGGGATCTTGATATCGGGGAAGATGTCGGTCGGGGTCTTCAGCGCGGCCAGCGGGCCGAAGATCACAATCAGGATCGCCATTACAATGAAGGTGTAGGGGCGCGCTAGAGCGAGCCGGACGACTGCGAGCATGAGAAACTCCGGAGCGAACGGCGCCTCCAGGGGGGGTGTCCGGGGGAGACGGGAGGCGCCGCTCCGCCATCCGTATGCACTAGCGAGGATGAAGCGGCCCTGTCCCGAAGATGAAACCATGTTCATCTTGCTCGGACGCTGGCGCTAGGGCGTGTGCGACACGCCGCCGGATGATCAGGCCGTTTTCGGACCTGCCCGGAGGGTCGCTCTTAACCCTGGCTCCGCATCAGCAAGGTCAAGCGTGAAACCGTGCAACCGGGCGACCGCCGCCACCACGGCGAGGCCGAGGCCCGAGCCGGGCACGACGGTGGCGTTGGCGCCGCGATGGAAGCGGTTGAGGACCAGTTCGCGCTCACTCTCCGGTATGCCGGAACCGTTATCAACGACCACCAAGGCCGGCCCGGGATACAGGGCGAGGCTGACAATGCCGCCGGAGGGCGTAAACTTAATGGCATTGTCGATCAGGTTGGAGACCGCCTCGAACAGCAACTCTGGATCGGCTTCTAATGTAGTTTCAAGACCATCATACAGGGGCTCGGCGAGGAGCAGGGTGACCCCGCCCTCTTCAGCCAAGGGTTCGTAAAGTTCCGCCGCCTGGCGAAGCAGAGCCGCCAGATCGACAGACTGGAAACCCGAGCGCCGGGCCTGCAACTCGATCTCGGCGATGCGCAGAAGCGCGCGGAAGCGGGACAACAGGATATCGACCTCGGTCACAGCGCGCTCAATCATGGCCCTGTGACGATCGTCGGGCTCCACCTCCTCCTGCACTCGATAGAGCAGCGCGCGCAGACGGGTGAGAGGAGTGCGAAGGTCGTGGGCCAGGGTATCGCCCACGCTCTTGGCGTCGGCCACCAGTCGCTCGATCTCGCTGATCATGGCGTTGACCGTGCTTGCCAACATATCGATCTCGTCCCGGCGCGGGCTGATTGGGAGACGGGCGGTGAGATCGCCGTGGGTGATCCGTTGGCTGGCATCCTGAAGCGCCTGCAGGCGGTGAAGGGGACGCAGGCTGAGCATTGTGCCCGCGATCAGGCCCAGCACCAGGATCAACGCGCCCGAAATCAGCATGGCCTGCAGCAGGATGGCCCGCACTCCGGCCAGCTGTGAGATGTCGCGCCCGACCAGCAGCTGCTCGCCCCAGGGTAGGCGCACCGCCCGCACGCGCAGGTCGCCGCCATAGCGACGCTCTGCCGCCACGTCTGTCGCCGGACCGTCGGCGACGACCCCGGCGGGCCAATGATCAATGTTGCCGGTGATCCAAACACCGTCGGCCGAGAACAGGCCGAAATAGTTCATACGCCGCACGTCTCCCGCTACGTCCTGTTGGATTCGCGCCGGCAAGTGCTCAGCGTCCGCTTGGCGCAGGTCCGCGATGCCGGCCTCGATGGCTCGGTCCACCCTTTGCGACATCAAGGTGGCGGTCTGGGCGTAGATCAGGGCCAGCAGAGCCGCCAAGCCTAACACCAGCACCACCCCGTATAGTGATGTGAGACGAAATGCGGTGGTGCGCCACAGGTCCGGCGCCCGAAGGTCAGGCAGTCGCATGGAACAGGTATCCAGCGCCACGCACCGTCTCGATCAGGGACCGCGCCCCCGCCGCCTCCATTTTGCGACGCAGACGAGCAATGTGCACGTCAATGAGGTTGGTGCCGGGATCGTAGTGGTAGCCCCACACCGCCTCGAAGATCATGGTCCGGCTGAGGGTCTGGTTAGGGTTGCGGGCGAGATAGTCTAGCAACTTGAACTCAGTGGGCATGAGCCGAAGGTCGGCGCCCCGGTGCCGCGCCTCGTGCCGGGCGTTGTCTATCTCCAGTTCGCCGACCCGCAGAACCGGGTCCGGCGGAGCGCCGCGCCGGCGCAACAGCACCTCAAGCCGGGCAGACATCTCCTCGGAGGCGAAGGGCTTGGTGAGGTAGTCGTCGCCGCCGGCCCGCAGGCCCTTGACGCGCTCGTCCACGTCCGAAAGAGCGCTGATCATCAACACTGGGGTCTCGATTCCGGCGCCGCGCAGCACGGTGATGATGGCGAGGCCGTCCATGCTGGGCAGCATCCGGTCGAGCGTAATCGCGTCGAACCCGCCCGTAGCGGCCAACAGCAGGCCCTCGCGCCCGTCCGCCACCCGCTCAACCTCAAAGCCGTGGGCGGTGAGCTCGGCGACGATCTCGTCCGCCGTCACGTCGTCGTCTTCGATAACCAGGGCGCGGGGCAGGCTTCATCTCCCTCAGATGGGCGGTCGTCAGTAGTCGTCGGCGCCCAAAGCCGCGCGCCACACCCCGTTACGGTGAGCTCAAAACATCTTGGACAGCCTCGGAAACGTTGGATCAGATAGATGGCGGACGCACGGCCTTACGTCCAGAAAATCTAATCGGACAGCGATCCGAACTGCCTTGAGTCCCGAGGCGCTGAGATCGTTAACTCCGCCATCGATGCTGGGGCACGTCTATGAAAATGTTTAACACTTTTCTTGTCGCAATAGTTGCGAGCAGTGGCCTGTCAACGACCGTTTATGCGCAGACAGATACTGCGGCCCAAGAGGCCAAGATCGAAAAACTCGAAGCCGCCGTAAACGATCTGCAGTCGGCGCTCTCAGCCGTCCAAGGCGAACTTAGCGCACTGCGCGCGAGCAAGCGCTCGGAGGGCTCGAACACCGGGCCAACTTCAGCCGCAACGGCACGCGCGCCAGGCGCGCCCGTAGCCAAGATCGACGCCCAACAGCCCAATCGCGACCTCGGTTTCGCGCCCAACACTCCAACCTCCGCCGCCAGCGCTTCTATCGTTTCCGGCCACCCATCGATCCAGAGCAATGATGGAAACTTTACCGCTAATCTGCTCGGTGTGGTTCAGTTCGACGCCGCCAGCTACTTCCAGAGCAAACCCAGCGGGACAGACCTACGGCGTGGCGCGGCCGCGGGCGACACGGCGCACGCCCAGGATCTGTCCGATGGCACAAACTTCCGGCGTGCTCGTATCGGCATTGGTGGAAGGGCCTTTGGTGATTTTGAATACAATATACTCTATGAGTTCGGCGGTGCGGGCGAAGAAGATGCGGGTCACATTCAAGAGGCCTGGGTGCAGTATTCCGGCCTCAAACCCTTCCACCTTCGCGCTGGCGCCTTCTCCCCGTTCATAGGCTTGGAGGATGCGGGGTCGACCAACGGCATGCTGTTTCTTGAACGCCCTGACGTGAGCGATGTGGCACGCAGCCTGGGCGGCGGCGACTTTCGTGAAGGCGCCCAGCTGGTAGCCAATACCGATCGCTGGTTCTTGTCAGGCGCGGTCACAGGGCGCCTGGTGGGCGTGGTCAACTCCACCGCGAGCGGCGTGGCGCAGCCCTATGACAGCCAACGCGCCTATATCGGTCGAGCCGCCTTCGTGCCCTTCAGGGGACCGGATTACCTCGTCCATCTCGGCTTGCACGGAAGCTATGTGGCCAAGCCTGCGGATACCACCGGGCCGGGCGCGGCGGCCACCGCCCTGCGTTATCCGATCCAGTTTCGCGAGCGACCGGAACTGCGAGTCGACGGCACCCGTCTGATCGACACCGGCGCCATTGACAGCAATCACGCCTTCACCGCCGGCGCTGAAGCGGCCGGGGTGTGGCGCAACTTCTTCCTGCAAGCGGAATATGAGCGTCTGGGCATCGAGCGGCGCAATCCTGCCGGGACAGCCGGCCTCACCAACCCGCGATTCAGCGGCTATTACATTGAAGGTAGCTGGATCATCACGGGTGAGCAGCGCAAGTACAACACGGGTAACTTCGCCTTTGACGGCCCCCCGGTCGCGCGCAATTTCAGCTTGAAGGACGGAACCTGGGGCGCGGTGGAGCTGGCGCTGCGCTACTCGGACATCGACCTGAATTACCATCAGGGCGCAGCTGGATCCGCCCCGGCGGTCGATGCCGTGCGTGGCGGCGATCAACAGATTTTCAGCGCGGGCGTGAACTGGTATCTCAACCCGATCGTCCGCATCATGTTCGACTATCAACACGTGACCGTGGAGCGGCTCTCCCCCAACGCCTCCACCTTCTCGACGCCGCTCGGCGCACAGGTCGGCCAGAGCTATGACGTACTCGCTGCCCGCTCACAGATCGCCTTCTGAACTCTCCAAACGAGGCGCGCGTTTGCATCTGCCAGCCGAAAGTCTTCCGCCATCTCCCGGATCACTTCGGACGCGCGTTAGCCCCGTAATGCCGTCATCTAAGGTTCACACCACTCACAACATTCTGTCGTTGTAACCGGCTACCGGGACCTCAGCAGGTCAAAATCGGCCGCTGGGCTATTGACGGGGACTCAAATGATTTCGAAGAACGCGCTCCTGCGTGGGGTTGCGCTCGGCGCCATGTTCGCCGTTGCGGCGACCGCGTCCGCGCACGCCAAACCAGTTCACAAGAAAAAGGTTGCCGCCGCAACCTATGGCTCCGCCCCCTCGGAAATGTCCGAGCTGCGCGCGGAAGTTCAACAGCTGAAGGCGACGGTCGAGGCGCAAGCCCAGTCGCAAGCCGCCCTCCAGGCCCAGATCGCCCAGCAACAAGCCCAGGTGGCCCAGGTGGCCGCCGACTCCGAGTCGGTGCAGGCCCAGCTCGACGCGGTCCCCCAGCAGATCCTGACGACGGTCGGTGAATTGCCGAAGCCGAAGAACGACAAGATCTACTACAAGGGCGTCAGCGTCACCCTCGGCGGCTTCGCCGAAGCTGCCGGCATCTTCCGTTCCCACGATGAAACTGCTGACATCTCGTCGAGCTTCTCCAAGATTCCCTTCGCCAATGACCGTGCCGGCCACACCAGTGAGTTCCGCGGCACCGCTCGCCAGTCGCGCTACTCGGCGCTCGTTGAAGGTCAGATCGACGAGGATACGAAGGCCGCCTTCTACGGCGAATTCGACTTCCAGGGCGGGGCCCAGACGGCCAACTCGAACCAGTCGAACTCCTACAACCCGCGCATCCGCAACCTCTACCTCCAGCTTGACCATGGCCCGTTCGGCATCCTGGCCGGCCAGAACTGGTCGTTGGTGACGATGAACCAAAAGGGCATCACGCCCCGCAACGAACTGACCCCGCCTCAGATCGACGCGCAGTACATCCCCGGCTTCGCCTGGGCTCGTCAGCCTCAGTTCCGGGTGTCTTATACTCCGGACAAGAAGCTTTGGTTCGCGGCCTCGGTCGAAAGCCCGCAGACGACCTTCGGCAGCGTAGCGACTGCTTCCGGCGTGACCCTGACCAACATTCAGGCCCCGACGAATGGGTTCTTCAACGGCACCAACTACTCGCTGAACAAATATCCCGACTTCGTCGGCAAGGTGGCCTATGAAGCCGTGCTGCCGGGCGAGCGCGCCCTTCACCTCGAACTGTTCGGCCTCGCCCGGTCGTTCTACGATCGCGCGACCGTGGCCCCGACAGCCGGCACTCAGGCCGCCGCCCTCGGCTTGGCCGCGGGCACCGGCGACAACACCACCTGGGGCGGCGGCGTCGGCGGCGGCGTGACCATCCAGGCGCTTCCGAAGGTCCTCGACCTGCAGGCCTCGTTCCTAACCGGCAAGGGCATCGCCCGCTATGGTTCGGGTGGTCTGTCTGACGTGACCGCCCAAGCCAACGGCAAGCTTGAGCCCATCGAAGAGACCATGTTCCTGGTCGGCGGCACGTGGCACGTAACGCCTATGCTCGACATTTACGGCTTCGGCGGCGAAGAGCAGGCCAACCAAAAGGTGTTCCATTACGCCGCACTGCCGGCCACCGTGGCCTTTGGATACGGCACGCTGCCCGGTTCCAACAACGCCGGCTGCGCCGTCGAAGGCGGCAGCTGCTCGGCTGTGACCAAGTATATCTCCCAGTTCACCACCGGTTTCTGGCACAAGGTTTACCAGGGCAGCTTCGGACGCGTGCAGTGGGGCATTCAGTATTCCTACACTGAGCGCAAAGCATTCGCTGATGCTCAGGCGACCCCTTATGCGCCGAAAGGCACGGAAAACATGGTATTTACCAGCTTCCGCTACTACCCGTTCTAAACGCCTTAATTTCATGAAGCCTGGGAAGGCCGCAGGTTTCCTGCGGCCTTCTTGCGTTGACGCCAAGCTTCGCGCGATGCAACGCATCCCTGACCCTCCGCGAGACCGTGGGCGGAGCCATGTCGCTGTCCCGGAATTTGACTAGTCGCAGCCACGTGGGTTGGCATCATCGCCCGTTCTACGGCGACGGCGCGACCGCCGCGCACTGAAAGCGGACACAAGACTGGCGCCCTACGCAGGCCTCCTTTCAATACGCTGCGGCAAGTGGCGCTTGCTGCGGCGCCTGCTCGAAATACCGGCGTTAGAATATCTCCCCCGTGGCTCAGCTCATTTCATTTGTGCGACGGGCTGGCCGAGGTCCTTGATGCGCGCGGACAAGCTGGCTTTTGGGACTCGACGTGAGCGATCGCGAGGAACGACTACAGTGGTTCAAGACCGTAATCCTGCCGCATGAGGCGCAGGTGCGCTCGCGTCTGCGTCGCGTTTGCCCGCCGGGCTTTGACATCGAGAACCTGGTGGCGGAGAGCCTGGTCCGCGCCTACACGGCGAAGGCGTTCGAGCGGATCACCGCCGGACGAGGCTATCTGATGACCATCGCGCGCAACCTGCTGCTCGATGCCGCGCGACGCGACACCATCGTCTCCCTCGACTTCATGGCCGAGCTGGACCTGCTCCGCTCCGAGGAGTCGCTTGAAGGCCAGCTTCTGGCGCGTGACGAACTGCGCCGGCTTCATGCGGTGGTTGAAACATTGCCGCCGCAATGCCGGCGGGTCTTCCTTTTAAGGCGCGTCTACGATTATTCACCCGGCGAGATAGCGGACAGGCTGGTTCTGTCGGTTTCTACCGTAGAGAAGCATCTTTCCAAAGCCATCCTGCTCGTGGCTCAGGGACTGGCGAAGTACGAGGATGGGCGCAGTGGACGGGCCGATGGGAACGCTGGACGCACGGAGGCGCGCCGAGGAGCAGGCGGCGGCCTACTTCGCCCGGTTGACCGGCGGCGCTGACGAGGCCGAACGCCAAGCCATCTTCGATTGGGTCGACGCCGACCCCCGCCATGCAGTGGCCTTTGCCCGCATGCAAGCGGCCTGGGAGGTTGCGGAAAGGTTGAAGGCTTCGCCGCCTTCGCTGGATACCCCGCAACAGACTGAAGTCTCCAACCCGCGGGCAGCCCCTCAGCGACGCCAGGTGATGGCCGGCCTGATCACAGCCGGCGTCGCGGGTATAGCGGTGGCGACCGGCTCGTGGATATGGCTCCGCCCCGAGACCTACCAGACCCGAACCGGCGAGCGCCGCATCGTGGTCCTGTCCGATGGGTCCAAGGTGCACCTGAACACCGCAACACGTGTCGAAGTGGTGATGGCGAAATCAGAAAGGCAGATCAAGCTCGCGGCGGGCGAGGCGCTGTTCGAGGTGGCGCACGATCCCGCGCGTCCGTTTTACGTCGATGCCGACGGCGCGCGCATGACCGCAGTGGGTACAGCCTTCAACGTGCGCCTGCGCCAGGAAATGGTCGAATTGACGGTCACCGAGGGGATCGTCTCGGTCGCGCCTACGGTCACGGCCAAGGTCGAGCGCGTGAACCTCCCGTGCATCAGCGCCGGCGGCGGTGCGGTCATCCGCTCCGGCTCGGTGGCCGAAACGCCGCTCACCGACGACGCGCTCGAACAGCGCACCGCCTGGCGTGAGGGCGCCATCGAGTTCAGAGGCGAAACCCTGGGTCGGGTGGTGAAGGAGTTCAACCGCTATCGCACTCAACCCATCGTCATCGCCAACGACCGCTTGGCCGACCTTCGCGTCGGCGGCCGCTTCCAGGTAGATGATGCCGACAAGTTCCTGGTGGCGTTGAAGAGCAGCTTCCCCGTCGACACGATTAGAGCAAACGACGGTTCGACCCTGATCGTATCTCGTACTCAAGATTCTTCCGTTCCCGGATAGCGGTCCCGCGCGCGTCGCTCGTTCCCACAGACAGACACATGCATCTGTCGGGGGACAATAGAGTGAGCAGACGCAACACGCTCCACCTCTGGAGCCAGGCCGGAATGGCCGCCATCGCCGTGGCCGTGGCCTCGCCCGCCCTCGCACAGGACAAGGTGGCCGAATTCCACATCAAGGCGCAGCCCATGGAGCAGGCGCTGAACACGCTCTCCGAGCAGTCCGGCGTGCGCGTGCTTTATCCATACGACCAGGTGAGCGGCCTGCAGTCGCAGGCGGTCAACGGCCGCATGCCGCTGCGCCGCGCACTGGAGACGATGATCGGCGGCACCCCGCTGAAGATCGCCTTGCTCAAGGATGGGCTGCTAGCGGTCACTGGCCCCAATCCGCCGGCTTTGATCCGCACCCGCGAGGCGGTGCGTGCAAGCGCGGTGACGGCGTCGTCCGTGCAGGATCCTCCAGTTGTGGCCATCGCGACCGTAGCGCCTCCGCCGTCGCCCCCGGAAGAGGTGGTTGTCACCGGGACGCGCGGACGTCCGCGTACGGTGATCGACAGCCCTACGCCCATAGATGTGCTGAGCGCCAACGACCTGGAGAAGAGCGGCCGTCCGGGCGTTTTCCAGGCGCTGGAGACGCTGGTGCCGTCCTTCAACCTGCCCATGCGCGCCGGCGGCGGCACCGCCACGGTGATCGCCACGGGCGGCCTGCGAGGCCTCAACCCCGACCAGACCTTGGTGCTGGTGGATGGCAAGCGGCGCCACAAAACTGCGCTGATCAACGCGGTCTCCTCGCTCTATAACGGCTCGGTTCCCGCCGACATCGACCTGATCCCGGAGGCCGGCATCTCGCGCATCGAGGTGCTACGCGACGGCGCCGCCGCCCAGTACGGCTCCGACGCCATCGCCGGCGTCATCAACATCATCCTGAAAGACCAGCCCGGCGGCATGATCTCGAGTACGGTCGGGCAGAACTTCGACCGCGGCGACGGCCAGTTCCTGACGACCAACGCCAGCTACGGCATGAAGGTACTCGACAAGGGGTTCCTGGACGTCTTCTTCTCCAGCCGCGATCAGGCGATCTCCAACCGCGCCAAGCCTATCGCCGCCTCGGTCCAGCTCTATCCCCTGGTAGGCGGCAAGCTCGACCCGCGCGAGGCGACGGTGAACCGGATGGTCACCAAGAACTTCGGCCAGTTGCCGCAGGACACCTACAATCTCGGCTATAATGGTCATTACGATCTGGATGACGGCGTCCGCCTCTACGCCTTCGCCACCTACAGCTACCGCGACACCGACCTGCCCTACACCTTCCGCTCGGCCAACACCGTCAACTCGCTGCCGCAGATCTATCCAGACGGCTTCCGACCCAACCTGCGCATCTTCGAAAACGACTACCAGTTCGTTGAGGGCGCCAAGGGGGTGCTGAAAGGCTGGTCGTGGGACCTGTCCACCAGCTACGGCCTCGATCACGCCGACGAGGTGCTCTACCAGAGCATCAACGCCAGTCTGGGGCCGACCAGTCCCACCAGCTTCCATTCCGGCGGCCTGCAGTCCACCGAGTGGGACAACGCCCTGGACGTGACCCGCGATTTCAAGCTGGAACGGTTCGGCGACCTGCAGGTCTCGTGGGGCTTCGAACATCGGCAGGAGACCTATGACCTGATCGTCGGCGATCAGGCGAGTTATGCGGCGGGACCCTATGTGATACCGGCGGGGCAACCTTTCGCCGGCCAGCACCCCGCCACCGGCGCCCAGGCCGTGCCGGGCATCCAGCCTTCCGACGCCTCCAGCCATTCGCGCAACAACTATGCCGGTTATCTGGACCTCGGCTGGACCCCGATCCAGAAACTCTTCATCGACGGCGCCGTGCGCTACGAGGACTTCGACGACTCCTCCGGCGACGCCTGGATCGGCAAGCTCGACGCCCGTTATGAGCTAACCGACTGGTTGGCGATCCGCGGCGCCATCTCCAACGGCTTCCGCGCTCCGGCCCTGGCGCAGGAATACTATTCCTCCACCTCGAGCCAGTTCCGGCTGGTGAACAACAACCTCGACCTGCTGCTCATCAAGACGTTGCCGGTCAACTCCCCGCAAGCTGTCGCGCTCGGATCCAAACCGCTCACCCCCGAGACCTCGAAGAACTACAGCATGGGCTTTACCCTCACGCCCTTGCATAACCTCACGATCACGCTTGACGGCTACCGGATCGAGGTGAACAAGCGGATCGCGCTGACCAGCACGCTCACGGGCACGGCGGTCAGCAACATCCTGATCGCCAACGGACTTTCCGGCGACCTCAGTGCGCAATACTACACCAACGCCATCGACACCCGCACCCAAGGTCTCGATCTGGTCGCCACCTACCGCCATCAGCTTTGGGACTATGGCGCGGTGCGGTGGAGCCTGGGGGTCAATTATAACGACACCAAGATCACTCACATCATCCCGAATCCGCCGCAACTGGCGGCGCTCGGGCCGAGCTACGTGCTCTTCGACCGGTTGAGCCAGGGCTACCTTACCAAGGCGTTACCCAAGACCAAGGTGGCGCTGGGCGGCGACTGGACCTTCGGTCAGTGGGAGGTGGTGCTGCACGAGACCCGCTACGGCGGGTACGAAATTCTGCAGGACACCCTGTCCAGTGACCGCTCCTTCGGCCCCAAGTGGATCACCGATCTGGAGATCGACTATCACGTGAAGAAGAACGTCACGATCGCGCTGGGGGCCAACGACCTAGCCAACGTCTACCCGTCGGCCAACGGCATTTATAACGCCGCCACCGGGTCCGGGCAGTACCCTGGCACTTCGCCCTTCGGCTTCACCGGCGGCTCCTACTACCTCCGCATGCAGTGGAATTTCTGAGGATGAGCCCCATGCGCAAGCGCACCTTCCTCGGCGCCTCGCTGGCGACGCTGGGCCTCGCCGGCCTACCCGGCGGCTCCATCGCAGCGAGCAAAGCCGCGCGCGGCGAGATTCTGTGGGACACCTACGGCGTGCCGCACGTGTTGGGAAAGGACGAGGCTGCAGTCTTCTACGGCTTCGGCTGGGCGCAGGCTCAGAACCACGGCGACATCGTGTTGCATCTGTATGGCGAGGCGCGAGGCAGGGCGGCTGAATACTGGGGACCGAAGTTCATCGAGTCCGATAAGTGGGTGTTGTCCAACGGCATGTATGCAAGGGCGGCGGAATGGGTGAAGGCCTGTACGCCGCAGTTCCAGAAGAACCTTGAGGCCTTCGCCGAAGGGATGAACGCCTACGCCCGCGCCAATCCGGGCAAGATCGATCCCAAGATCGCGGTAGTGCTGCCGGTCTCGGCCGTAGACGTGATGGCCCACGCCCACAAGCTGATGAACTACATCTACATCGTCTCCCAGGCCAAGACGACCGGCGCGACCGAACCGCCAGGCTCCAACGCCTGGGCGGTGGCGCCGTCCAAAACGGCCAGCGGTCATTCCATGCTGCTGGCCAATCCCCACCTGCCCTGGCCCACCAGTTTCTTCACCTATTTCGAGGCCGACCTGCACGGACCGGGCTTCCACATGTATGGCGCGACCCAGGTCGGACTGCCGGTGCTGCGCTTCTGCTTCAACGAGCGGATGGGCTTCACCAATACGGTCAATACCCTGGTCGGCGCCACGAACTACGAGCTGAAGTTGTCCGGCGACGGCTATCTGTTCGACGGCAAGGTGCTGCCGTTCAAAACCGAGACCACGACTTACAAGGTCAAGCAGGCGGACGGCTCGCTGAAGACCGAGACCTTGGTGATCCGCGCCTCCGTCCATGGACCGGTGTTCACGCGCCCCGACGGCAAGACCGTGGCGCTCCGCGTCGCCGGCCTGGATCGTCCCGGCGGTCTCGAGCAGTACTGGGACATGGGCAAGTCGAAGAGCTTCGCGGAGTTCGAGACCATCCTGAAGCGGCTGCAGGTCTCCAAGTTCAACATCGTCTATGCCGACAAGGAGGGCCACATCCAGTACATGGACAACGGCATCCTGCCCAAGCACCCCTCGGGCGATCTGGCCTATTGGGAAGGGCTGGTTCCGGGCGACACATCCGCTACCCTGTGGAACGAGGTCCACACCTACGACGAGTTGCCTAAGGTGATCGACCCGCCCACCGGCTGGGTACAGAACACCAACGACCCGCCCTGGGTGTCCACCTATCCGCAGGTCATCCACTACAAGGACTACCCGCCGTACGTGGCGCCACCGGGGCCGGAGTCGCTGCGCTCACAGCAGTCGGCGCACCTGCTCTATGACGCCAAGAAGATCAGCTTCGACGACTTCGTGGCGCGCAAGCTCTCGACCCATACCTTGATGGCGGACCGTGTGCTGCCGGACCTGCTGGCCGCAGCGGCCGGTGACCCCGACCCCGAGGTGCAGGCGGCGGTGAACCTGCTCAAGGCCTGGGACCGCCAGACCGTGGGCGACAGCAAGGCGGCGCTGCTGTTCGAGACCTGGGCGGCGAAGTTCTCGCCCAACAACTTCACCGTCCTCGCCAACTACAAGGTGAAGTGGTCGCCGAGCGCGCCCATCGACACGCCTTCGGGCATAGCCGATCCAGCCAAGGCGGTGCAGATGCTGAAGGACGCCATCGTCGAGATGAAGTCCAAGTACGGCGCCATCGACCGCCCCTTCGGCGAGGTCTCGCGTTTCC
This sequence comes from uncultured Caulobacterales bacterium, assembly GCA_903862425.1. GTDB lineage: Bacteria > Pseudomonadota > Alphaproteobacteria > Caulobacterales > Caulobacteraceae > CAIOYC01. The sequence continues at coordinate 125,956 of CAIOYC010000032.1, read as the reverse complement.
ACATCGACGATGTGAACCTCCCCGGCAACGGCGGCTTCGGCAATACCGGCATCTTCCGAACCATCACCTGGGGACCGCTCAAGAACGGCGAACGCACGCCCATGCACGGAGAGACCTGGGTCTCGCTGGTCGAGTTCTCCACGCCAATCAAGGCGGTCGGTCTGATGAGCTACGGCAACGCCAGCCAGCCAGGCTCGCCACACCGCGCCGACCAACTCAAGCACCTGTCCGAGAAGACCTTGCGCACCTTGTGGTTCACGCGCGGCGAAATCGAACAGCACGTCGAGGCCCGGACTTCGCTCTAGCAAGACCTCGCTCTGAAATTTGGGAGAACGACCATGAACACCCTGCTGATCGGCGCGCTCGCCGCCTCCACCCTGGCGCTCGCCGGCGCTCCGGCCCTCGCCGCGCCCCATGACGGGGACTGGGAGATCGTGCCCTCCAAGTCCTTCTGGAGCAACCAGGCCGGGACCCTGCCGGCCAACTTCAAGCTGGTGGTGAACTTCAAGTTCGGCGACAACAAGCTGACCTACCACTCGGTCAACACCACCAACCCCGCCAAGCCCTATATCAGCGATCACGTCACCACCCTTGACGGCGCACCCACGGTGTTCGCCAATCAGGATCGGTTCAATCAGGTCTCGGTCAAACAAACCGATCCGGATGACATGCAGATCCTGAAGATGAAGGATGGGGATGTGATCGCCGGCGAGTTCTGGGCCTTCAGCCCGGATGGCAAGACCGCCATCCGCCGCGGCGTCGGCAAGTCCCCCGAGGGCAAGTCGCACGCCTATCAGGAGTTCTTCGTCCACAAATGATCCAGTCCCACAGCCTTCGCCGCGCGCTGGCCGCCATCGCGCTCCTCGCCGCCGGCGCGCTTTGCACAACGGCGCTCGGCAAGCCGGTCAGCGAGCAAGAGGCGAAGGCGATACAGGCCACGCTCCTCACCCTCGACACTCACCTCGACACCCCCGCAAACTTCGCCCGCCCCGGCTGGGACATGCTGGACCGGCACAAGGTGCAAGACCGCTCGCAGGTGGACTATCCGCGCATGGTCGAGGGCGGGCTGAAGGGCGGCTTTTTCGCCGTCTACACGCCGCAGGGGCCGCGCACATCGCAGGGCGACCACGACGCTCGCGACGCCGCCATTCTCCGCGCTACCGAAATCCACGAGATGGTCGCCAAACACGCCGACAAGTTCGCCTTCGCGTTCAAGGCCGACGATGCGGCGAAGATCATGGCGAGCGGCAAGGTGTTCGTGTTCATGAGCATCGAGAACAGCTATCCGCTGGAGGGCGACCTCAGCCTGATGGCCACCTTCCAGAAGCTGGGCGTACGCCTGATCGGCCCGGCCCACTTCAAGAACAACGACCTGGCCGACAGCGCCACCGACAAACCCGAATGGCATGGCCTGAGCCCGAAGGGGAAGCTGTTCGTGGCCGAGGCCAATCGGCTCGGCATGATGCTCGACGCCTCGCACTCTTCCGACGACGTGCTGGATCAGATGATGGCGCTGTCGAAGACGCCGATCATCCTGTCTCACTCCGGCTCTAAAGCGGTGTTCGACCACCCCCGCAACATCGACGACGCCCACCTGAAGGCGCTGGCCGCCCATGGCGGAGTGATCCAGATCAACACCTTCTCCAGCTACCTGATCCCGACTCCCAAGAACCCTGCCCGGGACGCCGCCATGGCCGAGCTGCAGAAGAAGGCGGGCGAAGGCGGTATGACGCCCGAAAAGCAGAAGGCCCTCGAGACCGAGTTCGCGAGCCTGGAGGCCAAGTATCCCACACCCAAGGCCACCTTCGAGGACTTCATCAATCACCTGAACCACGCGCTGAAGGTGGCGGGCGTGGACCATGTGGGCATCGGCGCCGACATGGACGGCGGCGGCGGCGTGGTGGGGCTAGAGGACGTCTCCGGCTACTGGAAGATCACCCAGCGCCTGCTGGAGGAGGGCTATACCCGCGACGACCTGATGAAAATCTGGGGCGGCAACGTGCTGCGCGTCATGCGCCAGGCGGAGACGGCAGCGGCAGTGAAATCACCCGCCTGATCTAGCATAGTCGCGGGCGGAAGTCGCGCGACACCCCGTTGCGCCCTGAGCCGCCCTTGGCAGGGTCCGCTTTCAACGCCGTGCGAGCATCGTCCTCAAACTGTGCGGTCGGGCTTATCTCGGCCATTGGCGACATCTGCTACCAGGCGGGCCTATTCGCGATCGGAAGCGGTGATCGGTGATCGAATGGCAAGCTGGAAGCAGATGCCGGCTGGCGTTGCTGGATAATGACGCTTCAGGCGTTCAGCGAAAGCTCAGATCAACCCAGAACTCTCGCTACGGCTAGATGAAGCACGGAGGTCACATCACCGGAAGAACCGGAAGTCGACATATCTCAGTCAAGGGCGTTTCGGCGGCTTGCCGCGGGGTTGGAAGTCCTTGGGCGGACCATCCGCGTTGAAGGACGGCCTGGACCCTTTGGGCTTGCCTTTGAAGCCTCCGCCCGAGGGCGGCCTATCCTGACGAGGCCCGTCGTGACGGGGGGCCGCCGGTCGTGGCGTGTCCAGTCGCGGGCCCTCATAACGGGGGGCGTCATTGCCGCGCGGCGCATGCTGGCGAGGCCCGTCATGGCGAGGTTCATCGTGACGAGGCCCGTCGCGGCGTTGAGGCGGGCGCTTTTCGGACTTTTCGCCGGGGCGGCCGAAGCCGGCCCGGTCGCGCTTTACCGGCGCGTCGGGATCGGCCAGGGGGGTGATGTGCACCCCGTCGTCGGGGCTTTCGGCCAGCGAGGCGTCGAAGCGTTCCTGCACCTTGCGGACGATCTCGAAGCGGGTCTCGCGGTCGAAGATGCGGATCGCGCCGATCTCCAGCTTGGTGATGTGACCCCGGCGACAGATCATCGGCAAGAGCCAGCGCGCCTCGGCATTGCGGTTGCGGCCGATGTCCATGGAGTACCAGGCGGTGTCCTCGAAGCCCGGACGCGGCTTGTCCCGATCCATAGGCTGTTGCGGCGGCTCGGGGCGGGTCTCCACCAGGTCTTCCGGCGAGGGCAGGCTGGCGCGGTGGGAGCGGATCAGCGAGGCGACCACCACTTCGGGTAATTCGCCTGACAGCAGCACGCGGGCGATGGCCAGATCGTCCTCGACCACCTCGCCATCGGGTTTCAGCTCGGCGATCAGCCGCTCCTGGTCCTTGGCCCGAATGTCCTCGGCGGAGGGAGCAGAGCGCCAGGTCGCCTGCACATTGGCGGTGCGCAGGAAGCCCTCGGCGCGGCGGCGGCGCGGATGCGGCACCAGGATGGCGGAGATACCCTTGCGCCCGGCTCGCCCCGTCCGTCCGGAGCGATGCTGCAGCACTTGCGGATCGTGCGGCAGTTCGGCGTGGATGACGAGTTCGAGGTCTGGGATGTCGATTCCCCGCGCCGCCACGTCGGTGGCTACGCAGACCCGCGCACGGCGATCGCGCAGGGACTGTAGCGCATTGGCCCGCTCGTTCTGGGTCAGCTCGCCAGACAAGGCCACGGCGGAGAAGCCGCGCTCCACCAGATTGGCGTGCAACCGGCGCACCGCCTCGCGGGTGGAGCAGAACACGATGGCCGAGCCAGGCTCGAAGAAGCGCAGCAGGTTGACCGTGGCGTGCTCCACATCGCTCGGGGCGATGGAGACGGCCAGGTATTCGATGTCGGCGTGGCCCTTGCCGCCATCGGCGATGGAGATGCTGTAGGCGTCGCTCTGATAGCGGCGGGCCAGAGCAAGGATGGGCTTGGGCAGGGTGGCCGAGAACAGCAAGGTGCGACGCGTCGCCGGCGCCTCGTCCAGCAGCGCTTCCAGCTCCTCGCGGAAGCCGAGGTCGAGCATCTCGTCGGCCTCGTCGAGCACCGCGACCCGAATGGCGGAAAGGTCGAGATTGCTGCGCTCCAGATGGTCGCGCAGACGGCCCGGCGTGCCGACCACGATGTGCGCGCCCGCCGACAGCGCCCGCTGCTCGCGGCGCGGGTCCATCCCGCCGACGCACGACACCACGCGCGCGCCGGTCTTGGCGTAGAGCCATTCCAGCTCACGCTGCACCTGCAGGGCCAGTTCGCGGGTCGGCGCGATAATCAGGGCCAGAGGCGCGGCGGCGGGCGGCAGGGCGCCGGCCTCGCTCAGCAACTCCTGGGCCATGGCGATGCCATAGGCGACGGTCTTGCCCGAGCCGGTCTTGGACGAGACGAGCAGATCGCGACCCAAGGCGGCGGGTTCGCTCACGGCGACCTGCACGCCGGTCAGGTCGGTATATCCGCGTTCGGCAAGCGCCTGCGACAGCAGGGCGGGAAGATTTTCGGGAAGCATGCGCCTGCAGGTAGGCCACAAACCGTCCTAAAGCCAGTCGCGGGGGTGAATTAGGCTTGGAACCGCATCGACCGAACTCTGCTAAAGAGGGTCATGAGTGTTGCATTCACCAAGGAAGGCGACAGCGAGGCCTCCGCCGCCGACCTGCCCGACCGCCCCATCTCCCCCCATCCCAACTTCGTCACCCGCGAGGGCATGGCGGCGCTGGACGAGGCCCTGGCCGCGGCGCGGGCGGCCTATGCCCTGGCGCAGGCGGGAGACAACATCGGCGCGGACCGCACCGCCATGGCCCGCGCCACCCGTGACCTGCGCTACTACGTCGCTCGCCGCGGCAACGCCAAGCTGGTCGAACCTGAAGGCGGGGACGGGGTGATCCGCTTCGGCAGCCGGGTCACCCTCGAACAGGACGACGGCGTTCGGCGCAGCTACCGCATCGTCGGCGAGGACGAGGCCGACCCGGCGCGCGGCTCGGTCTCCTACGTCTCCCCCATCGCGCAGGCTTTGATGGGCAAGGCGGTGGGCGACGAAGCGCAGGTAGCCGGCAGGCAGATCGAGATCGTGGCGGTGGACTGAACCGCCGGACGCGCTAGGCTGCCTGCAAAGACCGGCGACGACCGGCGTTCGTGGGAGGGGTTGATGGAAACCGGCGCGCGGCTTCGGCCTGGCCTATGGCTGACCATCGGACTGGTTCTGATCGTGGTCGGCGTCGCCCTGGCGGCGCTGGTCGAGCGAGCCGGCGGCGTTCGGGTCAGCGATGTTCGGTTCAGGGGCGCGGACGGCACGACCTTCAGCGCCCTCCTATACCGCCCGGCCGGCGTCACCGCGGAAAAGCCGGCGCCCGGAATTCTGGCGGTCCATGGCTATATCAACACCCGCGAAACCCAGAGCCCCTTCGCCATCGAGTTCGCCCGGCGCGGCTATGTGGTGCTGGCTCTCGACCAGCGCGGGCACGGCTATAGCGGCGGCGCGGCGACGACCAAGGGCTTTGGCGGGCCCGAGGGGCTGACCTATCTGCGCAGCCTGCCCTTCGTAGAGCGGAACAATATCGGCCTCGAAGGTCACAGCATGGGCGGCTGGACCGTCCTCGCCGCCGCCGCCGTCATGCCCGACGCCTACAAGGCCATGGTGCTTGAGGGCTCCTCCACCGGCAAACCCTTCGCCAAGGAAGGGACACCCACCTGGCCGCGCAATCTGGCGGTGGTCTATAGCCGCTTCGACGAGTTTGCGCCGCTCATGTGGCTGACTCCGCGCGCCCAGGACGTGGGCGGCGGCGCCAAGATGAAGGCGCTGTTCGGCACGAACGAGCCGGTGCAGGCGGGGCGGATCTATGGCGATATCGCCGCCGGGACCGCGCGGCGCCTCACCCAGCCTGTGGCCACCCACCCCGGCGATCACCTGTCCCGCGAAGCCGTGGCCGACGCCGCCGACTGGTTCGCTCTGACCTTGAAAGGCGGAACGCCTCGGGCGCGCGGCGACCAGATCTGGTGGGGCAAGGAAGCCGGGACCGGCCTCGCCCTGCTCGGCCTCGCAGCCCTGACGCTCGGCCTGTTCGACCTTCTGCTCGGCCTGCCGGTGTTCGCGGGCCTGCGCGGGGCGCCTTCGCCGGTTCCACAGGTTCGCGGCGCCAGATGGTGGGCGCTGTGGCTGCTGACCGCCTTCGTTCCCGCCCTGACCTATTACCTTCTGCCGCTCAGCCTGCCCCTGATCAAACCCTCAGCGCTTTTCCCGCAGGCGATCACCAATGTGCTGATGATCTGGGCCGTCCTGAACCTCGTCCTGGCGCTCCTGTTCGGCTGGTGGCTGGGGCCAAAGACGGTGAGGCGTCCGCAACCCTGGGGCCTGTCCATTCTCATGGGTGCCGTCGTCATCGCCATCCTTTATGTGGTCACCGTCGTAGCCGGCTCGGCGCTGGTGGATTTCCGCTTCTGGGTGGTCGCGCTGAAGCCTCTCAGCGTACGGCAGGCCGCGGCCACGCTGTCCTATGTAATCCCCTTCACCCTGTTCGTTCTCGTCGCTTTCCGCGGGCTGGCCGGGTTGGCGACGGGCAGCACGCGCAGCCACTACGGCTGGGCCGCCGGCGCCTTGGCCACGGGGTTCTTCGTCCTCACCGGCGGCCAGTATCTCGCCCTGTTCGCGACCGGCGCCCTGCCCCTGCCATTCGAGGCTCTGAACGCCATCGTCGCCATCCAGTTCGTACCTCTGCTGCTCGGTCTCGGCGTCCTGGCGGTCTACACTTGGCGGCGCACGGGCAGCTATCTACCCGGCACGCTGATCGGCGGGTTGTTCATCACCTGGTACATGGTGGCGGGCACGGCGACCCACTTCGCCTAGCCGCATCCAGTGCGCCAAGCCGCTTTCTTTATGGTTCCCTTATGGCCGCATCGGATGTTGCGCATAGCGCTCTGACGCCGGTCTGAGGGATCTTCCAGCTGTTCAAATGGCTGGAGGCGTCTCGTGGACGACCTGATCTTCTGCGTGCTCGGCGCGGCGCTCTTCCTTGGCTTCGGCATCTATGCCGGCCTCCTGAAGAGGCTCTAGGGCATGATAGTTCCGCTGATCTACGCCGCCGCGGCGGTGGGCATCGCCATCTACATGGTGGCCGCCCTCGTGCGTCCCGACAAGTTCTGAGGACTGTCCCATGACCTGGCAAGGATGGGCGGAAATCGCCTTTACACTCAGCGTCACCATCGCCCTGGGATGGCCGCTCGGCCTCTACATGGCGCGGGTGTGGACCGGCCAGAAGACCTGGCTCGACCCGGTGGCCCATCCCATCGAACGTGGCTTCTATGCGCTTTGCGGCGTGAAGCCCGACGAGGGACAGGGCTGGCTCGGCTATGCGTCCGCCTTCCTGATGTTCAGCGGCGCCGGCTTCCTGCTGCTATACCTCATCCTGCGGGTACAGGGCGTCCTGCCGCTCAATCCGCTTCACTTCGCGGGGATGAGCCCGCACTTGGCGTTCAATACCGCCATCAGCTTCGTCACCAACACCAACTGGCAGTCCTATGCGGGCGAAAGCACCCTCTCCAATCTGAGCCAGATGGCCGGGCTGACGGTGCAGAACTTCGCCTCGGCGGCGGCGGGCATCGCCGTAGCCGCCGCCCTGGCGCGGGCCTTCGCCGCCAATCGGGGCGAGAAGCTCGGCAACTTCTGGGCCGACCTCACCCGTGTCACCCTTTACATCTTGCTGCCCATCTCGCTCGTGCTGGCCTTCGTGCTGTTGGCGCAGGGCATCCCGCAGACCCTCGCCGCCTCGGTCGACGCCAAGACCTTGGAAGGCGCCAAACAGACCCTCGTGGTGGGTCCGGTGGCCAGCCAGGAGATCATCAAGCAACTCGGCACCAATGGCGGCGGCTTCTTCAACGCCAACTCCGCGCACCCGTTCGAGAACCCCAACGCCTGGTCGAACCTGATCGAAGAGATCGTCATGAACGCCTTGGCGTTCGGCGTCTTCATCGCCTTCGGGGTGGTGGCTTTCGCCCGCAAGGAGGCGCGAGCCCTGGTGGCCGCCGCCGCGATCATCGTCAGCTCGGCCGCCGCCCTCATCTATGTGAACGAGACCCTGCCGACCCCGGCCCTGGTCCACGCCCAGCACGTGGTCGCGACGCCCAATATGGAGGGCAAGGAAGTCCGCTTCGGCGCGCCCTCAAGCTCGGTCTGGACCGCCATGACCACCGGCGCGTCCGACGGCGGGGTCAACGCCATGCACGAGAGCTACACACCGCTGGGCGGCGGCATCGCCCTCTTCCTCATCAAGCTCGGCGAGATGACGCCGGGCGGGGTGGGCTCCGGCCTCTACGGCATGGTCGTCATGGCCATCATCGCCGTCTTCGTGGCCGGGCTTATGGTGGGGCGCACCCCCGAATACCTCGGCAAGAAGGTGGAGGCGCGGGAGGTGAAGTTCGCCGTCCTCGCCACCCTCATCCTGCCCACGGCGCTGCTCGGCTTCGCCGCCATCGCCGCGGTCTTGCCCGAGGCGCTGAAGGGCCTGTCCGCCAACGGACCGCACGGCCTGACCGAAATCCTCTACGCCTACGGTTCGGCGGTGGGGAACAACGGGTCGGCCTTTGCGGGCCTCACCGCCAACGCTCCCTGGTGGGACACCACGCTCGGCATCGCCATGGGCCTCGGCCGCTTCGCCTACGCCATCCCGGTGCTGGCCATGGCCGGCTCCATCGCCGCCAAGCCCAAGCTCGCCCCCACCGCCGGCACCCTGCCGACCAACGGGCTGCAGTTCGTGCTCCTGCTGCTGGGCGTGATCCTGATCCTCGGCGGCCTGCAATACTTCCCGCCCCTCGCGCTCGGCCCGATCGTCGAGCACTTCCAGATGCTCTCGGCCAATCGCTGACCCTTCCTGCAAGGACCTAGACCATGGCCACGGCCACCCTCGCCGCCCCGGGCGGAAACTCCTCTGCCGTCTCCGGAACCACCCTGTCCGGCTCCATTGCCCTTTCGGCGGCCAGGGATGCTTTCCGGAAGCTGAACCCTCGCCACCTGGCGTCCAACCCCGTGATCCTGGCGACGGAGGTGGTGGCGGCGCTCGCCTCCATCTCCACCGTCGCGGCGATCCTGAGCCACCAGGGCTGGGGCTTCGCCCTGCAGATCTCGCTGTGGCTCTGGGCCACGGTCCTGTTCGCCAACTTCGCCGAGAGCATAGCCGAAGGCCGGGGCAAGGCGGCGGCGGACGCCCTGCGCGCCACCCGCGTGACCACCTCCGCCAAACTGATCGTCGACCCCGAGAGCGGCCTCACGGTCCCGACCCCCGCCCATAAGCTGGAGGTCGGCCAGGTGGTGCTGGTGGAAGCGGGCGACGTGATCCCCGCCGACGGCGAGATCGTCGAGGGCGTGGCCAGCGTCAACGAGGCCGCAATCACCGGCGAAAGCGCTCCGGTGATCCGCGAGAGCGGCGGCGACCGATCCGCCGTCACCGGCGGCACCACGGTGGTGTCCGACTGGCTGAAGATCCGCGTCACGGCGGCGGAAGGCGCCTCCTTCCTCGACCGCATGATCGCCATGGTCGAGGGCGCCAACCGGCGCAAGACGCCCAACGAGATCGCCCTCGCCGTTCTGCTGGCCGGTCTGACGCTGGTGTTCCTCATCGTGGTCGTGACGCTGGTCGGACTCGGCAAATATGCCGGCGTCGTGGTCGATCCGCTGGTGCTCGGCGCCCTGTTCATCTGCCTCATCCCGACGACGATCGGTGGCCTGCTTTCCGCAGTCGGCATCGCGGGAATGGATCGGCTGCTCAAGTTCAACGTCCTGGCCACTTCCGGCCGCGCGGTGGAGGCGGCGGGCGATGTGGATACCCTTCTGCTCGACAAGACCGGCACCATCACCTTCGGCAACCGCATGGCCACCGAGGTGATCCCCGCGCCGGGTGTCAGCGATCAGGCGGCGATGCGCGCTGCGGTCATGGCATCGCTCGCCGACGAAACTCCCGAAGGCCGCTCGATCATCGACCTGGCCCGCCATGCCGGCGTGACCGGCGAAACGCCGAGGGGCGCCACGGTCATCCCCTTCAGTGCGACCACCCGCCTCTCCGGCCTGGAAGCCGAAGGCCAGAGCTGGCGCAAGGGGGCGGTGGACGCCGTGGTGCGCAACCTCGGCCTGCAGCCCACCCAGATGCCCGCCGAGCTCGCCGCCGCGGTGGACCGTATCGCCCGCTCGGGCGGCACGCCGCTGGCGGTCAGCGAGGGCGACCGTCTGGTCGGCGTCATCCACCTCAAGGACGTAGTCAAGCCGGGGGTGAAGGAACGCTTCGCAGACCTGCGCCGCATGGGCGTGCGTACGGTGATGATCACCGGCGACAACCCGGTCACCGCCGCCGCCATCGCTTCCGAAGCCGGGGTTGACGACTTCCTCGCCGAAGCGACCCCCGAGGACAAACTGCGCATGATCCGCGAGGAGCAGGGCAAGGGGCGTCTCGTGGCCATGTGCGGCGACGGCGCCAACGACGCCCCCGCCCTCGCTCAGGCCGATGTGGGCGTAGCCATGCAGACCGGCACACAGGCCGCCCGCGAGGCCGGCAACATGGTCGATCTCGACAGCGATCCCACCAAGGTCATCGAGATCGTGGAGGTGGGCAAGCAGCTGCTGATCACCCGCGGGGCGCTCACCACCTTCTCGATCGCCAACGACGTGGCCAAGTATTTCGCCATCATCCCGGCCATCTTCGTGGTCGGCCTGCCGGCTTTGGGCGCGCTCAATGTGATGCACCTGGGTTCGCCGCAGAGCGCCATCCTGTCGGCCATCATCTTCAACGCCCTGATCATCGTGGCGCTGATCCCGCTGGCGCTGCGCGGGGTGAAGTACCGGGCCATCGGGGCGCAGAAGCTGCTCACCCGCAACCTCTTGATCTACGGCCTCGGCGGCGTCGTCGCGCCCTTCGTGGGCATCAAGATCATCGACCTCATCGTCACCACCGTCCACCTCGCCTGACCGGAGCCTTCTGTGCGCCTCGCCCTGCCTCTCATCGCCGCCATGGCCTTTTCCGGCGAAGCCTTCGCCCAGCAGGCGGCGGCCCCGGCTGCGCCTCCCGCCGACCCCGGCCCCAGCGCCATCTGCGCCGACCGGCCGACCAAGTCGTACGCCGCCTGCACCGCCGATCCCGGCTCGTTCCAGCTGGAGACCGACCTCTTCAACGGGACGTTCCAGCGGCAAGACGGGGTCACCACCGACACCTGGCTCTACACCAACCCCACGCTCAAATACGGCCTGACCAAGACCTTAGACGTAGAGGCCAATATCGCGCCCTACGTCACCGTCCGGACGCATGATGCGTCCGGCAGCCAAACCATCGACGGGGTCGGCGACCTCTATCTGCGGCTTAAGGATCAGATCTACGCCTCAGCGGACGGCACTACCCAGATCGCGCTTGTGCCTTACGTAAAGGCGCCGACGGCGAGGATGGGCATCGGCAACGGCGCCTGGGAAGGCGGGATGGCCATGCCGATCAACCTCAAGCTGGACGACAAGTGGACCCTGACACTTTCGCCCGAGGTGGACGCCTTCAAGGACTCCACCGGCGACGGGCGCCACGCCAATACCGCCCAGACCATAAACATCGGCTACAGCCTTCCCGCCGATTTCACCGTCTATGGCGAGCTATGGTCCGACTGGAATTTCGACCCGGCGCGCACGATCAACCAGGCCTCCCTCGACTTCGGCGTGGCCAAGCTGATCGGCAAGACCCTGCAGCTCGACTGCGGCGTCAATATCGGCCTCAACGACAAGACGCCGGGCGCCCAGGCCTATGTCGGCATTTCGAAGAAGTGGTGAGACGGACATGAACATGCTGCAACACCTTCGCCCGGCCCTCGTGATGATGGTCCTGTTCACCGTCGTGACCGGGGTCGTCTACCCTCTGGTGGTCACCGGCGTCGCCCAGGTCGCCCTGCCCTATCAGGCCAATGGCAGCCTGCTGAAGGACGCCCACGGTCAGGTGGTGGGCTCGGCCTTGATCGGCCAGAACTTCGCCGGACCGGGCTATCTGCACCCGCGGCCCTCCGCCGCCGGGACGAACGGCTATGACGCCACCAACTCCTCCGGCTCCAACCTCGGTCCGATGGACAAGAAGCTGGCCGACCGGATCAACGGCGACGCCAAGACCCTGAACGCCGAATCCTCCGCCCCCATCCCGGCGGACGCGGTAACCACCTCCGGCTCCGGGCTCGATCCGGACGTGACACCGGCAAACGCCGCGCGGCAGATCCCGCGCATCGCCAAGGCGCGGGGCATGGCCAATGATGCCGTTATGGCGATCATCGGGCGCGCCACAGAGCAACCGGCGCTTGGCTTCATCGGCCAACCGCACGTAAACGTACTGCTGGTGAACCGGGCGCTCGACGCCGTCCGCCCGCTGCCGCACAGGAGCTGACCACGCCCCCCGACCCAAATCGCGCCGAGCAGAATCGCGCAGAGCAGAACCGCCCCGATCCGGACGCCCTGCTCGCCGCGACGCGGCAGGAGGGTCGGGGACGGCTGAAGGTGTTCCTCGGCATGGCGCCCGGCGTGGGCAAGACCTACGAGATGCTGTCCACCGCCGCCCGCCGCGCGACCGACGGCCTGGACGTGGTGGTGGGCGTGGTCGAGAGCCACGGCCGCAAGGATACCGAGGCCCTGGTCGGGCCGCTCGAGGTCCTCCCGCGAAAGCCGATCGAGTATCGCGGCCGGACCCTGCTGGAATTCGACATCGACGCGGCCCTTGCCCGGCGGCCCAAGCTCCTGCTGGTGGATGAGTATGCCCACTCCAACGCGCCGGGCTCGCGCCATCCCAAGCGCTGGCAGGATGTGGAGGAGTTGCTGGTCGCCGGCATCGACGTCTGGACCACCCTGAACGTCCAGCACCTGGAAAGCCTGGTGGAGGTTGTGTGGCGCATCACCGGCATCCGTCAGCAGGAGACCGTGCCGGACGAAGCCTTCGCCCGCGCCGACGCCATCGAGGTGGTGGATATCACGCCCGAGGAGCTGCGTGAGCGGCTGGCGGACGGCAAGGTCTATGTGCCGGAGACGGCGCGGCTGGCCTCGGATCGTTTCTTCAAGGTCGAAAACCTCACCGCCCTGCGCGAACTGGCCCTGCGCCGCGCCGCCCAGACGGTGGACGACGCCCTGGTCGGCCACATGCGCCGCACGGGGATCGAGGGGCCGTGGGCGGCAGGCGAGCGCATTCTGGTGCTGATCGGCGGCGATCCGCTCGCCACCTCCCTGGTGCGCGCGGGCCGCCGGCTGGCCGATATGATGGACGCCCGCTGGACGGTCATGCATGTGGAGCGCCCCAATCGCCCCGGCGGCCCGACCGAAGCCGGGCGGGCGGCGGCGGCGTTCAAGCTGGCCGAGCAGCTGGGCGCCTCGGTGGTCAATCTCACCGCCGACGATCTGCCCGGCGCGGTGCTGCAATACGCCAGCCGCAACAATATCACCCAGCTGGTCATCGGCCGTGCGCCGCAGCGCTTCAGGGCGCCGCGCTGGCGCGCGCTGTTCGGCCAGTCGCTGGCGCACGTCCTGCTCGAGCGGGCGGCAGGCGTCGCCCTGCACGTAGTGACGGATGTGGCGCCGGGCGAGACCGAAGCGCCGCCCCGCCGGTTCGCCGCGCGCGCGCGCTGGACCGGTTACGCCATCGCCCTCGGCGCGGCGACTGCGGCCAACGGACTGGCGGCGGTGATCGACCGAACCGCGTCCGGCGCCAACCTCGCCATGATCTTCCTGCTGGCCGTGCTGCTCACCGGCCTGTCGTCCGGCTTCGGACCAGCGGTGGCGGCGGCGGGTTTAGCGGCGGTCAGCTACAACTTCTTTTTCCTGGAGCCGCGCCTCTCCTTCGTCATCGGCCACGCCACGGACCTTTTGACCTTCGCGGTCTTCTTCGCGGTGGCCATGATCGCCGGCTCCCTGGCCGGGCGGCTGAGAGATCAGTCGAGGGCCACATCGCGCCGCGCGGCGGCCATCGCCTCGCTGCTGACCGCCAGCCGAACCCTGTCCGCCGTCGCCACACGGGCGGAAGCGGCTGGGGCGTTGGCGGATCAGGCGGCGGCGGCGGTGGGCGGGGCGGCCATCGTGCTCCTGCCCAAGGACGGAGAAATCCAGCCCGCGGCCGGCGCGCCCGACATGAAGCCGCTGTCCACCGGGGCCATGGCCGCCGCGCGCTGGGCCTGGGAGAAGGGCGAACCCGCAGGTGTAGGTACCGGCACCATGCCCCAGGTGGGCTGGAGCTTCTGGCCGTTGCAGGGGCTGAAGGCGCGCTCGGGCGTGGCCGGGATCGAGGCCGGACGGATCGCACCGGGCTCGCCGGAAGAGCGGTTGCTGCTTGCCCTGCTTGACCAGGGCGCTGTGGGGCTGGAGCGGGCCGAACTGGCCTCCGCCTCCGCTGAGGCTCAAGCCCTGCGTCGTTCGGACCAGCTCCGCGCCGCCCTGCTCAATTCGATCAGCCACGACCTTCGCACACCGCTCTCCACCGTCCTTGGCGCCGCCACCACGCTGCTGGACTACGGCGAGGGCATCAAGGCTCCGGTGCGCCGCGAGCTGCTCCAGTCCATCCGCGAGGAGGCGGACCGGCTCAACCGATATGTGGGCGACCTGCTGGACATGACCCGGCTGGAAGGCGGGGCGCTGAACACCCGCCTTCAAGCCACCGACGTGCGCGATGTGCTGGGCGCCGCCATCGAGCGCGTGCAACGCCGTCTGGGCGGGCGTAGGCTGCTGCGCGACTTCCCGCTCCAGCTCTCGATGGTCGAAGCCGACCCCACCTTGCTCGAACAAGCGGTGGTCAACATCCTGGAGAACGCCATCCTCTACAGTCCCGAAGACACCGCCATCGAGGTGGCGGCCTATGAGGACCGGGCCAATGTGGTCATCTCCATCGAGGACGAGGGCAAGGGCATTCCCGGCCCCGAGCTGGAGCGGGTGTTCGACAAGTTCCGCCGGGTGGAGCAGCCATCCGACCGCGGCGAAGGGATCGGCCTCGGCCTCGCCATCTCCAAGGGCTTCGTGGAGGCGCAGGGCGGGCGCATCGCCGCCGCCAGCCCCATCCATGGCGACGCCGCCACCGGTCTTCGCGGCACCCGCGTACTGATCAGCCTGCCCAAGACCATCGCCACCCACCATATGCTGCTGTGATGGAAATGTTTTGATGTCCGGCCGCCCGCGCATTCTCGTCATCGACGACGAGCCCCAGATCCATCGCTTCCTCACCCCGGCGCTCGATGCAGAAGGGTTCGAGCCGATCAAGGCCCTGACAGGCGCTGAAGGCCTGACCGAACTGGCCCACCGCGCCCAGCCCGACGCGGTCATCCTCGATCTCGGCCTGCCCGACATGGATGGGCAGGACGTCCTGGTGAAAGCCCGCGCCGCCTATGGCGGTCCCATCCTGATCCTGTCGGCCCGTGACCGGGAGACCGAGAAGATCAGGGCGCTGGACAACGGCGCCGACGACTATGTGGAGAAGCCCTTCGGCGTCGGCGAACTCCTCGCGCGTCTGCGCGCCGCGATCCGCAACAAGCTGAAGGCGGTCGGTGCGGAGCCTGTGATTCATGCCGGTGAGTTGGAGATCGACCTCGTCAAGCGCCGGGTGCTGCGCGCGGGCGAACCGGTGCGCCTGTCCCCCCGCGAATACGACCTGTTGGCCGAGGTGGTGAAGGGCGGCGGCCGTGTGCTGACCCAGCGCCAGCTGCTGACCAAGATCTGGGGTCCGGCGAATGCGGAGGATGTGCAGTATCTGCGAACCTACATGGCCCAGCTACGGCAGAAGCTGGAGCCGGATCATGCCAACCCGCGCCACCTGATTACAGAAGCGGGCGTGGGCTACCGCTTCGTCAGCGAATAGCGGTTCTGGGCCGTATGGGGCTGAACGCGATGTAAGGTCCAGGACTTCTAGTCTTCGGGGGCGACAGGGGATACCTAATCTCCGCATCCTCCCTCGCCGCCCGGAACATGTCCGAACCGCCACGCCATATCTTTCTCGACCCCACCGGGGCGCGCGCGCGCAACCTGCGGATCGGCGCGGCTGTGGTGGCCGTCTTGGCTATCGCCATCCTGGCTGCCTTCAGCTTCAGCGTGGCTTCGGCGCCGCGCCTGAGCTTCTTCGATCATACCAGCCTGCCCCAGCCGGCGCGGCCGGCGCACAAGGTGTCGAGCACCCAGCTCGCGGCCGCGCGCAAGCAGCTGTTCGCCCGCATCGAGGCGGATCGACGCCATGCGGCACTGAAGCCGGTCTCAGGCGCCGACTCCATCCGCGGGGCCTATTTCGCCCCCTGGCGCGACACCGGCATCGAAAGCTTCAAGGCCCACGCGGCGGACCTGACCCACATCTATCCGGCCTGGATCTCGCTGACACCGGACGGCAAGGGCCTGGTCACCGACTTCTGGCGGCCCGATCGCAGTCTGACCACCAAGGATCTCGTTCGGATCGCCAACACCAACGGCGTGCGCATCGTACCGGTGATATCCAACGCCCAGGCCGGCGTATTCGACACCAAGCGCCTGGCGCAGATGCTGGACGATCCGGTCGCGTCGAAGGCGCTGGTGAGCCAGCTCGCCGCCTTCGTGCAGCAGAACGGCTATGCCGGTGTGCAGGTAGACTTCGAACGCCTGCAACCCGCCATGACCCCGCGCCTCTCCGCCTGGTTGCGGCTGCTGGCGGGCCAGATGCACGCCTTGGGCAAGGAGATCTCGGTCACCATCGAGACCGACATGGACCCGCACGACGCGCAGATGCTGGCGGCCCCAGCGGATTACGCTGTGGTGATGGCCTATGACGAGCATGGCAGCTTCAGCAAACCCGGTGCCGTCGCCTCCGCCAACTACACCCAGGAAGCGCTTCGCAAATTCGCGCCGGTGATCGGCGTGCAGAAGGTAATCCTTGGCGTCGGCTCCTATGGCTACGACTGGAACATCCCGGACCAGTACACCGAAACCGTCACCAACCAGCAGGCCGTGGCCCTGCTCGTGCGCTATCGCGGCAAGGACAAGCCCGAGGACGCGCTCGACTTCGACGACGCGGCCATGGAGCCGACCTTTCAGTACAATGACGACAAGGGACAGCTGCACGAAGTCTGGTTCTTGGACGCCGTAACTGCAGAGAACGCGCTGACCCTCGGCCGCGCCTTCAAGATCAGGGGCGCCGCGCTCTGGGCGCTCGGCATGGAAGATCCGTCGGTCTGGACCGCCTTCGGCCGCAAGGCGGACCCACAGCCGGACCTGCACCGGGTGGTGGTGCCCCAGCAGGTCGACTTCATCGGCGACGGCGAACTGCTGCGCGTGGTGCGCCGGCCCCAGGCAGGCAACCGCGTCTATGAGCGCGATCCCGTCACCGGCCTGATCACCGACGAAAGCTACACCGTCTTCCCGTCCGGTTGGCTGGTGGAGCGTAGCGGTGCGCCGGAAAAGACCGTGGCACTCACCTTCGACGACGGACCCGACCCCACCTGGACCCCCGCCATCCTCGACATCCTGAAACGGCGGGGAATCAAAGCCACCTTCTTCATGATCGGTGAGGAGGCGGTGGACTATCCGGATATCGTCAAGCGCGTCTATGCCGAGGGCCACGAGATCGGCAGCCACTCCTTCACCCACCCCAACATGGCGCACGTGGGCGAGGATCGGGTGCGGCTGGAGCTGTCGGCGACCCAACGCGCCTTCGAGGCCATTCTTGGCCGGTCGGTGGTGCTGTTCCGTCCGCCCTATAACGCCGACTCCGAGCCGCGTAGCTATGGCGAGATCATGCCGATCGCCGTGGCCGCCGAGCAGGGCTACATCACCGCTGGCGAATCGATCGATCCCAACGACTGGGACATCTTTCGCCACGAGCCGGACGGCTCGATCCACCGGCTGACCAGCGCCGACATCGACGCGGCGGTCATGGCGAACCTGCACAAGGGCCAGGCCATCCTGCTGCACGATGGCGGCGCGGACCGTTCCGCCACCGCCGGCGCCATCGACAATCTGATCACCACCCTGCAGGCCCAGGGCTACAGGTTCACTACGGTGGGCGAGCTTGAAGGGCGCAGTCGCGCAGAGACCATGCCCGCCATCCCCGCCGCCGATCGGGCGCTGGTGCAGATGGGCGCACTTGGCTTCACCATCCGCCGCATCGCCGCGATCATCCTCTTCTGGGGCTTCGCTGGGGCGGTGGCGCTCGGTTTGTTACGGATATCGCTGATGCTGGCCCTGGCGGCCCGCCGCGCGCCCGCGCGCCCGCCCATGCTCGACAATCCACGCGTCGACGTGCTGGTAGCCGCCTATAACGAAGAAAAGGTGATCGAGCGGACCATCCGCAGCATCCTGGCCTGCCGCGACGTCGATCAGCACGTCATCGTGGTGGACGACGGCTCGTCGGACGCGACGGGTCAGTTGGTGCAGCGGCGGTTCGGCGACGATCCGCGCGTTCGGTTCGCCCGCAAGGCAAACGGCGGCAAGGCCTCGGCGTTGAACCTGGCCCTATCCATGTCCGACGCCTCCATCGTCGTGGGTGTCGATGCCGACACCCAGCTTGAGCCCGACGCCCTCGCCCTCCTCGCGCGCCGCTTCACCGACGAGACCGTCGGCGCGGTGGCGGGCAATGTGAAGGTCGGCAACCGCTCCAATCTCGTCACCCGCTGGCAGTCGGTGGAGTACGTCACCTCCCAGAATATCGACCGGCGGGCCATGTCGCGCCTCAACGGCATCACCGTGGTTCCCGGCGCCATCGGCGCCTACCGCGCCAGCGCCCTGGTCGAGGTCGGCGGCTACAGTTCCGACACCCTGGCCGAGGACATGGACCTGACCTGGCGTCTGCGCCGCGCCGGCTGGATCATCGTCAACGAGGGCAACGCCCTGGCCTATACCGAGGCGCCAGCCTCTCTGGGCGCCCTGATGCGCCAGCGCTTCCGCTGGAGCTTCGGTACGCTGCAGTGCCTGTGGAAGCACCGCGCAGCCCTGTTCCATTACGGCTGGTTCGGCTGGCTGTCGCTACCGACCCTTTGGGTGTTCCAGTTCGTGGCTCAGATCCTGGCGCCCTTCGTGGATCTGCAACTGGTCGTGGCGGCCGTGGCGCGCTTCGTGGCGTGGCAGCAATCGCGCGAACATCCGGATACGCCCATGTCGCCCGACCCCATGCTGTGGCTGATCGTCGGCATCTATGTCGCCTTTCTAGTGCTGGAGATGGCGGCGGGTTGGGTGGCCTACGCCTTCGACGGCGACGACAAACGCGAGCTGCTGATCCTGCCGACCCAGCGGTTGGTCTATCGGCAGATCATGTACATCGTGGTCTGGCGCTCGATCATCCGGGCGCTGGGGGGCACCGGCCAGGCCTGGGGCAAGCTGAAGCGCACCGGCTCGGTCCAGGTCCGCGAAGCCCCTAGCCGTCCGCGCTGACCACAGGCCTCACCCCAAGACCCAGCGCCCATCGGAACGCCGCGACCAGGGTGCACAGGTCGAGCGCGTAGAGATACCGGTAGTCGCACGCCACGCCGATCAGCACGAAACTGGCGACGAACCCCAGCGCGCCGATCAGCATGAAGCCGAATACCGCGTCGGCACGCTCCCGTGAGCGGAACATCACCACGATGAGCACCAGCGCCAGCGCCGCATAGAACCAGTGCGAGTAGATCGGTGTGTGGTGGAACAGGCTGGCATATTGCTCGAGGCGAAGGTCGCGCGGCGTCTGCTGCAGGTGCATACCGAGCATCTTCAGTTGTGGCAGCGGCCCGTCGATCCCGGTAGCATCGCGGGGACAGACCTTCAGCGGCGAGGTCAGGTGCCAGCCGAGCACCGCCAGCCGGTGCTCCACATAGGGGAGTGGATGGTGCAGCAGGATGTCGAGCCACTGGTCCTGGATGTCGTCCGCCGCCTCCACCGTCGCCCGGTTGAAGTCGTTGCCCAGCAGGCCGTCGTTGCGCGCCGGGGTGTAGACGTGCGCAGCCGTCGTGCGGATCAGCGCCTCGGTGGACGGGTCGAGATGATCCAGCTCCAGCGACGGGTCATGGGCGACGGCGCCGACCACGTCGAAGGTCTGCAGCATGTGGATCTGGGCGATGGGGCCGCCCCGGTCGACCGCGCGGGTCAGCACCGCCAGGTTCATCGCCAGGGCCGCCAGCAGACCGAAGGCCAGCGCGGCCAGCCCGGCCAATGCGGCTCGTAGCCGGCGGCTTTGCCCGCTCGCTCCATCGGCCGATCGCCAGACGCCATAGCCGAGCGCCGCCGCGCCCGTCAGCAGGACGGTCGCCCCGTTCTGGCGCACCAGACTTGCCGCCGCCAGCAGCACGAGACCCTTGGCCGCCACGGCGAGCGACCACCACCGCCCGAGCCGCAGGCTCTGGCCGAAATAGAGCGCCGCGAAACCTGCGACGGTCAGGTCGGCGAACAGCACGTCCTTCCAGACGATGGCCTGCCACAGCACCACGAGCGGCGAGAGCAGCAGGACCAGGGGGAGCAGCGGCGAGAACCGTCCGACCTTGGGACTGGCGATCACGATGGCCGCCAACGCGCCGAACAACAGCAATCCTTGCCCCATCACATAGAGGCCGGTTCCCCGGACCAGTCCGTCGCCCAGGCCGAGGAGCCAAGCCATGAACGGCGGGTGCCAGGTGTGGTAGAGGCCGGTGCGCGCATCGAGCAGCTGGAGCACCGAGTCGTAGGACAGATGGCCCGGCCAGTTCAGGGTCGCTACGAACAGCCACGCCGCCGCCAGCACCGCCACGGTCAAGGCGCGCGCACGCCACTCGGCGGACGCCAACCGCCCCTTAAGCTCCCCGATCAACATGCCCCATCTTGGCGCGCGGGGCGGGTTGCATCAATCGACCAGCAAGCCTCGCCAAGACTTATCTGGCGTCCTATGCAAAGGCCGACCATCTGCACATCAAAACAACAGTCCATGCGAGGATCGCCGTGCGTCGAGCCGCCATCGTCTCCCCCGTCCGTACCGCCGTCGGCAAGTTCCAGGGCGGCCTGTCCAGCATGACCGCCGGCGACCTCGGCGCGGTGATCCTGAAGGCGCTGGTGGAGCGCACCAAGATCGACCCCGAGCGGATCGACGATGTGATCTTCGCCCAGGGCTACGCCTCCGGCGAAGCGCCCTGCATCGCGCGCTGGTCCGCGCTGGCGGCGGACCTGCCGCTCAGCGTACCTGGCTATCAGCTCGACCGCCGCTGCGGTTCGGGCCTGCAGTCGGTGATCGACGCGGCCATGATGGTCCAGACGGGGGCCGCCGATGTGGTGGTGGCCGGCGGCGTGGAGAGCATGTCCAACGTCGAATACTATTCCACCGACATGCGCAGCGGCGCCCGCGCCGGCTCGGTGACCATGCACGACCGCCTGTCGCGCGGCCGGGTGATGAGCCAGCCGATCAGCCGCTTCGGCGTCATTTCCGGCATGATCGAAACCGCCGAGAATCTGGCTCGCGACTATCAGATCAGCCGCGAGGCCTGCGACGCCTATGCCGCCCGCAGCCACCAGCGCGCCGCCGCCGCCTGGAAGGACGGCAAGTTCGACGACGAACTCGTCCCCGTCGCCGTGCCCCAGCGCAAGGGCGATCCCGTCGTGTTCAGACAGGACGAAGGCGTGCGCGCCGACGCCAGCGCCGAGAGCCTCGGCCAGCTGCGCGCCATTGAGAAGGGCGGCGTGGTTACCGCCGGCAACGCCAGCCAGCAGAACGACGCCGCCGCCGCCTGCCTGGTGGTGTCGGAAGACAAGCTGGCCGAACTTCGCCTCGAGCCCATGGGCTGGTTCGTCGGCTGGGCGGCGGCGGGCTGCGACCCGGCGCGCATGGGCATCGGCCCGGTTCCGGCGCTGGAGCGTCTGTTCGCCCGCTCGGGCATGAGCTGGGACGACATCGACCTCGTCGAGCTGAACGAGGCCTTCGCGCCCCAGGTGCTGGCCGTGCTGAAGGGCTGGGGCTGGTCCGACGACGACAGCCGCCACGACGTGCTGAACGTCAACGGCTCAGGCATCTCCCTTGGCCACCCCATCGGCGCCACCGGCGGACGCATACTCGCCAACCTGCTGCGCGAACTGCACCGCCGCGGTGGCCGCTACGGGCTGGAGACCATGTGCATCGGCGGCGGCCAGGGCATCGCAGCGATCTTCGAACGGGCCTGATTGCCTCTCCCCCAAGAGAGATCGAGACCATTCTAAGATATATCTAAATTATTCTTGACATCGATCCATCTCGATATATCTTCACGTCAACCGAAGATATATCTTGAAAGGATCAGACATGTTCGGAAGACATCATCACCACGAGCGCGGCGAAGGCCACGCGCATCACGGGCCGCATCGCGGTTTCGGCGGCGGTCGCGGCGGCTGGGAGGGCCATGGCCATCACGGCCGACGCGCCGGTCGCATGTTCGACCAGGGCGACCTCAGGCTTATCATCCTGAAGCTCATCGCCGAGAAACCCAGCCACGGTTACGAGCTGATCAAGGCCATCGAGGAACAACTCGGCGGCGCCTACAGCCCCTCGCCGGGCGTTATCTACCCTACTCTCACCTATCTCGAGGACGCGGGTTTCGCCACCGTCTCTCCGGAAGCCGGCGGCAAGAAGGCCTATGCCATCACGCCCGAAGGCCAGGCCGAACTCGACGCCAACACAGCCCAGGTGGAGGCGATCTTCAGTCGCATGAAGGAGGCCCGTTCCCGCTCCGCCGGCGCCTCGCCGCAGATCGGCCGGGCGATGGAGAACCTGTTCACCGCGCTCCGCTACCGCATGAGCGAGGGCAATCTCTCCGAAGCGGAGGTGCAGAGCATCGCCGCCGCCCTCGATGCCGCCGCGCTGGCGGTCGAGAAGAAGGGCTGACCCGATGACGGCCGTCGCCCATACCTGCATCGCGACCGGCAAGGCCCACCGCTATCTGGCGGGCCTTGCCCATCGCTGGCGGGACAAGGTGGTCGTGGCCTTCGAGAACGACGCGGCGCGGATCGACCTTCCGGCCGGTCCGTGCTTCGTCTCGGCCGGACCGGGGTCGCTCGCGATCCTGGTCGAAGCGCCGGACGCGGCGCGGCTGGCGGACCTGCAATGGACCGTGACCAAGCGACTGGAGCGGCTCGGCAGGGCCGAACAATTGCAGGTGATCTGGGCGCCGGGGTGACCCAGCGCCCAGCTTCATCCCCTAGAACCGCGCGCGCATGCCCACATAGGCGCCGCGCCCGAGCGTGCCGTACTGATAGACCGTCTCGTAGCGCTGATCGAACAGGTTCTCGATCCGCCCATAGAGTTCGAAGCCGAGCGGCAGCGGGTAGGATGCCTTGAGGTCCACCAGGGTGTAGCTTTTCAGCGGCGTCGTGTTGGCGGCGTTGTCATAGCTCGACCCTGCATAGCGGACCGCCACGCTGGTGGTCGCGCCACCGTTCCAAAGATAACTGGCCGACACATTGGCCGCGTTTTCCGGCCGGCGGGCCAGTTCCTTGCCATAGCTGGAGGAGCCGGGGCTCTCATTCTTCGTGCGGGTATAGGTATAGTTCCCGTCGAAGGTCAGGCCCGGCAATGGCGTGATCCGTCCAGCGAGCTCGACCCCATCGGCGCGGGTGCGGGCGATGTTGTCGTAATACCCGTAGGGCCTGCTGGCGCAGAGCGGCGTTATGGTGGGATAACAGCCGAAGAAGTCGATCTGGTCGCGCGTGCGACGCCCGAAATAGGTCGCCGACACGCTGGCCTTGCCATCGAGCAGCCCCTGCTCCACCCCGGCGTCCCAGCCGTTCGACTGCTCGGGCTTCAGCGCCGGGTTCCCGTAGGGCGAATAGAGTTGATAAAGGGTCGGAACCTTGAAGCCCTGGCCGAAGCTGGCCCGCAGCACCGTCGCATTGCCCTTGGTCCAGCCGGTGGGCAGCACATAGGCCGCCGCGGCCTGGCCCGTGCCGTGATCGCCAAAGGCCGAGTGGTGGTCGAACCGGCCGCCGCCCGTCAGGGTCAGGCCCGGCGCCACTTCGGACTGAATCTGGGCATAGACGCTGTCGAGGTCCGCGGCGGCGGTCAGCGGCGTCGGGGTGGGGTCATAGGAGGCCGGCGAGGCGGTGCGGATGGTTGAGCGCTGGTGCTCGACGCCGAAAACAGCCTGGGTTCCGTCGGTGATCGCCCACGTGCCCTGGTATTCCGCTGTGAGGGTATGGCCGTTGGCGTAGAACTCGGTGTTCGGCTTGAGGGTCGGATCGTCGTTGATCCTGTCGGTGGCCGCCCAGGTGAAGCCCAGCCGGTTCTTCAGCCGCCCGCCAAACAGCGAAACGTTAAGGCCCGTATAGTCGATGAACTGACGGGTGGTCTGCGTCTCCGGCGTATCGGCAAAGGCGTAGAGCGGGGCCGGGAACCCGTCGATGCCGCCCTTTCCGTCAAACCAGAGGGCGCGCAGGTCGAGGGAAATGTCGGGCGTGAAGGCGTAGGTCGCGCGGCCCGACAGGGTTTTCTGCTCGAACCCGTCGTCCTCCTTGCCGCCGAAGGCCTTGTCGAAGGCGGAAACGCCGTCGGTCTTGTAGTAGCCGCCGGCGAGACGCCAGCTCAGCGGGCCTGACACGCCGCCGACGCCGAGGCGGCCATATACCGTACCATAGGAGCCGCCCTCGACGGAGCCGTCGCCCTCGAACGGGCTTTTCGCCTGCCGCGTGTTGATGGAAACCACCCCGCCGATGGCGTCAGCGCCCCAGATCGCCGACTGCGGCCCGCGCAGGATCTCGATCCGGTCGATGTCTCCGGTCAGAAGCGCACCGAAATCGTAGCCCCCGGCGGGCGAGGATGGATCGTTCATCCGTACCCCGTCGATGATCACCAAGGTCTGAGCGCTCTCGGCGCCGCGGATGAACAGCGAGGTTTGCGCGCCCGGCGAACCGCTGCGCGCCACCGTTGCGCCCGGCGTCGTGGCCAGAAGATCGGACACGGAGGTCAGTTGGCTCGCCTTGATGGCGGCGGCGTCCAGCACGGTGACGCTTTCGCCCACCCGCTCGATCGGTTCGGGCGCACGATTGGCGACCACGACTACCTCATTCACGGCGGTGGTCTCGGCATGGGCGGACAGGGCGAGGGCCGAGGCCCCGGCGGCAAGCAACAGCATGGTCTTCAGGCGCGTCATGGCGCGGGTCTCCGTACGCCACGCACGGCGCCGGACGCCCGTGGACCAGATGCGACGACCCATCGACGCCCGGATAGGCTTCGCCGGCTGCGGGTCTGTGAGGTGTCGCTTCAACGGAGACTTCCGCGCGGAGGGACTGGTCCCGGGCCATCCACGAGCGACGCTGCGGCAGGTCTCCTGGCTCACGGCGCTGGACGAAAGATCGCCCGAAGCCGCGTCCTCACCTTCCCGGTTGCCCAGTGGCGCCGGCTCGTCGCCGGAACGGACGCGGCCCACGCCGCTACAGTTGCGGGCACAGCCGCGACGCTGGGCGGGACGCCCGACACCGCTGTTCCCTCTTAGCCCCCGCGCGAACGGGAGAACCGCATGATCCGGGTGTGACCGAGCTTGGCGGCGGACACAAGAGCTATCAGTGGAAGCGGAGCTCGACCCCGAGGCTCGCCAGCACATCCCACCATTCCGGCCAGGTCTTGGCGGTGCAGGCGGGGTCGAGGATGGTGACGCCGTCCATCAGCAGGCCGGCCAAGGACATGGCCATGGCGATGCGGTGGTCGGCGTAGGTCTCGATCTCTACCGCCACCCGTGCACCGATCAGGGACGGGTCGCCGGTCACCAAGAGATCGTCGCCTGCCTCCACCGCCAGACCGGGCTTCAGCTTCGACAGTTCGGTGGAGAGGGCGCGCAGGCGATCGCATTCCTTCACCCGCAGATTGGCGACGCCGACGAAGCGCACCGGCGTGGCGTTGAACGCCGCCATAGCCGCGAGGGTCGGCACGGCGTCCTGCATCTGCGAGCCGTCGATCGCCGACGGCAGGTTCGGCCAGGCGGCGATGAGGGCGTGAGCGGCGGCGTCCGGCTGTGTGAAAGCGTCGACGGCGACGCCCTGGTCGATCCGCCCGCCGGTCAGGGTTTCGGCGGCCCATAGATAGGTAGCGGCGGAGGCGTCGGGCTCCACATGATAGTTGCTCGCCCGATAGCCGGTGGGCTGGACCCGCCAGGCGCCGTCTCCGGTCGCCTCGGCCTCGCCGCCGAAGGCGCGCATGGCCGCCAGGGTCAGGTCTACATACCCGCGCGCACCGATGTCCGCGCCTGTCAGTGCGACATCGACGGGGCCATCCGCCCGCCCCGCCAGCATGAGCAAAGCAGAGACGTACTGGCTCGACAGCGACCCGTCGATCTCGACCCGGCCGCCCGCCACATGGCCGGTCCCGCGTACCGTGACCGGCGGACAGCCGCTCAGCGTCTCGGCCTCCACCCCCAGCCGTCCCAGAGCCTGAACCAGAGGTGCGATGGGACGCTTGCGCATGTGCGCGTCGCCATCGACCACGACCGGGCCGTCGGCCAGCGCCGCGGCGGCGGTGAGAAAGCGCGTGGCGGTGCCGGCATTGCCGAGGAACAGCGGCTGTTCCGGCGCGCGCAGCCTGCCGTCTCCGCGCACGACGAAGGTCGCGGTGTCGGGTTCCTCCACCGACACGCCCATGGCGATAAGGGATTCGGCCATGCGGGCGGTATCGTCGCTCTTCAGAGCACCGGTCAGCCGGCTCTCGCCCTTCGCCAACGCCGCCAGAAGCAGCGCCCGGTTGGTGATGGACTTCGACCCCGGCGGACGGGCGGCGCCGATCAGCGGTCGATGCGGCGGGACGATCTCGACGGCCCGGCCGAGCGAAGTCCGGGCGCTCACGGCCAGCCGGCGATTACGGCGCGCAGGGCGGCGACCAGGGCCAGCGGCTGGTCGAGCAGGACATGGTGCTCCGCCTCGGGCACAGAGACGAAGGGCGTACCGAAGGCGGCATGCGCGCGCGAATATTCCACCACGTCCGATTCCATCAGCTTGGACTGTTCGCCCCAGATGAAGGCCAGCCGGCACTTGGCGGCGGCGAGCATGGCTCCGCTTTCCCACCCGCGCGAGAAGTCCATCTTGGTCCAGATGAAGGGGTCGAACCGCCAGGTCCAGCCCATCTCGCCCGACCCGCCATCTCCCTCGTCTTTTGGGAGCGGCGCGGGCTTGAGCGCCTCGCGGGCGATGTAGTCGACGATGTAGTGGTTCTGGCAGTCCTGCGGCGGCATCAGACGGAAGCGGGACAGGGCCTCTTCCAACGTCGGCGAGACCCGGCTCGGTTTGGTGCGCTGGGGCGGGCCGCGCCACTGGCGCTCAGGTGGTCGCGCGCCGCTATCGACGATGATCGCCGCCTTCAGCCGCTCGCCATGCGCGGCGGCCAGATCGATGGTCACCGACCCACCGAAGGAGTGGGCGATGACGATGGGCTTCTCGCGGGATTCGAACAGGCCCGCCGCCTCGGCGCCCGCCATGGCCTCCTTCACGAACCCTTCGAAGCCGTACTTGTCGCGCCAGCCTGAACGGCCCATGCCGGACCAGGAGATGGCGGCGCAGCGGAAATCCTGGCCGAAGAAGGGGGCGATGAAGCTCCACCAGTCCGCGTGCGCCCCGTTGCCGTGCAGGAAGAGCAGGCCCGGCTTGCCGCGCTCGCCCCAGGTGAGGAGCTCGATGTCGGCGCCATCGACCGGCACGAAGGTACGCTCCGGCTGATCGGCGATGGCGTGCTTGAACCAGACCGGCGCGGGCGGGCGGTCACCGTGATAGGGGGCCAGGATCGGCGAGATGTCCGCCGCCATGGTCGGATCGACGCGGGGGTGCGGAGGCGCGGCCTCTTCGCTCATGCCGGGGTTTCCTCGTTGAGCCGATAGTGTTTTTCGCCCGGGCGCGGCTCACGCTCGCCAAGCGATTTGAACACGCCCGTGCCGACCATCAGGGTGCGCTCGCCGGCCCAGAGCCGCCCGCGCACCACGAAGATACCTTCCTCGTCGGCGGAGATGAGATCGCCGCCGCCCTCGACCCAGTCGCCCACCTGGGCGGGGGCGAGGAAGTCGCAGGTGAGCCGGACGGTGACCCAGAAGCGCGACTGCTCGAACGACACCGCATTGCCCCAGGCCATATCGGCGAGGGTCATCAGCATGCCGCCATGGGCGTTGCGCAGACCGTTGGTGTGGTGGTCCTCGACGCGAAAGCCCGTGGTCATCCCCGTCGCTGTGGGACGTCGATAGAGCGGGCCGATGGATCGCCCGAACCCACGCGTCCAGTCGAGCGTCTGATACCCCTCAGGCGGCTCCAGCCGCACCGCTCCCTGCACGTCGTCGGACATACCGCCTGAACTAAACGCCGTTCAGGGAAAGGCAAGGGCGTCGCAGCATCAGCTTGCGAGGTCGCCCAAAGCCTCGAACTCGTCCACCAGGCGTTCGAGGCGGGAGACGCCGGCGGCCCAGAAGCTCTTGGAGCGGGGGTCGAGGCCGAAGGGGGCGAGGGCTTCCACATAGGTCTTGGAGCCGCCCGCCGCGAGCAGTTGCTCATAGAGCGGCGCGAAGGCGGCCGGATCCTCGCGGCGCTTCTCCATCAGGGCCGAGACCAGCAGATCGCCGAACGCGTAGGCGTAAACATAGAAGGGCGCGTGGGCGAAGTGGGTGACGTAGCTCCAGTAGTGCTCGTAGCCGGGATTCAGCCGCACGGCCGGGCCGAGGCTCTCGCCCTGGACGTCCAGCCACAGCTTGCCGATGTCTTCAGCCGAAAGTTCGCCCTGCTTGCGCATCTCGTGGAAGCGGCTTTCGAAGCGGTGGAAGGCGATCTGGCGCACCACCGTGTTCAACCCGTCCTCGATCTTGCCGGCGATGAGCGCGCGGCGGGTCTGCGGATTGGAGTCGGCCAGCAGGCGCTCGAAAACGAGGCCCTCGCCGAAGATCGAGGCCGTCTCCGCCAGGGTCAGGGGGGTGTCGGACAGGAGCGTGCCGAGGGGCGCGGCCAGGGTCTGGTGCACCGCGTGCCCGAGCTCGTGGGCGAGGGTCAGCACGTCGCGCCGCTCGTCCATATAGTTCAAGAACACATAGGGGTGCTTGTTGGCGGCCACCGGGTGGGAGAAGGCGCCCGACTGCTTGCCGGCGCGCGGCAGGGCGTCGATCCACGGATTGGCGAAGAAGGTCCTGGCGCGTTCGGCGAAGGCGGGAGCCAGGGCGGAGAAGCTCTCCAGCACCACGTCCTGCGCCTCGGCCCAGGTGTAGCGGCGCGGCGGGGCCTGATCGAGCGGCGCGTTACGGTCCCAGTAGTCGAGCGCTTCGAGCCCCATGGCCTTGGCCTTCAGCGCATAATAGCGGTGCGACAGGCGTGGATAGGCCTCCACCACTGCGGCTTCCAGCGCCTCGACCGCTTCGGCATCGACCTCGTTGGCGATGTGGCGGCTGGCGGCGGGGCTGGGATATTTGCGCCAGCGATCCTCGACCTGCTTTTCGAAAGCCAGGGTGTTGAGGGCCAAGGCCAGAACCGGCGTCTGCTCGGCCAGGGCCGCCGACAGGGCGTCCGCCGCCGCCTTGCGCCGCTCGGGCCGCGAATCCGAAAGGCGGTTCAAGGTTTCGGAGAGGGTCAGTGTCTCGCCGTCCAGCTCCACGCCCATGCGCGCCAGGGTCTCGTCATAGAGGCGCACCCAGTTGGCGGCGGCGGGCGCCTTGTCGAGCAGCAGGCGCTCCAAGTCCGGCGTCAGCTCGTGGGCCTTGGTCAGGCGGACGCGGCGGATCCACGGACGCCACTTGGCGGCCTGATCGCTCGATTTCAGCGCATTCTCCAGCTCCCAGTCGTCAAGCTGGTTGATCTCGAGGGTCAGGAACAGGGTCTCCGCGCCAATGGCGGCGTGACGGGCGCGCAGGTCCGACTCCGCCTTGGCCCAGGCCGGATCGTCCCGCGCGGTGGCGGCGGCGAGGCCGGCGAAGGCGCCCGTGGCCAGGATCAGGTTAGAAGCCTGTTCGTAAAGCGAGATGCCCTGGGCCAGCAGCAGGCCGAGGCGCTCAGGCTGCCCCCGGCTGGCGATGAACTGACCCTTCAGTTTGGCCAGGTCGGCGATCACGCCCTCGGCCGCCTTGAGGTCCGCCTCCAGCTTCGGGTCGTCGCGCCCGGAATAAAGGTCGGTCAGGCTCCAGACGGGAAGAGCGTCGGCGGTGTTCACAGGCGTTTGCGCGGTCATGCAGCGGATATGGACCGCACCCCCCAGCCGATCAATGCGCTTGATGGACGTAGCGGTTAACGCCTGACTCATGTCTCCTCAACCGAACCTTCAGGCTTCTGCTCCATAACGACACACAACGAAGGCCAGCCCGCAGAACAGCGGGGGGTCGCGGTGGAACAGGTATCGCTCATGTCCAAAACCGTCCTGATCGTCGATGATGATCCGACCCAGCGCCGCCTGATGCAGGCGGTGCTCGAACGGGAAGGCTTCGCCGTCGCCCAGGCGGATTCCGGCGAGGCGGCGCTCGACCGGCTGGCCGGCGGCGTAACCCCCGACGTGGTGATCCTCGACATGGTGATGCCGCGCATGTCGGGCATCGAGACCCTGAAGGCCATCCGCGCCGAGGGCGTGGCCGTGCCGGTGATCGTGCTGACCGCCACCGGCGGCATAGACGTAGTGGTGCAGGCCATGCAGGCCGGCGCTCAGGACTTCATGATCAAGCCGGCCTCGCCCGAGCGCCTGATCGTCTCCATCCGCAACGCCCTGCAGATGGGTCAGCTGACTAAGGAGGTCAGCCGCCTGCAGAAGCGTCAGGCCGGGCACGTGGGCTTCGAAGACATCGTCGGGTCGTCCGCCCCCATGCGGATGCTGAAGACCCTGGCCGAGCGCGGGGCCAAGAGCCAGATCCCGATCCTGATCCTCGGTGAAAGCGGCGTCGGCAAGGAGCTGATCGCGCGCGCCGTACACGGAGCCTCCGAGCGCGCCGGCAAGCCCTTCGTGGCGGTCAACTGCGGCGCCCTGCCGGAAAACCTAGTCGAGAGCATCCTGTTCGGCCACGAGAAGGGATCCTTCACCGGCGCCTCCGAAAAGCACCTCGGCAAGTTCATGGAGGCCAATGGCGGCACCCTGTTCCTGGACGAGGTGGGCGAGCTACCTCTCGACATGCAGGTCAAGCTGCTGCGCGCCCTGCAGGAAAAAGAAGTGGATGCGGTCGGCTCCAAGCGCTCGATCAAGGTCGATGTGCGCATCATCGCCGCCACCAACCGCAACCTTCAGGAACGGGTCGCCTCGGGCCACTTCCGCGAGGATCTGTTCTATCGCCTGAACGTCTTCCCCATTGAGGCTCCCGCCCTGCGCGAGCGGCGCGACGACGTGCCGGCCCTGGTGGACGCCTTCATCCGCCGCTTCAACGCCGAGGAAGGCAAGCGCGTGGTGGCCGCCACGGCCGAGACCGCCGCCATGCTCACCGCCCATGACTGGCCGGGTAATGTCCGTCAGTTGGAGAACGCGGTCTATCGCGCCATCGTCCTGGCGGACGCCCCCTATCTGCAACCGCATGACTTCCCGGCCATCTCCGGCGTCACCGCGCCCCAGCCGCTGGCCCATGACGAGGCGGTGGAGCCGGCGCCGACCGGCGCTCAGGCCTATGCCGCGCCGGAAATGCTCGGCCCGGACACGCCGGTTAAGATCCTCGACGCGCGCGGGCACCTGCGCACCCTGGAGGACATCGAGCGCGATCTGATCCAGTTCGCCATCGAGACCTATGCCGGACACATGACCGAGGTGGCGCGCCGCCTCGGCATCGGCCGCTCCACCCTCTATCGCAAGGTCCGCGAGAACGGCCTCGAGGAATTCGTCAAGGAAGCGGGCTGAAGCTTAGCCGAGGGTTTACCTCCGCGCCGAGTCGCATAGGCTGAGATCGAGGGGGGTCCAGCCATGCAACGACAATACCGAGCGTTCCTTGTCGGATCAGCGGCTCTGCTGCTGCTGGCGAGCGGCGGCCTCTTGCCGGCGGCGGCCGCTGCACCGCCCGCAAAGGCGCCGTCGGCGACGGACCTGACCGGCCTGTGGACCAATGCGTCCTACACCAAGCTGCAGCGGCCCAAGGCCTTCAAGTCGCTGGTGGTCTCGCCGGACGAGGCCCGCGCCTTTGAGGCGTCGCTGGCCAAGCACCATGGGGTCACGGCGTTTGGCGAGGATACGGTCGGTCAACTCGACTCGGAATTCAGCGACTCCGGCGATGGCCTCGCCCGCATCGACGGCCAGATCCGCAGTTCCTGGATCGTCGATCCCGCCAACGGCCGCATCCCCTACACCCCTGCCGGGCGCAAGCTCCTCGGCCTGGATGACGACGACCGCTACGACAATCCTGAAGACCTGGACGCCTCGGCCCGCTGCATGACCGGAAACGGCAGCGCGCCGCCCCAGACCTCGGCCATGGACGCTAACGAGCTTCAGATCATCCAGACGCCCAACGAGGTGCTGCTGGCGTCGGAAAAAAACCACGACGTCCGCATCATCCACCTCAACCAGCCGCGCGATCCGAACCGGCCGGCCAGTTGGGCGGGCGAGTCCGTCGGCCACTGGGAAGGCGCCACACTGGTGGTGGATACGCGCGGCTTTCGCGAACCGGTCGTGGATCGGTTCTTCCTCGCCTACACCAAGGGCGCGGTGATCAAGGAGCGGTTCACCCGCACTTCGCCGACCCAAATCCGCTACCTATTCACGGTCACCGATCCGGCGGTGTTCAGCCAGCCCTGGCGCGGCGAGATGGTGTTCAACGCCACCACCAAGCCGATGTACGAATATGCCTGCCACGAGGGCAATTACAGCCTACCGAGCATGCTGCGCGCCGCCCGACTCGGCCGCCAGCCCCCGCCGAAACCGACCGCCGCGCCAAATCCGTCAAGCCCTAAGCCAACACCCTGATAGCAACAGGTCTCAGCCCATTTCCGGCGCCCTAAACCCGCCGAGCCGATCCTCGATGGCTTCAGCGACCGCCAGCGTCTTGGCGTCGCCGCCGCGCGGGCCGATCAACTGTACGCCCACCGGCAGGCCATCGTTTGACAGTCCTATGGGGATCGTGGTCGCCGGCAGGCCGCAGGCCGTGGCGAGCGCGATCCAGCGGACCATGGCCTCGTAGGGAATCTTGCGGTTGTCGGAACAGTGCAGCTTGCGGCGGTTGAACGGCCCGTGGTCATGCGGGAAGGCGGTGATCGGCGCGACGGGGGCGATGATCACCTCGTACTTATCGAACAGGCGGCGCACGCCATGTCCC
Source organism: uncultured Caulobacterales bacterium (assembly GCA_903862425.1). GTDB lineage: Bacteria > Pseudomonadota > Alphaproteobacteria > Caulobacterales > Caulobacteraceae > CAIOYC01. Next base: position 93,053 of record CAIOYC010000032.1, on the reverse strand, counting down.
ATCTTCACCCGCGCCTCGTTGGCGATCATCCACTCGTGATGGGTGGCGGTCATGGCCAGAACCGACCTCGCCCAGTCGGGCTTGCCGCCGAGCGCCATGGCCAGCTTGGCGGGGCCCCGCATCATCTCCAGCGTGCCGCGGTTCGGCATGCCGGCGGCGATGATCGGCATGAGCAGGGTCCGGTAGGTATCGAGCAGGTGCTGACCATCCACCGGGCTCTGGATCGGCTCGACCGCCACCCCCTCGCTCGCCAGATCGGCGGCGAAGGCCTCGATAACCGTGCGCACGTCTGCATCCAGGATGAAGGCCGGCTCTTCGAGCCAGAGCCCCACCTTTACCCCCGCCAGCGCCATGGGCGCGGCCTTGGACGCCACGCTGCCGGCCAGGACCGAGAGCAACAGCCGCAGGTCCCGCGCCGAGCGCGCCATCGGCCCGGCCACGCCCAGGTCGGGCTCGGCCACTATCCCCGGCGGCGGGGGCACATGCCCGCGCAGGGGTACGAGGCCATAGGTCGGCTTGTGCGCATAGACGCCGCAGAAACTGGCCGGAATACGCAGAGAACCGCCAATGTCCGAGCCGATCTCCAGCGGCGTGATTCCCGTCGCCAGCGCCGCCGCCGCGCCGCCGGACGAGCCGCCGGGCGTGCGTTCGATGTCCCACGGATTGCTGGTGGCGCCGTAGAGGTCGTTGTAGCTCTGCCAGTCGCCGGCCATGACCGGCACGTTGGTCTTGCCCCAGATCACCGCCCCCTCGGTGCGGGCATGGCCCACCGCCGCTGCATCCCCGGCGGGACGGTCCAGAAAGGATTTAAGCCCGGCGGAGGCGGGCATGCCATCGACGTCGAAGCAGTCCTTGATGGTCATGGGCAGGCCAGCCAGCTTGCCGATGGTGGCCGAATTCTCACCGTTGGCGCGGCGCTCGTCGATCTGGCGGGCGCGGCGGCGGGCTGGCTCGACCGCCTCGGCGACCACCGCATTGATGCGGTCCTTCAGCTGGTGCGCGCGGGCGACGGAAGCGTCGAGCAGTTCGAGCGCACTGATCCGCCGCCCGTCCAGCGCCTGCAACAGCGCCGTGGCGTCAAGGGCGTTGAGGTCAGCCACGGTCGTTCACCGTTTCCTTCACGAAACCCAGTACGTCCTGCATGTCGTATAGTCCCGGTTCGCGGCCCACGGCCCAGATCGCCGCCTCCACCGCGCCGCGGGCGAACAGGCCCCGATCGCGGGCGGAATGGCTGAGGGTCAGGATCTCGTCCTCCGCCGCGAACACCACCGAGTGCTCGCCGACAATGCCGCCCCCGCGCAGGACAGAAAAGCCGATCTCGCCTTCCTTGCGCGGCCCGGTGACGCCCTCGCGACTGCCCGCGCGAAGCTCTTCCAGCGCCTTGCCACGGCCAGCGGCGGCGGCATGGCCCAGCATGAGCGCGGTGCCGGAAGGACCATCGACCTTGCGGCGATGATGCGCCTCGAACACCTCGATGTCGTAGTCGGCGGCGGGGAGGGCGCGTGCGGCCTGGTTGACCAGCCCGATCAGCATGTTGACCCCGAGCGAGAAGTTGCCGGACTTGACGATGGCCACGCGCTTGGCCGCCGCGCGCACCACCCGCTCCTCCGCCGCCGACCAGCCCGTGGGGCCGATGACGAGCGCCGGGCCGCCTCGCTCCGCCGCCGCCTTGGCCATTTCCGCCGCCGCCTGTGGGGTGGTGAAGTCGATGATGACGTCGGAAAGATGCAGCGCCTCGTCCCGGCTGACCAGCCCTTCGGCGGGTACGCGGTTGAAGGGCGCGGCAACGATCACGCCCGGCCGCGCGTTGACGGCGGCGATCACAGCCTGTCCCATGCGTCCGTGGGCACCGGCGACGCCGATCTTCAATTCAGCCATGACGCGTGGCTCCCTTCGGCGTCGCAAGAGGATTGCATGAAGCTCTATTCCTTCGACCTGTCGCCCTACGCCGCAAGGGTTCGTATCAGCATCTACGCCAAGAAGCTGCCGATCGAAATCGTGGGGCCGCCGGCGGGCGGGATCAAGTCGCCCGAGTATCTGGCCATGAACCCGATCGGCAAGGCGCCGCTGCTGGTACTGGACGACGGCGTCTCCATCCCGGAATCCGAGACTATCGTCGATTATCTGGAAGAGGCTTTTCCTGAGCCGGCCCTGCTGCCGCACGGACCCGAAGCGAGGGCGAGGGTGCGCCTGATTGCGCGGGTGGCGGAGGTCTATGTGAACGCGCCGGTCTACCAGCTTCTGGCTCAGATCGATGCGCCGGGCGGTCCAGATCCGGCCTCGGTGGAGGCGATCCTGAAGCGGCTGGACGATGGGATCGGCTATCTCGAACACTTCATGGGCGACGGCCCCTATGCGGCGGGCGACAAGTTCACTCTGGCCGACGGCGAGGTCACGCCGGTGGGCTTCTATGTGAACCTCGCCCTCAGCGAAGCGGGTCGGCTCGACCTGATGGCCCGCCACGAGCGCCTGGCCGCCTACATGACCGACGCCAAGCGCGACCCGGTCCTAGCCAAGGTCCTCGGCGAAATGGCCGAGGGGTTGAAAGCGTTCAAGGACTCGGCCCGCTAGGCCGCCGTCGCTTCGAACCCGGCGCGCAGCTTGGCCTCGTCCAGGTTGCGGCCAATGAAGACGAGGCGGGACCAGCGGCGCTCGCCCTCCTTCCAGTCGCGTTGCAGCTCGCCGTCGAGGATCATGTGCACGGCCTGGAACACCAGGCGCTTGTCCTCGCCCTTCACGTCGATGATGCCCTTGGCGCGGAGGATATCCGGACCCTGGGCCTGCAGCACCTCGTTGAGCCAGCGCGTGACCTTGGTCCCGTCCACCGGGCGATCCAGCGTCAGGGCCACGCCCTTGATGGACTGGTCCTCGTGGTCGTGGCCGCCCCCATGCCCGTCGTGTGAATGATCGTGATGCGCATGGTCGTGGCCCTCAGGCCCGTGATCGTGCCCGCAGTGCTCATCGTGGACATGGCCGTGCTCGCCGTGCGGCGGGTTGAGGAATTCCGGGTCGAGTTCGGTGATGCGCTGCAGGTCGAAGGCGTGCTGACCGAGGATCCTGTCCAGCGGCACGTCGGACTTCACCGCGCGGTGGATCGGCGCCAGCGGGTTCAGACGGCGGATGCGGCGCTCGACCTCCTTCAGTTCGGCCTCGGTGACGAGGTCGGTCTTGTTGAGCACGATCTGGTCGGCAAAGGCGATCTGCTCGGCGGCCTCCCTGCTGTCGTCGAGGCGCAACAGGACGTGCTTGGCGTCCACCACGGTGGTCACGCTGTCGAGACGGGTCTTGGCCTTCACCTCGTCGTCCACGAAGAAGGTCTGCGCCACGGGACCGGGATCGGCCAGGCCCGTGGTCTCGACGATGATGCCGTCGAAGCCGCGCCCTGTCTTAGAGTTCTGGCGCTTCATCAGCCCGGCGACGATGCGGATCAGGTCGCCGCGCACGGTGCAGCAGACGCAGCCGTTGTTCATCTCGAACACTTCCTCGTCGGCATCCACCACGAGGTCGTTGTCGATGCCGATCTCGCCGAACTCGTTGACCACCACGGCGTATTTCTTGCCATGGTTCTCGGTCAGGATGCGGTTCAGCAGCGTGGTCTTGCCGGCGCCGAGATAGCCGGTGAGCACGGTGACGGGCGTGGTGATGGGCGATTGTTCGGTCATGGCGCTGATTTGGGGCCTGCGCGGGCGCTTGGGAAGAGCGTGTATCCGACGCGACGAGAATGCGAGGATCAGGGTGCAGGTTTTCCCCCACGATTCTGCGTGAAAGGCTTGCGCCGCAAGCGATCTGAAACGCCCGGCGCTTTTCTTTCCACGGAGGACAGAACCGCCCGATACTGGCGGGATGAAGCTGCGCCCGCGCCACGTCCGACCCAGCCGCCCTAATCCGGTACGTATGCGGGCGCGTGGCCAAGCGAATGGCCGCCGCAAGGGTGTCCGGATGTCCGCATGTCCGGCGCCTTTCCGAAACTGACAGGGTTATGGCTATGTTTGTATCCAAACCGTGTCCGGATTGCATGCGCCGGTACGGGCGCTAAGCTTGCGTCATGAGCCTTGATCCGTCGACAAGGGCGCCGCCGCAAGAGCGCCTGACCCGAAGCGCCTTCTTCCTCGTCTTCGCCCTCTCCATCGTCACGGCCTTCGGCAATACGGGACTGCAGTCGATCCTGCCGGCCATCGGGCGACAGATCAAAATGGACGATCGGCTGGTGGTGTCGATCTTCTCCCTGTCTGCGGCCCTGTGGGGGATCACCTCGCCTTACTGGGCGCGGCGGTCAGACTTCACGGGGCGCAAGCCGATGATGATGCTCGGCATGGCCGGGTTCGGCGTGTCGATGGTGCTTTGCGCCCTCGTGGTGTCGGCGGGGCTGCGCCACCTGATCCCGATCGGCCTGACCTTCGGCCTGCTGCTCATCAGCCGCGCCATCTTCGGCGTATTCGGCTCGGCGGCGAACCCGGCCAGCCAGGCCTATGTGGCGGAGCGCACGACACGGGAGGAGCGCACCGAGCAGATGTCTCAGCTCGCCGGCGCCATCGGTCTCGGCACCGTCACCGGACCCTTCGTCGCGCCGCTCCTGGTGCTGCCCTTCGTCGGGCTGGCGGGGCCCATGTTCGGCTTCGCGGTCTTCGCCTTCGTGGTCATGTTCCTAGTCTGGCGCTATCTGCCTGAAACGCGCGGCGGCGGACTGCAGCCGCCCACCACCGAGAACGGCGTCACGCCCGAGCCCTCCCGCTTCGAGCCCAGGCCAGGGTCGAAGGCGCCCAGCCTGTGGCGCGATCCGCGACTGGCGCCTTTCCTTCTCTACGGCTTCCTCGTCGCCTCGGCCCAGACGGTGAACGGGCAGACGCTCGGCTTCCTCATCATCGACAAGCTGAAGCTCGCGCCGATGCAGGCGCAGCAGTTCATCGCCGCCTGCATGGGGGCGGGGGCCATTTCAGGCCTTTTGGCCCAATGGGGCCTGATCCGCCTTTTTCGGATGCAGCCGCGCCACCTGATCCGCTGGGGCGCGGGGCTGGCGGCGCTGGCTAACCTGATCATCGCCGTGGCCCCCACCTATGCCGGGGTGGTGGCGGGCTATGCCCTGGCCTCGCTCGGCTACGGCTTCTGCCGCCCCGGGTTCACGGCGGGCGCCTCGCTCAGCGTGGACAGTCGCGAGCAGGCGCGGGCGGCGGGCGCGCTCGGCGCTATCAACGGCTCCTCGGTGATCGTCGCGCCGTTGCTCGGGGTGTCGCTCTACAAGATCTTTCATCCGACGCCCTACCTGATGAACGTCGTCGTGCTGATCGGCCTGCTCGCCTTCGCCTTCTGGAACCCGACCCTGCGCACCGTCGGCGCGGAGCCAGCCGAAGAAGGCGCCTCGACTCAGGCCCAGCTTGAGCGGGTCGAGGAAGGCGGCGGCAGCCTTTGATCGATGCACGAGACCAACCTGAGCTAGAGACAACGCAACCAAATACGCCCAGGCTCGCTTGCGATCGAAACCGCCACCCGGGCGGTGGGGAATGGCATGGCTGAGAAGAACACGCACCAGCCCGGCCCGACGGCTCAGGCGGCGGTCGACGTCATCGAACAACTGGGGCCCGGCCTGATCACCGGGGCGGCGGATGACGATCCGTCAGGCATCGCCACCTACTCCCAGGCCGGGGCTCAATTTGGGCTCAACATGCTCTGGACGGTGGTCGCCTGCCTGCCCTTCATGATCGCCATCCAGTCGGTGTGCGCACGGATCGGCTGCGTCACCGGCAAGGGTCTGGCCGCCAACATCAAGACCATCTTCCCCCGCTGGCTGCTGACCCTGCTGGTGATCCTGCTGGTGGTCGCCAACGTGATCAATATCGCGGCCGATATCGCCGCCATGGGCGCGGCGGCCAAGCTGGTGATCCCCGGCCCGATCGATATGCACGTCTATGTGGTCGCCTTCGCCGCCCTGTCGCTCGCGCTGCAGGTCTTCATGTCCTACGACAAATACGCCGGCCTGCTGAAGTGGCTGACCCTGACCCTGCTGGCCTATGTGGGCGTGGTGTTCACGGTGAAGATCCCCTGGGACCAGGTCGCGCTGCGAACGCTCATGCCCCAGCTCGCCATCAACAAGGACAGCCTGACCATGCTGGTGGCGATCCTTGGCACCACCATCAGCCCCTATCTGTTCTTCTGGCAATCTTCGGAGGAGGTGGAGGAACTGGAGAAGTCGGGCGGCCATGCTCTGAACGACGGAGAGGACAAGGTGCAGGCGCGCAAGAAGCTGCGCCGCATCGGCATCGACACCATCAGCGGCATGTTCCTCTCGGAGCTGATCGCCTTCTTCGTGATCCTCACGGCGGCGGTCACGCTGAATGTGCACCACGTGACCAACATCAACTCCGCCGCCGACGCCGCCGCGGCGCTGAAGCCTGTGGCGGGGCCGTTCGCCTCGCTGATCTTCAGCCTGGGCATCATCGGCACGGGTCTGCTGGCCATCCCCGTTCTGGCGGGCTCGGCGGCCTATGCGGTGGCGGAGACGCGGGGCTGGAGTTCGGGCCTGAACCACAAGCTGTTCGAGGCCAAGGAGTTCTACGCCATCATCGCCCTCTCCATCGTCGGCGGCATCGCGGTCAGCTTCTCCCCCATAGACCCGATCAAGGCCCTGGTGCTCAGCGCGGTGGTGAACGGGGTGGCGGCGGTGCCGATCATGGCGGTGGCGATGCTGGTCGCCACGCGCAAGAGCCTGATGGGCGACTACACCGCCACCTGGGTACAGCGCATCTCCGGCTGGGTCGCCACCGTCGCCATGGGTGCGGCGGCCGTCGCCATGATCGCGCTGATGCTGATCAAGTGATCCAGGTCAAAGTAAAATCCAGCCTTCACAATAAGTTGCGTGCGGAACGCCGGGCAGGTCGGACCGTTGGTATCGGCAGGGGAGGCGTTCTTGGGCGCGCTCGTGCGCGCCTGCGCATCGAGTGGAGAAACGGACCCATGAGCGACTACAACCGGTGGAACAACGATCGCGACAGCGACCGCTCCCGCGACGACTATCGTACCCAAACCCCGGGCGGCGACCGATATGGGCGCGGCAGCTTCGGGCAGGACTACGGTCGCGATCGCAGCTACGGACAAGTAAGCCAGGGGCGCGGCGACTACGAAAACCGCGCTTTCGCCGACCGGGACCGGGGCTATGACCCCTGGAACTCCGCCGGCCCCGCCTATGCCGAGGAAAGCGACCGTAACCGCGGCTATGGCGCCGACCCGCGCGGCCGCCAGGGCTACGACGACCGTCAGGCCTCGGGCGCCTATCTGCACCAAGGCTATCGGGCCCCGCTCGGCGGCGTGCAGGGTGACCGCCAGGGCTATGACAACAGCGGCTATCGCGACGCCTCCACCCGCGGCGGCGACCACACGCGGTATCAGTACAACAACTATAGCGGCGACAATCGCCCCTATGACGACCTGACCCGCGACTATCGCGCGCGCGGCGATCAAGGTCGCGGCTGGTGGGATCAGACCCGCGACGAAGTCTCCTCGTGGTTCGGCGATGACGAAGCGGCCCGCCGCCGCAAGCTCGACGAGGTCCGCGCCAACTCCCACAGCGGCCGTGGTCCCAAGGGCTATACCCGCTCCGACGATCGCATCCGTGAGGACGTCAACGACCGGCTGACCGACGACTACCTGCTCGACGCCTCGGACATCGACGTGAAGGTGTCGAACGGCGAGGTCACCCTCACCGGCAACGTTTCGGCGCGCAACGACAAGCGCCGGGCCGAGGACATCGTCGACCACATCGCCGGTGTGAAGCACGTGCAGAACAACCTGCGCGTGAAGGACGGCTCGACCTCGACCGCCAGCGCCTCCAGTGTGAGCACGAGCGGCACGACCGGAACGACCTCGATCCCGCGCTCGAACTGAGCTCCGCGACCTGAACGTGAAGCGTCCCGGCCATCGGCCGGGGCGTTTTGCTATGGACGCAGCACCCTGAGCGCCGCCTCGGCCGCGACCACGCCGGTCTCGTAGGCCCCGTGCGCGGTGGAGAAGGCGTGCAGGGAGCAGGCTTCGCCGGCGAAGAACAGCCGATCGCCAACGGGCGCAGCCAGAATCGCGCGCGCTCCTGACCACCCAACTCGCGCGTGGGAATAGGCGCCCCGGATAAAGGGATCGGCGCGCCACGCGGATTCGGCGAGCGGCTCGACCGCCTTACGGAAATCCGATCCGAGCACGGCGGCCAGTTCCTCGATGGCAAAGGCGCAGAAGGCCCCGGAGCGCTCTCCTTCCAGCGTCTCCGCCAAATCGCCGCCGTAGAAGCCCTCGATCACCGGCATGCCAAGGGGGCGGAAGGTATAGCCGCCGGTCTCGGCGCTATCGATCCGGCCGTGGAGCATCTGCTCTTCGGGCCAATCCTTAGGATGCAGCAGCTTCAGGAAAGCCTTCTCCACATGACCGAGGGGCAGATTGAACGCCGCCTCTCGCTTGTCCGGCAGGGGCGGATCGAAGGCGATCACCGAATCCGCCAGCACCGTGGTGGAGACGGCCAGGATCGCCGCGCGCGCCTTGATCGCCCCGACCGCCGTAACAACGCGCACATCGGCGCCGCCGTGCTCGACCCGCGTCACGGGTGTGTTTAGGCGCACGTCGAGGTCGGCGGCGAATGCGGCGATCATCGCGCCGTAACCCTTGCGCACGCGCCAGTTCTCATCGGTGGGCTGGTAGGCTGCGTAATCCTTCACCGATATCCGATCGAAGGGCGCGCCGTTGTAGTAGCCGGAGAAGGCGTTGAGCAGGGGTGCCCAGCAGCGCTCATCTGGTTGGATCAAGGTCGAGGCCGCCACATCCGCCTCGCTCTCGGCCGCCTGGGCCAATCGCGCCTCGAACGCCTCGAACACTTTCTGATAGGCGGCTTGGTCGTCCGCTGGGAAGTTCACCGTCAGCGAGGGTTTGGTCCAGGCGGCGGGGGCATGGTCGATGGTGAAGCCCATGGGCCCTGCCAGCCTGGCCCATTCGTTCTGGTCCGCCGAGTGCAGCCAGCCACACCCCATATCGAGAGCCGCGTCCGAGGGTCCGTGTAGGGTGTGCGCTCGCCCGCCCACGCGGTCGTTGGCCTCCAGCACCAGCACCGAAACGCCGGCCGCCTTTAGCCGCGCGGCGGCGGCGAGCCCGGCCGAACCGGCGCCGATCACCACTACCTCAGGCGCGCCGGTCCTGGGGTCAGCCGCCTGGATGGTATCGACGTTCGGTGTGAGCCTTGAGTTGGTCGGGGTAGAAGTAGACATCGCGCAGCCGCCCCGTAGCGTAGCGGTCGGCCTGGTCGTTGAAGTGGGACGAGTTCACATCCCCACTCTCACCCCCCGCCGTGACCGCCTTAGCGCGGACGCGCGGGCCGAACTCCACCACTGCAACAAAGCTGTTGCCGCTGGTGCCGTAGTATTTCTTCGTCCCCCACCGCTTGGCGCCAAACGAGGCGAGCGAACCCCAGGTGGCGGAGGTAAAGGCCACCGGCGTCGAAGGCTTGTCGTCGTCAAAGTGCAGCGCAAGGCTGTCGTCGAGGCGCTGGAAGCGGTTGATCTGGCCCCAGGGCGTCCGCCAGTTTCCGAAATCCTTCTTCAGGCGGTCCGACGCCTCCTCCAGGGCTGAAAGCTTCTGCTCGGTGGTGGCGTTCTCGGCGATGTAGTCGATCACATAGGTACGCGTACGACGGGCATCCTTGTCGATCCGATCGATCATATTCTCGCCCCAGAACACGGCCAGCGAGGTCGCGGTAGAGTTCAGCGAGAAGCGGTAGTCCCAGGTGCGCAGCAGAGCGATCTGGTCGCGCAGGCGCGCGCGGTAGGGATCTTCCGCGCTGAGGCCGTCATAGGCGCGGACGAGAGACGGGATCATCTTAGCGAAAGCTGGCAGATAGCTGTCATAGGCCAGGGCGTTCAGGCCCTCCAGGGTGACGCCTTTGCGGCCTGTGAGAAGCTGGGTGGCGTGCCAACCACGCGCGTTCTCGCCCGCCTGATCCATATAGCGCGGGTAATACTGCCGCTGGGGGCTGTCCGGCCCTGCCGCCGAATAGGGCCAGTCATTGGTGTTGAAAATCCAGCCCACGGTCGGATTCAGCAGGTGCGGCACCTCGTTCAGGGCGTGCAGGCCATGCCAGTCGGTCTGCGGATCGGAGCCATCCACGGGACGGGTATAGTCGAAGCGGTCGTCGCGCTTGGGAACGAACTGGGGATGCAGATACGCGATGTTGCCATCCGCATCGGCATAGATCGTGTTGTTGGAGGAATTGGCCTTCAACTCCATGGCCTTCATGAACTGGATATGGTTGCGCGCCTTGGTCAGCAGAAAGGCCTGGCTGAGCGCCTCGATGGGCTTGTTCATCAACGAGACGGCGATCCACTTGCCGTCGCGCTCGCGGACGATCGGGCCGTGGTGGGTGCGGTAGATGGTGAAGCTGCGGGTGGAGACCCCGCCGGCCCCCGTTCCAGTCTTGTAGGGTATGACGATGGTCGTCGCCGTCACCGGCTTCCATTGGCCGCCATAACGGTAGAACCAACGCCCGTTCTCCTTTTTCACAGTCTCGGCGAACTCGTCCACGGCATCGACGCCGGAGGTGGTGTGCATCCACCCGATCCGATCGTTGAAGCCCTGATAAAGGAAGGGTTGGCCCCAGGTGGAGGCGCCGTAGGCGTTAAGACCCTCCTCGCTCGACACTTGCATCTCCGAACGGAAGAAGAACGAGGTGTGTGGATTTATAAGCAAGAGGGCATGGTGATCCGCCGTGTTCTGCGGGGCGATGGCGATGCCGTTGGACCCGGTGGGCTCCTTCATCCGCTCGGGCGTATCTCGCGTAAGGAAGGCGATCTGGTTCTCGCCATAGAAGCGCTCAAGGTCCTTCAGCGAGATGCGCTCTATATCCCCGCCGATGCTACCCTCGGTGAAGGCGAAGGCCATCCAGGGCTCGAAGTGGTGGATGACCCGCGGGTGGACCTCGGGGTGCCTGAACAGATAGTAGTTCAGAGCGTCGGCCCAGGCGTTGACCAGCCGCTTCAGCGGAGCGGGGCTGCGCCCGTATAGGGACTGCAAGGTGGGCGTATCGAGGAACAGGCGCGCGCGCAGGTCGTGATAGACCATGCGCTCGCCATCGGCCTCCGCGAGCCTGCCCTGGGCTCCGGCGAAGTTGGTCTCGATCCGGTTGAAGTCGTCCTCGGCCTGGGCATAGATCATGCCGAATACGGCGTCTGCGTCGCTTTTGCCGCGTACGTGGGCGATGCCCCAGTCGTCACGGACGATGGTGACGGCCCGCGACTGGGCCTCCCAACGGGCGAGTTCCGCCGGCGCGGCGCTCGCCGCCGAACCCATCAACATCACAAGCACCGCCGCCATCGAGAGCAAGAATCCGCGCCGCATGCCTTCACTCCTGAAACAAATCGGCCGGAAACTATGGTGGAAGGCGATAAGGCGCAAAGGCTCAGTGTCTCGCACGAACGATATGATCAAGGCTGGCCATCTGGATGAATTTGACCCAAATCAAGGGCGTGCTGTCCGACATTCGCCACTATGGTAGGGCTGGTTAGCCACGCTCTTGACATGTGATGTCAAAGCTGAGGGCATCGTTCCATCAACCCGAGTATCCCACAGGTCTGACCGCCTCGATGGCCACCAGCAGAAGTAAACGCTTCGACGAGAAGCGCGATGACATCATCGCCTGCGCCACCACGCTCATCAATGAACGCGGCGTTCGTGGAATGACACTGGCTGACGTAGCGTCGGCGGCGGGGATCGTGCCCACCAGTATCGCCTATTACTTCGGCAAGAAGGAAGCTCTTGCCGCTGCCTGCTTCGAGGTGGGGCTGGAGCGGATGCACCGCCTTGTCGCCGCCGCCCAGAAACACGGTACCGCGCGCGCGCGCCTTACAGCCTTGATCCAAGGCTATTTCGAGCTCCGCCGCCGCATCACCCTCGGCGAGGAGCCGCCGATCCCGGTGTTCAGCGACATCCGCACGCTCGGCGATCCTTGGCGCGAAGGCGTGCGGAATGCCTGGAAGCGTTTCTTCGGCGAGGTGCGAGACCTGTTGCGCAGTCCGGAAATGGCCTGGCTGCGGGCACGCGCCGCCGCCGCCCGGACCAATATCATTATCGAACACATGCTGTGGCTGAACGCCTGGCTACCGCGTTACGACGTGGATGAGTATCCGCGCCTATGCCAGCGGATGCTCGACATCATGCTCGATGGAATCGCCCTGCCCGGTGCGAACTGGGCGCCCCAGCCCCTCGGCCTTGTAGATCCGGATGCTGACGAGCAGGCCATGCCGGACGCCCTGTTGATCGCCGCCACGCGGCTGATCAATCAACACGGCTACAAGGGAGCCTCGGTCGATAAGATCTCCGCCGCCCTTCAGCGCACCAAGGGCGCCTTCTATCACCACATCAACGGCAAGGACGATCTGGTGGCCGCCGGCTTCGAGCGCTCGTTCGAGGTGCTGCGCTCGGCTCAGAACAAGGGATTGGCCCTGGAGGGCGACGCCTGGCTCAGGCTGAACTCTATCGTCGCCGCCCTGACCGAGTTCCAGATCTCCTCCGCAGGGCCGCTGATGCGCATGTCGGCCCTGCAGTCGATGCCGGAGCCTATGCGTCTGAAGGTGCTGGAGGGGTCGGACCGGATCGCCCGGCGATTCTCCGGTATGGTCTCGGACGGCGCGGCGGAGGGTTCGCTGCGGCCGGTCGATCCGGCCATCGCCTCGCGGATGCTGAACGCGGCCATCAACGCCGTCGCCGACCGGCGTCTGGCGATCCAGGATCCACAGCTGGAGCGCGCGCCGCTGCAATACGCCGTGCCCATGCTGTTCGGGGTGTTATGCGGGCCGGTGAAGGAGGTGCTCACCATCGGACCGAAGGCCGAGACGCTCGCGCTCTGAATCTTCACCCGGTGTCAAGGCGTTTGGAACCGTGGCGGTAAATCGCAGTTTAGTCAGCACGCCGGAAGTCACGGCGGTGACTTTTACTGGAGATCAGCAATGTCCATTCTCGCATGGCTCGTCCTTGGTCTGCTCGCCGGCTGGATCGGCAGCATGATCGTCAATCGTGGCCGGGGCGAAGGCCTCCTGCTCGATATCGTGCTCGGTGTCGTCGGCGCCTTCGTCGGTGGTTTCCTGTTCAACATGTTTGGCGCAGCCGGTGTTTCGGGCCTGAACCTCTACAGCATGCTGGTCGCCGTCGTCGGCGCCGTGGTGGTGCTGTTCCTCTACCACGCTCTGGTTCGCCGCAGCTACTAAGCGCGATCCACCAGCCTTGCGTTGCAGCATTTGACGCATGGACGGGCCGAGTCGCGCCCGTTAGCCTCAGGGTCGGGAATAAATCCCGGCCCTGAGGTGCGTCATGAGCCTTACTTTCCTGATCGGCGCGATTATCGGTTCCGGTCTGACCCTGACGGTCGGCCGCGCGCCCGCCCACCGCGCGGTGGCGGCCATGAAGGCCCGCCTGCTACGCGTCCGGCGCTAGGCTCCCCTACCCCGAACGTCAGATTTTCTGGCTGATCTTCGCCAAGGCGGCGCGCTAGAACGCGCGCGCTGAAACGGCGGAGCGCACATGGCCATCACCCTCTATGGCGACTCGATTTCAGGCAATTGTCTGAAGGTGAAGTGGACCTGCGACCTGCTCGACGTCGCCTATGACTGGGTCGAGGTCGATGTGGTCGGAGGCGAAACCCAGTCCGCCACCATGCGCGCGCTCAATCCCGCCGCTCAGGTGCCGACCATTCTGTTCGAGGACGGCCGGGCGCTAGCCCAGTCCAACGCCATCATCACACACCTGGCCGAGGGGACGTCACTGATCCCCAAGGACGCTTATTGGCGGGCCAAGATGTTCGAATGGCTGTTCTGGGAGCAGTATAGCCACGAACCCTATATCGCCGTGCGTCGCTTCCAGATGCTGTATCTCGGCAAGCCTGAGGCGGACCTTGATCCGAAGCTGCTCGAACGCGGCGAGGCGGCTCTCACCCGTATGGAGGCCTGGCTGGAGGCCGCGCCCTATCTGGTGGATCGAACACTGAGCTGCGCCGACATCAGCCTCCTAGCCTATACCCGCAGGGCGCACGAGGGCGGCTTCGACCTGGGCAAATTCCCCGCTGTGCAGGCCTGGGTGACCCGGGTGGACGCGGACCTTGGCCTTGAGCCCATCGGCTGAGCACAATGCCCCTTGCGTCCGACCCGCGCCGGTCGCAAACCGCTCGCTAAACTCGCCATCCGCCACTGTGAGCCCTGCATGACCCGCTCCCTCTTCGCTCGCGCCGCCGGTGTCGCGCTCGCCGCCGCCCTTACCGTGTCGGGCCAGGCTCACGCGTGGGAATCGGAGGGCCACCGGATCATCAGCGTGCTCGGCGTGGCCCAGCTACCCGCCGAAATCCCCGCCTTCCTGAAGGAACCGACGGTGATCCAGCAGATGGGCGAACTCGGCCGCGAGCCAGACCGGTCGCGCGGTGCAGGCCAGCCCCACGACGAGGACCTCGATCCTGGTCACTTCATGGACGTCACGGACGACGGCCACGGCCTCGGCGGCATTTCGCTCACCGATATGCCGCGTAACCGCGACGCTTACAGTGCGGCCCTGCACGCGGCTGGGGCCGACCTGCACAAAGGCGGCTGGCTCTATTACAATCTGGTCGATGGCTATGAGCAGCTCAGCAAGGACTTCGCCTACTGGCGCATCGACGGCGTCGGCGAGAAGCGCGCCAAGGACGCCAAGCAGCGCGCTTGGTACGCCATGGACCGCAAGCTCCGCGAGCTGATCATCATCCGCGACCTGGGCTACTGGTCGCACTTCGTAGGCGACGCCAGTCAGCCACTACACGCCTCGATCCACTATAACGGTTGGGGCGATTTCCCCAACCCGCACGGCTACACGAACGAACGTATTCACTCCCCGTTCGAGGGCGCCTTCATCACCGCCAACGTCAAGCCGGCCATGGTCCAGGCGGCGATGCCCGCGCCCCATCTGTGCACCCAGCCGATCGGCAAGTGCATGGGCGATTATTTGATCGCCACCAACACCAAGGTCGAACCGCTCTACGCCCTTTGGCAGAAAGGCGGCTTCCAGCCGGGCGACAAGCGGGGCGTGGAGTTCGCCACGGCGGCCGTGGCCGAGGGCGCGGCCAAGCTGCGGGACTTCGTGGTGCAGGCCTGGCGCGATAGCCCGAACCAGACGGTCGGCTATCCAGGCGTCAAGGTCTCAGCCATCGAGGCCGGAGCCGAGCTGTCCTGGGACAGCATATACGGCAACTGAGGCCCTCGCGCCTGACCCGCTAGCCCAACGTCTTGCGCCGTTCTGGAAGGGGATGGCCGAGCACGCTGCGGCGGGGCCGGGGCGCGAAGGTCAGGGCCATGTCGCGCATGGCTTTGGGCATGAGCGACCAGGGCTCTACGAGATAGCGGTAGGCCATACGGCGCGGGTCGGCGAGCAGGCGGAAGGCCCACTCCCCGCCGAAGCGCGACAGCCAGCGCGGCGCGGCCTTCTGCACCCCCGCCTCGTAATCGAAGGCGGCGCCGACCGAGAAGACCACGCCTGAATTCAGCGCCCCGTAGTGGCGGGCGATCCACAGCTCCTGGCGCGGCATGCCCATGCCGACCATCAGGATATCGGGTTTGAAGGCGTTGATCTCCGCCACGATGGCCGCGTTGTCGGCCGAGTCAACGGCGTCGTCGAAATAGCCGTGACGGCCGCCGATCACGGCGCCGGGATAGCGACCGCGCAGGTTCCGCGCCGCAAGTTCCACCACGCCCGGCGCGCCGCCAAGGTAGAAGACCCGCCAGCCGTGCCGTGCCGCCAGACGCCAGAAGTCGCCGCGCCAATCGAGATAGGTGCAGCGATGGCCCCGGTTAACCGGCTTGCGCGTCAGCATGCCCCAGAAGATCATCGGGATGCTGTCGAGCTCGATCAGGTCGGCCCTGGCGTAGAATTCGCGCATCTCCGGCTCGCGGGCGACGAGATAGAGGCTGTGGGTATTGTGGTTGGCGACAATGGCTCGCTGGCCCGCAGCCACCTTTTTGGCGGTGAAGCTCATCACCTCCGCCGGCGTCGTCAGATCGACCGACTCGCCGAAGAGTCGAATACGCTGGGGGCGGATGCGGGTCATATCCATGCCCGCACCCTACGCGCTTAGAATTTACCTCCGGTGCAGAGACGAGGTTATTACAACCTCAACACTCATCATTAATTTCCGCTTACTATAGGCTGGGCCTGATCAAGAATATTCTATGCTGCGGGAGATTAACCTTGCCATCATGGGCGCGGGTATTTCGGCCCGCCTCCGCTCGACTGGACCGACCCCGCAGCGGCGACCGTGCCTTGGATGGGGTCGTCCGCGTCCGTGAGGCCCGCCGCAGCCAGGGCGTTATGCAAGCCCACCTCCGCCGTTCTCGGCCCGGTCTCGAAACCCAGTTCATAACGCGGCGGCTTGCGCCCCCCCGCCGTCTCGAAGGTCGGGTCGGCGTTGATCGACAGGGCATAGCGCGTCCCCACCGCCAGCGAGCAGAGCAGAACGAAGGTGCGCCGGTCGCCGAGCAGGCGCGGTCGGGCCAGGCAGTCGGGGAAACGTCCTTTGGTCGAGGGGGTGTAGGACCAGGCGTCGGCGGTCATGGGCTGGTCGAACACGATCTTCAGGATGGTGGAGCCCCCCGGCACGACCGACCCATCGGCAGGATAGGTGGCGACCACCTTGGCATCCTTGGGCGCCACCACGATGACCTCCTGCGGGATCGGCGGAGGCTCCGGCTGCGCGCCCGCAGGCGTCGCCAGAAGAGCCGTACAGGCCAGCGCTATCCGGGGAAAAGTCCGCCTCATGACGCCACAAAACCCAAGCCGTGTGGCGAAGCGATGGCTGGACTCCATCATAACAGCGCTCCATTGGACAAACTGTCCAGAACCGGCCTTTTTTGCTTTAACGCCAGGGACTTGCACATCTGGACAAGCGATGGACACTGTCCAGGTCCACGGAGCGCCGGCCGCACTTCTTTGGCGCAAAATGCGCCGAACGAGATCTTGCGTAACCGGTCTGTCGATCTGTGACCCGCCATCCATGCCCATTCGCCCACGACGGCGCCACCAGTTTGGCGCCCAATTCCCAGTATAACCCCGCCCCGGCGGGTGTGGATTGATTGTGTCTTTCCCCGCATCTAGCCGCGCCGCCCGCCCTGCCCTAAACAGCCGCCATGACGCCCGACGCTCCTCTCTTAGACGCTGCCCTCGCGGCCGGCCCCGCCTCGCCGCTGACGCAGGCGATCGACCCACGCCCTGCGCCGGAGGCCTGCCGCTCCATGACCGAGGTGCGCGTGGGGGTCGACGCCCTGGACCGCGCGTTGGTGACCCTGCTGGCCGAGCGCCAGCGCTATATGGACGCCGCCGCGCGCATCAAGACCGACCGCGCCGTAGTGCATGACCAGGCCCGGATCGAGGATGTGGTGTCGAAGGTGAAAGCCGCCGCCCGCGCCGCCGGCCTCTCCGAAGCCATAGCCGAACCCGTCTGGCGCACCCTGATCGATCGTTGCATCGCCTATGAGTTCGAGGCCTGGGACCGGACCAAGGGCTAAGTCCTAGCGGAGACCGCGCAGCGCCATCTCGTGGCGCCAGGCGGCGATGTCGGCCAGCACCAGATCGAGGGCATGGTCGAGACGGTTCTTGATCGCCTCCTTGATCGCCGCGGGCTCCTGCCAGCCGCCCTCCGCCTCGCCGCAGACCGCTGCGAGCGCCTTGGCCCCGATCCCCAGCGCCGAGCCCTTCAGCGTATGCGCGCCGTCCCGCCACGCCGCGCCATCACCGTCCGGATCGAGCAAGCGACCCCATAGCTGCGCCTGCTCCACGAACAGGCCCAGCACCTCGTCCACCAGGTCGGCATCCCCTGCGGCGAAGCTCTCCAGATAGTCGAAATCGATCGCGCCGGTGAGGTCTCGTCTGGCCATAATCCCGTGTCTATAAGGCCAAGATTAACGCCGCCTTCGCCCGCCGACACGGGTGAAAACCGCCACTGGACAAGCCCGCCCAAATACCCCATAAGCCGCCGCTCCGCGCGACCGGCCCCGGCCGAACGCACCGGATACGGGTGCATAGCTCAGTTGGTAGAGCAGCTGACTCTTAATCAGCGGGTCGTAGGTTCGAATCCTACTGCACCCACCATCACTTAGCCTGAGGTCGATGGTGTTTTCAGAGCCGTTTTACCGCTCTTTTACAGGCCTTACTGACTGCAATCGTGCTTGTTGGTTGGGGCTGGTCGAGGGCGCTACGGCTCCCTGATCCGTCGCCGAGATCGAGCGCAAATGCGCCGAGCCGCCTTCGTCTCTATCCGCTCCTTAAAGCCGCCGGAACGCCGTAGGCGCGCCGCCGCCCGCCGCCTCGATCCGGGCCACCGCGCCGGCGAGGGACTCGATGGCGGTGGCCATGTGGTGGGCGTTGGCGTGGAGCAGGCGGTCGGCGTCGAGCATGATTCCGACGTGGCCGCGCCAGAAGACAAGGTCGTCGCGCTGCAATCCGCCGAGATCTGGCCCGATGGTGAGCGGGGCGCCGAGGGCCTGTTGCATGTCGCTATCGCGCGGGCAAGCCCGGCCGCAGGCATAGAGGGCCTGCTGCACCAGTCCTGAACAGTCGAGGCCGAGGCTGTCGCGACCACCCCACAGATAGGGTGCGCCCAGGAACCGCTCGGCCACGCCCGCCGGATCGGTCGCCAGGTGCTGGCCGATAGGCGACAGATGGTGGCGGGTAACGTGGCCGATACGCGCCACCCTGGCGAAGCGCTCATCGTCCCCAAGGGCTTCGGGCGCTTCCACCGTCACCAGGGCGTTCAGCGAATAGAGCCCCGCCACCGGAGCGCGGATCGAGGGTTCGGTCAAGCCATAGGTACGGATCGCGCCCACCCAATGGGTCGGCCGGATCACTTCGGGCGACAGGCAGCGCAGGGCGACATAGCCCACGTAGCCGTCCCGATCAGCCTGGCCCCAGGCCCAGCCATCCGTCTCCTCCAGCACGTGGAAGACCTCGCCGAACAACACCTGATCCACCTGCTCGGCACGACCGTCAGGGGCGGTGCGTAAGGCGGCGCCGGGGACGATCACCTGCATCGCTTTGGTCTCGGCGTAGCGCTCTGCGGCGATGACGCCTTCAAGGACAGCGTCGGCCAGGTCCGGGCGGGCCAGGGTCACGCGCGGGTCGTGCCGAGTCTTGTCCAGCCGCGTCATCCGAAGCGCGCCTTCAGCACCGCGAAGACGGCGCGGATGGCCTGGGCCTCGGCGCCGGCGGGGCGGCCAGGACGACTCTTCGAGTTCCAGGCAAAGATATCGAAATGGACCCAGGCGCCGTCCTTAGGGGCGAAGCGTTGCAGGAAGAGAGCGGCGGTGACCGAGCCCGCCTGCGCCCAGGCGTCCGGGTCGTTCTTGATGTCGGCCACGTCGCTGTCGAGGGACTCCTCATAGCCGGCCCAGAGCGGCATGCGCCAAAGCGGGTCGGCCACCGCACTCGCCTGCTCGGCCAGTTCACCCGCCAGCGCGTCGTCGGCAGTGTAGAAGGGAATGACCTCCGGCCCCAGGGCCACCCGCGCCGCGCCGGTCAGGGTCGCGAAGTCCAGCGTCAGCACCGGGCTCAGCTCGCCCGCGCGGGTCAGGGCGTCGGCCAGGATCAGCCGCCCCTCCGCATCGGTATTGCCCACCTCGATGGTGAGGCCCGCGCGGCTGTCGAGGACGTCGCCCGGTCGCATGGCGTCTCCACTGATGGCGTTCTCCACCACCGGGACCAGCACGGCGAGACGGACAGGCAGGTCCGCGCCCATCACCATCCGCGCCAGAGCCAGGGCGTGGGCCGCCCCGCCCATGTCTTTCTTCATCTGTCGCATACCGGACGAGGGCTTGATGTCGAGCCCGCCGGTATCGAACACCACCCCTTTGCCGACGATGGCGAGCAGCGGCGCATCGGACGCCGCGTCGGAACCCTTCCAGCCGAGCTCGATCATACGCGGAGCGCGGGCGGGCACGGCGGCGCGGCCCACGGCATGCACGGCCGGATAGTTCTGCGTCAGAAGCTCGTCGCCAGTGATCACCGAGCAGGACGCGCCGTGCGCACCGGCGATCTCGCGGGCGATGGTCTCGATCTGCAGCGGCCCCATGTCGTTGGCCGGCGTGTTGACCATGTCGCGGGCCAGGAACAGGGCGTGGGCGGCGGCCAACGCCTCGGCGCGTACCTTGGCGTCGGACACCACCAGGCGCGGCTGCGGCTTGCCATGCTCCTTCTTGTAGCGATCGAAGCGGTAGGTCCCGAGGACGAACGCAATCGCTTGGTCTGGCGTCGGGTCGTCGCCTTCCAGCCGGTAGTCGGCTGCCGTGAGCCTGGACGGCAGGCTGCGCAGGGCCATGGCGCCCTCGCCCAGCCCAGCCAATACGCGCGGCGTCTCGCCTGGCAGAATCACCGCCTGCCCCGCCTTGCCCTTGAACCCGGCGAGCTCCGCGGCGGAGCGGCCGACGGGGTCGAGGCTCTCGCGCAGGGCCTCCCAGCCGCCTTCCGCCACCAGCGCCACCGAAGTGGGCGTAGCGGCGGCTTCGGGGGCGATCAGGACCTCGGCGGCAGGGTGGGACACGGGCGGCTCCTCATCGACACGAACTGCGACGCGCGGCCACGGCTTGCGTCGGCCTCGCCTTTTTATGCTTAACGCTTCGTTGACGCGCCGAGCGGAGACTGGAGCCTCTATCCGGAGCGTCATCCGAACATGTGTCCCAACCCCAACCGCGCTGCAACCGTCGTGACGGTGCTGGCCAGCCTGACGCTGGCCGCCCCGGCTTTCGCCTGGCCCTTCGGCGACGCCAAGCCGGCCACGCCGCCCGCGAGTCCGGCCGCCGGCTCGACCGCGGCTCAGACCGCCGCCAAGCCGACCAAGGCCACCCCCGCCGAACGCGCCACGGCCAGTCGCATGGACCCTTTGACCCAGGTCGCCTTCTGGAGCCGGGAAGTGAACGCCGACCCCACCGATGCGGAGGCCGGGGTCGCCCTCGCCGCAGCCATGCGTGTGCTCGGCCGCTATCCCGAGGCGGTGGAGGCGGCCCAGACCGTGCTGAGCTCCCATCCAAAACATGCACCCGCCCTGTTCGAGGTTGCACGCGCCCAGATCAGCGCCGGTCAGGGCTTCTACGCCCTGCAGCCCCTGAAGGAACTCACCGCCGCCAATCCGCGCGACGCCAAAGCCTGGTCGCTGCTCGGTGTCGCCTATGACCAGAACAAGCAGCCGGAACTGGCCACACAGGCCTTTGAGCAGGCCCTGCGGCTAAACCCGGACAGCCCCTCCACGCTCTCCAACTACGCTCTGTTCCGCGCTACCCATGGAGAGCCGCAGGCGGCCGAAGCCCTGCTGAAGAAGGCCGTGGCCCAGCCCGGCGCGGGCGCGGCGGAACGGCAGAACCTGGCCCTCGTGCTGGGGCTGGAGGGCAAGGTCGCCGAGGCCGAACCCCTGATCCGTCAGGACCTCCCGCCCGAGGCCGCCGATGTCAACCTCGCCTATCTGCGCTCGCTCTCGACGGGCGCCGCCGCCCGCACGCCCAGCGTCGCGACCCGCTCATGGAACGCGGTGAAGACCTCCGAAGCCGCCCAGATGGGCGCCGCACCCTCGCGGTAGGAACGCTTCTGCCCACTCAGGCCGGCGACTACCGCATGAGCGGCAGTTGGCATGCCGAAGTTATACGTCCACCTCGGCGTCCAGGGCGTTGTCCTGAATGAACTCGCGGCGCGGCTCCACAAGATCACCCATGAGCTTGGAGAACATGTCGTCCGCGTCGTCCACGTGCGCCACCTTCACCTGCAGCAGGGTGCGGGCGTTGGAATCCAGCGTGGTCTCCCATAGCTGGTCGGGGTTCATTTCGCCCAGACCCTTGTAGCGCTGGATCGACAGCCCCTTACGCCCAGCGTCGAGCACGGCGTTCACCAGATCGAGGGGACCGCGCACGATGGTAGATTGCTCGCGTCGGCGGAACGTGGCCGGCTTGTCGAACACCTCGCCGAGGCTGAAGGCCCGCTCGGCCAGACGGCGCGCGTCCGGAGCGTGAAGCAGCAGGTCGTCGAGGATGATCTTCTCCGCCACGCCGCGCTTCTCGCGTGAGAAGACGAAGCCGCCGGGACCGAAGCCCGACCCGCCGGAGCCCTCCGCCGCCGCACCGGTCCAGCGTCCATCGCCTTCCTCGGCGTAGAGGTCGAGGCGTGCGGCGGCGACGTCGGGCTCGGGATTATTGCCAAGGAGGCCGGCCAGGGCCGACTGTTCGATGGCGAAGGCCGGGGCGCGGGCGGATAGACGTTCGATCAGGGCCTTGGCGGTGCGCGACTCGCGGATCAGAGCCAACAGGTCCGCCCCGGTGCGCCGCTCGCCCGAAGACAGGTCCAGCGACGCGCCGTCCGAACCTTCCTCGAACAGGAAGGCGTCCATTTCGGCGTCGTCCTTGAGGTACCGCGAGGACTTGCCCTTGGCCGCCTTATAGAGAGGCGGCTGGGCGATGTAGAGGTAACCGCGCTCGATCAGTTCCGGCATCTGGCGGTAGAAGAAGGTAAGCAGCAGCGTCCGGATGTGTGCGCCGTCCACGTCGGCGTCGGTCATCAGGATGATCTTGTGGTAGCGCACCTTGTCGGCGTCGAACTCGCCCCGACCGATGCCGGCGCCGAGCGCGGTGATCAGGGTGCCGACCTGCTCGGACGACAGCATCTTGTCGAACCGCGCCCGCTCCACGTTCAGTATCTTGCCGCGCAGGGGCAGGATGGCCTGGTTGTCGCGGTTACGGGCCTGCTTGGCCGAGCCGCCGGCGGAGTCGCCTTCGACGATGAAAAGTTCGGACTTGGCCGGATCGCGCTCGGCGCAGTCGGCCAGCTTGCCGGGCAGGTTGGAGATGTCGAGCACCGACTTACGCCGGGTCAGGTCGCGCGCCTTGCGGGCAGCTTCGCGGGCGGAGGCGGCCTCGACGATCTTCTGGACGATGACCTTGGCTTCGACCGGATGCTCCTCAAACCATTGGCTGAGGGCTTCGCTGACTAGGTTCTCCACCGCCGGACGGGCTTCGGAGGAAACCAGCTTGTCCTTGGTCTGGGACGAAAACTTCGGGTCGGGCAGTTTGATGGAGAGGACGCAGGTCAGACCTTCGCGGGCATCTTCGCCGGAGACGGTGATCTTCTCGCGCTTGGCCGCACCGGAACTCTCCATATAGGCGGTCATCACCCGCGTCAGCGCGGCGCGGAAGGCGGCGAGGTGGGTGCCGCCGTCCTTCTGCGGGATGTTGTTGGTGAACAACAGCATGGTCTCGTGGTAGCCGTCGTTCCACCACATGGACATATCGACCTCGACCTTGTCCTTGCGGCCGCGCACCACGATCGGGTCCTTGATCAGCGGGCTCTTGGACTTGTCGAGGTGGCGCACGAAGGCCTCCACGCCGCCTTCATAGTGCAGGATCTCCTCGTAGGGCTCGGCCCCGCGCAGGTCCTTGAAATTGATCACCACGCCGGAGTTCAGGAAGGCCAGCTCGCGCAGGCGGTGCTCCAGCGTCTTGCGATCGAAATCGATGGCGAGGAAGGTGCCGTCGTCCGGTCCGACGCGCAGCGAGGGCATGAAGGTGACGCTGGTGCCGGTCAGGGTCTGGCCGGCGCGCGGCCCTTCGGTGCGCAGAGGCGCCTTGCCGGTGATCTTCAGCGAGGTGACCGCGTCGCCGCGTTCGAAACGCATCTCGTGTTCGGAGCCGTCGCGCCAGATCTTGAGCTGAAGCCAGTCCGACAGCGCGTTCACAACCGAAACACCCACGCCGTGCAGGCCGCCGGACACCTTGTAGGAATTCTGGTCGAACTTACCGCCCGCGTGCAGCTGGGTCATGATGACCTCGGCCGCCGAGACGCCTTCGCCCTCGTGGATGCCGGTGGGGATGCCGCGGCCGTCGTCGATGATGGTGGCCGAGCCGTCGGGGTTCAGCGTCACCTGCACCGAGGTGGCGTGACCGGCCAGCGCCTCGTCGATGGCGTTGTCCACCACCTCATAGACCATGTGGTGCAGGCCCGAGCCGTCGTCGGTGTCGCCGATATACATGCCCGGACGCTTGCGTACCGCATCCAGCCCCTTGAGGACTCGAATGGAGTCCGCGCCGTATTCGCCCTGGCCGTTGGCATCCAAACCGTTGGCGTCGAGGCCCTTCTCGTCGAGGGGCTCGTTGGGAGCCGTTTCCGGCGTTTCGTCGCTCATTCAGCTCGTTCCATGCGGGTGAGCCGCCCGCCGGTTTCCGGCGAAGGCTCCACCCTGATGATCTCTGCGCCGTCGAAGGCTTCGAACAGCGCCCGGTCGGTGCCGGTCAGGAAGGCCTGCAGGCCCAGGGCGGCGATTTCCTCCGCCAGCGCAGCCCGGCGCTGCGCGTCGAGATGGGCCGCCACCTCGTCGAGCAACAATATAGGGCTTGGCGCTGATTCTGCACGCGAAAGCCGCGACGCCTGGGCCAGTACCAGGTTGAGGATAAGCGCCTTTTGTTCTCCGGTCGAGCACTCCGCCGCCGGACGGTCCTTCTCGGCATGGATGACGACCAGATCGGTGCGCCCCGGACCTGCCAGGGACCGTCCGGCGGCGGCGTCGCGACCTCGACTTCGGTGCAGGGCGGCGGCGATTTCGACGGGGTCGGCGTGCAAGCCCCACTCACCGGACAGACTTAGCCTGGCCAGCGGAAAGGGCCGGTCGGTGCGGGCGTCGATCTCGGCCTGTAGCGCCCCGACCGTCGCCGCCCGACCGTGGGCGAGGGCGGCTCCCGCCTCTCCGGCCTGCACCTCGAGCGCGTCCAGCCACATTGGGTCAGCGGGTCCGTTGGTGAGCAACCGGAGACGCTCGCGCATAGCCTTCTCGTAGCCGGCGGCATGGACGGCGTGTTCGGGCCTGGCGGAGAAGGTCAGCCGGTCGAGAAAGCGTCGCCGTTCAGTCCCGCCTTCGAGAAAGAGCCGATCCTGCTGCGGAGTCAGCCAGACCAGTCGAACCGCTTCAGCCAGACGCGACGGTGCTGCAGGTTCGCCATCGATGCGCACGATCCGCCGCGCACCGCCGGGCTCCACGCCCGTGCCGACACGTATCTGTTCCTCGCCCTCCTGCACCAAGGCCGAAACACTCCAGGCGCGGCTTGTGCGCTCGCCCGGCAGCCGTCGCCCTACTTCGCTGGCGGTGGCGCTGCGCAGGCCCCGTCCCGGAGACAGATAGGAGACCGCTTCAAGAAGGTTGGTCTTCCCCGCGCCGTTGGAGCCAAACAGCACCACGGGTCCCCCGTCCAGGGTCAGGGCGGTGGAATGATACGAACGGAAGTCGGTGACTGCGAGCGAAGCTAAAAAGGCTTGAGCCATGGGGCTGCATACAAGCTTTC
This sequence comes from uncultured Caulobacterales bacterium, assembly GCA_903862425.1. Classification (GTDB taxonomy): domain Bacteria; phylum Pseudomonadota; class Alphaproteobacteria; order Caulobacterales; family Caulobacteraceae; genus CAIOYC01. Next base: position 67,731 of record CAIOYC010000032.1, on the reverse strand, counting down.
GCAGCAAGGACGAAAGCGAGGACGAATCTACTGCTGTGACCCGCGTGCAACGCAACAAAAATAGCCGCGATTTAATGTGCGACGCACCATTTCGCCCTTGCGGTCAAGCCAAGGGGGGCCTATTTCCGCGCCTGTCGCTCACCGGGGTGAATTGCCCCCTCCCAATGGCGTTTTCCTGGAACGTCACACCTCGGTGAGCGATAATTAGGGGAATGAAAATGTTTACGAACGTTAAGATATCGCAACTCTTTACCAACGCCGCCCTGGTCCTCGGACTTTCGCTGGTGCCCGTCCTGACCCTCGGCTACCTGGCCACCGCCAGCTAGGCCTTACGGACCTTGGTAATCTGTCAGAGGCCGGCCCTGCGCCGGCCTTTTGCACATCTGGAACCAGGCTTCCGCGTCCGCGCCTGCGCGCCCTTCCCATTCGCCGCCCCGTCCGCCAAGCTCGATACGGAAGGGGCGAGCATGACCGCACAGATAGACACCACCGGCGACACCAAGGATCGCGGCTTGGTACGCGCCCTTTCGGCCTGGGGACTGGCGGCGGCGGTTGCTAATACGGTCATCGGCGGCGGCATCTTCGTCCTACCGTCCAAGATGGCGGCAGCGGTCGGCGCCGCGGCGCCCTTCTACTACATCGCCTGTGCGCTTGCCGTGGGAGCGGTGGCCATCTGCTTTGCCGAGGCCGGGAGCCGCGTGGCCGTCTCGGGCGGCGTTTCGGGCGGTATCGAAGTCGCCTTTGGCCGTTATGCCGGTTTCATCACGGGCGTCATGCTCTGGCTGGGCGCAGGCCTAGCGGCGGCCGGGATCGCCGCCGGCCTCGCCGACGCGCTGGCCAGCGTTGTACCCATCTTCACCCAGCCCCTGTGGCGCGCCGGCTTCATCGCTCTGCTGTTCGCCACCATCGCCGCCATCAATATCGGCGGGGTGAGGCGCGGGGGCGGGCTGGTCAGCCTGCTGATCGCCTTGAAACTCATCCCGCTCTTGGTCTTCGTCTTCGTGGGTGCGCTGCACATCAGCCCGGCTCACTTCACAGAAACGGCCACCACCGGACACGCCGATATCGGCCGGGCCATGCTGCTGGGGGTGTTCGCCTTCATGGGTATGGAGACGGCGCTCGGCGTCTCAGGCGAGGTGCGACGACCGGAACGCAATGTGCCGCTTGGCCTGCTCGGCGCGCTGGCGGCGGTGACGGTCCTCTACATTTTCATCCAGATCGTAGCTCAGGGCCTGCTCGGGGCCAGCCTCGCCGCCGCCAAGACCCCGCTCGCCGACGCCATGGGCAAGGTCTCCCCTGCTCTTTCGGGCCTGCTGCTGGTCGGCGGCGCGGTTTCGATGCTGGGCTATCTGGCGTCGGACATGCTGAGCGCCCCGCGCGTCCTGTTCGGCATGGCCCGCGACGGTTTCCTGCCCGCCGCCCTCGCCAAGGCGCACCCCAAGGCTCACACGCCGCACATCGCCATAGCCGTCTATGCCGTGATCGAGGCGGCCTTTGCCATCACCGGCGCCTTCGAGCCACTGGTGATCCTGTCCACCCTGGTGACCGTGGTGGTCTACATCGCCGGCTGCGGAGCGGCGGTGATCCTGCGCCAGCGCGGCGTTGCGCGCGAAGGCAAGCCGCTGAACTTTCCCTTCACCACGGCGGCGGCGGCGCTCGGCATCGGTTCGATGATCTGGCTGACCCTGCAAGGCACCTGGCAGGAGGGCGCGGCCGTGGTCGCGGCCATCGCCATCTCCAGCGCCATCTACCTCGCCGCCCTGCGCCGCCGCGCCTGACTTGCGCGCGGATACCCGCCCGGCGCATCTTTCCGTCATGGTAACGCTTTCCCCGGTGGCGAACCCTTCCGCCCCGCAGCACCACATCGTCGACGAACTGATCGTCGAGCGCGCGCCCAGGCTGGCGGCCTCGACGTTCTGGCCCGTGACGCGACCGGTGTTGAACGCCCTGCTCGGCTACGACAAGGCGCGGCGCATGGCCGACGCCATCGCTCCCATGGGCGGACAAGCGGCGCTCGACTATGTCGCAGACCTTCTGGCGCTGAAGGTCGAGGTGGAGGGGCTGGAGCGCGTCCCGACCAAAGGCGCGGTCATCACTGTCTCCAACCACCCCACCGGTATCGCCGACGGCGTGGCGGTCTATGATGCGCTGAAGCGGGTGCGCCGCGACCTCATCTTCTACGCCAACGCCGATGCGCGCAGGGTTGCACCGGGGTTCGACGACGTGCTGATCCCGGTGGAGCTCAACGCCGCCAAACGCTCGCGCGAGGCTACGCGCCTGACCCTGCAAAGGACCACCCAGGTGCTGGAGGCGGGCGAGGCCCTGGTGACCTTCCCTTCCGGTCGGTTAGCGCGGGTGCGAGCCAACAAGGTGCTGACCGACGAGCCCTGGCAGCCCAGCCCCATCTCGCTGGCCCGCAAGTTCCACGCACCCATCGTGCCAATCCACGTGGATGGACCCTGGTCGTTCTGGTTCCACCTCTTCGACCGCTTCTCAGGGGAGCTGCGTGACATCACCCTGTTCCACGAACTGCTCAACAAGCGGGGGCAGCGCTTCAAGCTGGTGGTGGGCGAACCCATCGATGGCGAGGCTGTCCCCGGCGAACCGGCCGAAGCGATCAAGGCGCTGCAGCACTATGTGGAGTTCGAGCTCGGCGCCGGCCGGACCTTGTTCGGGTGAAGTCGTTCGAAGACGTGATGGCGCGACGCCTCGACCGGGCGGCGCACGCGCCGCTGGCTGTGGCGCTGTCCGGTGGCGGGGATTCGCTGGCTCTGCTGCACCTGACTACGGAGTGGGCGAAGGCGCATGAGCGGCCGGTGCTGGCCCTGACCGTCGATCACGGCCTCAACTCTATGAGCGCGCGCTGGACAGCCGAGGCGGGAGACAAGGCGCGCGCGCTCGGCGCGGACTGGCGGGCGCTTAGCTGGGAGGGACCGAAGCCGAGCACAGGCCTGCAGGCGAAGGCGCGGGCCGCGCGCCACGCACTTTTGGCGAACTCGGCGCGGGAAGCCGGGGCTGGCGTGATCCTCATGGGCCATACCGCCGACGACATCGCCGAAGCCGACCTGATGCGCCGGACGGATGCGCCGGGCCTCGGCCGGCTGCACGAATGGGGTCCCTCGCCCGCATGGCCGGAGGGGCGCGGCGTGTTTCTGCTGCGACCTCTGCTCGAGGCGAGCCGGGCCGAGCTACGCGACGATCTGGCGGCGCGCGGCGCGGACTGGCTCGACGACCCCGCCAACGAGAATCCCGCCTTCGCCAGGGTAAGAGCCCGCCGAACCCTCGCTACCGATCCCCAAAGAGGTGGCGACCTGGGCTGTTTTGTTTCCGGCGCCAGCCACGCTGCTCAAGCCTGGCTCCCTGCCCCAAGGGAGATGGGCGGGGATGGGGTAGCCAATTTGGCGCGAACCACTGAAGTTGAGACCGACGGCCTTCGAACACCGCGAGGTCTATTGATCGGCGCCGAGCCTTCGGCCAGCAAGCCCGTGCTGTCTGCGGCTTTGCTCAGTGTCTCAGGCAACACAAAGCCCCCGCGCGGCCCCGAACTGGAGCGGTTATTGGCAGCGATCCGCGCTGGCAGGGTTGCGACCCTGTGCGGATGCCGGGTGGCCGTGTGCGAGGATGCGGTCGAGATCACCCGCGCGCCGCCGCGCCGCGGTCAGGCGGCGCGGCCGGTCGAGCCGCTGGACTGGGTGAGGCAGCGCTTTGCGGCCGCCTGCGGGCTCGTATCGGACGAGGCGTCTATTCCGCCGCCATCCTGAGGGCTGCCGGAGCCTGGCCTTCGCGCCATCGGATATTGTCCGGATACGACAGATCCACGTCGAACTTGCGCGGGTGGCTTTTCTCCACCGTCTTGCGGAACTTCTCTACGACCCGGAGCCCCTTGGACGCCGCCGAGTAGACCGGGTGCAGGGTCGCCGGTGGGCGGGACCAGACCGGCGCCTTCAGCCGCCGGCGCAGCCAGCCGTTGGTGAACAGAACCCCGTTGGTCAGCACGCACTGCGGCGTCGTGTATTCCACCGAAATGGACACGTTGAGGCTGTCGCCGTTCAGGACCCGGTGCGGCGCGTGCAGCGGCCAGGCGGCGGCGTCGCCAGCGTGGAACACCACGGTCTCGGCGGCGGCGTCCATCTCTTCACGATAGGGGGCGTCGGACAGGTTTTCCTTCAGCAGGATCGCCTCCATCGCCGTATCCGGAATATAGGCTTCCGTAGACGGATAGATCATCATGGTCTTGGAGCCGCGCAGATGCCACAGCATCGTGTCGGCGGCATCGGCATGGAAGAAGATGCCCATCTGCGGTCCGGAAATCAGCACGCTGGCCGAGGCGCTGAGCACCTTGACACCGACCTCGCGCGAATAGTCGGCGATGGCCTGATCGAACACCGGCTTATAACGCGGATGCATCTCCATGGCGCGGCGGCAGGAGACCCATAGCGCGCCGGTACGCACCGCTTCCAGTATCTCGGCGCCCGACAGGCCGTTGGCCTCGCCCGCTGTCCAGCGTTCGCCGCCGGGCGGGTTCTTGCGCATGGTCAGGACGTCCAAGCGGTCACGCGGTTGTTCGTCGATCAGGCGTGCCAGGGCCTCGTCGGTGAAAAGACCCGTATCGTTCAGCCGGTGGCGAAAGCGTACCGCGGCGTCGGTGGGCATCCGCATCAACTCGTGCGGAAGGGCCTGGAAAAGGGACATGGTTGCGTCGTTCACGTTCGGCGTCTCATTAAGAACCAGTTAAAGCTGAGCCTGCACGACGGGCGCCAGCTATCCGCGAGCGGCGATCGGCAAGGGGTGGCGCCCGGGCCGGCGCGCGTTAGAACCCCTGCAAAGGAGATCCTTATGGCGAGCGGCAAGATCGGAGCGGAAGCGGCCCTGGGCCGACTGACCGGCTGGATAAAGGCGGTCGGTGAGCGCGACGCCATCGCCAAGACCTATCGGTTCGACGATTTTAACGCCGCGTTCGGCTTCATGACGCGCGTCGCGCTCTGGGCCGACAAGGCGGATCACCACCCGGAATGGTTCAACGTCTACAATAAGGTAGAGGTTACCCTGACCACCCACGATGTGGATGGGGTGAGCGACAAGGATGTGGCGCTGGCCCTATTCATGGATGGGATCGCCTGATGGCTAGGAAACCGAAGGGTCCGCGCCCGGTCGCCCTGATCACCGGCGCGTCCGGCGGCATCGGTGAGGCGCTGGCGCACCAGTTCGCCCGCGGCGGCTATGACCTCGTGCTCGTCGCGCGCTCGGAAGCCAAGCTGGCGGCGGTGGCCGAGGCGGTGAAGGCTGACGGCGCCGCGGCCCATATCATCTCCCTCGACCTCGAGATGCGCGGCGCCGGGGCGGATCTGGAGGCCGCGGTCGAGGAGCGCGGCGTGGTCATCGACGTCCTGGTCAACAATGCCGGCTACGGCGTCACCGGCGCGGTGGTCGAGGCGGACCTGGCCCAGCAGCTCGGCTCCATCGACCTCAACGTGCGGGTTCTGACCGAGCTTTGCGCCCGGTTCGGCGCAGGCATGAAAGCCCGCGGCAGGGGCGGCATATTGAACGTGGCCTCTACCGCGGCCTTCCAGCCCGGCCCCTACTTCGCGGTCTATTACGCCACCAAGGCCTATGTGCTGAGCTTCACCGAGGCCCTGAACCGCGAGTTGAAGGATAGCGGCGTCCACGCCACGGCGTTGTGCCCCGGCCCGGTGGAGACCGGCTTCCAGGCACGGGCCGAGTTCGACGACTCCATGGGGTTGATGAAGCTGCCGATGCAAACCGCCGAGCAGGTGGCCAAGACCGGCTTCACCGCCTTCCGCCGCAAGCAGGCCGTGATGATTCCCGGCGGCATGAACTTCCTCATGGCCAAGAGCGCGGCGCTGGCTCCGAGGGGCGTGCTGCTGTCCATGGTCGAGACGCTGCAGAAGAAACGACAGGGAGCCTGAACATGGCCAAGGAAACAGGCGGGCGGGTCGCCGGCAAGAAGGCCTTCATCACGGGCGGCGCGCAGGGTCTTGGCGCTGCGGCCGCGCGCATGCTGGCCCGCGAAGGCGCGAAAGTGGCCTTGGCGGATCTCAACCTCGAAGGCGCGGAGAAGGTCGCTGCCGAGATCAATGCCGAGCGCGGTGAGGGGACCGCCTTCGCCTATGCACTCGACGTGCGCGACGAGGCCCAGTGGATTTATGCGTTGGAGATGGCGGACGCGGCCATGGGCGGCATATCTGTCCTGCTCAATAACGCCGGTATCTCCATCGGCGGCAATATCGAGCAACTCGCCTTCGAGGACTGGAAGAAGGTGATGAGCGTCAACGTGGACAGCGTCTTCCTCGGCGCCAAGCATGCGCTGAAATACCTGAAGGAAAACCAGCCCGGCTCGATCATCAACATCTCGTCCATCGCCGGGCTGATCGCGGGTCACAACACACCGGTCTATAATGCGTCGAAGGCGGGGGTCTGGCTGCTGTCCAAGAACATCGCCCTGCATTGCGCCAAGCAGGGCTACAACATCCGCTCCAACTCCATCCACCCGACCTTCATCGACACCCCGATCCTCGACCGGCTGCGCGACATGCTGGGCAAGGAAGTGGCGGAGACAAAGCTGGCGCGCCAAGTGCCGCTCGGCCATATCGGCGAACCGGACGACATCGCCAATGCCGTGCTCTACCTCGCCTCAGACGAGAGCAAGTTCATGACCGGCGCCGAGCTGAAGCTCGACGGCGGCATCTCGGCGATGTGATGACGGACGACGATTCCGACAACGCTCAACGACCGATCCGAAGCTTTGGCCGTACCCGCTCGCGTACCATCAAGCCAAAGCAGGCGGCGTTGATCGATACCCTGTTGCCCTCCATCACCCTGGACCCATTGCAGCCTATCGAGCCGATGGCGCTTATGGCGGGCGCGGCGGAGGCGTGGCTGGAGATCGGCTTCGGCGGGGGCGAGCACATGGCGGCCCAGGCGGCCAGGCGGCCGGACGCGGTGGTCATGGGCGCCGAACCTTTCTGGAACGGCGCCGCCAGTGCGCTGCGCCATATCGACGAAGCCGGGCTGAAGAACGTGCGCCTGCTGGTGGGCGATGCGCGGGACCTGCTCGCCGCCCTCCCGGACGCTTCGCTCGACCGGGTCTTCATCATGTTCCCGGACCCCTGGCCCAAGATACGTCACCACAAGCGCCGTCTGATCCAGACCGAGACCGTGGCCGAGTTGGCGCGGGTCCTCAAACCCGGCGGGAGGCTGCGTTTCGCCTCCGACTGGGAAGACTATGTGGACTGGACGCTGGAGCGGTTTCTTGCCTTTCAGCTCGGAGGCGACCCCGCATTCTGCTGGAGCGCCGAACGCGCCGACGACTGGCGCCTACCCCCGGCGGATCACATCACCACCCGATATGAGGAAAAGCGCCTCGGCGATATCGCCCCGATCTGGCTCGACTTCGAGCGGACCTAGGCTGCTTCGACGCCGGCTTCCTCCTGGCCCGACAGCCGCGCCAGTTCGGCGAGGATGACGGCGGGATTGAGCGGTTTGGCGATGGCGCCGTCCATGCCGGCGGCAAGGTATTCGCTAACCTGATACTTCATCACATTGGCGGTCATGGCGACGATGGGCGTCCGTGCGGCCGGGCCTGCAAGCCGGCGGATGCGGCGGGTGGCTTCGACCCCATCGAGGATCGGCATCTGCACGTCCATGAAGATGAGGTCGAAGGTCGCGCGCTCCGCCGCCTCGACGCCTTCGGCCCCATCGTTGGCGGTCTCCACGATCGCGCCCAGGCTCTCCAGCATGCGGGTGGCGATCAGGCGATTGGTGGCGTTGTCCTCCACCACCAGGATGCGTAAGCCCTCCAGCCAAGCCACCTCATCCTCCGAGTCCAGCACGACGGAGCTGGCCGCTGGAGCATCGACCTCGAAGAAGAAGGTGGAGCCCCGGCCAATCTCGCTGGTGGCGTCCACCTCCCCGCCCATCTGCTCGACCAGGCTGCGGGTGATGGCGAGGCCGAGGCCTGTGCCCCCGAACTGGCGGGTAGTGGAGCCGTCCACCTGATGGAAGCGCTCGAACAGGGCGTTCATGGCTTCAGGCGCGATGCCCACGCCGGTGTCGCGCACCTCGACCCGCAGGCGATGGGCCGCACCCTCGCCGACGGAGGTCAGCGCCACCTCCACCCCGCCGCGCAGGGTGAACTTGACGGCGTTGCCGATCAGGTTGAACAACACCTGGCGCAGCCGCACCGGGTCGGCGCAGACCCAGCCGGGCTCGCCCTTGATTACCGTGCGCAGATAGAGTCCCCGCGCCTCCGCCCCCGGCCGCATCATATCGGCCACGCCGTGCAGCATCGCCACCGGATCGAGCGGCTCCGGGTTGAGCTCCAGCTTGCCGGCCTCGATCTTGGAGAAGTCGAGCACGTCGTTGAGTATCTGGGTCAGCATCTCGCCGCAGGCCAGGGCCTGTGCGACGAGGTCGCCGGCGGCGGGGCTCATGCCCTGGTTCTTCAACAAGTGCAGTACGCCCAGCACGCCGTTGAGCGGCGTGCGGATTTCGTGGCTCATATTGGCCAGGAAACGCGACTTGGTCTCCGCCGCTTCCTTCGCCGCCCGTTCGCCAAGGATGGCGGCGTCGCGCGCCTTCGTCAGCTCAGTCATATCCTGGGTCAGGCCAAGAACCTCGTAAAGTCCGTTGGCGCGCTGACGTCCGCCCTGCCAGGTCGAGCAGAAGTGCGCCCAGCTTCCGTCAGGTTGGGCGTGCCGATACCAGATCTGGTTCGGCGCACCCGTGTGAAGACTCTTGTTGAACGCCCGACCCAGGGCGGCCTGATCGTCCGGGTGGATTTCCGCCGCCATCTCGTCCGCGGACAGCTCTTGTTGGCCAGTCAAACCCCCTGACGGCCCTGGTGCGCGGTCGCTGAGGTAGCGCCCGGTCTCAGGGTCGAACCGCCACGTATAGACCTTGGCGTTGGAACGCAGCATGTCATCCACCTGCTGCGCACGCGCCTGGTCCTCCTGCTGCAGTCGTTCGGTTGTGACGTCCTTCATCACCACCATGAACAGACCATCCGCGGCCTGCTTGACCGCAAGCTCGACCCAGATCAGCCGTCCATCGCCGGTATTGACCCGGTGCTTAAGCGCCGCTTCGCCGTTGGCCTCCAACTCCGCCGCCGCCGCGAAATAGACGTGGCGATCGTCGGGATGGATCGTCTTCAGCGCATGCTGGCCGACGCACTCGTCCGCTCTGAAGCCGTTGATGCGGCACCAGGCCGGGTTGACGCTAACGATGCGGCCGTTGCGCAGCAGGGCGAACCCGTCGCCGCTGTTCGCATAGAGCCAGGCCGCCGCCTCGGCGTCATACTGATGCGCGGGCCCATGCTCTGACCCATGTCCGGCTTGTTGTTCAGGCGTTGGCGTACTTTGCGCCATCGTCGTTTCCCCCCGATTTTGCACTACTGTTTCAGATCGAGGTAAACGGGAGGTTGTCGCCGTACCGCCCGTTCAAGATCGGACCTGTGTCGGGTTGCCACGGGTCGTCCGCCGCGTTAGCCAAACGGCTCCGGGAGAGACCAAGCGCATGACCGTCGATGAACTTGTGGAACAAGAATTTGGCGTCCTGACCGACCTGATCGCCGCCCACGCGGTGCAGACGCCAGACGCGGCGGCCGTGATCGATGGCGAGCGTGTCACCACCTATGCCGAACTCGACGCCCTGATGGACCGCGTCGCGGCCGGCCTGCAGCGGGACGGGGTGAAGCCGACCGAGGCCATCGCCATCTGCGCCTATTCCTCGCTTGAATATGTCGCGACCTTCTGCGGCGCCCTGCGCGCCGGGGTGGCGGTCTCGCCGCTGGCCCCCTCTTCCACGCCCGAGCAGCTGATCATGATGCTCAACGACTGCGGCGCCCCGCTCTACTTCCTCGACGAGAGCGTGGCCGAGTTGATGGCTCCGGTGGCGGACCAGATCAAGGCGCAGCGTATCGCGTTGGACGGCTCCCCCGCGGGCGATCCCTGGACTGGCTGGCTGGCCCCCGAAGGCGCCGAGCCGGCCCCGGTAAAGATCGAACCCAAATGGCCCTTCAACATCATCTACTCGTCGGGCACGACCGGCGCGCCCAAGGGCATCGTGCAGAGCCACGAGATGCGCTGGACCCAGATCGCCCGCGGCGCCTCCTCCGGCTATGGGCCGGGCGCGGTGACCATGGTCTCCACGCCGCTCTACTCCAACACCACCCTGGTCAGCGTCTTCCCGGCCCTCGGCCTCGGCGGGGCGCTGGTGCTGATGAAGAAGTTCGATGCTACAGGCTTTCTCAATCTCGCCGAGAAGCATCGCGCCACCCACGCCATGCTGGTGCCGGTTCAGTACCGTCGCATCATGGCTCTGCCGGAATTCGATAGCTTCGACCTGTCGAGCTTCGTGATGAAGTTCTCCACCTCCGCCCCTTTTGCCGCCGAGCTCAAGGCCGACGTGCTGGCGCGCTGGCCGGGCGGGCTGGTGGAATATTACGGCATGACCGAGGGCGGCGGCTCTTTCGCGCTCATCGCCCACGAGAACCCCACCAAGCTGCACACGGTTGGCAAGCCCATCCCCGGCCACGACATCCGGGTGATCGACGAGGACGGCAAGGAACTGCCGGCGGGTGAGGTCGGCGAGGTGGTCGGTCGCTCCGGCGCGATGATGAACGGCTATCACAACCAGCCGGAGAAGACCGCCGCTGCCGAATGGTACAGCCCCGAAGGCGAGCGGTTCATCCGCACCGGCGATGTGGGACGCTTCGACGAGGAGGGCTTCTTCACCCTGATGGACCGCAAGAAGGACATGATCATCTCCGGCGGCTTCAACATCTATCCCTCCGACATCGAGGCGGTGATCGTGCAGCATCCGGCGGTGCTGGAGGCGGCGGTCGTGGGCATGCCCTCAGACGCCTGGGGCGAAACTCCGGTGGCCTTCGTGACGCCGAAGACCGGCATGGCGCTGAACGTGACCGAGCTCGCCGCCTTCGTGAACAAACAGGTCGGCAAGACCCAACGCCCCCAGGCCTACGAAGTCACCGACAGCCTCCCCCGCTCCGCCATCGGCAAGGTCCTGAAGCGCGAACTGCGTGACAGCTTCAAGGGCAAAGTGGCGTAGCCCCTACTTCTTCACCGCGTAGACGCTGCGCAGGGCGGCGAGGGCGGCGGGGTCGTAGATGGTGTCGTGGTGCTCGGTGGGGCGCGGGTCGTAGGTCCAGGTGAGGCCCGGCGGGTTGGCGGCTTTCAGCGCGGCGATGAGCCGATCCATGCCGGCCTGCATGGTCGTGCCTTCGTCGCCGATGGATAGCCACAGATGCTTGCCGGCGAACCCGCCCCCAGGCGCATATTGGGCCAGGTCGGCGGCGGCTTCCTTGCTGAGCGCCTGGCGATCCCACCACAGGCTCGGACTGATGGCGATGTAGTCGTCGAAGGCCGAAGGTTGGCGCAGGAAGGTCTCGGTGGTGAACAGACCCGCCAGCGACTCGCCGATCAGCCCGGTGCGGCCCGTGGTTCGATAGTGCGCGGCGATCCATGGCTTCAGTTCCTCCACCAGGAAGCGCCGATAGGCCGCCGCACCGCCGGAGGTGGGCGCCACCTTGACGTCGCCAGGATCGGACGAGGGCGAGGTCAGGTCGTGGCGGCGATCCACCCCCTCGACCCCCACCACAATGGCCGCCTCGGTCGCGCCATACGCGGACGTCACCTGGGCCAGGCCGGTGATGTGATGGAAATCCTCCTTCTCGCCGCCGTCGAGCAGGACCAGCACCGGAAAGCGCTTGGCCGGGTCGGAGTAGTCGGGCGGGAGGTAGACATTGATGGTGCGCACATCGCCGAGGATGGCCGACTTCAGCTTGTAGGCGCGACCGATGACGATGGGTTTGCCATCCTCCACCGCCGGCGCGGCTTGAAGCGCCAGCGGTGTGGCGAGTAGAGCCAGGGCAAGAAACGCGGTCCTGATCATTGATCGGCTCCGAACACCGCGGCGACGTCAGCGGGGGTCATCAGGCGGTGCTCTCCCGGAGCCAAGTCCTCGGGCAGATCGAGGGCGCCGATGCGGTCGCGGTGCAGAGCCTCCACATGGTTGCCGAGGGCGGCGAACATGCGGCGGACCATGTGATAGCGGCCCTCGGTGACGGTGAGGAAGGCTTCGGTAGGCGAGATCGGCTCCAGCACGGCGGAGGCAAGCGGTTTGGCATCACCCTCCAGCATGAGCGTCCCGGAGGCGAATGTCGCGCCTTCTTCGCCGGTCAGCGGCCTGGCCAGGGTGGCGCGATACCGTTTCGGCACGTGGTGGCGGGGCGAGATGATCCGGTGCAGCAGCGCCCCGTCGTCGGTGAGGAGAAGCAGGCCCGAGGTCTCCTTGTCGAGCCGCCCGACGGTGGAGATACCGGGCTCGCGGATGCGCCAGCGGGAGGGCAGCAGGTCATAGACCAGCGGCCCCGCCTCCTTGTGCGAGCAGGTGACGCCGAGCGGCTTGTGCAGCATCAGCGCCATGCCAGGCGGCGGATCGAGGGGACGGCCCTGTACGCGCATGCGCTGAGCAAGGTCGGGCTGGATCGCGATCTTGGCGTCAGTGACCGACAGCGCCGCACCGTCCAGCGTCACCGCCCCGGCGCGCACCAGACCCTGCACCTCCTTGCGCGAGCCGTACCCCATATTGGCCAGCAGGCGGTCGAGGCGCAGGCTCCCGCTCATCGGCGCGCCTCATAGACCTTGAAGCCCCCGGCCTCGGCCTTCAGCGCCACGCTGGCGAACAGGGGCGTCAGCACGCCCTCATAGGCCAGGTGGCGGTTGGCCACGAGCCAGGTGGTCCCGCCCTTGCGCAACAGCTGATAGGCGCGGCGGATGAAGGCCTGACCCAGCGCCTGGTCCTCGGCGCCGGAGTCGTGGAAGGGCGGATTCATCACCACGAAGTCGAGCCCCTCCAGCGGCAGCGCCTCGCGGGCGTCGGCCCAGTGGATCGCGGCGCGAGGCTCGCCTTCGAAATTGCGGCGCGCGGCCTCCACCGCCCGACGGTCGAGATCGACCAGGTCGAGCCGGGTCACGCCCTTGTGGGACAGCACATACCGGGCGAGCAGGCCGGGGCCACAGCCGAGATCGACGCCTTTGCCGGACAACAGATGGCCCGCCGACTTCAACGTCTCGATCAGCAGCAGGGTCCCGGGATCGGGCCGGTCCCAGCTGAACAAGCCGGGTTGGCTCCACAGGTCGAGCGCCTCAACCTTGTGCAGACCGCCCGCGGCCATGGCCGCCTCGAGGCCGCTTAGGGTTTCGGGGCGGGTGGTCTCGCACAGGCGCTGATGGCGGCGCCCCTCCTCGAACACCTCGCAGCCGAAGGTCTGCAACTCTTTCTTCAGCCGCGCCCCGCCCTTGTCCTTAGGGGCCATGGCGATCAAAGGCGCGCCGGGTTTCAAGGCGCGCAGGGCCTGGGCCAGGGCGTAGCGACGCTCCACCGTGCCCGGTGGGGCGGCGATGACGAAGCGGTCGAGGCTGGCGTCAGGCAGGTGTTCCAGGGCGGTTGAACCGGGAACGAGCGGCGAGACCTGCGCCGATCCGGCGGGGACATCAGCCAGGTCAGTGAGGGGAGAGCCGTAGACGCAGGCGATGGGGATGGGGTTCAACCTCAGGCCGGAGCGAACATGGGGACGGGCGGGGCGTCGGGCTCGGTGGGGATGAACACCACCTTGACCGGATCGCCGATCCTGAAGCTTTCCAGCGCCGCGCCGGTGAAGTTGGTCATGATCCGCGGCCCCTCCTCCAACTCCACATAGCCGATGGCGTAGGGCTCGGGGGCGCCGCGATAAGTCACGCTGACGGTATAGATGACGGCCTTGCCGCTGGCCTGTTCCAGGGTCGCGCCCGGCGCGAAGCAGAAGGGGCAGATGGAACGCGGATAGTAGTGGGCCTTGCCGCAGCCGCCCTTATCGGTCGACACACAGCGGCCGACCATGAACCTGCCTTGACGGGCGGCGTCCCAGAACGACCCGGTCTCGGGATTGCCTTGAGGGGCGGGGACCTTTCGTGTGGTGCTTGGCTCGGCCATGCTCAGCCCTCCCGTTCCAGGATCACGGTTCCGGCGCCGTGGCGGGCGCCCAGCGCGCCGCCGATCCCCGTGGCCAGGGCAATATCGCAGTTCGGGACCTGCACCTGGGGATGGGCCTCGCCGCGCAGCTGGCGCACCGCCTCGATCACCTTGGTGATGCCGCCCCGGTTGGCCGGGTGGTTGTTGCACAGGCCGCCGCCGTCGGTGTTGAAGGGCAGCTTGCCGACGCCCGAGATCAGGTTTCCATCAGCCACGAACCTGCCGCCCTCGCCCTTCTTGCAGAAGCCCAGATCCTCCAGCTGCATCAACACGGTTATGGTGAAGCTGTCGTAGATCGAAGCGTACTTGATGTCGGCAGGCGTTACCCCGGCCATCTCGAAGGCCGGCGGGCCGGACCAGGCGGCGGCGGAAAAGGTGAGGTCGAGCTCGCCCCCGCGCGGCCCCTTGACCGCCTCGCCAGCGCCCATGACCCCCACCAAGGGGCGCTTGAGGCTTCTGGCGATCTCTGGCGCGGCGACGATCAGCGCCCCGCCGCCATCGGACACCACGCAGCAGTCGAGCCGGTGCAGCGGGGTGGAGATGATGGGCGAGGCCAGCACCTCCTCCACAGTGACCACGTTCTGCAGCATGGCGTGGGGATTGTACTGGGCGTGGTGGGAGGCGGCGACCTTGATCCAGGCCATCTGCTCGGACGTCGTGCCGAACTCGTACATGTGGCGGGCGGCGCACATGCCGTAGAGGTTGGAGGTCTGGCCGCCATAGGGCGTCTCGAAATCGGCCTCGGGCGGGGCCACGCCGCCGCCGCGCCGAAAGGGCTCGGAACGCGGACGGCCCGCGAGGGTGATGAGCGCGACGGAGCAGCGTCCCGCGGCGATCGCCTCCGCCGCATGAGCCACATGGACGATATAGGATGAGCCGCCGGTCTCGGTGGAGTCGATGTGGCGCAGCTTCAGGCCCATATAGTCGGCCATGGACAGGGCTCCGAACCCCGGCGCGTCACCCGCGCAAAAGTAGCCGTCGACGTCATCCCTGGAGAGGCCCGCATCCTGCAGAGCGCCGAGGGCGCTCTCGGCATGCAACTGGGGCGTGGACTTGTCGGGTGCGTGGCGGGCCGGGTGCTCGTAGGCGCCGACGATATAGGCCTTCCCCTTGATGCTCATGCCGCTTTCTGGCCGCCTCCCGCGATCTGGGGACGGTTTTCCACCCCCGGCGCCCGTTGGCAAGACCGCCGTTGGGGAAGCACGGCCCCTCAACATTCCCCTGAGACGGGCGCCGCGGCGCCGCTCTTGCCGACCTGGGAGCCAACTGTTTCGTTTTGGGAGCGAGCAAATGGCTTCGCACTTCATCTCCAGGCTGGCGGCGGTCTTCGCCGGAGGCGCCATGGCCCTGTTCGCGACGGCGGCCCTGGCCGGCGACTGCAACGGCGGCAACTGCGGCGGGGCCTGGGTCTCGGCCGCGCCGGGCTACGAGTTTGGTTCCGGCTCGGCCGGCGGCTATGCTCAGGGCGGGTACGCTCAAGGCGACGGCTACCAGGTGGGCTATGCGACGGGCGGCTATGGCTATCCGCCGCCGGTCTGTCCGCTGCCCACCTGCGGCGGCTACCAGCCGCAGGCCCAGCCGGTTCAGGTCCCGGTTCCCTACCCGGTCCAGGTGCAGGTTCCCGTACCCTACCCGGTGGCCCAGCCCTATCCCGTGCCGCAACCCTATCCGGTGGCTCAGCCCTGCTGCGGCTACCAGCAGCCCTACCCTCAACCGTGCGCGGCGCCGGGCTACGGCTATCAAGGCGGCGGCTGCGGCTACCAGATCCAGCAGGTGCAGGCGGTGGAGGTCTCGGCGGCCGGTGAATACGGCGGCGGCGTGGGCGTGACCGAGTTCGGCGGCGGCGGCGGCGGTGGTGGCGGTGGTCTGCCCCAGGGCGGCTACGGCAATTTGAGCGGCTGGGTCGGCAGTCACGCCTCCAGCGGCTCGAACTCCAACTCGGGCGCCAACGTCAATGTGAACGTCAACAACTCGGCCTATGCCAATTCGAGCTCGACCTCGAACGCAACCTCCAACAGCTACAGCCGAGGCGGCGGCGGCGGCGGCAAGCAGAATCACGGCGGCTATCACCAGGGCGGCAACGGCGGGCACTCGGGCGGCGGCGGCATGAGCGGCGGCTGCGGTTGCCTCGGCGGCGTCGGCGGTCATTCCGGCGGCGGCTCGGGCGGCCATTCGGGCGGCGGCATGAGCGGCTGGGGCGGCGGCGCAGGCTCCTCCGGCGGCCACATGAGCGGCGGCTGGGGCGGCGGTCGCAAGCACTAACGGGATAGCGTCGGGGAAAGGCAGGCTCCGGCCCGCCCCCCCCCCGCCGTACCGCAAGCGAGTCACATCGGGGGATGTGGGGTCGGGGCGCCTTGGGGGAGGCGTCCCGATTTCGTTTGTCCGGACTCCCGCTGACGTTTCAAAAAGAGTCCGGACAGTCCGGCCGGGCGATGAATCCGCTTACAGGTCAGGCTCTTAGGGCCCGGACTCGCGTGCCGGACTCCTATCGCCGCCGGACTCCGCAAGATGATGTCCAATGTCAAAGACCGCGCGGCTGTCGCGACGCATCGATCATCATAACCCGCAGGACAACGACGCGGAGAAGTTCGCCGCTCAGCTCGCGAAGCGCAACAGAGGACCGTTCCAATGGCGGGTGTCGAGGTCCTGCTCGGCGAGATCGGCGTAATCCGCCGTCGTCCGACGCCAGAATGAGGCGGCGACGGTGTTGCGCCGGGCCACAGCGACCTCCCACCGACCGGGATAGAGGGCGAAGATGGCCCGCGCCGCGGCTATGCCCACCCCGCCGCGCCGATAGCGTCGCACAACGAAGAACTCAGCCATATTCCAGTCCAACGGCGCCTCCGTATGGCCGACCCGGTTCAGCAGGGCGAAGCCCGCCAGCCGGCCTTCCAGCCGCAGAAGCAACGGCACGCGCGTCGGGTCGCTCCAGTATGGAGCCAGCGGGTAGTCGGGAAAGCGGCCGTCCTCGTTCAGCTCGCCCATCAGCATGTCGGGCGAGATTTCGGAGAAGTCGTGCACGTAGAGCTGCATCAGATTGGCCAGGGTCTCGCGCTCGTCCGTGGCGGCGACGGCGACCTCCACACGCGGGGCGCGGGCCTTCAGCGTCCCCGGCACTGGGCGGCCTCCGCCGTGCCCCAAACCTCGGCGGGGCGCACCCAGCCGGTGGCGTGATCGACGGTGATCTTGCACCAGCCGATCTTGCACTGGACGAGATCGGCCACCGCCCGCGCCGCCAGCACCGCCACGACCCGCGCATCCTCGGCCGGGCGGGCGCGCAGCTTCAGATCGCTGGCGCCGATCCGCATAACCGTGCGCCGTCCATCCAGCGCCGAAGCGCGCACCCACGCCAGGCCCCCCTCAGGATCGCAGACCCGCCGCCAGTCCTGCGTCTCCTCCACGATCTGCACCGGGACGTTCTTGACCGTGTAGCGCCAGAGGGCGCGGTAGTCCTCACCCGGTCCGCCGCGCGCATTCACAGGCGCCGCCTTCAGTGTGGCGTAGCGGGGGATCGGCTCGCCGGAGGGCGTCTGCTGGCGAGGGGGCGCCGCAATCGCCGTCGCCGGCGAGAAGACAAGCAGGCTTAGGGCCACGAGGCATTGGCCCCTTGGCGACGCTTTGCTAAAGACCCGGACAGACGGCGTAGTCACGCGCCCCTTTTCAGGCCCGCCCATGCCCGTTCGCAAGCCCAAAGTTGTGGTTACCCGCAAGCTCCCCGACGCGGTGGAGACCCGCATGCGCGAGTTGTTCGATGCGGAGCTGAACCTCGAAGACAAGCCCATGACGTCGGACGAGCTGGCCGACGCCGCCTCCCGCGCCGATGTGCTGGTGCCCACCGTCACCGACCGGATCGACGCGAGGGTGCTGTCTCGCGCGGGACCGGACCTGCGCCTGATCGCCAATTTCGGCGCGGGCGTGGATAATATCGACGTCGCGTCGGCCAATGCGCGCGGGATCAGCGTCACCAATACGCCCGGCGTCCTGACCGAGGACACCGCCGACATGACCATGGCGCTGATCCTGGCCACCGCGCGCCGGGTGGTGGAAGGCGCCAATGTGGTGCAGGCGGGCCAGTTCCATGGCTGGTCGCCCACCTGGATGATGGGCCGCCGGATCTGGGGCAAGCGCCTCGGCATCATCGGCATGGGCCGGATCGGCCAGGCCGTGGCGCGCCGCGCGCGGGCCTTCGGTCTGTCGGTCCACTATCACAACCGCAAGCCCGCCCCCGCCGCCGTGGTCGAAGAGCTGGAGGCCACCTACTGGGACAGCCTGGACCAGATGCTGGCGCGCACGGACGTGATCTCGGTCAACTGCCCGCACACGCCCGCCACCTTCCATCTGCTCTCCGCGCGCCGGCTGAAGCTGCTGCAGCCGCATGCCATCGTGGTGAACACCGCCCGCGGCGAGGTGATCGACGAGACCTCGCTCGCCAACATGCTGGCGCGGGGCGAGATCGCCGGGGCGGGTCTCGACGTCTACGAGAACGAGCCGGCCATCAATCCGAAGCTGATGAAGCTGCCCAATGTGGTGCTGCTGCCGCACATGGGTTCGGCCACGGTGGAGGCGCGGATCGACATGGGCGAAAAGGTGATCGTCAACATCAAGACCTTCATGGATGGCCACCGTCCGCCCGACCGCGTGATCCCCTCGATGCTCTGAGGCTGACCCATGGCCGACGAAGAGATCGCCGTCACCCGCCTGCCCGGCTTCGGCAAGGCGATGAACCTGGGCTCGCCCCAGACCCGCGAGCTCGGGGTCGAGACCGTGGAGGTGGGGATCGATACCGCCACCCTGCGCATCCCCTACAAGCCGGAGATGGTGGGCGATGTGGAGAGCGGCGTGATCGCCGGGGGCGTCGTCACCACCCTGCTCGACCATGCCTGCGGCCAGGCGGTGATGGCGGCGCTCGGTCAGCCGACGACCATCGCCACCCTGGACCTACGCATCGACTATATGCGGCCGGCCGAGCCGCACCAGCCGCTCTATGCCCATGCCCACTGCTACAAGCTCGGCCGCTCCGTCGCCTTCGTGCGCGCGACCGCCTATGAGCGCACGACGGATGACCCGGTAGCGACGGCCCAGGCCGCCTTCATGCTGAACTCGTCTTCAGCCCGGCCGCGGGGGACCTGAGGTGAGCGAATCCACCGCCGCCGACGTCCTGGCCGCTATCGCCGGCGTGCCCTACGCCCGGTTCCTCGGCCTACGGCTGGAGCTGGCCGGGGACGAGATGACCGCCGTTCTGCCGTTCCAGCAGAGCCTGATCGGCAATCCGGTGCTACCCGCCATCCACGGCGGCGTGCTCGGGGCCATGATGGAGATGACGGCCCTGGCCCAGATCGCCGTGGCGCGCCACGCGGCCGGAGACGGCGGCAAGCTGGCCAAGCCCATCGACGTGACGGTGGAGTATCTGCGCTCGGGTCGTCCGGTGGACACCTATGCCCGGGCCACCCTCAAGCGCATGGGCCGGCGCATCGCCAATGTGCATGTGGAAGCCTGGCAACAGTCCCGCAGCGCGCCCATCGCCGCTCTGCACGGTCACTTCCTGCTGCCGCACGACGGATAGTCTCGCCAGGACGCTTGCCACCCGTCCAGCCGTCCGCTTACCTCCCGCGCAATAACAAGGGAGCGTTCCATGTCCGAGCCACAGGTCTTCCCCGTGCCCGACGACTGGAAGGCGCGCACGCGTGTCAACGCCGAGGTCTATGCCGCCATGCGCGAGCAGGCCAAGGCCGATCCGGCCGCCTTCTTCGGCGAGCAGGCGGAGCGGCTGGAATGGATCAAGCCGTTCACCGAGGTGAAGGACACCTCGTTCGCGGTGGACGACTTTCGCATCCGGTGGTTCGCCGACGGGGTGCTGAATGTCAGCGCCAACTGCATCGACCGCCATCTGCCCACCCGCGCCAACGACGTGGCGATCATCTGGGAAGGCGACGATCCGGACGAGTCCAAGACCATCACCTATGCCGAACTGCACAGGCAGGTCTGCCGCATGGCCAATGTGTTCAAGCGGCACGGCGTGGCCAAGGGCGACCGGGTGACCATCTACCTGCCCATGATCCCCGAGGCGGCCTACGCCATGCTGGCCTGCGCGCGGATCGGGGCGGTGCATTCGGTGGTGTTCGGCGGCTTCTCGCCCGACAGCCTGTCGGGTCGCATTAACGACTGCGACTCCAAACTGGTCATCACCGCCGACGAGGGCCTGCGTGGCGGCAAGAAGGTCCCGCTCAAGGCCAATGTGGACGAGGCGCTGAAGGCCGCACCGGGGGTAAAGACCGTGCTTGTGGTCACCCGCACCCAGGCCGACGTGCCCATGCGCAAGGACCGCGACTTCGTCTATGAGCGCGAGGCGGCCGCCGTGCACGAGGGCTGCGAGCCCGAACCCATGGGGGCGGAAGACCCGCTCTTCATCCTTTATACCTCCGGCTCCACCGGCAAGCCGAAGGGTGTGCTGCACACCACCGCCGGCTATCTGTTCTGGGCCGCCTTCACCCACGAAATGGTGTTCGATTATAAACCGGGCGAGGTGTTCTGGTGCACCGCCGATGTGGGCTGGGTGACCGGGCACAGCTACATCGTCTATGGCCCCCTCGCCAACGGGGCCACGACCCTGATGTTCGAGGGCGTGCCGACCTATCCCGACGCCTCGCGCTGCTGGCAGGTGATCGACAAGCACAAGGTGGAAATCTTCTACACCGCCCCCACCGCCATTCGCGCACTCATGCGTGAAGGCGACGGCCCTGTGCAGAAGACATCCCGCCAGTCCCTGCGCCTGCTCGGCACCGTGGGCGAGCCGATCAATCCCGAAGCCTGGCTCTGGTACTACAATGTAGTGGGCGAGAAGCGTTGCCCCATCGTCGATACCTGGTGGCAGACCGAGACCGGCGGGACGCTGATCTCGCCCCTCCCCGGCGCGGTGGACATGAAACCCGGTTCCGCCACCCTGCCGCTGCCTGGCGTGCACTGCCAGATCGTGGACGAGACCGGAGCGGCGAAGGACGGCGCGACTACCGGCAACCTCGTCATCACGGACAGCTGGCCGGGGCAGATGCGCAGCGTCTATGGCGACCACCAGCGCTTCATCGACACCTACTTCAAGACCTATCCGGGCAAGTACTTCACCGGCGACGGCTGCCGGCGCGACGAAGACGGCTATTACTGGATCACCGGGCGGGTGGACGATGTGATCAACGTTTCCGGCCACCGGATCGGCACCGCCGAGGTGGAGAGCGCCCTGGTAAACGACACCCACGTGGCCGAGGCCGCCGTCGTTGGCTTTCCCCACGACATCAAGGGCCAGGGCCTGTACGCCTATGTGACCCTCAAGCAGGGGGTGGAGCCTAGCGACGCTCTGAAGGCCGAACTGGTCCGGCAGGTGCGCCACGACATCGGCCCCTTCGCGGCGCCCGACGTGATCCAGTGGGCGCCCGGCCTGCCCAAGACCCGCTCGGGCAAGATCATGCGCCGCATCCTGCGCAAGATCGCCGAGAATGAGATCGACGCGCTGGGTGACGTCTCCACCCTCGCCGACCCGGCGGTGGTGGACGACCTGGTGAAGAACCGGGCGGTGCAATAGAGATTGCTGTTTGTGGGCCTGCCGCCACTACCGGCCATGCCATCCCGTTAGCCATGCGTGAGGGGATGGAGGTCAGGTCAAGCGGCGCGCATCTTCCCTATCCCTATGGATGAGTGCTGCGCTTTGCCCGCATTCACGCGGAGAGGCTCGCCTCAGGCTTCGGCGGTTTCCAGAGAGTAACCCGCCGAGCGGACCGTGCGGATCGGGTCCTGCTCCGTGCCGGCGTTGAGAGCCTTGCGCAGGCGCCCGATGTGCACGTCCACGGTGCGGGCTTCCACATAGACGTCTGAGCCCCACACCGCATCGAGCAGTTGCTCGCGCGAGAAGACCCGGCCGGGATGCTGCATCAGGTAGTCGAGCAGGCGGAACTCGGTGGGACCAAGGTGGATCTCCTTGCCGTCGCGCTTCACCCGGTGGGCGACGCGGTCGATGACGAGGTCGCCGTGGCGGATGCGGTCGTCGGCGAGGCCTGGACGGATGCGGCGCAGCACGGCGCGCACGCGGGCGGCCAGCTCGGTCATGGAAAAAGGCTTGACGATATAATCGTCCGCGCCGGTGTCGAGGCCGCGCACCCGGTCGCTCTCCTCGCCGCGGGCGGTGAGCATGATGACCGGCAGGTTCTTGGTCTCGGTCTTGCTGCGCAGGCGCCGGCAGACCTCGATGCCCGACACCTTGGGCAGCATCCAGTCGAGCACCACGAGATCGGGCGCGCGCTCGTCGATCAGCATGAGGGCTTCTTCACCGTCGGAGGCGACCACCACGCGGTGGCCCTCCTTGTCGAGATTGTACTTGAGCAGGGTGGCGAGGGCGTCCTCGTCCTCGACCACCAGGATGTAGGGCGTCATTCCGAAAGGCTCTCCAATGTCCCGCCCAGGTTCCCGTCAGCGGAGCCGGTCCAGCGCGGACGATCGCCGACGATCTCCTCGCCTGTCACTTCATAATAGACCATCTCGGCCACGTTGGTGGCATGGTCGCCGATCCGCTCCAGGTTCTTGGCCACGAACAGCAGCTGGGCGCAGGCGCCGATCATGCGCGGATCGGCCATCATGTAGGTGAGCAGTTCGCGGAACAGCGAATTGTAGTGCTCGTCGACCTCCTGGTCGTTGCGCCAGACGTTCATGGCCTGATCGACGTCCAGATTGGTGTAGGCGTCGAGCACTTCCTTCAGTCGGGCGATGACCAGCTTGCCCATGCGCTCCACCGAGCGGGTAAGGGGCGTGATCGGCTCGGCCTCGGCGATGACCAGGGCGCGCTTGGCGATGCTCTTGGCCTGGTCGCCGGTGCGCTCCAGGTTCCAGGCCAGCTTCATGGCGGCGACGGTACGGCGCAGGTCCTGGGCGACAGGCTGGCGCAGGGCGATCATGCGGATGGCCTTGCGCTCGATCTCCACCTGCATCTGATCGAGCTTCTGGTCGCGCTCGACCACCGCCTGCGCGATGCCCACGTCGCGGTTGGCGACGGCGCGCACGCAATCGGCCACCTGCGCCTCGACCAGGCCGCCCATGCGGGCCACCTCGGCCTTGAGCTGTTGCAGCTCTTCGCCGAAGAATTTCAGCGTGTGCTCGTTCGTCGTGTTCATGACCACCTGCCCGATATCTGCCGACTCGCCCGAATCCACCGGTTCACGGGATCGACCCATACGGCGGGTCGCTCAATGCATGGGGATTGCTGTCGCAGGATGACGTATCGATGACAAATTTGTTGCAGCGTGCATTCCAAGCTCACCGTGCGGCGGCAGGAAAGTATACGGCAAAGGTTGAACCGAGGGTCGGGGCGCTCTCCACCAGCATTCCGCCCCGGTGCCGGTTCATGATGTGCTTGACGATAGCGAGGCCGAGGCCGGTGCCGAGCTTCTGGCCGCTCTTCTGGCCTTCCACGCGGTAGAAACGCTCCGCCAGACGCGGAAGGTGTTCGCGCCGCATTCCCGGGCCCTGATCGGCGACGCGCAGAAGGACATAGTCGTCCGGCTCGGCCCGGTCGGGGGTCAAGAGCGACAGGCGACCGCCCCCGGCATTGGCCATGGTGAGCGCCTTGGAGCCGTGGGCGAAGGCGGCGTCGCCGGTCAGCCCGCGCACGATCTCCACCCGAACCGCTCCGCCGGCCGGCGAATATTTAAGGGCGTTGTCGATCAGATTCTGCACCACCTGGGTGATCTGGTCACGGTCGCCCGCCACCACCGCCTCGCCGCGGTCCATCAGATGCAGGTCCAGCTTCACGCCCTTGTCGGCTGTGAGGGGGCGCAGGGTGTCAGCCACATCCATCGCCGCCAACGACAGATCGCACGAGCCCAACGGCCTGATGTGCTCGTTCAGTTCGATCCGCGACAGGGACATCAGGTCGTCGATCAGCCGCGCCATCCGTTCGGCCTGGGCGGTCATGATGCGCAGGAACTGGTCGCGCGCCTCCGGATCGTCCTTGGCGTGGCCGCGCAGGGTCTCGATGAAACCGGACAGGGAGGCCAGCGGCGTGCGCAATTCGTGGCTGGCGTTGGCGAGGAAATCCACCCGCATCTGTTCGGCCCGGCGCGCGTCGGTCTCGTCGCGGAAATGGACCAGCGCCATGCGCGTTGTCTCGCCGTAGAGGGTCGGCGCGCCTTCGCCGGGCAGGGGCACGGTGCGTACACGCCAGATCTGCTCCTGGGCGCCGCGCGGCTCATAAAGGGTCTCGCTTTCGATACCGCCGAACAGGCTTTCGTCGATAGCCTCCAGCATTTCCGGCTGGCGCAGGGCGGACACCACCAGGGCGCCCGAAGCGGGAATGCGCAGGAGTTCCCGCGCAGCGGCGTTGGCGAAGGCGATGCGGCGGCCGGACAGGTCGTTGGGATCGGCCGCCTCCACCAGCAGCACCGGGTCTGGCAGCAGCTCCAGCGCCGCTTCTCGCGGCGAAGCGGTCGGCGGTGCAGGGGCGATGTCCGAAGCGGTCTCCGCCGGGCGAGGGCGAGTCATGCCCAGCGCCCCGCCCAGATTTTCCACCAGCCGCAGCAGCC
The DNA here is from genome assembly GCA_903862425.1 of uncultured Caulobacterales bacterium. Lineage (GTDB taxonomy): Bacteria > Pseudomonadota > Alphaproteobacteria > Caulobacterales > Caulobacteraceae > CAIOYC01. The sequence continues at coordinate 43,123 of CAIOYC010000032.1, read as the reverse complement.
AGCCGCGATCCGGCGCCGACGCTGGCGCGGTAAAGACGGGGGCGGGCGACCGATAGGTAGGCATCAGCGCAACTCGATCGATTCCCTTGCTATGCGGTGCTTCTACGACGTTTTGAACACAGTCTGTCCGTGACTCCACGCCACAAGCCAAAAGCCGCACCTGTTAGAAATTCTGGATCGGAGCGAACCAATCTTCGTTACCGCCCCTGGGTGGTCTTGGGCATGTTGCCGCGCAGAAAGCTATGCATGGAGCTTCCGATGAGTATCGAGATCACACGGCGCGGGCTGACTCTGAGCAGCGCGGCGCTGGGCGCGGCGGCCGTCGCCGGGCGGGCCATGGCCGCGCCGGGACCAGTGAGCCTGCTCAACGTCAGCTACGACCCGACCCGCGAGCTCTACAAGGCCTATGATCCGCTCTTCGCCGCCGACTGGAAGAAGAAGACCGGCCAGACCGTGACCATCAACCAGAGCCACGGCGGTTCGGGCAAGCAGGCCCTGTCGGTGATCGGCGGGCTCGAAGCCGACGTGGTGACCCTGGCGCTTGCGGCGGACATCGACGCCATCTCCGAAAAGGCGCACCTGCTGCCCGCCAACTGGCAGGGCCGGCTGCCGCAGAACTCCACCCCCTACACCTCCACCGTGGTATTTCTGGTACGCGCGGGTAATCCGAAGAAGATCAGGGACTGGGGAGATCTGGTGCGCGGCGACGTGCAGATCATCACCGCCAACCCGAAGACCTCGGGCGGGGCGCGCTGGAACTATCTCGCGGCCTACGGCTGGGCCCTGCACAAGCCCGGCGGCAACGAAGCTTCGGCGCGGGCCTATCTTAAGACCCTGTTCAGCCACGTGCCGGTGCTGGACTCCGGCTCGCGGGGGGCCACCACCAGCTTTACCGAGCGCGGCCTTGGCGACGTGTTGCTGGCCTGGGAGAACGAGGCCTGGCTGGCCCAGCAGGAACTCGGCCCGGGCAAGGTGGACATCGTGGTCCCGTCGAGCTCGATCCTGGCCGAACCGCCCGTGTCCGTGGTCGACAAGGTGGTGGACAGGCGCCACACCCGCCCCGTGGCGGAGGCCTATCTGAAGTTCCTCTATACCGATGCGGCGCAGGACCTGATCGGCAAGTCGTTCTACCGCCCGCGCAATCCGGCAGTGCTTAAGAAGTATGCCCGGCAGTTTCCCAGCATCCCGCTCAGCAATATCGGCCAGTTCGGCGGCTGGGCGAGGGTGCAGAAGACCCACTTCGCCAACGGCGGCGTGTTCGACCAGATCTACGCCCCCAAGTAAGGCGACGCGACGCTTGCCCTCGCCATCGCGGGGCCTCTAGATGGTTGCTGCGACGGAGGCGGGCATGCGGCGGACGGCGATAGCGATTTCGGTGGCGGCGATGCTGGCGGGCCTCGGCGCCCAGCCCGTCCTGGCCGCGCCCGGCGATCGGACCGAGGCCCTGCTGCACGAACTATCCGACGCTCCTGGCCCGCCCGGCTACGAAGAGGCGGTGCGCGCCATCATGGTGCGCGAGATGAAACCCCTGTCCGATCAGCTAAGCTACGACGGGCTGGGCTCGGTGATCGCCCGCCAAGGTGCGAGCGGCCCGCGCATCATGCTCGATGCGCACATGGACGAACTCGGCGGTGTGATCCGGCGCACCACAAAGGATGGCTTCCTGTCCATGCAGATGCTGGGCGGCTGGCTCGACCAGGCCCTACCCGACCAGCGCTGGATCATCATCGGCTCCAAGGGCCCCGTGCGCGCCGTCACGGGCATCCGCGACGTCCACGTGGTTCCGCCCGCCGAGCGCGAACGGGTGTTCAGCCGCGACACCCTCTATCTCGATGTGGGCGCCAGGTCGGCGGACGAGGTGGCGGCCATGGGCATCGGTCCGGGCGATCCGGTAGTTCCCGACAGTCCTTTTCAGGTGCTGAACGGCACCCAGCGCTATCTCGGCAAGGCCTGGGACGACCGGGTGGGCTGCGCGGTACTGATCGAGGCCATGCGTCGGCTCAAGGCCTCGGGCCATCCCAATCAGGTCTTCTTCGCCGCCACCACGCAGGAAGAGGTGGGCCTGCGCGGCGCCCATTCCGCCGCCGACGTGATCAAACCGGACATCGGCATCGCCATCGAGGGCGGCATTACCGGCGACAGTCCCGGCCGCAATCCGGAAGAGACCCAGGCGCGACTCGGCGCGGGTCCTGGCCTGTTCCTCTACGACTCCAGCGCCCTGCCTAACCGCCGCCTCACCGCCCTGACCAAGGCCACGGCGGTCGCCAAGGGCCTGCCGCTGCAGCTCGATCTCGTTCAGGGCTATGGCGACGACTCGGCTGAAATTCAGAAATCCACCGGCGGCGCGCCGACGATCAATCTGGTGGTTCCAGCGCGCTATACCCACGCCCATAACGGCGTGATCGACCGGGCCGATTTCGACCGCATGGTCGACCTGGTGGTGGGTCTGATCCAGAAGCTGGACGCCTCGACCGTGGCCAGGGTGCGCGACTTCACCCCCGAGCCGTAACGCTCGACAAGCTGAGCCGGAACCTGCGCGGCGCATGCGGATTGTGCATACGAACCACAGCCAGAGCACAGCCATGATCCGCCTCGTCCGCCTGCCCAAATTCCGCGCCGAGGCCGTGGTCTGGCGCGGTCATCACGCGCGTCCAATCGCCCTGCTCGCCGGCATGGCCATGGCGGCGACCCTGGCCGGCTGCGGCGATAACACCGCCAAGACCGCCAACCAGGCCGCCGCCCAGAGCGAGATGAAGGCGGCGGGTTCCGACCTGAAGGCCGCCGCCATCGAGACGGGCGATGCCCTCAAGCACGCCGCCAAGGATGCCGAGCCAGCCGCCAGGAAGCTCGGCGTGCAGGCGAAGGAAGGTCTCGCCAACCTGTCGGACGCCACCGGCGACGCCGCATCCAAGGCTGGCCACGCCCTCGACAAGGCTGGCGAGAAGACCGATGTGGCCGCCCACAAGGCCGCCGACCACGCCCGCGAAAGCGCCGCCAACACCACGCAGTGAGCTGATGCGCAAGGTGGGTCGCCGGTGAAGCTGCGTCGCGCGGACCTGACTCTGGAGATCGATCCGCACGGCGGTGCGATCACCTCTTTCAGGGCCGATGGCATCGAGTGCCTTCTCCAGCCGCAGGGCATGAGCGCGGCTGAGGCCGACGGCCAGTCGCTGAACCGGCTGGTCGGCCGCGTCGCCAACCGCATCGGCGGCGGCCGCTTTGTCATCGACGGCGAAGTTTTTCAGGTTTCCACCAACGAGGGCGCCGCCACCCTGCACGGTGGAAAGGTGGGGTGGGGTCATCGCGACTGGCGGCTCGAGGAGACCCCGGCGGGAGTGCGGCTGACCTACCTGTCTCCCGACGGCGATATGGGGTTTCCCGGCGAGGTGCAGGCGGCGGCCGACATCGCCTTCACCGCTGACGACGCGGTGGAGATTCACTATACGGCCACGACGACGCGGCCGACGCCGATCAACCTGACCCACCACCTGTATTTCAACCTCGGCGGCGGCATCGACGTGCTGGACCACGAGATCATGGTCGCCGCGTCCGCCATCACCGCCGTCGGCGCCGACCTGTTGCCTACGGGCGAACTGCTACTGGTAGCAGACACGCCTTTCGACCTGAACCGGCCGCGCCGCCTGGGCGACGTGATCGAAGTCGCACACCCGCAGCTCGCCGTGGTCGGCGGGCTGGACCACAACTTCGTGCTGAAGGGCGGCGCCCAACCGGCGGTGCGCCTGCGTTCCCCATCGACGAACGTAGTGTTGGAAATCTCCACCGACCAGCCCGGCGTTCAGCTCTATGACGGTCGCAAGATGCCTGCCCCCTGGATCCCTAACCAGGCTCTGGCCATCGAGCCGCAGGACTTCCCCGACGCGGTGAACCACCCGGCCTTCCCCACCACGATCGTGCGGCCCGGCGAAACCTACAGCCGACGGGTGCTATACCGCCTGTTCCGGGCGTAAGGTCGGTCCGATGGCGCGGATCATGACCTATAATGTCCACTCTTGTCGCGGCACGGACGGCAAGCTCGATGTGGCGCGGATCGCCGCGGTCATCGCCCAGTCCAAGCCCGACATCGTGGCCCTGCAGGAGGTGGACGTGCGCCGCCCGCGCACCGGCCGGGTGGACCAGGCCCACGCCATCGCCGAGCGCCTCGGTATGCACTTCCATTTCAACGCCGCGCTCGGCGTGGCGGACGAGCGTTATGGCGACGCCCTGCTTACCGCCCTGCCCATGACCCTGGTCAAGGCCGGCGCCCTGCCCAACCTCCCACGCGTCAAGGTGCGCGGGCGCGGTCTGGAAGATCGCGGCGCGGTGTGGGTGCAGATCGAGGTCCCCTGCCCCAGCGGCAAGCCAAAGAAGCTGCAGGTCATCAATACCCATCTCGGCCTCGTCCCTCCCGAGCAGAAGGTGCAGACCGAAGCCTTGGCGGGACCCGACTGGCTCGGATCCAAGGCCGCCAAGGGGCCGTTGATCCTGATCGGCGACTTCAACGCGACCCCGCGCTACGCCTGCTACAAGCGCCTCGCCGGACTGTTGAAGGATGCGCGCAAGCTGGCGCCGGGCAAGCCGGGTTGCCCCACCTTTCCCTCCCGCCTGCCGATGATCCGTATCGACCACGCCTTCGTCAGCGACGGCGTGCAGATCGACGGCGTGCATGCCCCGGACACCGCCCTGGCGCGGGTCGCCAGCGACCACCTGCCGCTGGTGGTAGACTTCACTCTGGGCTGAAGCCCTATCGCTTCAACAGGTCTTCCGACTTGGCGTTGATCTTCTGAACGAGCGCCGCCGCGCCGCCCGGCACGGCGCTGGCGGCGAAGTCAGAACGCTGGGCGGTGAGCTGGCTGATGGCGCCGAAATAGACGTCGATCACCTTCCACGTCCCGCCCGACTGACGCATGCGGTAGTTCAGCACCGTCGGCGAGCCGGACTTGGGGATGATCTGCGACTTGACCAGCTTGTCCGGCCCGCGGGTCTGCACGGCCGGATCGACCTTGAACTGCTCGCCGTCGAAGCTGTTGAAATTATGCGCCAGATTAGCCGCCGTGAGCTTGGCGAAAGCCTTGCTCAGGGAGGCCTGCTCCGCCGGAGTATAGCCCGACCAGGCCAAGCCGACGGCGAAGCGGGTCATCTGCGGGATGTCGAAGGCGCGGTCTACCGCCGGGACAAGGCGGGTATAGCGTTGCTCAGCCGTGCTCCTGCCGGACTTCATCGAGTCCAGCAACGCCCCGTCCAGGGCGTCTATGGTCGAGATGGCCGGGTCGGCCTCCGCCAAGGCGGCGACGGGAACGGCGGCAAGGGGCGCGGCGGCGAGGGCGGCGCAGGCGAGCATCGCAAGACGTTTGTTCACGGCAGAACTCGTACGGCTTCAAAGGGTCAGGTCCAAACGCGCACCCATGAGCGGCGTTCAATCCACACCCCTTATCTATGTCGCACGGTCCAGGAGGAAATAGGGCAGCGCCTTCAATTCGTCCGCCTTCGTCCCATAAGTCTCCAGCGTCTCGGCAGCGCTCGCCGCTAGTTGCTGGGCCTTGTCTCGGGCGCCGTCGATGCCCCACAGGGACACCAGGGTCGCCTTGCCGGCCGCCGCGTCCTTGCCCACCGCCTTGCCCGCAGCGGCCTCGTCCCCAGTGACGTCGATGAGGTCGTCGGCGATCTGAAAGGCCAGGCCCATGTCGCGGGCGAAGCTGCGCAGCCGCGCCTGATCCGCCTCGCCCACCTCGGCCAGGATCGGTCCGGCCTCGGCGGCGAACTCGAACAGGGCGCCGGTCTTCATGCGCTGAAGCAGAATGATCTCGTCCGGGCCGAAGCTGTGGCTCGGGGCCTCGATATCCATCATCTGGCCGCCGATCATGCCCTCGCCGCCCGCCGCCTTGGCCAGCCGCGAGACCAGCCGCGCACGTACCTCGCCCGAGGGATGGGTCTGCTCGTCGGCCAGGATCTCGAAGGCGATGGTCAGCAGGCCGTCGCCCGCCAGCACTGCGGTCGCCTCGTCGAACTTGCGGTGCGTGGTGGGACGGCCGCGACGCAGGTCGTCATCGTCCATGCAGGGCAGGTCGTCATGGACCAACGAATAGGTGTGCAGCACCTCGATCGCCGAGGCCGCCCGCAGGGCCCGCGCTTCGGGCACATCGAACAGGCGCGCGCCGGCCAGCACCAGATAGGGCCGCAGCCGCTTGCCGCCGGCGAAGGTGGCGTAGCGCATGGCCTCCAGCACGCGGGCGTGATGGCCGGTCGGCTGGGGCAGGAGGCGCTCGAGCACCGCCTCGACGGCATTGGCATCACGGGTCAGCGCCGCCGAAACGTCCGGCGTCGGCTTCGTCAGCGTATCAGAACTCACTCGGCCGCCACCGTCACCGGGGCGGGGGTCTTGGCGTCTTCGGCGGCCTGGATTTCCTTGGCCTTGGCCTCGACCAGCTCGACGATGTGCTCGACCATGTCGCGGTCGCCGAGCTTGTGGTCGGCCTTGCCGGCCATATAGACCATGCCGGTGCCCTTGCCCGAACCGCCGCCGGTGAAGCCCACATCGGTCATCAGCGCCTCGCCCGGACCGTTCACGACGCAACCGATGATGGATAGCGACAGCGGCGTGGAGATGTGGGCCAGCCGCGCCTCCAGCTTCTCCACCGTGCGGATCACGTCATAGCCCTGACGCGCGCAGGAGGGACAGGCGATGATGTTCACGCCGCGGTGGCGCAGGCCGAGGGACTTCAGGATGTCGAAGCCGACCTTGATCTCTTCCTCAGGCTCCGCCGCCAGCGAGACACGGATGGTGTCGCCGATCCCAGCCCACAGCAGATTGCCGATGCCGATGGAGGACTTGACCGTGCCGGTGCGCAGGGCGCCCGCCTCGGTGATGCCGAGGTGCAGCGGGCAGTCGATCTGGTCGGCGAGCTGGTTATAGGCGGCCACGGTCATGAAGGTGTCGGACGCCTTCACGCTGATCTTGAACTCGTGGAAGTCCAGGTCCTGCAGGATGCGGGCGTGGAACAGGGCGCTCTCCACCATGGCGTCCGGGCAGGGCTCGCCGTACTTTTCCAGCAGATCGCGCTCGAGCGAGCCAGCATTCACGCCGATACGCATGGAGCAGCCATGGTCACGGGCGGCCTGCACGACTTCCTTGACCCGGGCGGGCGAGCCGATGTTGCCGGGATTGATGCGCAGGCAGGCGGCGCCGGCCTGCGCCGCCTCGATGCCCCGCTTGTAATGGAAGTGGATGTCCGCCACGAGCGGCACCTTCGACTCGCGGGCGATGGTCTTGAACGCTGCGGTGGACTCTTCGTCGGGGCAGGAGACGCGCACGATGTCGGCCCCCGCCTCTTCCAGCCGCCGGATCTGGTCGATGGTCGCGGCTGCGTCGGCGGTCAGCGTGTTGGTCATCGACTGCACGGTGATCGGAGCGTCGCCGCCGACCTCGACGGAGCCGACGCGAATCTTGCGCGACACTCGCCGGTCGATCCGGCGCCAGGGGCGATGGTGGGATGCGTCGGTGCTCATGGACCTCAAGATAGGGCCGAAGAGTGAGGCACGGAAGCCTCAGAACAATCAAACAGGACATCGCGCCGCGGTCTATTGTAACATCGCCACGCTCCGTTCCCTTTCATGCGGGGCGTTCCGCCTCTATCTTGCAGGCGCGGACGCAACCGCGCCCGTCCAGTGGTGAATGATGATCAAGGTTGTTCTCGCCCAGCCCCGCGGCTTCTGCGCCGGCGTGGTGCGGGCCATCGATATCGTCGACCAGGCGCTCGTGCAGTTCGGCAAGCCCGTCTATGTGCGCCACGAGATCGTGCATAACCGGCACGTGGTGGACGACCTGAAGAGCAAGGGAGCCATCTTCGTCGAGGAGATATCCGAGATTCCCGACGGCGCCGTGACGGTGTTCAGCGCCCATGGCGTGGCCCGTTCCGTGATCGCCGACGCCAAGGCCCGCGCGCTGCCCGTGCTCGACGCCACCTGCCCGCTGGTCTCCAAGGTGCACCACCAGGGCAAGCACTATGTGGCCAAGGGCAAGACCCTGATCCTGATCGGCCACGAGGGCCATCCGGAGGTCGAGGGCACCATGGGCCAGATCGACGGCCCGGTCTTCCTGGTCTCGGACGAAGCGGCGGTGCTGGCGCTCGATCTGCCGCTGGACACGCCCCTCGCCTATGTCACCCAGACCACGCTCAGCGTCGATGACACCAAGGATGTGATCGCGGCGCTCAAGGCGCGCTTCTCCGACGTGACCGGCCCGGATACGGCTGACATCTGCTACGCCACCCAGAACCGCCAGACCGCCGTGCGCGATGTGTGTGCGGTGGTGGACGCCCTCATCGTGGTGGGCGCCAATTACAGCTCCAACTCCAAGCGCCTACGCGAGATCGGCGAGGAGGTGGGCATCCCGAGCTACCTCGTGGCCGACGGCAGCGAACTCGATCCGGCCTGGATGGCGGGGGTCAAGACCGTAGGCCTCACCGCCGGCGCCTCCGCCCCTGAAGAGCTGGTGCTGAGCGTCATCGACGCCCTGCGCAAGATCGACGAGGTGACCGTGACGCAGATGAACGGCATCGAAGAGCATATCGAATTCCGCCTGCCCGCAGCTTTGCGGCGCGGCGCGGCCGAAAACCCCAGCGCCGCCACCGGCAGCGCCCCCCGCTTTACCGTCTCGCACAGCGCCAGTCGCGCTGCCGCCAGGAGTCCCGCCGAATGAGCATTTCGCTTACCCAGACCGTGCAGGTCGGCAAGTACGTGGTCGCCAAGCACCTGGCCGGGGTGAAACGCTATCCGCTCGTATTGATGCTGGAGCCGCTGTTCCGCTGCAACCTGGCCTGCGCCGGCTGCGGTAAGATCGACTATCCGGACGACATCCTGAACCAGCGCCTCTCCTACGATCAATGCATGGAGGCCATCGACGAATGCGGCGCGCCCGGCGTGGTTGTCGCCGGTGGCGAACCCCTGCTGCACCGCGACATGCCCAAGATCGTGCAGGGCGCGATCGCGCGGAAAAAGGTCACCATTGTCTGCACCAACGCCCTGCTGCTGAAGAAGCACATCGACAAGTACAAGCCGAGCCGCTTCTTCTCCTGGTCGATCCACCTCGACGGCGACCAGGCCATGCACGACAAGGCCGTATGCCAGGACGGCGTGTTCGACACCGCCGTGGAGGCCATCAAGCTGGCCAAGGCCAAGGGCTTCCGCGTGCAGATCAACTGCACCCTGTTCGACGGCGCCGATCCGGACCGCATGGCCGCCTTCCTCGACCAGATGAAGATCCTGGGCGTCGGCACCACCCTTTCGCCCGGCTATGCCTACGAGCGTGCGCCGGATCAGGAGCACTTCCTGAACCGCCAGAAGACCAAGAGCTTCTTCCGCGAGATGTTCGCGCGCGGCAAGGGCAAGCACTGGGAGTTCACCCAGTCGGACCTGTTCCTCAACTTCCTGGCCGGCAACGAGACCTTCGCCTGCACGCCCTGGTCAATGCCCGCGCGCACCGTGTTCGGCTGGCAAAAGCCCTGCTATCTCCTCGGCGAAGGCTATGTGCAGTCCTTCAAGGAGCTGATGGAGGATACCAAGTGGGACGACTATGGCGTCGGCAATTATGAGAAGTGCGCCGACTGCATGGTTCACTGCGGCTTCGAGGGCACCTCGGTGAAGGCTACCCTGGCCAACCCGCTGCACGCCGCCAAGGTGGCCCTGTTCGGCATCAAGACCTCGGGCGATTTCGCGCCGGAGATCAGCCTCGCCAACCAGCGCCCGGCCGAATACGTCTTCTCCGCCCACGTGGAAGAGAAGCTGGAAGAGATCAAGGCCGGTAAAATGAACACGCTGGACATCCGCAAGTCCAAGCGGCGGGCGCAACCGGTCACCGCAGCCGAGTAACGCATCCTTCACTTGCGTCGCTGCGCGGCCTGCGAGACGTTGGTGCTTCGCAGGCAGGGGCGTGGCGATGACGGCGATCGGACTTGAGAAACAATCGGCGAGCGGCTGGGTGGGCCGACGCTTCTACCTGATGATGGCTGTGTTCATGGCGGTGATCATCATCGCCGGCTTCTCGCGCACCGCGCCGGACGCCATCATGACCCCGCCGGGTCTGCCGCTGCTCCTGCACATCCACGGCTTCGTCTTCCTGAGCTGGCTGGTGCTGTTCGTGGTCCAGCCGGCGCTGGCCGTGCGCGGATCGCTGAAACTGCACCGCAAACTGGGTTGGGCTGGAGCGGTGCTGGCCACGCTCATGGTCATCATGGGCATCGCGGCGACGGTATTCGCCATCCATACGCACATCGTGCCGTCCTTCTTTCCGAAGGGCATCTTCCTGGCCATGAACGTACTCGGCATGGCCTTCTTCGCCGGCCTGGTGACAGCCGCCGTGGTGAAGCGGCGCGAGGGCGAGTGGCACAAGCGGTTGATGCTGTGCGCCACCATGCTGCTTCTGGGCCCTGGTCTCGGTCGCCTATTGCCCATGCCCATGTTCGGACCCGCCGCGCCGCTGGTGATGTACGGCATCATCGACGCGATCCTTCTGGTCGGTCCGGTAGTGGACTTCGTGGTGCGCAAGCGGGTCCATCCGGCCTATTACTGGGGCGTCGCGGCAGTGATGCTCAGCGAGGTGCTCACCGGCCCGATCGGCATGTCTCCTCCGGTGCAGGCGCTGGTAAAGATGATCGCCGCCTAAACCCCGAACCCTAACCTTGGCCCAAGTTGGCGGCACACGGTCGCCAGCGCGCGGAACGCCCGCTCGGCCTCCATGCCGATGCGGATCAGGGCGGGCAGCTGACGCAGGTCGGCGGCGAGGGACTTCAGCACCGCACCGATATCCATGCCGCCGTCCGGCTTCATCCCCGCCTGCGCCGCCTTGGGCAAGGCCCGATCCGCACCGTCGGAGATCACGCGCACGCCGGCGAAGGGCAAGCCGTGACGGGCTGCCACCGCAGCGGCAATGTGGCTCTCCATATCCACCGCGATAGCCCCCGTGGCTTGGTGAAGCGCCGCCTTGGACGCGGCATCGACCAGCATGGTGTCGGAACCGACGATCAGCCCGCGCCGGGCATCGGGCAGGGCCGCTGAGAGTGTGTCAGCCCACGCGGAGTCCGCGTCGGCGGCGATCACCACCTGCCCCACCTTCAAAGATGGGCTCAACGCCCCGGCGATGCCGATGCTGATGATGCCGGCGATGTCCGGCGTCAGAGCGGCTTCGATCCGGGTCGCGAGGGTGGCGATGTCTCCGCCGCTGGCGAGCGCTATAACCCCCGGACCGGCTACGATCTTCGCCTCCCGGTTCAGGCCGGTGACGGCGAGGATCGCTACATTCCCCACGCCACCTCGCGGGTATTGGAGCGCTTCAGGTTGCGGTAGCGCGCCGCCGCCCACAGGGGGAAGAACTTCGGATAGCCGTGATAGCGCAGGTAGAAGACGCGCGGGAAACCGCCGCCGGTATAGTGCTCCTGTCCCCACAGCCCGTCGGCGTCCTGGTTCGCCGCCAGCCAGGCCATGCCGCGCGCCACCGCCGTACTGTCAACCTCGCCCACCGCCATCAGGCCGAGCAGGGCCCAGGCCGTCTGCGAGGCGGTGGAGGGGGCAGGCGTGTAGCCTTTGTAAGCAAGGTCGTAGCTCTCGCAGTCCTCACCCCAGCCACCGTCCGGGTTCTGGATCGTTTCCAGCCAGGCCACGGCCTTGCGCACCATCGGCCCGGCCGGATCGACCTTGGCGGCGTTCAGGGCGCACAGCACAGACCACGTGCCATAGACGTAGTTCACCCCCCAGCGACCGAACCAGCTGCCGTCCGCCATCTGGGTCTCTTCGAGATATTTCAGCGCCGCCGCCATACGCACCGGGTCGGCGTCGCCGAGCTGGCCCATCATCGACACCACCCGCCCGGACACGTCCTCGGTCGGCGGATCGAGCAAAGCGCCGTGGTCCGCAAACGGGATGTTGTTCAGATAGTGATACCTGTTGTCCGCATCGAAGGCGCCGAAGCCGCCGTTCTTCGACTGCAGCCCCACGGTCCACTCGTCGCCCCGCGCGATGGCTTCGTCATAGCCAGTAGCGTTCAGGCGCTGGCGGGCGCGGTCCATGGCCATCACCACCACGGCGGTGTCGTCGAGATCCGGATAGTACGCGTTATTGTACTGGAAGGCCCAGCCGCCGGGGCGCACATCCGGTTTCTCCTCGGCCCAGTCGCCCTTTACGTCGAGCACCTGACGCGGCTTCAACCATTCCAGGCCCGCCAGCGCCGCGGCCTCCGCCGCCTCGCCGCCGGTCTCGAGCAGGGCGTGGGCGGTCAGCGCGGTGTCCCACACCGGCGAGACGCAGGGCTGGCAATAGACCTCGCCGTTTTCGCGGTAGACCAGCAGTTTCTCCACCGACTTTCGCGCGATGGCGCGATCCGGATGCTCTGGCGCATAGCCGAGCACATCGAACATCATCACGCTGTTGGCCATGGCCGGATAGATGGCGCCGAGGCCGTCCTCGCCGTTCAACCGCTCGGTGACAAAGCGCACGCAAGCATCGACAGCGCGCTGCCGCAAACCCCTGGGCCAGAACGGATCGACCGCCTTCAGCACCACGTCCAGCGCGTTGAAGCCCGCCGTCCACAGCCACTTGGTGTCCGCCGCCTTCGAGCCCGGCTTCACGGTGGTCTTGGGCAGATAGAGCTCGTCCACGCACACGCCGCGCGGGTTCTTCGCCACGGGCTTCTTCACCTGCAGCACCAGCAGCGGCACGATCACCGTGCGCGCCCAGTAGCTCATCTTCGACAGGTGAATGGGGAACCAGCGCGGCAGCAGGATCAACTCCACCGGCATGGTGGGGATCGCCGCCCAGGACCCCGCGCCGTAAAGCGCCAGCTGGATGCGCGTGAAGACGTTGGTGGCCGCCGCCCCGCCATGGGCCAGCACCGCCGCGCGCGCCCGGGCCATGTGCGGTGCGTCGATGGGATCGCCGATCATCTTGAGGGCGAAATAGGCCTTTACCGTCGCGGAGATGTCGAAAGCGCCGCCGTGGAACAGAGACCAGCCGCCATGTGCGCTCGATTGGATACGGCGCAGGTAGCGACCGATACGCGCCTCTAGATCGAGGTCTTCCGGCTCGCCCAGATAGTGCTTCAGAAGGACGAACTCGGCCGGAATGGTGGCGTCGGCCTCCAGCTCGAACACCCAATGGCCGTCCGGCTTTTGTGCTTTCAGGATCGCGTCCGTCGCGCGCTGCACCAACCACTCCACAGCGGCAAGGTCAGGCGAAAGGGGTTCGGCGTCATACATGGCTTGGCTTTTACCGCGCTTGGGGTGTGCTCGCCAATGCGGCGGCTTGAAACCCCGAGCGGACGGCGCCCTCGATGGTCGCCGGCAGGCCGGTCTGGGTCCAGTCGCCGGCGAGAACCAGGTTGCTCCAACGGGTCCGGGCGGGCGGGCGCTTGGCGTCCTGCTCCACCGTGGCGGCGAAGGTGGCGCGCTTTTCCTTCACCACCTGCCAGGGCGGCAGGGCCGCCGTGAGGCCGAGCACACTGGCCACCTCGTCCCACATACGCCGGGCCAGCACCGCCCGATCGAGATCGACCAGGTGGTCGGCGCCGGAGATGGTGACCGAGATTCGATCCTCGAAGGTGAAGATCCACTCCACCGTTCCGCCGATCACGCCGATGATGGCGGACGCGCCCGGCGGCGACTTCGCCAGGAAATGACCATTGACGATGGCGCAGAAGGCGTCCGGCACGCTGAGGTCGGGCACGAGCTCGCCTGCGACCCACGGCGGCGTGGCCAGCACCACCGCCTCGTCCGGCCCCACCGCGATCTCGCCGTCAGCGAAGGTGAGACCCGATAGGCGGTCACCCTCGAAGGCGATGCTGCGCAGCCGGCGGCTGAAGCGCACGATAGCGCCCTTGCTTTCAAGATAGGCCAGCGCCGGATCGACGAAGGCCGCCGCCAGGGTGGGTTCGGCGATACGCGGGCGATAGGCCCTACCACCCTTGGCCAGGGTCTCGCGCACCACGGCGGCGGCCAATGAGGCGGATCCGATCTCGGGCGTGGTGTTGAGCGCCGCCAGCAGGAAGGGCTCCATCAACCGCCGCCATACCGGGCCTTCGCAATGGATCGCCTGATCCACCCGCTGCCCCGCCTTCGGTTGTAGCAGGCCCGCCAGCGCTAGATAGTCGGCCGCCCTCGTCCCGGGAACGCGGCGGCGGGGCGCCGTCACCCACCACGGAACCGGGCCGAGGTTGGGATGGATTTGCCAACGCTCATTCGTGGCCAGATCGACGAAATCAAACTTCGCCTCGTCCGGGCCCGCCAGCCGATCCTGGGCGCCGATGACGCTGAGATAGTCGTACACAGCCCGATTGCCGGACATGACGAGGTGGTTGCCGTTGTCGATCACTGCGCCGAGTTGCGGGTCGAAATAGGACCGGCACCGTCCGCCTGCCTGCGCCGCCGCCTCGCTGAGCTCCACAGCATGGCCGGCCTCGGCGAGCTTCACAGCTGCCGACAGTCCGGCCAGCCCGGCCCCGACCACATGCACCTTCATCGGCCGAGCAGGCCCTTCTTCAGCGCGATGGCGAGCATCTCGCCCTTGCCGAGCTTCACCCGCGTGCGCGGCGTGGCCCAGCCGACCTGCTCCATCCGCCTAAGGATAGCGCCATAGACCGCGCTCATCAGTCGGGGCGCGACCAGTCGCCCTCTGGGCCGCGTGGCCATGATGCGGTCGGCCTCGGCATAGTGCTGGTGGGCCAGAGCCGCGCCGATGCGAGCGGCGGCGTCGAGGGCGGGATCGGCGACGATGGAGACAGGGTCGTGCGTCGTCGCACCCGCCCGCTCCAGCCATTCGCGGGCCATGTAGAGGCGGCCGATACCGGCATCCTCGTCCAGGTCGCGCAGGATGTTGGTGATCTGAAGCGCCCGGCCAAGGTGGTGCGCCAATTCATCGCCCGGCCCCTCGTCCATGCCGAAGGCCTTGATCGACAGCCGGCCGACGGCGCTGGCCACACGGTCGCAATAGAGGTCGAGCTTGGCGAAATCGGGCGCGACAATGGTCTCGTCCACGTCCATCTGCATGCCGTCGATCACGGCCTGGAAGTCGGGCTGGCGCAGGCCGAAGCGCTGTACTGCGGGTGCGAGGAAGGCCGCCCGACCGGGATCGCCGCCGTTGTAGAGCGCGGCGATATCAATGCGCCACTGGTTCAGATCGGCGCGGCGCACGGCGGGGTCGATTCCCTCCTCGTCGGCGATATCGTCCACCGCCCGGCAGAAGGCGTAGATGGCGAACATGGCGTTGCGCGCATCCTTGGGCAGCACCTTCATGCCGGCATAGAAGGAGGATGACTTCGCCTTGGCCTCCGCCGCAGCAACGGGATCAGCAGCGATGCTCATGCCGCGCGCCCGATCAGTCGATCCTTGGCCGCGAGGGCGAACTGGCCGAGCAGTTCCAGCTTGGTATGATGCACCCGTTCGCACAGGGGATCGCGCAGCATCAGCTTGCGGGTCAGATCCTCAGCCAGGCGCTGGATCGCCGCGACCTCATAGGCCAGGCGCTGGTCCTCGATCCCCCTGGCGAAAGGACGGGATTGGTCGAGCAGGCCGGCGGTCATTTCGGCCAGACCGGCGATAACGGCGCGCAGGGCGGGCGGTGATTTCGCCAGACCCAGCGCCTCGATGCCCACCCCGGCGACGGCCAGGGCGCCGTGCGGGATATAGACCCGATCCAGCTTGGTGTAATCCTTGGCGCAGTCCTGCAGGTGGTTGATCACCTGCAGCGCCGCGCAGAGGGCGTCGTTGGCGGGCCACAGGTCGCGGCTCTCGCCGTGCACGTCGAGCACGAAGCGACCCACCGGCATGGCGGAATAACGGCAATAGTCGAGCAGATCTTCCCAGTCGCAATAGCGGGTCTTGGTCACGTCGCGGCGGAAGGCTTCGAGCAGGTCGAGGCCATGCTCGGCGGTGAGTACGCGCTCGTCCTGTGCACGGCGAAGCGCCAGCGCCTCAGGGTCGGCGTCGCTCTCGCGCGCCAGGGTCGCGCGCATGGATTCCAGGTGCGCCAGCTTGGTCTCGGGGGCCTCGGTCGGATGGTCCGCTATGTCGTCGCCTTTGCGGGCGAAGTGGTAGAAGGCCATCACGGCCGAACGATGCTGCGGCTTGATGATGAAGGAGGCGACGGGGAAGTTCTCGTCCTTGTGCCCCTTGCCCGATGCGAGTTCGGTCATGCCTTACCCGCCTGAGCTTGAGCACGCCCCTTCCAGAACCCACCCTTGCCGGTCCACACGTCCACGGCCGAGCGCACGGTGAAGCCGCTGTAGAGCGCGCCGATCAGCGGCATGGCGAAGCCCCAGAGGGGCGAGCGGCGATAGAAGGCGAGCATGGGCTGAAAGCTCAAGCTCATGAGGAGCCAGGCCGCAAGTCCCATCCAACGCGCACCACCGTGGCCGAACACCGTGAACAGGGGCGGGGCGAGATAGGTCAGCACCATGCCGAGGATGGTCCCTGCCAGGATCAGGGGCGAATAGTTCAGTTGCGCATAGGCCGAACGCGCCACCATCCGGCTGATCTCAGGAAAACCGCCATAGGAGCGGATGCTTTGTGCGCGGCGGGTCAGGCCAAGCCAGATCGGCCCCTGCCGTTTCATGATTGCTCCCATGGCGCAGTCGTCGATGATGGCGGCGCGGATGGCCTCGACCCCGCCCGCCGCCTCCAGCGCACCCCGCCGCACCAGCATGCAACCGCCTGCCGCCGCCGCAATCTTACGGCGCGGATCGTTCACCAGACCGAAGGGGTACAGCATGTCGAAGAAGAAGACGAAGGCCGGGATCAACATCTTCTCGGCAAAGGTATCACAGCGCAGTTCGGCCATTAGCGAAACCAGAGTCAGCCCGCCCGCCTCCGCCCGCGCGACGAGGCGGCGCAGGTTGTCCGGCGTGTGGGCGATGTCGGCATCTGTAAGGAGGAGGAAGTCCGGTGTGTGCGCCTTCGCGCGCGCCGCGCCTTGCGACATGGCCCAGAGCTTGCCGGTCCAGCCGTGAGCGAGCGGACCGCCGGTCAGCACCTCGAGCCGATCCTCCGCGCCAAGCGCGCGGGCGGTCTGGCGGGCGACGTCGGCGGTGCCGTCCGAACTGTTATCGTCCACCAGCACCACGCGGAATGGGCCGGGATAGTCCTGGGCGAGGAGGCCGCCGATGGAGCGGCCGATCACATCCGCCTCGTCCCGCGCGGGAACCACCGCGCAGACGGAAGGCCAGAGAGCAGGGTCGGCGGGCTGGTTTCGGTCGTCACGCTCCCGCGCCAGCCAGAACATGCCCCGGCCGACGATCATGTAGATCCAGATCAGCAGCGATATCGCCGCGACGCCCACCGCCACCATGAGCTAGATATAGCCCTCAGCGCCGAACCAGGCGATGGCGTCCTGCAATCCCTGTGCATAGGGCCGCGCGGTGTAGCCAAGTTCGCGCTTGGCTTTGTCTGACGAGAAGAACATGCGGTGCGTGGCCATCTTCAGCGCATCGCGGGTCAGCATCGGCTCCTTGCCGGTCAGCTGGCCGAAGGCCTCCATCATCACCGCCAAAGGATAGAGCGGTGCACGCGGCAGGTTCACGGTCGGCGGCTTGCGCCCCACCAGGCCGGCGATGTCGGCCAGCATCTGGCGCAGGCTCACATCCTCGCCGCCGAGAATGTAGCGCTCGCCGACCTTGCCGTATCTGAGGGCTAGAAGGTGTCCGTCGGCCACGTCGTCCACGTGCACGAGGTTGAGGCCCGTATCGACGAAGGCTGGGATCTTGCCGGTCGCCGCCTCGACGATAATGCGGCCGGTGGGGGTCGGTTTGATGTCGCGCGGACCGATGGGTGTAGAGGGATTGACGATCACAGCGGGCAGACCCCGTTCGCGCGCCATCTGCTCGACCAGCCGTTCGGCGATCACCTTGGAGCGCTTGTAGGCGCCGATCGCCCCGTCAGGCGTCAGAGGCAAAGTCTCGTCGGACGGGCGGCCGTCGTTGTGGAAACCGAGGGTGGCGACGCTGGAGGTATAGACCAGCCGCTCCACCCCCGCCGCTAGTGCGGCGTCCATGACGGTCTGCGTGCCGGCTCGATTATTGCGAACAATCTCCTCCGGATCCTTGGCCCACAGGCGATAGTCGGCAGCGACGTGGAACAGGTAGCGCGTGCCGGCGAGCGCGGTGCTCAACGAGGCGGCGTCGCCAAGATCGCCCTCGACTATCTCGACGTTGAGTCCTTCAAGATTGCGCCGGGGGCTGGCGGCGCGGGCGAGCGCACGGACGCGGAAGCCGTCAGCCAACAAGGTGCGCGCCACCGCTGAGCCGACAAAACCCGTGGCGCCGGTCACCAGGACAAGATCGCCCCTGTTGGCCATCAAGCCTTCGGTGCGGCAGGTTGGGACGGGGCGGGCTGCGCCGGTGTTGGCGAAGCGGGCGCCGCCGAATCGGGTGAGGCTGCGGGCGGCGCCGTCGGAGGGATGCCCTGCGCATCGCCGGGCATGGGCGCGAGCGCCGGAACGTCGGATGCCGCGGCGGGCGCAGGCGTAGGCGCGGCGGACGTATCGGGCGTCACCGTTCCCGGCGCGACGGGAGCGCCCGGCGCAGGCGTCGAATCATCGCCGAAATCGGGGAGGGACTTCAGATCCACCACCCCGCCGCTGACTTCCGATTCGCGATTCTGCAGGAAGTAGGAGCGGAACGAGGCGTAGGGATCGGTGGCGGAGGCGTAGAGGGTCTTCAGGTCGCTGTCCGCATCGGCGCGCGCCTGCAGGCCGCCGGCGACGAGGCTGGTCACCCCCACCTCTTCGTCCCCGGTATAGCGGACATAGACCAGCGGGTTGAGCGCCAGGGCGGCGGCCGAACCGATCCCGTCGCGCAGGGTGGTCGGCCCCGCCAGCGGAATGAAGAAATACGGACCCGACCCGAAGCCCCACCGCGCAAGCGTCAGGCCGAAGTCGTTATTGTGATGCTCGACTCCCGAAGGCGTCATCACGTCGAAGATGCCAAGGGCGCCGAAGGTGGTGTTGCCGGCGAACCGGGTGATGGATCGCACCGCGTGCTTGCCATGCCCCTGCAGAACGTCGTTGACGAAGATGGCGGGCTCGCCAAGGTTCGAGATCACGTGCTTCAAGGCGATACGGATCGGCTTGGGCATGGCGCGCTTGTAGCCCACCGCCGCCGGGCGAAGGATGAACCGGTCCAGAACCTGATGGATACCAAAGAAGAAGCGGTTCATTCCCTCGAAGGGATCGGCGGGGTTGGAGGGCGCAGCCTGGGCCGCCGCAGGTACGAGGACGACCACGCACGCGGCCATGGCCGCCCACTTCGAGTCGGTCATCTTCAGCTTGGAACGCCCCGCCGCACCCGGTTTCGTCATCGCCAGCCCTATAGCTCCGCTTGCCTGTCGCGTCTTGGAAAAACCTGCCCCGGAATGCACGTCGCACCGACCCGTGACGCGGCTGTGAGCAGGTCGCCGTTGTGATAGGCGTCGTCGCATCCGTGTTGGGCTGGCTGCTTGCCGTCCTGGCGGCCTGTGGCGTGGTCTACACGGCCATGACCGGGGTGCTGGTTCTCCGTTTCTTCCACTCACGACAGGTTTCTGCCCGTCGAACGGACCCCGACGCAGCGCCGACAACCGTCACCATACTCAAGCCCCTACATGGCGCCGAAGCCGGACTTCGCCAGAACCTCGCCGCGCATTTTTTTCAGAACGCTCACAATTCTATCCAGATCATTTTCGGTGCGCAAAATCCCGCCGACCCGGCCATCGCCATTGCCCAGGACGTGATCGCCGGACACCCCGCAACCACCGCCCTGGTTGCGGTCGGCCAAGGCGGCGAGGGGACGAATCGCAAGGTCGCCAACCTGATCCAGATGACCGTGCACGCCACCGGCGAGGTGCTGATCCTGTGCGACAGCGACATCGGCCCGCCGCCGGATCATGTGGGCCGTGTCCTGGCCGCGCTGGACGGGCCGGGCGTGGGGATCGTCACCTGCCCCTATTATGGGCGGGGCGAGACCGGGCCTTGGTCGGTGCTCGCCGCCATGGGGCTGAGCTATCAGTTCATGCCCAGCGTGATCACCGGGGTGTCGCTCGGCATGGCCACACCCTGCATGGGCTCCACCATCGCCCTGCGCCGCGAGGCCCTGGAAGCGATCGGTGGGTTGGAGGCGTTCCGCGACGTGCTGGCCGACGACTACGCCATGGGTGCGGCGGTGCGGGCGCTGGGTCTGAAATCCGTCGTCGCGCCGGTGCTGGTTTCACACAGTTGTACCGAGCTTTCGTTCAGCGAGGTGTTCGCCCACGAACTGCGCTGGGCCCGAACGGTGAAGGGTGTCGATCCGGCCGGACACGGCGGCAGCCTGGTCACGCACCCTGTTCCGCTTGCTCTTCTCGCCGTCCTGCTGCTGGGCCTTCAGCCCTTCCCGCTCCTGCTGCTCGCCGCCGCGGTGGGCGCACGAGTGATGCTTGGATGCGTCGCAGACCGGGTAATCGGTCGCAGTTCGGGGCCGCTGTGGATGCTTCCGCTGCGCGATATGTTATCTTTTGCGGTGTTCGTGGGGTCTTTCCTCGGCCGGGCTGTTGTATGGCGCGGCGAGAAATTCCATGTGACCGCTGACGGTGATCTCAGTCCGGTGTAGGGACAACGTATGCTCAAGAGCCTCTTCCTCCAGGCCCCTTCCTTCGACGGCTATGACGGCGGCGCCGGCGCGCGCTACCAGATGAAGCGCGAGGTGAAGTCGTTCTGGTTCCCCACCTGGCTGGCTCAGGCGGCCGCCATGGTTCCCGGCTCCAAGCTGATCGACGCCCCGCCGCACAAGACCTCGTTCAAGGACATCGAGCAGGACCTGAAGGATCACGAGCTGATCGTCGTCCACACGTCGACCCCCTCGTTCAAGTCGGACTGCCGCACGGTGGCGATGATCCGCGAGGTCAACCCGACGGCGAAGATCGGCTTCATCGGCGCCAAGGTCGCCGTGGAAGGCCGCGAGAGCATGGAGGCGTGCCCCGAGCTCGATTTCGTCTGCCGCAGCGAATACGAGCAGACCGTCAGGGAACTGGCGGAAGGCAAGGACTTCAAGGACATCCTCGGCCTCACCTGGCGTGATGCGACCGGCAAGATCGTCGCCAATCCCGAGCGGCCGACCGAAATGAACATGGACAACCTGCCGTCCGTGCTCCCCCTCTACAAGCAGTTGAAAGTCGAGAACTATTTCGGCGGCTACCTGCTCCACCCCTATATGAGCTGGTACACTGGGCGCGGCTGCAAGAGCCGCTGTACCTTTTGCCTGTGGCCGCAGACCATCGGCGGGCACAAGTACCGCTACCAGTCCACCGAGCGGGTGGTGGAGGACGTGAAGTACGTCCAGCGCGAGTTTCCGCAGGTGCGCGAAATCTTCTTCGACGACGACACCCTGACCGACGACCACGAGCGCGTCGAGGAACTGGCGCGGGCGCTCGGGCCGTTGAAGGTCACCTGGTCTTGCAACGCCAAGGCCAATGTGCCGCGCAAGACACTGGAAGTGATGAAGGCCAACGGCCTGCGCCTCCTGCTGGTCGGCTATGAGAGCGGCAACCAGAAGATCCTGCACAACATCAAGAAGGGCCTCCTGGTCGATGTGGCCAAGCGCTTCGCCAAGGACTGCCACGAGCTCGGCATCATCGTGCACGGCACCTTCATCCTCGGCCTGCCGGGCGAGACCCGCGAGACCATCCAAGAGACCCTTGCCTTCGCCAAGGAGGTGAACCCGCGCACCCTGCAGGTGTCGCTGGCCGCCCCCTATCCGGGCACCTTTCTCTACAAGCAAGCCAAGGAGAACGGCTGGTTCGCCTCGGATGTGGACCTGCTGACCGACGACGGCACCCAGATCGCACCACTCAGCTACCCGAACCTAGGTCACACGGAAATCTTTGATTCGGTGGAAGATTTCTACAAGAAGTTCTACTTCCGCCCCTCCAAGATCGCCGAGATCGTGGGCGAAATGCTGACATCCAAGGACATGATGATGCGCCGCCTGCGCGAGGGCGTGGAATTCTTCCAGTTCCTGCGCACGCGCGAAGACATGATCGTTTCCTGACTTTTATTCCGCTCATCCCCGCGCAGGCGGGGTGAGCGGCAGTCGGGTCGGGACGGATGAAGCAACTCATCATCACCGCGGACGACTTCGGCGCGGCGCTCGAGGTGAACGAGGCCGTCGAGCTGGGCCACCGGGATGGAGTGCTCACCGCCGCCAGCCTGATGGTCGCCGCGCCCGGTTGCGCCGATGCGGTGACGCGGGCCAGGCGCACGCCCTCGCTCAAAGTCGGCTTGCATCTAGTGCTGGTAGAAGGTCGACCGTTCCTACCCGCCGACCAGTTGCTGGACCTTGTCACATCCGAGGGCCTGTTCCGCACCGACATGGCCAGGATGGGGGCGGACATCTTCTTCACGCCCCGCGTGCGGCGGCAGTTGGCGCGGGAGATCGAGGCGCAGTTCGCCGCCTTCGCCGCCACGGGCCTGCAGCTCGACCACGTCAATACGCACAAGCATTACCACCTGCATCCGACCATCGCCGGACTGATCCTGAAGACCGGCCAGCGCTATGGGCTGAAGGCCAGCCGCGCGCCGGTGGAGCCCCGCGCCGTGCTCAAAGCCGTCGATCCGGCCGCCGCGCCCAAACCCGCCTGGGTGACCGAGCCCTGGGCGCGGATGGTGCGCGCCCGCTATCGCGCCGCCGGCGTGCGGGTGGCCGACAACGTGTTCGGCCTCGCCTGGTCAGGCGCCATGACGCCCGAGCGCGTGGCCGGGATCATCCGCCATCTACCCGAGGGCCTGAACGAGCTCTACCTGCACCCGGCCACCGGCGACTATCCCGGCTCGGCGCCCGGCTACGACTATCCCGGCGAATTCGCCGCCCTGACCGCGCGGGAAACCCGTGCGGCCATTGCCGAAAGCGGCGCCACACTCGGCGCCTTTTCCGACTTCGATTGAGATGCCTGCTTTAATGCAGAGGTTTTCGGCCTAGATTGGCGAGGCGTTCGCTGCTCCAAGAGACCTGCCCGTGACCGACCTCGTCTTCACCGCCTATCCCACCGCGCCGGTCGCCAGCCCGGCGCCGTCGAAGAAGATCAAGCTCGGCAGCCCCGAGCACAAGGCGCTGTTCTGCAACGCCATCCTGGACACGCACGACCCCTACAAGCCCGCCGTGATCGACTGGCCCAAGCTGGACGAGGAGACGCGCGGACGCATCGTCTCCCTACCGATCTGGGACATCGCCGTGCAGACCGAAGAGAAGGCGGGCTGGAACGTGCGCACCTTCGCCCAGGCGATCAAGGACCCGCTTCTTCGCTCGGCGGTGGAGATGGACGCCTTCGAGGAGGGCCGCCACAAGCGCGTCCTGGCCAATATGGTCGAGGCTTATGGCATCAAGCTCGACCCCGAACCCGTCTACAAACGCCCGAAGGACCCGGAATGGGCCTTCCTGGTCACGGGCTATTCGGAGTGCATCGACAGCTTCTTCGGCTTCGGCCTGTTCGACATCGCCAAGGAGTCCGGCTTCTTCCCGCTCGAACTGGTGGACACCTTCGAGCCGGTGATGCGCGAAGAGGGGCGCCACATCCTGTTCTTCGTCAACTGGGTGGCCTGGTGGCGGCGCAACATGCCGTTCTGGCGCCGTCCATGGTTCGAGCTGAAGGTACTGGCCGTGTGGATCTTCCTCATCGCCGAGCGCGTCGGCATCGCCGGAGACATGGAGAAGAGCGACAAGGCTCAGGACAACAACTTCACCCTCAACGGCTCCAAGGACCTCGGCGTCGAGATCACCTTCGCCGGCCTGGCTGAGGTCTGCCTGCGTGAGAACGACCGCCGCCTTGCACCTTATGATCCGCGCCTGATCCGTCCGGTCTTCGTGCCGAACATGATCCGGCTGTTTTTGAAGTTCATGCCCAAGCCTGCACCGGCCCGGAATATCGTCGCGGCCTAAACTGGGGTTTCTGTCTTGAACCGCTGGAAGATCGGCGTCGTCGCCGCGCTGGTTCTCGGGCTTGCCCTGACCATCGGCGCCGTCGCCTATGTGGGTTGGGGCGGCCTGTGGGCGTCGGTCGAGCGGATCGGCCTTGGCGGCTTCGCCCTCTACGTCCTCTACAACCTGATCGGCTTCCTGCCGGTGGGCTGGGCTTGGTGGTCGGTGGCGCCGGGTGTGCCGAGGCGTCAGTGGCTGCTGTTCCCATGGGGGCGGCTGGTGCGTGAATCGGCATCCGACGTGCTGCCCTTCTCCCAGGTAGGCGGGCTCGTGATCGGCCTGCGCGCGGTCGAGCAGCAGGGCGTGTCCGAACCCCTCGCCGTGGCTTCCCAAGTCGTCGACCTGACCACCGAGATGGCGGCACAGCTATTTTACACTCTGTTTGGCGTGGCCATGCTGGTGGCGATCCTCTCCCATGCCTCCGTCGGCGGACGCCTGTTGTGGACTGCGCTTCTGGCGCTTTGCATCGGCGCGGTGGGCCTCGTCGCTTTCGTGGCGCTCCAAGGACGAGGCATCGACCTCGTCGGCGCCATCGCCAGTCGCTGGATCAAGGATACCCGCCAGCGCGCCGATGCCATCAAGCAGATGCTGCGCGACATCTACGCCCAGCCCTCACGCGTGGCGGGCGGCGTTGTGCTGCACGGGATCGGCTGGGTGTTCAGCGGCGCCGCCACCTGGATCGCATTCCGCCTGATGGGCGTGCAGATCGATCTCTGGAAGGTGCTGACGCTCGAGGCCCTGATGGCGGCGGTGAAAAGCGTGGCCTTCTTCACCCCCGGCGCCCTGGGCTTTCAGGAGGGCGCCTATGTACTGATCGCACCCCTGTTCGGCCTCACCGCCGAAGCCACCCTGGCCGTCTCGCTTCTGCGCCGCGCCAAGGACCTGGTGATCGGCGTTCCCGCCATGCTGGTCTGGCAATATACGGAAGTGGCCGGCAAGCGGCGGCTGGCAGAGCCAGCGCCGACCCCGCCGGTCTAGACCCGGAACCTGTACTCGGCCCCAGGCGCGCGCTCGATGTCGGGTGGGAAGGCCGCGCGTTTATCGGCGAAGTATTGGGCGCGGTGATCGCCATCAGCGGCGGCGTTGTAGGTAACGTAGAGCGCGCGGCGTGGCGCATCCGTCAGGTTAGGCTTTGACGCGTGCGGCACGTAGGAATCGAAAAAGACCACGTCGCCGGGCTCGGCCGGCAGCGGAACCAGGGAGAAGGTCTTCATCTCCTCCACTGTCAACGGCTCCCATTCCTGGCCGATCATGCCGGAAAGGCGCGGCATATCCGGCATTTCCAGACAACCATTGGCGAGGGTCATCGGATCGACGCAGACAAGCGCCGTGACGAACAGCGGCGCGAACACCGACCACCCCGCCTGCTGATCCTGATGCGGCTCAAAGCCTGCCCCGCCAGGCATCTTGAAGTTGATCTTCTCCTTGAACAGAACCGCTGGCCCGCCGAGTAGCTGACCCACTGCGCGCGCCATCTTACCGGCGCGCACCTCGGTGTTGAAGCCGGCATGGTAGGGGCAGAAATCCTCGATCCGCTGGACGATATTCACCGCACCGTCGAGCAGGCTCTTCTCGTGATAAACCATGTGGGCGCCAGGGACCTCAGGCAGGGCCGTCACCTCTTCAGTCCAGCGCACCAGTTCAGCGGTCTCGGCCGGGTCGTAGAAGCCGGGCACGACGCACCAGCCGGTACGAGCGTAGGCGTCCAGCGCCGCCGCATCGAGCGGCGCATCGTCGGTCTTGGTCACCACCTGCGCATTCATACCAGCGCCTCCAGTTGTGGCAGGACCACCTCTCGGGCCTTCACCACGTCATCCTCGAAATCGATCTCGGTCCAGGCCAGATCGCCCACATCTTCCGCGCCGAACCGGGCGGGAGCCGCCAGCATGAGGTCACGGATAGCCTCTTCGTACTCCAGATGCGGGGCGTTCTGAACATACCAGTCGCATCGGTCGGCCAGTTCGGCGCCCGTGGCCGGGGAGAAGCGGAAGAAACCCACCGACTCCCCATGGCGCACACCGGGATTTTCCGGACGCTTTCGGAAATCGACGATGACGCCCGAAGCATCGAAGCACAGCTTCACCGGCTCGTCCCCCGGCTCGAGCTCGGGATCGACCAGCAAAGCGTTTTCCGCCGCACCGTCGATCAACCGCTGCAGCATGCGCGGATCATAGAGCACATCGCCGTCCATCAGGAGCGTGATCCCGCCCCGGCGCAGTACGTCGGTACAGGTGGCCAGCGACACCACGCTGCCTTCGGTGAAGCGGGAGTTGGTCACGAAAGTCAGCTTGAACGGCGGGTCCAGCGCCTTGGCGGCGGCGATCAGCTGATCGGCCTCAAAGCCCGTGACGATCACCAACTCCTCCACGCCCGCCTGGGCAAGCGCCTCGAAGTGGCGGGCCAGCAGGGTTTTGCCGCCGAACTCCAGCAGCACCTTGGGCGAGGGGCTGGATCGTCCCAGCCGCTTGCCAACTCCGGCGGCGAGCAGGATCGCGGTGATCGAGAGGGGCTGGGATAATGACATCCGGATGACTTTGTGGCGACGCAACAGTGTATATATGTCCGGGCACTGAGTTCAGCGTGTGAAATTTTCCTACGAGGCGGCTGTGACGGATACTCCGGAAATCTCTTTGTCCGCTGCGGTCTCCGGCGAAAAGAGCGTCGGGCCGATGGCGCGGCCCGTGTCCCGGTTCGCCACCCTGCGCGAGGTGCTGACCTCCCAGACCCTGTCCTTCCTGATGGAGTCGCATAACGGCATGTCGGCCAAAATAGCCGAGGAAGCCGGGTTTCAGGCGATCTGGGCTTCGGGCCTGACGATCTCGGCCTCGATGGGCCTGCGCGATTCCAACGAGGCGTCCTGGACCCAGGTCCTGGAAGTGCTCGAATACATGGCCGACGCGGTCAAGGTTCCGATTCTGGTCGATGGCGACACGGGCTATGGCAACTTCAACAGCGTACGCCGTCTGGTCCGCAAGCTGGGTGAGCGCGGCATCGCCGGCGTCTGTATCGAGGACAAGCTTTTTCCCAAGACGAACTCCTTCATCGGCGAGGGCCAGCCTCTGGCCGACATCGAGGAGTTCTGCGGCCGTATCCGCGCCGCCAAGGACAGCCAGATCAACGACGATTTCTGCGTGGTCGCGCGGGTGGAGGCGCTGATCTCGGGCCGGGGCATGGACGAGGCGTTGCGTCGGGCTGAGGCCTATCATGCGGCCGGAGCGGACTCGATCCTGATCCATTCCAAGCTCGCCAGTCCGAACGAAATCCTGGAATTCACCGAGCGCTGGGGCCGCCGCTCGCCCCTGGTGATCGTACCTACCATGTACTACGCCACGCCCACCGACGCCTTCAGGCGCGCGGGCGTGAACGCCATCATCTGGGCCAACCATCTGATGCGTTCCTCCATCACCGCCATGCGCGAGACCGCCGCTCGCATCCGAGAAGACGAGTCGCTCATGGAGGTCGAAGGCCGCGTAACCAGCGTGAAAGACATCTTCCGCATCACCGCCAACGATGAGTTGGAAGCCGCAGAACGCCGATACCTGCCTGCCGGCGCCCAGAGCCGCGCCATCATCCTGGCGGCCTCGGGCGGTATCGACGGCCAGCCCAAGTGTATGGTGGACATCCGCGGCAAGTCTCTACTGCGCCGGCAGATGGACGCCTTCGGAGCGGCCGGCATACGCCAGGTCGGCATCGTGCGTGGCTATGGCAAGGCGGCGGTCACCCCGGTCGGCGCGGAGCTGTTCGACAACGACCGCTTCGACGACACCAACGAGGTCTACTCTTTGGCCACGGCGCATGAGCGGCTGCAGGGCGAGGTGCTGGTCTCCTACGGCGACGTCCTGTTCCGCAACTACATCCTCACAGGCCTGCTCTCCACACCCGGCGATATCGTCATCGCTGTGGATTCGCTCGGCCGCTTCGTGGGCGAGGACGGGCGAGTCCACGATTTCGTGGCCGGCGACCGCGCGCCCTCCGCCGACTATCTGGAGGAGACGCCGCCGGACCTCGTCTCCATCGGCCCCGATGTGAAGGGCGAGAGGCTGGCAGGCGAATGGATCGGCCTCGTCCGCTTCAGCCCCGTCGGCACCGAATGGCTGCGCGAGGAGATCGAGTTGCTGCGCGCCGAAGGCTTGATCGAGACCGCCGACATGCCGGTTCTGCTGTCGCGCCTCGCCGCCCGCCACCCGGTGAAGCTCTATGTCTTCTCCGGTCACTGGCTCGACGTGGACACGGCGCCGGACCTTGCGGAAGCGCGCAATTTCGCCTGATCCTTTTCAAGTGGATGGGGGCTCGCATCGCCCGAAGTCCCTCGCTAAACCTCGGCCATGATCACGGCTCAGGACTTCCTCCGCGAAGCAGGACGCGCAGGCTTCGATTTCTACACCGGCGTGCCGTGCAGCTTTCTTACACCGCTGATCAATGGCGTCCTGTCCGACCACTCGCTCCGCTATGTGGGCGCCACGAGCGAGGGCGAGGCGGTGGCCATCGCCGCGGGGGCATGGCTGGCCGGGCGGCAGACCGTGGTGATGTGCCAGAATTCCGGCCTCGGCAACGCGGTCAATCCGCTGACCTCGCTTAACGCCCCCTTCCACATCCCTACCCTGTTCATCACCACCTGGCGCGGCGAGCCTGGACTGAAGGACGAGCCGCAGCACGAGCTGATGGGTCGGATCACCCACAAGCTTCTGGACCTGATCGGCGCGCCGCCCCATACCTTCCCCAACACGTCCGACGCCATCGCCCCCGCCTTCACCGCTGCCGTGGCCGCCATGGCGAGCACCGGCCTCCCGGTCGCCTGGGTGATGCGCAAGGGAGACGTGGAGGATGGTCCCCTCGATCAGGCGCCGCTTGCGCCGCCCCGGTCCGGCCGCCGCGACCGCTTCGAGGCCGGAGGCGAACGCCCTACCCGCGAACAGGCGCTGAAAGCCTTCCTCAACTGGACCGACGATGAAACGGCGGTGATCGCCACCACCGGCAAGTGCGGGCGCGAACTGTTCACGCTCGATGACCGCGAGCAGCACCTCTATCAGGTCGGTTCCATGGGCGGCGCATCAGGCATGGCGCTCGGCGTGGCCTTGAACACGCCCCGGCCCGTGACAGTGATCGACGGCGACGGCGCGGCGCTGATGAAACTCGGCGCCTTCGCCACCATCGGCGCCTACCAGCCCGCCAACCTGATCCACATCCTGCTCGACAACGGAGTGCACGACTCCACCGGCGGCCAGGCTACGGTCAGCCCCGGCGTGGATTTCGCCGCTATCGCCCTGGCCTGCGGTTATCGTTACGCCGCCTCGGCCGACAGCCTGAACGGCTTCGCCTCCGCCCTCGCTAGCGCCAAGGCTGAAGGCGGCCCGGCCCTGGTGCATCTGCGGATGAAGCCCGGCTCCATGGATAAGCTTGGTCGCCCGACGGTCAGCCCCGCCGAGGTTGCGCAGCGGTTCAAGGCCTTCCTCGCCCGCCCGATCGCGGCATGACCACACTGCGCCTGTTCACCCCCGGGCCGTTGACCACCGACGAGCGGGTGCGTCAGGCGATGGCCCAGGACTGGGGTTCACGCGATGCGGCCTTCATCGCCCTGACCGCCGAGCTGCGCGCGCGCCTGCTCAACGTGTCGAACGCTGCGGACACCCACGTCTGCGTGCCCCTGCAGGGCAGCGGCACCTTCATCCTCGAAGCGGCGGTCGCTACCCTGATCGGGCCGGAGCACAAGCTGTTGGTGCTGATCAACGGCGCCTATGGTCGACGCATGGCGGCCATCGCCAAGAGGCTAGGCCGCGTGGTCGAGGCCATCGAGTGGGCGGAAAACGAGCCGGTTGCTCCGGATAAGGTTCAGGCCGCTCTTCAAGATGATCCCGCGATCACTCACGTGGCTGTGGTCCATTGCGAAACCACCACGGGCCTGCTCAACCCATTGCCCGCCATTGCCGAGGTGGTGCAGGCGGCGGGCCTGCGCCTGATCGTGGACGCCATGGCCAGTTTCGGCGCCCTGCCGCTCGACCTTGCCACATTGCCGGTCGCCGCCGTGCTGGCCTCCAGCAACAAGTGCCTGGAAGGGCCGCCGGGCCTTGGCTTCGCCCTGATCGAGCGTTCGATGCTGGAAGCCGCCTCAGGCCGCAGCCCGTCCCTGTCGTTCGACCTGCATGCCCAGTGGCGCGGCTTCGAGGACAATGGCCAGTGGCGCTTTACCCCGCCGGTGCAGGTGGTGGCCGGCCTCGTGGAAGCGCTGCGCCTGCTGGAAGCCGAGGGCGGACCAGGCCTGCGTCTGGCGCGGTATCAGCGACATTTGGACCGACTGCTCCAAGGGCTGGAGCCGCTCGGCTACCGGCTCTATCTCAGTCACAACCTGCAGGCGCCGATCATCGCCACGTTCCGGCCGCGGCCGGACCTGCAATTCGATTTTGAAGCGCTGTACGACGCCCTCGCGGCGCGCGGGCTGGTGATCTATCCGGGCAAACTCACCGAGGCGGAAACCTTTCGCATCGGTTGCATAGGCGCGCTGCAGGACAGCGATTTCGACGAACTGGTCGAGGCGATCGGCGCGCTCTAACTACCCGCCGCCAGACGTTGCTTCAGCTTGGACCAGCGGTGGATGAACAGCATCAGGAAGAAGCCGGTGCCGAGCGCCGCCAGCACCGTTGCGCCGAGGCGAAGCTCCATCGGCAACCAGACCAGCGGTCCGAGCAGGTAGAGCGCATCGTCGGCGTCGAAGCCCCAGCGGCTGGCGAGGATCTTGCCGCCGTCTTCGGACTGGCTGTCGAAGGCTTCCGCCACCTGATTGAGGGTGAACTGGCTGGCGCAGGCTATGGCGCCGCAGACGACCGCGATCCATCCCATTGGATAGGGTGCGTCGCGCAGGCCCACGCCAAGCGCCAGGAAATAGAGGCAGCTCAACGCCGTATCGACGAAGCAGTCGAACTTGTGGCCCTCCGGCGAGCACATGTCGCCGATCCGCGCCACTTCGCCATCCAGTCGGTCGAGCAGGCAGGAGACCAGCCAGGCGAACCCGGCCACGAGCCGCGCCGTGGGCGAACCCCACGCGATGGCCGCGACGGTGCAGAGCCCGAGGATCAGGTGAACCATGGTGATCTGGTTCGGCGTCACACCGAGGCGGATCAGCGGCCGCACCAGAGGCCGCACCAGAAGATGGCTCCAGGATGTACCCAACATCAGCCCGTTCCTACGCTACACGCCCCAGCCCCGGGCGATGAACAGAATGCGACAATTTCACTACGGAAATCTAGTCGCCCGCGTCGTCGGAACCAGACCCTGCACGCCTATTCTCGGAAAATCGGCAGGGTCAGGCGGAAGATCGCCCCACCGCCGCTCCGCGGATGATAGGTCGCCGTGCCACCCATGCGCTGGGCCACCAACGCGACGATGGCGAGGCCGAGGCCCGCCCCGGTGGTCTGCTGGTCTCCGCCCGAGCGAGAAAAGCGTTGAAAAAGCCGAGGGATAAGCTCCGCCGGAACCCCTGAGCCACAGTCCCGGACTTCGCAGGTCGCGTGCTCGCCGTCGGTGGCGCACACCACATCGACGCAGCCCCCTTCGGCGCTATGGCGAATGGCGTTATCGACCAAGTTCAGGAGGGCGCGGGTCAAGAGGCTACGGTCGCCGAGCATCAGGATCTCGTCGTCGGGGATTTGAGTTGCGAGCGTGACACCCCGTTGCTCGGCGCGCGACCAGGCCTCGTCCGCAGCGTCGATGGCTGCGTCACCTAGGCTGAATAATTCAGGGCGCACTTCGGCATTTTCCGCCCGCGACCATTGGACGTAACTTTCGGCCAAGGTCCGCCCGCGCGCCGCATAGGTGTCGATCCGCTGAAGGAGGTCCATCGTAATGGGTCCTGTCGCCGTATTAATCAGGGAGGAGATCGAGGCGAAGGGCGCGCGGATATCGTGGGTGAGCAGTTGCAGGGCGTCCTCGCGCTGGCGTACGGCGCGCCGGATGGCGGTGATGTCGGTCAGACGCACGATGGTCCACGGCGCGCCTTCGCCGAACCCCTCTATCGCGGACTGACCAAGTTCGAAGCTTCGCTCTGCGGCGGTCAGCTCCAGGGGCGTTTCGCCATCGTTGAGCGCGGCCAGTGCGATCTGCCCTGTGCGACTGCCGAGCGCCGTCGATAGCCAGTAGGACAGGGGGTGTCCGACCGGATCCTGTCCGCCGATGAGGGCGCGCGCCTGGGCGTTGTCGAGCCGGACGACACATTCCTGATCCATGGCGACGGTGGGATCGGGCAGGCTTTGCAGGGTCTGGGCGACCATCCCGTGCAGCCTGCGTAGGCGCTCCGTGGCCAGTTCCAGACTGTTGAGCTGGCGCGACAAGGCATCGGCGCCCAGCATCCGGCCGCTCTCGCCGGCGTCATCGAAGCGGGCGAGCTCCCGACCGAGGGCGTCGGAAGTGATGGCCAGCCGCCGCCAGCTCCACAGCGGATAGGCCAACCCTAGCCCGGCCAGAGCGGGCAGAGGCGAAATCCACCAGCCGGCGGCGAAAGCGAGCACCGACCCCGCGAGCACGACAACCGTCAGTCCAAACAACAAGGGAAGGCCAAGGCGCGGGGCCAGGCGGAACAGCCCTGCCAGAAACAGCCAGACCAGCGCCAGCGCCGCAGCGATGACGAGCCCCGTCGGAACCAGCTCCATCCGCGCGCCGCGCAGTGCGGCGTCGAGAAGGTTGGCCTGCAACTCGACGCCGTACAGGCCACCCCTGGCGCCGGAGGATGCAGTGGGATAGCGGTCGCCGAGGCCTGCCGCCGTGGCTCCGACCAGCACGATGCGATTGCGCAGGAACTCGGCCGGAACCTCACCGCGCAGCACGGCGGCGGCGGACACGGTGCGGAAACGGCCCGGCGTACCGGCAAAGGGCACAAGCGCGGCGGGGATGCCGATAAGAGGGCCGCCTCGGCGCGACGCGGCGGCGAGGTCCGAGCACACCACGTCCGGGGACGCGTGCTCCGCCACGGCGCGAGCGGCCAACGACAGCTGAAGCCAGCAGGCGCCGCCATCGGCCACGCGGCTCGACACCCTTCGCACCACGCCATCGGCGTCGGGAGCGATGTTCACCTGACCGAGCGCCACAGCGCTGGTGGCGAGGGCGGATAGGGGCCGGATGGTGCGCGCGGCCCGCCCCGCTTCGCCCGGAGAGACCTGTAGTACCGGCAACACCGTCCGGCCCGAACGGAGGAGCGCGATCGCCAGTGCAGCATCGTCCCCCCCCGGATCAGGCTCGAGGAACATGACGTCATACCCGATGGCTGCGACGCCTGCTGCGGTCAGCCGGTCGATCAGCGCGGCGTGAATTCCGCGGCGCCACGGCCAGGCGCCGAGTTCCGCCAGACTGGGTTCGTCGATGGCGGCGATCAGTATCTTGTCAGATGGCCCGTACGTTCGCATCCGGGTCAGCTGGTCGTAGAGAGCCCTATCGAAAGGATTGGCGAGGGGCGTCTGGGCGAGGATCACCGCCAACAGACTCGACACGAGCCCAACTGCGATCCATTCCGCTAACAGGCGTGAGATGATCGGGTAACGCCGCAGAGCGTCGCCTCCGAGGCCGATCCTATGGAACATGCAGGGATTGCGGGTCGGAAACGATCTCCATGCGCCGTCCGCCGATCACACGCTCAGCGAAGACGGTCCAGGTATAGTCACCGGCAGGCAGGGCAGCGGTGATGAAGCGCGGCGTCTTCAGAGCCTTTTCATCGACCACGGGATGATCGGGCATTGTCCGCCGCACCAGCACGAAGCGGTAGGTCGCAGGGGTCTCGCCCGGTGAGGCCCAGCTGAACTCCGTACCGGCGTCCGACAACCGCGCGCCGAGGATGGTCAGGTCCGCCCGCACACGCATGACCGGCGAGATGGCGGGCAGCCCCTCCAACCCGTCCCGGCTGATCGCGGTGACCTTCACATAGTAGGCGCCATCCGGCATCGAAGGCAGATCGAACTCAGGCCTGTCGGAAACATGCTCGACAAGCGCAGCCTCGACCTTGGGGTCGGACCCGATCACCAGGCGATAACTGCCGGCGCCCGCCACGGAATCGAGGCCGAAATGCAGGCGCTCTCCAGTCTGGGCGGCGCTGGAGGGCTGAAGCGCAGGCGGGGGCAGCAAAGGCAAGGGCCCTTTCAGCCCGCCGGGCGTCGCCACCACACCCTTGCCTGCAGGCACCCGGAGTGCGGTCTTCGGGTTGTTGACCCCCACCACGCCCTTCAACACGCCGGCGCTGGCCCGCTCGTGCGCCGCATCATAGGCCACACGAAACTCGGTGCCGCGCACGGCCGATTGCGCGACCGGCGTCACCACCACGAACCGGCTCGACGGGTTGGTCATGGGCGTGACCTGCGATTCCAGCCCGCCGGTCTGGACGCTCACCTGCCGGTCTATGCCGCCGGTAAGGACCACGGCGCGGAGCCGGTCGAGATGGATGCGGCTGTTGGAGGGAATGGACAGATGGCTGCCGTCCGGCAAGCCGAGGCGGACAGACGCGTTCTCGCCGGTGAGAATTAGCGCACCCTCCACCAGCTTGTCGCCCACCGCCAGTGGTCGGGAAGCGCCGCTCGCCGCTACCGAGACCGCGCCATGGACACCCTCCACCGTTGCCGGGATAGGATCGTCCCTCAGCAAGGGGCGCGGGATCAGCAGCCTCGTGCCGATGGGAATGCGTCGGTCGTTGCCGATATGGTTCAGCCGCTGAACCTGCGCGGCCGCGGAGAGGCCAATCAGTCCGCGCTGGGCGATCTGCGAGAGTGTTTCACCGCGCTGGACGACATAGACCTCGCTGCCGAGATTGGACGACGGTGCGGCATGGACGGCCAGGGCGGCGGCGAACCATACGAACACGGTCATTCAGGTCTCCCCAGACTTGGTCAGACTTTCGAGCCTGTATCCAAACCCATAGACGGGACTAAGTCGAACCCCATTCTGCGGACGCAGCGCCAGTTTCGTTCTGAGCTTGGAGATGTGGCTGTCCATGGTGCGACTGGATAATTCCACGTTCCACCCCCACACCGAGCTTGCGATATAGTCGCGCGACAGGGCCCGATTAGTGTTGCGAAACAAGAGCAGACAGAGGGCGAATTCCTTGGGCGTCAGCGGCGGTAATAGCTCGCCGCTGAGCCTGACCTGCCCGTTGGCGAGATCCAGTTCATAAGCGCCGTAAATCTCTGACCCGGTCGCGGTCGCGGGGAAGGCGCGGCGCAGCAACGCCCGCACCCGCGCCAGCAGGAGCGCCGGCGAGACAGGCTTGTTGATGTAGTCATCGACACCAAGCTCCAGCGCCTGCACAACATCAGCCTCGTCGACGCGGGCGGTCACCATCAGGATCGGCGGAGGATTGGCGAGGGTGCGCTTCACCGAGGTGACGATATCCAGACCCGTGCCCTCGGGCAGGTTCCAGTCGAGAATTAGAAGATCGAAGGTGGTCTTGCGTAGCGCCGAAGCCAGCTCCGCCTTGCGCGAGAACAGGCGCAACTCATAGGGCTGGCCTTCCAGCGCCGAGCGCACGGCCTCCGCGTCCGCGGGATCGTCGTCGAGCAGGGCTATCCACATGGCGCGGCCCTTGTCGCTAGTCCCGCTGCTGGAGATGTCGCGAAGTGAATCAGCGGTTCCCATCGGTGAGCCGGCTTGTCCTGCAACGATGGGCGACCTGTGTCGTGGGGCGAGCGCCAAGTCTGGCCCCGGACGCCGATCGCCCTGGTCCATCCTTGCCTGCTCCAAGCGAACAGAGCGAGGAGTTTCACCTTAGAGTGTATCGGCCCAACCAAATGTCAAAGATTGTCGAGGCTTGGACGCGCGAGACGGCTGGGTTCCGCTCCGGGTGCAGGCGGCCTTCTCGTGAACAACCGTCCTAGCCGTGCGGGCGCATGCGTGGCAGGTTGACGCAGCATGCTGTTGACCGTCGTCATCCTTCTGGCCGCCGCCGTGCTGCTGGTTTCCCTGTCGCGCCGACTGGGGATCGGCAGCATCCTGGGTTATCTCGTGGCGGGCGTGCTGATCGGCCCCTCGGGCCTGAAATTGGTCACTGACGTCTCCAGTATCGCCGACATCAGCGAACTCGGCGTGCTGATGCTGCTGTTCATTATCGGGTTGGAGCTCCGACCCACGCGAATCTGGGCCATGCGCCGCTCGGTGTTCGGGTTGGGTTCGGCCCAGGTCGCCGTCACTGGTGCGGTGATTTCGCTTGTCGTCCACCTCCTTGGTGCGTCTTGGGTCGGAGCCGTGATCATAGGCTTCGGTCTGGCGCTGTCGTCCACCGCCATCGTCTTGCCCCTGCTGTCGGAGCGTGGCCTTCTGCCCTTGGCGTCGGGCCGGGACAGTTTTGCCGTCCTGCTGTTCCAGGACCTCGCCTCCATCCCCCTGATCGCGCTCGTACCGATCCTGGCCGGGCAGCATTCGACCACGCCGATCTGGCTTTCCACGCTGAAGGTCGTAGGAGCCATCGGCACGATACTCCTGGCCGGACGGTTCCTTCTGCGTCCCCTGTTCGCCGCCATTGGCGGGACGAAGACACGCGAGTTGTTCACCGCCACGGCGCTACTGGTGGTCGCCGCCGGGGCGGCCCTCGCAGGCGCCGCAGCGCTGCCCTTGTCGCTGGGCGCCTTCGCGGCGGGCGTCGTCCTGGCGGAGTCGGAGTATCGACACGAACTGCAGGCCGATGTGGAGCCCTTCGAAGGCCTGCTGCTCGGCTTCTTCTTCATGACCGTCGGCATGTCAGCCAATCTGGCGCTGGCCTTTCGAGAGCCGCTCGTTATCGCCGTGTGGGTGCTCGGCCTCGTCGCCGGCAAGGCCGTCATCGCCTACGCCCTCGGCCGATTGCGCGGCCAGAATAACGCCAGCGCCGTCCGCTTCGGCCTGGCCATTTCGCAAGGCAGCGAATTCGCCTTTGTCCTGTTCGCCGCCGCTCTTGCGGTGGGCGCGCTCGACAAACCCTTGGCGGATCGCGCGACCCTGATCGTGGCCCTGTCCATGCTGGTGAGCCCGGTTCTGTTCGCCCTGTCCGAAGCGCGCCTGATGCCTCGGCTTCTGAAGACGGCCAAGCCGACGCCCCACTCGAACCTGCGCGAGGCCAAGTCGGCGCCGGTCATCATTTGCGGGTTTGGCAGGTTCGGCCAGATCGTCGGGCGCGTGCTGCTCTCGCGCGGCATAGCTTTCAACGCCCTCGATTCCGAGCCAGACAATGTTGAGCAGGTGCGCCGCTTCGGCCTTTTGGCCTTCTACGGCGATTCCACGCGGCTGGATCTGCTTCGCGCCGTCGGCGCCGAGACAGCCAAGGTGCTGGTCATCGCCCTGCCGAACGCCGCCGACGTGATCAAGGTGGCGGAACTGGCGCGCGAGCACTTCCCCGGCCTGAAGGTCATAGCGCGTGCCCGCAACCGACGAACCGCCCATCTGCTGATGGATCTCGGCGTCGACGACCAGGTACGCGAAACGTTCTTTTCCAGCCTCAAGCTGACCGAGATCGTGCTGACCCAGGTCGGCCTCAGCGATACAGAGGCCCGGCGCACCGTAGCCACCTTCCGCGAACGCGACGAGCAGATGCTCATCGACCAGCATGCCTTCTACGAGGACGAGGCGCAGCTGGTGCAGACCTCGGCCCAGGCGGCCGAGGAGTTGCGGACCCTGTTCGAGGCCGACACTTCAACCTGAGCGGGGCCGTCCGAGGACCCGTGAGGGTGCTGGCATCTGTGGCCTTCGAAGCAGATCTGGGGATAGCCTTAGGGGCCGTCAGGGGATGACGATGCCGCCGTCTTCCTTGGTGAACGATGGCGGGTGTTTGTCGAGGAGCTCCAGCACAACTTGGGACGGCCGGCAGAGTTTCACACCCTTGGGTGTCGCCACGATGGGGCGGTTTACCAGAATGGGATGGGCCACCATCTCGCGCAAGATGAGATCGGGCGTCGCATCGGCGTCCAGCAGACCCAGTTCCATCGCCGGCGTGCCCTTCTCGCGGAGCAGATCGCGGGGCGTGGCGTTCATCACCGCCATCAGGTCTTCAAGCTGCGGGATAGTCCACCCGGTCTGCAGGTACTCGATGATGGTGGGCGTGTAACTCGCCGCCTCCACCATGGCGACCACGTTGCGCGAAGTGGCGCAGTCGGGGTTGTGGTAGATCACCACGGGAAAGGAGTCATCAGACATCGTCTGCACCAAGGTCAGTGGGGAAGACTCAGGCGGACCGCGAGCGCGCCAAGGGTGATGAGCAGGATAGGCGTGGTCAGAAGCACGCCCACGCGGAAGTAGTAGCCCCAACCGATCCGAACGCCCTTCTGGGCCAGTACATGGAGCCACAGCAGGGTCGCCAGCGAGCCGATCGGCGTAAACTTCGGCCCGAGGTCGCAGCCGATCACATTCGCGTAAACCATTGCCTCCCGCACGGCCGGATCGACGTGGGCGCCTTGGATGGCGAGGGCGCCGACCAGCACGGCCGGCATGTTGTTCATGATCGACGACAGCAGGGCCGTCGAGACACCGACGCCGTAGGTCGCGCCCCACACCCCGCCGCGGCCAAAGCCCTCGAACAGGCGAGAAAGATAGGCGGTAAGCCCGGCGTTTCGCAGGCCGAAGATGACCAGGTACATGCCGAGAGAGAAGATCACGACCTGCCATGGCGCTTCGCGCAGGACGGCCACAGGGCTGACCACCCGGCCTCGGGCCGCCGTCACCAGAAGGATCGCGGCGCCAGCGGCTGCCACAACGCTGATCGGGACGAAACGGCCCAGCACAAAGAAGCCGATGAGCAGCATTCCCAGGACCAGCCAGCCGACTCTGAACACCGCGCGATCCCGGATCGCATCGACCGGGCGCTTTAGCGCAGCCGCCTCATAGGCGGGCGGCACATCCCGCCTGAACCGAAGGAGAAGGACCGCCAAGGTGGCGACGAGGGTGACGAGCCCCACCGGGACCATGACAAGAGCATAGGGACCGAACTGCAGCTTGAACACGTCGGCCGAGACGATGTTGACCAGGTTGGACACCACGAGCGGCGTCGAAGCGGTATCGGCGATAAAGCCGGCCGCCATGGCGAAGGCGAGCGTGGCCTTAGCGCTGAACCGCAACTCCGCCAGCATGGCGACGACGATGGGCGTCAGGATTAGCGCCGCGCCGTCGTTGGCAAACACCGAGGCCACAGCGCCGCCCAGGAGCACGATCAACGCGAACAGGCGCTTGCCTCTGCCCCCACCCCAGCGGGCGACGTGCAGCGCCGCCCACTCGAAGAAGCCGGCGCGGTCCAGCAGCAAGCTGATGATGATGATCGCCACGAAGGTGGCCGTCGCGTTCCAGACGATGGCCCAGACGGTGGGGATGTCGCCGAGGTGAACCACGCCCGCCACGAGCGCCAGCGCCGCGCCGATCAGGGCGCCCCAGCCGATCTTCAGCCCTCGCGGCTGCCAGATCACAAGCACCAGGGTGAGCATGAAGATGGCGATGGCCAGGAGCACGCAGGCGTCTTTCGGAAAGAGGAAGGGCAGACGGTGTCTTGGCAGTCAGGCCGTCTGCCGCGCGTCCCGGGTCTGGCCGATCGCGTCCATCTCCCGCTTGATCGAGAGGTCGTCGAGCTTCTCAATAGGCAGGCTGGCGAACAGGCGGATGCGGTTGCTGAGCAGCCGATGAGCCTCCGCAAACGCGCGGTCGATCTCCCAAGACGCGCCTTCGGCGGCGGCGGGATCGGCGATGCCCCAGTGCGAGCGGATCGGCATACCTGGCCAGATCGGGCAGACTTCGCCCGCAGCTTTGTTGCAGACGCTGACGATAAAATCGAACACCGGAGCCCCTTCGGCTTCGAACTCGTCCCAAGACTTCGAACGCAGCCCATCGGTTGGATAGTTCATGCTTTCCAGAAGCTTCAGCGCGGCCGGGTGAACCTCGCCTTTCGGGTGCGATCCGGCGGAGTAGGCCTTTAAGAGGCCCGCGCAGTCCCGGTTCACGATCGACTCCGCCAGGATCGAGCGCGCCGAGTTGCCGGTGCAGAGGAAGAAGATGTTGTAGGGCTCGCGGGGCGTACTCATGCCGTTTCCGTCAAGGGCTGATGTTGGTCGGACGCACAACAGGCCGCGTCTCGGACGAGCATGGCCAAGGGCGCACAAACCTCGGGGGAGCCGTTGCAGCAGTCCTGGACCAGGTAGCTCAGTAGCTCGCTCATCTGGTCGTAGTTGGCGGTGTAAAAGATTG
Organism: uncultured Caulobacterales bacterium; assembly: GCA_903862425.1. Classification (GTDB taxonomy): domain Bacteria; phylum Pseudomonadota; class Alphaproteobacteria; order Caulobacterales; family Caulobacteraceae; genus CAIOYC01. The sequence continues at coordinate 3,012 of CAIOYC010000032.1, read as the reverse complement.
AGCGGCTGACCCGGCGCGAACGCACTAAGCCCGCGTGGCCCAGCACATTTAGGTGCGCCGACATGGTGTTTGGAACGACGCCCAAGGTGCGCGCCAGCTCGCCGGCGGCCACACCTTCCGGACCCGCTTGCACAAGCCGGCGGAACACGGCCAAACGGGTCTCTTGGGCGAGGGCGGAAAGAGCAACAACGGCGAGCTTGGTTTCCATACTTCTATGATGCTAGAACTATACGGAGGAGTCCAGCCGCAATGTCCGATGCCCACCTGCCCGCATTGTCATCCGTGTTCGCTCACACGCCCTCCACCGATGCCTTGGAGGTTGGGACGCCATCGACACATCCGCCCCGTTTCCTCTTGCTCTACGGATCGCCACGCTAGCGCTCGTTCAGCCGTTTCCTGATAGAAGAGGCGGAGCGCCCGCTGCAGAACATGTGCGCCGAGACGCGCATCTACGACCCACGAGGTCTGCCCCAGGTGGATGATGCCCCCCTCGATCACCCGAAGGTCGCCGAGCTACTGAAGGCGTCGCTCTGGTCCGAAGGCCAGGTCTGGAGCAGCCCCGAACGGCATGGCACCATGACCGGGATCTTCAAATCTCAGATCGATTGGCTTCCACTTGATCGGGGCGGCGTGGGGCCGACCCAGGGCCGCACACTGGCGGTCTGTCAGGTGAACGCCGGTTCACAGTCGTTCAACACCGTCAACCAGCTCTGCGTGCTCGGCCGCTGGATGCGGATGATCACCATCCCGAACCAGTCCTCCGTGGCCAAGGCCTACGACGAATTCGACGACGCGGGACGCATGAAGCCGTCCAGCTACTACGACCGTCTGGTGGATGTGATGGAAGAGCTCGTGAAGTTCACCCTCCTGACGCGCGACCGGGCCGACTAACTCGCAGACCGGTACAGCGAGCGGAAGTCGGTTAGGCGCGAGCCTGCCGGCGCGAAGCACCTCGCATCCATCTCATCTGAACTATGCCGTGCGCGATGGACTGACCTCGCCCGACCCGGCATAGCGCCTGGCACGGCCTGGTGCTGCACCGCATGGCGCTAGAGACCGCGACGATACCGCAAAGTTCGTCCAGTACATGACCTTGATCGACTACCTGGCTGAGCCGGACGCCTTCATCGGCATGCGGGACGCCAAGGGGGTATCGGGCGCCATATCGCTCGCGATCGAGCCGAGGAGGACCGATCATAACGGACTTCAAATTCCTGACCAGCGAGGGCGGAAAGCCAGGTCCGGGCCACTGTGGTCTGCACCGCAACTTCTTCCATCTCGGCAGACGGCTTGAGGATCTGATGCCGCGCGCCGAGCGCCACAAGATCCTGGGTCCGCCTGGACGGCTATGTATGTGCTCCCTGCAGCACCTGATCGAACGCTCCAAACAAACCTGGCCGACATCGTTGATTTCCCTCGCCGGCGCGGCGTTGAGCTTGGCCTGGAGCCGACTAGCTGAACCGCAAGGCCTCTTAGGTCGTATCGACATTCAGGATTCTCAGACGCTGTGATGTCTGATTCATAGGGCTCCGTTCACTGGACGGAGCCCTATCGATGTCGGCCAAGCGGTATGAGTTGAGCCCGGTTCAGTGGGAGCGGATAGCGCCGCTGTTGCCGGGCAAGGCCGGTGATCCTGGCCGCACGGCGCTGGACAACCGCCTGTTCGTCAACGGCGTGCTCTGGGTGCTGCGCTCGGGCCCCCACTGGTGCGATCTTCCGGAGCGTTACGGTCAGTGGAAGACGGCGCACAAGCGGTTCAGCCGCTGGTCCAAGGCAGGGGTCTGGGACCGCGTGTTCGCCGATCTGATCAAGGATCGGGATAACCACTACCTGATGATCGACAGCACCTTGGTTCGCGCCCACCAGCAGGCAGCGACCGGAAAAGGGGGGCCTCGAACCAGGCTCTGGGGCGCTCCCGAGGAGGACTGACCCCTAAGATACACATGGCGGCAGACACCTTCGGTCGGCCGATCCGCTTCATCCTCACCGCCGGTCAAAGCGGCGATGCGCCCGCCGCCCGGCTTTGCTCAAAGGCTTCCGGCCCAAGGCCGTCCTGGCCGACAAGGCCTATGACTCCAACGCCTTGCGCACGATCATCGCCGACATCGGGGCCCAGGCCGTCATCCCCTCGAACCGATCACGTAAAATCCTGATCGCCCACGACGTCCAGGCCTACCGCGCCCGCAACTGCATCGAGCGCTGCTTCAACAAGCTCAAGCACTTCAGGCGCTTCGCCACCCGCTACGACCGCAGGACCATCCACTTCCTAGGCTTCGTCCACTTGGCCGCCGCCATGATCTGGCTGCGCTGAATGTCGATCCGACCTAGCCCGCCTCGGCGACGTGCCACTCGGCCATATTGGAGGCGTCCAACACCTTTAGGGCGTCGAACAGTGCCGAGAGCGTCTCGCCGGTCCTCACATCACCTAGAACCTCGTTGACCACGGTGCGTGACAAACTGAAGGCTCTAGAGACCGCTCGGATCACCCTCGAGATTGAGCTGGAAGAATTGCCGCCCGAGGACATTGCAGTCCTTCCACCCCGCACTACCGGAGCGCTTTCGCGACCTAGCGGATGAACGTCTCGCGCGACAACACGGACACAGTAGAGCGTACCGCGTCGCGTCGGGCAATCCGCGCCGTCATTCAAGAGGTTGTCGTGACGCCGACGAAAGAATGGGCGTGCTTTGAAGTGAAGGGTAGAAACAGAAATGGCCGCTCTAGTTTCCCAGAACGGCCATATCAAAGCGTTGGGTGCGGGGACAGGATTTGAACCTGTGACCTTCAGGTTATGAGCCTGACGAGCTACCGGGCTGCTCCACCCCGCGGCAAAGCTGAAATGAGATCGCGTAATGAAGGGTTTTTGATCTGATGTCCGCCTTGTAGACCCGGCGGCGACCTACTCTCCCGCGCCTTGAGACGAAGTACCATCGGCCCTGGAGAGCTTAACGACCGAGTTCGGAATGGGATCGGGTGGGGACTCTCCGGCATAGCCACCGGGTCAACAAGGGGGA
>CAIOYC010000031.1 GCA_903862425.1 uncultured Caulobacterales bacterium | reverse complement strand
TCCGGATCGATCGAGGGGCGACCGATCGCGCTGTAGAACGGCGCCACGTGCGCCCTGACGCCCTCAAGATCGACGAACCTGTCGATCGACCTCAGAATGTGGTCCGACGGGACGTGTCGATCGAGCGAGAACTCGTAGAACGACGCCGCCTGGTCGACCGTCCGATCACCCATCATCGCCGTGTTCTCCAGCTCTCAACAGGAGTGAATCAGAGCTGAGTGACAGCTTCAACCGGCCTTTTTCAACACAATCAGTGGAAAGCAGACCTCCCTGCCCGTTCCTGGCCTAGGTTTCTGTTCTCCCAAATGCCTGGCCGCAGACGCTTTGATGGTCTGCAGAGGTTAAAAGCATTCGTTCTTCTGCGTGGCCATTCAACTCAATGATTATCGCAGTGAGCCAGTCGAACCGAGATATGGCGGAATTCATGCCAATGCAAAAAGATCAAAGTCTTACGACCCTATGACTGCTTTCAATATGCGTTGCACCTCATGAGGAAGTGGCGCAACCTGTCCAAAACGATGGGGGCGGAAACGAATATGTGGCTTTTCCGGATACTTGGCGCCGTTTTGACCACAGCGGTCGTCTGCGCATTTACAACCCCATCCGCAAACGCGCAAACGGCGCCGGCCACCGATAGTCTCAGAGTCACGTTGTGCGGCACGTCCGGGCCGCTGCCGATCCGCGATCGGGCGAAGCCCTGCGTCGCGATCCAGGCGGGCGGCGGCCTCTACCTCATCGATATAGGACCGGAGGCGACCAAGAACCTGATGCTGTGGCGCATGCCGCTGGGCGCCATCAAGGCAGTCTTTATCACCCACCTGCATTCCGACCACATCGGCGGCCTGGGTGAATTCAACATGCAGAGCTGGGTGGCCGGCAGGCCGGCCGCCCTGCCCCTGATCGGGCCGCCGGGTGTCGACCATCTCGGCGCCGGATTCAATGAAGCCTATGGCCCCGACCACGGCTTTCGCCACGCCCACCACGAGCACGACAGCGTGAAGCTGCCCCTCGCGCTCGGCCTTCTAGCTCCCAAGGTCGTCACCCTTCCCGCCAAGGGCGACGCAAACGGAGTGCGCGAGGCGGTGGTCTGGAGCCAGGATGGGCTGAAGGTGACCGCCATCGCCGTCGAACACAGTCCGGCCAATCCCGCCTATGCCTATCGATTCGATTACAAGGGTCGGTCGGTGGTGGTGAGCGGCGACACCATCAAGTGGCCACCGTTGGCAGTGGCCGCCAAGGGCGCGGACGTCTTGCTGCACGAGGCCCAGAATTCGGACATGACGCGGATGACGGTGAACGGCCTGACCATGTCGGGGAATCCACGTCTCGCCTCGATCATGAAGGATACGCTGAGCTACCACACGACCCCGGTGGAGGCGGCGGAGATCGCCAAGGCGGCAGGGGTGAAGGCGCTGGTGCTCTATCATCTGACCCAGGCCGGCCTGCCCTTTTTCACCCCGCAGAGCTTCACCAAGGGCATCGACGCGGTGGGCTTTCCCGACTGGCGCCTGGCCAAGGACGGGATGACCATAGACCTGCCCGTCGGATCGACGGCAATCGACTTCGGCCAATACTGAGACCAGCCCCAGGCGCGGATCAGGCGGAGGGGGTCACCGCCGTAACGATCCGCTCGATCAGCCAATAGCTCGACAGGGCGCCGATCACATAGGCCGGAACTTGGTGCGCCCAGGGCAGGGCCTCAGCCCGACGCCAGAGCGGAATGCGCTGCAGCAGCCAGGTGACGGCCAGCACCACGCCGATGAAGGATAGCTGGCCTATCTCCACCCCGACATTGAACATGAGCAGCGCCTGGGGCGCCTGCCCTTGGGGCAGGCCCACATCGGCCAGCGCGCCGGCAAAGGCCAGACCATGCAGTAGTCCGAAGGTGAAGGCGATCAGCCATGGATGGCGGAAGGCCAGGCTGTCGGACACCGGCCCCTTCACCAGCTCCCAGGCGACGAAGACGATGCTGAGCGCCACCAGCGCCTCGATCACCGCCGAGGGGAAGTGGATGAAGCCGAGCGCTGCGAGCCCAAGTGTGATGGAGTGGGCGGCGGTAAAGGCGGTGATGGCCTTCACCAGACGCCAGCTGGGCCCTACCAGCAGGAACAGGCCGAAAACGAACATCAGGTGGTCGAAGCCGGTGAGGATGTGCTCCACCCCCATGCGCAGATAGCCCGGTACGGCCATGCCTTTGGGCCTGCCCAGCGCCAGGGCATAGGTGGGCTCGGCTGGGCGGATCACGGCGTTGATCCCCTCCCCTTTGATAGGGCTGACCCGCAGCAGCACGTCGGTGACGCTGGCGGAGAGGCCCTCGATATTGATGGTCTGGCCGTCGAGATCGGCGTTCTTCAGCCGCCAGATCTTGATGCGGAAGCCGGGCTGCGTGTCTAGGCTGTCGGGCGCCCGGTCGAGCCCGCCGCCGGAAAGATGCGGCTCCAGATGGATGGCGAGGTCGCCGACCATGGGCTGCTTCCACTCCACCTCGTAGGTCTTCGGCGCGGTCTCGGTGATCTGCAAAAGGGCCGGCCGCACCTCGTGGGCCTGGGCCTGCGTGGCGCAGAACAGCAGGCTGACCAGGCAGGCGAAGTGAGCCAGCCAGCGGTGAATCAAGGTGGGCAGCATCAGGGCGACACGCCCGCGACATTGACGCGATACTGTTGGCGCAGCTTGCGCAAGAAGGCCTCATTCTTGGCCTGCCGCTGCTCGGCCAGATAGTTCTCGCGCACCTGGTCCTGCACATCCTCGAAAGGCGGGGTAATCTGCTGGGCTCGGCCTTCCACCCGTATCAGATGGTAGCCGAAGGGCGATTGCACCGGGCCGATCCAGTGGTCGAGCGGGGCCGTGGTGGCGGTCTTGGCGAAGTCCGGGCCATAATCGCGAGCCAGGGCCTCAGGATCGGCGTCCGCATAGGTAAGAGGCAGGAGCGAGGGGTCGCCCGCCGGATCGACGCCCGCCTGAGCCTTGGCAAGCGCCGCGACCGCCGCCGCATGGGCCGCATCGCCGCCCCGGTCGGCGCTGAAGAACACGTGACGCAGGGTGACGCGCGCGGGGGCGGCATAGCGGGCTTTGGTGCGGTCGTACTCGGCGCGAAGGGTGGCGGTGCTCGGCTGGGCGTCGCCGAGATCCTCGCTGGCGAAGGACATCTTCTGCGCCAGGCGGCGACGGATGATCAGGTCGTCCTTGTCCATACCCAGGCGCTGGGCCTCGCGGGCCAGAAGCTCTTCATCCACCCGTCCCTGGATGATGGCCGCCAGTTCCTGTTTGTTGGGCGCGCGTTGGGTCTGCAACTGCCAGTATTCCACCAGCTGGTTGATGTCCTGGGCGGCGATGCTCACCGTCGGCTTCTGCAGGAATTTCACCCCCATGATGCCGGCGAAGATTAGCGCGCCGAGGACGATGAAGTGGAGCAGCGGCTCGCGCGCGGCGCGTCGGAGCCGGCCCATAGCCCCGCCGGCGCCAATACGCGAGCCGTCGGGGGCGTCAGACAAAACGGTCATCAATCAGCTTTTCGGCTCAGGTCTTCGGCTCGTACCAGATGGGCGAGGACCAGGCCCGCTCCATGATGGTGGGCTGCAGGTTCGGCGCGGGCGGGGTGCCGTTGCGCAACGCATCCCAGGTGGACCAGCGGCACGACGGGTTCTCCAGCACACGCACATAGTAGAAGGCGCGCTGGCGCTGGTCGAAGGTTGGGTCGGTCCACACCGTGCGCAGCTCGACGTCGCCCTTGAAGCGGCTGGGCGCGCAGTTGGTCATGTCGACCGTCGCGCCGTTCGACGGGCAGCGCCAGGTGCTGGTGTCGAGGGTCAGGTGGTCCGAGCAGCCAACGTCGAACACGCGCTCTTTAGCGACGCCGTTCTCGACCCAGCCCTTCACCACCTGGATGCGCTGCAGGAAGCCCGCCTGCGGGTCGCGCAGACCCCAGACCAGGAATTTGGGCGTGCGGCCCTTGGCGGCGAGCAGGTCTCCACCCATCGGCACCCCATGAGCATAGGCCTGGGCGATGCTGTCGGGCCGCTTCAACAGGTCGGACGGGAAGTCGTAGCCGGCGAAGAAACGGACGCGGATGCGCGGACCGGATGTGGCGAAGGTCTCCTTGCGGCGAAGCGCGGCATAGATGGAATCGCGTGAATTCTCTTCGGCCCACACACCGGCAATGCCGGAGGCGCCCCACTGCTGGAAGCGGCCTTCGGAAGTCATGGGATCGGGCTTGTAGCCTTCCCAAGTCTTGGCGCCCTTCGGCGGCACCGAGCCGCGCTGCGCGGGAGTGGCGTCGAGCTTACCCACCTTGCCGTAATAGTACTTCTCCATGGCCGGGCCCGGCGTGGCGTTATGGGTGTCGGTGGAGCCGATGAAACCGAGCTTGAACGGGTTGAAGCCCTTGGTCTCCTGCATCAGGATCCCGTCCTTCAGGGCTTTGCGCACATAGCTGCCGTCAAAGTGGGTGACGGGTTTGGCGCGGCCGATATAGCTCTCCATGATCTCGAAATTGGCCCATTCATCATTGGGCGAAAGTGAAGGGTGAGTCTCGGATGTACCCTTGGTCTGGGTAATCTCGGTGAGCGGTTCGTTGCGCATACGCAACTCGGCATAGGCCTTGTCCATGGGCTGGCCATTGCGCTTGGTGTTCTCGAACATGATCCCGTCCGAGCCGTTGGCGTTGTGAGGGATGGCCAGAGCCTCGACCCCGTGCGAACGCCAGCCGTCCATGGTGCGCCAGAGGTTCTCCGGATCGTTGGACTCGAGCGCCGTATAGGGCGCGTCCGGTACCTTGGCCCCTTTGAAGATCACGTTGCGGTGCAGGTTCCGGCCATCGGGCGCGGAGGTGTATTCGTAACCGACAAAGGTGGTGAAGCGGCCGGGATCGTTGTTGCGTTCCGCGGCGTCCTGGATCTCCTTCCAGGCCTCGGCGATGATCGGCTTGGCGCGGAATGCGGCCGGGAGGGTGTTGTGCTCATAGCCCTCGACGAGGGTGTTGAACGCCTTCTGGATGTCCTTGGGATCCTTGCTGAACAAACCCTGCGCGATGGGCAGGCTGTGCAACGGATCCTTCGGATCTCCCACGTGCTGAAGGGCGCCGATGTACTCGGAGTGGTCGGTCACCGCGGTGAAGTCGAGCGGCGTCGGCAGGCGCACGTCGAACCCGCCCGCGTGGCCCAGCGGCTCGCCCTTGGCGTAATGGTAGGCGTCGTCCGGCGAGGCGCGAACGTTGAAGATATAGGCGTCGAAGGACAGTTTGGTATGCACGTGCAGGTCGCCGAAATAGGCGTTCCGGTCGGTGCTGTATCCAGGCAGGTGTTTTGACGGCGGGGCGCGCTTTGCGCTCGTTGCCGTAGCCAGCTTGATATCCGTGGCGCTCGATCCCGCGCCGCCCAGCAGCAGCGACAACGCCGCCCCCACCGCTACCGCGCCGCACACGCGGCCCAACAGTTCAGACCTCTTCATGACCCACCCTTTTGATTGTCTCTGACGGACAGTTCGTTGCGGACACTAGGCTTCCGCGGAGCACTTGTGCAGCCAGCAAATCCTCAAGCATGACCAGTTCCGCTCAACAGAGCGAGGCAGCCCGTGCGGAGGAGCAACGGCTCGAGCTCCGCTCGCACTTTGTCGTCCAGCGCGACGAAAGCCGCGCGCAGGTTGGCGAGGCACTTCGCCTGGTATCGGAACGCCCCCTGCGTCCACGGCTTGCCGAGGAGTTCGACCGTAAAGGTCTCGTCGCCCCGCGCCACGGCGGCGGCATTGGCGAGCAAGAACGGGAAATAAACTTCGCCGGCGAAGGCCAGCAGCGACTCCACCGCGGCGGCGCGCGCCTCCGGCGTCCATTCGCCCTCAACGCCCGAGGCGTCGTCCATCTGCATCACCCAACGGCTGGTGAAGGGGGCGATCTGGCGCATCAGGTCGTTGGGGCTGGGATCGACAATCAGCTGCGAGAGCTGACCGTACCAGCTGAACTCCGCCAACGAAGGTCGCGTGCCGAAGAGGTACTTGCGCTCCGGTACCTGGGCTTCGAAGATAGCCAGCAGGCGCCGCGCCGTCTCCTCGATCACCGGGGCGTTCGCCGGCGTGCAGCCGACGAGCGCCATCCGACCTACCTGCCGGCTACGGAAGGCGTCGGCGAAGGCCAAGATATGGTCCAGGCCGTCCAGCCGATCGAAGGCCAGCCAGCGGCTGAGCTGGAGCTGATCCCGCTCGGCGAACCAGCGGTAGTGGAACATCAGTTTTGTGCCCCATTCGTCGGCCATGTCTTCGAGCAGCAAGGCGAGGAAGGCGTCGGCGGGATTGTCCGGTAGCACCGAACGCTGTCCGGGATGCAACCGCTCCAGATCCAAGATCATCGGTGTGGAGTCGTTGTGATAGCTTCCGTCCGGATACTGGATCACCGGAATGACGGCGGGCTTCACCTGCGCCCGTTCCGTTTCGTGCTCGGGCCCCATCTGGATCCACACGTGCGGCAAGCGACGATAGCGCATGACCGCCCGCATCTTCATCGAATAGGGCGACCCAAGCCCCCCGATGATACGATATTCCCCCGCCATTCCGCGCCTCAAACCTTCGTTACGGGCGGCAGATGATAGGTCAGATCCTGCATCTCGGGCTTGGGCAGATAGGCGCGCATGGTCAGACTGAACGGGCCTGTCTTGGGCGCCGGAAGCCAGTTTGAGGTGCGCTCGCCGCCCGGGTCCTGGCGGCCAATCCAGATATCGACGCTGCCGTCGGCGTTCTTCTTCAACCCCGGTGTGCGGTCGCCAATCGCGTAGCGGTGGAGCACGTTCTCGGTCAGAAAATACTGACCGTCCTTGGTGGCCTCATACATGGTCAGGGACCAGAAGCTGTTCACCGGGATCGGCTTGGGCAGGTTCAACCGGTAGAGGCCGTCGCCCTTGAAGAGGGGCGAGCCATCCTCGGACGCCGCGCGCATATACATGGCCTCGGGCCGGGTCAGGGCGCCGAGCCCGGCCACGGCGATGATGGCGCGATAGATGTAGTCATCGCCGTAGTCGCCGAGGTCCGGCTTCGGATAGCTCCAGCCGTCGATGAAGCTCACATGATCGGCCGCCGTCTCGACGATTTTGCGCGCGCTCTCCACCCCTTTGGCGATAGCTGCGGCGTCGGCGGCGCTGTAGCCGGACGCGGCGAAATCCTGCCTGCGACCAGCGTTCTTCACACGCTCGAAGGCGGCCAGACCGGCCGGCGCGGTCCCCGTCCCCTCGCTCTGCAGGAGCCCAGCAGCGGACTGGAAATAGGCGCTCCACGGCGCGTCGCGATGCGCGTAGACACGCGGCTTGGCCGCCTTCGGACCTGACAGCGTCACCGCGTGCTGCACCGTCTGGGCGGCCGCCATATCGGGCAGACCGTCGAGCAGGACGCGCGACAGCACCCAGGCGTGGGGCGTCTTGATCTGCAGGTCGCGCGGACCGGTCGGGTTCATATCCGGCCCGATCAGGCGCCAGGTCCCGGCCGCCCCGCCCGGCGTGCGCGCGCCCAGGATGACGTTGTTGTTGGTGAACATGTCCATCACCGCCACCGACAGGTAGCGAGACCCGGCCTTGGGCACGGTAAGCGTCAGCGGTCCTTTGGTCAGGTCGATGAAGCTGTTGGAATAGAGGGTGTCGTTATTGGGCGTGGTGATGCCGCGATCTTCCGGGCCGACGAGCTTCTCGGCATGGCGGAAGACGCTGAGCCCGGCGTGTTGGCCGGGACGGCTCATGTCGGTCATGCGAATGCGTGCCGCCGCCATCTCGATCAGTGGCAACACATAGAGCCAGGCGTTGCGAGCGTCGGCTTCAAGGTCGGAAGATGCGGCAAAGGCGGCTTCGGCAAAACCTAGCGCGGCGACACCGCCGACGGCGCCGATGAACTCACGACGATGCAAATGGACACTCCCACTTTGTTGCCGCTAAATCCAGGGTCGAAACACGACGCGGCCCAGCTGGCTTGATCCAAGCGTAGCACCCACGTCCATGGGCGTGAAATTGAATAGGTTGCACGCCAACGATAGCCGACAGCTATTGAGTTCCAGCAAACTTTCACTAGGCGCAGGGCGTCGGACTTTTTGTTTTTCTCCCAAATAAAGGGGGGGCGGGGTACGATTGCGAATTGGATCGGTGCGGGGCGTTGTCGCTGATCCGGACACTATCCAAGGCGTGCCTAGTCCTCGCCGATCTGGTTCACCCCACGCTGGCCGCCACGAGCTCCGAACCGACCGCCTGGGCATAGCCGACGATCTGGCGAAGCATGGGCGAAAGGCTGGCCGCCACCGTCATCGCCGCCACGGCGCGGTAGGTGAACGACCAGTCCACATCGAGCCGAGAGAGCTCGCCGCGCAGGATCGACGGCATCACCACGTGGGCCGGACCGGCATAGATACAGACGCCCTTGCGCACGAGGTCGAGTGTAGTCTCCAGATCATTGGTGACGATCGTGGGGTCGAACCCCTTATGCGTCCGCGTTTTGAGCGACAATTCCGGCATGGTGTAAAGCACCGGCGTCGAGGTACTAGAGGTAGCGCTCCCAATCACATTGTAGGCGCCGAACTCGGCGACACTGATCCTGGCCCTGCCGTCGAGCGGGTGCCCGGGCGCGGCGACGGCGATACCCGGCTCCTCAATGACGATGTAACTGACTAGGCCGACTTCTTTAGCAATCGCCGCGTCGGCAACGAGAATCATGTCGTAGGCGCCGGAATTGACGCCTTGCAGCAGACCGATCGCGCTGTCGGCCATAATGGTCAGCTTGAGCCTTGGATGGCGGGTGATGATCTCGCCAGCAAGTTTCGGCATGAAGGCCGCCTGCAGGGCCGGACCTAGTCCGATCTTCACTTCGCCGATCTCGCCCCGCGCGATGAGCTGGATATTCCGCTCCAGCCGATGTGACTCGTCCACCAGCCCCGCAGCCTGCTCCACGAAGAACTCTCCCATGGGCGTCATCTGGGCCCGCCAACCGGATCGGTCGAACAACATTACGCCCAATTCATCTTCGAGCCTGGCGATGCTCTTCGAAAGGGTTGGTTGGGTGATACCTAACTCCTTAGCAGCTTTCGAGAAACTGCCATGCCGCCCGATGGCCAGCACCTGCTTCATTTGCCTAACGTCCAAGTTGCAGGCCTCCTAACTCCATAGAGTTTAGCTATAAAGTGCTTGAGATCATTTCTCTATCCGCTTGGCGACGCCGTGACGTAGCTTCTTGGTAACGTTTTCCGTGGCCCGCTTTTTGGCTGCGAGAGGACTTTGCAAAGAAGAATTCCAGGGGGAATTATGAAACGGTCCACCATCTGGCTCGGCGCGTGCTCAACGCTCGCCATGGCCCTAGCGACAAGCGCGATCGCTCAGACACAATCCGACCAGCAGTCGTCCGTCGGCAATGGCATCGAGCAGGTCGTCGTCACCGCGCAGAAGCGGGCGGAAAACGTCCAGGACGTCCCTCTCTCCATCGTCGCGATCTCGGGCACGCAACTCGAGAAGTCCGGCATCACCAATGTGACCATGCTGCAGCAGGTGGTGCCGAGCTTCCAGCTCTATACCATCGCCCAGGCCTCGGGCGTCACGCTGCTGGTGCGCGGCTTCGGCTCCAACTCCAACGGCGCCATCGATCCGGATGTGGCCCCCTACATCGATGGCATCTACATCCCGCGCCCCGGAGCTATCCTGACCAGCTTCCTCGATATCTCGACGGTGGAAGTGCTGCGCGGACCACAGGGCACGCTGTCGGGCCGGAACGCCACGGTCGGCGCGTTGGAACTGACGACGAACCAGCCTTCGTTCCGTGGCTATTCCGGCTTGGCCTCGGTGGATGTCAGTTCCTACTACACCGCCAAGGGCCAACTCGTGGCCAATGTACCGGTGAATGAGACCTTCGCCCTGCGCGCCGCGCTGCAGGTGAGCAGCACCGACGGCTATATCCACAACATCTACGACGGCAACACCTACGGAGCCAGCAAGACCCAGACGGGCCGACTCAGCGCCAAGTGGGCGATTGCTCCGAACCTGACCTGGGTGGGACGGCTCGATCTGTCCAAGACCACCGGCGACGGCGTCAACGACAACGTGCTCGACGTGCAGAGCGCCCCGGCGACCCAGCTGGCGAACTTCGTCAACAAGGTCGCCGCCGCTGGCGGCACGCTCTCCCTGCACGGCAACAGCTCGTACAATAACAACCAGCGCTATACGAATCCGACCCTGAACGACGCGCAAAGCGGCATATCCAGCGACCTGACCTGGGATGCCTGGGGCGGCTACAAGATCCGACTGATCGACTCCTATCGCGACTGGCATAATAACCAGAACGACGGCGACAACAGCGGCACCACGCTCGACATCTACCACCGTCGCGCGCACTTCGGCAGCACCAGTCAGAGCCACGAACTGCAACTGCTCTCGCCCAAGGATCAGCTTCTGGGCGGCAATCTGAACTTCGTCACCGGCTTCTACTACTTCAATGAGAGCTACAAGATCCGTAGCGCCAACGATCTGGGTTCCCAGTGGTGCAGCGTGGTCGTGGCCGCTGCCGGACAGGCCGCCTGCAAGGCCGCGCCGCTCGCCAACGCCGCCGCCAGCGCCTTCACGCAGAACGAGGAAAGCTATGCCGGCTACGTTCAGGGCGACTACAAGCTGACCAAGAAGCTCGTGCTGACCCTGGGCGCGCGCATCACCTCAGACGACAAGACCGGCACCTTCAACAACGTCCTGAACAACCCCGGCGCCAGCTCGCTGGGTGCGCCGGAGTCGGAGAATAATCTCACCACGTCGAAGACCAAGCCTACCTATCGGGCCAACCTGAGCTGGACGCCGATGTCCGGCCTCATGACCTATGTGAGCTATTCGACCGGCTACAAGTCGGGCGGTTTCAACTCGGCGGGGTCTTCGCCAGCCCTCTCAACGGCAACCCGGACCTTCTCGGACGAGACCTCGACCAACTACGAAGCCGGGATCAAGTCCACTCTGCTGAACCACCGCCTGCAGCTGAATGCCGACATCTACCAGATGGATATCGACAACTTCCAGCAGCGTTCTTTCAACGGTCAGTTCTTCGTCATCCGCAACGCCGGCAACATCCGTTCGCGCGGCCTGGAACTGGATGCACAGTACCGCATCACCGACCACTTCCGTTTGGACTTCGGCGGGGACTACCTGTACTCATACTATACATCGAACCCGACGGCAGCAGGTCTGCCCGGCTGTTCGGCCGCCGTAGTCAATTCCTGCGTCGGCTATGAAACCATCGTCGGCGGCAACCCCGCAGTGCAGAACCTGACCGGCCGGCCCAACAGCCTGTCGCCCAAGTTCCAGGGCAACATCGCCCTGCAGTACGACTCCGCGCCCTTCATGGGCGGATACATCCTGCAGATCCGCCCGGACGTGAGCTACCTTGGCAAGTTCTATTCGAGCCCGGATGACAACCCGCAGGCGGTGATTAATTCACACTCTCTGCTGGACCTGCGCATCAACCTCGTCAGCCCGGATGAGAAGTATACTCTCACCCTCTACGGCACGAACCTGACCAACGAGCACTACTGGACCCTGAAGTACGCCCAGCCCCTGGCGGCCGCCTTCGGTGGCGGCAACGCCGTCACCGGGCAGTCGCTGCTGCGCGGCTTCATGGGCCAGCCTGCCACGGTGGGTATCAAACTCGCCGCACGGTTTTAACTTCCAAGGACTATCCCTGAACCTCGGGCCGCCCCCATCAGGGCTGCCCATCCTTCATGGGCGCATCTTTCGTGGGCCGGCGCGGGATAGGCTTTGATTGATAGCCTCGCCAGACGAGTTCCCCTCCCCCGGCAGACGCCGCCGCGCCGCGCGGCCGGTTAGCGCGTTTGCCGCGTGATTCCCCGCTACACTTATTCGTGGTGGGGCTGATCCTGCCGGTCGGCATCAACTGGCAACTGGTCAAGGTCAGCCCGCTCGAGGGCGCCATTCCCGCTTCGCTCTTCCTGTTTAATCTAAGTGTAGAGGTGGGCAGCTGATGTTCGTTGCCTTCCCCTTCGCCGGCCCCCGGAGACCAAGATGCTGTCCCTGCTGATCTCCGCTCTTCTCGTCGCGACGCCTGCCCCCACCGGGCCGGAGGGTCAATGTCAGGCCGCGCCCGAAGGCCGGATCATAAACGGCCCCGGCGGTCCGATCTTTGTGCGCACCATTGGCGAGGGGCGTCCCATCCTCATGATCCCGTCACTGGCGCGCGGCTCGCACGACTTCGACATACTGGCGACGGCGCTAGCGGCGAAGGGTTACCAGTCAATTCTGCCCGATCCGCGCGCCACGGGCGCTTCAACGAGCGCCTCTGCAAAGGACCTTTTCGACCTCGCGGCGGACAACATCGCGGTTATCCAGACCCTATGCACGGGACCGGTTGTCGTGCTCGGCCACGCCTTCGGCAACCGCGTAGCGCGCAGCGTCGCTACCGCTGCGCCGGACCGGGTAACCGAGGTGATCCTGCTGGCCGGCGGCGGCGAAGCCCCTCCCACGCCCCTCGTCACAGCCGCCCTCACCGGCTCCCTATCCGAGGGAATGAAACCCGACGCCGAGCGGTTGAAGGACTTGCGTATCGCCTTCTTCGCCAAGGGCAATGACGCCTCGGTCTGGCTCAGGGGCTGGTATCCAAAAGCAGCGTTGCTAGAGCGCAAGGCGGGCGGGGCCACGGTCACGGAACGCTGGTGGAGGGCGGGCAGCGCGCCCGTGCTCCTAGTCCAGGCGCTCGAGGATCCCGTCGCGCCGCCCAGCAACGCCGCAGTTCTCAAACGTGATCTCGGTGACCGACTGACGCTGGTCGCGCTACCACACGCCAGCCACGCCATGTTGCCCGAGCAGCCGGCAGCGATTGCCGCGGTATTGATCCAATACCTGAACGGCGAGCGCGATGAGCGGGCGTTTCGAGCCACTATCGCCAGCACAATTTCACCGGGTCCGCCAAGCGGCGCCCGATCGGCCCAATGAAGCCGCGGCTTCAAATCGAACCTGTCAAGTTAACCGGCGCCCCGCTGCAGCAAACCTCGACCCGGATCAAGCAGCCGCCCTGGCTGACTGGAAGTCTCCCATCGCATAATGGTCTGCTTCCCCCTTGCACGCGGAGAGAAGCGGCCGTTGGCCTCTCAATACCCCATCAGGGCTTGACGAACCGATAGGCGAAGCGATCGGTTTGGCCTTTGACCGACGGATCAAAAACCTTGAGCGAATGCGGATCGCCCGTGTTCGCGAGAAGGCCGCTTTCCGCGTCCAACACAAATCCAGCCGCCTCGACCTCTCGACGGACGGACTCGGGGTCGATCCGATGCAGTGACTGGGTGTCGCTCGTACCCGACCCCGCGGCGGCGGCGTGGTCGATGATAATGTAGAATCCGCCGGGCTTTAGCCGCTCATAAACGGCCCGATTGAAGTCGGCCGCCGTCCCGCCCTTGGCCTGCATCAGCGCCGTGTGGAGATCGTGGTAGAACAGGTGGAGCCATAGGATATCCGCCGGCTGGGTGACCTCCGGCATCGCGACAAGGTTCGCCGAGACGGCTTTTACATTGTCCCTGCCCGGCTCCTGCGCGAGCGTTCGCATAAGGCCGACCGGATCGTTCTTGAAATGGGCGACTTCGGCCGGCACGAAGCTGTAGACCGTACCTTCGGGTCCCACGACGTCGGAGAAGAGACGGGTCCAGTCGCCGTCACCTGGGTAAACGTCGATGGCGGTTGAGCCCACATCGAGACGTGCGAACCGTATCAACTCGGATTGTTTGGCTTGGTCGTACATCGGGGTCTCCGTTACGGCTGGGGATCTAGCGCGTGGTGTGCGGTGCTCCGCGGCTCTTTATGAGGGTCCAGAATCGACGGGCCGGAGCTTTGGTCCGAATCCGCCTCGGAAGCCTGGGCCAAGGCCTGGGTGTCGACATACTCTCGGATCCTGGTCAGCTTGCCGTCTCGAACTGTGATGGCGAAGATCCAGTCATCCTCGAACGGCTTGTTCGTGGCCTTTACCTTCCCTCTGGCGAAACCGATCACCAGCACCAGGTCACCCTGGGCGACAAACTCCCGGGGCTTCGTCGATGTTTCTAGTGACCGTGATGCGGTCTCGAGTAAATTTGCCAGGCCCGAATGTCCGCAATGCGTTCCGGCGAGTGGCCAGCCCTTACCTGGAATGATCCACTCGATGTCTTCGGCGACCAGCGCAGAAGAGCGTCCCTTTCGCCGCGACCGAGGGCGGCGAAAAAGTCTTTCGCGGTCTGGATGTTCTTCTCGGTGTTCATGACACTCTGATCTTGTGTAACACCTTCTCAGACCTGGGCCAGGCCGCCATCGACGGCGAGATCCACGCCGGTGATGTACGAGCTTTGATCGGAGGCGAGGAAGGTGACCGCATCCGCGATCTCTTCCGGCTCGCCCCTGCGGCCCATCGGGACCTGCGAAGCGAACTGGGCGGCCGCTTGTTCAGCTTGCTCCGGGGGTAAGGCCCGTTGTCGTCGCGAGAGCCGGGGTATCAATGGGTCCGGGGCTCATGGAATTCACGCGGATGTTGCGATCCTTCAGCTCCAGCGTCCAAGAGCGGGCGAAGCTTCGCACCGCGGCCTTGCTGGCGGCGTAGGCGCTGAATCCTGGCAGCCCCATCACGTTGGAGACCGAGGAGGTCAGGATGATCGAGCCACCGTCCTTAAGGAGCGGAAGCGCCTTTTGAACCGTAAAGAATAGCCCCTTCACGTTCACGTCGAAGGTCTGGTCGAAATGGGCCTCAGTCGCCGCCGCAAGAGGTGCGATTGTGCCCGCGCCTGCATCCGGAGATCGAGATGGAAATCTTGACATCCGGCGAGTTGGCGAATTTGACCAATCGAGACGCCGATGTAGCCATCCGCGTTGTTTATGATCGCAAAACCCTCCCGCTCAATCTTCACGGCCTTCAGGGACCGGAGCTGTTCGGCGGGGTTTATCTATCCCGCGATCGACTGGCCGCGTGGCGTGCGGGCGCGCCGGATCCTATGCGGTGGGTCGTCATAAGCGCCCATGGAATTCCGGATTGGGCCAGCGAGGGTGAGGTCCGCACCGCCGGGGTCCCATTCAGGGTCACCGACGCTGAAGCGCAAATCGGCGCTGTGCGCCACGGGCTCGGGATTACGACATTGCCGTGCTTCATTGGCGATGCCGACCCCCTGCTGGCGAGGGTTCCGGGCGCGGAACTGCATATTTACGGAACGGTCTGGCTTCTTGCCCAGGGAGAGACACGCAAGACGAAACGCGTGCGGCTTTTTACCGAATTCGTATCTCGCAGACTCTCCGCTTACGCTCCGCTTCTTGCGGGGCTACCTACAACTGCGCCGTTTAGAGATTAGCTTCAGAATTTTAAAGCGCGTCATCTGAGGATGTCAAACAATCAGCCGAGCGCCAATAGCAAGGATCAAGGCAGGCGGCATTACAACAGCGCCGACCTTGAGGAACTTTAGAAAGCTCACCTCCTCGCCCTCCCGACGAATGGCATTTAGCCAGAGGATGGTGGCCAGAGATCCGGTTATGGATAGGTTGGGTCCCAGATCAACGCCGATCAACAACGCATCGACAACCTTCTGAGGGGGATGCGCTTGGGCGATGGCTGTGCTCGCGACGAGTCCGGCCGGCAGGTTGTTCATCAGGTTTGAAACGACCGCCAGCGTCGCTCCCGCGGCCGCCGCGGCTCCGTCCACGGAGTTGACCGCCATCGAGCGAAGTTGCGTCGCTATCGCGGCCGTCAGACCGCTGCGATCCAAGGCCTCCACTAAAACAAACAAGCCGGCGACCAGCGCTAAAACCGACCACGATACACCTCGCATCACCGGCAGCGGCGAGGCACGCTTGATCGCCAGCACAATGCCCGTCGCCACAACGCCCATGACACAGGTAGGTGCGCCCAGCGGGATATTCAGCGCCGATACGATGAGCAGGACTACCGCGGTCATGCCAAGGCCGATCAATACCGTCCACCCGCCTGTGGAGAGCTTTGGCTGCTCCACGTCACACTCACAGTCGCCTAAGAGCGCCTTTCGCTGCGACCAACGCAAGACAAGGAAGGTGGCGCCGATCGAAGCCACAGAGGGCAGGGCGAAACTCTTCATCCATTGCGCCAGCGGAGGGGTGTGATCGCCGTAGAGAACGAGGTTGGCGGGATTGGAGATAGGCAGGACGAAACTCGCCGCATTGGCGATAAAGGCGCAAATGAAAAGGTAGGGCAGCGGCTCCGCTTTCGCCTTACGAGCGGCGGCGAATACCGCCGGGGTTAGGACCACGGCCGCCGCATCGTTGGACAGAAAGGTCGTGACCACTACGCCCACCGCGTAGATCAGCAGGAACAGCTTGCGGGGCGAACGGTCCGAACGGCTCACCGCTATGGCGGCCACCCAATCGAACAAGCCCTCGGCGCGCGCGGTCTCCGACAGCAGCATCATGCCGATGAGGAAGAGGTAGACATCAAGCCCCTTCCCCACCGCGCGGCTCGCATCGGCGATAGGCAGCAAGCCAAACGCCACGAGCGCCACCGCGCCGAGGACCGCCCAGACGGCTTCAGGCCATCTGAAAGGCCGAACGAGCACGCCAAGGGTCGCGAGCGCACAGATCGACCAGATGGCGAGGTTGACTGTTGTCATGAAAAGGTCCTGAGCCCTTAGGCGGTGGTCGGTTCAGATGGACCCGTCCCAGAAGGGCATTCGCAAGCCTCCTGGGTTACACGGCGGAAACCGAGCCACAAGGCTAGTGATCCCAAGGCAAAGCTGCCCAGAATGACGAACGCGATTTGATAGCCCACGACCTGGGCGATGGCTCCGCCGATGGCGGGGCTGAGCGCGGCGCCGACACCCTGCACGGTCATGACTGCGCCTTGACCCACATTGACTCGCCCGGTTCCATTGAGGATGCGAGCGACCAATCCAGGGACCGCGACGCTCTGAAGTCCAGCGCCAATCCCATCGAGTACCTGCACGGGATAAACACCCCATCCCTGAATGACCGAAGCCGCGACAAGTCCGCGGATCGGCAGGGCGATGAACGTGATCAGGATGACTAACCAGTAGCCCCGCGTCTCGGCCACACGCATGGCGACAACGGAAGCCAGCACCATGACGGCCTGAGCCACTACGATGGTCAGCGCGACGGTGCTTGCGGGATCCCCCTTCTGCGCGGCGACGACCGCGAGGCCGTAAAGGGGAAGCATGGCCCCGTTGCCCAGGTGGAAAAGTCCAAGGCAGGCGGCCAGGACCAGCAGCGGCTTACAGCCGATAAGTACCCGCCAGCCCTTGGCCTGTCCTCCGCCGCCCTTATCCTCAGCCAGACCACGCGCGGCATCGTCGTCGATTGTCTTGCGCGGGATCATGAGCACGGAGGTAATCGACAGAACCCCGAACACGGCCGCGAGCCAGAAGATGGCCACGAAGCCGAACTTCCATCCAAGGAAGCCGGACAAGGCGGCGCCCGCCACGTTGCCGGCATGGTTGAAGGCCTGGTTACGCCCGTTCTGCCGATTGAACCCCTTCTGCCGGGCAATGCCGAGGGTGATGCCCGCGACGGCCGGGCCGATGGCCGCACCAGCGATAGCGGTTGCGATCTGTGAGCCGGCGATCACCCAGAAGCTCTGCGACACCCAGATCAGCGATGACGCGAGGACGGTGAAAAGGCCCGAAAGGATAACGTAAACGCGCTTGCGCCGAGTAGCGTCCACCAGCGCACCGGCCGGCGCGGTCACCAGCATGCCGGCGACACCCCCAAGGGTCATCACGAGGCCGATCGCCCCTGTGGTCCATCCACGCTGCTGGAGGAAAACGCCGAGGAAGGGTCCGATCCCGGCCTGCATGTCGGCCATGAAGAAGTTCAACGCCTCGAGCGCAGTGCGAGCCTGGCGCGTTCCAGGGTCGGCAGATGCGGCCGGGATCACCACTTGATTGTGCCGTTCTTGTTCGGGCCAAGCTGGGTGCCGAGGAAACCCTTTTCCTCCCAGGCGCCAACGCTATGGATGTGGTCACCAGGGTGCGATTTCAAAGTACGCGTCGCCTTCCCCTCCAAGCCAACATTGATTTCGATGCAATCGGTATCTTGACTGCCCGACGCGTCGAACGCGCGAACACTCAGTCTGCGCTGACCTCTTGAAATGTTGACGAGGTCGGCTGTCCAAAGCCCAACGGATCCTTTCACCCTTTGCATAGGTCTGGCCGGCTGGTCGTCGGTCATGACTTCGACACGCTGGATGTTGGCGCCGAACACCTTTGCATTGACCGGAAAACTCGTCTGCGGGCACTGATCTCCAGCAGTCCGATCCGTGACCACGCGGCGATCTGCCGGCGAGGTAATGAGAACAAAGGGCCAGTTTTGGTCGAGGGACTTGAAGCGCCAGCTGACAGCCGATCCGTCGATCGCGTGCACCGAGAAGCCGACCGGGCCTTCCTCAATTTGTCCGGTGGATCGTGTAGCGGTGTAGATCGTCCCTCCGTCATTCAGCAGCTCGTTATAGTGCGTGTGGCCCGTGTCGACACTGGCCACGCTGTACCGGGCGAACATCTCGGCAAGTTCATCCCCGCCTTCGGAGAGATCGCTAGGGAAGGCGTGCATGAAGACGGCGGGGCGCTCGAGGTCGTTGGCCGACTGGCGCAGTTCGGCCTCCAACCAGCGGATTTGCTGGTTTCCCAGCTTGAAGTCTGGCCCGCCGCTGCCGGGAGAAATGATGTCTAGAAACAGACAGCGGTGCCCCTTGACCATCATGCTGAGCGGGAGCTTGGGCGTTTCGAGACCCGTGTAGAAGTTGTCGAGTGATTTGGGCTCGAAGTCGTGATCACCGGGAATGGCCAAAAGGCGAGGCTCCAGCGCGTCCAACACGGACCGAATACGTCGATACTGTTCGGGCTCACCGTGATTGGCATTGTCGCCGGGGAGAAAGGCGAAATCCACACCCCACGCCATGTAGCGATTGGTGTCTTCCACAAGCGAGTGAAGATCGGAAAGGCTTTTCCATCCGTCCTCATGAGACGCGTGCAGATCTCCAAAATGTAGCCATGTGAGCATGGTCTGCTGATCCGAATGATAATGCAGGTCCGGTCGCTAATTGCCTGGAGTGCACCTGTGTTCCCTGCCGATTATGTCAAATTGTATCGCGGCTCGTTCGGAGCTGGGTCGGCGGTAATCTTCGCCCCGCAGAGCGAAGCGAAGATCTGCCGACGAAAGCCTAGTTGCCCGGCGGTGGCGGCGGTGCGCCGGGTCCACCAGGAGGAGGCGGCGGCGGCGGAGGAGGAGGACCGTCTCGCAGGGCTGCACCGCCTTGAGGTCCTGCAGGGCAGGCGCATGCCAGCGCACCGAGCGGCGGCGGCGCATCTCCACGAGACGTCGGCCCCCGACGAGGGCCGGTTCTCGGAACCCCGGCGCGCTCACCAGGCGGCGAGGGCGGCGGAGCGGCAGCCTGCCCTGGAGGGGGCGGGGGCGGCGCGATCTGCGCCGAAGCGGGCGCCGCGGCGGCGGTGAGCGCGATCAGCGCCACCCCCGCCATTGCTGTTTTCAAAAATGCATCCATTGTCGGCATGAGAACTTCCTTATTAGTCGGCGCCGAGGTGGCGCCAGTCAACCGTCGGAGTTCTCAGTGGTGAGGGTGGGGCGATTTGGTAAGCCAGTGTATCAAGCGCCGGAGATTTGTATCGAAGGCAACACAACACCCATGGACGATACAATTGGACACATCTCGACCATGGAAAGGTTCGGCGTTGTAGACAAAAAAAATCCATGGAATTACGGACCACCATACTGATCGTCGATGACGACCGCGATATTCGCTCGTTACTGGCCGAGCAGCTGAGCACCTACGATTTAGCGACCTTCACGGCCGAGGACGGCCGGGCTATGCGCCGCGTTCTTGATCGAGAGTCCGTCGATCTGATTGTCCTCGATCTCAACCTTCCTCAAGAGGATGGGCTCACCCTATGCCGGGACCTACGTAAAACCTCGTCCATCCCCATCATCATGTTGACAGCACGAGGAGACCCGATCGACCGCATCCTGGGGCTTGAAATGGGTGCGGACGACTATATGGCCAAGCCCTTTGAGCCTAGGGAACTTGTGGCTCGCATTCGCAATATTCTAAGGCGGCAGGGGCCGGGACATGACCTTTCTGCGAGCGCGGACACACCGACGCTGATGAGCTTTGCAGGCATCGCCCTGAATCTCCAGAGGCGCCATCTGCTCAACACCAAGGGCCAGGTCGTGATGCTCTCTGGCACCGAGTTTCGCTTGCTCAAGGCGTTTGCCGAGCAGCCGTCGCGGGTGTTCTCGCGCGAGCAGTTGGCACGCATCGGCGCGGGGCGCGATATCCAAGCGATCGACCGGGCCGTGGATTTGCAGATCAGCCGCCTCAGAAGCAAACTGGGTGACGACGCACGCGCCCCGGAGATCATAAAGACGGTCCGCAGCGAAGGCTATGTCCTGGCCGTGCCGGTGGAGCGTAGCTCGTGAACCCCGCGCCTTGGCTAAGATCCATGGCGGGCCAAGTGTTTCTCATCTTGTTTCTCGGCATCACCTTGTCGGCGGCGATTGCATGGGCGGCGGCAAATCTGGAGCGGAGCCAGGCGGCCGTGCATGTTCGTGAGCTGCGCCTGACCGACCGTGTGGCCGACCTGAAGGCAGCGTTTGACGCGGCGCCGCCTGGATTACGTGCCGCCCTGTTAGGGCCTGGACCGGAGGCGCCGAGGCTTGTCGCTCCTGGCGATCCACTGGGCCAACCCGACAGCGCGTTGACTCAACACCTGCAACGAAGGTCGGGCCTCGACCGAGCAACCGCTTTCGGTCCACCTGATGACGACTGTAAACCCCCGCCTCGACCGCAGGGTGGACCTCGCCCCCCCGCGCCGCCCGCATCACCCGATGCAGGTGGACCTGCGCCGCCTGCACCTGACTGCAGGCTGGTGCAGATCGTGCTCAACGACGGTGAGCGACTGACGTTGCTTTTTCCGATGGGACCGCGAGCACCCTTTATCGACTACCGGCCGCTCACGCCGCTTTACATGGCGGTCCTGTCTCTCGCCGCGGCTACCCTGGCCTATATGGTTGGACGGCTATCGACCGCGCCGTTGCGGCGGCTTGCTTTTGCGGCGACTGCCCTGGGGCGCGACTTGGGCCGCGCGCCACTGGTTGTTGAAGGTCCAACAGAGGTTCGTCAGGCCGCGAGCGCCTTCAATGCGATGCAGACGCGGCTGCGGATACATCTTGAAGAGCGGACCTATATGCTGGCCGCGATCACGCACGACCTGCAGACGCCCATGACACGCCAACGCCTCCGCCTTGAGCAGATTCGTGACGAGGCATTGCGGAATCAACTCCTGGCCGACCATGCCGACATGCAGGACTTGATTCGCGATGGACTTGAACTTGCGCGCCTCTCCGGCGACAACGAGCCCGTAGTTGAGTTGGACATCGACTCGCTGCTGCAAACGCTGGCGGATGACGCGGTGAGCGCAGGCGGCGAAGTGGCGATCTCTGGACAGAGCGGCTTGGTCGTGAAGACCCGTCCGCACGCCCTCAAGCGATGCCTAGCCAACCTTCTCGACAACGCTATGAAATACGGGGAGAGGGCGGAGGTGTGTGCGATTGCGACGGATAACGTCGTGATTAAGGTGCTTGATCGCGGACCGGGCATTCCCGAAAATGAACTCAAGGCAGTTCTGGAGCCATTCTATCGTCTCGAACGGTCACGTTCGCGAAAAACCGGAGGCACCGGACTAGGACTGACGATCGCCAAAACGATGGCCGAGAGGTCAAACGCAGAACTGTGTGTCCGCAATCGCGACGGTGGAGGCCTGAGCGCCGAGATTCACTTCGAAGTCTTAGCGTGACGCCAATTAGGCTTCCGACTTCATTTTAGGCGCCCGTGTCAGTCATGGGCTTGTCGATTTGGGGGCTTCAGCGCTCGGCGATGTCCCCGGCTGCCTTGGTGCATTTTCCAGGTGGTCGAAGTTCATGATGGCGTTGAACACGAGGGGATAGGCGCCCACCGTCTCACCCCGATAGATCGGCAGGTTGGCGAACAGCAAAACGTTTCCGCGACCGAGGTGCGCATTGACGACGATGGCGTGCTCGGCCACCGGCCCGGCCTTGTCGAGCAGGCCCGAGAGCAGCAGCCCCTTCCCGTCGGAGAAACGCAGGACGACCTCGGGGCGCTGGGCTTCGGGAATGACGGACGGGTTGTTACGGACCTGCTCCTCGTTGAGTGGTCTGGCTTCCCAAGCCTTGGGTTCGGGAAGCGGCTCGGGTTCGACCGGTTCGCGACCCTGCACCACATCGCTGTCCTCGACCGAACCGCGACCGGTCGGTCGTTCGGCGTAAGGATCGGTCAAGGCGCGGCGGCTGCGGTGGCCCACCGTGTTGCTGACGTTGAAGGCCATGCCCTCGGAACTCATAACCGGGACGGCTTTGTCGAAGCCATAGGCGATCGGGCTTTGCGGGGTGACGAAGACGGCGTTCAGCACAGACCCCACGATACGCGTTCCGCTCGTCGATGCGATCGTCACACCCGGGGCCAGACCACTGTCGATGGCGAACTGAGCAGTGTCCTCGCAGGTGACCAGAAGGCCGCCCTGTTCGACGAACCGGCGCAGATGCGCCAGCCCCTCGCGGCCGAGGCCGGGGCGCATATCGGCCGTGGTGTCGATTCCCCCGAGGTTGGGCGTCAGGGCGGTCTTTTGCCAGGGCAAGGCGTTCCCATAACGCGGGATGCCGTCGATGATGTCCTGCGGGCTGACCCCGCCGACCGGTGCGAAGATGATCACGTCATACTTGGCGCGAAGGTCCGCCTCCGACGCCGCCGTCTGCGTGCTGATATAGGTGTAGGGTATCCGGGCTTTGTCGAAGGCATAGCGCCACCAGCCCTCGCTCTGGGTCGAAAGCCAGGTGTGCATCATGGCGATACGGGGCGCGGCGGCCGCGTGGGTCTTAACCTGAGGCATGGCCGAAAGCCGCTCGGCGTTCAGGGCGAAGGTCTTCAGCGCATCGCTAAGGGCGCCTTCGGCCACGCCTGTAATCAGCAGCGAGCCGGCGGCGAAATGCTTGTTCCCGGCGTCGAAAGCTGTCTCGGCTACACTGACCTTGGCCGATTTCAGGGCGTATACGAGCGGCAGGAGCGAAGTCTGGCCACTGTTGTTGATCACCGCGACCTGTCCGGCCCCGCCGATCAGGCCCGATGCGCTTGCGAGATCCGTCACCGGACTCATCGGCGCGCCGAGGATGGCCGGATCGGTGACGCGCACGGCCTTGACATTGAACAGCAGCGGGAAGGACCATCCCGTGTCGTCATAGGGGTGCTTCTGTGGGTCGTCCGGCGCCCAGTACTGGCGATCCAGCAGCGCATCGGCCACGCGCGAATAGGGCTGATCCATCCGCACAACATAGCTGCCCGCAGGTAAGGTCACGCTCACCGGTGGGTCGCCGCGCTTCGGCGCCGGCACGGACTGGACGCGCGCTTCGGTCAGCCGGCTGATCTCAACATGTTGGCGCTGCATGACCTCTAGCAGTTGCAGCTGGCGGTTCGCCTCGTCGGGATTGGCGGGCAGCACATAGGCGGCTGGCCCGCCGAGCGTCGGCTTCTGGATCGAGCGCTTGGCCTTTAAGTAGTAGTTTTCGAGGAAGTGCTGCGTGTGGCTCGCATAGTAGGACAGGGTCGATAGGAGAGCTGTCTGCTCGTAATTGTTGTTGTCGCGCTGGGACCAGGTGACTACGGGCAGAGGCGGATTTTGCCGATACCAGGTGCGGCTGTAGTCTTCGGGATCCAGGATTCGCTTGACGGTATCCGCCCCGCCGTTGCCGAAGGTCTCGTAGAGCCGGCTGACCCCATTATGCATGGCGGCCAGGAACATCAGATAGCCAGGCGACCAAGTATCGAAGTCGCCATGGGTGAAGACGCCGGGCATGCCGAGCCCCTGCATCTGGCCGACATTGTTCCAGCCGAGCTCGGCCCACTCGTCCGACAGGATGGGGTCGATCCAGGCATTGTAAGGCCCGTCGCCCACCGTATTGTCGTAGAGGAACGGCACGGACTCATGCAGATCGTGCAGCACCTCGGCGTGCCAACCCAGATAGGTGTCGAGGACGTTGCGGGTGAGCGCCAGGGTCATACCCATGGCGTCGCGGTTATTGTCGTGGGCGACATAATGGCCCCAGTACATCAGCCGCGGATACTGCTCGCCCGGGTGCGCCTTGTGCCACTTGTAGAGATCGACCATGCGGTCGCGGCCATCGACCTCCACCACCGGCGTGATCAGGGTGATCATCTTCGAGCGGATGGCCTTGATATAGGGCGCATCGTCCACGGCCAGCCGGTAGGCCAGCTCCATCAGGGCGGTCGGCGCGCCAGTCTCGGGGGAATGGATGGTGCCGGTGATATAATAGACTGGCACGGATTTCTGGATCAGCGCCTTGGCCTTGGCGTCGTCCAGGCCGATGGTCCGCGGATCGGATAGCTGGGCCAGACGCGCGTCGTTGACCTTCTGATCGGCCAACAGGCTCTCGTCGGCGATGGCCACCGCGATCATCTCGCGACCCTCCTCGGACCTGCCGATGCTCACCACCCTCACGCGCGGCGAGGCGGCGGCCAACATACGGAAGTAGCGGTACACGTCCTCGGCATAAGGCAGGACGTCCGGCGCGCCGGCGATGACGCCGAGGGCCTTCAGGGGCGTCGGCACGGTGCTCGAAGCCGGCAGATAATCGACCAGCGGCGAGCTGAACTGCGGATCGGTGGTGTATTGCCGGATCAGCCGGCCATAAGCCTCGTCCACCGGCTGGGCGGGGTCCCGGCCAAAAGTGTCATCGATCGAAGGCGTGTGGGAATAGACCGGCTTGGGCGTTGACGGCATGGCTTGCGCCAAGGCTGCGCCTCCAGCCAACAGCGCCAGGAATGGCGCGACAAGCGCAAGAACGGTAATCCTTAAAGTATGCATGCGCGCCCAATACGAGGCCCCACGACCCCACATACGTAAAGACGAAGGTTGGCTGCCTTGGTCAAGGCCGGCGAATAAATCCCGCATCGGCTGGATCCAGCACGCCCTCAGGGATCGGAAGGCGCATCAAGCGGATCGCAATCCGTTTGGTACATCAAGTAGACCAGCAGCTGGGCTGGAACGGTCACAATGGCGCAATCGCACGACGGGACGCAGCGAAAGCCTCCTCCCCTATCCGGTTCGAGTCGTCACGAAGAAGCGTCTGTCACGTCCTCAAGATCGGCGCGGGACGTTTCGCCAGGGCGGCGGCCGCACTCACTAGGCCTCCCAGCGCGGCGATCAAGGCGGCAGCCAGCACGATGGCCGCCACGCCGCCCCA
Source organism: uncultured Caulobacterales bacterium (assembly GCA_903862425.1). Classification (GTDB taxonomy): domain Bacteria; phylum Pseudomonadota; class Alphaproteobacteria; order Caulobacterales; family Caulobacteraceae; genus CAIOYC01. The sequence goes on along the minus strand of CAIOYC010000031.1, from coordinate 76,832 downwards.
ATCCATGCTCCAGGGCGCCTGAAAGACGAACCTCGTGACAGGGTAGGCGGCTATAGAGCCGAGCAGAACGCCAGCGACGCCTGCGATCAATCCAACCGCGCCGTACTCAATGACGAATGCCCACAGAACCTGTCCTGCGTCTGCGCCAAGCACTTTCAAAATGGCAGATTCCTTCGACCTTGCCTGGCTACTGGCTGTAATGGCGCCGACGAGCACAAGGAGGCCGGACAAGGCGGCGACAGCCGAAGCGCCACGCACCGCCCATGCCAGTTGATCAAATAACTTAAGGGCGGCGTTCAACTGCTCCCGAACGTTGATAATGTTGACGCCGGGAAAATCGCGCCCGAGCATGGCCATGATCCCGTCATCCTGTCCCGCCCTTGTCTTGGCGATGGCGATGTCTCGCAAGTTGGCGCCGGCCAGTGCAGACGGGTTTATAATGAGCGGGAAGCTTGCGCCAAACTGACCCCAGTCGAGCTTGCGCGTCCCTGCAAGTCGCGCCTCGAGGGTTCGCCCCAGGATAGACAAGGTGAGGCCGTCACCCACCTTAAGACGCGCCGCATCCGCGATATCGCGGTCGATGAGGACCAGCGGGGTGCCGTCGTAGCTCGCCGGCCACCAGCTTCCCATCACGAGGTTGGCGTCGGGCGGAGCACCTGCGAGGGTAGAAAGAGTTATGTCACGATCGAAGGCCCAGCGCCCCATCGGATCGATCTCTTTGGGATCGACCGGCCGTCCCCTCAATCCCGTGATCCGTCCAGTCGCAAAGGGTGAACGGCGATACCTGTCAGGTGTCAGTGGTCCCATTATCCCTTGCAAAGCGGCATCGAGAGCCGCCCCGCGATCTGCGGGGATCTGGGTCATCACGAGCGAAGGCGCGGCGTTGGGAGCAACGTCCCGAACTTCCGCGAGGAGGCTCGACTGGATGAGAACGACGGCGCTCAGAAGGGCGACGCCAAGCCCGATGGACGGCGTCGCCGTTCTCGCGGCGGAATGGGGACCTGACAGATTGGCAAGGCCAATGCGCGCAGGGCCGCGCGTGAGGCCTCGCAGACGGCCAGCGATCATCGTCGCCGCAAGCCCGATCAGCCAAAGACTGGCAAAGGCGACTATGACTCCGCCGATCATCATGGCCGCGACCATAGCGCTTGGCGCGGAAAGAATGGTCAACACTACCAGGCCGATGGCAGCGACCGCGAGGCCCACGACCTCTGGTCCAAAGCCAGCCCGGCCCGCTAGGTCGTCGCGAAATAGCGCTGCTGGCGGCGTCGCCCTTGCGCGCGCAAGGGGCAAGAGACTGAAGGCCGCGGCGGCCAGCATGCCGAATAATCCGGCGCGGATGAGCGGACCTGGATAAAGCGCGAACAAGACTGGTACTGGGAGGCGATTTTTGGCGATCCAGCCCAGAATGAATGGCGAAGTTGCACCAATCGCCAATCCGATACCGATGCCTATGGCCGCCAGGATGGCTATCTGGATCAAGTAAATATCGCGGATCAGAGCGCCGTCGGCGCCGAGGGCCTTGAGAACAGCGATCGAGGGTTTGCGAACGTCGAGATAGGTCGAGACCGCACTGGAGACGCCGAGCCCGCCAGCGAGAAGGGAAGCCAGTCCGATCAAGCTCAGAAAGAACTCCAACTGGTCGATCAGCCGTCCCAGACCCGCCGCTGCGTCCTTGCGCCCTCGCAGGCGAAAGCCACTTTCAGGAAACCGGCGTTGCAGGTTGGAGATAACGGCCTCGGGACGGACACCAAACGGCACGGCGATTCTTACGGTTTCTCCGAACAGCGAGTCGGCTTCGACGAGACCGGAACGCTCCAGCGCTGTGCGAGCGATCAGAACGCCGGGTCCGAGCGAGAAGCCTCGGCCCAGCTTATCGGGCTCCGACTTCAGAACGCCGCGCACCGCTAGCCTGAGATCGCCGACGAGGAACGTGTCCCCTACCCGCAAGCCCAGGCGTTCCAAAAGTTCAGGTTCAACCGCGGCGCCCAGGCGCCCATCCATTGACCGCAGAGCGTCAGACAAAGCGGCTCCATCGGCCAATTCCACATGGCCTGATAGCGGGTAGTTAGGATCGACACCGCGCACCTCAGCCAGCCGCCTGCCGCTTGGTCCCTCCGCCATCGCCCTCACGAGTAGCGTATCAGTCGTCGCCCCGGCCGCCGAGAATGCCGAACGCTCCTGCGCGCTGAACCGGCGACCTTCCACAGTGGCAGCGACATCTCCGCCGAGAATCGACCGGGCCTGGCTCGCCAGGCCCTGCCTGAAGGCTTCCGCCGTGGAGCCCGCCGCCGCCAGCGCTGCGACGCCGAGCGCCAAGCAAGCCAGAAAGATCCGAAAGCCTCGGACCCCGGACCGTAGTTCCCGGCGGACGAATGAAAGTATGACCCTCAACCGGCTCAAATTCATGCCGCTAGCAGCCGCCCTTGGTCTACCCGCACCCTGCGACTTGCCCGCGCCGCCAGCACAGGGTCGTGAGTGACCAGCACCATTGCGGCTCCGGTTTCACGAACGAGAGAAAACATGAGGTCGGCAATCTGGGTCGCCGTCGCCTGGTCGAGATTGCCGGTAGGTTCGTCGGCGAACAAGAGCGCCGGCTCGACCGCGAGTGCGCGGGCCAGCGCCACGCGTTGCTGCTCGCCGCCGGAGAGCTGGTGTGGGTAGTGGGTGAGTCGATGGCTCAGTCCAACCTTGCCAAGCCAACGACGCGCCGCAGTCATGGCGTCCCGACGGCCCGCAATATCGAGCGGTGCGCTGACATTTTCCTCGACGGTCATATTCGGTAACAGGTGGAAGGATTGGAACACCAACGCCGCCCTGCCCCGGCGCAGCTTTGCCCGGCCATCCTCGTTGAGTTTGGAAAGATCTTCGCCGAAAAGGCGCACACTTCCCGCGGTCGGTTGCTCGAGGCCTGCCGCCACTGAGATAAGTGAAGACTTGCCTGAGCCAGATGGGCCGACCACCGCCAGGATTTCTCTGGCAGCCACCTCAAGATCCGCGCCGCGCAGGATCTCGACGGGTCCGGCGCTCGAAGGCAGAGTTAGATCCACACGAGAAAGCTGCAGAAGCGGCGCCGCGTTCATTGGAAGTCCTGCAGACCGGTTGAGGCGATGCGCCAGCGCTTTACATAGGGAAGCATGACCGCCTCCGCCCGCGCTTTTATCACCCGCCGTCTGGTGTTCGGGGCCTTGGCCTCGATAGGAGCTCTGCCGGCGAGAGCGGCTCCTAGCAACGCCCAGATTGTTACGATACTTGGGGATTCGATTACGGCCGGGTTGGGACTTGCCGCTGCGGATGCACTTCCCGCTCAGCTGCAGCAAAGTCTCGCTCGGCTTGGCGTCACCGCGGTCGTGCGAGGGGCCGGCGTCTCCGGCGACACGACCGCCGGAGGTCTCGCACGATTAGACTTCAGCGTTCAACCCGACACAACCCTTTGCGTCGTCGAACTCGGGGGTAATGACTATCTTCAATCCATCCCGGTGGGGGATACCAAACGTAATATGCTCGCCATTATCGCTCGGCTTCGAACCCGCCACATCCGGGTCGTCGCGTGTAGCGCCTCGCCGCCCGGAAAGGCGTCCGGTGCTTACGGCGGAGAAGTCGATGCCTTCTTCAAGAGCCTCCGAAAAGCACCCGGCGTCTTTGTGACGCCCGATCTTCTCGAGGGCGTGCTGGACAATCCGGCGATGAAGCAGGCGGATGGCTTGCACCCAAATGCGCGAGGCGTCCGGCTGCTTGCAGAGCGACTGGCGCCTGTGGTGGCCCGGGCGCTAAAGACCTGAGCACAGTGCAAAGGAAAGCCACTGTCAGGCGTCATGGAACCCCGTGAGGGCGATGCTGTAGGCGTCAACCAGCCGACCTTTACTGCTAGACCAGCGAAGGTCCGATTGGGGTCCTGTTGCGGGTCGTGCGCAAAACGCCGCCGCGGCGATCAGCGCCTGCGCGCTCGCGAGGGCGAGCACGGCTGTATGCTAGTCGAACACCAGCAATGGAGTCCGCTTCGCACAAGGCGATTAGTTGAGTCGCCAGATACCAAAATTCAGGAACGAGGCGAAGGCGACCCACACGGCATAGGGCGTCATCATCAGGCTGGCCAAGCGGTCCACACGCCAGAAGGCGCCGATGGTAGCGAGAATGGCGAGGAAGAGGATAATGATTTCGCCGAGGGCGAAGGCCGGCTGACGAAGTCCAAAGAAGATGACGGACCAGCCAAGATTCAGAACAAGCTGGGCGGCGTAGAGGACCAGGGCTGTGCGCCTGTCTGCGCCTTCGGCCTGAAGCCACACCCTCCAGGCCGCCAAGGCCATGATAATATACAGGATCGTCCAGACCGGCCCGAAAACGAAGTTGGGCGGATTGAACGCCGGTTTGTTCAGCTGAGCATACCAAGTGGCGACACTGGAAAAGGTCGCTAGGCCCCCGAGAGCACCCAGGGCCAGCGTGATCAGCACTGAAACGCCGCAGGCCAACAGGCCTTTCTTTGCAACGAACTTATTGCGCGCAAGCGCCATATTCATCCGGCCCCTCCTGCACTTTCGTCACGTAACAAAGGGTAGTGTGATCTCTCAGCCTACTAGGAATAGGCGCGGCTCGCCACGCCCATTATGCCGTCACCTCACTGACGAAAACGACCAAAAGCTCAAAACTCGGTGCGCAGCAGACACGATTGCGGGACGGTTGCGATGGGGAGACCTGCTAGAGCAGCCTGTCAAGCGTGATGGGCAGGTCCCGCACGCGCTTGCCTGTCGCGTTGAAGATCGCATTGGCCACCGCCGCGCCCACGCCTGTGATGCCGATCTCACCGACGCCACGTGCACCCATTGGGGTGTGCGGATCAGGTTCGTCGGTCCACATCACATCGATCTCAGGCACATCAAGGTGGACTGGCACGTGATACTCGGCGAGCGAAGGGTTCATGATCCGACCGGTTCGTTCGTCGAACTGGCTTTCCTCCATGAGCGCTAGGCCCAGCCCCATGATGATTCCGCCTCTGAATTGACTGGCGGCCGTCTTGGCGTTGATGATCCGGCCGCAATCGAATGAGCCCAGAAAGCGGCTAACGCGAACTTCGCCGGTGACGGTGTTCACGCGCACTTCGCAGAAAAGCGCGCTGTGGGAGTGCATAGACCAGTGTTGCAGCTCCAGCGGCATCGGCGCTTCGGCCTCCACCGTGACCTTATCCTGCTGCGCACGCGAGAGGATCGATGCATAGCTTTCGCAACGGCTCTCATCCTCAAGCGCGCAGAGGCCGCCATCGAGCCCACCGACTTCATCGGGCTTCAGGCCTGCCAGCGGCGAGTCGTTGCCGGCGAGCTTCAATAGTTCTTCCACCAACTTGTGATGGGCGGCGATCACGGCCGCTCCGATCGCGGCGGTCTGCTGGGAGCCGCCCGCCAGAACGATGCCTGGAAGATCGGTGTCGGCATAGTTGAAGGTGATGGCCTCCATCGGCAGACCCAACCGCTCGGCGGCGATCTGAGTCTGGGCCGTGGACGTCCCCATGCCCATCTCGTGTGCGGCGATACCGACGGTCGCGCGCCCTTCCCTGCTCAAGGTGAGGCGCGCCGCCCCACCCGGCATGCGGTAATAGGGATAGGTGCCCGTCGCGCAGCCCATTCCCACCAGCCAGTCACCGTCGCGCAGGGCGCCCGGCGCCTTGCGCTTGTCCCAGCCGAACCGCTCACGGCCATCCTTCCAGGCCTGATCGACGCCACGCTGAGAGAAAGGCAGGCCTGTGGTCGGGTCCTTCTCCGGCTCGTTCTTCAGGCGAAGCTCGATGGGGTCCATACCCATCGCGTGGGCCAACTCGTCGATGGCGCACTCTAGCCCGAAGGTGCCCACCGCTTCGCCCGGCGCCCGCATGAACGTATTGGCCGTCATGTTCATTTTGACGGTCTCCACGTCGAGCAGGAAGCTTTTGGAGGCGTAGGCGCTGCGCGCAGGCAGGATAAAAGGCTCGGGCATGTTGTTGTGCGGCGTCATCGCCACCGTGCCCGTATGGATCAGGGCGTCGAAGCTCCCGTCTTCCTGGGCGCCGATGGCCACGCGCTGCTCGGTGATCGTCCGCCCGCCGACGATGCGGAACACCCCTTCGCGCGACAGCATGACCCGAACCGGTCGGCCCGCCAGCCTGGAGGCCGCCGCCGCAAGCACCTGGTGTTGCCAAAGCGTCTTGGACCCGAAGCCGCCGCCCACATAGGGCGAGGTGACGCGAACATGCTCTTCGGGAATGTCGAATACGTGCGCCAGCGTCCAGGCTTCGTGGGCGACCGCCTGCACCGTATCGTGAATACGCAGACGATCCCCTTCCCAATAAAGTGTCGCGGCGTGCAACTCGATGGGGTTGTGGTTGTGACGAGGCGTCGTGTAGCGGACGTCCACCTTATGCGGAGCAGCCGCCAGCATCGCCTCGGCGTCCTTGATCTCGAGCTTCAGCGGCTCACCCTGGAACAGGCCAGGCTCAGACCCATTAGCCTTAGCCTTGGCAAGCGAGGTTACCCCATCCGCTCCTGCCTCATAGGTGACGCGGATCAGAGACTGGGCGTGATCAGCCTCTTCCTGAGTGCCAGCCAAAACCAGCGCCACCGGCTGCCCATTCCAGTGAATCTGATCGTCCTGCATGATCGGCACGTCATCACCGCCGGCTGCTTTGGGCTGGCTCATGAAAGGCGGCATGGGTTTCAGGCGTGGCGCGTTCCTGTAGGTCATCACCAGGACGACCCCGAGGGCGGACTCTGCGGCCGAGGTGTCGATGTCGACGATGCGACCGCGCGCGATGGTCGAATACTTTAGCGCCGCATAGACCATATTCTGCATGGGAAACTCGGCGGCGAAGGTGGCCTGGCCAGACACCTTGAGCGGCCCGTCGATCCTATTGACGGAGGCGCCGATCAGCCCGTGCTTGTGGCGGATCAGGGGGTCGGGCTTCCCGCCGGGGATGAAGCTATCAGGGGCCAAGGCGATAGCTTTTTTCATCACGGCCTGCAGGGCGTCCTGGAGGATCGGCATCAGCGGACTCCCTGGTCGGCGAGTTTGGAAAGGGTATCGACAATCACCCGCCTAGCGAGTTCGATCTTGAATGCGTTGTCCCGAAGTCCCCGCGCGGCGGCAAGCTCCGCTTCTGCAGCCTCTTCGAAGGCCGCCCGGGTAGGCGGACCGCCCTTCAGAGCAGCCTCGGCGATGATGGCCCGCCACGGCTTGTGGGCGACGCCGCCCAAGGCGATGCGGACGTCCTTGATTACGCCGCCATCCATTTCCAGGCCCGCCGCGACGGAGATCAGCGCAAAGGCGTAGGAGGCGCGGTCACGGACCTTTCGATAGCGGGAGCGAGCGGCGATACCGTTCGGAGCAACCGTCACCCCTGCGATCAGTTCGCCGCGTCTCAGCACCGTCTCGATCTGCGGCGTCTCACCTGGCAGGACATGGAAATCGACGAGCGGGATGCTACGATGTCCGTCCTGACTTTCGATATTCACCACAGCATCGAGGGCTGCCAAGGCGACCGCCATGTCTGATGGATGAGTCGCTACGCAGGCCTTCGATGCGCCCAGGATAGCGTGATTGCGGTTGAACCCCTCGACCGCATCACAACCGGCGCTGGCTTCCCGTTTATTGCAGCGGGCGGCGTCATCGTAGAAGTATCCGCATCGCGTCCGCTGGAGCAGATTGCCCCCGACGGTCGCCACATTGCGGATCTGTGCCGAGGCGCCCGCGAGGATGGCCTGCGAAAGCATGGGGAATCGCTCGCGCACGCGTCGGTCGGCAGCGAGCCCGGTGTTCTTGACCCCGGCGCCGATCCTTAGGCTGCCCTCGTCCGTGTCTTCGATCTGATCGAACAGGCCGGCGACATCGACCAGTATCTCAGGACGCTCGATGGTCTCGCGCATCAGATCGACCAAATTGGTGCCGCCGGCGAGATAGCGAGCGCCGTCACGGGACCCAAGCGCTAGGGCGGTCTGGGCGTCGGTGGCGCGTTCATAAAGGAAGGGCGTCATCAGGCGGCCTCCGACTTTTCAGACTCGGCCTTGGCTTCGCCAAATGTCTCCTGAATGGCATCGACAATACCGTTGTAAGCGCCGCAACGGCATAGATTGCCACTCATCCTTTCACGAAGTTCGTCGTGGTCGAGTGGGAAGCTCTCGGCGGCTACATCTGCGCTGACATGGCTGGGAACCCCCTGCTTCAGTTCGCTGACCATGCCGATCGCTGAGCAGATTTGCCCTGGTGTGCAGTACCCACACTGGAAACCGTCGTGCTCGACAAAGGCGGCTTGCAGGGGATGGAGCGCACCGGGGACGCCCAGTCCTTCGACAGTGACGATTTCACGACCCTGATATTGGACTGCAAGCGCCAGGCAGCTATTGATGCGGACGCCATCAACTAAGACAGTGCACGCACCACAGGCGCCTTGGTTGCACCCCTTCTTAGGACCGAACAGGTGCAGCCGCTCGCGCAATAAATCAAGGAGCGAGGTTCTCGGGTCGAAGTCGATATCGACCTCGCCACCGTTGACGAAAAACTGCATGCCCGCCTCTCGGAAAATCAGGATGCCCTCTCAACGCGCGGAGACGGGTTTGCTTTCCACGAAGGTTGAGATGATCGTCTTCCGTGGCGGTTCGAAGCGGTTTCGGCTATCACATCGAGCGTCACCGTTCGGCCAGAGTCCGAATTCAACGACTGAGGCGGGATGAGCGAGCCGGGGGTGAGCGACCAGAAGACCGATCTGCTGCTTGCCGGGGGTGGGTTGGCCAATGGGTTGATCGCTTACCGCCTGGCGCAGGTGCGGCCGGAGGTGACCTTCACCCTGGTCGAAAGCGGCGAGCGCCTCGGCGGGCGCCACACCTGGTCGTTCTTCGCCTCCGACCTCGACGCCGACGGCGCCTGGATAGCGCCCCTGGTGACCCGGTCCTGGGACCGGTACGAGGTCCGTTTTCCCCACCGACGACGCACGGTCGCCACCGGCTATCGCAGCTGCAGTTCCGAGCAGTTCCACGACGTGCTCAGCGCCGCCCTGGGTGATCGCGTGCTGACGCATGCGCGCATCACCGCCCTCGACCCGTGTGGCGTAACCCTCATCGATGGGCGGCGCCTGCACGCCTCGGCGGTAGTCGATGGACGGGGCCCCGGCCCCTTGCCCGACCTCGCGCTCGGCTATCAGAAGTTCGTTGGCCAGACCGTCAGTCTCATCGCCGACCACGACCTCGACGGCCCGATCATCATGGACGCCACGGTGGATCAGAAGGACGGCTACCGCTTCCTCTACGTCCTGCCCTGGGATGCGCGGACCCTGCTGATCGAGGACACTCGATATACCGACGGCGAAGGCTTGGATCGCGAGGACATGCGCCGCGGCATCGCCGATTATGCCGAGGCGCAGGGCTGGACCATCGAGGCCGTGACGGGCGAGGAAGAGGGCGTGCTGCCCGTGGCCCTCGATGGCGACATCGAAGGCCATTGGGCGCGGGCGAACGGTATGGCCCTGTCGGGTCTGCGCGCCGCGCTTTTCCACCCCACCACCGGCTATTCCCTGCCCGACGCGGTGGGCCTCGCCAACGCCCTCTGTGCCTTGCCGGTAATCGATGGCCCTTCGGTAGAGCGGCTGGTGCGCGAGCGCTCCATTCGGCTTTGGCGCGAACGCGCCTTCTTCCGTCTGCTCGACCGGATGCTGTTCCGCGCCGCCGCACCGGGCCAGCGCTATCGGGTGCTTGAACGGTTCTATGGTCTGTCAGAGCCGCTGATCGGACGATTCTACGCCGCAAAGCTCACGGGCTTCGATAAGCTGCGAATCCTGAGCGGCAAACCGCCGGTGCCGGTGGGCGCCGCGATGCGCTGTCTCCGTGAAAAGGGGCATGCATGAAGACAGCGGCGGTGATTGGAGCGGGGTTCGGCGGATTGGCCCTCGCCATCCGGCTGCAGTCGGCGGGGGTGCAGACCACCCTGTTCGAGGCCCGCGACAAACCCGGCGGTCGCGCCTACGTCTACGAGGACGCAGGTTTCATCTTCGACGCCGGCCCCACCATCATCACCGACCCCTCCAGCGTAGAGGAGCTGTTCGCCCTCTCAGGCCGCAAGCTCTCAGACTATGTAGAACTGATGCCGATCACCCCCTTCTACAGGTTGTGTTGGGAGGACGGCTACAGCTTCGACTATGTGAACGAGCAGGATGAACTCGACCGGCAGATCCGCGCCAAATCGCCTTCGGATGTAGCCGGTTATCAGCGTTTCCTGGCCTATTCGCGCGAGCTGCTGCAAGAGGGCTATGTCAAGCTCGGCGCCGTGCCCTTCCTGAGTTTCGCCAGCATGATCGGCGCTGGTCCGGCCCTGCTGAAACTGCAGGCCTGGAAGTCGGTCTATACCAAGGTGGCGGAGTTCATCAAGGATGAGCAGCTTCGCCAGGCGTTCAGCTTCCACTCCCTGCTGGTCGGCGGCAATCCCTTCGCCACATCGGCCATCTACGCCCTGATCCACGCATTGGAGCGCAAGTGGGGCGTGTGGTTCGCGCGCGGCGGCACCGGCGCACTCGTTCAAGCCATGGTCAAGCTGTTCGAGGATCTCGGCGGCGTCATCCACCTCAACACTCCCGTGGCCGCCATCGAGGCTGAGGGCGACCGGGTCACTGGTGTACGGTTGGGGGGCGGCGAGGTGCTGGCTTTCGACGCCGTGGCCAGCAATGCGGACGTGGTGAATACCTACAAGAAGCTGCTGTCCGGCCATCCGCGCGGGCGCAGCCACGGCAAGACCCTGACCGGCAAGCGCCATTCCATGTCGCTGTTCGTGATCTATTTCGGGCTGAAGACTCAACATCCCAACCTGGCGCACCACACCGTGCTGTTCGGGCCGCGCTACCGCGAGCTCATCTCCGAGATTTTCAACGGCCCGGAGCTGTCCAAGGACTTCTCCCTATACCTGCATGCCCCGACACGCAGCGACCCCACCCTGGCGCCGCCGGGATGCGAAGCCTTCTATGTGCTGGCGCCAGTGCCGCATCTGGGCTCCGCCGACCTGGACTGGGACGTGGTCGGACCTGTCTATCGCGACAGGATCCTGGCCTATCTGGAGGAGCGCTATATCCCCGGCCTGACGGCGGACCTCGTCACCTGCCGCATCTTCACCCCGTTCGATTTCCGCGACCAGCTCGACGCGCACCTGGGCTCGGCCTTCTCGCTGGAGCCGATCCTGACCCAGAGCGCCTGGTTCCGCGCCCACAATCGCGATGACGTGATCAAGAACCTTTACATCGTCGGCGCCGGCACCCACCCCGGCGCGGGCGTGCCCGGTGTGATCGGTTCGGCCAAGGCCACCGCGTCGCTGATGCTGGAAGATGTCGCCGCCGCATGAGCGACACCTCGACAAGGGATGGGATCCTCGACGCCAGTCGGGCCAGTATCCAGAAGGGGTCCACCAGTTTCGCCGCCGCCGCCCGCCTGTTCGATCCCAAGGTTCGAGAGGATGCCTATCTGCTCTACGCTTGGTGTCGGCACTGCGATGACGAGATCGACGGCCAGGTTATGGGCCGCGGCGCGGTCGGGCTCGACCCGGTGCTGGCCAAGGCCAAGCTGGTCGAGCTGGAGGACAACACTCGTCGCGCTCTGGCTGGCGAGACCATGGATGATACCGCCTTCGCCGCCTTCCAGCGCGTCGCCCTGCGCCACGGCATGGCGGCGCGCTATCCCCTCGACCTGCTCGAAGGCTTCCGCATGGATGTGGAGGGGCGAACCTATCAGACCCTGGAGGACACGCTGCTCTACGCCTATCACGTGGCGGGCGTTGTGGGGGTGATGATGGCGCAGGTGATGGGGGTCAGCGACCTTGCGACCCTGCGCCGCGCCGCAGACCTCGGCCTTGCGCTTCAACTCACCAACATATCCCGCGACGTGATTGAGGACGCCAAGGGTGGACGGGTCTACCTGCCCGCAGAGTGGCTGGGCGCGGCGGCCGGCGATCCCGAGGCGGTTGCCGATCCCGCCAATCGAGCGGCGGTATTCTCGGCCACGCAGCGCCTGCTGGCGGCGGCGGAGCCCTATTACGCCTCCGCGCGCTGGGGGCTGAAAGCGCTCGGGTTCCGCTCCGCTTGGGCCATCGCGGCGGCACGAGGCGTCTATCGCCAGATCGGCGTCAAGGTGCTCGCCATGGGGCCCGAGGGCATGGACCGCCGCGCGTCCACCAGCGCCTCCACCAAGCTCCTCCGCGTAATGGAAGGCGGCATCGTCGCCGCCCGCGCCGCTACACTTGATAGTTGGGACGCCGAGCCTGAACGCCCCCCGCTATGGACGCCGCTCTAGAGCCGGCGGCGGCTTTCAATAAACAGGGCGGCGAAGAAGCCTGAAGCGCCGAAGCTTGCCAGCACACCCCATGCCTCCAGCACGTGCAGATCGACCACCCGACGCCACAACACCGCCTGATAAGCCTCGATCACCCAGGCGTGGGGGGTGAGCCAGCCGAGGGTCTGCAGGGCGGCGGGCATGAGAAAGCGCGGCGCCATCGAGCCGCCCACCGCCGCCAGGATCAGGATCACGAAGGTGGAGATGGTCTGCGCCTGCTCGCGCGTCTGGCACGCCGCCGCCAGCAGGAGCGCGATCCCCGCCGCCGCCGCCGCCGCGCACATCGCCGTGGCCAACCAGGGCGCGAAGCTCTCCAGCAGGGGGATGCCGTAGACAGCCTTGGCCACCGCGAACAGCACTAAGGCCTGGACTACACCCAACGCCACCAGCCACAGCATCCGGCCGGCCAGCAGGGGCCCCGTCCCGCCGACGCTTAGGCCAAGGCGCAACTGCATGCCACTGCGTCGCTCGTCGATCAGGCTCATCGCACCCTGCATGGAAGAGAACATCAGGAACAGGATGCTCACAGCGCCGGCATAATAGACCACCACCGGATCGCCGCCGCTCAGCACCTCCTGCCCAACAAAGTGCGCCGGCGGAGCGGTGGGCGTCATCGCGCCGAGGCGGACGAGTTGCGCTTTGGAAAGCATCAGCACCGGCGCCAGAGGCGCGAATTGGCGCGCCATCATCACCTGCGGCAAGGTGCGCGCCGCCACGGCGGTGACCTGGGCGGTGAGCACCTCGCCCGCCGCGCGGCGGCCGGGATGGATCAGTACCGTCGCAGGCGCCAGGCTGGAGGCTAGCGGCCCCTTTAGCACAAGACCGGCGTCCACCCGTCCCTCGGCCACCGCCACCAGCAGGGCCGCGCGGTCCGGATACATGGTGAGGCGTCCGCCGAGCTGGCGGTCGAGCGCGGTGGTCAAGCGACGACTGTCGGCGCTGGCGGCTTGATCGACGACCCCCGCCCGCACGTCGAGGCGGCCGCTTGCGCCGGCGCCGAAAACCGAGGCGAAGACGATGAACACCACAGGTGGCAGGACGAAGGCCAACACCAGCCCGGCCTTGTCGCGCCACAGGCCGAGCGCCATGACCCTTAGCATAACGAGGATCATGGCGGCGCTGACTCCGCGGCCCATCCGATCAGAGCGTCGATCCCCGGCGGTCGGATCGTCAGCTCGCGCACCAGAACCCCGGCGGCGCGTAGAGCCTGGTCAATGGCCAGCGAACGTGAGGTCGCGTCTTCGACGATACCGCTCCATTCGGCCGCGTCGTCGGACGGCGACAGGCCCTGCGCACGCAAGATCCGCTCCGCCGGCGGGCTCGGTCTGCCAAGCCGCACAATCAGTTCCTGGCGCGCGGCAAAGGCACGGTGCATCAGCGCGTCGGGCGTACCTTCGGCCACGAGGCGGCCAGCATGTAGAATGCCTACCCGATCCGCGAGGGCGGCCACATCCTCGGCGTCGTGGCTGATCAGGAGGATGGCGGTCTCGCACTCGCGTAGACGGCCAACCAGTCGCCGCAGCACGCCGCGCGTTTCCGCGTCCAACCCCTCGGTCGGCTCGTCCAGCACCAGTAGGCGCGGCCGATGGACGATGGCGGCTGCGAGGTTTGCGCGCCGCCGCCAGCCACCGGAAAGCCGCCCCACGCGCTCTTCCGCTCGCTCGACGCAAGCAGTCTCCTCCATCGCCGTGCGCACCGCCTCTGCCTTGCCGGCGCCGAGCCCGGCCAGGGTGGCGAACGCGTCGAGGTTCTCCGCCACGGACATATGCGGATAGAGGGCGATCTCCTGGGGCGCGATGCCGATGTGGCGGCGGGTACGCGGTTGGCGCGCCGGATCGCCGTCCAGCACGCTTACATCGCCGTGATCGAGCGCCAGGGCGCCGATGGCGGCCTTGGCGAGCGTGGACTTGCCCGCCCCGTTGCGTCCGATCAGGGCATAGACTTCACCCGCCGCGATCTGCACGGTCACGTCGTCGAGGGCGGCGCGCTCGCCATACCGGCGGCTGGCGTGGCTCACGCGAAGGACAACCGCCGGTTCGCTCGCCACGTCAGGCGTGGGGCATAAGGCTGAGAGCGTAGGCCGCTAGGGGGCAGTCCCGGTCGCCCAGGGCCGCCAACGCCTCCTCGATTACCGCGGAGATGGTCGCTCGGGTGCGCTCCAACCCCCATAGGGTGACGAAGGTGACGCGGCCCTCGTCCTGCAGGGCGTCCTTGCCCATGATCTCGAGCGTAGAGGTGGAGTCCTGCAGGTCGTCCCAAAGCTGAAAGGCGAAGCCGAGGCGATCGGCGAACAGGCGGGCGGAGGCGCGCGCGGCCGCATCGCCCCCGGCGATCACCGCCCCGCCCTCAAGCGCGGCTACGAACAGTACGCCGGTCTTCTGATGATTCAAGGAGGTAAGCGAAGCCTCGTCGCGCAGGGCGGGTGGGTCGCGCAGGTCGCGGATCTGGCCCGCTACCAGCCCGCCAAAACCCACCGCACGGCTGACGATGCCGGTCAGCATCAGTCGTGTTTGAGCGTCCAGCCCATCGTCCTCGGCGATCACACCATAGGCCTGATTGAGCAGAGCCACGGCGCTCAGCACCGCGGCGTCCTCGCCGAAGCGCCGGTGGAGGGTGGGTTGCCCGCGCCTCATGGCCGCGTCGTCCATGCAGGGCAGATCGTCGAGGATCAGCGAGGCGGTATGCACCATTTCCAGCGCACAGCCGAAATCGAGCGCCGCGAGGGGCTGTCCACCGAAATGCTCCGCCGAGAGCATGGCGAGGAGAGGCCGCGCCCGTTTGCCCCGTCCGCCGAGGGCGTTGCGCACGGCGTCAGCCAGCATCTCCGAGCCAGGACGCGGCAGGAGTTCTCCGAGGCGAAGATCAATGAAGTCACGTTGGCTCGAGACAGGCAGGGTCTCTTGCCCAGGAGCAGATCTAGCGGCGGTGAGCGCCAAGCTGCTCAAAATCTGCCCCCTTCAACACGAATACGCTCCGGGCCGGTGTGGGAAAGCCACCCCCCACGCGGCGAAGCATGACTATGTCGACAGCCCTTCACAGGGCATTGGCGCTCATCCTGCGGTTTGGCGCAACCCCGATCTGATCAATAAGGTTGAGCCGGGGCCTATTGTTTGATCAAGGACAGCTTTGCCTTGAGTTCCCGTACCGGCAGCGCCCAGAGGAATCCGAACGAGACGCAGCCATCCTTTGTGGAGATGGCGTGGTGGATCCGGTGCGCCTGCATCCTCGAACGCCAGAACCCTTTTCGCCCGTCGATCGGCACGGGGAAGCGCCGATGCACCAGCCCATCGTGGAAGAAGAAATAGACCGCGCCATAGGCGGTGATTCCCAGTCCGAGCGGCAGGAACCAGATGGAGACGTGCACACCGAGCCAGATGCAGACAATCGCAGGGGTCGCGAAAACGACCGCGAACAGGTCGTTCAGCTCGAACATCTTGCCGTGCTTCACATGATGGCTCTTGTGCCAGCACCACAGCGCGCCGTGCATCACGTAGCGATGCATGATCCAGGCGAACCCCTCCATGCCGACAAAGGCGGCCAGGAAAATGGCGAGCTGGGCGAGGCCGGTGACCATGCGCCTAGTCTAGCGCGCCTTGCTTGGCGGCGAACAGTCCCGATCTTGACGCGGGGCTGGCAAGCGCCAAGGGTGGAGCGGTGATCGGCGCCATCATCCTGACGACCCTGGCGCTGAGCGTCATCATAGGCCTGCGCTATCTGATGATCGCAGGTCTGGCCTATTGGCTGTTCTGGGGCGGGGCTGGTCGGCGCAGGCGATCCGTCACGCTGAATCGCCAGCCGCCTCGACCCGAGACCGTAAGGCATGAGGTGATCGCCTCGCTGATCGCCACACCGATCTACGCCCTCCCGGCCGCCGCGGCCCTCGAGGGCTGGAAGCACGGCTATACCAAGCTCTATGTAGATCCGGCCGCCTACGGGTGGTGGTGGCTTCCGGTGAGCGCCATCATCTACCTACTGGCGCACGACGCCTTCTATTACTGGCTGCACCGCGGGCTACACCACAAGAGCGTGTTCGCGTGGGCCCACCGGGGCCACCACATCTCGCGCGATCCAAGCCCGTTCGCGTCTTTTTCCTTCGATCCGGCGGAGGCGGCCCTGACCGCCTGGTTCCTGCCTCTGCTCACCCTGTTCATCCCCATCCAGGTGGGCGTAGCGCTGGGTCTGCTCATGCTTATGACCCTGACGGCGGTGATGAACCATGCCGGCCGGGAGGTCTGGCCTTCAGCCTGGCTCAGCCATCCGATCGGCCGTCAATTGATCACCGCCACGCACCACGATCGGCACCACAAGTACTTCACCCAGAATTACGGCCTGTATTTTCGTTTCTGGGACAAGGCGTTCAAAACAGATCACGTGTAGGGGGAACCACAGGGCGGCGGGGGGAGCATACGACCAGCCAAGGCACGAACAACTTCGCCCGTTTCCTAAAGCTTGCTAACGTGAAGGACATTCGTGCCTATGTAATCTTCGAGGCCAAGGCGGCGCACTGACCGCGCGAGGCTCCGAAGCCGTTGGGAGACGCGGTATGGCTAAGCCATTGACCATCGACTTCATTTCGGACGTGGTCTGTCCCTGGTGCGTCATCGGCCTGCGCGAACTTGAAACCGCGCTGGATCGAATCGACGGGGTGGAGGCCGAGTTCCGCTTCCAACCCTTCGAGCTGAACCCCGCTATGCCGCCGGAGGGACAGAATATCGGCGAACACATCCAGGAAAAGTACGGTTCGACGCCGGCCCAGTCCGCCGGCACACGCACCATGATCAGGGACCGCGCCGCGGCGCTCGGCTTCACCATGAACAGCTCGGCCGCGAGCCGGATCTATAATACCTTCGACGCCCATCGCCTGCTGCACTGGGCGGGCGAGCAGGGCAAGCAGATCGAGCTGAAGCGGGCTCTGTTTGACGCCTACTTCACCGAGCAGTCCAATGTCAGCGACCCGGAAGTGCTGATCTCAAAGGCGGTTGCCGTCGGGCTGGACGCGGATGAGGCACGAGCGATCCTGGCCTCGGACCGCTATGCCCAACACGTCCGCGCAGCGGAAAGCGCCTGGCATACTGCGGGGGTATCCTCGGTCCCCACCATCGTCATCAACGACAAATACCTTATTTCCGGCGGGCAACCGGCTGAGGTGTTCGAGCGCGTCCTGCGCAAGATCACGGCCGAGCTGGCGGCGGCTCAGGCCCCGTAGGCATCCGTTTAAAGGACAAGCCAACGCACCACCAGCAGGCCGGACGGGATGACCGTCAGCTCGTCGGGGCGGCCTTGTCCGCTGTCTTGGTATCAAAATCGCCGGCGTCGTGCCGTTCGTGCAGCTGGCTGGACGGATCGCCGAAAACGCGGTTGACCATCCGGCCGCGCTTCACTGCGGGACGCTCGCCGATCGTATCGGCCCAGCGGATCAGGTTCTTGTAGTCTTGCACCTGCAGGAACTCCCCGCCCTCATACAGCAGCCCCTTGGCCATGCCGCCGTACCACGGCCAGACCGCCATGTCGGCGATGGTGTAGTCGTCGCCGCCGAGATAGGGGCTTTCGGCCAAACGGCGGTCCAGCACGTCGAGCTGGCGCTTTACCTCCATGGCGAAGCGGTCAATGGCGTATTCGATCTTGATCGGCGCATAGGCGTAGAAATGGCCAAATCCGCCGCCGAGATACGGGGCGCTGCCCATCTGCCAGAACAGCCAGGACAGACATTCGGCCCGCGCCGCCGGCTCAGTGGGGAGAAAAGCGCCGAACTTCTCCGCCAAATGCACGAGGATCGCGCCGGACTCGAACACCCGGATCGGCTTTGCGCCACTGTGGTCCACCAGGGCAGGGATCTTGGAGTTGGGATTAGCGGCGACGAAGCCGCTGCCGAACTGGTCGCCTTCGTTGATGCGGATCAGCCAGGCGTCGTACTCGGCGCCCGTATGGCCGAGCGCGAGCAGTTCCTCCAGCATAACCGTCACCTTTACGCCATTGGGCGTGGCCAGCGAATAGAGTTGCATCGGGTGGCGGCCGACAGGCAGGTCCTTTTCATGGGTTGAGCCCGCGATAGGACGGTTGATGTTGGCGAACCGGCCGCCGTTCTCCTTGTTCCAGGTCCAGATTTTGGGCGGCGTATAGGCGTCGGTCATCTGGATCTCCGAAATCAAGCGCAAAGCGATCAGCCAAGCTGTTCCTCCAACATAGGACGATCACACGGCCGCTAAAGCTCTGGCGTTGAATTACCGTTCGATTTCTTGGGGAAACTCGGCGAACCGAGCGCAGGGCCGACGTCTTGCTGGGTCACGCCGTGACGCACGCGCCGCGTTAACGGGACGCTTAGCGCCATGTTGTAGAACGGTCGTGAGTTCGGAGACCGCATGGCCCTCGTCGATACCGCCGATACCGACTTCTCCGCCGCGCCGTCGCGGCGCAGGGGACCGCTGCGTCCCGTCGCCCTCACCTCTTCTCGCCGCCGTATCGAAGCGGCGTCCGTCGCGCGCCTGTTCGGCGGTCTGGATGCAGCGCTCGTAATTTTGGTCAGCCTCGCCGCCCTGGGCTGGAGCGGCGCGCCGCTGATGAGCCGCCCGCTTGGCCAGATCTTGCCGCTGGCGACCGGCTCGGCGACGGCGCTGATCCTGCTCCGCGCCGCTCATCTCTACGCCTTCCCGCCGCGCCGTTCGCTGAACCTGCACTTAGCCCGCATCGCCGGGGTGATCGTGGCGGCATCGGCGGTTGCGCTGGCGACCTCGCTGATCGCACCACAGGGCCGGGTCAACGCCTCCAATTGGTCGGCCGGTCTCGCTTCCGCCCTCCTGGCCGCCCACGCCCTGTGGTGGTCGCGGGTCGAGATCTGGCGCAAGGGCGGACGGCTGACACCCAATGTGGTGGTGGTGGGCGCCACGCCCAACGCCCAGAAGCTGATCGAGGCGGCCCTAGCTTCGCAGGATGTGGCCATCCTCGGCGTGTTCGACGACCGCGCCGCCCGTTCGCCCGATACGGTGGCGGGCGTGCCGGTGCTGGGCGACACCAACGCCCTGCTCACCTATCCGCTGCTCCCTTATGTAGACCGCATCGTCATAACCGTGCCCCAATCCGCCCAGGCGCGGGTGCGGACTCTGATCGACCGACTGCGGGTCCTGCCGAACGCCGTGACCCTGTTCCTAGACGTGGAGGATTCCGCCGCGCGCAACGCTACGTTGTCTCGCCTCGCCAACGCCTCAATCGCCCAGGTCTCCGGCGCCGAGCGTGACGAACGCCGCGCCTTCGCCAAGCGCGTGCAGGACATAATCATCGGCGGCGCGGCGCTGATCATCGGCGCGCCGATCATGGCTGTAATCGCCCTCTTGGTGAAGCTCGACAGCCCCGGCCCGGTCTTTTTCCGCCAGCGCCGCCACGGCTTCAACAACGAGGCCATCCTGGTGTGGAAATTCCGCTCTATGCGCGTTGAAGCCGCCGACGCTACGGCCAGCCGCCAGGTCAGTAAGGACGACGACCGGGTGACCCGCGTCGGCAAAGTTATTCGGAAACTGTCGCTTGATGAACTGCCACAGCTGATCAATGTCGTACGGGGCGAGATGTCGCTGGTCGGGCCCCGCCCTCACGCCATCGGCATGAAGACCGCTGGCGAGGACTCCGCCCGCCTCGTGTCCGAATACGCCTGGCGACACCGCATGAAGCCGGGCCTGACCGGATGGGCCCAGATCAACGGCTCCATCGGCGCGGTGGACACGCCCGAGGCGGTGCGTCGCCGCGTGGCGCTCGACATCGAATATATCGAAGGGCAATCCTTCTGGTTCGACCTCTACATCATCGCCATGACCATCCCCGCCCTGGTGGCGGCGCGCCATACGGTGCGCTGATCTATGCTGAAGCGCGGCCTGATCGGCTACCTGCCCGTCAATATCGTCCAGGCCATCTCAGGCTTCGGCGCCATCGTGGTGTTCACCCGCCTGCTCTCGGCCGCCGACTACGGCGCCTATGCGCTCGGCTTTTCGGTGATGACCCTGGTGCAGACCTGCCTGTTCACCTGGATTGAAGCCTCGATGGCGAGGTTCTATGCCGCGGAGACGGATGACAAGGGCCGAGCGGACTTGTTCGCCACCCTCTATCGCACCTATGCGGTGGTCGCGGTGGCCCTGCCGGTGATTTCGGGGATCATACTCTTCGCACTGCCGGTTCCGGCGGCGCTCAAATGGGCCATCGCCGCCGGGCTCGGCTCCATCCTCGCCCGCAGCCTGCTGAAGATGGCGCAGGAGCGTCGTCGCGCGGCCGGCATCGTCGCCGGCTATGCCTGGCTCGACATGGGCCAGGTGGGCGGCGGCTTCCTGATCGGCGCCCTGCTCGCCGCCATCGGCTGGGGCGGGGCCGGGCCGCTGGCCGGGGTCGGTATCGCCTCGGCTCTGCTGCTGCTCGCCGCCCTCCCGCCCGAGTTGAAGATCGCGCGCCAGGGTCATTTCCAGCGCGCCCGACTGACTACCTACCTGGCCTACGGCCTGCCCCTGGCCCTGTCGCTGGTGATGAGCCTGATCCTCGCCACCACCGACCGCTTCGTGCTGGCGGCTTATCTCAATGAAGCGGCGGTCGGCGCCTATCATGCCGGCTACAGCCTCTCCAACCGCACCCTGGACGTCATGTTCATCTGGCTCGGCATGGCGGGCGGCCCGGCGGCCATCGCGGCCCTCGAACGCGGCGGCCTGAAAGCCCTGCGGCAGAGCGCACTGGACCAGGCTCGCCTCATGGCCCTCATCGCCATCCCCGCTGCAGTCGGCCTCGCCCTCGTCGCCAAGCCGCTCTCCGAGCTTATGGTGGGCGCGGACCTGCAGGCGCAGGCGGCGGGCGTGACGCCGTGGATCGCGTTCAGCGCCCTCTTCGCCGGCGCCACGACCTACTATTTCCACACAGCCTTCACCCTCGGCCGCCGCACCAGGCTGCTGCTCGTGGCCATGGTGATCCCGGCGGCAGCGAATCTGGTGCTCGTGCTGGCGCTGGTCCCGCGCTTCGGGCTCTCCGGCGCCATGTGGGCGACCACGGCAAGCTATGGTCTTGGCCTGATCGCCTCCGCTACCCTCGGTCGCCGCGCCATCGCCCTGCCCATCCCGTGGCTCACCCTCGGCAAGGTAGGTATCGCGGCAGCGGCCATGGCGTTCTCGGTCATGGCGATCCCTACTTTTGGCGGCATTGTCGAACTCATCTTCAAGGCCGGCGTCGGGGGCGTGGTCTATGCCGCCGCGGTCCTGGCGCTCGATGCCGGTGGAGCGCGCGGTCGTGTCGGCGAAGTGCTGCAGATGGTGCGTGCCCGCGCTCCTCGCTCGGAGTCTCCTGCATGAGCCCTCCTACCGAAACCCTGACGGACAACACGGCTTGGGCAGCGGCTCAGCCGGTCCTCTCGGTGCTGATCCCCTTCTATCGCGACGATCCGACGCCGCTTCTGGTCATGCTGGAGCGTGAGGCCAAGGCGCTGAACGGACGGGTCGAGATCGTGACGCTGGACGATGGCGGAGGCGACATCGCCCTCACTCGCCGGGCCGCCGAGCAGGTGGCTGACCTGACCTTGCCTGCGCGCCTCGTAGCGTTGGACGCCAACCAGGGTCGGGCGCGCGGCCGCAACCGCCTCGCCGCCCTCGCCCGCGCCAAACACCTCCTGTTCCTCGACAGCGACATGGCCCCGGACGCGCCGGACTTCCTGGCCCGCTACCTAGCCATGATCGCGCGGGACGATCCGCCGGTGGTGTTCGGGGGCTTTTCGGTCAAGCAGATGCCGCCGCTGCGCCGCTTCGCTCTGCACCGCGCCCTGTCCCTGCGCGGCGAATGCCTGGTCGCCGCCGTGCGGTCTCTGCACCCGGAGAAGTACGTCTTCACCTCCAACCTGCTGGTCCGGCGCGACGTGTTCGAGGCCGAGGCTTTCGACGAGAGCTTCACCGGCTGGGGTTGGGAGGATGTGGAGTGGGGTATGCGCGTCGCCCGCCGCTATGGCGTGACCCATGTGGACAACGCCGCCACCCATCTCGGCCTCGACACCGCTCAGGCCCTGGCCGGCAAGTACGAGCAATCGGCCCAGAACTTCGCCCGTGTGGTCGCCAGCCACCCCGAGGTGGTGTCGACCTATCCGAGCTACCGCCTCGCCCGCGCCCTCAAGCGCCTGCCCATGGTGAAGACCTGGCGGGGCCTGCTGAAGTGGACCGCCATCCATCCGGTCGCCCCCCTCACCGCCCGCGTCCTGGCCCTGAAGGCCTATCGCGCCGCCCTTTATGCGGAGGTCGTATGAACCCCGACGTCGACGCCATCGGTGTCTATCAGGCCGACCCTTCGCTGAAGGGCAAGCTGCGCCGCCGCCTCGTGCGGCTGGCGCATCGCCGCCCCGCCGTGCGCCGCCCGGAGCGGCCCATGGTCACATTCGCCTTCGACGACACCCCCGCCTCCGCCGTGCGGCGCGGCGCGCCGATCCTGGAGGCGCGCGGGGTACGTGGGGCCTACTATTTCTGCGCCGGGCTCGCCGGCCAGCACGGCCATATGGGCCAGTACTCCACGCGCGAGGACATGGTGCGCGTGGCCGAGGCGGGGCACGAGGTCGGTTGCCACACCTATTCCCACCTCGACTGCGGCCAGGCCACGGGCGAATTGGTGGCGGACGAACTGGAGCTGAACGCCGCCATCCTGTCCGACTGGGGCGTGGCGGAGCGGCTGGAAACCTTCGCCTTCCCCTACGGCGATGTGGGGTTTCCGGCCAAGGCGGAGGCGGCGCAGCGGTTCACCCTGTCGCGCGCCCTGCACCATGGCCTGATCGAGCCCGGCGCGGACCTGAACCAGGCGCCCGCCATCGGCATCGAGGGCGAGCATGGCGAGGAGACCGCGCGTCACTGGCTGGCCAAGGCGGCGGAGCGCAGGGGCTGGCTGGTCCTCTTCACCCATGGGGTCGAGGACAACGTGACCGGTTTCGGCGCCTCCACCGACGCCTTGTCGCGGCTGGTGGACGAGGCGCTGGAGAAGGGCTTCGAGGTGGTCACCGCCGCCGAGGGCGCGCGCCGGGTGAGCGGCGATGCGATGAAGGCCGCCGCATGAAGCCCGTCGCAGTCCTGATCCCGACCTTCCGTCGGCCGGAAAGTCTGGAGGTCGCCCTGCGCTCCGTGCTGGCCCAGGACGATCTGGCCCGACTGGTGGAAGAGATCGTGGTGGTGGACAACGATCCACAGGGCTCGGCCCGCGCCACGGTGGAGCGCCTGAGCCAGGAGGACTCTGCGATCTTCTATGTCCACGCGCCCGAACCCGGCGTGTCCAATGCCCGCAATGCCGGCTTAGCCGCGACCAGTGCACCGCTGGTGGCGTTTCTTGACGACGACGAAGAAGCGCCGTCGCATTGGCTGGCGACCCTGTACGCCGCCCACACGACCTTCGCAGCGGATGTGACCTTCGGCCCCGTGCGCGGCCGCGCCGGCGCCGCCGCCGATTGGAAACGGCCTCACTTGGAGCGCTTCTTCTCCCGCGAGGGACCGGCCGAGAGCGGTGTCACGGACACCGTGCACGGCTGCGGCAATTCGATGATGACACGCGCGACGGCCTTGGCCGGCCCGGCCCCCTTCGACGTGCGCGCCAACGAGACCGGCGGGGAAGACGACCGTCTGTTCGAGGCGCTGCAGGCCACGGGCAGACGCTTCGCCTGGGCGTCCGATGCCTGGGTATGGGAACACGCTCCCGAAAGCCGCCAGACTGCCCGTTATGCCCTGGCCCGCGCGTTCGGCTATGGCCAGACCCCCGCCCAGATCGCCGCGCGCGCCCGCAACTGGCCGGGCGTGGCGAAGTGGATGGTGGTGGGTGTTGCACAGGCGACCATGTTCGGCCTGATAGCCCTGGCCATGACATCCGTCGGTTTCGCCCGCGCCCTGCCCTTCGCCGACCGCGCCGCGCGGGGCCTCGGCAAGCTGGTCTGGTTCAAGACCCTGCGTTTCTACGGGCGGGCGGGCGTTAAGGCGAAATCGTCAAGCTCTTCGGCCTCTTCGAGCTCGGCAGATCGCTCCGGTAGTCCCAGCCTGAACGCCATGGCGGCGAAGATCACCCAGTAGAAGTCGTTGTAGATGAAGGCCACGCTCTCGGTCATCGTCGTCAGCGAATAGACGGCCAGAAACGGCAGCGCGAAATAGCCGCCGATCTTGGTGTAGACCGCGTAAATCGCCTTCATCCACGTTTCGATGAACACCGCGCCCCACAGGATGAGCCCCGGTATGCCCATCGCCAGCCAGGTCTCCATCCAGCTGTTGTGGGCGTGGTGGGGTCGGAAGTGCGCCCACTTAATGATCCAGGACAGCGGCCCACGCCCGCTTTCATCCGTCCAGACCGAGGCATAACCGTAACCGATCCAGGGCCGGTCGTTGATCAGCCGCTGCACCGCCGCCCAGATGATGGTTCGCCCGGTAAAGGTCGCGTCCTTGCCCAGCAGGGCGAAGAAGGCGTCCGGCACAAAGACGATTGCGCAGCCCAGAACGACGATGCCGGTAACCGCGATGAAGGTGGCGGCCACGCTCACCGCCGGCCCGCGCTTGGCCAGCCAAACAAAGGCCAGACAGGCGGAGCCGATCACCAGCGTCACCAGCGAAGTCTTGGACGTGGAGAAGATGATCAGCCCCACAGCCAACACCGCGAAACCTGCCCACAGCCACCGGCGTTTCGCGTTCAGGATGGCGCTGGCGACGAAGGTTATCGTGCCGATGGTCATGAGATCGCCGAGCGCGTTCTTGTCCTGATAGACGCCGCGCCAGGCTCCCGGAAAGATGCTCGTCATCTTGCCGTACGACGGCACCGCGAGAGCCAGGAAGTAGCAGCAGAACACCACGACGGCGAAGCTGGTGGCGAAGACCTCCAGAAGCTTGGGCCATTCGAAGCGCGAGGCGAGGACCATGGCGCAGATGGTAGTGAACAAAAGAGCGATGCACCGTCGCTCGGTGGTAGACGGGTCGATTGACCACACCATGGACAGGAAGCAGTCGGCGATCAGCAGCCAGATCAGCGGTCCGCGTAACGCCGTCTTCAATACCGCCCAAGGCCGGGCGAACGCCATGACCAGCCCCGCGCCATAGGCCGGAAAGAACAGGTTGCGGAAAATGGCTGACTTCTCCGCGTCGCCATCCGGCCCGATCAAGGGCATCTGCCAGAACTGGCTGAAGGTCAGCACGATGCAAACGGCGCAGATGAAGGCGATCCTCTCGGGCCAGGGGCTGGCTTCGGCGACCGGCTCTTCCTCATCGATGTAATGGGCCGCGAGGGTCATCGCGGAATTCTAGGGCGCGAGTTTCTGGATGAAGCGGGGCGGCGCCTTGTGCGCTCGGTTCATCACCACGCCGGACCAGCGCCCACCGGCCGCCTCCAGCCCGCGCTTGGCCTCGGCCGCCGCTTCGGGGTGGCGCTTGTCGGCCGAGACCACCAGCAGGTTCGCGTCCATGAAAGGCGCCACCACTCCGGCCAGCCGCGAGCGCGACCAGGCGGGCGCATCAACCACCACATAGTCGGAATGGGCGGCGATGGCCTCCCAGTAGTCAGCCGACGGCAGGATGCGCGCCGTCTGTCCCGCCGCCAGTCGCTCGCGGCGAAAGCGGGTGACGAACAGCCGCGAGCGCCCCACCGCATAGGCCGCTAGATAGGAGGCGTCGAGACCGGCCTCATTCTGGATTTGGGGCTGAACGGTGAAGAACATGGCGTGGTTCGGGCTGGCGCGGGTGGGTTCGCCCAGCCGCCCGTAGACGTCCGGATCCTCGCCGATGATGGCGTGCTGCTCGCCGCGCATCAGGTCGAGTTCGATGAGCCAGACGGGCTTTATCGCGGTCTTGGCCATCTCCAGCGCAAAGGCTCGCGCGAGGGTCGAGGCGCCCTCGCCCGGCTCGGGAGCAACGAACTGCACCAGACGCGCCACGGCGCCCGGTGCAGGTCCCAGCCGCTCCGCCAAGGCCGCCATCTCGGAACTCAGGTCAGACATGGACCTCTAGGACAAAACCGAATCGACTGGATCGCGCCAACCCACCATAGGCCCGGAAATCCAATTCACTCCAACCTCTTGCACTGTGTCACACCGCCCGCGCCGGCGCGGCGGCCAGCACCGGCAGATTGAGCGTGCGCTCGACCGCTTCGGGGGTCGGATAGCCCTTGGCGGTAAAGGCCGAGAGCAGGCCGGCGCACAGGGCCGCGAAGGCGGCGAACAGGACGGCCAGGATCATCACCGGCTTTTTCAGCGAGGTCCCGGAGGTGGCCGGATAGGCGCGCTCCACTACGCGGATATTGTCCTGACCGCTCTTGGCCATGGCCTGCGCCGCCTGCTGCTCCTCGACCCGCTGGGTCAAGGACTTGACGTTGTTGGTGAGGGCGTCGCGCTGGCGCGACAGGGACTGGTACTGCGGCTCGAGCCCTGTGAGCTTCATGCGCTGGGCCGCCACCTGCGAGAGCGCCGCACGCACCTGCGCCAGGCGGTCGCGATAGGAGGCCACCTGGGCCTCGACCTGGTTCTTCTCGGTCACCAGGCTCTGGTAAATCGGGTTGGGACCGAGACGGCGCGCCCCCCCGTCCTGCGGGCCTCGCGCTACCAGCGCTTCGGCGGCGGCGATCTGCAGATCGAGATCTCGCACCGGCTGGGCGCTCGGCAGATATTTAGACAACAGAGTCTGGCGCTGAACTCGCAGCTTGTTCAGCTCGTCCTGCGGCTGATGATCCAGATCGCGATAGAGACCGATTTCCGGCTGGGCCTGTGCGGCGTTGCGACTGGTGACGCCGAGCCGCCCTTCCGCCTCTGAAAGACTCGCCTGGACGCTGTAGGCCTCCGTCGTCAACTGCGCATAATTGGCGGTGAGCGCGGCCTTCTCCGCGTCGAAATCGCCTGAGGCGACGCCGTTGTCGGCGAGGAATTTCTGGTAGGCGGCGTCGACAGTGTTCAAGCGGGTCTGGAAATCGGTCAGACGCGCCTGAATCTGTCCAGCCTCGCCATCGATCATCACCGTGCGGCGATAGCGCAGGTACTCATCCACCAGCGTGTTGAGCACCAGCGCGGCCAATTCCGGATCCTTGGCCGTGAATTTCAGCTTCACGGTCGGGCTATCGGGCGCCGATTCCACCTTCAGGCCGGAGTCGATCATCTTGATCGCTGCGCCCTTGATGTCCTTGCGCTTCTCCTCGTTGGCGCGGGCATAGGCCCTGCCAAGCTCGGGCGACATGCGGGCAATGCCGATATCGTCGACGGTGCGCTCTTTGACGATCTGGCTCTGCAGGAATTCCAGTTCGGATCCCACAACCTGGTCATTGGTCGGCGTCGCGCCCTTGGCGGTATCGCCCACGGCAGGCTGGTAGACGTACTCCTGCCCAAGCTGGATCAGGAGATTGGAGTGGGCCTGGAAGGTCTCCTTCATCTTCATCGCGACGAACAGGCCGAGCGCGGCGATGATCAGGACGACCACAAGCATCAACGGCCAGCGTCGCCACAGCATGGCCGGCACGTCGGCGGGCGCATAGCGGAAGGTCGTACGCTCGCGCACGCGCGCCACGGCGGCTCTCGGCCAGGCCCCCTCCCCGATCTGATACGCGTGCTCGGACATTCTGGCCGGCCGACTCCCGTGAACAGGCCTAAGATCGCTGTTCGGGCCTTAACCAGTTGTTACCCGTTAACCATAATCTTCGGCCTATCCGCTTCGAATGTGATGTGACCGCCGTGCCCAGCCTGTCCCGCCGAAATCTGCTCGCGATGGTCGGACTTGCGGTGCTGGGTGGGTGCGCCGCCCCTTCTCTGCCCTCCCGCGCCAGCTTCTACGGCGGCCCGCATCCGACGGGCGATTTCGCGCCAATTCCTTACGCCACCTTCAGCGACGACGAGCCGGGCTACCGCTTTTATTTTGGAGACGTGCTGGATATCGCCGTCCCTTCAGCCCCCGAGCTGGCGCGGACGGTGACAGTGCAGCCTGACGGACGCATTTCCATGCCCCTGATTCCGCAGGTGATGGCGGCGGATCGCTCCGTGCCCGAGCTGCAGGCCATGCTTTCGCAGGCCTACGCCACGCAGCTGCGTCATCCGGATGTGGAAGTGTCGGTCAAGCAAGCCGCGCCATTGCAGATTTTCGTAGCGGGCCAGGTCAAGACACCGGGCGTCTACACCATGCCGGGCGACATCAACGCGCTCCAGGGCATCGTTATGGCCGGCGACTTCATCCCCGGCGCGCGGCGCAACGAGGTGGTGATCATCCGGCGCGGCCCGGGCGGGCGACCGATGATGAGGGTCGTGGACCTGCGGCGCGCCATCTACGGGCCGGCCAATAACGACGCGGTGCCGCTGCGCCGATTCGACATCATCTATGTGCCGAAAACGACCCTGCAGGCCATCGGCGAGGTGGTGACGGAAATCCGCAACGCCCTGCCGATACAATTCCAGTACGTAATCGGCGGAAGCTATACGACTACGAATTAAGTCGGCCTAGGCGCGTTGGAGCCACTCGCGCGCGGCGCGCTGAGCTTCGTGGACGCTGTCGCGATCCATTTCCATGGACAGCTCACGGCGGCGCTCTTTAGCCGCTTCCGAACCGCGCATGGCCGCCAGGTTGAACAGCATGTGCGCCGATACGTAGTCGAGCGGCGCGCCCCCCTGACCTGTGGAGTAGAGCATGCCCATGCGGAACAGCTCTTCGCCGCTAGAGTCCACGCCGGGCAGCGGGAGCGCTGTCTGGCATTCTTCGATCGTTTCATAAGCCGCTTGCATCGTCATTTTCCTTTTGCACCGGGCCGCATTCGGCGGCCTTGCGACATCTGATGACGACAGAAAGCACCTCGCTTCTGAAAATACAGTTAAGTGGAAAAACACCTTAGTCTAATTTTTGAATGAATCAAATATTTACTTGAAAGTTGGGATTCACCACTCCGAAATTACGATGACGAACCCATTAATGGAATTGGGAAACGAAACAGGCTTAACGCCAAGGCCAAACGAGCCTCCGCGTGCAACCTTGCGGCTCAGGCAACGCTTGTGGAACAGCCTGTTCAGCGGCGGTTCAGCCACAATGAGCGATAGAGGCTTCACGATGCGCTCCAAGCCTGGAGCGAACCGGGCGATCCCGCCCGGAGCATTCATACGGAGGCGTACAATGAAGCGTCTGCTTACCGCCGCGGCGGCGATCGCAATCCTGGCCGGGCCGACCGTCTCGCTCGCTCAGGAACAGCACGAACACGAGCATGGCGGCGGTGGACATCCCGGCGGCGAGCAACACGCCCCGCCCGCGGCGCCGGCTCCGCGCGCCGCACCCTCGCCACAGGCCCCGCGTCCGCAGTTCCAAGGCGGTCAGCCCGGCCAGGGCCGCCCGCAGTTTCCCGGCGGCCAGGGCGGCTATCGTCCGCAAGGCAGCGGTCAGCCTCAGTTCCAGGGCGGCCAACCCGGCGGCTATCGGCCCCAGGGCGACGCGCAGCCGAACCGCTATCAGGGACAACCCGGATATCAGGGGCAACAAGGCGCGCGTCCGCAAGGATCCTATCAGCCACAGGGCCAAGGCGGCTATCGCCCCGGCTACCAGCAGGGACAGCAGGGTCGTCCTGACTTCAACCGTGGCGGCGGCGGCGACCGCGGCGGCTACAACGGCGGCCCGCGTCGTCCGGGTGGTCAGGCCTTCAACACCGGTGGTCGGACATTCTACCGCTATCGCGCCGAGGCCTATCGCTACCCTGGCCAGTATCGAAGCTGGAGCAACCACTACTGGCGTCGGGGCGAGTTCCTGCCGTCGGTATTCTTCCTGCCGAACTACTACATCAACGACTGGTACGATTTCGGCCTGTGGGAGCCCGACTACGGTTACCAGTGGATCCGGGTGGGCGCTGACGCCCTCCTGATCAATCTCGCCACCGGCGAGGTGGTCGATTCGGTCCCCGGCGTTTACTACTACTGACGACGAAGGGAGGCTGGCTCGCGCCCGCCTCCCGGCGCCTTGCTTGCACTGGTAACGGGTGATGATCGCGTTCAAAGCCGGCCTGACCGCTCTGGTCCTCAGCCTTCTCGTCGCCAGCGCGACGGGGGCTCAGGGCTGGCGTGGCCACGAGGGCCGACGTGGCGGCGACAATCGCGGCGGAGGCCGGGAAGCCGCTTATGCGCCGCGCGGAGAGCCACGCGGTCTCGGCGGCGGTGGTCGCGGCGGCTATCCTGGCGGCCCGCCCCCAGCCTATCCCGATGGGCGTTACGCTCCGCGCGGCTATCCTCGGTCTGACGGTCCCTATCCGAGTTATGCCCCCCCGCCCGGCTCGACAAGCGGAAGCTGGCGGCGCGGCCAGTTCCTGCCGCCGGGCGGACAGGCGCTCGACCCGCGGCGCAGTCGCCTGCGCTCGCCCCCACCCGGTTACGAGTGGCGTGGAGTCGGCCGCGATTCATATCTGGTGCAGCGCTCCACTGGCCTGATCCTCGACACGGCGCCAGGCGGACGTTGAACGGCAGTCAGAGACCGAGCTTGGTCTGCAGGATCTGATTGACGGCGGCGGGGTTGGCCTTGCCGCCCGTCGCCTTCATCACCTGACCCACGAACCAGCCCACGGCCTGCGGCTTGTCCCTCGCGGCGGCGACCTTGTCGGGGTTGGCGGCCATGATCTCGTCGATGGCTTTTTCGATCGCGCCGGTGTCGGTCACCTGCTTCAGGCCGCGCGCCTCGACGATCTTCGCCGGCGCGCCCTCGCCCGCCCACATGTGATCGAACACCTCCTTGGCGATCTTGGAGGAGATGGTTCCGTCCTGGATCAGGGCTACGAGGCCCCCGATATCCTCCGGCGGGATCGGGCTCTGGTCGATCTCCAGGCCATCCTTGGAGAGACGAGACAGCAGTTCATTGGTGGTGAAGTTGGATACCAGCTTGGCGTCCACCCCCTTAGCCGCTTGCTCGAAATAGTCCGCCCGCGCCCCCTCGATCACCAGCACACCCGCGTCATAGGCGGAGAGGCCGTATTGGCTCTGCAGGCGCTCGCGCTTGGCGTCGGGCAGTTCGGGCAGGGTCGCCTGGATCGCCTTCACCCAGGCCGGATCGAGCTCCAGCGGCAGGAGGTCAGGATCGGGGAAGTACCGGTAGTCCATGGCGTCTTCCTTGGAGCGCATGGACCGGGTCTCGCCCTTGCCGGGGTCGAACAGGCGAGTCTCCTGATCGATCTTGCCCCCGTCCTCCAGGATCTCTACCTGGCGGCGCGCCTCATAGACGATGGCCTGCTGGATGAAGCGCATCGAGTTCACATTCTTGATCTCGCAGCGGGTGCCGAGGTGGGTGAAGTCGCCGCTCGCCATGAACTTTTCGAACTGGCCGGGGCGGCAGACCGAGACGTTCACGTCGGCGCGCAGGTTGCCCTTCTCCATGTCGCCGTCGCAGGTGCCGAGATAGCGAACCAGAGTGCGCAGGGTCTTCACATAGGCGGCCGCATCCTCGGGCGAGCGCATATGGGGCTTGGAGACGATCTCCATCAGCGCCACGCCCGAGCGGTTCAGGTCCACATAGGTCCAGTGCGGATCCATGTCGTGCACCGACTTGCCCGCATCCTGTTCCAGGTGCAGCCGCTCGATGCCTACCTTGAAGCGCGAGCCGTCGTCCCGCTCAACCTCCAGCGTGCCCTCGCCGACGATCGGCTGCTTGAACTGACTGATCTGATACCCCTGCGGCAGGTCGGGGTAGAAGTAGTTTTTCCGATCGAATACAGAGACGTGGTTGATTTCGGCGCGTAGGCCGAAGCCAGTCTTCACGGCCTGTTCAACGCAGTATTTATTGATCACCGGCAGCATGCCGGGAAAGCCCGCATCCACGAGCGAGACGTGCATGTTCGGCTCGGCGCCGAAGCCCGTGGCGGCGCCCGAGAACAGCTTGGCGTTGGAGGCGACCTGAGCATGGACCTCAAGGCCCAGCACCAGTTCCCACTCCCCCGTCCGACCCTGGACTCGATAGGGCGCTCGTTCGCTCATCGCCGACACTCCGCTCATGGGCGGTATTTGGGGCAAACGGCGCGGATTGTCACGGCCCGGTCGCACAGACTTGTAAAGGTGACACCTTGTTCAGGTCTGAAAAACGCGCTTCTATCGCCACGACACCTTAGGGAGGACGTCATGAAAAAGATCATCGCCGCAGGCCTGTTCGCCGCCGGTCTCGCCTTTGCTTCCGGCGCTCTCGCCGCCGATCCGCCGAAGGCTCTTACTCTGGACACGCCGATCGAACAGATCGTCGCCGTGCCCGCCGGCAAGGCCGTGCTGGACAAGGACCTGCCGGGCGTGACCACCCACGCCATGTACGACCAGTTCAAGACCATGAGCCTGAAGGACCTTCAGCCCATGTCTCAAGGCGCCATCAGCGACGAAGCCCTGAAGAAGGTCGGCGACGACCTGGCGGCCGTGAAGCCGTAAGCTTCGTCTTCAGTCCGAATGAGAAACGCCCTCGCCGGATACCGGCGGGGGCGTTTTGCTGTCTGCTAGGCGCTGCGGTGCGCGGCGGCCAGGGTTTCCAGCGCCTCGCCGCTCAAGCGCCGGATGATCCATTCGTTCATGCTCGCTGCGCCCAAGCTGTCATAGAAGGCGATGGATGGGGCGTTCCAGTCGAGCACCGCCCATTCCAGCCGTCCGAGGCTCTCATCGATGCAGCGCTTGGCCAGATTGGCCAACAGCGCCTTGCCCGCGCCCAGCCCCCGCGCCTCGGGCCGCACGTAGAGGTCCTCCAGATAGAGGCCGCAACGCCCCTTGAAGGTCGAGACGTTGTAGAACCAGAGGGCGAAGCCGACGGGAATACCGTCCACCTCGGCGATATCGCAGAAGGCGCGCGGCGCCGGGCCGAACAGCAGCACTTCGATGGCCGCCTCATCCGCCTCCACCGCTTGCAGCAGCTTCTCGTACTCGGCCAGCTCGCGGATGAAGCCGAGCACGAGCGCGGCCTCCCCGACGCGAACCGGGCGGATCGTCAGGGTCATTGAACGCTCCCGTTCAGGCGCCGGTGGTCTCGACCGACAGGCCCCACAGACGGTCGGCGGCGTCGGGGTCGAGCGCGTGCGGCAGGACGCCGACGGTGGGGTTGGCCTTGTCGAAGGGTGGGGCCTCGCCGCAATTCTCCAGATACAGGCCGCCGATGCCTTCCAACTCAGGCCCGACCGCCGCCCAGACCGAGGTCGAAGCGCCCTGCTCGGTGGTCTTGAAGCCCTTGGCGATATTGCCCTCGGCGTCGATCCAGCCGAACGCCTCCATCTCCTCGCGCGGCAGGTGGCGCTGGAGCGGCGTCATGATCCCGCCCGGCATGACCGCATTGGCGGTAATGCCCTTGGGTCCGTATCGCTTGTGGAAACCTACGGCGAACAGGGAATTGGCGGTCTTCGACTGACCATAGGCCTCCCACTTATCGTAGGGCCGGCGGC
The DNA here is from genome assembly GCA_903862425.1 of uncultured Caulobacterales bacterium. Lineage (GTDB taxonomy): Bacteria > Pseudomonadota > Alphaproteobacteria > Caulobacterales > Caulobacteraceae > CAIOYC01. Next base: position 43,176 of record CAIOYC010000031.1, on the reverse strand, counting down.
GATAGTTTGGGTCGTCGAAGTGCATGCCACTGCGACGGTGGCCGATGGACGAAAGCGAGACCACCCGCGCGGTCTGACCCGACTTCGTGCCCTTCAGCAGCGCCGGCACGAGGCCGACGGCGAGCAGATAGTGGCCGAAATGATTGGTGCCGAGCTGCATCTCCAGATCCTGCGCCGTGTAGCTCTGTGGACAGGCCATGACGCCAGCATTGTTGATCAGGATATGCAGCGGATGATCGCCCCAATGCGCGGTGAAGGCGCGGACGCTGTTCAGGTCCGCCAGATCGAGTTGCTCCACCGTCACCGGCGCCTTGGCGGTCCTGGCGATGTCGGCGGCGGCCTTGGCCCCGGCCTCCACATTGCGCACGGCCAACACTACCCGCACTCCCGCTTCGGCCAGGGCCCGCGCGGTTTCGATCCCTATGCCGGAGGCCGCGCCGGTGACGATGACGGTGCGACCGGTCAGGTCCATCCCCGCCACCACCTCCCGCGCAGGGGTGAAGGCGCCGAAGCGCGATTTGATCAGGTCGGACATGGCGTTTCCCTCTTCGTCAGGCCGCGCGCCACCAGCGCACGCCCTTTTCATCGAGCCTAGGCTCGGCAAGGCCACGCTTCCACAGGCAATTTAGGTGCGCCTGGGCCTCTCCGGTCGCCAGGCCGAGATTATCCGGCCCGATCTGACGCGCGAACAGGGCGCCGAACACGTCCACCGTCCGCTTCGGCTCATCCAGCCGCCGCTCCAGTCGTATAAGTCCTCGTTCGTGCCCGCGCAGCATGTGGTCAATGCGCAGATGCAGGCCGTAGAACGGCTCGTTGTGGGCGGGCAGGACCAGAACCTCGTTGGGAACCCCCACCTTCACTTTCGCAAGCGAGGTCAGCCAATCCGTTAGAGGGTCGGCGTCCGGCTCGGTCGGGTGAACCGAAACGTTGGAAGATATGCGCGGTAAGACCTGGTCGCCGGAGATCAAAAGCTCCAGCGCCGGACAATATAGGCAGGCGTGCTCGGGCGAGTGACCACTGCCCACTACGACGCGCCAGTCATAGGCGCCGATCCGCAGGACATCGCCGTCGCTGATCCGATGGTAGCTGTCGGGTAATGGATAGAGGCCGCGACCGAACCCGCCGAACTTCTCGCGATAGGTCTCGATCGCCGCCTCGTCCCAGCCCGCGGCTTTGAAGAAGCGAAGACCGTCCTCAGGGGCCTCGCGCCCGGTATCGGCCGCCAGCATGCGGCAGGTGATATATTCGAGACGTGTCATCCACAGGCGCGCCTCGGGAAATTTGCGAAGGATCCACCCTGCCAATCCCACATGGTCGGGATGCATATGCGTGCAGATCACCCGCGTGACAGGCCTACCCGCCAGAACGCCGTCGAACGCGTCTCTCCAGCCCTGCGCGCTCTCCTTGGTGCGCAGGCCGGTATCGACGATTGTCCAGCCGTCGCCGTCGTCCAGCGCCCAGACATTGATCGCCTTCAGCGAGCCGCCCAGCGGCATACGCAGCCACAGGACGCCGGGTGTGATCTCGACCGCCTCGCCAGATCCCGCCTCCGGGATGTGCTCGAACGGGTAGGTCAGGATCGGCCGCGGCTCTTCCGGCGGTTCTTCGAACCCGTCTCTCATCGCGCACTCCCACGGCAAACTTGCGACCTTGTGCGCGCAAAGTCAGGCCCCCGTCAAAGCGCTCTGACAGGCTGCGGCGCTTGACCCACGCGGCGCCGGGAGGCTTATGCTCGCCATAAAGCGCAGGGCAAGCGCCGGACCGATTTAGAAACTTACCCAGGAGACCTCCGTGATCAGAATCCTAGGCCTGGCCCTCGCCGCGGCCTTCGCCCTCTCGACGACGGCGATGGCCGCGCCCGCCGCACCCGCCCCTGAAACCAAGATAGAGCCGGCAAACCACGATACGGGGAAGAAGGAAGTTCCCGCCGTGGTCGCCGCCGCCGGCGTTCCCTGCACGGTCACCGACGGCTACTTCGTGGGCGAGAGCAATACCAAGGACGATAAGGGCGTCGCCACCAAGACCAAGATCTATGAAGCGTCCTGCCAGAACGCTGTAGGCCTGATCCTGCTCGCACCGGCCAGCGGTGCGCCCAAGACCTATGACTGTATCACCATCACCCAGAGCCCCACCCTTCGCTGCCGTCTGCCCGGCAACACCGATCCCAAGACCGCGATCGGCCCCTATGTGACCGCCGCCGGCAAGACCTGCCAGGTGTCAGGCGTTCGCCCCGTGGGCTCGACCCCGGCCGGCGACACCTTCTATGAGGTGGGCTGCACCGGCGCGATGGGCTTCATCCTCAAGCACACCGCCGCAGGTCAGACCATCGCCAACGAATGTTCCCAGGCCGTCGGCACCAATCTGGAATGCCAGCTCACCACCAAAGAACAGATTCAGGCTGGCCTGAACGCCACCATCACCGATGTGGTCGCCAAGTCGGGCAAGGCCTGCACGGTCTCGGGCTCGCGCCTCGTCGGCGCCGACTCCAGCGGCAACATCTATTACGAAGTCGCGTGTGGCTCAGCGGGCGGCTATATGATGTCGACCGACAAGGCCGGCGTCTTCCGCCAGGCGATCAACTGCGCCAATGCCGATGCTCTCGCCGGCGGCTGCAAGCTGACTGACGCCACCACCGCCCAGACCCAGGAAGTGGCGACCTATACGAAGCTATCGGCCAAGGCGGGCTTCCCCTGCCAGGTTTCGAAGTACCACTTCGTCGGCACTGATGCGAAGGGCGCGGAGATCGTCGAACTGGCCTGCTCCAACCGCCCCGACGGCGGGATCGCCGTGCTGCCGAGCGACAACAGCGCCGGCCACGTGCTGGACTGCATCCAGGCGGGTTCGCTCGGTCAGCAGTGCCACCTCACCGATCCGGCGGTGAATTATCCGAAGTACACCGCGGCGCTGGCCGCCAAGGGCAAGGGTAGCTGCAAGGTATCCAACGCCCGCTGGATCGGCCGCACCTCCACCAGCGACTATGTGGAAACCGGCTGCTCCGATGGCCTGCCGGGCTGGGTGATCGAGATGAACCCGAACGGCCAGGCCGGCGAACTGCTGAGCTGCGGCCAGGCCAAGGGCGCCGGCATCGCCTGCGCCCTGCCGGGCAACACCAAGTAAGCTTGGCGACAAGCTGGAATATGGAAGGCCCGCGGAGCGATCCGCGGGCCTTTTGCTTAGCCGAGCACCGCTTCGATCAACATCGGCCCTTCGCCGGCGATAGCGCGCGCCAGGGCGGTGTCGAAGCTCTCGGCATCGGAGCAGCGAATGGCCGGCACCCCGAACCCTTGGGCGATCTGGACCCAGTCCATGCGCGGGTCGCCGAGGTCGAGCAGGCGCTGCGCCTGCGGTCCCGCCTGTCCCGAGCGGGTGCGCATCAGCTCGATATTGAGGATGCGATAGGCATGGTTGGCGAAGATCACCGTCACCACGTTCAGCCCCTCGCGCGCCATGGTCCACAGGCCCTGCACCGTATAGGCCGCCGCGCCATCGCCGTTCAGCGACAGCACCTTGCGCTCAGGCTCAGCCAAGGCGGCGCCGATCGCGAGGGGTATGGCCTGGCCGATGGCGCCGCCGGTTAGGAACAGCCAGTCATGCGGGCGCGCGCCCCGGGTCTGCATGTAGATCGGCAAGCCGGCGGTCACCGCATCATCGCACACGACAGCGTCCTCCGGCATCCAGCGAGCGATGGAATCGCCGATGGAATAGGGTGTGAGGTCGCCCGTGGGCGCGGCGGGCAGGTTCGCCGCCTGCACCGTCGGCGCCTTAGGCGCGCCAAGGGAGTCGGCTAGCATCTCCAGCGCTCCTGCCGCGTCCTCGTGCAGGGCTGACAGAGTCTCCACCGTGCAGCCATCGGGAACGAGCACGCTCGGCATGGCCGGATAGGCGAAGAAGGCCACCGGGGTCTTGGTCCCGACCAGCACCATGAGGTCGATGCCGGCGAGATCGCTGAGCGCCATCTCCCCGAAATACATCATCTTGTCAGGCGCGAAGCGCCCTGCCCCGCGCGGCTGACGAGCCAGGAAGGTGTCGACGAGGATACGCACGCCGGTGGCGGCGATGCGGCCGGCGGCGGCAAGGCCGGTCTCTGTAGTGGCCAGCGAGCCCAGCAGCAGCACGGGTTTGGCGGCCGCCTTCAGCGCTCGCGCCGCCGCGTGTACCGCGCTTGCGCTGACAGGTAGGGGCGCACGACGGAGCGGCGGGGATGGCGGCTTCTGGTCGGCGACCTCGGTCCAGGCCGTGTCTCCGGGCAGGATCAGGGTAGCGACGCCGCCGGGCGGCCCGCAGCTGGCCGCCACCGCTTCGGCCGCCAGGGCGGCCGCTGTATCCGGGCTGTCGGCCGACTTGACCCAGACCGAGTTGGGCCGAGCCTGGGACTCGATGTCGGACGTCAGCGGCGCGTCGTGCTGGCGGTGGTCGGTCGCATGATCGCCGACGATATTGACCATCGGGCTGAAGGCGCGCCGGGCGTTGTGCAGGTTCGCCGATCCGTTCGCCAAGCCCGCGCCGAGGTGCAGCAGCGTACTCGCTGGCCGGCCTGCCATGCGCGCATAGCCGTCGGCGGCTCCGGTCGCCACACCCTCGAACAGGGTCAGCACCGGGCGCACGCGCGGCTCCCGGTCGAAAGCCGCCACCATCTGCATTTCGCTGGTGCCGGGATTGGAGAAACAGACATCGACGCCGGCATTAGCCAACGTCTTCAGAACCGCTTCGGCGCCGTTCATCGGCGGCTCCTTATCTGACCTATCGCAGCCGCACCCGGGTGAAGAGCATAAATGAGCGCGGGTCCCGACCATAGGCCGGTTCGAGGGCGAATGGGAGGTCGTAAAGGCTGAACAGTCCGCCGAGATCGATCACAAAATGAGTCGAGGCCGGGATGGCGTAGGCATAGCCGAGGCTGAGCTTGCCGACGCGGAAAGAACGACCGGCCAAGGGATCGGGCGCCTCGAACAACTCATCCTTGTCCGCCTGCTCGGCACGGCCGAACACGGTGTGCGGGCCGAAGGTGGCGCTGCTTTCCAACAGGACGGCGTCGAGCCTGCGGCCCGGCATATTGACGTTCTGGCCCCAAGCGGCGGTGGTCTGCCAGTTCCCGCCCGCATAGGCGCGGTTGTAGGTGACCGAGGCTGTGGTGCGCCGCTGGCTGACGTCTGGCTCGAGCTGCTCGGGGCTGTGCAGCCAGCCCTGGCTGACCTGCATGGAAAGGTCGCGCGTCGGGTTCCAGGTCAGCCGCCACGACGCACTGTCGAACCGGGCCGGATCGAAGTTCCACCGGTGCTCGTCCGGCTCGCGACCGGTGAAATCGGAGACCTCCAGCTTCAGAACGTTGCCGAGCACAAGCCCTGCCGTGACCACGCCGAAGGTTACATGCGTCGAGTCGAGCCAGTGGTGATCGATAGGCGCCTCGGGCAGGGCCATGCCGGAAAAGCGGTGCATGTAGGTGGTCGGCCCCAGCGCCGGCTCGCCCGGATAGCCCCCATAAACGAACCCGCCGAGCGCCCCAAAAGGGCTTGGGCTGATCGGGTGAGAATAGCTGACGGACAGCTCGTCGATGAAGTCGTGCGGATGTTGACGGTCGATCAATGGGGTCTTGCCGTCGGCGGTCTCGCCGGTCTGCAGCAACAGCGGATAGCCGGCCTTGCCCATGGTGGGGTCGAGTGAGACCATCCCATGCAGGGTCAGTTCGCCGCCATCGAGCGAGCGGCTGGCCATGCCCATCAGCATGGATTCGAAGAAGGTCTTGGTCTGGCCGCGCGGGCCGCCCTGATCGTCATAGACCAGCGTCCCGTCGCCATGCAGCATCAGGCTCCAGGGACCATAGGCGCCGTGGATGCCCTCGTGCGGCGCGCTTGACGGCTGCCATGACGTGCCCGATCCGTCCTGGGTCATAGGGTAGTCGCCAAGCGCGCCGGCCATGGCCATGGCGCCCATGCCGTGGGCGGACATATCCATCCCTGCCATGCCCTTCATGTCGTGACCCGACATATCCATGCCGGCCATGTCGTCGTCATCCTTGGCGGCGGGTTTGGGCGACTCAGGTGCGGCAGGCGCAGGCTTGGTCGGCGCCGGCATGTCCATCCCCGGCATGGAATGGTCATGGGTCTGCGCCTGGGCCGTAGCACAGACCAGCAGCAAGGCCGGGATGAAGGCGAACAGGAGGCGCACGGCCTGACTTAGCCCAGCGTACGGGTAGGGCTCAAGCGGCCAAGGTCTCCATGAACCGCACGGGCTTGCCCGCGGCGGTTCCAAGAATCTGGTCCTCGCGCATAACCGCATGGCCGCGGATGATGGTGGCGACGGGCCATCCGGTAACCTCCATGCCGTCGAACGGGGTCCAGCGGGAGCGAGTCTTCATGTCGGCGTGGCGTAGGGTGCGCTTGGCCTTGAGATCGACGATGGTTAGGTCCGCATCCCAGCCCTCCATCATCCGCCCCTTGCCGGCGATGCCGAAAACCCGCTGCGGGCCATGGCTGGTGAGGTCCACCAGCCGCTCCAGGGTCAACCGCCCGGCCGCCACGTGGTCCAGCATCACCGGTAGCAGGGTCTGCACACCGGGCATGCCGGAGGGCGAGGCGGGATAGGGCCGCGCCTTTTCCTCGAGCGTATGCGGCGCATGGTCGGAGCCGAGCACGTCGGCGACGCCGTCGGCGATGCCGCGCCACAGGCCGGCGCGGTGACGGGCCTCGCGGATCGGCGGATTCATCTGCGCCAACCCCTTCATCCGCTCATAGGCTTCCGGACCTTCGAGGGTCAGGTGCTGGGGCGTCACTTCCACGCTGGCCACGTCGCGGTGATGGGAGAGGAACTCGATCTCCTCCGCCGTGGTCACGTGCAGCACGTGGATGCGCTTGCCCGCGGCGCGAGCCAGCCGCACCAGCCGCTCGGTGGACTGGATGGCGGACTGGGCGTCGCGCACCTCCGGATGGCTGGTCCAGTCGCCCGTGCGGGCCAGCGGGCGACGCTCGGCCAGCCGGTACTCGTCCTCGGAATGGAAGGCGGCGCGGCGACGGATCGAGGCCAGCACCGAGGCCACCCCCTCGTCGTCGGCGACCAGCAGGGTGCCGGTCGAAGCGCCCATGAACACCTTGATGCCGCAGCATCCGGGCAGCTTCTCAAGCTCACCAAGGAAGCGGGCGTTCTCGTGCGTTCCACCCACATAAAAGGCGTGGTCGCAATGCATGCGCCCGGCGGCTCGCTTTAGCTTGTCGGCCAGGGCGTCGGCGTCGGTGGTGGTGGGCTCGGTGTTCGGCATCTCGAACACGGCGGTGACCCCGCCCATGACGGCGCACTCAGACCCGGTGGCGAGGTCCTCCTTCCACTCCAGGCCCGGCTCACGGAAATGAACCTGGCTGTCGATGACGCCGGGCATGACGGTAAGGCCGCGCGCGTCGAACACCTCGCCTGCATGGGCCTGCGACAGGTCGCCTATCGCAACAAAGCGGCCGTTGCGCACGCCCACATCGGCTAGGCCTCGCCCGGCGTGGTTCACCACCTCGCCCCCACGGACGATCAAATCATAGGTCTCGGCCATCAGGGCGTCTCGGCGAAATCAGGGACCGCGGTGGGCGGCGGGAGCGTATCGCGATAAAGCTGATGAGCCGCCCGCGCCACCCATTCGATCGGCAGGTCGAGCATGTGGCAGACCTCGAGGTCGAGGCCTGGGTCGACCTTGAGGAAGGTCTCGAACTCGCGCGGTCCACGCAGCGCCCGCGCCTTCGGACCCCAGGGTGCGTAGAGCCGATCGTCGGACGGGCCGAACAGGCCGAGGGTCGGCGCTCCGGCGGCGGCGGCCAGGTGCATGAGGCCGCTGTCATTGCCCACGAACAGGCGGGCGCGCTTCAGGCAGGCATAGGTGGTCAGCAGGTCCACGCTGCCCACGAGGTCGATCAGCCGGTCGCGCGCCATGGAGCGGCGCACCACCTCGCCCGCCATCCGGTCGCCTGGCCCGCCCACGATCATCAGACGCCCGCCGGCCATGGGACCGGCCGGCCCGAGCAGTTCGGCGGCCAGCACGGCGAAGCGCTCCGCCGGCCAGGTCTTGCCGACCCAGTTGGCGGCGGGGGCCAGGGCCAGGATCGGGCCGGAGCCCTGGGTTAGGTCCGCCGCGCGGGCTTCCGTCGCCGCAGAGGTGAAGAGGTAGGGCGCGGGCGGGTCGTCCTCGATGCGCAGCACCCGCGCCGCCTCGACCACCTTGTGCAAAGGCCCAAGCGCGGCGTTCGGCGGTTTTTTGACCGCTCGCCTGCCCGTGCGCAGGAAACTGGCGATGGCCGAGCCGCGCATGTCACACACCAGGCTCCAGCGGCGTTTTCGGGTCTGGCTCCACAGGTCGAGCCAGTGCGCCATACCCTTCTTTTCGAACGGGATCAGCTTTTCCATCCCCGGCATGTCGCGAAACAGGGGCATGACCAATGGGCCGCCGGCGATGGTGAAGGTGGCGTGCGGCGCCTCGTCGATCATGTGCTTGATCAGGCCCGAGCTCAGCACCGCGTCGCCGATGCGACTCGAGGTTATGAACAGAATCGGAAGGCGTGCGGCAGGCATCGACGCCTTATAGACCCAGATCGGGTACTGGTGCAGGGTCGCACACGCCCCACATTCTGAACATGGCCGATTTGTCCCTCGCCCCCCTTCTCGACCGCGCACTGATCCGCCTCTCCGGGCCGGACTGGCGCAGCTTCCTACAGGGACTGATCACGCAGGACGTGGAGACGTTGCAAGCGGGCGAACTCCGCTACGGCGCGTTGCTGACCCCGCAGGGACGCCTGCGATGGGACCTCTTTCTCTATGGCGAAGCCGACGGGGTTGCCGTGGAAGTCCCGGCGGGCGCCCGGGAAGAGATACTGCAGACGCTGACCCTTTACCGCTTACGGGCCAAGGTTGAGATCGCGCGGGACGAACGACCTGTGCTCGCCGCCTGGGGCGCTACACCCGAGGGCGAAGGCTGGTGCGTCGATCCCCGTCTGGCGACCCTCGGCTGGCGCCGTGTGGGCGCCGAACCAGTGGGTGACGGCGACTATCGCGCCCATCGCCTCAATCTCGGTGTCGCCGATCCGGTTGAGGACGGCATCGAACCCCTCTACCCCATCGACGCCAACCTCGACCTGCTGAACGGCATCGACTTCAGGAAGGGCTGCTTCGTTGGGCAGGAGACCACCTCGCGCATGAAGCGGCGCGGACAGATCAGGAACCGTATCGCCCCACTCGCCTATGAGGGCGCACAGATCGAGCCCGGCGTCGAGGTGATGGCGGGTGATCTGCGTGCCGGGCGGGTGCTCTCCGGCAAGGCGGGGCGCAGCCTCGCCCTGCTTCGCATCGACCGTGCGCCGGGGGCCGAGCTGAGGGCCGTGGATCGCACCGTGGCCCTGGACGTTCCCCTATGGCTCGCCGCCGCCTTCGCCATGGAAAAGGCGCAAGCGGGGGCGTAATATTCGCTCTCGGGCATATGGAGGTTTTGGCATGAACAAGATCGCTTTGTTGCTGGGCCTCTCGCTAGCTACGACGGCCGGCGCCGCCATCGCCCAGTCGGCCCCGGCTGTCACGGTGGGGGTCGGCGCCATGCTGCAGGACAAGGCCCGTAGCTACGGCGCGCGTGAGGTGGAGGACCTCAGGAAGGATCTCGGCGACGAGATGAGCCGCACGCTAGGCAAGAGCCCTGCCGCGCCGGTGCGCCTTGACCTCGTGATCGAGGATGCCGTGCCCAATCGGCCGACCTTCAAGCAGATGGGCGAAGAGCCGGGCCTCTCCTTGCGCAGCATCGGTGTCGGCGGGGCTCGAGTTTCGGGCACGGCCACCTTCGCCGACGGTTCCACCCGCCCCATCCACTATCAGTGGTACGAAACCGACCTGTTCAACGAGCATGCCGCCGGCACGTGGTCCGATGCAGACCGCAGCTTCATGTATCTGGCGGACGAGCTTCAACGCGGCAGGACGCCGGACCGCTATACCGGCCCCGGACCGTCGAAAGAGGCAGGCAGGTTTGGCCGATCGTGGGCCACTGGCGGCGAGTAGCGGCGCACGACCGGCCAGGCTAGTCTGGCGGCATGAGCGAACCTTGTGACGAGCGTCCCCGCTGCCATTGGCCGGGGACCGATCCATTCTACTGCGCCTATCACGACGAGGAGTGGGGCGTGCCGGATTGGGGCAGCCGCGCCCTGTGGGAAAAGCTGATCCTGGATGGATTTCAGGCGGGACTGGCCTGGATCACGATCCTGCGCAAGCGCGACGCCTTCCGCGCCGCCTTCGACGGCTTCGACCCCGAAACGATCGCCAGATACGGCGATGCGGAGATCGGCCGGCTGATGGGCGACGCCGGCATCGTACGCTCCCGCGCCAAGATCCTCGCCGCCATCGGCAACGCCCAAGCCTATCTCGACATGCAGGCTAAGGGTGAGGATTTCTCCGACTTCCTGTGGGCGTTCGTCGGCGGCGCACCGATCCAGAACGCCTGGACCGAGCGCGGCCAGGTTCCGGTGACCACGCCCGAAGCCGAGGCCATGTCCAAAGCCTTGAAGGCGCGCGGCTTCAAGTTCGTCGGCCCGGTCATCGCCTATGCCTTCATGCAGGCCGTGGGGATGGTCAACGACCACACCACCACCTGCTTCCGGCGCGAGGAATGCGCGCGCCTGGCCTGATGCACGGCCGTTTCGCCGCCTTCCGTTAGGAGGCGACGCGGCGTATCACCGGGCTGTGCCCAATCGAGTCTCCAAGCCCTCGCCAACCGCTGCTGCGGCCAAGCCGAAGACCATCGCGCCGACCCTGACGCTGGAGAGAGTGATCCTGCGCGGGACGCCCGACGCCATCGTATGCGGCGTGGACGAGGCGGGACGCGGTCCCTGGGCGGGACCCGTGTCCGCCGCCGCCGTGGTGCTCCACCCACGCCGCATCCCCAAGGGCATCGACGATTCCAAGCGCCTCACCGCCGCCCAGCGCGAGCGGCTGGAGCTGGAGATCATGGACAAGGCGCTCGCCTTCGCCGTGGCCTTCGCCAGCGTAGAGGAGATCGCCACGCTCAACATCCTGCACGCGACGGGCCTGGCCATGCACCGCGCCGTCAGCGCCCTTAACCCCGCCCCGCATCACGCCCTGGTGGACGGCAACTACGCCTTCAAGCTGCCCTGCACGGTGAAGACGGTGATCGGCGGGGACGCCCTGTCGCTCTCCATCGCCGCCGCCTCGATCCTGGCCAAGGTGGCGCGCGACCGGCTGATGGCGCAGATGGACGATCTGCATCCCGGCTACGGCTTTCGCGCCCACAAGGGCTACGGCGCGCCCAAGCACATCGAGGCCCTGCGCACTCTGGGCCCCTGCCCGATCCACCGCCTGACCTGGGCGCCGGTGCGGATGGTGCTGGAAGGCGTCGCGCCCATCCCGACTGGTGCGCTCGCCGATGGGGACAGCGAAGCGGCATGAGCGCCTCCGAACCCGGCCGGTTGAGATTCCGCGTCGGGGGCGATGGCCTTCGTCTGCGGCTTCCGCGCCCGGTGGAGGCGCGGGGACTGGCGGCGCAGCTAAGAACCGCGGTGCGGTCCTCGGAGATCATGCTGGTCATGGTCGCGGCGCTGATCGGCGTCGGCGCGGGGATCATGGTGACCGCCATGAGCTACGTTTCGCAACTAGCCCACGTGCTCTTCTTCGGCATCAATCTGGACCAGCGGCTCTCGGCGGTGGACCACGTGTCGCCCTGGGCCGCCCTGCTCGTACCGACGGCGGCGGGACTGCTGATCGGGCTGATAGAGCTCTGGCGACGCCTGCGCGGCAGCCGTGTTCCCGTCGACCCCATCGAAGCCAATGCCCTGCGCGGCGGGCGCATGAGCCTGAAGGACAGCATGGTGGTCAGCCTGCAGACCATCATCTCCAACGGCGGCGGCGCCTCGGTGGGGCTGGAGGCGGGCTATACCCAGATCGGCGCGGGCCTGGCCTCGCGGCTCGGCCTGTGGTTGCGGCTGCGGCGAAAGGACCTGCGCATCATGGTGGGGTGCGGCGCCGCCGCAGCCATCGCCGCCGCCTTCGGCGCGCCGCTTACCGGAGCCTTCTACGCCTTCGAACTGATCGTGGGGACCTATTCCATCGGCAATGTGGCGGCGGTGACGGCCGCCTCGCTTTCCGCCACCCTGACCGCGGCGGCGCTGGGCGGCGCGCCCTATGCCTTGGCCACCGCGCCAGTCGTGGGTGTGCACCCGATCCACTACCTGATGCTCATGGCCATCGGCCTGTTCGCCTGCGCCATCGGCATCGGCGTGATGCAGATGACGGCCTGGGTAGAGCGGGCCTTCGAGTGGAGCCGCCTGCCCAAGTGGGTGCGCCCGGCCGTGGGCGGGTTGATGGTCGGCGCCCTGGCCTTGATCTCGCCTCAGGTGCTGGCAGCGGGACACGGTGCCATGCGGCTCGACGTGCCGCTGAACCTGCCCATGAAGGCCCTGGCCCTGCTGATCGGGCTGAAGCTGCTCGGCGCCATGATCTCCCTCGGCTCGGGCTTCAGAGGGGGGCTGTTCTTCGCCAGCCTGTTCGTAGGAGCCCTGATCGGCAAGTTCTCCGCCGCCGTCTATGGGCGCTGGCTGCCGGGGTTCGGGCTCGACCCCACCGCCTGCGTGCTTACCGGCATGGGCGTGTTCGCCGTGGCCGTGGTGGGCGGGCCGCTGACCATGTCGTTCCTGGTGCTGGAGACCACAGGGGATTTCACCGTCACCGCCCCCATCCTCGCCGCCTGCGTGGCCACCAGCCTGGCCGTGCGCGAGACCTTCGGCTACTCGTTCTCGACGTGGCGGCTGCACCTGCGCGGCGAGACGATCCGCAGCGCCCACGACGTGGGCTGGGTGCGCTCGATGACGGTGGGCAAGCTGATGCGGCGCGATCCGCGCACCATCCCCGCCGCCTCGACGCTGGCGGAGTTCCGTCGCCGCTTCCCCCTGGGTTCGGGCACCACCGTGGTGGTGCTCGACCCGACCGAGCACTATGCCGGCCTCGTCTCCATCGCCGATCTGCACGCCACCGAACTCGACGCGGACAAGGACACGCTGAAGATCGGCGACATCGCCAAGCTGCCGGAGGTGGCCCTCCTGCCGCAATGGAACATCAAGGAGGCCCTGGCGGTGTTCGAGCGCGCCGAGGCGGAGACCCTGGCCGTGGTCGATGGCGAGGGCGACACCGGCGGCAAGGTCATCGGCTCGATCACCGAAGCCTTCGCGACGCGCCGCTACGCCGAGGAGCTCGACAAGGCCAACCAGGGGGTCATGGGAGAGCTTTAGCGAGCGCCCGTTGTGGATACAAGCGTAACTATATAAAACTTACTCCGGACTCTTCAAAAAGAGTCCGGATAGTCCGGCTCGCGTTCATTTATCTCTATAGTTCAGAGACTTATTGGCCGGACTCCGGCAATCCGTCCTGACTAAAGAGTCCGGCGAAATCGGACACCGGTTCAAGCCATCGCCAAGGTCGGCCAGACCGGCTCGTCGTCCGGCGATGGCGGACGACGACGCCTCGAGAGGCGATGCGCACGCGGCATTCCCGATCGCCACAGACGCACTGGCGCTAGGACGGCCGACACGACCAGCCGCGCGGTCGTCGCCACCCGAATCCGGCTCGCCGCAATCCATAGGGCGGCGACGATCTCCGCATAAGTGGCGACGTCGATGGCCGCCACCAGTACGATCTCGCCGGCGAAGGCCATTCCCAGAACACAGGCCGCGGCCAGCAACACGCCGATGAATACCAGCTTAGGCAGCGACACCGTGCTCAACCAGCGCGCCGGCGCCTCCACCAGCCATCTGTGCGATTGTCGTCCGAGGGGCGTTTCGGGCGTGAACTTCGCCGCCAGCCCACAGAGCATCATCAACCAGAACACGATCATTTCCGCCTCCCCTATGACTAAGCTGGGTGGCAAAACGCGGCTTTCAAGCCGTGTGCGACAGCATCATGGTTAACTCAACGCTCGATTAACCCTGTGCCGCCAAGCCTGCGTTTCTCTGTTGGGGGATCCTATGGCTATCGAGACGGACCGGATCATCATCGGCGACTGCATCGAGGCGTTGAAGCGCCTGCCGGATGCGTCGGTGGACCTGGTGTTCGCCGATCCGCCCTATAACCTGCAGCTCGGCGGCGACCTGCATCGGCCGGACAATTCCAAGGTCGATGCGGTGGACGACGACTGGGATCGGTTCGACTCCTTCGCCGCCTATGATGCCTTCACCAAGGCCTGGATGGCCGAGTGCCGCCGGGTGCTGAAGGACGACGGCGCCCTGTGGGTGATCGGCAGCTACCACAACATCTTCCGCGTCGGCAGCGTGCTCCAGGACCTCGGCTTCTGGGTGCTGAACGACGTGGTGTGGCGCAAGTCCAACCCCATGCCGAACTTCAAGGGCACCCGCTTCACCAACGCCCATGAGACCCTGATCTGGGCCGCCAAATCGCGCGGCCAGCGCCGCTATACCTTCAACTACGACGCCTTGAAGGTGGCCAATGACGACCTGCAGATGCGCTCGGACTGGGCCCTGCCCCTCTGCACCGGCGAGGAGCGGGTCAAGGACGCCATGGGGAACAAGGCCCATCCCACGCAAAAGCCCGAGGCCCTGCTCCACCGGGTGATCCTGGCCTCCACCAAGCCCGGCGAGGTGATCCTCGATCCCTTCTTCGGCACCGGCACCACCGGCGCGGCGGCCAAGCGGCTGGGGCGCCGCTTCATCGGCATCGAGCGCGAGGTGGAATATGCCCGCCTGGCCGAAAAGCGCATCGCCGGCGTGGTCCCCATCGACCCGGAGCTGCTCATGGTCACCGGCTCCAAGAAGTCCGAGCCGCGCATTCCCTTCGGAATGGTGATCGAGGCGGGCCTGCTCAATATCGGTGACGAACTCTACTGCCCCAAGGGCTCGCGCCGCGCGCGCGTGCGGGCGGACGGCAGCCTGATCGCCGGCTCGCTTTCGGGCTCGATTCACAAGCTCGGCGCCATGCTGGAAGAAGCCCCCGCCTGCAACGGCTGGACCTACTGGCACGTAAAAACCGACCGCGGCCTGTCCCCCATCGACGTCCTCCGCGCCCAGGTTCGGGCCGGGATGGCATGACCGGGCGGCCTGAGGCCTAGCCGCCCCAGACCTGCTTCAGCCGTTCGTCGCGCCCACAGCCGCTGCGATAGGCGTCGTAGTGGCCCTTGTTCCGCTCGGCGAAGTCTCGGTGGTATTCCTCTGCCGGCCAGAACACCTTCAGCGGCAGGATGGGTACGATGATCTTGCCGTGCTTGAGCTGCTTCTGGGCTTCGATCTTGGAGGCTTCGGCTTCCTTCCGCTGCTCTTCGTTGGCGACGAAGATGGCCGGGGTATAGGACTCGCCCCGGTCGCAGAACTGACCGCCATTGTCCGTGGGATCGATCAGTTTCCAGTAGCGCGACAGGATGAACCCGTAGTCGACCTTGCTAGGATCGAAGGTCACCTTCACGGATTCGCGGTGACCGGAACGTTCTGAGGTCACATCCTCATAGGTGGGATGGTCCACGTGGCCGCCCGTATAGCCGCTCTCCACCTTGATGACGCCGCGGATGCCCTTCATGTCGTGCTCCATGCACCAGAAGCATCCGCCCGAAAACACGGCAGCTTGAGGCGGCATGATCTGCGGCGGCGCAGCGCTCGCGGCCAGCGGCGCGAGGAACAGGGCCGACAGGGCGGCGAGGATCAGGGTAAAACGACGGGTCATGGCTGTCCGATAGGCGGCGATCATGTTGATACTACGATCTGGCGGCGTCCATGGTTTCACCGTGTCGTGGCCGCGGCAAGGCCGGTCTGGACCATAAGCTTACGGGTTTGGGTGCGGGTCCATATGGAAGCCTGACGCGCGTCGGCTGCAGAATTCGGACAGTGAAACCTTATCGGGTCCGATCATGGCCGCCGTTCTTCGTCTCGCCACCCCTTCCGATGACCTCTGCGCAGACCCGCTGGAGCGACGGCTCGACCGGCTCCTGCAACTTGCCGAGGCGCGGGCGGATCGGCCCGTGGGCGTCGCAGGCCATGGTTCGCTCGACGTCATGTGCGGCCTCGCCCGTCGTGGCTTTCAGCGGGTGGAGGCGGCGCGGCGCTGCACCTGCGGCTGCGCCGACGAACACTGTGAACTGCTGATCGTCACGGGACACGACGCGGCGGGCATCGCAACGACGGTGGAGGCGGTCGCGGCCATGTTAAGTCCGGGCGGCAAGCTGGGCATCCTGGCGCACGAACTGCACGGCGCGGCCGAGCACCAGCGTCTGCGCAATCTCCTCGCTCATCGCGGCTTCCGCTATCGGCCCAGTGCGCCCGAGGCGCCGGTGCTGATCGCCACCAAGCCCTGGCCGGAAGATCTAGCCTAGCGCCCGGTCCAATGCCTTCCTGAACACGGTCGGCAGGGCTGTCCGGGCGTCTTCCACCGGGGTCCAGATCAGGTCCGCGTCGGTTGGGTCGGCCTTCACCAGCACATGAAGGGTCAGGGAAAAATGCGTGAATACATGCTCCACCGCGCCCACCTCGCGCCAGCCCGGCGGAACGGGGCGCGGTGCGGGGGTCCAGTCGGTGGTCGGCAGGGCGAGCATGCCGCCGAGCAGACCCTTGGGCGGACGCCGGACGAGGCCGACCTCGCCGCCGCGTCGCTGGACGAATACCTGACCCTGTCGGTGCGGACGTTCGGCCTTGGCGGCCTTGCGTGGATAGGTTTGCGGCGCCCCTGAGGCATAGGCCGCGCAGTCATCGATCAGGGGGCAGACCAGGCACCTAGGCGATCTGGGCGTACAGACCGTGGCGCCGAGGTCCATCAGCGCCTGCGCCCAGTTGCCAGGCCGGTCTTCCGTCACCAGCCCACCGGCCAGCCGCGCCAGCTGCGGCTTGGCGCCCGGAAGCAGCGCTTCGACAGCATAGAGGCGGCTCATCACCCGCTCCACATTACCGTCCACCACATTGGCCGGCCGATCGAACGCGATGGCGGCAACGGCGGCGGCGGTATAGCCGCCCACACCAGGCAAGGCGCGCAAGCCGTTCTCGGTATTGGGAAAAACTCCGCCATGCTCATCGGCTACCGCGCGCGCGCAGGCGAGCAGGTTGCGGGCGCGGGCGTAGTAGCCGAGCCCGGCCCAGGCGGCCATCACCACCCCGTCCTCCTCCTTCGCCAGCGCACCGACCATGGGCCAGCGCCGGGTGAAGGCAGCAAAATAGGGGGCGGCATGGGCGGTGGTGGTCTGCTGCAGCATCACCTCGCTGAGCCAGACCTTGTAGGGGTCCTGCCGCACGCCCGCCGCATGCTCGGCCGGCCCCACGCGCCAGGGCAGTACGCGAGCGTGGCGGTCGTACCAGTCCAGCAATCGGCGGCGCACGGCCCTCGTGTCGGTCATGACGTCATCCATCCGAAAGGCTATACAGGCTTCATGCGTGATCT
The DNA here is from genome assembly GCA_903862425.1 of uncultured Caulobacterales bacterium. Classification (GTDB taxonomy): domain Bacteria; phylum Pseudomonadota; class Alphaproteobacteria; order Caulobacterales; family Caulobacteraceae; genus CAIOYC01. The sequence goes on along the minus strand of CAIOYC010000031.1, from coordinate 25,800 downwards.
GCCTTCCCCCGAAGAGGCCGCCGAGATCCTGAAGCGGCGTCGGACCCGCCCAGTGCGTCGCCCGCCCCCCGTTGCGGGACGCGCGGTCTCGCGCCTGGTGCGCAGCCTCGACAACCAGTTCGGCCCGAGTATCGGCCCGCTCCAGTCCCGCTGGCGCGAGATCGTGGGCGAGACCCTGTGGCGCGTGTCCGAACCGACGAAGCTGATCCAGCCGCGCGGGACCAGGGCCGGAAGCGGCGCCACGCTGGAGCTGAAGGTGGACGGCTTCGCCGCCGCCATCGTCCAGCACCAGGCGGAGGACATCATCGACCGGGTGAACCTCAATCTCGGCACGGGAGCGGTCGCGCGGCTGCGCGTGGTCCAGGGCCTCATCCGGCGCGCCAGCCGCGTGGCCAAGCCCAGCCGCGCCAGGCCGCCCCTCGATGCCGCGAAAGAGGCGGAACTGGCCGCCAGCCTCGCCGCCGCCCCTGACGGGCCGCTGAAATCGGCCCTGATGAAGCTCGGCCGCGCCATGCTCAGGGAGGCGAAAGATTGACAAACCGGTCCGCGCGGTGTCGCCAGTACGTTACAGGTCGCCCCGCGACCGCTTCGAGGTCACCCATGCTCCGCCGCCGTCTAAACGCCCTGCTTCTTGCCGCTGCCGGGGCGCTGCTGCTGGCCGCGCCGATGGCGGCGCACGCTGAAGATCGGATCGGCGAGCGCGAGGTCAGCATCGGCCGACCCAACGCGCCGGTCACTATCGTCGAGTTCGCCTCGGTCACCTGCCCGCACTGCGCCCGCTTCAACGCCAACATCTTCCCGACTCTGCGGGCCCGTTACATCGACACCGGTAAGGCGCGCTATGTATTCCGCGAAGTGCCGATCAATCCGCAGGTGGACGCCGCCGGCTTCCTCATCGCCCGCTGCGCCGGACCTGAGCGCTATCTCACCGTTACCGATACCCTGTTCCGCAGCCAGGACCTGCTGTTCAAGGGCAACAACCTGCACGACTACCTCATGGCGGGCGCGCGAGCGGGCGGCATGGACGAGGCCCAGATGAAGGCCTGCATCTCAGATGTCAGCGCCCTCGCCGCCTTCAACGCCCGCGCCGAACACACCATGCAGGTGGACAAGATCGATTCCACGCCCACGGTCATCGTCAACGGCAAGCAGGTGAGCGTTCCCGCCGGCCGCGAAATGGCGCTGAGCGACGTCGAGGCCGTGATCCAGCCGCTTTTGGGCGCCAATGCCGCTGCACCGCGCAGGTTGACCAAACGCCAGCCTGTCCACTGATATCTGCCGCCTCCCGCTTTGAGAACGGGCGGGACTCGGCCTTAGACTTCAACCCTGTACCCGATGGACCTCGCATGACCACCAAGACGCCTTTGGCCACCCCCCTCCGCTATGTCTCGCTGGCCCTGGCGTTCGGCGCGGTGCTGGCGATCGGCGCCTGCAACAAGGCGGGCGCCGGCGGGACGGCGACGGCCGGGCTCAGCGACGACGGCTACACCATCGGCGACGCCAAGGCGCCCGTGACGGTGATCGAGTACGGCTCGCTCACCTGCCCCCACTGCGCGCGCTGGGAGGAAGAGGTCTATCCGGCCTTCAAGGCCAAGTATGTGGATACGGGCAAGGTGCGCTACACCTTCCGCGAATACCTGATCCACCCGCAGGAGGACGCCGCCGGCGCCTTACTGGCCCGCTGCGTCTCGCCCGACAAGTACATGGCCACGGTGCAGGGCGTGATGCGCAGCCAGCCGCAGATCTTCGCCGGCGATACCCGCGGCGCCCTGCTCAACGTGGCCAAGGCCCAGGGCATGAGCGAGCAGCAGTTCACCACCTGCCTCTCCGACACCAACGCCCTGAAGGCGGTGGAGAATCGCCAGCAGAAGGCGGTGCAGCAGTTCCAGATCGAGTCGACCCCGACCTTCATCATCAACGGCAAGAAGTACGATGCCGGCGAGATGCCGATGGAGAAAATGTCGGAAGCCATCGACCCGCTCCTCAAGAAATAAGCACGACCAGGGGCGAAGTCCGTGCAATTTCAGCGCCTTCGCCTGACCGGCTTCAAGTCCTTCGTCGAACCCACCGAACTGCGGATCGAGCCCGGCCTGACCGCCGTGGTCGGACCGAACGGCTGCGGCAAGTCCAACCTGCTCGAAGCCCTGCGCTGGGTCATGGGGGCCAACTCCGCCAAGGCCATGCGGGCGGAGGGCATGGACGATGTGATCTTCGCCGGGGCCGACGGGCGCCCCGGCCGCAGCCGGGCGGAGGTGCTGCTGCAGATCGACAATTCCGACCGCACCGCCCCCGCGCGCTTCAACGAGCACGCCACCCTGGAGGTGGTCCGCCGCATCGACCGCGGCGCGGGCTCCACCTACCGCATCAACGGACAGGAGGTGCGGGCGCGGGACGTGCAGCTGCTGTTCGCCGACGCCTCCACCGGCGCCAACTCCCCTGCCCTGGTACGCCAGGGACAGATCTCCGAGCTGATCGGGGCCAAGCCTTCCAATCGGCGCCGCATCCTGGAGGAGGCCGCCGGGGTCTCCGGCCTGCACACCCGCCGCCACGAGGCCGACCTTCGCCTGAAGGCGGCAGAAGCCAATCTCGAACGGCTGGAAGACGTGGCCGCCGAACTCGAGGCCGCGCACGGACGCCTGCGCCGCGAAGCCCGGCAGGCGGAGAAGTACAAACGCCTGTCCGCCGAAATCCGCGCCCTGCAGGGCGCAGCCCTGCTCGCCCGCTTGCGCGATGCCGAAAGCGCGGCGGAAGCGGCCCTGGCGGCGGAGGCGGAGGCGGAGGCGCTGGTGGCTGAGACGGCCCGCGAGGTCGCTCGCCTGACGGTAGAGGCCGCCGCCGCCGCCGAAGCGGTCAAGCCGCTCCGGGAAGAGGAACTGGTCGCCGCCGCCGTGCTGCAGCGCCTGGCCATCGACCGCGACCGGCTGGAGCGCGAGGCCGCCCAGGCCACGGCGGAGGTGGAGCGCCTCAGGAATGAACTCGCCCGCATCGCCGAGGACCGCGCCCGCGAGGTGCAGGCCCGTGAGGACGCGGCCGAGGCGCTTGCCCGGCTCGGCCGTGAGCTGCGCGAGGTCGAAAGCGCCATCTCCGCCGCTCCTGAGCGCGGCCCGGAACTGCAGCGCGCTCTGGAAGAGGCCGGCCGCCGGCGCGCCGCCGCCGACGCGGACGTGGAACGCCTCGCCTCCGAAGCCGCCGCGGAGGCCGCGCGTCGACAGGCCCGCCGCGCCCGTCTGGAGGAGGTGGAGACCCAGGCGCGCGCCGCCGCTCGCCGCGCCGAGGAAGCCGGCCAGCGGCTCGACCGCACCCGCCGCGCCCTCGCCGCCGCCGAAGCCGACTGCGCCCAGGCCGCCATACCCGCCGCGGAGCCGGCCGCCGCAAGAGCCGCCCTTGAGGCCGCCACCTCCGAGCTGGCCCGCGTCCGCGCGCTCGTCGAAGCGGCCGAGGCTGGACGCGCCAAGGCCATAGGGGGCGAAAGCGACGCGCGTGACGCCGCCCGCGCCAGTGAAGACGCCCTGCGCAAGCTGAAGTCCGAAGCCGCCGGGCTCGACACCCTGCTCGACAGCGGCAAGGTCGCCTCCTTTCCGCGCGCCCTCGACAGCGTCCGCCCCGATGCCGGCTTTGAGGCGGCGGTGGCGGCGGCGCTGGGCGAGGACCTGGACGCTGCGCTCGATCCCCGGGCACCAGCCTATTGGGGCGGCGCGGCGGCTCGCGCCCCAATCTGGCCCAAGGGCGCGATCCCGCTCGCCGACCACGTCCGCGCCCCCCCTGCCCTCGCCGCGCGCCTGGCCATGGTGGCTTTGGTGGAGGCCGAGCCCGACGCCGCCGCGATCGCCGCCCTGCCCACCGGCGCACGTCTGGTGTCCAAGGCCGGCGACCTGTGGCGCTGGGATGGGCTGGTGGTGCGCGCCGCCGCCCCGCGCCCCGCCGCCAAACGCATGGCGCAGAAGGCGCGGCGAGAGACCCTCGCCGCCGAGATCGCTGCGGCCGAACCGGAAACCGCCCGCCTCACCGAAACCCATCGGGCCGCCCAGGCCGCCGTCCGCACCGCCGAAGAGGCCGTGCGAATCGCCCGCCGAGCGCCCGAAGCGGCCGAACGCGCGCTCGCCCACGCCCGTGATACCGCCGAACGCCACGCGCGCGAGGAGGCGCGGCGCGAGGCGCGCCTGCAATCCCTCACCGAGACCTGCGTCCGCTTCACCCAGGAGGTGGAGGAGGCTGAAGCCGGATTGGCCGCCGCCGAGGGCGAGCGTGACACCGCCGCCGCCCTCCTTGAGGCCACGCGCCGGGACGTGGGCGAAGATGCAGCCCCGCCGGGCGATACCGGCCTCGCCGCCGCTCGCGTCCGCGCCGGCGAGGCGCGCGAGATCGAGGCCCGCGCGCGCACCGCTCTTGATACCGAGAGCCGGGCGCGCGAGGGACGCCTGCGCCGCCAGTCCAGCCTGACCCGCGACGTCGCCGACTGGACCAAGCGTCGGGCCGCCGCCGATGCGCGCCTTGAGGCCCTCGACCGCGATTCGGCGCGCACGGACCAGCAGCTCGCCGCCGCCCAGATTGCGCCCCAGGAGCTCGGCGGGCGGAGCCAAAAGCTGCTTGGCGAGGTGTCCGTCGCCGAAATCCGGCGCAAGGCCGCCGCCGACGCCCTCCAGGCCGCCGAGAGCCTGTCCAGCGACATCGACCGGGCGAATCGCGCCGCCGAGCTGGCCGCAGGTCAGGCCCGCGAACGCCGCGTCGGCGAGGCCGTGCGTGTAGAGGCCGCGCGCGAACGCCTGGTGGGCGCCCTCGAAACCCTGCGCCAGGCCACGCGGCTGGAGCCCGCCGCCCTCGCCCGCGCCCTCGATGAAGCGGCCGTCGCCATCCCGACCAACGTGGAGGGTGTCGATACCCACCTCGCCGCCCTGGAACGAGAGCGGGATCAGCTCGGCGCGGTGAACCTGCGCGCCGAGGAGGAGGTGGGCGAGCATGCCCAGCGGCTGGAGACCATGCGCGGCGAACGCGCCGACCTGACCGACGCCATCGCCCGCCTGCGCGGCGGCATCGAGGAGCTGAACGCCGAGGGCCGCGAGCGGCTGATGGCCGCCTTCGACAAGATCAATGCGAGCTTCAAGACCCTGTTCCAGACCCTGTTCGAGGGCGGCGAGGCGGAGCTGCGGCTGGTCGAATCGGACGATCCTCTGGAGGCCGGGCTGGAGATCTTCGCCTGCCCCCCTGGCAAGCGCATGGCGGTGATGAGCCTGATGTCCGGCGGCGAACAGGCCCTCACCGCCACCGCGCTGATCTTCGCCGTCTTCCTCGCCAACCCCGCTCCCATCTGTGTTCTGGACGAGGTGGACGCGCCGCTGGACGACGCCAATGTGGACCGGTTCTGCAAGATGCTGCACCAGATGCGGGATCTCACCGCAACCCGCTTCATCGCCATCACCCACAACCCGGTGACCATGAGTCGGATGGATCGGCTGTATGGGGTAACCATGGCCGAGCGCGGCGTCTCGCAACTCGTGTCCGTCGATCTGAAGCAGGCGGAAGCCTTGGCCGCGGAATAGGCTGAAAGCTCCGCCTTTTCCGTATGTTGCGGCCTAGAAACGGACGCTTGACCTGTCAACCGCGCGTCTATAGGTTCCGCCGCGATCACGGACGGGGCTCTGCTCCGGCCGCCAACCGCATCGCAGTCATCATGCCCCCTGCAGACGATCCCCGCGAAGAGGCGATTCGCCGCCTCGACGAACGGGCCGCCGCTCTGGGGGCTCGGACCCAGCGTCCGTTGACCGCGCATGCCGGTGAACAGGCCGTCGGTCAGGCCTACAAGATCATCGCCGAGTTGATCGGCGGGGTGTTGATAGGGCTGGCGGGCGGCGCTCTCGTGGTCTGGGTCTTCAAGATCCCGACCGCGGTGGGTCTGATCGGGGGCGTTCTGATTGGTTTCGCCCTTTCGCTTTGGATGGCCAACCGCACAGCCCAGAGGCTGATGGCGCTGGCCAAGCAGGATACCGGACCGACACCCCCGTCGGCGCCGTTCGACGACGACGAGGAGTGATCTGGGCCGATGGCCACCGACCCGATTCATCAGTTCCAGATCACCAAGCTGATCGATTTCGGCGTGGTGAACCTGCCGCTGATCGGCAAGACCGATCTGGCGTTCACCAATTCGCACCTGGCGATGACCGTGGCTTTCGCCGCGATCGTGATCTTCCTGACCATCGTCACCGCCAATATGAAGGTGGTGCCGACGCGCACCCAGGCGGTGGGCGAGCAGCTCTTCTCCATGATCGACGACCTTGGGGAGTCGATCATCGGCCACGAGGGCAAGAAGCTCTTTCCATTCGTCTTCACCATTTTCAGCTTCATTCTGGCCATGAACATCCTTGGCCTGCTTTTGACCTTCACGGTCACCTCGCAGCTGGCCATTACCGCCACCTTCGCTGTGATCACCATCCTGCTGGTGCTGATCATCGGCTTCGCAAGGAACGGGCTCGGCTTCTTCAAGCTGTTCGTGCCCTCCGGCGTGCCGATCGTGCTCCTGCCGGTGATCGTGCTGATCGAGTTCGTCTCCTTCCTGCTACGCCCCGTCACCCTGGCCCTTCGTCTGTTCGGCAACATGCTGGGCGGCCACGTGGCGCTGAAGGTGTTCGCCGGCTTCGTGGTGGCGCTGGGCGCCCTGGCGGCGGGCGGCGGTTTCGGGCTGCTGGGCATTCCCGGCGCGGCCCTGTCGCTTTCCATGGTCGTGGCGCTGACTGCGCTGGAGTGCCTCGTGGCGTTCCTGCAGGCCTTCGTCTTCGCGGTGCTGACCTGCATCTACCTCAACGACGTGGTCAACCTGGGGCACGGGCACTAGGCTCGGTCTTTTTCTCTCCTCCAACATCCTCCATCCTCACTACGGGACTACACACAATGGACGTTACGGCTGCTAAGCAAATCGGCGCGGGCCTCGCCACCCTCGGCATGATCGGCGCCGGCATCGGCGTGGGCCAGGTCTTCGGCAGCTTCCTGACGGGCGCCCTGCGCAATCCGTCGGCCGCCGCGTCGCAAATCGGCAACCTGTTCGTGGGCGCCGCCCTCGCCGAAGCCCTGGGCATCCTGGCCTTCGTGCTCGGCATCCTGCTGAAGTTCGGCTGATCCATCCTCTCTGAAGTCCGCGGGGCGCGCATCTCGGCGTCGTCCCGCCTTCTGTACCTGACGACGGATCCGGAATGGCTGAGCCGCACACAGAAACGATCAAGCACGCGCCTACGGTCGAGCGGGCGGCGGAGAACGACGCCCAGACTCTGAACCAGCAGCACAAGGCGCCGGCGACGTCGGAGGCCACCGAAGCGCCGTCCAGCGGCCTGCCGCAGTTCCAGCTGCAGCACTGGCCGGGCCAGATCGCCTATCTGGTGATCCTGTTCGCCATCCTCTACGTGCTGATGTCGCGCGTCTTCGCCCCGCGGATCCGCCGGATTTTCGACGAGCGCGAGAAGACCATCGGCGGCGCCATCGCCAGCGCCAAGTCGGTCCAGGCCGAAGCCGCCGCCCAGGCCGAAGCCGCCCGCCAATCCCTAGCCGACGCCCGCGCCAAGGCCCAGAAGACCGCTGCCGACGCCAAGGCCAAGGCCGAAGCCGAAGCCAAGGCCAGCCACGATGCGCAGGAAGCCGAGCTCTCCGCCAAGCTTCACGCCGCCGAGGCCTCCATCCGGGTCGCCCGCGACGCGGCCATGGGCAATGTCTCCACCGTCGCCGCCGACACCGCCCACGCCATCGTCGAGAAGCTGACCGGTGCGCCCGCCACGGGCGAACAGGTCTCCGCCGCCCTCGCCCAACTGCAGGGGTAAGGACCAATGCCCGCCTTCTTCGACCTCGAATTCTGGAACGCCGCCAACCCCGAGCTGTGGGTGGCCGTCGGCCTGATCCTGTTCCTCGCCGTGGTGTGGTTCGCCGGCGGCTTCAAGTTCGCCCTCGGCGCCCTCGATACCAAGGCGGCCACCATCAAGGCCGACCTCGAGGAGGCCGCGCGCCTGCGCGCCGAGGCCGAGGCCATGCTGGCCGAGATCAAGACCCAGCGCGACGAGGCCGAAATCCAGGGCGCCGCCATGCTGGAGGAGGCCAAGGCCACCGCCGTGCGCATGGCCGCCGAGGCGAAGGTGAAGCTGGAGGAGAGCATTGCCCGCCGCACCGCCCTCGCCGATCGCCGCATCGCCAATGCCGAGACCCAGGCCACCGCCGAGGTCAAGGCCGCCGCCGGTGAACTCGCCGCGCAGCTGGCCGAGGTGGTTCTGGCCGAGCGGGTCAAAGGCCTGAAGTCCGACCCGGCGATCAACATCGCGGTCGATCAACTGGCCGCTCGCCTGCAATAGGTTCGGGAGCGCCCGCCGCGCGCCCCACCCCTCCCACTTCGCAGGAGAGGGAGCAGATCTCACGCCGCCAGTAGGTGGGCCACCACCTCGCGCCGGTGCGGGGCGCGGCGGTGCTCGAACAGATAGACGCCCTGCCACGTGCCGAGCACGAGGCGCCCGTCTACCAGGGGAATGGACAGCGAGGTGGCGGTAAGCGCGGCGCGCAGGTGGGCGGGCATGTCGTCCGGCCCCTCGTCGTCATGGGTATAACGCCCCGGCGCCTCGGGCGCGATCCGCTCGAAGAAGGCCTCCAGGTCCGTCCGCACCGCCCGCGCCGCATTCTCCGAGATCAGCAGCGAAGCGGAGGTGTGACGGCAATACAGTGTCAACAACCCGATCCCAGCCCCCTGCCCCTCCGCCCAGCGCTGCACCGCGTCGGTGATCTCGTACAGCCCCTTGCCCTGGGTGGAGACGGTGAAGGTGTGGGCGTGTTGGGGCATGGCTGGGTAAGTCTTGAATGGGGGAGATAGTTCGGGACTTATGGCACCTCTCACTCAACCCGTGCAGAGCAAGAAGAGACTAATCTCTTGTTTTGGTTGCGCGCCCCACCAGTTTGGACAAGTCTGAGAAGCGGGGAGCCTACACATGACCTACGCAATTCGCGCGGTGGATGACCTCGTAGTCAACCGCGACAATGATCGCCACGGACCAATGGAAAGCGAAGCGGCCGCATTTGCTTGGCTGCTAGCCAAGAAGGCGGACCATATGAAACGGCTCGCAGCGGACATCGTTGCGGCGGGGAAGGTCTATGAACCCCCTCTCATCCGTCAGGAGGAAGAGGGATGGATCGTATACGATGGCAACAGACGCGTAGCGTCTCTCAAACTTCTTCTAAGGCCGGGCCTAGCGCCCACTTCGGAATGGACCAGATTCTACCAGCAACTTGCTGATGGAGCGGCGCAGCCCATCCCTTCAGAACTTGAATGCCGCATCGAACAGGATGGGGAACTAATAGATGAAATCCTATACCGACGACACACAGGCTCTCAGAATGGTGTCGGCCAAAGCCAATGGGACGCCACGGCAAAGCACAACTTTGTAGAACGTACTGGAAAAGGCGGGGCGGTAAATATAGCCCGCGAGATATTTTCAACACTTAAGCGCGACGGCTATCCGCGGCCGCTCCACCAAATTCCAATATCTAACGCCAACAGACTTCTATCTGCAGAATCTCAACGTAACAGAGTTGGCCTTAGCTTAAGAAAAAATACTCTCTCGTTCACGCACGAGCCGGGCGCCGCAATGCGAGCTATCTCGCGTATATTCGACGACCTTAGTAGTGGGCATATCGTCCTTGCTGACGTTTGGGACGCTGAATCTAAGACAAAATATTTGAACAAGTTGGATGCGGAAGGTCTTCTACCCAACGTCAAGTTCGCCCTAAAGACTCCCATCACAATTGAAGATTGGCTTTTGGGTTCGGGCGAGGCCGATGAGGATGACCAAGAAATTCGAGACGAATCGGACACACCATCTCAAGATGAATCTGAGTCTGCAGAGGATCCACCGGAACCTCAGAAGCGATTAAATCTAATCCCAAGCGACGTGCATTTTAATCTCCCAAAGACGCCGGAGATGACGCGAATTCGAGCAATTTGGGACGATCTACAATTCAATCTAAGATTATCAAAACATATAAATGCAATATCTGTATTACACAGAGTTCTGATCGAGCTTTCAGTAACTCACTATCTCAATAAGGTCGGAGAAACTACATACTCTAATGCTTCTTGGTCTGAAAAAATGAAAGCTGCATTAAATCATCAGATGTCAACAGGTGCCATAGATTCTGAATACGAAAAGATTGTTCGACGCTTTCAGCGCAGTGAGGAGGTTCTCTCATCCTCATCAATGATACGTTCACAGTGCCGACCTCTCACCATCTGGACAACACCTCTGCAGCGTGTGGGACACGCTGCAGAGGTTCATCATTAATTGCGTGCGGGATTAATAGCTACTGTATCGTAGCCTTCCCAATCTCCAGCCCGCCGTCGCCGGCCGTCACGTTGATGACGCTGCCGTCGGTGAATTCTCCGGCCAGGAGTTTCTTGGCGATGGGGTCGACCAGTTCCTTCTGGATCACGCGCTTCAGGGGGCGGGCGCCATAGACCGGGTCGTAGCCGCGTTCGCCGAGCCAGTGCAGGGCGCCGGCGTCCAGGGCGATGGCCATACGGCGGTCGGCCAGGAGCTTTTCCACCCGCTCCAGCTGGATGCGCACGATGGAATCCATGTTGGAGCGCGACAGGCGCTTGAACAGGATGATCTCGTCGATCCGGTTGAGGAATTCGGGGCGGAAGTGGCTGCGCACCACGTTCATCACCAGGGGCCGCACCGCCTCGGTATCCACCTCGTCGGCCGACCCCTCGATGCCCACGGACAGGAATTCGGAGCCGAGGTTGGAGGTCATGATGATCAGGGTGTTGCGGAAGTCCACCGTGCGGCCCTGCCCGTCCGTCAGGCGCCCGTCGTCGAGCACCTGCAACAGCACGTTGAACACGTCCGGATGCGCCTTCTCCACCTCGTCGAACAGCACCACCTGATAGGGGCGGCGGCGCACGCTTTCGGTAAGCGAACCGCCCTCATCATAGCCCACATAGCCTGGAGGCGCGCCGATCATGCGGCTGACCGAGTGCTTCTCCATGTATTCGGACATGTCCATGCGGGTGATGGCCGTGTCGTCCTGGAACATGAATTCGGCCAGGGCCTTGGTGAGCTCGGTCTTGCCGACGCCCGTGGGGCCTAAGAACAGGAAAGAGCCGATGGGGCGGTTGGGGTCCTGCAGACCGGCGCGGGCGCGGCGCACGGCGTCGGACACCGCCTCCAGCGCCTCGTCCTGGCCGACCACGCGGGCGCGCAGGTTGTCCTCCATGGCGAGGAGCTTTTCGCGCTCGCCCTCCAGCATCTTCTCCACCGGCACGCCGGTCCAGCGGGAGACCACCTGGGCGATCTGCTCGGCGTCCACCACCTCGGGCGAGAGGTTGGCGGATTGCTGCTGCTCGGCGGATTCGGCCTCCTGCAGGCGCTTTTCCATCACCGGGATCTGGCCGTATAGGATCTCCGAGGCGCGGGCGAGGTCGCCGGCGCGCTGGGCCTGGGTTAGGTCAGCGCGCAGACGCTCCAGGGCCTCGCGGGCCTGGGCGGCGGAGCCGAGTTTGTCCTTCTCCGCCTTCCAGCGGGCGGTCATCTCGGCGGACTGGCCTTCGAGGTCGTCGACCTCGTCCTCCAGCTTTTCCAGGCGCTGGCGCGAGGGCTCGTCGGTCTCCTTGGTCAGGGCCATGCGCTCGATCTTCAGCTGCACCAGGCGCCGGTCGATCTCGTCGAGCGCCTCGGGCTTGGAATCGATCTGCATGCGCACCCGGCTGGCCGCCTCGTCCATCAGGTCGATGGCCTTGTCGGGCAGGAAGCGGTCGGTGATGTAGCGGTTGGAGAGCGTGGCGGCGGCGACGATGGCGCTGTCGCTGATGCGCACCCCGTGGTGGACCTCGTACTTCTCCTTCAGGCCGCGCAGGATGGAGACCGTATCCTCCACCGTCGGTTCGCCCACGAAGACCGGCTGGAAGCGGCGCGCCAGGGCGGCGTCCTTCTCCACATGCTTGCGGTATTCCTCCAGCGTGGTGGCGCCCACGCAGTGCAGTTCGCCCCGCGCCAAAGCGGGCTTGAGCAGGTTGGAGGCGTCCATGGCCCCCTCGGACTTGCCGGCGCCCACCAGGGTGTGCATCTCGTCGATGAACAGGATGATCCCGCCCTCGGCCGCGGTGACCTCGTTCAGCACCGCCTTCAGCCGCTCCTCGAACTCGCCGCGATACTTGGCCCCGGCGATGAGGGAGCCCATGTCGAGGGCCAGCAGCTTCTTGTCCTTCAGGCTTTCGGGGACGTCGCCCTCGACGATGCGCAGGGCCAGGCCCTCGACGATGGCGGTCTTGCCGACGCCAGGCTCGCCGATTAGGACGGGATTGTTCTTGGTGCGGCGGCTAAGCACCTGGATGGTGCGGCGGATCTCCTCGTCGCGGCCGATCACCGGGTCGAGCTTCTGGTCGCGGGCCGCCTGGGTCAGGTCGCGGGCATAGCGCTTCAGAGCGTCATAGCCCTCCTCGGCGCTGGCGGAGTCGGCGGTGCGGCCCTTGCGGATGTCGTCCGCCGCCGCTTCCAGCTTTTTCGCGTCGATCCCGGCGCCCTTCAGCCCCTTGGCCACGTCGCCGCCATCCTTGGCCAGGGCGATCAGCAGGCGCTCGGTGGTGACGAAGGCGTCGCCCGCCTTCTTGGCGTCTTCCTCGGCGGTGACGAAGACGCGCGCGGTCTCGGCCTTCATGTAGAGTTGGCCGTTGCCGCCCTCCACCTGGGGCAGCTTGGCCAGCGCCGCGTCATTGTCGGTGGAGGCCCTGGCGGGATCGCCGCCGGCCTGCTTGATCAGGTCTCGGGCGAGACTGTCCTGGGCGTCGAGCAGGGCCTTCAGCAGATGCTCGGGCGCGAACTGCTGGTTGCGGCGCGACAGGGCGATGGACTGCGCGGCCTGCACGGCCTGTTTGGCGCGGTCGGAATAGATGTCGATGTTCATGGCGTCCCCTGGACAGGCGGAATACCCCTCCCCGCCTTCTCGGAAGCACGGTTCGGGCCAGCCTCATGTGGTGTGGCGGATCGGCCACACAAGGGTGTCTGGCAGATCAATGCCGGGCTATGGAGGGCGTTATTCCAACGCGCCGAGGTCGGCGCCTTGGGAGCTGGAGAACGTCATGAAGATAACCGCAACTGGGTCCGCCCTTGTCGTCAGCCTCCTGATGGCTCAGCCACGGCCGATCATCGAGCCAGCAGCCCAGAACACGGGTGCGGGGATAGCACGCGACATCGACATCACTTCGTTTCCGAATTCGATCGGCCCACGCAAGGAGCCCGGAAAGTGGAGCCTTGCGTCCTACGGCTTTACTGAAATGACGGGAGAAGGGCTGAGCGTCGAGGTTTGGCTACCCGACCACACCTGGTCGTTCGGACTCACACTTTTGGATAGCTCCTATCCGTACACCGACGTTTGCATCACAGACACGGCGCACAATGGCGGGACCTATAGGAGCGAGAGAGCGGTTCGTTTCGAACGTGACGGACAGGGACGACTGAAGGCCACCCAGGACAGGATCGCATCGCCAACCTGCCCTGACCGCTGATCTCGAATTGTCGCCATCCACGACTGCCCATCTGGTGAGCTTCAGAACGTGTTGGACCCGTTCGGTCGTTGGAGTGCTGGACGCGAGCGGCGGTACGGATAAGCTCGGCTGTCTCCACTTTGCCGCACGGGTGTCGATGTCCACAGTTTCTGATACCAGCGCCTCCACCCTTGCGCGCGAGCTTGGGCCGGTAGGGGTGATGATGCTGACCCTGTCGGCGCTTTCACCCGTCGCCTCGGTCTATATCGGCGGGGCGGGTGTGCTGCACCTGGCGGGAACGGGCGCGGCGCTGGGCTATGTACTGGGCGGGTTGGTCTCGGCGCTGGTGAGCCTGCTGTGCGCCGAATTGGGGGGCAGCTTTCCGCGCGCGGGCGGCCTCTATCCCGGCTTCATCGCTACCATCGGCGGGTGCCTGGGGTTCGGCTATGTGGCCCTCAGCCTGATCGCCGCGCCGTTATTCATGGCGTTCGCATCCTATGGTTTCGCCAGCTATGTGCGCGTTCTGATCCCCGCCCTGCCTCACACGGCCATCGTCGCGGCGGTGTTAATTCTGGCCACGGCCATCGCCGTCCTCAGGGTCAGGACCAGCGCCCTCGTCACCGGCATATTCCTGGCGGTCGAGGCGGTGGCGCTGGTCGTGCTGGTCGGCGTGGCTGCCCAGCACCCGGTACGCTCCCTCGCCGAAGTGGTGTTCCACCCGGTCATGCTGACCAAGGGCGCGATGACGTCCACGCCGCCGGTGACCATGGCCATGGCGGTGGTGGCGGGCGTCTGGTCGACCGCCGGAGCCACCTGGGCGATGTATTTCGGCGAGGACATGCGCGACGCCCAGCGCCGCATCGGCAGCGTCGTCGCCTGGGCCGGGCTGGTCGCCGCCATCCTTATCGCCGCGCCGGTGGTGCTGGTGGTGCTGGCGGCGCCGGACCTGAAGGCGATGCTGGCGGCGGAAGCCCCCATCGCCACCTTCCTGAACCAGACCTCCGGACCGCTGGTGGCGGGGATCGTCAGCACGGGCGTCCTGACCGCCATCTTCAACAATCTGGTCGCGGCCAGCATGGGCCTGTCGCGGTTTCTGTTCTCCACCGGACGGGATGCGGTGTGGCCGGCGGCGGTGAACCGCTGGCTGTCCAGCATCAGCCCCACCTTCGGCTCGCCGCTCAACGCCGCTCTGGCCCTGGCCGTTGTCGCCTATCTGTGCAGCCTGATGGGCGAGCGGGCGCTGATCACCCTGCTGGCCGGCGATGTCTCCTATGTGATCCTGACCGCGCTCGCCATCCTGGTCGGTCGGCGTGCTGGAACTACCGGACAGTTCTATCGCGCCACGGCTCATCCGGTGCTGCCGGCCTTCGCGCTGTTGGTGGCCGGCGCCTCGGTGGCCGCCAACCTTTATGATCCCGATGCCGGAAGGCCTTCGACCTTCATCCTCAGCGGCGTGTTCGCGGCGGCCTGCGCCTATTATTGGCTCGGCCTGCGCAAGCGCGCCGGTGGCTTCACCTCCTACGTGCCGCCCACCACCGCCGAGGAGGCGGCGTGAGCCAGGGCCGCGACAATCTAAAGGTCGCACCCCTCACCCGCTCGATGGGGCTGATGGGTGTGCTGTTCCTGGCCTTGTCTGCGGAGACGCCCGCCTCCTCGGTGTTCGTGATCGTGCCGGATGTGCTGAGCCAAGCGGGCAGCGGCGCGCTCATCTCCATGGCGGCGGCGGCGCTGATCGCGGTCTGCATGGCCGGGATCTATGGCGAGCTCGGCTCGGCCTTCCCCTTAGCGGGCGGCGAATACGCCATCGTCGGGCGCACGCTCGGGCCCATGCCGGGTTTCGTGGTGATGGGGCTGAACCTGGTCAATTCCCTGCTCGGCGTGGCGGTGCTGTCGCTGGGCATTTGCGACTATGTGGGCGTTGCCATACCGAGGCTGCAGCCGCTTCCCGTGGCGCTCGGGGTGATTACCGGCGCGACCCTGCTCGGCGTGCTCAACATCCGCACCAACGCTTTGGTTACCGGCGCCTTTCTGGGGGTGGAGATCGTAGCCCTGTTGATCCTGGCCTGGCTCGGCTTCCACCATCCGATGCGCAGCCCTATCGCGCTTCTCACCCATCCGCAGGTGTTGAGCCACGGGGCGTTGACGGCGGCGCCCATCGCCGCGCTCGGTCTCGCCGTCGCCGTCGCCACCTTCGCCTATGACGGCTATGGGGGCGCGGTCTACTTCGCCGAGGAGATGCAGGACGCGCCGCGGCGCGTCGGCAGGACGGTGGTCATCGCCCTCCTCGTGACCGTGGCCGCCGAGGTGATCCCGCTGACGGCGGTGCTGACCGGCGCGCCGGATCTTGCCGCCCTGCTGGGGGCCAAGAGCGTGTTCATGGACTTCATTCAAAGCGCTGGCGGCAAGACCCTCGCGCTCGTGCTCGGCCTCGCCATCGCCCTGGCCATCGTCAACGCCGTGATCGCCGTGGTGCTGCTGTCCGCGCGGCAGCTCTATGCGCTGGGGCGGGACGAGACCTGGCCCGGTCCGTTGAACGCCCTCCTGGTGCGGGTTCACCCCCGCCTAGGCTCGCCCTGGGCGGCCACCCTGGTCACGGGCGTGCTGGCGGGCGCGTTGTGCCTGATCCCGATGAAGCTGCTGCTGGTCGCCACGGGCACCAGCGTGGCCATGGTCTACGCCTTCCTGTGCCTCAGCCAGATGGCCGGACGGCGCACCGGCTCGACCCGGCACGGCGTTTTCCGCGTGTTCGGCTATCCCGCCACGCCGCTGGTCGCGCTCGTGGCTCTGGTCGCCGTGTTGTGGTCGGACTGGATCGATCCGGCGGAAGGACGGCCAGGCCTGTTGGCGTCCCTGGCTGTAGCCGTGGTGGCCGCCGCCTACTACCTCGTGGCGCTCAGACGACGCGGCTGGGTCCTGCGCGGACCCGAGGGCTGATCCCTCGCATCAACGCCCGCTCATCCCGGTGAATGCCGAGGCGAGCAGATCAAGGGTGCTCACCGTTACTCCGCGGTTTCTTCCTTGACCTTGCGCGGACGACCGCGGGGGCGCTTGACCGGCGCCTCGTCGCTGGTCGGTACGGCGGCGGGCGTCGTGGCGGTCTGCAGGAAGGCGGGGGCGTGGCTGGTTTCGCCATCGCTTGAGCGCAGCATATGGGTGTTCTCGGCAACCGGAGCCGAAGTCGCCGGAGCGGACGCCGGCGCCGTCTCGACGGTCAGCGGCTGGGCCTGGGGCTCGACCACCGCCAACGGATCGGCGTTGCGGTCGCCGCGCGGCTGGTATTCGCCGCGCTCTCGCCGGGAAGAGCGATCCTCGCGCGGCCGATCTTCACGCTGGCGCTCCTCGCGCGGCTGCTCACTCTGGGGACGGTCCTCGCGCTGCGCGTTCTGCTGGCCGTTCTCGCGCGGCGCGCGGTCGTCGCGATAGCTGCGATCCCGGTCGCGATAGCCGCCCCGATCCTCGCGCGGACGATCTTCGCGCTGCTGCTGGGTCTGGACTTCGCCGCCGTCCTGGCCCTCGGCTCGATAGGAACGGTCCTCGCGCGGCGCGCGGTCCCGGTCGTAGCGGTTGCGATCGCGCTGCTGGCCCTGCTGGCCGTCGCGCTGCTGGCCTTGCTGACCGTCGCGCGGCTGACCATCACGATTGCGGTCCTGCCGGTTCTCCCAGCGGCCTTCGCGCTGGCCCTGACCTTGCTGGCCTTGCCCCTGCTGGTCGCGATCGCGCTGCTGATATTCGCGCGGCTGTTGTTCGCCGTTCTCGCCCTGGGCTTCGGACGACTGCGCTTCCGCCGCCGCCTGCTCGTCGGCGATAGCCTGGTTGCCGGCCTCGTCCTCGAAGTCGATGTCATAGCCCGAGGCGAAATTGTCGCGAGCGATGAAGTCGGAGGCCGGACGGTTGGGCTGCAGGGTACGCAGGACGCGGAAATAGTGTTCGGCGTGCTGCAGGAAGTTCTCGGCCAGAACCCGGTCGCCGGACGAGGTCGCATCGCGGGCCAGTTGCTGGTACTTTTCGAACACGTGCTGGGCGTGGCCGCGGACCTTGATGTTGTCGGGTCCATTGGAATCGAAGGCGCGGTTGGCGTTCTGCTGCGGCTTGCCGCCGCCGCCGTTCTGGCCGCCGGCGCCGCCACGGTTGCGGCCGCGCTGCCGCTTCATGCCCTTGAAGTCTCTCATCGTGCGATAACCATTACGCTTCAACGGGTTGGGGTGCGCAGCCGATCCGAAGCCTGAAGGACCAGGAATGCGCGTGCGGTGCGGGCGAGCGTGGCCGTTATGGCCGCCGATGAACCCACATCGCCGATCGTGTCGATCTCCGCTCCGGCGCCGGCCCTTGCCCGCGCCCAGCCTCTCAATTTGAACGCCGCGTCGCCCCGTAAGGTTCGCAGCACCGTTTTGTTGAGTGGAGACAATTGTTCATCTAGCGATTCGGGAAGGGATTTCCAAGGGGTTTCTTGGCCGCGGTCACCACGCGGTCCCGTGCAGCGAGGTCGCAGTGCACACGGATATCCTCCGCCCCGGCGTCCTTGAGGATGGCCGACACCGCTTCGGCCTGGGTATGGCCGATCTCGAAAGCCAAAAGCCCATCGGGCCGAAGCACCCGCAGGCACACCGGCGCCAGCTGACGATAGGCGTCCAGACCGTCGGGGCCGCCGTCCAGGGCGAGGCGAGGCTCGTGATCCCTGACCTCTGGATCCAAGGTGGCGATCTCTTCGCTGGCGATATAGGGCGGGTTGGAGACGACGAGGTCGAAGCTGGCCTCCGCCATGCCCTCGGTCCAGTCGCCGCGCAGCAGAGCGAGGTGCTTGTCGAGGCCGAGATTGGCGGCGTTGTCCCGCGCCACGGCCAGCGCCTCTTCGGAGATGTCGATGCCCAGCGCCTTGGCGTGCGGACGTTCGGCCAGGATGGCGAGGGCGATGGCCCCGGAGCCGACGCCGAGGTCGAGGAAGCTGAAACGCCGCTCCTCAGGATAGGCGGCGAGCACTAGATCGACGATCACCTCGGTGTCCGGGCGCGGGGTCAGAACATGGGCGTTGACGCCCAGCATGATCTTCCAGAACCCCTTGCGGCCGATGATATGGCTGACGGGTTCGCGCCGTTCGCGGCGGGCGAGATAGTCGTCGAAGGTCGCGTCCTGCTCGGGCGTCAGTTCGCGGTGCGGATCGGTAACGATGTGGGTGCGGGTGACGTCGGCGGCGACCTCTAGCAGCAGGCGCGCATCGATGGCCGGGCTGTCGATCCCGGCGGCTTCCAGGCGTTTACGGGCGCCGGTCCAGGCGGACACCAGAGTGGTCATGCGTTCGCCTTCATCAACTCGACCTCGGCCCTGTCGCCCATGCTCACCACGCCGCCCGCCACCACATGCACATACAAGCCACAGTGAATGTGGCCTTCGAAGCGGCGCAGGGCGTCGATCATCTCCACATCGCGCACCCCGGCGGTCGGGTCCACATGCGTCGCGGCGCAACGCACGATGGGCTTGAAAAGCTCCACCTCCACCGGACCGAGCCGCATACGCCGGCCCGGATCGAACTCCACCTCCGCCCAGGCGGGCCAGCCGGACACGTGGATATTGGCCCGGAAGCGCAACGGGTCGAGGGTCTTGCCGAGCTTCTTGCCCAGAGCCTCGACGCTGGCCAGGTTCAGCACCGAGACGTGCCCCTGCGGGTGATCCATGAAGCGGTGACCCGGCGCGTGCACGACACGGAGCGGCCCACGCCGGTGCTCCTCGTCGATGGCGGCTTCGAGCCACGCCGCCAGCCCGTCCCGACCATCCTGCGTACGCAGGTCCGCAACCACATCCCCCTGCCCCGGCTTCTCGGCATGGAAGACGCCGTCGTCGTACCGGGTACGGATCTGCGCCACCTGCGGGATATGGGCCAGCACGGTGAAGCGGCTCTTGGAGATAAAGGCCGGTGTGGCAGGGTCGAAGCCGGACGGGCCGTTCTCCACCGCATAGAGCCGGTCATCAGGAAAACAGCCATGCGCCTGCAAGGCGGCCATGGGGATGGGCTCGGGCGTGAAACCCTTCACCGGATAGCGGTAGAGACCCGAGATCGAACCGATCATGCGCCCGCATAGCGCCGCGAAGGCTTTGGGCGCAAGGCCGCGGAACGGCGAGGCTGCCTCGCGCCTTAGAGGGTCGGGTCAGGATTTGGGAGCGAAGACTTGAAGCCGCAGGCGACGCCGCCGCTCGATAGCCGCACGAGGATGTTCGAACGCGTCACGGCGGCGCTGGGGGTGGCGATCATCGGGGCGGGAGCCCTGGCGTTCGGCCTCAGCACGCGCCTGCCACCGCATACGCCGACCCCTGCGCAGCACCCGGTCGATATTCCGGCGAAAGGCTGGCGCCATATCGCGCTGCGCACCTGGAACGAGTTCAACGCCGACCAGATTCCCCAGGTGGCCGGGGGCGTGGCCTTCTTCTCGCTCCTGTCCATCTTCCCGGCCATGGCAGCCTTCGTCTCGCTCTATGGCCTGTTCGCCGACGTAGGAGAGGTACCCAAGCACCTGGCCATCCTGGCCGGCATCCTGCCGCGGGCCGCCCTGTCCTTCTTTTCTGATGAGATGACCCGTATCGCCGGGGGCAAGCATCCCGCCCTGGGCGTCGCCTTCGCGATCAGTGTGCTGCTGTCGCTCTGGTCGGCCAACGGGGCGGTGAAGGCTCTCTTCAACGGCCTCAACACGGCCTATGAGGCCCATGAGAGGCGCGGCGTCATCAAGCTCAACCTCATCTCTCTCGCCTTCACCATCGG
Source organism: uncultured Caulobacterales bacterium (assembly GCA_903862425.1). Taxonomy (GTDB): domain Bacteria; phylum Pseudomonadota; class Alphaproteobacteria; order Caulobacterales; family Caulobacteraceae; genus CAIOYC01. Next base: position 5,557 of record CAIOYC010000031.1, on the reverse strand, counting down.
TGGTCTGGTCTTCGTGCTCAGCGCCTTCGGACTGGTGGTGGCGGGCCCGCCGGTGATGGCTTTTCTAGGCATCAAGGGGCAGTTCAACCCCCTACTGCTCCAAGTTCTGCGCTGGCCGGTACTGTTCCTGGCCTCGGTGATCAGCCTGTCGCTGCTCTACCGGTTCGGCCCCTCGCGAGCCAAGGCGCGCTGGCGCTGGATCACACCGGGCAGCATCTTCGCCACCTTTGGTTGGATCCTCGTCTCCATGGGCCTGTCCTGGTACGTCTCCAACTTCGGTCATTACGAGCGCACCTACGGGTCGCTCGGCGCCGTGGTGGGCTTTATGACGTGGCTCTGGTTGTCGAGCATCGTGGTGCTGGCCGGGGCTGAACTGAACTCGGAAATCGAGGTGGAGGCCGTCGCCGCGCCGCCTCTTGACCACACGTCGCGGTAGAAACTAGGCGCCCGTCTTTGCGGCGCCTGCGAACAAAGCCGGCTGTCCACTGACCTGTTCAGATGCGGTTCAGCCCATTCTCGCCAAAGCAGGGAACCGAAAAGCCGGTCTCGCTTTCGCGAAAGCGAAGCGTCGCCGCAGATGCAAAGGCGCGCCGAAACGATTCGGCCTCAGGAGTGGACACGGGTGCAGACGACGACACCGCCGCGCAGCTCGATCAGGGCCGGCAAAGGCCGCCATGCCCCGCTGAGCTATGGTTCGGTGACGGCGCGCGACCGGCGCGTTCCCTTCCCCGCCCGTAGCGGGGACCCCTACGCCCCCGCCTTCGCAGATGCCGATGGCAGGTGCGCCCTGCCTTTCTTCCGCTCCGTCCCCGACTCCATGCCCTTGGACATGCCGGAGCAGGATTTGAGGCGGGCGCCGGCCAATACGGCGCTGATCGTCCATGGGATGGCCGGGCGGCGCTGGACGGTCATGTTGGGTTCGCTCGCCCTGGCCCTGCTCTCCACCGGCCTGACGCTGGATGTGCTGAAGCCGAACGGGTTCAGCGCCGCGGAATGCATGGTGCTGGTCCTTTCTTTCCTGCTCAGCCTGTGGATAGCCTTCGGCTTCGTGACCGCCTGCGCGGGATTTGTCGCGCTCCTGGCGCAAACGCGCCAGGGCTCCACGCCGGTCGCTCACGCCGGACCCGGTGGCCGCGTCGCCGTGCTGATGCCGGTCTATAATGAGGACCCGGCCCAGATCCTGTCCGCGGTGCAGACCATGGCCGAGGACCTCGCCCGGGTCGGCGCCCGCCAGCGGTATGACGTCTACATCCTGTCGGACACGCGTGAAGACAAGCTGGCGGCGGCCGAGGCGGCGGGGGTGATCCGCCTGCGCGCCCGCATGGCCCACGGCGCTGCTGTTTTCTACCGTCGCCGCGTGAAGAATACCGACAAGAAGGCCGGCAACGTCGCCGATTGGGTGCGCACCTATGGAGGCGGCTATGAGCACATGCTGGTGCTGGACGCCGACAGCCTGATGACGGCCGAGACCATTCTCGCTCTGACCGCCGAGATGGACGCCGATCCGCGCCTCGGCCTGCTGCAGACCGTGCCCGCCATCATCAATGCCGAGACGCCCTTTGCGCGGCTGCAGCAGTTCGCCAACCGCCTCTACGGGCCGATCTTCTCGCTCGGCCAGGCGTGGTGGTCCGGGTCGGAAGGCAACTACTGGGGCCATAACGCCATGCTGCGCGTGACGGCTTTTGCGCAGAGCGCCGGTCTGCCGCACCTGCCGGGCAGGCGGCCGTTCGGCGGGGACATCATGAGCCACGACTTCGTGGAGGCCGCCCTGCTGCGCCGTTGCGGCTGGGGGGTGCGCATGGCGGCCGACCTCGGCGGCAGTTTCGAGGAAACACCGCCGACCCTGCTCGACACCGCCGCCCGCGACCGGCGCTGGTGCCAGGGCAACCTGCAACACATCCGTCTTCTGCCAGCCGCTGGCCTGCACTGGATCAGCCGCCTGCATCTGGCGCGCGGGGTGCTCTCCTATCTCGCGCCCATGCTGTGGCTGGTGTTCCTGGCCGGCGGGGCGGTTGTGTGGCCGGGCGAGGTGCTCACCAGCGCCGCCGCCAAGGAAGAAGTGCTGGCTCTGTTCGCCCTCACGGTCGCCTTCCTCGCCATTCCCAAGCTCCTGGCGCTGGGCCTCGTCCTGGCCGATCCGGCACAGCGGCGCACCTTCGGTGGCGGGCGCAGGCTGCTCGTCGGCATGGCCTTCGAGACCGTCATCTCCACCCTGACGGCTCCCGTCACCATGGTCATGCAGACCGTCGCGGTGGTGGAGGTGCTGCTGGGCCGCGACTCCGGCTGGTCGGCCCAGCGTCGTGAAGGCGGGGAACTCACCGGCCGCGAGGCCTGGCGCGCGCACCGGTCCCACGTCCTGCTCGGCGTCGGCGGGGCCATCGCCGCCCTGATCCTCGACCGGTATTTCCTGATCTGGACCAGCCCGGTCTTCCTTGGCCTCGCCCTATCCGCCTTCCTGTCGCTGCGATCGTCCCGTTCCGGCCGACGCGAAGGTCAGCCGCACCAGCTTCTGCTCACGCCGGAGGAGATTGATCGCCCGGCGGTCGTCGAGCGCGCCCTGGAGCTTCGGCGCCGATATGCACAGGAGGCGGGCTTCCGCCGCCAGCTCGACCAGCTGTTCCGCCAGCCCGTGCCCGTCTATGGCTTCGAGCTCGCCCCGCCGGCGCTCGTCGCCAGGCCGCTGCCCCGGCGCCTTGCGGTCGCCGCCTGATGGGGCGCGCGGGGAAAGTCTCTGCATTCCTGGTTGCGGCCCTGCTGGCGTCGGGGATCGCTAGCGCGACCTGCGCCGCGACCATCCCGGCCTGCCGCAGCGTCGAAGGCGATGTGCGGACGGTGGACCAGGAGGTGGTCAGTTGCCTCGCCACCGGGGCGGAATGCGACGAGATCGACCATCTGAAGCGCTTCTACAACATGGAACGCATCCTGCCGCCGCCCGGCTACGGCCAGGGCTATCGCGAGGCGCGGGTCGGCCACGGCCCAAATGGTTCAGCGGGTCCGCGCCGTATCGTGGTGTTGCTGGACGGACCGGAGGGGCGCGGCCACGTGCTCGGCCAGTACTATACCGGCAACCACTATCTGAACTTCTGTGAGATCACCGCCGAAGACGCTCCGCGCCACCGCTGGTTCCTCCACCGCTAGGGGCTAGCTCCAGCCCTCTTCCAGCTGCGCGAGGCGGGCGGCCTGGTCGTCGGTGATGAGAGCGTCGATGATGTCGTCGAGGGCGTCGCCTTCGACGATCTTGGGCAGGTTATAGAGGGTCAGGTTGATCCGGTGGTCGCTGACCCGGCCCTGCGGCCAGTTATAGGTGCGGATGCGCTCGGAGCGGTCGCCCGACCCCACCTGCTCCTTGCGACTCTCGGCCCTGGCCGTATCGAGCGCGGTGCGCTGCATGTCGTAGAGTCGCGCCTGCAGCACCTTCATCGCCTTGCGGCGGTTCTCGTGCTGCGACTTTTCCGAGGAGGTGACCACGACCCCGGTAGGGATGTGGGTGATGCGCACGGCCGAGTCGGTCTTGTTCACGTGCTGGCCGCCCGCGCCGGAGGAACGGTAGGTGTCGATGCGCAGATCGCTCTCGTTGATCTGGATGTCCACGTCCTCCGGCTCGGGCAGGACGGCGACGGTGGCGGCTGAGGTGTGGATGCGCCCCTGGGCCTCGGTGGCCGGCACGCGCTGCACCCGGTGCACACCGCTCTCGAACTTCAGCCGGCCGAACACGCCGTCGCCCGTGACCGAGGCGATGATTTCCTTGTAGCCGCCCATCTCGCCCTCGGAGGCCTCCTCTACCTCCACCCGCCAGCCGTGCAGCTGGGCATATCGCTGGTACATGCGGAAGAGATCGCCCGCGAATAGCGCCGCCTCGTCCCCGCCGGTGCCGGCGCGCACTTCGAGGATGGCCGAGGCGTTCTCGTCCTTGTCCTTGGGCGCGAGCAGAAGGGCCACAGCCCGTTCCTGATCGGGTAGGCGGGTGCTCAACTCCGCCAGTTCCTCGCGGGCCATGGCGGCCAGGTCCATATCGCCGGAATTGGCCAGTTCCTCCGCGTCGCGCAGTTCGGCGCGGGCGCGGGCCAGCCCCTCCACCGCCTCGGCGACGGGCTTCAGCTCCGCATATTCCTTGCCGAGCTTGACGATCTCCGCCCCGTCGCTGGCAGCCGACATGCGCGCCTCCACCTCGTGGAAGCGGTCGAGCACCTGATCGAGTTTGGCTTGGGGCAATTGCATGATGGCGCTAGCTAGTCGCCAACGACGCGGGGAGCAAGAACAGCTCCGCCGCGAACGCCCCTCCCCCCGCAGGGGGAAGGGGTCGGATGGTCGGCGTTAGGCCCGCACGCCCGTGAAGGGGAAGGAGCCGAAGGCGCCGGCCTTCACGCTGCCGTCCAGGCTGTCGCCGGCGAGCGTGCCGGTGAATTCAAGCGTCATGGGGAACGGGGTGGTGATCGAGGCTTTCCAACTCACCTTGTCGCCGTCGATCTTGCCGTCGGTGATGGGGGTGGACTGGCCTTGGGCGGCGGCCGAGCCGGTCAGGTCCGAGCCGCTGGAAGCGAAGGTCAGCACGCTCTCCTGCTTGCCCATGGGCGAGTTCACCGCGATGTTCCAGGTTCCGTCGATGGCCATGTCATAAGTCCTTGGGTTTGGGGTCCGTGATGGGCGAAGGTAAGCAGGCTTCCGCTGGGATGCGCAAGATGACGCAGGCGTCATTTCGCTGATCGGCAGGCGAAATTGTCATGCGCGAATTTTACCGCGAATCGTGACGGTCTTCCGATCGGCGGCCACGCGTCTATCAGGTCGTGCTTACCGAGCGAGCCGGATCGAGCCAGGGGCCTTAGCCGCCGGACGACGGTTGCCTCCCCTTCGCCCGGCAGGCGTCGGAACAGAACATCACCGCCGCCCAATCGCGGGCCCACTTCTTGCGCCAGACCATGGGCCGGGCGCAGGCGGTACAGAGCTTCTGTGGCAGGTCCGCCTTGTCCGGCGCGACACCCTTGTTGACGTGCTTTCGGCCCACTGACGGCGCGTTCGCGCCTAGCTGTCCAGGAACGAGCGTAGTTTGCGCGAGCGGCTGGGGTGCTTGAGCTTACGCAGGGCCTTGGCTTCGATCTGGCGGATGCGTTCGCGTGTGACCGAGAACTGCTGACCGACCTCTTCAAGCGTGTGGTCGGTGTTCATGCCGATGCCGAAGCGCATGCGCAGCACGCGCTCCTCCCGAGGCGTCAAGGAGGCGAGCACGCGAGTGGTGGTTTCGCGCAGATTGGACTGGATCGCCGCGTCGATGGGCAGGATGGCGTTCTTGTCCTCGATGAAGTCGCCGAGGTGGCTGTCCTCCTCGTCCCCGATGGGGGTCTCGAGACTGATCGGCTCCTTGGCGATCTTCAGGACCTTGCGCACCTTCTCCAGCGGCATGGCCAGCTTTTCGGCCAGTTCTTCGGGCGTGGGTTCGCGGCCGATCTCGTGCAGCATCTGGCGGGACGTGCGCACGATCTTGTGGATCGTCTCGATCATGTGCACCGGAATACGGATCGTTCTGGCCTGGTCAGCAATGCTGCGAGTGATGGCCTGACGG
>CAIOYC010000030.1 GCA_903862425.1 uncultured Caulobacterales bacterium | reverse complement strand
TGGCCGCCGAACTGGGCCTTGCCGCCCAGCGGCTGCTGGGTGACCAGGCTGTAGGGGCCGATGGAGCGGGCGTGGATCTTGTCGTCCACCAGGTGGTGCAACTTCAGCATGTAGATGTAGCCGACCGTGACGGGACGCTTGAACGCCTCGCCGCTCTGGCCGTCATAGAGGGTGACCTGGCCGGAGCGGTTCAGGCCCGCCGCTTCCAGGTGATCCTCGATGTCGGAGATGTGCGCGCCGTCGAACACCGGGGTGGCCATCGGAACGCCCTTGCCCAGATTTCGGGCCAGTTCGAGCAGTTCCTCGTCCGATTCCGGCAGCTCTTCCTTCTCGCCGTAGATCTCCACCAGACGGTCGACCAAGGCCTGGCGTTGACCGCCCTGCTGCCAGTCTTCCATCAGCTTGGTAATCTGCTTGCCGAGACCGGCGGACGCCCAGCCGAGGTGGGTCTCGAAGATCTGGCCGACGTTCATGCGCGATGGCACGCCCAGCGGGTTCAGCACGAGATCGACGGGGGTGCCGTCCTCCAGGTGAGGCATGTCCTCCAGCGGCAGGATCCGGGAGATAACCCCCTTGTTGCCGTGGCGGCCGGCCATCTTGTCGCCCGGTTGCAGCTTGCGCTTCACCGCCACGAACACCTTGACCATCTTCATCACGCCCGGAGGCAGTTCGTCGCCGCGCTGCAGCTTGTCGACCTTGTCCTCGAAGCGGCGGTCGAGGCGCTTGCGGGCCTCGTCGAACTGGCGGCGCATAGCCTCCAGCTCGCCCATCGCCTTCTCGTCGTCCAGCGCGATCTGCCACCACAGGCCCGGCGCGATCTCCGCCAGCTTCTCGGCGGTGATCTCGCCGCGACCCAGGCCCTTAGGGCCAGAGACGGCGGTCTTGCCGGTCAGCAATTCGCGAAGACGGCCGGTCATGTTGCGGTTCAGGATGGCGAATTCGTCGTCGCGGTCCTTGCCCAGGCGCTCGATTTCCTCGCGTTCGATGGCCAGGGCGCGTTCGTCCTTTTCGACGCCGTGCCGGTTGAACACCCGCACCTCGACCACCGTGCCGGACACGCCGGGCGGCAGACGCAGAGACGTGTCGCGAACGTCGGACGCCTTTTCGCCGAAGATGGCGCGCAGAAGCTTTTCTTCCGGCGTCATCGGGCTTTCGCCCTTCGGGGTGACCTTACCGACCAGGATGTCGCCCGGCATGATTTCCGCGCCGATGGCGACGATGCCGGCTTCGTCCATGTTGCGCAGGGCTTCTTCACCCACGTTCGGGATGTCGCGGGTGATTTCTTCCGGACCCAGCTTAGTGTCGCGGGCCATCACTTCGAACTCCTCGATGTGGATCGAGGTGAAAACGTCGTCGGAAACAATGCGCTCGGAGATCAGGATCGAGTCTTCGAAGTTGTAGCCATTCCACGGCATGAAGGCGACGAGGGCGTTGCGGCCCAGCGCCAGCTCGCCGAGATCGGTCGACGGGCCGTCGGCAATGATGTCGCCGGCCTTGATCCGGTCGCCGACGCGAACCAGCGGACGCTGGTTGATGCAGGTGGACTGGTTGGAGCGCTGGAACTTGGACAGGCGATAGATGTCCACGCCCGGCTTGGAGGGATCGGTCTCTTCAGTGGCGCGCAGGACGATGCGGGTACCGTCGATCTGCTCCACCACGCCCGAGCGCCGGGCCACCACGGTGGCGCCCGAGTCGCGGGCCACGACCGCTTCCATGCCGGTGCCGACCAGCGGCGCATCGGTCCGCACCAGCGGCACGGCCTGACGTTGCATGTTGGCGCCCATAAGCGCGCGGTTGGCGTCGTCGTTTTCCAGGAAGGGGATCAGGGCCGCGGCCACCGAAACCACCTGCTTGGGCGACACATCCATCATGTCCACGTGGCTGGCGATCTGCAGGCCCGGCTCGCCGTTGACGCGGCCCGGCACGATATCCTCGGCGATCTTGCCGTCGGTGAACTTGATGTTCGCCTGGGCGATGGTGTGCTTCGCCTCTTCCATGGCCGACAGATAGACCACGTCCTCCGTCTGGCGACCGTCGACGATGCGGCGATAGGGGCTCTCGATGAAGCCGTACTTGTTCACCCGCGCATGGGTGGCCAGGGAGTTGATCAGGCCGATGTTCGGGCCTTCCGGCGTCTCGATCGGGCAGATCCGGCCATAGTGGGTCGGGTGCACGTCGCGCACTTCAAAGCCGGCGCGCTCGCGGGTCAGACCACCCGGGCCAAGCGCCGAGAGGCGGCGCTTGTGAGTGATTTCCGACAGCGGATTGGTCTGGTCCATGAACTGAGACAGCTGGGACGAGCCGAAGAACTCGCGTACCGCCGCGGCGGCCGGCTTGGCGTTGATCAGGTCGTGCGGCATCACCGTGTCGATATCGACCGACGACATACGCTCCTTGATCGCCCGCTCCATGCGGAGCAGACCGACGCGGTATTGGTTTTCCAAGAGTTCGCCGACCGAACGGACCCGGCGGTTGCCGAGGTTGTCGATATCGTCGATTTCGCCGCGACCGTCGCGCAGGCCCACCAGGACCTTCAGGACCTCCAGCACATCTTCCTTGCGTAGGACGCGCATCTCGTCGGAGACGTCCTGCTCCAGGCGCATGTTCATCTTCACGCGGCCGACCGAGGAGAGATCGTAGCGCTCGGAGTCGAAGAACAGGCTGCGGAACATGGCCTCGGCGGCCTCCACCGTCGGCGGCTCACCTGGACGCATGACGCGGTAGATGTCGAACAGCGCGTCTTCGCGGATCGAGTTCTTGTCCACCTTCAGGGTGTTGCGCATGTAGGCGCCGACCGTGACGTGGTCGATGTCGAGCACTTCGATGGTGGTGAAGCCCTGCTCTTCCAGCACGGCGATGGAGGTCGGGTCGAGTTCGTCGCCGGCTTCGGCGTAGATCTCGCCGGTCTCCATATTCACCGCGTCGCGGGCCAGGAAGCGGCCGATCAGGGCGTCGGGAGCCAGAAGCAAGGTCTTGAGGCCGGCGTCGGCCAGCTTCTTGGCGTTACGGGCGGAAATCTTCTCGCCGGCCTTGGCCACTTCCTCGCCGGTGTCGGCGTCGATCAGGGGGAAGTCGGGCTTCACACCGCGCCAACGGTCGGGGCGGTACTCGGTGGCCCAGCCACCCTCACGCTTCTCATAGCCGGTGGTGTCGTAGAAGGTGGTGAGGATTTCCTCACCGTCCATGCCCAGCGCATAGAGGAAGGTGGTGGCCGGCAGCTTGCGGCGACGGTCGATGCGCACATAGACAACGTCCTTGGCGTCGAACTCGAAGTCGAGCCAGGAGCCGCGGTACGGGATCACGCGGGCGGCGAACAGCAGCTTGCCCGAGGCGTGCGTCTTGCCCTTGTCGTGGTCGAAGAACACGCCCGGCGAACGGTGCATCTGCGAGACGATCACCCGCTCGGTGCCGTTGACGATGAAGGTGCCTTTTTCGGTCATCAGGGGGATATCCCCCATATAGACGTCCTGCTCCTTGATATCCTTGACCGAGCGCGCGCCGGTTTCCTCGTCGTTCTCGAACACGATCAGGCGCAGCTTGACCTTCAGCGGCGCGGCGAACGTCATGTCGCGCTGGATGCACTCCTCGACGTCGTACTTCGGATCCTCAAATTCGTAGGTGACGTATTCGAGCGTGGCGCGCTCATTGAAGTCCTTGATCGGGAAGACAGACTTGAACACCGCCTCGATGCCCTCGTCCCGACGCGGCGCCGAGCGCGCGTCGCGCTGCAGGAACTGCTCGTAGGAGGAGCGCTGAACCTCGATGAGGTTCGGCATCTGCACGGCTTCGGGGATACGGCCGAAGGACTTGCGGATGCGCTTCTTGCCGGTGAAGGACTGAACCATCTATGTTTCCCTGTTCGGGCAAGGCTTTTGGCCCTGCCGAAACCCGGATGTGATCCGGGCGTTGATCGATCCTGCGTCACCCTTCGCCGCTCTGATGAGCGGCGGACGCGGGAGCCTCCAATATCGTGGGAGGCGCTTCCTCGCAGGGCCCAAGGGTGGTGGCCAAGCCTCGAAGCATACACGCGCGAAAGGCCGACAATCTCTCCAGAATCGCTCTGGAGGAGAATCGGCTTTTTCGTGAGAAGGCCGATATAGGGGAAGATCGGCGGGATGTGAAGGGGGAATGACAGGGTTTTTCCCCGGCTTTTCCCCGCAATTTTCCGCCGCTACGCCGCCAGCCGGTCGCGGCGTCCCAGCATCCAGAAGCGAGCGAGCAGGAAGGCGGCGGCGAGGTAGCTGGCGAGCACCACCGCCCACATCAGACCGTTCACGCCCATGTGCAGCTTGATCGCCAGCCACCAGGCGACGGGCATCATCACCACGATATAACTGGTCAAGTGGGTGATACTGGGCAGCAGCACGTCGCCCCGTGCCCGCAGCGCTTGAGCAGCCACCACCTGCAGGGCGTCGGGCCAGTAGAACAGGCAGCCGAGCGCCATGGCCCCGGCGGCCAGCGCCACCGTGGTCGGCTCCACGGTGTAGAAGCCGGCGATGGTGTGGACGAACGGCAGAGTGACCAGGGCGATCAGGACGCCGAAGGCGGCGCTGGCCGCGAACGACAACACCCCTGCCCGCCTCACGCCCTCCGGGTCGCGGGCGCCATAGGCCCGGCCCACCAGCACCGCCGTCGCCGTACCGAGCCCAAGGGGGACCATGAAGACGATAGCCGCCACATTGATGGTCACCGACCAGGCCGCCACCGCGAACCCGCCCATCCAGCCGGCGAACAGGTTGAGGCTATTGAAGGCCGTGACCTCGAACACGTTGGAGGCGCCCGCGCCATAACCCACCCGGCGCTGCTCAATCTCCGCGGGACGGTCGCGCGGTGCACGGTCGAACACGCCGAGCCGGCGGGCGTCCTTCATGCCGGCAATGAAAATCAACAGGCCGAGCGCGAGGAAGGTCCGCGCGAAGCAGGTAGCCCAAGCCCCCCCGAGGGCGCCCATCGGGTGCAGGCCGAACCGGCCCGGTACCAGCACGAGATCGACGGCGAGGTTCACCACATTGGCGCCCCACATCATCCACATGCCGGGCTGCGGCCGACCCAGCCCCTCGAGCCAGAAGGCGGCGGCGCAGGACACGGCGTAAGGAACCAGCGACAGCGTAAAGACCAGCAGCACCCGGCTCGCACCGCGCGCCAGATCAGGTTGCAGTCCGGCGTGGGCCAAGCCGATGGGGCCGAGCACGAACAGCACACCAGTGGCCGCCAGACCGACCCAAAAGGCGTAGACGATGGCGCGGCGGAGCACAGCGCCCGCGACCTCCGGTCTCCCCTCGCCTATCGCCCGCGCGGTCATCACCTGGGCGCCTGTGAGCAGGCCCACCAGCATGGTGACGACAATGGCGGTGGGGGCCCAACCGAGGGCGTGATAGCCAAGCTCACGCGCCGAGAACCGTCCAACGACGATGCTGTCCGACAGCCCCATGGTCATGATGCCCAGACGTGCACCGACGACCGGCGCAGCGAGGCGCAGGAGATCGTCGAGGTCGCGCCGCCACAGGTTGCGAGGCTTTGGGCCGCTGGCGCTGTGGCGGATGGAAGTCTGGCTTCCGTCCATGGGGGTCCGCTCCGGAAGGGCGCGGAACATGATCCCGCGCGGCCCAGAGCTCAACCCTACCGCCCACATTCTATCGCGCCGTGGCCCTATTGCCAGCTTGGCCTTTGAAGCCGACGCTCCTCGTCATGAATCGCGCCCTAGGCTTCGCTCTTCTGATGTTCAGCTTCGCCTCGGGCGCCGCGGGGGTCGCCCAGGCTGACGACCTGCGCGATCTCTGTCCCGACCGCCCGCTCAAGGGCACCTCGGCCTGCACGGTTGATCGGGGTCACTGGCAGGTGGAGGTCGACGCCATCGACTGGACCCACGACAAGTCCGCCGGCATCACCACCGACCAGCTCGCCATCGCGAGTCCGCTGGTCAAATACGGCCTGACCGACACCCTCGACCTGGAAGCCGGCATGGCGCTCTACACCCGCCAGCACGTCAGCGGCGGCGGGACACCGAGCGCGAGCGACAGCGGCATCGGCGACCTCTATCTGCGCGCCAAGTGGCACGTGTTCGGGACCAATGGCCAGGACGGGATCGCCATCGAGCCCTACATCAAGGCGCCGACCGCCAAGCACGCCCTTGGCAATGGTGAAGTAGAGGGCGGTGTGATCGTGCCCTGGCAGGCTAACCTTCCCTTAGGCTGGGCGCTGGACGTGACGCCGGAGGTGGATGCGCTGGCCGACCAATCCGGTTCGGGTCGCCATGTGGCCGCCTCGATCAGCGCGGGACTGACCCACCCCATCACCGACGCGCTGAGCGTGGGGCTGGAGCTGTGGACCCAGCACGACTTCGACCCGACCGGCGGCACGCGCGAGTACTCGTTCGACCTGGCCCTGACCTGGCAGCCCAAGGGGTCGCCGGTCGCGCTCGACGGCGGCGTAAACTTCGGCCTGAACCGCCAGACGCCGGACGCTGAAATGTATGTGGGGGTTAGCCGGCGGTTCTAGACGGCGGCGGCGACGGGTTCGACTTCGCGTTGGCTGCGGAGCTTCTCCGCCACCAGGAAGGCCAGTTCCAGCGCCTGATCGGCGTTGAGGCGTGGGTCACAGTGGGTGTGGTAGCGGTCGGCGAGATCGCCTTCCGTCACTGCCCGTGCGCCGCCGGTGCACTCGGTCACGTCCTGGCCGGTCATCTCCAGGTGCACGCCCCCGGGATGCACGCCCTCGGCGCTCGCAACCTCGATGAAGGTGCGGACCTCCGAGAGGATGCGGTCGAAGGGGCGAGTCTTGTACCCATTGCCAGCCTTCAGCGTGTTGCCGTGCATGGGGTCGGTGGACCACACCACCGAGCGCCCTGCCCGCTTTACCGCGCGCATCAGGCTCGGCAGCTTCTGACCGATCTTGTCGTGACCGAAACGGCCGATCAAAGTCAGACGGCCCGGTGTGTTGGCGGGGTTCAGCACATCGATCAGGCGTAGCAGATCGTCCGGCTCCAGTGTCGCGCCGACCTTCATGCCGATTGGGTTCTTCACTCCGCGGCAGAACTCGATATGCGCGCCGTCGAGCTGGCGGGTGCGCTCGCCGATCCAGACCATGTGGGCGGAAGTGTCGTACCAGTCGCCCGAGGTGGAATCGACGCGGGTCATCGCCTCTTCGACGCCTAGCAGCAGGGCTTCGTGGCTGGTGAAGAATTCCACTTGGCGCAGGGCGGGCTGGCTTTCCGGGGTGACGCCGATCGCGCCCATGAAGTCGAGGGTGCGGCTGATCTGCTGGGACAGTTCTTTGTAGCGCGTGCCGTTCGGGCTGTCCGCCACGAAACCCAGCGTCCACTTGTGGACATTGTAGAGGTCGGCGTAGCCGCCGCCGGCGAAGGCGCGCAGCAGATTCAGCGTGGCCGCCGACTGGGTGTAGGCCTTCAGCAGGCGCTGCGGGTCGGGGATGCGCTCGCCGGGCGTAAATTCCGAACCGTTGATGATGTCGCCGCGGTAGGACGGCAGCGTCACCCCGTCGATCGTCTCGGTGGGCTCCGAACGCGGCTTGGCGAACTGGCCGGCTATGCGGCCGAGCTTCACCACCGGCTTGCCGCCGGCGAAGGTCAGCACCACCGCCATCTGCAGCAGAAGGCGGAAGGTGTCGCGGATGTTGTCGGCGCGGAATTCCTTGAAGCTCTCCGCACAGTCGCCTCCCTGCAGCAGAAAGGCCTTGCCGTCAGCCACGTCGCCCAGGAGCGAGGTCAGCCGCCGCGCCTCACCGGCAAACACCAGCGGCGGCATGCGGCGCAGTTCGTCCTCGGCCGCAGTCAGAGCGGCCGGGTCCGGATAGTCGCGTGGGATATGCTTGGCCGGGCGCGCGCGCCAGGAGGTGGGGGTCCAACGTTCAGTCATGGGCTCTACTCGCGGAGACGATCCGCACAAGGAGCGGCGCATATAAGGGAAAAACGGCGGTTTGGGGAGCATCGATCTCACCCAAGCTTGAGCTTGGCGGTTTCAGCCTAGCGGGGTGAGTTCCTCAAGTTCCTTGGATTCCGGCGTCCAGTCGCGGAAGACGAGGCCAAACACCCAGCAGACCACGGCGGCCAGCACGCCAAGAGCCAGCCACCACTCTTGCCAGACGCCGAAACTCAACCCTCCGATGACGAGATAGGCCACAGCCACGCTGGCAGCGACACCGCCGTTGGGACGGCTTTCCTCGGCAAGGCCGCCGATCCGCGCCCACAGATAAGCCCAGAATAATGCCGCCAGGGCTGCTCCGACAACGCCAAGCTCCAGCCAGATCTGGATCGCCGCATTGTGCGGATGCAACGGGATAGGATCGAACATACGGCTGGCGTCCATGCCCCATCCGAGCCAGGGCCGCTCCGTGACTTTTCCAGCGGCGAAGCGCCAGATATCCACCCGGGCGCCCCAGGAAGCCTTCGCCACACCATCATTACCGTGCATGGACGGCAGGTAGGCGCCGAACAGGTCGAAAAAGCTCGGGGCCAGGGCGAAGTAGGCGACCGTGAGGATAAGCATCGTCCAGATGACAGGCCGCCCGAACCGGCGGACAGCAAACAGGACGATCCCACCAATAGCCACCGCCACGATAGGCGCATCCACCTTCAACCCGATCGCCGCGACCAGCGACGCCATCACAAACGCGATCAGCGGCACGAGCCAACCCGAACGGCGCATCCACAGCGCCACCGGCCAGAACAACAGGGCGACTGTATAAAGCCCGCGCGCGGCGTTGCGCCGGTCGAGTTCGGGATCGGCGAAGGTCTTGGCGTGGGCTCCAAGCCTGAGGCTACGATAGATGGCCTCGCGAGATAAGGCGTCGAGCGCCATCAGGGCGGCGGCCAGGATCAAACCGACGGCGAGGGTCGCCATGATGCGCCCCGCCCACCTCGCCGGCAGCTCGCGCATGAGGGAAGCGAAGGCGCCGTAAAGCCCGACCTCCAGTACCAGCTTCAGCGCCGTGACGCCCTCGACCTGCTTGTATTTGTGAAAGTCCACATGCACCGGCGCGGCGATGCTCCAGCCCATGCTGATGCAGCACCAGGACACCAGGGCGAGCAGGATCAGCACCTCCCACATGGGCTGACGTTTGACACCCAGCATCGGCAGGGCTGCGATTCCGGCAATGGCGATCAGGGCGGAATAGCCGAGCTGGCCTGCATAGCCGACCGGTCCGGTCAGCCCTGCACAGGCCAGCATGATGACGACGGCCCACCGTTGACGCAGCAACGTCCAATCGAAGCCGACGGCGCGCGGCGGCGGCGGAGTCTGCGCGTCGTCGACGATAGTCATTCGGCGGCCGCGAGCTCCGGCGGCGTAAACTTCTCGCGCAGCGTGACCAATTCTTCGGAGACCGAAGGGTGGAGGGCGCAGGTGGCGTCCCACTGGGCCTTGGTCAGGCCGGCCTTCACGGCGATGGCGGCGACCTGGACCACCTCCGGCCCCTCATCGCCGACGATGTGGCAGCCCACGACCTTGTCTGTCGCCTGGTCTACGATCAATTTCATCAGCACCCGCGTCGCACTGCCGGCGAAGAGTGTCTTCATCGGCCGAAAGCGGGTCATGTAGACATCGATCTTGCCATATTCGCGGCGCGCCTGGGCTTCGGTCAGGCCGACGCTGCCCACCGGTGGCTGAGAAAAGACGGCGGTGGGGATAGCGTCATAGCCGAAAGTGGTCGACTTGTTCTGAAATACGGTCTGGGCGAAGGCCTGGGCTTCGCGGATCGCCACGGGTGTCAGGTTCACCCGGTCGGTCACGTCGCCAACGGCCCAGATGTTGTCGGCGCTGGTCTTTGAGAACTCATCGACCGCAACGGCGCCCTTGTCGTTCAGCTTCACGCCCGCCTTCTCAAGGCCGAGGCCCTTGACATGAGGCTCGCGTCCTGTGGCGAACATCACCACCTCGCTCTCGATCACCATGGAATCGGTGACGTGGCTGATCAGGATGCCGTCCTCGCGCTTTTCGATGCGTTCGTGCTGGCAGGCGAGCACCACTTTGATCCCACTGTTGTGCAGTTCTTCGGCGAGGTGGGAGCGCACGTCCTCGTCAAAGCCGCGCAGCAGGTTGGAGCCTCGATAGGCCAGGGTCACCTCCACGCCGAGGCCGTGGAAAATGCAGGCGAATTCCACCGCTATATAACCGCCGCCGACGATCAGCATGCGCGTTGGAAGCTCGGGCAGGTGGAAGGCTTCTTCGGAGGTAATTGCGAATTCGGTTCCCGGCACATCGTCCGGCAACTTTGGTCGGCCACCCGTGGCGATGAGCACCTTATCGGCCGTGATCTTCTTCTTGCCCTCGCGAGTCGTCACTTCCAGCGTATGCGCATCGAGGAAGACGGCGCGACCATGGACGAGGTCGCAGCCGGCCTTGACCAGATTGGAGACATAGATCCCCGACAGTCTTGCAATTTCCGCGTCCTTCTTGTCGCGGAAATCGCACCAGTCGAAGGTCGTCTCGCCCACGGTCCAGCCATAGCCCTTGGCCATCTCGAACTGGGTGGCGAAGTCGGAGGCGTAGACCATGAACTTCTTGGGCACGCAGCCGCGGATCACACAGGTGCCGCCGACCTGGTCCTCCTCCGCTACCGCGACGCGCGCGCCGGCCATGGCCGCCAGCCGCGCGGCCCGCACCCCGCCCGACCCCGCTCCGATGACGAACAGGTCGTAGTCGTACTTGGCCATGGGATCCTCAGGCGGCGTTGGGATTGAGGCGGATGATGTCGGTCTCCCCAGCCACGATGGCAAGATCACAGAGGCCCAGGAAAAGGCCGTGATCGACCACGCCGGTCGTCTGCTTGATCAATGTACCGAGTTCGGCCGGTCGCTCAATAGTTGCGCCATGCAGATCGTAGATCAGGTTGCCGCCATCGGTGATCACGCCTTCGCGCAGCTTTAGATGGCCTTGCACGCCGGCTTCCTTCAGTTTGGAGCCTAGCCGCGCCGCCGTGGTCATTGCGCCGAAGCGGACGATTTCGATGGGCAATGGAAATCGCCCCAGCACAGGTACGCGCTTGCTGGAGTCAGCGATGCAGACGCGGCGCTTCGACGCCTCCCACACCAGCTTTTCCCTCAGCAACGCCGCCCCGCCGCCCTTGATCAACACAAGGTCCGAATTGATTTCGTCCGCGCCGTCCACAGTCAGGTCGATCTGGCCCGCCTCGTCGAGGGGCTGGGTCTTGATCCCGAGCGACACGGCCAGTTGCTCGGTGGCTTCCGAGGTGGAGACGCCGCGGATATCGAGCTTGCGCGCCGCCAGGGCGCGAACGAACTGGGCGGCGGTCGAGCCGGTGCCAAGGCCAACGATCATGCCGGCTTCCACCAAGGCCGCGGCCGCTTCGCCCGCCCGCTGCTTCTGCGCGTCGCTGACCGGGCCTGAACTCATGGGGTGGACCTTCTCTTGGCCAGCTTCATCTGCCGAAAGCGGGCGGCCCAGCCCGGCTTCTCGGTCTGTGGCGAGCGTTCGAGCGCCAGGGCGTCCGGCGCCACGTCGCGCGTGATTACCGAGCCGGAGCCTGTCATCGCCCCCGCCCCCACCGTCACCGGCGCCACGAGGGCGCTGTTGGAGCCGATGAAAGCGCCTGCGCCCACATGGGTGTCGTGCTTGTCGAAGCCGTCATAGTTGCAGAAGATGGTTCCGGCGCCGATGTTGGCCCCTGCACCCACCGTGCCATCACCGAGATAGCTCAGATGGTTGGCCTTGGCGCCGGCCCCCACCTTCACCTTCTTCACTTCGACGAAGTTGCCGATGTGCGCGTCCCGGCCGATATCCGCGCCCGGACGCAGCCGCGCATAGGGGCCGATAATGGCGCCAGAGCGCACAATGCAGCCCTCCAGATGTGAAAAGGCGCGAATGGTTGCGCCCGACTCCACCACCACGCCCGCGGCGAACACCACGTTAGGCTCGACGGTGACGCCGCCGGCGATTTCGGTATCCCAGTTCAGGTGAACAGTCTGCGGCGCCAGCATGGTAACGCCCGCATCCATCAAGCGTCGTCGCATCTCGGACTGGAAAATGGCCTCTGCGTCCGAAAGTTCGGCTTGGGAGTTCACCCCCATCACCTCCGCTTCGCCCACGAACACGGCCGCCACCTTAAGCCCCCGCGCCCGCGCCAGCCCGACCACGTCGGTGAGGTAGTATTCGCCCTTGGCGTTGGCGTTGGTGACCTCGCCCAGAAGGTCGAACAGCAGTCCGGCGGGCGCGGCGAGAACCCCCGAATTGCAGGCATCTACTTTCAACTCCGCGGGCGTGGCTTCCTTGGCTTCCACGATCCGCTCAAGCCCACCCGCCTCGTTCAACAGAAGCCGCCCATAGGCGGAAGGATCGGCGGCGTGGAAGCCCAGTACCGCGAGGTCCGCCCCCTTCGCGCGCGCCTCGAACAGGGGCGCCAGCGTGCCGGCGCCGAGGAGCGGCACGTCGGCATAGGTGACCACCACCTCGCCATCGAAACCCTTCAGCCCCTCTTCAGCCGCACGGACGGCGTGGCCGGTGCCGAGCGGCGGATCTTGCACGGCGATCGAGCCTTCACCGCGCCGGGCGACGACGTGCTGTCCAACCTGCGGCGAGTGCGCGCCGACCACCGCCACGATCCGCTCGCAGCCCGCCTCTTCCGCCGCATCGATGGCGCGGTCGAGCATGGCGCGTCCGCCAACCTTGTGCAGCACCTTGGGCGTGGGCGAGCGCATGCGCGTGCCTTGGCCCGCAGCAAGAATAATGGCGGCTCTTGCGGCCATGAATGCGGTGCTCCTGATAGGCCGACGGCTTGGCGCCCGCTTCGATTTAGCCGAAACGGCGGACGAGCCCAACGATTCGGTGGACCAAGATGCGACTGGACGGCGCCACTATCTGCTTTGATCTGGATGGCACCCTAATCGATACGGCGCCGGACCTGATCGGTTCCCTGAACGCAGTGCTGGCCGAGTGCGGCCATCCTCCCGTGCCCGTTTCCGCGGCTCGGGCGCTGGTAGGGGGCGGCGCGCGCATGCTTATCGAGCGTGGTTTCACAGCCGCGGGCGACACCTTGTCGGCCGAGCGCGCTCCAGAGCTTGTGGCGCGCTTCATCGACATCTATCGCGACCGCATCGCCCATGAGAGCCAGCCCTTCCCCGGCATGGAAGCGGCGCTTGACGAACTGACGGCGCAGGGCGCGATCCTCGCCGTTTGCACGAACAAGCCCACTCTGCTCTCCAATCTACTGCTTGAGACCCTCGGCGAGCGCCACCGGTTCGCGGCCGTGATCGGCGCAGACAGCGCGCCCAAGCCCAAGCCGGACGCCAGCCACATCTTGTTCACCATCCAGCAGGCCAGCGGCGATCCTGCCCGTGCCCTGATGATCGGCGACAGCCGCACGGACCGAGACGCGGCGCGTAACGCCAACGTACCCTGCATTCTATTCCCGCACGGCTATACCGACGTGCATGTGAGCGAACTCCGACCCGAGCTTGTCATCGACAGTTTCGCCGAGCTCCCGGCGGCGGTGCAAATGCTGCTCACGCCGCGACTTGCCCCCGGCTGAGGGCTGCGCTATACGCCCGCCTCCCCGAAAGCCGACTTCGATGTTTTCGGGTCTGGACGCGTAGCTCAGCGGGAGAGCACACCCTTCACACGGGTGGGGTCGTAGGTTCAATCCCTACCGCGTCCACCATTTTTCTATGTAGCCCAGATAGTCGAGCTGCGCGGTGACGATGTTGAGCGGGGCGAGCTTATTCAGCAACGCATAGCGAAGCTTCGGCCGACCACCGCCTGGAGTTTGGCGAGGCCGCGAAAGCTGTAGCGTCATCGCGTCGCCACGATAGCGGTCGTAATCAGCGTCGCGGGGCTGACTGCAATCGCCGTTGGAAAATGGCCCACGCCCCGTAGGCTCCACGATCCACGTTGCGGCCTGGGTTCGAAGGAAGTAGTTCTTCGCTGAAGCTTAGCCGAGCAGAGCTAGCGGATTGCCACCGCATAGTGCGGCGGATTTTCACCCAAACAGGGCTGAGGTCACGCCGCTGCGAGGGCGGTGCTGGCGATGGAGAGCCTTTGCCGGATCTCCATCGCCACGCCCGTAGTTATTCGGCCATGGCCGGTTCAGAATCCTCCGAGAGGTCGGTATCCGGATGGATCTCGATCTCGCCGGGCCGGACCTCGTTGGATGAGCCGTCGATGTCGAACACCAGCTTGCCATCCTTGAGTTCGACCTTGACGTGGCCGCCGCGGACGAGCTTCCCGAACAGGATTTCGTCCGCAAGGGGCTTTTTGATGTGCTCCTGGATAACTCGAGCCAGCGGACGGGCGCCGTAGAGCTCGTCATAGCCGTTCTTGGCCAGCCAGTCGGCCGCATCGTCGGTCAGTTCGATGGTGACGTTGCGGTCGGCCAGCTGGGCTTCGAGCTGGATGACGAACTTCTGCACCACGGTCTTGATCGTCTCGGGGGACAGGGCCTTGAAGGTGACGATGGCGTCGAGGCGGTTCCTGAACTCCGGGGTGAACAGCTTGGTGATCGCCTCCTCGTCCGCGCCGGTGACCCGGCCCCGCCCGAAGCCGATGGACGACTTGTTGTTGTCCGAGGCGCCCGCGTTGGTGGTCATGATCAGCACCACGTTGCGGAAATCGACTTTCTTGCCGTTGGAATCGGTCAGCGTGCCGTGGTCCATCACCTGCAGCAGGATGTTGAACACGTCCGGGTGCGCCTTCTCGATCTCGTCGAGCAGGACCACCGCGTGCTTGTGCTGGTCCACCGCGTCGGTGAGCTGGCCGCCCTGGTCGTGACCCACATAACCCGGAGGGGCGCCGATGAGCCGAGAGACGGTGTGCCGCTCCATGTACTCGGACATGTCGAAGCGCAGCAGCTCGATGCCGAGGGTGGAGGCCAGTTGGCGCGCCACCTCGGTCTTGCCGACGCCTGTCGGGCCGCTGAACAGGTAAGAGCCAATCGGCTTCTGCCCTTCGCGGAGGCCCGCGCGCGAGAGCTTCATGGCGGCGGCGAGAGCGTGGATCGCCTCGTCTTGGCCATAGACCGCCCGCTGCAGGTCGCTTTCAAGCGATTTCAGCGCCTCGGTATCGGACTTGGATACCGACTTAGCCGGGATGCGCGCCATCTTGGCGATGACCTGCTCGATCTCCTTAGCGCCGATCTTCTTGCGGCGCTTGTTCTCGGGCAGCAGCATCTGGCTGGCGCCCGCCTCGTCGATCACGTCGATCGCCTTGTCGGGCAGCTTGCGGTCGGTGATGTACTTGGCCGAGAGCTCCACCGCGGTCTTGATGGCCTCGTCCGTATACTTCAGCTTGTGGAACTCCTCATAATAGACCTTGAGGCCCTTGAGGATCTTGATGGTGTCGTCGAGCGTCGGCTCCACCACGTCGATCTTCTGGAACCGGCGCACCAGGGCGCGGTCCTTTTCGAAGTGCTGGCGGAACTCCTTGTAGGTCGTGGAGCCCATGCACTTCAGCGTGCCCGAGGCCAGGGCCGGCTTCAGCAGGTTGGATGCGTCCATGGCCCCGCCGGAGGTGGCGCCGGCGCCGATCACCGTGTGGATCTCGTCGATGAACAGCACCGCGTTGTGGTGGCTTTCCAGCTCCTTGACCACCTGCTTGATCCGCTCCTCGAAGTCGCCGCGATAGCGGGTCCCGGCGAGCAGGCTGCCCATGTCGAGGGAGAAGATGGTGGCGTCGGCCAGCACCTCAGGCACCTCGTGGTTGACGATCTTGCGGGCCAGGCCCTCGGCGATGGCGGTCTTGCCGACGCCGGGATCGCCCACCAGGAGCGGGTTGTTCTTGTTGCGACGGCACAGCACCTGGATGCAGCGCTCCACCTCGGCGTGGCGGCCGATCAGGGGATCGACCTTGCCCTGCTTGGCCTTCTCGTTGAGGTTCACACAATAGGCCTCGAGCGCCTCGCCGCCGGTCTTGGCGTTGGGCTTCTCGTCCTCTTCGGTGGCGCCCTTGACGGCGCGGGGCTCCGAAGCGCCGGCCTTCTTGGCGATGCCGTGGGCGATGAAGTTGACCGCGTCGTAACGGGTCATGTCCTGCTCCTGCAGGAAGAAGGCTGCGTGGCTTTCCCGCTCGGAGAAGACGGCGACCAGCACATTTGCCCCGGTGACCTCGTCGCGACCCGAGGACTGCACGTGGATCAGCGCGCGCTGGAGTACGCGATTGAACCCGGCGGTGGGCTTGGCGTCCTCCCCGTCCTCGACGATCAGCGAGCGCAGCTCGGTGTCGAGATAGTTGACCAAAGACTTCTTCAGCGCCGCCAGATCGACGGAGCAGGCGCGCATCACCGCGCCGGCGTCCTCGTCATCGGTGAGAGCGAGCAGAAGGTGCTCAAGCGTGGCGTATTCATGCTTTCGCTGGTTCGCGTACGCGGCGGCGCGATGCAGGGTCTCCTGAAGATTGCGCGAGAATGACGGCAAGTGAGACCTCTCAATCTTTTTCCATGGTGCACTGGAGCGGATGCTGGTTCTGTCGCGCGGCGTCGATTACCTGGGCCACCTTGGTTTCGGCGACCTCGAAGGTAAAAACACCGCAGACGCCGACGCCATGCTGGTGGACATGCAGCATGATCCGTGTGGCGTCCTCGCGCGATTTGTTGAAGAACCGCTCAAGTACGTAAACAACAAACTCCATCGGTGTGTAGTCGTCATTCAAGATAAGAACACGGTACAGGGACGGCTTTTGCGTCTTCGGCTTTACCTGCGTTATAACCGCCGAGCCGACACCATTACCCTGATTGCCCGGCTTTCGCTCGGCCATCTATGAATTCCCTCGAACGCCGACCACACCGCGACGCAGCTGGATTAGATAGGCCGCAAGCGCCTTTTGGCTAGTCCCATGCGCTATGGCGCGACGTTTGGCCGTGGATAGGTCAGCTGAAGGGGCGAAGCGCGGCGAATTTGCCCGAAATTGGTCCAACGCCCCGAAGCTTAGCCCTGCCAGCGCACCCAGGCGCAGTGCGCATGCGACTGGGCGAGTCGACGCATCTCGCCATCGCCTTCTCGTCCCATCCACAGTCGTAGACACAGTTCGTCCGATCCCGCGTCGCTCGACGGCTCGGGCTCCTTGCTGAGCCAGGCGATCGGCGCATCCGGCGAAGCCTGGGCGCCGGCCACCTCAATCGCCGCCGCGATACGCTCCTGCACGGCCTCAGGCGGATAGGAGATGAAGGAGGAGTGATAGACGATGGTTGCTACGCCCCGCTGCGGTTTGACATGCGCCTGCGCCCAATCGGCTGCGTCTGCGCGCTCGGGAATGCCGCCGGTGTGCTGCTTGAGAGCGATGGCGGCGCGCAGACGTTCAAGCCGATGGGTCTGATCGGCCCAGACATAGCTCTGCAGCCTGAGCGTCTGGTTCGGATCGTTCACATCGATGGGGCTCTGGTCGCAGGCGGCGCGCTCGACCACGCGCGCCTCGACCAGCGGCGGCGGCGGACCCTGCCAGTCGCCGGACAGATGCACCGACGCGGCCGGATCGCCCCACCCGGCTCCACCGCCGAAGTCGTAGCGATAGCGATCCCAGTTCATGTTCAGCCCGGCCGAGGCGCCGAGCTCCAGGCAGCGCAGGGGCAGGCCGGTCTGCGCGGCCACGGTGAGAAACCCACCCACAAGGCAGAGCGAGCGCGCCACCTCGTTCGTCTGGGGCGGAGAGGCCATGAAACTGGCGATCACGTCTCCGTGGCGAGCCACGGCGTCCGCCAGCACACGCTGCAGGAGATCGGGACAGGGCGCCGTGGTGTGCGGCGGATAGAGCGCGGCGAGGTCAGGCGCGCGATCGCTGAGCACAAGATAGTGAAAGGCGCCGATGAGGCGGAGTGCGACCGCATCGTCGAAAATCTGGCGGACATCCCGCTCAGCCCAGGGTCGCAGGACATCGCCATAGGGCGGCCGCTCGTGGATCCGCCGCGCTATGGCTTCCAGCACCAGGGCCGAGAACGGCGAGCCGCTCGATCGGCAGAAGCCGGCCTGCAGGGCGAAGACGGACGTGAGCGGAGCGAGGTCGGTCATGATTGGCGACATACGCCCGTCGCACACATCAGAATAGCTTGAGCGTTTCGCTCAAGCTATTGAGCAAAAACCATAAAAAATGGCCCGGAGCAGCGCCCCGGGCCAGTCTTACGCTAAGCTGGGAGGAGACTTAGCGTGCAGCTTGAAAGGCTTCGACCATGGCGGTGGCGCGCTCGTTAATCGGACGCAGGCTATCCTTCATGGTAGCCGAAAGGGTCTCGGTAAAACGGGTCATTTCGGCCATGTAGGTCTCGACGGCCGACTTGGCGAAGGTGGTCTGAAGTTCGACCGCTTCCTGCACCGAGCGCACGCCCGACAGGGCCTTGGCGGCTTCGACGTTACGCTCGAAGGTGGTCTTGGAGAAGGCCATCGCCTGGGCGCCCAGGGTCTCGGCGCCCTTGGTGGCGGCGGTGGTGGAAGCGACCAGGGCTTCGAGGTTCTTCTTGGAGTGTGCGTTCAGGTCATTGAGGCCGGCGAGGGACTTTTCCACATTGTCCTTGAAGGTCTGCGTTCCGGCGGCGGTGTACTGCTCGGCAGTGGCCTTCACCTTGTCGGCGGCGGTCTTCACGGTGTCCGTAGCGGTCTTGACGGTATCGGCGGCGGCCATGGGAAACTCCTGGGGGCTCGGAGGGTGAAATTGGGAATCGCGGCGACGCGACTGATCCCAATATGTGGCGCTGCAGCATAAACGTCAAGATCTTTTTGTGCGTCGCACAATAGTCACAACCGCCTGATTTTGAGGCGATAAAGCCAAGCTAGCCTGCGACGTTAGGTGTTAGGGTTAGCGCTCGCGCGACAATTGTTTACCTTGGAGAAAGGATAGATAAGCGAGTCTTATCCCTCCTCACTGGCGGTCCTTAGTTCAGACCGCGCCATGTAACGACGGACGTTCCCGATGGCCCAACCCGCCCGACGCATTTTTCAGGGTCTGATCGCGCTGATGGCCAGCTTTGTCCTGGCCTTGGGTTCGACGGCGCCCGTCAGCGCGCAGGGCCTTTTTAGCGTGCCGCGGTACTCCGCCATCGTGGTCGACGCCGCCACAGGCGAGGTGCTCTATTCCAAGCGCGCGGACGTTCAGCGTTTTCCGGCCTCGCTGACCAAGATCATGACCCTCTACATGGCGTTCGAAGCCATCTCGACCGGCCGGCTATCGCCCAAGGACACGATCATCATGTCGCCGCATGGCGCGTCGATGCAGCCGTCCAAGCTCGGCTTGCGGGCGGGCGAAGGCGTCTCGCTGGACATGGCGCTACAGGCCATCGCGGTCCTCTCCGCCAACGATATGGCCGTGGCCGTTGGAGAGCGGATCGGTGGCTCGGAAGATCGTTTCGCCCAGCTGATGACCCTGCGCGCCCAGGAACTGGGCATGACCAACACACACTTCGCCAACGCGTCCGGGCTACCCAATCCGCGCAACGTGTCCTCCGCCCGCGATCTGGCTATCCTTAGCCGGGCCGTGATGCGCGACTATCCGCAGTATTACGGCTATTTCGGCGAGCGCTCGATCAGCTTCCGTGGCCGCACCACCCAGAACCACAACCACCTGCTGCAGAAGATGGCGGGCGTGGACGGGTTGAAGACCGGCTATATCGGCGCCTCAGGCTTCAATCTCGCCGCCTCGGCCATTCGTGACGGCCATCGGCTGATCAGCGTGGTGCTGGGCGGATCCTCCACCGCCTCACGCGACGAGAACGTTGAAAGCCTCCTCAATGCCGGCTTCGAGGTGATCCGCCGCCGCGGCATCGGTCAGCGTATCACCATCGCCGCCCTGGCCGAGCCGGCAGACGACTCCGGCCCGATCCAGCGCCCCGCCACCGAAGAGGGCGATGGCGAGCAGGAAGGCGTGCAGGTCCAGCTGGCCGACTCGCTCCGTGGCCCCCAGGGCCTTCCCGCCCTCGCCACCGCCCGCTCCAGCGGCTCCCTTTCCCGCGTGGTGTCCGACGGCATGCCCGACCGCGACTGCAGCTCGCGCGTCTCCTATGTGAAGAAGGGCCGCGGCCGTCACGCCCACAAGGTGCGTGTGGTCTCCAATCCTTGCCGCGCCCGCGCCGAGACCACTTTGGTGGCCGAACGCGCTACCGCCGACGATTGTCGCCACCTGCGCGGCGCCAAGCTCAAAGCCTGCAAGCGTGAGGCCGCTCGCGAGACCACCCGCGTGGCCAGCGCCGCCGCCGATCCCTGCGCTCGCAAGCGCGGCCGAGCAAAGAAGTCGTGCGAGCGCACCGCCCGCCGTCACGAGGTGGCCGAGAACGACATTGCGCCTGCCGCCAAGGCTTCAGCCGCCAAGGCGTCGGGCAAGTCCGGCGGCTATGCGATCCAGGTGGGCGCCTACAAGTCCAAGGGCGATGCGCGCGCGCAGCTGGCCCGGGTGACCAACCGTTTCGGCGACGCGGTGGACCATGCCTCGGGCCAGGTAGCCAACGGCGGCGGCGGCTACCGCGCCCGCTTTACCGGCCTCAGCTCCGCCGAAGCCAAGGCCGCCTGCCGCAAGCTCTCCGCCCAGGGCGAACGCTGCATGGTGATGAGCGCGTCCTGACGCCTAAGCCAGCAGCGCCTTCCTTGCCGCGTTGAGCTGGATGGCGAGGCCGGTGGTCCCGCCCTTGTCGGGATGGGCGAGTTGCATCAGACGCAGATAGGCGGCCTGGACTTCTTTCCTGCTGGCGCCGATCGGGACGCCGAGAACGGCCCGGGCCTCGTCGGCGCTTATCCGGGCGGGCGGCGGCGTCGCCGAGCGCGCTCGCTTGCGGGTCAAAAGCGCCAGTCCGCCCGAGACGGCCAGCAGCGGCAGGCCGATAATCCAAGCGCCGCGCACGGAGAGCGCCAATCCCCCAAAGGCGAAGATGATCGCGCCCATGCCCGTCCCAGGCCGCCAGCGCCCCGAGGCTTGGCCGGCCCATCGGCCAATCCGGCGCATCCCGGCCCCACCGAGCACCGCGCCCAGCAGAACGAGGCCAAGGACGATGATGACGAGCATCAGCTCGCCTCGGCCACGACCTCGTCGTCGGCCACACTCTCGGCTTCGATCTCCGGCGCAGCGGCATAGCCTGGGATGCCGATGGCGCCCATAATGGCCCGCAGTTCCTGGCGCGCGGCCACATGGGTCAGGGATACCGGTACCGGGCGAACCGTGGGCGACAGGTCGGCTACGGTGAGGCCGAATGGGAACAGCTCGCGATAGATCACCCGGTCGCGCAGGCCCGGCCCGATGCGGAAGCCAACACGCTTGCTCAGGGCCTGCAGTCGTTCGTCAAGCCGCTTGCGATTGCGAGCCTCGGTGGTGGCGAGGCGGTTGCGCAGCACCACCCAGTCGATGGACTTGCGTGCGCCCATCATCCGGCGCTTGCGCCCCTCCCATACGGCCTCGGCGTAGAGGCTTGGCTTGGTCAGTTCGAGGGTCACCGGATCCACCGTGCCCAGCATGTCGAAATCGACAAAGCTGTCGTTCATGGGAGTGACGATCAGGTCGGCGCGGCCGTGGGCGGTGCGCGAGACGGCCGTGTCTGCTCCGGGGGTGTCGATAATCACATAGTCAGCGCGGTCGGCGGCCGTGTCGATCATGGCCTCCAGCTTCTGCGCCGCCTCCTCGTCCGACAAACCGAGCAGGGACGAGCCCTCCTCCAATCGTTCCACCGGCATGGGCAGATAGGCCCCAGAGGCCCTGGACCAGGCGGCGCGGCTGCGGAAGAAGTGCCCGACCGACTGCTGGCGCAGGTCGAGATCGATCACGGCTACCGTATGGCTGTCGTGCAGCAAGCCGCAGGCAATATGGATGGCAAGGGTCGACTTGCCGGCCCCGCCCTTTTCATTGCCGATCACGATGATGCGCGGCGGCTCGGCCGAAGCGGCCATTCGGGATGCGATGTTTAGCACAGTCCACTCCCCCGCCGTATGCGGCGAGCTCCATCCATATCACAAACTACCATGCGCCGATCTCGCGCAGGCGCGCGACCAGCGCGGGCGGAACCTGCTCCATACCCGTACCCGATGACAGATCGGGCGGTGCGTCCTCCATGGTGAGGTAACGCCAGCCCTGAAAGGCGCGACGCGGCGTCGGCGCCACCCGTACAATGTCCGGGTGGAGCACCACTTCGCACCGCGCCTGCTGGCCTTCGCCCACCGTCTCGATGGCGAGAATACGCTGCCGACAAAGGATCAGGCCCTTGAACACCCGATAGACAGAGCCCCCATCGATCATCTCCGCCGCCCGCTTGGGCGTCTGGCGGGTATGCAGACGCCAGTCGGCCTCCCCGCGCCCATGCTCGTTCCGCCACGCCTGGAGCTCCTCCACCGTGTCGCAACCGACGCAAAGCTTGATCATGTTCAGGCTCATGGCGAGCAAGAGTTAACGTGCGCCGGGCCTGCCGCGAAGAGGTGCGCGACGATCCGTCCACAGGCGCGGCGTCGCCCTTCCAATCTTATGTCTTGCACCCCATACCCGACTCCGAAAGCTTAGGGGCGCGCCGACAGGCATTCAGATGGCCGATCACACAGCCTTCACCGATGGTCTGGTCGATGACACCGGACACAGCGCTTTGGCGAGACTATTTGTCGGCGACAAGGCGTCTCCCGAAGTGGTCTGGTTCTCGGTGCCTGGCGGGCGCACTCTCTATACAGCGGGCGATGCGGCGGACCTGCTCTATCTCGTGCGCGCCGGGCGTCTTGGAGCCATCCGCAAGGGCGAGAATGGCGAAAGCCAGTTCCTGGGAGTGATCAAGCCCGGCGAACCGGCCGGCGAGATGGCGCTGGTGGCCGGCACGCCGCACTCCGCCACCGTGGTCGCCATGCGCGACTCCGAAGTGCTGGCCCTGCCCCGCCGCGCCTTCTTCGCCGCCTGTCGCAAGGATCCGGCCCTCATGGCCGAACTCGCCCGGCTGATGATCGTTCGCACCCGCCAGCCGACCTCCAGCGCCGGCATGGCGGCCCCGCGGGTACTTGGCTTCATCAGCGCGGCAGACGGCCCGTCGATACGCCCCCTGGTGGAGAAGATCGAACGCGCCCTGACCACCCTCGGCTATTCCGTGGCCGTTCTGGGCCCGGAGGCTGAGCATGCCCCCACTGAGTGGTTCTCCACTGTAGAGCAGCGGCACGACTTCGTGCTGTTTGCCGCCGACCGGGGTGAGACGAACTGGATCCACCTCGTGGCGCGACAGGTGGATCGCCTGCTGGTGGTCGGCCGCGCGGACCAGACCCCGCCCTTCGAGCCCTCGGCCTTCGCCGGGCGGGCCATGCACGAGCATCGGCTGATCGACCTGCTACTGATCCACCCGCAAGCCGGTTCGACCCCGAGCGGAACCACCGCCTGGCTCGACGCCGGCCCTTTCGCCCGACATTACAATATCCGCGAGGACGCTGCCGAGGACGCGGAGCGCATCGCCCGTACCCTGTGCGGCGCCTCGGTGGGACTGGTCCTGTCCGGCGGCGGGGCGCGAGCCTACGCCCATATCGGCGCGATCCGGGCGCTCAGGGAATCAGGCACGCCCATCGACTTCCTGGGCGGCACTTCCATGGGCGGGATCATCGCCGCGGGCGTCTCCATGGGCTGGCCGGACGAGGAGATCGTGCGCCGCATCCGCCACGCCTTTGTGGAGACCAGCCCCCTCGGCGACGTGGCCTTCCCCATGCTTGCCATGACCCATGGGCGGCTGGTGCGAGACCGGCTGGCCGAGCATTTCGGCGAAGTGCTGATCGAGGACCTGTGGCTGCCCTTCTTCTGCGTCTCTTCCAACCTCACCTCAGGCGAGCCGCATCTGCACGAGCGGGGCAAGCTGAGAAAGGCTTTGCGCGCCTCGGCGTCCCTGCCTGGGGTGATGCCGCCGCAGATCGAGGATGGGTCGGTGCTGGTGGACGGGGCGGTGACCAACAACCTGCCGGTGGACATCATGCGTCGCTGGCATCGCGGCGCCGTGGTGGGTGTAGATGTCGCCGAAGAGGGCGCGCTGCGACCCCAGGACGTGGCCCGGCCCAAGTCCATGTGGCGCTGGCTGGCCTCGGGTCAGTGGCGCAAGGGTCCGCCCGTGGTCGCCCTGCTGATCCGCGCCGCCACCCTCTCCAGCGCCCGTACGCCCGAGACCCTGGCGCGCGATACGGACCTGCTCGTCACGCCCATGATCGACGGGGTGGGCCTGCAGGACTGGAAGGCCTTCGATCCCGCCGTCGAGGCCGGCCACCAGGCTATGACAGAGGCCCTGAAGACCCTGACCCGCCCCTTGACCCAGTTGCACGAAACCGCGCTCCACGAGGCGGAGCTCTAGGGTCTAGCCGCCGTAGCGGCGCGCCAGGATGAACAGGCGCGGAAAGTCTAACAGGGTGGAGCCGTCGGCTTCGGGCGGGAACAGGGCGCGGATGCGATCGCGGTAGGCGGCGAGGAAGGCCTCGCGCTCGGTCGGATCGTCCAGCCGAGCGAGATAGGGGCGCAGGCCCGTGCCCTTCATCCACTCCACCACCGGATCGTCGCCGGTGAGCACGTGCAGATAACGGGTGGCCCAGACATCCACCTCGGCCAGAGGCGAGAGCCAGCGCCAGTAGTCTTCGGGCTTGGCGACCACCGCAAACTCGCCGATGTCCCCCATCCGCTCGGCCCACGGCGCCTCGGCTGCCAGGGCCCTGGCAGCCCGATGCCACGGCTCCGACCAGGCGAGCGGCATCTGGCAGGCGAAGATGCCGCCCGGCGCCAGGGTGGAGACCAGGTGCGGGAAGAGTGTCGCGTGCTCGCCCACCCACTGCAGGGCGGCATTGGTGAAGATCAGGTCGGGCGGAACGGCCGGGGCGAAATCGTCGATGGACGCCTCGACCCAATCGACCGCCGCGCTACGAGCGCGGGCGGCTTCCAGCATGTCCGGACTGGAGTCGAGCCCGTGCACCGTAGCCCCGGGATGGCGCCGGGCCAACAGGGCCGCATGCTCTCCGGCCCCACAGCCGAGGTCCCATATCTGCTTAGGCCTAAGATCCTCGGGAATCTGCACCATGAGGTCGAGGGCGGGCCGGTCGCGATAGGTCTTATATCGTTCGTACTGCTCGACGTCCCAGCCGGGAGAGTTGGCCATGGCGTAGTCCTCCACAATCCCAGCATTAGGGCGCGCCGGCGCGGCTGGCTAGGAAAGGCCTTCGATCCGCCCTCCGGCCCCCAGGCGGATACGCGCGGCGGCGGGGCTTTTGGGCAGGCCGGGCATGGTCATCACCTCGCCGCAGATGGCCACCACAAAGCCTGCACCCGCTGAAAGCCGCACCTCGCGCACCGGCAGGGCGAATCCTTCGGGCGCGCCGAGCAGGGCTTCGTCGGCACTGAACGAATAGGGCGTCTTGGCCATGCAGATCGGAAGGTCGCCCCACCCCTCGGCCTCGAACCGTTTCAGCGCCTTGGCGGCGTGGGGCGAAACGGAAACGGCCCCGGCCCGGTAGATGCGCTTGGCCACGGTCTCGATCTTGTCCAGCAGCGGCATTTCGAGAGGGTAGAGGGGTTGAAACGCCGCCGTGCCGCCCTCGGCTAGCGCCACCACATGATGAGCCAGAGCTTCCGCCCCCGCTCCGCCCTCGGCCCAGTGGGTGCAGATGATGGCCTCTACACCTTGGGCGGCACAGTAGGCCTGCACGGCGGCGTGCTCGTCGGCTGTATCACCGGCGAAGTTGTTGATCGCCACCGCCACCGGCAAGCCGAACCCGCGCAGGTTCTCCATGTGACGGCCGAGATTGGCGAGACCGCGTTCCAGGGCCGCCCCGTCCGGCTCCCCCACCCGCTTGGCCTCGGCGCCGCCCTGGTATTTGAGGGCGCGCAGGGTGGCGACCACCACGGCCACGTCCGGCTTCAGATCCGCCGCGCGACACTTGATGTCGAGGAACTTCTCCGCGCCCAGATCCGCGCCGAAGCCGGCCTCTGTCACAGCAAACTGGCCCAGCGCCAGCGCCGAGCGGGTGGCCAGGACCGAATTGCAGCCGTGTGCAATGTTGGCGAAGGGGCCGCCGTGGACCAGCACCGCCGAACCCTCCAGCGTCTGGGCCAGATTCGGCTGGATCGCCTCCTTAAGCAACACTGCCATAGCCCCGGCCGCGCCAAGATCGCCGGCGGTGACCGGATCGCCGATTCGCGTGCGCGCCACCACGATGGCGGCGAGGCGCCTTTCCAGGTCGGAGAGTTCCGAGGCGAGGCAGAGAATCGCCATGACCTCTGAAGCCACGGTGATGTCGAAACCGGTCTCGCGCGGCGAGCCGTTGGTCCCGTCGCCGAGGCTCGCCACCACCTGCCGTAAAGCGCGATCGTTGACGTCCAGGACCCGGCGCCACACCACCGCCCGCGGATCGATGTCGAGCGCATTACCCCAGTAGAGGTGGTTGTCGAGCAGGGCCGAGAGCAGGTTGTGGGCCGTCGTGATGGCGTGGAAATCGCCCGTGAAGTGCAGGTTGATCGCCTCCATCGGCACGACCTGGGCATAGCCGCCGCCTGTCGCCCCGCCCTTGCGACCGAACACCGGTCCTAGCGACGGTTCGCGTAGGGCGATCACAGCGCGCCGCCCGATCCGGTTCAGCGCATCGCCGAGGCCGATGGTGGTGGTGGTCTTGCCCTCGCCCGGCGGTGTGGGATTGATAGCTGTGACCAGGATCAGCTTGCCCTGCGGCCGCGCGCGCAGGCTTTCCACATAGGCCATGTCGAGCTTGGCAAAGTGATGGCCATAAGGGATCAGGACGTCGGACGGAACGCCTGCCCGCGCTGCGATTTCTGCGATGGGCCTCATCACCGCCGACTGGGCGATCTCGATATCGGTGCTCATGCGCCCGATGTGCCGCGACAGGCCGATCAGGCGCAAGTCCCGTGACCCGAGGAACTTTGCGTCGGACGAGCCGAACCTAGATAAGAAGCCTCGCCCAGATCGTGGCCGGAGCCTTCTGTGACCGATACAGCCTTAAGGCCTGAACAGGCCACTCTATCCAACTGGCGCGAGGCCCCTTTCAACCAATGGGCCTTCCAGCACGCGGACGCGATCATGCCTGTGGCCCCGATCGCACCGGGCGCGGGAAAGCCCCTGCCCTTGCCGCCCGGCGTCCCGGCCCTGGCCGATCTCGTCCTGCAAACCTCCCAGGGTCCGATCAGCCTCTCCGACGCCTTGGTCGCCACCGCCACCGACGCCGTAGTCGTGTTGAAGGACGGGGCGGTGGTGTTCGAGCACTATGCCCACGGCATGACGGCCGAGGCGCCGCACATCCTGATGTCGTCCACCAAGGCGGTGATCGGGCTCCTGGCGGATATCCTCGGCGCTCGCAACCTGCTGGACCTGGAGACGGAGGTCGCACGCTACGTGCCCGAGGTCGCTGACACCGCCTATGCGGGGGCCACCGTGCGCAACCTGCTCGACATGCGCACCGGCGTCATGCTCGACGAGACGGAGTCTATTCACTATGCCGGCGCCGGCGGCTGGGACCCACCCGCTCCCGACGATCCGCCCGGCCTGCACGCCTTCCTCGCCGGGCTAAAGGCAGCCCACCGGCCCCACGGCGGCCCGTTCAGCTACATCTCCCCTAATACCGATCTACTCGGCTGGGTGATGGAGCGGGCCACCGGTATGAGCGTGGCCGACCTGCTGGGCACGCATCTTTGGCGGCCCATGGGCGCCGAGCATTCCGCCTTCATCACCCTTGCCCCCGACGGCGCGCCGCGCTGCACCGGCGGCCTGTCGGCCACGGCGCGAGACTTCGCCCGGCTGGGCCAGTTGATCGTGGACGATGGCGTACGCGACGGTGTCGAGGCGATCCCATCGGCGGTGATCGAGGACATCGCCGCAGGCGGCGACCCGGAAGCCTGGGCCAAGGGCGAATGGGGTCAGGCCTTCAGCTTCATCAGCCCCCGCATGCGCTACCGTAGCGGCTGGTACATGGTGGACGATTCGCCTCAGGTGATGTTCGCCATGGGCATCCACGGTCAGAACCTGTTCGTAGACCGCGCCAACCGTATCGTCATCGCCAAGTTCTCGTCCCAGGCCCAGCGTATCGACTACCGCGCCCTGCCCCTCACTCACCTGATGGAAAAGCAGATTCGCCTGACACTGGCCTGACGCGCCGCCATGCCCCCGGCTTGGCGGATCGGTGTGCGCGGCCTACAGAACCCGCCATGATCCTGGTCATCGATAACTACGACAGCTTCACCTATAATCTCGTCCACTACCTGGCCGAGCTTGGGGCGCAGATGGTGGTGCGCCGCAACGACGCCCTGACCGCGGACGAAGCGCTGGCCATGGCGCCCCAGGCGGTGCTGCTGTCGCCCGGCCCCTGCACGCCCAACGAAGCGGGCATCTGCCTCGATATTCTCGCGAAGGCGCCGGCCACCCTGCCGATCCTCGGTGTCTGTCTTGGTCACCAGGCCATCGCGCAGGCGTTCGGCGGTAAGGTCACCCGCGCCAAGTCGATCATGCACGGCAAGACCAGCCCGATCCTGAACGACAATACCGGCGTGTTCGCGGGCCTACCGAGCCCGGTCACAGCCACCCGCTATCACTCCCTGGCCACGCCGCGTGAAACCCTGCCGGCCACGCTGATGGTGAACGCCTGGACCGAGGACGGCGAGGTGATGGGTCTGCGCCACGCCACGCGGCCGATCCATGGCGTACAGTTCCATCCCGAATCCATCGCTACCGAGGGCGGCCACGCCATGCTGGCTAACTTCGTTACACTGGCCGGCATCGCACGCGGTGAAGGCGTGGCCGCTTGACCAGTATCGACACCTTCAAGCCGCTGCTGGCCAAGCTGGCCGACGGCGCCACGCTGTCCGAGGACGATGCGGAAGTGTTCTTCGCCGCCTGCCTGCGCGGCGAGGCGTCGCCCGCCCAAGTGGCCAGCGCCGTCACCGCCATGCGCATGCGCGGCGAGACGGTGGGCGAGATCACCGCCTGCGCCCGGGTTATGCGTCGCACCGCCGTGCACCTCGATCATCCCTATGAGGTAGTCGACACATGCGGCACCGGCGGCGACGGGCTACACACCTACAACATCTCGACCGCCGCCGCCCTGGTGGCCGCCGGGGCGGGGCTGAAAGTGGCCAAGCACGGCACTCGCGCCCTCTCCTCACGCTCCGGCTCCTCAGACGTGCTCGCGGCGCTCGGCGTCAACATCGAGGCAGGGGCGGAGGCACAGCGTCGGTGCCTGGATGAGGCCAATGTCTGCTTCATGTTCGCACCGGCTCACCACGGCGCCATGCGCCATGTTTTGCCGGTACGGGCCGATCTTGGCTTTCGCACTATTTTCAACCTGCTCGGCCCTCTTTCCAACCCGGCCGGCGCTAGGCGTCAGGTGCTGGGCGTAGCCGAGCCGCGCCGGCTGGAGCCGCTGGCTCGGGTTCTGGGCGCCCTCGGGGCTGAGCGCGCCTGGGTGGTGCATGGCGAGGGCCTTGACGAGATGACCACCACCGGCGTCAACCAGGTGGCTGAATGGCGAGCGGGGGAAGAAATGGGCGGGGTGCGCCTGTTCAACATCTCGCCCGAGGCCGTGGGCCTGCCGCGCTCCGGGCTTGACGACCTGCGAGGCGGCGACCCGGCCGAGAACGCCCAGGCCGTGCGCGATCTGCTGAACGGCAAGCGAGGCGCCTATCGCGATGTGGTGTGCCTGAACGCCGCCGCCGCCCTACTCATTGCCGACAAGGTCGAGACGCTGCGCGAGGGTGTGGAGACCGCCTACGACGCCATCGACGAGGGCCAGGCCAACGGGGCGCTCGCGAAGCTGGTAGAGCTTTCCCGCGCATGAGCGATATCCTTGCCAGGATCGCCGCCTACAAGCGGGAAGAAGTCGCCGCGCGAAAGGCGCTCGGCCGTAACGTCGAGGCTGCAGCCATGGCCGCCTCGCCGGTGCGCGGGTTCGCCGCCGCGCTTAAGGCCAAGGCCGCGCCCGGCCGTCCGGCCCTCATTGCCGAGATCAAGAAGGCTAGTCCGTCCAAAGGCCTGATCCGCGCCGATTTCGATCCGCCCGTCCTCGCCCGCGCCTATGCCGCCGCCGGTGCGGCCTGCCTCAGTGTGCTGACCGACGGGCCGAGTTTCCAGGGCGACGACGCCTATCTGGCCGCTGCCCGCGCCGCCTGCCCCCTCCCCGCCATCCGCAAGGACTTCCTGGTTGATCCCTGGCAGGTGGCCGAATCGCGCGCGCTCGGCGCCGACGCGATCCTCGTCATCCTCGCCATGATCGACGATTCGCTCGCCGAGGCCCTCATGACCGAGGCTGCGCGACTCGGAATGGATGCGCTCGTGGAGGTCCACGACGAGGCCGAGATGGCTCGCGCGGGTCATCTTGGCGCAACCCTCGTGGGCATCAACAACCGCGATCTGCGTTCCTTCCACGTGGATTTAGCAGTCACCGAGCGCCTCGCCCCACTGAAGCCGCAAGGTGCTGTCCTGGTTGGAGAAAGCGGCATCTTCACCCGCGCCGACGCAGCTCGCATCAGCGCCGCCGGCTGCTCCGGCATGCTGGTGGGCGAAAGCCTCATGCGCCAGGCCGACGTCGAGGCCGCCACAAGGATGCTGCTGGACGCCTGACAGCGTTCACTTGACATGGCGATTATGCACTTGCCATACCAAGATTGATTCTGTAGGGTTTTCTCACTGGAGACGACCCGATGACGACCCTTTCCGATCCCATCTTCCACGACGAGGAAAAGGCCCGCGCTCACTTCGAGGCGATTCGCTGGCCCGAAGGTCGCGTTTGCCCGCACTGTGGGACGGTCGGCAACTCGACGCTGATGCAAGGCCGCACGACGCGTCCTGGCCTCTACAAGTGCAAGGACTGCCGCAAGCCCTTCACGGCTGTGATGGGCACCGTCTATGAGAAATCGCACATCCCGCTGCACAAGTGGATGCTGGCAACGCATCTGCTCTGCTCGTCAAAGAAGGGCATGAGCGCGCACCAGCTCTACCGCTCGCTCGGATTTGGCTCTTACCGCACGGCCTGGTTCATGGCGCATCGTATCCGCGAGGCGATGAACCAGGGCGACGCCAATCCTCCGATGGGTGATGATGGCGGCGCGGTTGAAGTGGACGAAACCTTCATCGGCAATCTGCGCGAACGCGCCAAGGCGAAGGGCGGCGCTGGTCACAAGATGAAAATCGTCACCTTGGTAGAGCGCAACACCGGCCGTGCGCGATCTGCCGTCGTAAAAGATTTGAAGCTGTCCACCATTATGCCGATCCTTGAGGCCAATATGAGCCGGGAGGCCCATCTGATGACCGATGAGGCTCCGCGCTACACCTCGGTTGGCTGGAACTTCTCAGCCCACGGCGTCGTGAACCACGGCAAGGACGAGTACGTGAAATACGCCCCCGTCGTGATCCACACGAACACGATTGAAGGCTTTTTCTCCATCTTCAAACGCGGGATGCGTGGCATCTATCAGCACTGCGGCGAGCAACACCTGCACCGCTACATGCGCGAGTTCGACTTCCGATACTCGAACCGCACTGCGCTGGGCATCACCGATACCATGCGTGCCCGTACGGCGGTTGCGGGCACCGTAGGCAAGCGTCTGACTTATCGGCGGACTGACGGCCTCAAAGCCGCCGCCTAAGCCGCCATGGGCCAAACGACGCCGATCTAGGTGGAAGACGAAGGGCTAGTCATCCACCCAGCGAATGCTGTCTGAGGATGCGTCATATTCGGTGTATCCGAAGACATGCACCATGGGCGCGCCGGTCGCCTCACCCCGGCCGCCCACCTGTTGGGAATAGGCGCGGATGATGGTGCGATCCTCAGCCGGATGTTTCCCGTCAGCCATGAGCTTATCCAGCACTCGCCGCACCACGGTTTTTCCATTGTCGAATACGACATCCGTATTCCAGTCGAAGGACTGTGGATAATTGATCGTGAGGAAATAGGTATTGTTGCTGATGGTTTTGTCATCAACGGTCACTGTCGCGCCAGATGCTCCGGGAGGGAGGGACGCCGCTACCGAGTGCGCGATCTCATCGG
Source organism: uncultured Caulobacterales bacterium (assembly GCA_903862425.1). Lineage (GTDB taxonomy): Bacteria > Pseudomonadota > Alphaproteobacteria > Caulobacterales > Caulobacteraceae > CAIOYC01. The sequence goes on along the minus strand of CAIOYC010000030.1, from coordinate 116,475 downwards.
CATGGTTTGTAGCCGCCTTGGTCTCTGGAGACGGCGTTAGCAAATGCCACGCAATGGCGAACAGGATCAGAAATCCCGCCACAGGAAATAGTCGACGCATACAGCCCCCACGTTCAAGGCCCGTCCGAAGCCGGGCGGTTGATCACGCGTGAACGTAGGAAGACGCGTCCTGCGTATTCCCCGAAGGTGTTGTATTGGCAGGCCGCCCGACGAAGCGGGGACCTACGTTCAGCGCAATGCTAGAGACCGGGTGATCAAACCCAGAAGCAGCGTCGCGGATGGTGCGCCTACTTCTCGGCTTTGTCACCCTTGGAGGGAATCGACTCGCAAGTAACCCTCGGCTTAGGTTGCGGAGGGGTCGCGATCATGCGGCGGATTATCTCGTCGCGGCGCCTAGCGTCCTCTGCGCCTGATTCATCATTAGGAATAAGCTTCGTGGTCATTACACCGACGCTCTGGGAATTTGGGCTCACACCTGAGCAGGGACTAAAAATCGCGACCATCATCGCTAACTGGGCGATGATTGACAATGAGATAGGCCATTTGATCCAGCGCCTATCGGGCATCAGTGACGCGCGAGACGGCGCTGATTTGGTCCACGTGATCGACCTCAAGAGAAAAATCGATCTCCTCAACGCAAGGCGTAAGCGGGGGCATCTTCCCCAAGGGATGGATACGCTTGTTATCGAGCTTGTGTATGTCGCAGAAAACTACCGAAACGACCGGAACATGCTGGCGCATGCCGTTATAACGGCCACGCCGGATCGGGCTGTCGCGTGGTCCCAATCGAAGCTTAAAGCTATCAGTCTGGGGGAGTTGGACGAGATGCTATCTGAATCCCACTACGCTACTTGGGTCGCCCACAGCCTTTTGCTTGTTGAGCTTGGCGTGACGCCTGATCCATTGCCGCCCAGACCTCCCGCACGGCTTGCTCCGCCGTGGTTGGACGAAATTCGTTGGCATAGCAGCTAGAAAGCAACGCCGATGCCCCCGCGTCGATCATAGCGGGTGTTGGCTCAATCTCCATTTGATCTGGCGCGCTCATAACGCCCCCACCATACCACGGCGGGGACGCGTTGATTCTCTTACTTTTTCGTAAAATACCGGCCCGTCGGTCATGGATTTATTTCCGTTCGCTTGGTATGGCAAGTGCATAATCGCCACTTGACATTAACCCGGAACACTTACAGAACATCCGCTCATGTTCGCGATTTGTCCGCGACGGTTCGGAGATGGTGATGCTTACGAAGAAGCAGCACGAACTGCTCATGTTCATCCATGAGCGCATCAAGGAGACCGGCGTCTCGCCCTCGTTCGACGAGATGAAGGATGCGCTCGACCTTGCGTCCAAGTCCGGCATCCACCGCCTGATCACGGCGCTGGAAGAGCGCGGCTTCCTGCGCCGCCTGGCCCATCGGGCGCGAGCGTTGGAGGTGGTGAAACTGCCGGAGACTGCGGCCGCAAGGATGCGTGCGCCGTTCAAGCCGCAGGTGGTGCAGGGATCGCGCCCTTCCGTGCCGCCTCCCGTGGCCGCCAATGACAGTCAGTCCCTGCCGGTGCTTGGCCGCATCGCCGCCGGCACGCCGATCGAGGCCATCCAGCACGAGCGCGAACGGATCACGGTGCCCGCCGAACTCCTCGGCTCGGGCGATCACTATGTACTCGAAGTGCAGGGCGATTCGATGATCGAGGCCGGTATTCTCGACGGCGACTACGTGGTGATCAAGAAGGGCGACACCGCCAACTCCGGTGAGATCGTCGTCGCCCTGGTGATGGGCGAGGAGGCCACCCTGAAGCGCCTGCGCAAGAAGGCCGGCTCAATCGCTCTCGAAGCCGCCAATCCCAAATACCAGACCCGCGTGTTCGGCCCCGATCAGGTTGAGGTACAGGGCAAGTTGGTGGGGCTCATTCGTCGCTATCACTGATCTCGTCGCTCGCGCCGGTCCAGGGGCGATTGCCGCGTATAGGCTCAGACCAGACCAGCCTTAGCTTGCCGTGGTCGGCATATATTTCCGCTGCGCCGCCGTCCCTGAGTTCATTTGTTCCGATGAAGGTCTTGCCCGCGCACGCCGGAGGCGGATCGACCAAGGCGCGGAACAACACGACCTCGCTCCGTGCGCATAGGTCAGCCGCCCGGTCGAAGTTCGGCGGGCGTGTGCTCCACCAGGTTCCGATCGCTGGATGGGTGTCTGGAAGCGGCGTGCAGCCCTTCAGGTCGCATTCGAACAGGGCGTTGCGCTGGGCTTCGTCATCGGCGGCATGTTTGAGCCCCCGCCGGGCAGCCCATAGGTCAGTGGCATAGGCGGTGTGGGTGGGCTTCAGCGCGATCATCACCCCATTCTGGACGATGGCGGCGCCGTTGCCATCGTTGGCGATCCACCCAACCGGGGCGGGCGGGCGCGGCCATAGCATGACGGCGAAGGCCAGCGGCGCGCCGATCCAGCGCAGGCGCCCCTTCCACAGTATGCCGAACACGATGCCAAGAAACGCGACCAGCATGGCGATGGGCGGTGCGCTCGACCATGTAACATTGGCGCCCGGTGCGGTGGAACAGATGCGGCCGATCTCAAGGATCGCCCGCGCGGCCCAGCCGGCGACGGTGAGCGGAGCCACGAGCCAGTCGCGCCCTAAATCTAGCGCCTCGAACGGCAATGACACCGCCAAGGATGGCATCATGATCGTCGAGGCGACAAAATCCGCGGTGAGGTTGGCGGGCACGCCGTAATTGGCCATACGGTTGAAGTGCTGCAAGGCAAACGGCCCTGTCGCCGCCCCTGCTACAAAGCTGACCATGAACAGCGCCAACGCCCAGTCCTTGGCCCTCTGGAGCATCAGGATCGGCCAAGGTGCGTTGATGGGACGCGAACGGTGCGGCCAGATCTCGGCCAGGGCTACAAGGGCGCCGGTCGCGGAAAAACTCATCTGGAATCCGGGCTGCACCACGGCCTCTGGCTGGATCAACAGCACCAACAGGGCGGCGATGGCCAAAGAGCGCAGGCTGATGGCGCGCCGGTCGAGGAGCATGGCCACAAAAGCCACACCCGCCGTGATCGCCGCACGCTTGGCCGGTGGGTGAGCGCCGCTGAGCGCCAGATAACAGAGCACCGCGATCAGCGCCCCGGCGGCCGCGACCTTCTTGCCACTGACCCGAAGCGCCAGCCACGGCCACGCGGCGATGGCCAACCGCAAGGCGGCGAAAACGAAACCGCACACCGCCGCCGTGTGAAGCCCCGCAATGGCCAACATGTGGGCGAGGCCTGAGCCGCGCAGGCCGTCTGCATCCTCAGCCGGCAGCCAGGCCTCGTGGCTGGTGGTCACCGCCGCCGCCAGACCCTGTGCGCCCTGCCCGGCGGAAGGGACGAAACGGGCGATATCGTCGGCCAGGTTGCGCGCCACCCGCCAGCGCAGACGGTTGAGCGAAAACTCAGTGCGCAGGCGCAGGCTGGCGGGCTCGGGCAGGTCGATCACCATGGGCGGCTTCAGCGCCAGCCCGACTCCACCAATCCGCTCGAAGTAGGCATCCCGGGCGAAGTCGAAGGCGCCAGGTGCCGCAGGGCGCGGCGGTGGATTGAGCAGAGCGGTCAGCCGCACGGCCTCCCCTGGCCCGACGAGATCCGCCGGTTTGACCACCACGCGAACGCGCAGGGGCAATTCTTCCGTACGCAGATGGGAAATACGCACCGGCGCGATCAGCATCCGCCCCCGATCAGTTGAGGGGCTGGAGACGTCCACTACCCACCCCTCGATGCTGCCTACACCGTAGCTATCAGGAATGCGTGGCGCGTCTGCCAGATGCGTGGCCAGCCCACCATTGGAGAAGCCCGCAGCGCCGAAGGCGAGCAGGGTAGATGCGGCGATCAGGGCGCGGCTACGGCCCCAGTGATGCGCGCCGATCAATAGCAGCACGGTCGCCGTCAGCATGCCAACGCCCAGCCACCAGATTGGCTCAGTCATCAGTCCGAAATAGCTCGCGGCGCCAATGCCGAAGGCGACCGGAGCCCATAGGGGCCAGCGGTCAACCTGCGCACCAGCTTCCGCCCGGGCCCAGGCTCGCAATCCATTGATCAGAACGCTCAAGCTAGGCGCGCGCCAGCCGCGCGTGCTAAGAGCGCGGCCCGGGCCGATGGCCCTCTCCCCTGGCTTTCCCGACCCGATGACCGTCGTCACCCGTTTTGCCCCTTCGCCCACCGGCTCGCTCCACATAGGAGGGGCACGGACTGCGCTGTTTAACCAGCTTTATGCGCGCCATACGGGTGGAAAATTCCTACTTCGGATTGAAGATACCGATCGCGAGCGCTCGACCGAGGCTAATGTCCAGATCATACTCGACGGGCTGAGTTGGCTCGGCGTCACGCCCGACGCGGAGCCTGTGTTCCAGTTCGCGCGCGCTGATCGGCACCGCGAGGCCGTGGCCGCAATGTTGGCCAATGGCGGCGCCTATCGCGATTTCACCCCGCCAGCGGAACAAGACGCCGAGCGCGAACGCGCCCGCGCTGAGGGCCGTGTGGTGCGGTCCGCCTGGCGCGACCGCGATCCTTCCGAGGCCCCGCCCGGAGCGCCCCACGTGGTTCGCCTGAAGGCCCCGCTGGACGGCGAAACGGTGGTCGATGACCTGATCAAGGGGCAGGTCACCTTCCAGAACCGGGAACTCGACGATCTCGTCGTGCTGCGCACGGACGGATCGCCGACCTACAATCTCGCCGTGGTTGCTGACGACCACGACATGGGCGTCACCCACGTGATACGCGGCGACGACCACCTGAACAACGCCGCCCGCCAAAGTCTGATCTATCAGGCGTTGGGCTGGGAGGTTCCTGCCTTTGCCCACCTTCCGTTAATCCACGGCCCGGACGGAGCAAAGCTTTCCAAGCGCCACGGGGCGCAGGCAGTGGGTGAGTTCGCCGATCTCGGCTACCTCCCCGAAGCCCTGCGAAACTATCTGGCTCGGCTCGGCTGGGGTCATGGCGACGACGAGATTTTCAGCGACTCCCAGGCGGAGGCTTGGTTCGATGTCAAGGATGTGGTGAAGGCTCCCGCCCGCCTCGACTGGGCCAAGCTGAACCACATCAACCAGCAATATATCCGCGAGGCCGACAACGACCGCCTGACCGAGTTGACGCTAGCCGTTCACCAAGGTCGGGGCGTGCAGGTGTCCGCCGATCGCCTTGCGTCGCTGCCCGCCGTTGTGGCGTTGGTAAAGGAAGGGGCACAGACTACTCTGCAGCTCGCCGACCTGACGCTGTTCGCCCTGAAGTCCCGCCCCCTGGCGCTCGACTCGAAGACTCAGGCCCAACTCGGCGAGGAGACGCGCGAACGTTTGGCCAGGCTGCGTGACAGGCTTACCGCGTCAAAATGGGAAGTTCCGGCGCTCGAGGTCGAAATCCGCGCGTTCGCCGAGGCGGAGGGCATCGGCATTGGTAAGTTCGGTCCGGCGCTTCGGGGGGTTCTGTCCGGTGGTGCGCCTGCGCCAGACCTGGCGTCGACCCTGGTCTCACTGGGCCGCGAGGAAGCGTTGGGACGGATCGACGACGCCCTTTCGCAGGTGCAGTAAAGGTCTATAAGCGGCTCGAAAATACGGTCTCGCCCTCCCATGCGCGAACCGAACGATGAGAAGGGTTGGATGATGGAGAATAAGGTCGTCAAGGGCGGTACCGCCACGCTGACCGTGAACGGCAAATCGGTCGAACTGCCCGTGCTCAAGGGCTCGGTCGGTCCCGATGTGGTGGATATCCGGAAGATGTACGCCGAGACGGATACCTTCACTTACGACCCTGGCTTCACCTCGACGGCGAGCTGCGAAAGCCAGATCACCTATATCGACGGCGACCAGGGCATCTTGCTCTATCGTGGCTATCCCATCGATCAGCTGGCCGAGAACTGCAGCTTCCTGGAGGTCTGCTACCTGCTGCTGAACGGCGAACTGCCGAACGCCGCCGAGTTGACCGAGTTCGAGACCACCATCACCCACCACACCATGGTGCACGACCAGTTCCACCGCTTTTTCCAGGGCTTCCGTCGCGATGCGCCGCCCATGGCGGTCATGGTGGCCGCGGTGGGCGCGCTTTCGGCCTTCTATCACGACAGCACCAACATCCATGATCCGAAGCAGCGCGAGATCAGCGCCCACCGCATGATAGCGAAGATGCCGACCATCGCCGCCCAGGCGTTCAAGTATTCGGTCGGCCAGCCCTTTGTCTATCCGCGCAACGAGTTCGGCTATGCAGAGAACTTCCTGCGCATGTGCTTCACCGTGCCGGCGGAGGACTACAAGCCCCATCCGGTGGCCATCAAAGCCATGAACCACCTGATGATCCTGCAGGCGGACCACGAGCAGAACGCCTCTACCTCCACTGTGCGCCAGGCTGGCTCGTCCGAAGCCAATCCCTTCGCCTGTATCGCCGCTGGCATCGCCTGCCTGTGGGGTCCGTTGCACGGCGGCGCCAACGAGGCGGCGCTGAACATGCTGAAGGAGATAGGTACGGTCGAGAACATCCCGGCCTTCATCGAGAAGGTGAAGGACAAAAACAGCGGTGTGAAGCTGATGGGCTTTGGCCACCGGGTCTACAAGTCGTATGACCCCCGCGCCAAGGTGATGCAAAAGACGACCCACGAGGTTTTGGATGCTTTCGGCAAGCACGACGATCCGCTGATGAAAGTGGCCATGGAGTTGGAGCGCATTGCCCTCTCCGACCAGTACTTCATTGATCGCAAGCTCTATCCGAATGTCGACTTCTATTCGGGCATCACCATGAACGCCCTCGGCTTCCCGGCCGACATGTTTACCGTGCTGTTCGCGGTCTCGCGCACGGTGGGCTGGATCGCTCAGTGGAACGAGATGATCTCCGACCCGTCGCAAAAGATCAGCCGTCCGCGGCAGATCTACACCGGCGCCCCGTCGCGTCAGTTCGTTCCGGTCGAAAAGCGCTGATTTTATCACCCGGATAAATTAGGATATTTAATCCGGGTGATATTTACATGAATGGCTAGGCGCGTTAGGTGGCGCTCCTCAGAAAGGAGCGCCACATGTCGTCCGTCATCGCCTTTGTCGGGACCCGTCTGCTGGCTGAAGGGCCATTGGCGGATGTGATCTCCGTCGCTCGTCAGGCGTTGGCGTCGGATGCGACCAGCTCTATTCTTGCCTTTGATGCCGTCACTAGTCGGCCGGTCGAACTCGACCTACGGACAGAGGCTGCGCCAGCCGCCTTCGCCCCGCCATCGGAGGCCGAGGCGGCCGCGCGGGGACGTGGCCGGCCCAAGCTTGGAGTCGAAGCTAGAGAAATCACCCTCCTGCCTCGACATTGGGAATGGCTGAACGGCCAGCGCGGCGGCGCATCGGCCACTCTGCGTCGGCTGGTTGAGGCCGCACGGAACGCCAATGCCGCCGCCGGCGCCATGCGTGAGGGCAAGGAGTCGCTCTACCGCTTCATCACCGCCATGGCAGGCGATGCGCCGGGCTATGAGGAAGCCGTGCGCGCCCTGTTCGCCAATAACCAGGCGCGATTCGACGAGGAGAGTAACGCATGGCCGTCCGACGTGCGCGACCATGCCCTTGCCTTGCTTCCAGCCGCCCTTGGCCTGACACCCTCGCCGCTTGACGCCGTAATCCCGAAGGATCGCCTAGCCGAGGTGCGTCGCGTCCTAGAAGCCGCCCTGCCCGGTCGCGAGATCGAGGTGGCGGAGCGCATGTCGATGGGCCTATCGGGCGCTGGCGTATTCAAAGTGGTATTGCGCGGCGCGCCCTATCTTTTGCGGCTGGACAATCCGACCGGCCCGTGTAGCAACCCCACGCGTCAATATGCCTGCCAGGCAGCCGCCGCCGAAGCCGGCGTGGCGCCCGCCCTGCTTTATGCCGACGCCGAGGCGAAAATCTCGCTGTCACGCTTTGTAGAAGCTTCGCCCTGGCCTACACGCGATGTGATGATCCCGGCGCTGGGCCAAGCGATCCGGCGGCTGCATCAGACGCCACTGTTCGCGGAGTCCCTGCCCTATTTCGACGCCATGGACATGATCTTAGGCGGGGTCGGCCAAGCGGCCATCTTGCCGGCCGCGACGCTCGAGTCCGGCCTCGATGGCTACCAGCGGGTGAAGGGCGGCTATCCGGCGCAGGATCTCGTCTCCACCCACCATGACCTAAATCCCGGCAATGTCTTGTTCGCTGGCGAGACACCTGTCTTCGTGGACTGGGAGACGGCCTCCCGCGCCGACCGGTTTGTGGATGTCGCGGGTGTGACGAACTGGTTCGCCGCCGATGAGGATGAAGCGTTGAACTTACTCACCACCTATCTAGGCCAAAAGCCCGACGCACGGGAGGCGGCGCGCGCCTATCTCATGCGTCAGGTGAACCGGCTGTTCTACGGCAGCATGCTGCTGATGGCGGCGATGCAGCGCGGCCAGGGCCAGACAGTGGGCGATAAGGAGTGGGCGGCGATTCCACCCTTCTCAAACATCCGTCACGAGATGGCGAGTCTCTCCACGGCGGAGGGCCAACGCCGCTTGGGCTGCGCCTTCTTCAAGGAAGGCGTCGCGGGAATGGCCGATCCGGCGTTCGATCAAACGCTGTCGATCTTGGCCTGAATTTGCGCGTCTGCGCCGGGCTTTGTCCTGATCAGGCGGAGCACCGTGTCCGCGGCCAGTTCGGCGGGGTCGGGCGCGCCGCGGCCCATGCCGGCGAGGGCCACATTCTGGCGTTCGATCTGAGTCTGCCGGAGCGCTGCGTCGTCAATCCGCGCCGCCAGAGCGGCCGCCAGCTTAGGGCCCGTGCAGTCATTCTGGACCAATTCGGGCGCGACTTCCGCGTCTGCGGCCAGATTGAACAGGGTGATGTACTTGGCCGTGAGCATTCGGCTGAGAATGGCGTAGGTCAGCGCGCCCAGACGATACCCCACCACCATAGGGCAGCCAGCCAAGGCGAGCTCGGTGGTCACCGTACCGGAGCATGCCAGGGCGACGGTGGCGGCGACCATGGCGTCCTGCTTGGCGGAGAGCCCCTCAACCAGAGTGGTCCCCGGCGGCAGGCCCTCAGCCCAGGCGCGGATGGGGCCGTCCACGCTCTGGGCAACCGGTACGACGACCTTCAGGGCTGGGTGGGTAACGGCAAGGCGACGAGCGGCGTCTGCGAAGGCGGGTCCTATGCGGGCGATCTCACCGGGCCGGCTGCCAGGGGCGATGAGCAGCACGGGATCGCCTGCCCCCGCACCGATACGAGCGCGCAAACCGGCGGGATCAGCATCGTTGATCTCCCGCGCCAGCGCCGGATTGCCGACGAAGGTGGTGGGTAGGCCTTCCGGCTCGAAATAAGCGGCGTCGAGAGCATTGATGGACAAGAGGTGATCGACGGCCTTGGCCAGGGTCTTCGCCCGGCCGGGTCGCGAAGCCCACACCTGGGGCGCCACGTATTTGACGAGCAGCAAGCTCGGCAGGGCGGCGCGCAGACGATGGGCGACACGCAGGTTGAAACCCCAGCTATCAATGAGGATGGCCACGTCCGGCCGCTCTCGCACCGCCAGCGCCGCCGTTTCCCTGGCGAGGCGCAGGACGTGCGGGTAGGCCATCAAGCCTTCCACCAAACCGAGCACGGAAAGATCGCCGATATCGAAGGGGCTTGTGACTCCCTCGGTCGCCATGGCGGAACCGCCCACACCGACGAAACGCACGGCGCCGCCCAGCCGGGCGCGCAGCACCCTGATCAGGCCCGCACCCAACATGTCGCCCGAGGCTTCCGCCGCGACCAGCATGACGGCGAGTGGGCGTTCAGCCATGAAGCGGCAGGCCGACGATGAAGAGGCCAAGCCGGTCGGCCGCCGCGCGCACCGCCGCCTTGTCGAGGGCCAGGGAAGCGCCAGCCTGCACGACGATACCGGCGAGGCCGCAGGCGGCAGCGTCCTCCACTGTGCGCACGCCGACCACGGGTAAGTCGACCCGCCGGTCCTGGATGGCCTTGGGCCACTTGATCAGTACGCCGAGCGGGTTGTCGGCGGCGCCTTTCAGCGCTGCGGGGAGCGCGCGGCAGCGGGCGAGCAGAGCCTCCGTCCCCTCCTGCGCCTCCACCGCCAGCACGACGCCGTTGGCGACGATGGCGGCCTGGCCGATGTCGAGGGCGCCGATGGCCTCCGCTACCTGCACGGCGAGCGCGATGTCGGCTGCATGGGCCTCGTCGGCGGCCACTGACCCGAGCGAGCCTTCACCGATTTTCAGATCCTCCGCCACGGCGTCCGCGCCCTCGATGGCGAAGCCCTCCTTCTCGAACTCGCCGAGCACGAAGCGCAGCAGGGCGTCGTCACCCTTGCGGGCGGCGGCGATGGCGGCGGGAAGGCTGCGCAAGCCGCGCAGGTCTGGCTTGAGGGCGGAAAAGTCCGGACGGCTGACATTGCCGGCCATGCACACGGCTGAGCACCCGACACGTTTCAAAAGGTCGAACACCTTGCCGAGTTCGGCTATGCCCGCTTCGGCGCCCTCGAACCGGGCCATATCCGCATCGGCGAACCCGCGCAGGCGGATCACGTAGAGAGCCCGGCCGGCGGCCCGGCAATGCTCGGCGAGGGTGATCGGCAGCGGCCCGCCGCCGGCGATCAGGCCAAGCTTCTTCACGGCGCCGCTAAAGGTCTCGCGCCGGCAGGCACAGCGGGCGGTTGGCCTCGTTGCGGATGAAGCCGACGATTTCCATGACGGCCGCCGAACCGGCGAAGACCCGCGCCGTATCCTCCACCCGCTCCTGGAACGTGCCTTCGTCGGCGAACAGCAGGCGATAGGCGGCGCGCAGGTCATTTACCGTCTCGCGCGGGAAGCCCCGGCGCTTCAGGCCCACCAGGTTCAGCCCCTCCAAATGGGCGTGATTACCCCAGACCGACCCATATGGGATCACGTCCTTGGTGATAATCGCCCCGCCCCCGGCGAAGGAATAGGGACCGACGCGGGTGAACTGGTGCACTGCGGACAGGCCACCCATGAAGACGTAATTGCCGATGGTGACATGGCCGCCGAGGGTAGCGTTGTTGGCGAACACCACGTGGTCGCCGACGTGACAGTCGTGCGCTACATGGCTAGCCACCATATAGAGGCCGTCCGAACCCACGCTGGTGACACCGCCGCCGCCGACCGTACCGGTATGCATGGTCACGTGCTCGCGAATGCGATTGCGTGGACCGATGGTCAGCCGGGTTGGCTCGCCCTTGTACGCCAGATGCTGGGGCACGCCGCCTAGCATGGCGAAGGGGCCCACCGTGGTGTCCTCGCCGATCTCGGTCATACCCTCGATCACGACGTGCGAAGTGAGCGAGACCCGGTCGTGCAGGGTGACGTGCTCGCCGATGATGCAGTAGGGGCCGATCACGACGTCCCCACCAAGCCGGGCGCCCGCGTCAACTATAGCGGTGGGATGTATGGTGGCCATCAGCGGTTCTCCACCACCATGGCGGCGAACTCGCACTCGGCGGCTATCTTACCGTCTACATAGGCCTTGCCGGCGAATTTGTAGAGATCGCCCCGATACTTGAGCACGTCTACATGCATGCGCAGGACGTCGCCGGGACGCACCGGATGGCGGAAGCGGCAGTTCTCTACGCTGGCGAAGAAGATGGTCTTGCCGCTCACGTCCGCGTTCAGGGACTTGGACATTAGGACACCGCCGGTCTGCCCCAGCGCCTCGATGATCAGCACGCCCGGCATCACCGGGTTGCCGGGAAAGTGGCCCTGAAAGAACGGCTCGTTGGCGGTGACGCACTTGATGCCAACCATCGACGTGTGAGCCCTATAGGCCTCGGCCCTGTCGATGAGCAGGAAGGGGAACCGATGCGGGATCCGCTTCAGGATCTCCTGCATGTCGATGGAGGCGCCGACATCTTCCTCGGCCTCATTCTCCATCCTTGGCTCCTTCACGCTTCTGCCTGTAGTCCTTGTCCATCTGCTGACTGACCCAGGCAAGTTCGCGCATGAAGCGGCGGATCGAGCGGGCGGGAACGCCGCACTGAGTATCGCCGGCGGGAATGTCGCGCATGGCCAGAGCGCCGGCCGCCAGACGGGCACCGTCGTGCAGGGTCAGGTGGTCCCCAACCCCCGCCTTGCCGCCAAACTGCACGCCATCTCCCACAGTGACACTGCCAGACAGGCCGGTTTGCGCCGCCAGGGCGCAGTTTCGACCGATCACCACGTTATGGGCAATCTGGACCAGGTTGTCGATCTTGGTCCGCTCCCCGATCACCGTGTCGTTGTAGGCGCCGCGGTCGATGCAACTGCACGCGCCTACGGTGACGTCGTCCTGCAAGATCACCCGACCGAGCTGGGGCAGGTCCATGGAACCCTGGGCGCTGGCGGCGACACCGAAGCCGGCCTGGCCAACGGCGGCGCCGGGCAGGATATAGACCCGGTCGCCGAGCAGGGCGAAACCGATGGTGACGTTAGCGCCGATGCGGCAGTTGCGGCCGATGGCGACGCCCGGCCCGATCACGGCATTGGCGCCGATCTCCGTACCTGAACCGATTTTCGCGCCCTGACCGATCACCACGCCAGGGGCGAGGCGAACACCGTGTTCGAGTTCAGCCTCCGGATGGATCGAGGGCGCGTCGGCTGGATGCAGGATGGGCTGATGCAGCCGATTGGCCGCGCGTGCGAAGGCGGCCTGTGGCTCCCGGGTGAAAAGCAGCACACACCCTTCGGGCGCCTGGCCCGCCATGTCTTCCCTCAGGAAGCAGGCGGCGGCCTTAGTCGCCCGCAGGTCATCGAGATAGCGCCGGTCGCTGAGATAGCCGATCGCATCGGCCCCGGCGATGTTCAGCGGCGCAACGCTCTGGATCGGGCGCGAGCTCAGCGACGGATCGACCAGGGTCGCACCCGTAATCGTCGCCAGCTCACCGAGCGTGACGGGACCGAGCGCCTCGAAAAACCGTGTATCGGGCATGGCGCCCCTCCTCGACGGAAGGGACGCCGCGCCGACGTCCCGATGACCTAGCTGGCCGGGCCCTACTGGGCCTGTTGCGCCGGCAGCGTCTTGCGATCGAAGCTGATCGACGGCATGGCGGTGTTCAGTTGGGCCACCACGCCTTCGGTCACATCCATCGCCGGATTGGCCAGATAGACGCTCTCGCCGTTGAGCAGGATGCTGCAACCGCGTTGCTGATAGATGGTGCGCAGAATGCCGTCCACGCGCTGGTGAATCTGCTGCAGGGCATCCGCGCCGGTGGCTTCGAGCTCGCGCTGGCGCTGCGCGGCCTTGGCGTCGAGGGCTTGAGCACGCTGTTGAAGGGGCTGTCCTTGCGCCTGCAATTGCTCAGGCGAGAGGGTGGCGCGCTTGGCGTTGAAGGCGGAGATATCGGTCTGCAGGGCTGTCTGCTCGGCCTGCAGCTCGGCCGAGACCTGGGCGCGCAACTGCTGCATGCGGGTCGCGGCCGCCTTGCCGACCGAGGAGGTGCCGATGGCGCGTTCGTCCGCATAGACGCACATGTTGGCGATCGGCGGGCCGTGCGTCACGGGCGGCAGGTTTGCGGCGGCGGGACGCGGCGCGGTGGCTTGGGTGGCGACGGGGCCGTCGGCCTTCTTGGCGGGAGCGGCCACGGCCGTACCGGCGATGGCGAAGATGAGCGCGGCCGCGGCGGCGCTGGTCGTCAAGCGGATCATGGGGTCTCAGATCAGAATTGGGTGGATGTGGAGAAACGGAAGGTTTCGGTCTTGTCGTAGTCTTCTTTGGCGAGAACTTGGCTGAAATCGAGGCGGATCGGCCCCATGGGCGAAGTCCAGAACACGCTGAGGCCGGCGGAGGCGCGAAGGCCCAGATCGTCCTTCACCGTCGGGTTGCCCTGCTTCACGTCCTTATCGACGAGACCAAGAGTGCCGAAGTCGGAGAACAGCGAGGTGCGGATGCCATACTGCTCGGGCAGATAGTTGGGCAGGGTCAGCTCGGTCGTGCCGATGATGTACATCTTGCCGCCCAGGGCTTCCTGCAGGTTCGGATTGGTGTCGCGAGGACCGATGCCGGCGATCTCGAACCCGCGGAAGGTATTGCCGCCCTTGAAGAAGCGGTCGTTGATGCGGATGTCGTCGTTGCCCCAGCCCATGATGTAGCCGCCCGATCCGACGAAGGACGCCGTCCAGCCGGGCGCGATCCCGTAATAGGTTGAGCCTTCGAGTTCGGTCTTCAGGTAGCGGACGGTCCCGCCGAGGCCGGCAAAGTCCTGCTTGAGAGTCATCACGAACCCACGGGTCGGATGGATCGGATCGTTCCGCTGGTCGAGATAAAGCGAATAGCCGACCTGTGACGTGAGGCTCGAACCGCGCTGGTCGCAGATGGTGATCGAAATGGCCCCTTCGGCACACAGGCTGGAATCCACCAGCACCTTGTCCGTGTGGATCAGGTAACGGCCCTGCAGGAACGTATTCACGCTCAGCGGGAAGCCGAGGTTGAGTCCGCCGCCCAGCGACTCCGAATTGAACCCGGCCTGAGAGGTAAAATCGTATTTCGTGTAGTAGAGCGTAAAGCCGGCGCGCAGATCCCGACCCTGGAAGCGCGGCTCGGTGAAGGCGAAGTCGATCTGCTGACGCAGCGATCCGACCGAAGCGCGCAGGCGCACATCCTGGCCACGGCCGCGGAAATTGCTCTCGGTGATGCCCGCGTCGAGCAGCAGTTTGTCCACCGACGAATAGCCCGCGCCGAAGGAGAGCGTCCCGGTGGGCTGCTCCTGCACCTTCACGCGCAGGATGGTCTTGTCGGCCGCGCTGCCGGGCAACTGCTCCACATCGACGGTCTTGAAGAAGTCGAGGCGCTTGATCTCGGTCTTGGACCGATCGACCAGCACGCGGTTATAGGCGTCGCCCTCGGCCAGGCGCATTTCGCGCCGGATCACTGGATCGAGCGTGCGGGTGTTGCCGATGATGTCGATGCGCTCGATATAGACTCGCGGGCCTTCCTTGACCTCGAACACCACATCGACGGTCTTGCTGGCCTTGTTGGCGGTGTAACGCGGGCGGATGTCCACGAAGGCGAAGCCCGCGGCGCCGGCGGCGAAGGTCAGCGAATCGACCGCGTTCTCGATCCGGTCGGACTGGTAGGTCTGACCTTCACGGATGGGCAGCAACACCTTCAGTACGTCGCCGTTCAGCTTCTTCAGGTCGGTTTTGACCGTCAGCTTGCCGAACTTATATTTGGCGCCCTCGTCCATCGTGTAGGTGACGACGAAGTTGCGTTGGTTGGGCTCGAGTTCCGCGATCGAAGACACGATGTGGAAATCGTAATAGCCTTTGTTCGTATAGTACTTGCGCAATTGTTCGCGGTCGTACTCGATCCGGTCCGGATCGTAGTTATCGTTCGAGGCAAAGAACTTGTACCAGGACGATTCCTTGGTCACCACCACGTCGCGCAGGGCGGCGTCGTTGAACGCCTTGTTGCCGAGGAAGTTGACGCGAAGGATGCCGGTCTTCGGTCCTTCATAGATTTCGTAGACCAGATCCACGCGCTTCTGCGGCAGTTCCACCACCTTCGGCGTGATCTGGGCCGAGATCCGGCCGCCCCGACGATAGAGTTCGACCATCTTCTGCACATCGGCCTGCACATGGGCCTTGGTGAAGATAGAGCGCGGGTGGAGGTTGGTCTCGTCGCGCAGCTTGTCGTTATTGATCGAGGAGTTTCCCTCGAAGATCACCTGGTTGATGATCGGATTTTCGACCACGCGCACGATCAGGTCCGTGCCGTCCACTTCCATGCGAACATCGGAAAACAGGTCCGTGCGGTTCAGGGTCTTGATGGCCAGGTCGAGCTTGGCGCTGTCAACCGAATCGCCCGGCGCGATGGGCATGTAAGATATGACCGTACCGCTTTCGATCCGTTCGTTCCCCTGCACGACGATGCGGCGGATGGTGACGGACTGGACCGGGCGGGTGGCGATCGGCGCATCGACGGCCGGCGCGGCGGCGGGCGCGCCACCGGTCGGCGGATTGGCCGCGGCGGGCTTGGAGGTGGTGGGGGGCGTGGTCGCCGCCTGGGTACGGGTCGAATCGGCAGTGCCGCCCGCAGCCGCGGGCTGGGCGGACGCCCCCTGCAACGCCAGCGCGGACAGAGCCGCCGCCGTGGCGAGAAGGGTCATGGCCCGAGCGATTGGGCGGCGAACGCGATTATGAGGCATCGATGAACCGTCTGCGGGGGGCGGGCTCAAGAGACATGCCCTCCGAGGATTTTCAGAACTGGAAGCTGGAGATCGTTCCAGGTGGCGAACAACATCAATCCGACCACCAAAGCAAGGCCCACCCTGTAGCTTGCGGCCTGGAACCGAGCCGTAACGGGGCGCCGGGCCACCGCTTCGTATCCATAAAACAACAGGTGACCGCCATCGAGCATGGGTATGGGCAGCAGGTTCATGAAGCCGATACCGATGGAGATGACCGCAGCGAAGCCGATCAGCCCCGCTGCGACATTAAGGCTCTTTTCCCCAAGGGTGCCAGGAGCCGCCGCGTTGGCTTCGGTCACGGCCTTGGACATGAGCGCGGTGCGGATCGGCCCGCCCAGCTGGTCGCCTGATTCGCGTCCCACGATCATGCGACCGAGATAGCGCAAGGTGACGTCGAGGGTCTCGACGGTCTCCCCTACCCCCTCACCGACCGCGGCGACGGGATTGAGGCGCTGGAAACTGACCATGGATCGATCGGTAGGACCCGCAAGACCGAGCATGCCCACCTTCATCGGGCGCCCGAACAGGGGATCGGGGCGGACACGGTTCTGGGGCGTCGCATCCAGCGCTACATCCTTGCCGCCTCGCTGCACCACGAAGCTCATGGGATGGCCGGGATGATAGGCGGCGTACCTGCCCACCTTGAAAAAGTTGTCTAACGGCTGGCCGTTCATGCGCACGATCAGGTCGCCAGCTTGGAAGCCGGCGGCGGCGGCGGGGCTGTTGGGCAGAACGCCGGAGATCAGAGGCTTGGCGGTCATAACCCCGCTGGTCATCGCGATGCCGGCGAAGATCACCACAGCCAGCACGAAGTTGGCGAATGGGCCGCCCGCCACCACCAGAGCCCGCTGCCACAGCGGTTTGAAGTGGAAATAACGGCTCACCGCCTCGGCGCCCTGCCTGGCGACGATCTGCTGCTTCAGATCGGCAAGGTCGTCGGCGTCGGGAACTGAGGACGAGGCGTCGGCATCCCCAGAAAAGCGCACATAGCCGCCGAGCGGCAGGGCGGCCAGGCGCCACTCAACGCCGCTACGGTCCCGTCGGCTCCACAGGGTCTTCCCAAAGCCGATGGAAAAGCGGTCCACCGCCACGCCGAACATCTTGGCGATCAGGAAGTGACCCAGTTCATGAACGACAACGACCACCGTGAGCACGAAAAGCCACGGCAGGACGGTCAGCAGGATGTTTTGCAGCAATGCGAGCATGGAATGTCCGGTGGCCCCTGCTCAGGTCGTCCTATGCGCCGATGGCAAGATAATGGCCTCCGCTACCGCTCGGGCGCGGCGATCCGTCTCAAGCGCCCCGTCGAGGCCGCCTTCGCCCTTGAGTTCGCCGGCCGCCTGCATTTTTTCCAGCGTCTCGGCGACCGTGCGGGCAATATCCAGAAAGCCGATGCGACGGTCAAGGAAGGCGGCCACGGCGCACTCGTTAGCCGCATTAAGCGCTGCCGGCGCACGGCCGCCGAGGCGGATGGCCTCGCGCGCCAGACCGAGCGCCGGAAACCTGTCTTCGTCCGGGGCTTCGAAGGTCAGAGCCTTCAGCGCGGCGAGGTCGAGCCTAGGCGCCGGCCAATCCAGCCGGGCTGGCCAGGCGTAGGCGCAGGCGATGGGGCCGCGCATGTCGGGCGGGGACAGCTGGGCCATGGTGGAGCCGTCCTTGAACTCGACCATAGAGTGGATGATCTGCTGCGGGTGGACCAGCACCTCGATGCGCTCGGCGGGGGTATCGAACAGGTAGGCCGCCTCGATGATCTCCAGGCCCTTGTTCATCATCTGCGCGCTGTCGACGGTGATCTTCGGCCCCATGGCGAAGTTGGGATGGCTGGTGGCCTGCTCCAGCGTCGCGGCGGACATCTGTTGACGCGTCCAGCCCCGGAACGGACCGCCGGACGAGGTGAGAATCAGCTTCGACGCCTGGCTGGCGTCCAGACCGCCCAGGCCCTGGAAGATGGCCGAATGCTCGGAATCGACCGGGAGCAGCTGTCCGCCGGCGGCCACCACCATATCGATCATCAGCCGGCCGGTGCAGACCACGCTCTCCTTGTTGGCCACCGCCAGCATCACGCCGTTCCTGGCCGCCGCCATGGTGGGGCGAAGGCCGGCGATGCCGACGATGGCGCACATGACCCAGTCGGCCGGCCGCGCCGCTGCCTCGACCACCGCTTCGGCGCCCGCGGCCACCTCTATGCCCGTACCAGCCAGCGCGGCGCGGAGATCGGGAAGACAGTGCTCGTCGGAGATCACAGCAATCTTCGGCCGCCAGCGCTTCGCTTGCTCGGCCAGCATGGCAACGTTGCGCCCCGCGACCAGGGCGACGACCTCAACCGCCTCGCCGCTCTTCTCGATCAGGTCGAGCGTCGATATCCCGACCGACCCGGTCGAGCCCAATACTGTTACACGACGCACGCTCAAGCGATCAGACCCTGAAAGAACAACAGCCGCACCCCTGCAACCAGAACGGCGGCGAACATCAACCCGTCGACCCGATCAAGCAAGCCGCCATGGCCAGGGATCAGATCGCCGGAATCCTTGACCCCGAACCGCCTCTTCAGCATCGACTCCCATAAATCGCCCGCCATCGCCGCCAGCGCCGCCAAAAGCCCGATCCAGGCCGCGTGCATCAGGCTCGGCCCGCCGGCGCCCAGCGGCAAGGCGGCGACGCCCACCCCCGCCAGCGCCCCGCCGAGAAGCCCGCCGAAGAAGCCGGTCCAGGTCTTGTTGGGAGAGAACCGCGGCCAGAGCTTAGGCCCCTTCAGCGCACTACCCACCAGGAAGGCGGCGATATCCGCCGCCCAGACCACAGCGAGAAGGATCAGTGTCCACTCCCGCCCGCCCGGCGAACCGCGCAGCCAGACCAGGGCCACGGAGGGCGCACCGATATAAAGGACGCCGAAGGCGATGTCGGCCGGGCGGTCGATCTTGCCGCGTAGCAGGGTGAAGACGCCGCCCAGCACGGCGCCCAGCGCCACCACCAGCCAGCCCATCCACGGATGGCCCTGATAGGCGACGAAGACCGAGCCAAGAATGGCGACAGACATGACCGCCGCCGCACGGACCGGCGTCTCCTTGTCGGCCATGCCGCCCCATTCGATGGTGAGCAGGGCCACGCCCACGGCGATCATGACGAGAAAGGCCCAGCCGCCGAACCAGACAGCCAGAAGCGCGAGCGGCGCCAGGATCACTCCCGACATCGCCCTCACGCCCAGATTGCTCCAGTCGAAACGCTTACCCGGTTGCGAGGACGCCATCGGCCTCCGCTCCGCCGTAACGGCGATCCCGGCGCCTGAACTCCTCGATAGCGGCGCCCAGATATTCGGGGCCGTAGTCGGGCCACAGGACGTCCTGGAACACCAGTTCGGCATAGGCCGCTTCCCATAGCAGGAAGTTGGATATCCGCTGCTCGCCAGAGGTCCGCACGATCAGATCCGGCGGCGGTCCATGGGCGGTAGACAGATAGCGTTCGAAACCGGCCTCGTCGAAGCCCTTCAAATCCTCCCGGCCCTCCACCACCGCCTCAGCATAGCGGCGCGCGGCGTCGGCGATATCGGCTCGACCGCCATAATTGAAGGCGACCTGCAGGTGGAAGCGGTCGTTATGGCGCGTCCGCGCCTCGGCGTGGGCGATGATATCCAGCACCTCGGCGTCCAGGCCGTTGCGACGACCGATCACCCGCAAGCGCACGCCTTCGCGCTCCATGCGGGCGAGATCGGAGCGCAGATAATTCTTCAGTATCCCCATCAACTCGGCCACTTCGGCAGCCGGCCGGGTCCAGTTTTCGGTGGAGAAGCCGAACACGGTCATCCACTCGACGCCAAGATCGGGAGCGCCCTCGACCGTGCGCTTCAAAGCGTTGACCCCTGCGCGGTGACCGAACACGCGCGGCATTCCGCGCTGTTTCGCCCAGCGCCCATTGCCGTCCATGATGATGGCCACGTGACGGGCGCCGACACGCTCAGCCGGGACTGTGCGGTCGCTGCGCCCCTCGGGCTGCTTGGTCGGCGACATCACGCCCATACACTTCTCCCGACGCGGCCCACCCTGCCGCCAGAACCGCCCCGACGGTTCGGCTCAAGCACCAAAAGCACTATGAGCCTTAAACCTGCATGATCTCTTGCTCTTTTGTTTTCAAGGCTTCGTCGATGCGCTTGATCGCCCCATCGGTGAAGCCCTGAACCTCCGTCTCCATCTTCTTCAGATCGTCCTGGGAGATATCGCCAGCCTTTTCGGCCTTCTTCAGGTCGTCGTTGGCGTCGCGGCGAACATTGCGTACAGCGATCTTCTGGGTTTCCGCATATTTGCCGGCCAGCTTGGCGAGGTCCTTGCGGCGCTCCTCGGTCAAAGGCGGCACGGGGATGCGCAGGGTGGTGCCGTCGACGATGGGGTTGAGGCCGAGGCCGGCGGCGCGGATCGCTTTCTCCACAGAAACGACCACGCCCTTGTCCCAGACGCTGACGGTGATCAGGCGCGGCTCGGGGACGCTGATGGCGGCGACAGCGTTGAGCGGCGTGGAGGATCCATAGGCCTCCACCATGACCGGATCGAGCAGGCCGACATTGGCGCGGCCCGTGCGCAGCCCGGCAAATTCGGCCTTTAGGGCCTCGATCGCCTTGTCCATCCGGTCGCGATAGTGGGTCAGTTCTGGCTTGGCCATGAGGGAGGGTCCTGTTGGCTAAAGGGTCAGGCTGCGGGCGATTCGGTGATGACGCTGTGGGCGCCTTGCCCCGTCATCACATCCATCAACGCGCCCGGACGGCGAATGGAGAAGACCACGATAGGAATGGAGCTGTCGCGCATCATAGCAATGGCGGAAGCGTCCATAACCCGCAGGTCCTTGGAGAGATATTCGAGATAGGTGAGGCGATCCAGCCGCTCGGCGTCCGGCTTGCGCTTCGGGTCGGCAGTATAGATGCCGTCGACGCTGGTGCCCTTCAGCAGGGCCTCGCAATTCATCTCGGCGGCGCGCAAGGCGGCGGTGGTATCGGTAGTGAAGTAGGGGCTGCCGGTGCCGGCGGCGAAGATCACCACCCTGCCCTTCTCCAGATGCCGTACCGCGCGGCGGCGGATATAGGGCTCGCAGATGGTCTGCATGGGAATGGCCGACTGGACGCGGGTATCCACCCCGGCGCGCTCCAGGGCGCTCTGCATGGCCAGGGCGTTAATCACCGTCGCCAGCATGCCCATATAGTCCGCCTGGGCGCGCTCCATGCCCTGGGCGGCGCCGGCGAGCCCGCGGAAGATGTTGCCGCCGCCGATCACCAGGCAGACCTGCGTGCCCTGGCGGACAATTTCCGCGATGTCCGCCGCAACCTTGTCCACATTGGCGATGTCGATTCCATGCCCGGCCTCTCCGCCGAGCGCCGCTTCACCTGAAATCTTGAGAAGCACGCGTTTGTAAAGGAGCGCGGGGGGAGAGCTGGTCATGGCGGACCCTTTTGGCGCGAAACTCGGAGGGGAATCAAAACGGCCGGCCGCGCGAGCGACCGGCCGTCTTTATAGGGACGAAGCACGCGCCGTAAAGCACGCGCCAATCTCTAGAGGGTGTTAGGCCGCGCCAGTGAGCGAGGCGACTTCGGCGGCGAAGTCAGCTTCGGGGCCTTTCTCAACACCTTCGCCGAGAGCGAGGCGCACGAAGCCGGTGACTTCGACCGCATGGCCCATGTCCTTGCCGGCCTTGGTCACGAACGCTTCGACGGTCACTTCCGGCTCCATGACGAAGGCCTGCTTCAACAGCACGACCTCCTCGTAGAACTTGCGGATGCGACCTTCGATCATCTTTTCGACCACGGCCGGGGGCTTGCCCGAGGCGGCGGCCTGTTCGGCGAAGATGGCGCGCTCGCGCTCCACCGCCGCCGGATCGACTTCTTCGGTCTTCAGGGCGAGGGGCTGGGTGGCGGCGATGTGCATCGCCACCTTGCGGCCGATGTCCTGCACCCGATCGTGCGGGCCGTCCGACTTCAGCGCCACGAGCACGCCGATGCGGCCGAGATCAGGCGCGGTGGCGTTATGAATGTAGGCGGCGACCGCGCCTTCGGGCACGACGAAGCGGGCCGAGCGACGCACCATCATGTTCTCGCCGATGGTGGCGATCAGCTGGGTGATCATGTCCCCGGCGGTCTGGCCGTCGGGCAGGGTCGCGGCGTTCAGCGCCTGGATGTCCGCGCCTTCGATGTCGAGGGCGGCGGTGGCGACCTTGCGGGCGGCAGCCTGGAACAGGTCGTTGCGCGACACGAAGTCGGTCTCGGCGTTCAGCTCGATGACCGCACCGGTCATGCCCTTACCGTCATCGCGCAGAACGACGGCGACGAGGCCCTCGGCCGCAACGCGGTCGGCCTTCTTGGCGGCCTTGCTGAGGCCCTTGGCGCGAAGCCAGTCGATGGCGGCTTCCATGTCCCCGCCGGTTTCCTGCAAGGCCTTCTTGCAGTCCATCATGCCCACGCCCGTGGTGTCGCGTAGCTCTTTCACGAGCTGAGCTGTGATCTCGGCCATGGCCGACCTCCGTTAGTAAAATGGCGAAGCGGACGCCCGCGAGATCGCGAGCGTCCGTGATTCAGTGTGTATTCCAACCCGCCCATACGGCAGGCGGATGACAGTGTTTAGAGCTGGGCCGGCTCTTCCGAGACGGCGTCCAGCGCCGCTTCGGTGCTGGCTTCAGCTTCGGCCGGCGCCTCGACCGCAGCCGGCGGAGCGGCTTCGGCGGCAGGGGCGGCGGCCTGGGTGCGCAGGGCCGGCTCAACCGGGTCAGCGGCGGCGCCGAGATCCACACCCGAGGCCGACTGGCCGGCGGCGAGGCCGTCGAGCACCGAATCGGCGATCAGGTCGCAATAGAGCTGCAGCGCGCGCGCCGCATCGTCATTGCCCGGGATCGGATAGGCGATGCCGTCCGGATCGGAATTGGTGTCCAGGATGCCGATCACCGGAATGTTCAGCTTGCGGGCTTCCTGGATGGCGATGCCTTCCTTGTTCGTATCGATCACGAACATCAGGTCGGGGATGCCGCCCATGTCCTTGATGCCGCCCAGCGACAGTTCGAGCTTTTCACGCTCTCGGGTCAGGGTCAGCAGCTCCTTCTTGGAGCGGCCGGCGCTCTCGCCGCCGTCCAGCAGGCCTTCCAGCTCGCGCAGACGGGCGATGGAGCCGGAGATGGTGCGCCAGTTGGTGAGCGTGCCGCCGAGCCAGCGGTGGTTCACATAATACTGGGCGCAACGCTTGGCGGCCTGGGCCACAGGATCCTGCGCCTGGCGCTTGGTGCCGACGAACAGGATACGACCGCCGCCGGCCGCCACTTCACGCACCTTCAGCAGGGCCTGGTGCAGCAGCGGGATCGACTGCGACAGGTCGATGATGTGGATGTTGGCGCGCGAGCCGAAGATGTACTTCTGCATCTTCGGGTTCCAGCGGTGGGTCTGGTGGCCGAAGTGGGCGCCGGCTTCCAGGAGCTGACGCATAGAGAAATCGGGCAGTGCCATTGAACCTTGTTCCTTCTTCCGGTTCGTCCTCCGCAGGTAATCCCCGAGCTGGATGGCTCAGGACCGGAACGGCGAAGACCGGGGATTGACCCGGCCGCACCGAACACCTGCGTGTGAGATGGTCGCGATGTAGTCGCGAAAGGCAGAAAAATCAAGGGCGGGCGATTTTCGCACAAGCCAAAGGGCCAAGCGGGGGATAAGGGGGCTGGCCCGGCGGTATCGGGGGGGCGTCAACGCCGGGCCAGCGGTCCGTCTCGCGACGAACATTCTTAAAAGGCCTGACCCGATGAAGCGTTCCGCGACGCGCACGATCTGAGTTGAATTTCGTCGCTCGCCCCATCTTGGGCGCCTGCGTCCGTGCGTCACGTTCCGGATGAGGCCGCAATAAGGCAAAAGCCGCTCGTCATTCCGGAGCGCGGCCCAAGGCCTGCGATCCACCCTGTTGGGGAACAGGCTTAAGCGCCTCTGGGCAACCTGGGGCGTTTTTGCGTTGTGGACTTTAGGGTCGCCACCGCCGGCGAGCAAGCCAATGCTGTAGGCGTTCAAGCCTACATAGGCGGGGTCACGGCTGGCCTCCTTCGTCCGCTCGCGCGTCGATGTGGATTCGCCGAGCGAACATGCCCATCCTGTCATCCAGGGGGGTCCGGATGCGCGTTCTGGTCCTCGGTGGATACGGACTGATCGGCGGCTATGTCGTCGCCGCCCTCGCTGCGGCGGGGCACGAAGTAATCGGCGCGGGCCGTGACATCCGTCTCGCCACCATCCGGTATCCGCAGGCGGCATGGCGACGCGCGGACCTTGCGCGCTTCAAGGCGAAGGACTGGGCTCCCCTGTTGGAAGGGATCGAGGCAATCGTTAATTGCGCCGGGGCGTTGCAGGACAATCCCCGCGACGATCTCCAGTCTCTCCACGTCAGCGGCCTCATCACCCTCGCGCGGGCGGCACCTACTGCGGGGGTCTCGCGGCTGGTTCACATCTCAGCCGCAGGTATGGCCGGTGCGCCAGGCGACTTTGGCCGAACCAAACTCGAGGCCGAGGCCGCCCTCGCCGCCGAGACCATAGCCTGGACCATCCTGCGGCCCGGTCTCGTCCTGGCCCCGGCGGCCTTCGGCGGCAGCGCGCTGTTACGCGGGCTAGCCGGCTTGCCGCTCGTGATTCCCGCCGTTTACCCCGACAGCTTGATCCAGGTCGTCAGCGTCGAGGACGTGGCGGACGCGGTGCGACTGGCCCTTGCGCCCGATGCGCCCCGCCGTGTGGCGATCGATCTCGTCTCTGTCGAAGTCTACCCACTGCGCGACATCCTGATGCGGCTGCGGGCCTGGATGGGCTTCACGCCGGCGCCGCTCCTGACCCTGCCGCCCGCGCTGGCGACGCTGTCCGCCAAAGGCGCCGACGCTCTCGCCTGGCTTGGCTGGCGAAGTCCCATGCGCTCCACCGC
The DNA here is from genome assembly GCA_903862425.1 of uncultured Caulobacterales bacterium. GTDB lineage: Bacteria > Pseudomonadota > Alphaproteobacteria > Caulobacterales > Caulobacteraceae > CAIOYC01. The sequence goes on along the minus strand of CAIOYC010000030.1, from coordinate 91,424 downwards.
CATCGTCCAACTCCGACACGGGGTTCGCGGCGAGGCTAACGAGGCGGCGGTCCTGCCCGGTTTGCGGATCCGCTCGCTCGCACAAATCCTTTCAGCATCGCCATCCGGTGTGCAGGAGCGCTGGTTCGCCCGGCTCTATTTCCTGAAACCTTTGGGACTGGCTACACTCTGCCTGTTCTGGCTGACGTCCGGGCTCGGAGGTTTGCTTCGCCTCGATCAGGCCGAGCTTGTGCTGACCACTGCCGGCTTTCCCGTTGCGCCCGCCAAAGTCGCGGTGCTCGGCGGCGCAACGGCGGACATCCTTCTGGCCCTCCTAGTCTGCCATCGCCGCACCGCCTGGGCCGCGCTCAGAGGCATGATCGCGGTATCCTCGGCCTATCTCGCTGGAGCGAGCATCTGGCGACCCGACCTTTGGGCCGACCCGCTGGGGCCCATGATCAAGGTCCTGCCCTCGATCATCCTGGCCCTAATGCTTCTGGCGGTGATGGAGGAAAGATGACCCTGTTCCTGCTGGTCAAGCTGGCCCACGTGATCGGGGCCACGGTGCTGTTCGGCACGGGTGCGGGGATCGCCTTCTTCATGCTGATGGCCCACCGCACGGGCGACGCGAAGCTGATCGCCCATACGGCGGGGATCGTGGTCGTCGCCGACACGGTTTTCACCGCCACCGCCGTCGTGGCTCAGCCCATCACCGGCGCGACCTTGGCCCTGATGGAGGGATATCCCATCATGCGCGGCTGGATCGGGCTCAGCCTGATCCTCTACATTGTCACTGGGGCTTTCTGGCTGCCGGTTGTATGGATGCAGTTGAAGATGCGAGACTTGGCCCGCGCGGCGGTCGCCGAGGGAGCGGTCCTGCCGCCGGCCTATTACCGACTATGGAGGACCTGGTTCGCCTTCGGCTTCCCGGCCTTCGCCGCCGTGCTCGGCATTCTCTGGTTCATGGTCGCCAAGCCCGCCTTCTGAGCGGCGAGGGTCGAGGAGCACAAAAAAAACGGGCCCCGGGATCGCTCCCGGGGCCCGGCCTGACGTCGCAAGCGACGCCGTAGGTCTTACTTGATGGTGATCGAGGCGCCGGCTTCTTCCAGCTTCTTCTTGGCGTCTTCGGCGACCTGCTTGGAGACGTTTTCGAGAACGTTCTGCGGCGCGCCTTCGACCAGGTCCTTGGCTTCCTTCAGGCCGAGGTCCGAACGCAGGCCGCGCACTTCCTTGATCACGTTGATCTTCTTGTCGCCACCGGCGGTCAGAACAACGGTGAACTCGGTCTGCTCTTCGACAGCGGCGGCCGGAGCAGCGGCGCCGCCACCGACGGCGGCCATGGCGACGGGCGCGGCGGCGGAGACGCCCCACTTCTCTTCAAGCATCTTGGAGAGCTCAGCGGCTTCCAAAACGGTCAGCTTGGACAGGTCTTCGACGATCTTGGTCAGGTCGGTCATTGGAATGATTTCCTATAGATTGAGATGAGGATGAAGGTCTTGGTCGGGGAAATGACTGGTGCGCTCAGTGGCTTACGCCGCATCCTTGGTCGCATAGGCGTTGAACACCCGGGCGAGCTGGCCTGCCGGCGCCTGCACCACGGCCGCGATCTTGGTCGCGGGCGCGTTGAGGAGGCCGATCAGCTGGCTGCGGACTTCGTCGAGCGTCGGCAGGGTGGCCAGGGCCCCCACGCCGGCAGCGTCGAGCACGGTATCGCCCATCAGCGCGCCGACGAGGGTGAACTTGTCGTTCTCCTTGGCGTACTGGGTCGAGACCTTGGCGGCGGCGGAAACATCCGGGCCATAAGCGATGGCGACCGGGCCTTTGAAGAGGGCTTCGCCCGCTTCGCCGACCGAGCCGTTCAGGGCCTTCTGGACCAGAGTGTTCTTCACCACCTTCAGCGAGGCGCCTTCCTTGCGGAGGCGGCCCCTGAGGTCAGTCATTTCCGCAACGGTGAGGCCCATATAATGGGTCACCACGACGGCCCCGGCGTCAGCGAAAACGCCCTTGAGCGTTTCGATCGACTGGGCCTTATCAGCGCGGTCCATAGCGGACTCCGTTACGGCGGGAGCCTGATCGGTTCACGGTACGGCGACCGTGGATCAGGCTCCGACTTTATCTAGGGGCATGATTCACGCTGGCGATGGACCCATCGACAGCGATCATGCCCCTGGCGAACGCGGGATTGCGAACGCCGAAACGATACGCAGCCGTCAGGTCGCCCCGGCGGCTTCGTATCGCTCAAACTGTCCATAAGGATCGCAGGCCGCGCCCGGCCGCTGGCGGCTGGAGCGTGAAACCTTTCATCCCCATCTCCCTACGACACGGAGGGGCTCCTCCGTATTTACGGTCCGAATGGCCATCGGACCTCGCAGCTCTAGGACAGGACCCGAAAGGCGGACCTCTCGGGAAGGCGGCGCGTTTACAACAAACCTCGCTGCAACGCAACCGGAGCCTTCCATGACCTACCGCCTGTACTACTGGCCCGGCATTCAGGGCCGAGGCGAGTTCGTGCGTCTCGCGCTGGAGGCGGCGGGTGCGGCTTATGAGGACGTGGCGAGGGAGGGTGACGACGGCGAGGACGAACTGGTCAGGGACTGGATGCGCAAGGATCGCCCGCGCCCTCCCTTCGCCCCGCCCTATCTGGAGGACGGCGACCAGCTGATCGGCCAGACGGCGACGATCTTGCTGCATCTCGGCGCCAAGCACGACCTTGCGCCCAAAGGCGAGGCGGACCGGCTGTGGGGCCATCAGATCCAGCTGACCATCGCCGATCTGGTGAAGGAGGTTCACGACACCCACCACCCCTTGGGCGGCGGCCTTTATTACGAAGACCAGAAAGCGGAAGCTAAACGCTACGCGGCGGGGTTTCGGGAGGAGCGCCTTCCGCGCTTCCTCGGCTGGCTGGAGCAGATCCTGACTCACAATATCGGCTCGGATTGGCTTGTGGGCGAGACCATGACCTATGCCGACACCTCCGCCTTCCAGGTCGTGGAGGGCCTGCGCTACGCCTTCCCCAAGGCCGCAGGACGGGCGCTGGCGAAAACGCCCAGGCTGGTCGCCCTGCACGACCGCGTCGCCGCCCTGCCCCGCATCGCCGCCTATCTTTCGAGCCCGCGCCGCATCCCCTTCAACGAGGAAGGCATCTTCCGCCACTATCCCGAGCTTGACGACTGAGAGGCTCTGGAAACCCGTCCGGTTTCGTCCTAACCCTGACGACGAAGCGTTACGGGAGCGGGGGATGCGGGCGTCTTGGGCTGGGGTCGCACTGGCGGCTGGGCTATTGTTCTCGACCACCGGATGCGCCGGGCTGGATGGCGGGACATCCACGACTGTAGGCGCGCCGCACGCGGCGAACACCGCCGCCCCGTCGAAGCAGGAGGCAAAGCCCCTGCCCATGGGGCTGGACCCGGCGGCCGATCGCGATCCTTTCCCGTCGACCTACAAACCCCTGCCCTCGCGGCCGACAGCGATCGTCGGCGCCAATGTGCTGACCGCCACCGGTCAGGAGATCGACAACGGCGTGGTGATCATGTCTGGCGGGTTGATCGCCGCCGTCGGCCCGGCCGGGACGCCGGTGCCCGAGGGCGCGGACGTGGTGGACGGCAAGGGCCGGTGGGTGACACCTGGCGTCATCGACGGTCACTCCCACCTCGGCGTCTATCCCTCGCCGAGCGTGCCCGCCTTGTCGGACGGCAATGAGCTGACCGACCCCAACACGGCCAATGTGTGGGCCGAGCACTCCGTATGGCCGTCTGATCCAGGCTTCGACCGCGCCCGCGCCGGCGGCGTCACCGGCCTGCAGATCCTCCCCGGCTCCGGCAACCTGTTCGGCGGTCGCTCGGTCTTCCTGAAGAACATCCCCGCCATCACCGCCCAGGCGATGAAATTCCCCGGCGCGCCCTATGGACTGAAGATGGCTTGCGGCGAGAACCCCAAGCGGGTGTACGGCTCCAAGGGCCGCGCGCCTTCCACCGAGATGGGCAACGTCGCCGGCTATCGCAAAGCCTGGATCGACGCGGCGGACTACAAACGCCGCTGGGACGACTATCGCGCCAAGGTCGGTCGCGGCGAAAAGGCCGATGCGCCCAAGCGCGACCTGCAGCTCGACACCCTGATGGGCGTGCTGAACGGCGAGATCCGGATCCAGAACCACTGCTACCGGGCCTATGAGATGGCGACAATGATCGATATCTCCCACGAGTTCGGCTTCCACATCGCCGCCTTCCACCACACTTCGGAGGGCTACAAGATCGCGCCGCTCCTGGCCAAGGAAGGCATCTGCATGCACACCTGGGCCGACTGGGCCGGCTTCAAGATGGAGAGCCTGGACGGCATCCAGGCCAACGCCGCCCTGTCGCACCGGGCCGGCGCCTGCGTCATCATTCACTCAGACGATCCGGTGATCACCCAGCACCTGAACCAGGAGGCGGGCATCGCCATGGGCGCAGGCAACCGGATTGGTTTGAACATCACCCCGGGGGAGGCGATCGCCTGGATCACCCTCAACCCCGCCAAGGCGGCGGGCGTGGCCGACAAGACCGGCTCGCTGGAGGTCGGCAAGATGGCCGACGTGGTGCTGTGGAGCGCCAATCCCTTCTCCATCTACGCCAAGGCCGACAAGGTCTTCCTCGACGGCGCCCTGGTGTTCGATCGCAAGGACCCGCGCTTCCAGCCCAAATCCGATTTCGAGCTCGGCCAGCCCGGCGAAGGAGCCTTCCAATGAGCCGCGGCATCCTTCTGACGGCGCTCCTGCTGAGCGCAGCGCCCCTTGCGGCTTCGGCCGAGACCCTCGCCTTCACCAACGCGAAGATCGAAACCGCCGGACCGGCGGGGGAGATCGCCAACGGCACCGTGGTGATCAGGGACGGCAAGATCGTCGCCGTTGGCGCGGGCCTCGCCGCCCCTGCCGGGGCGCGGGTGATCGACGCGCGCGGGCAAGTGCTGTCGCCAGGCGTCATTGCCGCCTCCTCCAGCCTCGGCGTCGAAGAGGTGGAGGGGGTACGCTCCACCGTCGATGTGGGCTCGGGCTCGGAGATCGGCGCGGCGTTCGACATCTCATACGGGGTTAACCCGGAATCGACCCTGATCCCCCTCTCCCGCGAGCACGGCGTCACCCGCGCGGTGATTACCCCGGTGCCCGCGCGCGGCGGCGGGGGGGACGAGGACGAGACGGTGCAGGACACCTCCACCCTCACCGCCGGCAAGGAAGCCAAGAGCTCGGGCGCCAGCCTGTTCGAGGGCCAGGCGGCGATGATCCGTACGGCTTCGGGCGACACCGACCCGGTATTCAAATCCAACGCCGCCATGGTGGTGGATCTCGGCGAGGCCGGGGCCCGCGTGGCGGGCTCGCGCGGTTCGGCCATCGTGCTGCTCAAGAGCGCCCTTGAGGACGTGCGCCGGTTCCAGCGTAATCGTTCGGTGTTCGACCGGGGCGCGGAAATCCCCTCCGCCCTCACCCGCGACGATCTGGAAGCCCTGATCCCGGTGGTGGAGGGGCGCACGCCGCTCCTCGTCCGTGTTCACCGCGCCTCCGACATCCGCCTGATCCTGCGCCTGGCCAGGGAGGAGCGCCTGAAGCTGATCCTGGAAGGCGCCGAGGAGGGCTGGATGGTGGCGCCCGATCTCGCCGCCGCCGGTGTACCGGTGCTGATCGACAGCGAAGCCGACCTGCCTGAGAGCTTCGAAGCCCTGGGCTCGCGCCTCGACAACGCCGCCCGGCTGCAGGCGGCTGGCGTGCTGGTGGCTATCGAAGGGTCGCGCGGCTTCAACAATGTTCGCCAGGCGCGTTTCAACGCCGGCACCGCCGTGGCCAACGGCATGAGTTATCCGGCCGCCATCGCCTCGATCACGCTGAACCCGGCTAAGATCTGGGGCTTCGCCGACAAGGCCGGCTCCATCGAGGTAGGCAAGGAGGCGGATCTCGTCCTCTGGTCAGGCGACCCGCTGGAGACCCAGACCTATCCCGTCGCGGTTTTCATCGGCGGCAAGCAGCAGCCTCAGGATGCGCGGATTCTGAAGCTTCGCGACCGCTACGCCAAACCCGCCGGTCCCTATCCGCGCCAGTACAACTAGTCGGACCCCTAGCTTGGCCTTGGCAGGCGTGCTAGGCGCATTCCGATGCTGAACCGCAACGCCATCGTAATCGCCCGCGCAGCCCAGGCCCACGCCTGGGCCATGCGGGCGTGCGAGGGTGTTAAGAGCATGATCCGCCGCTAGGCCGATCCTCCTCCCCCTCCCGCCGCGGAGGGGATCGCATCGCCCGTCCGCCGCCCATTCTCTTCGGCAAGGCCCACGGACATGTCGCCCACCTATACGCCCGACCTTCTAAGCGCGCTGGCTGTGTTCGCCTTCGCCTCCTCGATTACGCCGGGGCCGAACAACACCATGCTGCTGGCCTCCGGGGCGAATTTCGGCCTGCGCGCCAGCCTGCCGCACATGTGGGGCGTCACTGTGGGCTTCATCGGCCTGATCGCTCTGTGTGGCCTGGGCCTTGCGGGTGTGTTCACCGCCTCCCCTATCCTGCACGCCATCCTGAAATGGGGCGGGGCGGCCTACCTGCTCTATCTCGCTTTCAGGATCGGCACGGCCAGGGGCGTCGGCGCCAAAGCGGCGGGCGCCAAGCCCCTGACCTTCGGGCAGGCCGTCAGCTTCCAGTTCATCAATCCCAAAGGCTGGGCCATGGCGCTCGGCACGGTCTCCACCTACGTGCCGGCCAAGGGCTTCCTGCCCAACCTCGCGGTGGCCCTGCTGATCTTCCTCGTGACCAATATCGCCACGGTGTTCACCTGGACGGCGTTCGGGGTCGGCCTGCGCCGCTTCCTGGATCGCCCGGCGGTGCTGCGGACCTTCAATATCGCCATGGCGTTGCTGCTGGTCGCCTCGCTCTATCCCTTGTTCGCCGAACTCGCGCCCAAGCGCTGAGGCGATCAGAACAGGGTGAACCAAACCCATCGCATCTTCGACCCTATCCGACCCGCAGCCCATTACGTCACGGCCATCACGCTTGCCCTGTGACCGTTGCGCGACCATACCCGGAGCCTGCCGAATCAACCCATTTTGTAGCCATGGCCAAGCCTGAGCCCCAGCCGCCCTCCCTGTTCGACGATCCCGCCCTCAGCCCGGCCCCCGCTCCGGCCGCCGCGGGGCGTGCGGAGCCGCGTCCGGTGATGGTCAGCGCCGGCTATTCGGCCAAGGACATCGAGGTGCTGGAGGGGCTGGAGCCCGTGCGCCGCCGCCCCGGCATGTATATCGGCGGCACCGATGAGCGCGCCCTGCACCACCTGTTCGCCGAGGTGCTCGACAACTCCATGGATGAGGCCGTCGCCGGGCACGCCAAGGTGGTCGAGGTGACCCTGGATGCCGACGGCTCGCTCAGCGTCCGCGACGATGGACGCGGCATGCCGGTGGACGAACATCCCAAGCACCCCGGCAAGTCGGCGCTGGAGGTGATCTTCACCGTGCTGCACGCGGGCGGCAAGTTCTCCGGCAAGGCCTATGAGACGTCCGGCGGTCTGCACGGCGTCGGCGCCTCGGTGGTCAACGCCTTGTCGGAATGGCTGCACGTCACCGTCTGGCGCGACGGCCACGAGTGGCGCCAGAACTTCGCCCGCGGTCTGACCCAAGGTCCGATCGAGCAAGGCCCGCCGTCGCGCAAGCACGGCACCCTGGTCAGGTTTCTGCCCGACCCCGAAATCTTCGGCGAAGGCGCAGCCTTCAAGCCGGCGCGGCTCTACCGTATGGCTCGCTCCAAGGCCTATCTGTTCCGGGGCGTGGAAATCCGCTGGAAGTGCGACCCCAGCCGTATCCACGACGCCACCCCGGCCGAGGCCAGCTTCCACTTTCCCAACGGCCTGGCCGACTATCTGAAGGAGCGCCTCGGCGCCATCGAGACCGTCACCCCCGCCCCCTTCGCCGGCAAGGTGGACCGTAACGGCGAAGCGGTGGAGTGGGCCGTGGCCTGGTCCCCCGCCGGGTTCGGCGAGGCGGACGGCTTCATGCAGTCCTACTGCAACACCGTGCCCACACCCGAAGGCGGCACGCACGAGGCGGGCCTGCGCGCCGCCCTGCTCAAGGGCCTGAAGGCCTATGGCGAGCTCACCGGCGAGAAGCGCACCGGCCTGCTGACCGCCGAGGATGTGGCGGCCCAGGCGGGCGCCCTGATCTCGGTCTTCATCCGCAACCCCGAATTCCAGGGCCAGACCAAGGAGCGCCTGTCGTCGTCGGAAGCCCAGAGGCTGGTGGAGAACGCCCTGCGCGATCCCTTCGACCACTGGCTGACCGCCCAGCCCAAGTCGGCCACGAGCCTGCTGCAGTTCGTCATCGAGCGGGCGGAAGAGCGGCTGAAGCGGCGCAAGGACCGCGAGGTTCAGCGCGCCTCGGCCACGCGCAAGCTGCGGCTTCCCGGGAAGCTGGCGGACTGCTCTGGGACCTCGGCCGATGGGTCGGAGCTGTTCATCGTCGAAGGCGACTCCGCCGGCGGCTCGGCCAAACAGGCGCGCAACCGTTCCAACCAGGCCATCCTGCCCCTGCGCGGCAAAATCCTCAACGTCGCCTCCGCCACCATCGACAAAACCGGCGCCAACAAGGAGCTGGCCGACCTGATGCTGGCTCTCGGCGCCGCGGGCGGGACCAAGTTCCGTGAAGAGGATCTTCGCTACGACCGCATCATCATCATGACCGACGCCGACGTGGACGGCGCCCACATCGCCAGCCTCCTCATCACCTTCTTCTATCGCACCATGCCGGCCATGATCCGCGCCGGGCGCCTCTACATGGCCCTGCCGCCGCTCTATCGCCTCAGCCACGGCGCGCAGGTGGTCTATGCCCGCGACGACGTTCACCGGCTGGAGCTGCTCGACACCGCCTTCAAGAACAAGAAGCCTGAGGTGTCGCGGTTCAAGGGCCTCGGCGAGATGATGCCGGCGCAATTGAAAGAAACCACCATGGATCCGAAAACCCGGACCCTGGCGCGCATCACCCTGCCCCGCACAGAAGAGACGGTTGAGGAGATGGTCGAGACCCTGATGGGCCGCAAGGCCGAGCATCGCTTCCGCTTCATCCAGGAAAACGCAGAGTTCGCCCAGGCCGACGTGGACGTCTGACCGGACGGCGAGTTCGGATCCATGCGAACTGTCCGCGGAGTCCGGATCAAACGGGATAACCTCGCCTTTACAAAGCGTTGTGAGAACGAACTCAGTCCGCAAGGAGTCCGGACTCGCGGCCTCCGCGGTCGGCGACTAGGCCCGCGAGACAGATGGTGGAGGTCGTTATGGCGGACTCGCATCGACCCATCATAAGGCGGGGGAAAGCGGTGGGGGCAAGTTCGCCGAATTTTCTGCGAGCGCTTTGGTTTATCAGCGGAAATCTACCCCCACCTGTCGGATAGCCGCGCGGGATCAGGCCCTGGCGCCGATCCCGTCCAACTGCGCCAGTATCTCCGGCGAAAGCGTCAGCGCGGCGGCCGCCAGGTTCTGGCGAAGATGCTCCACCGAAGAGGTGCCGGGGATCAGCAGGATGTTGGGCGAACGCCGCAGCAGCCAGGCGAGGGCCACCTGCATGGTCGTGGCGTCGACCGCCTTGGCCGCCGCCTCCAACGTCGAGGACTGCAGCGGCGAGAAACCGCCGAGCGGAAAGAAGGGCACATAGGCGATGCCCGCCGCCTTGAGATCGTCGATCAGGGCGTCGTCCTCGCGATGCGCCAGGTTGTACTGGTTCTGCACCCCGGCGATATCGATCATCTCGCGCGCCTTGGCGACCTGGGCGGCGGAGACGTTGCTGAGGCCGATGTGACGGATCAGCCCCTGTTCCTTCAACTTGATCAGCGGCTCCAGGCGCGGCTCGACCTGCGTCTCGGGCGACATGAAGCGCATATTGACCACGTCGAGGCGTTCGAGCCCCAGATTGCGCAGGTTGTCGTGCACGGCGCTGGTCAGCTCTTCCGGCGTATCCGCGATGTTCCAGGAGGAATCCTCGCCCCGCTTGGCGCCCACCTTGGTGACGATGACGAGGTGGTCCGGATAGGGGTGCAGGGCCTGCCTGATGATGTGATTGGTGACGTGCGGGCCGTAAAAGTCGGAGGTGTCGATATGATCGACGCCCGCCTCGATCGCTTCGCGAAGCACCGCCACCGCAGCGTCGGGGTCGCGGGGCGGGCCCCACACGTGTGGTCCCGCCAACTGCATGGCGCCGTAGCCCATGCGGTTGACGGTCAAGTCCGAAGCCAGCGCAAAACGGCCGCCGAGGGTCTGGGCTTTGGTCATGGGAAATCTCCGGGTCAGTCCGGGCACATAGGATCGGCGGCGAGGGTTTGAAACCACGCCGCGCCCGCAACCTTTGCCGCGAAGCGACGTTTCGAGCAGAACCTTGGCCTTACGGAGCCCCAACATGAAGACTCTCCACCTCATTCGCGCCGGCGTGATCGCCGCCCTCGCCACTGGCGCCGTGATCGCCCAAGCCCAGGCCGCGCCTGGCCCGACCAAGGGCGGCATCGTCGCCGGCGCCGTGACCGGTGCGGTGGTCGGCGGCCCCGTAGGCGCCGTGGTCGGCGGCGTGGTCGGCGGCGTGGCGGGCCATGAAGCCTCCAAGCCGGGCGGTCCCCTGGCGCCGGGCCACCGCCATCATCACAGGCATCACCATCATCATGTGATGAAAAAGACCGTCACGGTCACCGAGAACCGCTAGCTTACAGGCGGCGACTCCCTGAAAGACAAAGGAGCCCGAGGTGCGATCCCGCCCTCGGGCTTTTTCGTGCGTGATCAGTAGCTCTTGGGCAGGCCCAGCACGCGCTCGGCGACGAAGTTCAGGATCATCTCGCGGCTGACGGGCGCGATACGGGCGATCATGGCCTCGCGGAAATAGCGCTCCACATCGTATTCCCTGGCATAGCCCATGCCGCCGTGCGCCAGCACCGAGGCCTCGCAGGCGCGGAAGCCCGCCTCCGCGCCCAGGTATTTGGCGGCATTGGCCTCCGCCCCGCACTCGCGCCCGGCGTCGTAGAGCGCCGCCGCCTTGAAGGCCATCAGATTGGCGGCCTCGAGCTCGGCCCAGGCCTTGGCGAGCGGGTGCTGGATGCCCTGGTTCTGACCGATGGGGCGGCCGAACACCACCCGCTCCTTGGCGTACTGCGCCGCCTTGGCGATGGCGATGCGGCCGATGCCGATGGCCTCCACCGCGAACAGCACGCGCTCGGGATTGAGGCCCTGCAGCAGATATTTGAACCCCTGCCCCTCCTCGCCGATCAGCGCGTCGGCGGGCACATGCAGATCGTCGATGAAAAGCGTATTACATTCAACGGCTTTACGCCCCATCTTGGGGATCGGCTTGGCCTCGATGGCCGAACGGTCGAAGTCCGCATAGAATAGAGAAAGGCCCTCGGTCGGCTTCTTCGCCTCGGCCTTCGGCGTGGTGCGAGCGATGATCAGCACCTTGTTGGCGCGCTGGGCCGAGGTGGTCCAGATCTTCCGCCCGTTGATGCGATAACCGTCATTGGTGCGCTCGGCCCGGGTCTCCAGGCTGGATGTGTCCAGGCCCGAATTCGGCTCGGTGACGGCGAAACACATCTTGTCCTCGCCGGCGATGATGCGCGGCAGGAAAGCGTCCTTCTGCGCCTGCGTACCGAACTTAACGATCGGCATGGGACCGAAGATGTTGAGATGGATGGCCGAGGCGCCGGTGAAGGCCGCTCCCGACTGCGCCACGGTCTGCATGACGATGGACGCTTCGGTCAGGCCAAGCCCCGCCCCGCCGACGCTTTCGGGCATGGCGACGCCGAGCCAGCCGCCCGCCGCCATCTCGGCCACGAATTCCTCAGGGAAGGTCCCGGTCTCGTCCGTCTTGCGCCAGTATTCGTCGCCGAAACCATCCATCACCTTCTGGACGCCTTCGCGGATCGCTTCCTGTTCCTCGCTTAACCAGAACGCCGACATTCCCGCCCTCTCAGCTCTTATCGAAACGTCCGGGATGCAGCGCCACCGCCCACGGCCCCGGATCCTCGCCCATGCAGTAGGCCGCAATCATGGCCCCCACAAGCGGCGCGAACAGCCACCCGTTCCGCCGCGCCCCGACCGCGAGCAGGGTGTTTTGCAGCATGGATGGACCGGCCAGCGGGAGACCGTCCGGGCTCTGCATCCGCACGGCCGCCTCGCCGTATGCGCCGCGGACATCCAGGTTCGGGACGTGGGCGAGGCCGCCGGCTATCAGGCCCTCGATGGCGGCGGGCTGCACATGAGTGTCCCGGACACCGACCTCCATGGTGGCCCCCAGCCTTGCGCCGCCGGGCTGCGGAGCGAGGTAGCCGCCGGACCATCGGATCACGGGACCATCCGCGGGTCCGCGCGGGAGGACGGCGATCTGGCCCTTGACCGGCTCCAGACATGCAAGTTCCGGAGCCATGCCACTTCCGGGGCCGGTGGCAAGGACCGTAGTTGTCTGTGGCGCAACATCCTGAGCGGCAAACGTCCGCGGCTCGATGCGCCCACCGCGTTTTACCAGCGCGTCGCTAAGCTTGATGAGAGCGCTCGCGGGATCAGTGACCAAGGCCTCACCGGGAACGAACAGGTCAGGCCCATCGGGCGAGAACTGCGCCCCGATCCCACGCAGGGCGGGCGCGTGATCGCCCACCAGGCGCAGGCCGCTTCGAACCAAGCCCAGGTCGTATCGCCTCGCAAACTCGGGCCACAGGTCCAGGGCCTGGGCCATCAGCGGATAGTGGGGCGCCGCGACCGGATCGAACACAGCCTCGCCGATCGGCGCCAGCAGGCCTGCAGCGACCGCCGAGGCGTTTGGCGAAGCGGAGAGCGGGTCGAACAGGGTGACGGACAGCCCACGCTCGGCCGCCGCTAGCGCACAGGCGAGGCCGAAGACACCGCCCCCGGCGACCATGATCTGCGCCTCACGGCTCAAAAGAGCCGCCGGGTCTGTCGATCAGGGCGTCGGGTTGATCTCGCCTGCCTGCGCTCGGCGGCGCTCCCAACCAGCCGAAAATGAGGAGGCGAGGCGATGCTCCTGAAAGATCACCACCTTTGCCTCCTCGCCGGAGGCTGGATCGCCGCGGATCATCATGAACGGAGCGTCCGCTTCGGCGGCGTGCTGCTCGGCCCACGGGCTCCGCTGCTCCATGAACTCGCTCAGATAGAGGCCAAATTCCTGCGCCTCCAGGCCAGGCTGAATGGGCAGCCTGAGAACCACATCGGTCATGATGGCAGCACCCCCGTACCGGGATCGGAAATCGATCCAAGCGCGAGTTCATACCGTCGGCCATTGCGAGTCCAGATAAAATTGCGCAGCGCAGCATGAGTGGATGATCTGCCCGCCGGAGCAGCGATCTGCCGGGTTTGCAGGCGCTAACCGATATCGGAATGGTACCGCCTCTCAGGCTTGAACTGAGGACCTCCGGTTCCACAAACCGGCGCTCTAACCAACTGAGCTAAGGCGGCATCGCAAAGCGAGGCGTTCTTCTAGGCAAGGATGGCGCGCTGATCAACACGCACCGGCTCTAAAAAGCAAAAGGGCCGCTCGCAGAAGCGAACGGCCCCAATATGCTGGATCAGATCAGCCTTAGTCAGCCAACCTGAACCGGATCGTTGTCGACCAGGTGCCGCCGTCGACGGGGGTACCGTCCTGAGCCTGAGCCTTCATCTGGAAGCTGCGGGCCAGTTTGAGGGCGGCGTCGCCGAACCCGTAGCCTGAGGGGTCCTCGTTCGTCACCGCACAACCCGTCAGAGTGCCTCGGGCGGTCACCGTACAGCGGATCGTCGCCGTGCCCGTCTTCTCCAGCCGCTGCGCACGGTCCGGATATTCCCGGGCCATGTCGTCCGCACTAGGCGTGCGGATGAGCTGCGCATTGGTGATCGTGTGCGATACCGGCGGAGCCGGGGGCGACACGACCGGAGGCTCGGGCGGACGCGGCGGTTGCGGCGGCGACGGCGCGATATTCAGCGGCGGCGGCGGCGCAATGTTCGCCGGCGGCAGCGGCGTCTCGTGCACTTGAACCGGCGGCGGAGGCGGCAGGTTCTTGGGCGGAGGCGGCGGCGGCGGCGGCGGGGGTGGAGGCGGCGGCGGCGCGTTCTTGCGCAGCTCCACCTTCACGGCCGTGTCCTCGTAGGCGACGTAGTGAGGCACGATCTTGGTATAGTAGAGGTAGATGATCAGCGCGACATGCAGACCGATGATGATACCACCGGCGATGAAGTTGCGCGTCGTCGATCCCTTGCTACGCCGAGGCGCATCCCACAGCGGATCGTACCTGTGCGTGGGAGTTTGCGAGTCGTCTGACATGCCTGCTCCCTATTTCGCGTTGTCTTCGCCCACCAGGGCGACACTGTAGAAGGCGGCATCCTGCAGTTTCACCATGACGTCCATGAAGGCGCCATATCGAGTCTGCTTGTCGGCGCGGATATAGATCCGTTCCTTGGTCGGGTCCCGCTTCACGATCTGCTTCTTCAGGTCGTCGGCCAGGGTGTCCTTGGTGGTATGGAAGTCACCGATGAACAGGCCGCCGTCCTTCTGGATCGAGATGTAGATGGGCTTCGGCGGAGTGGTCGCCGGAGGGGCCACAGCTGTAGGAAGATCGACCTTCACCGACACGGAAGCCAAAGGCGCGGCCACCATGAAGATGATCAGCAGAACAAGCATGACGTCCACGAAGGGTGTGACGTTGATCTCGCTGTTCTGCTTGATCGAGTACTTACTACCCGCAGCAGGCCCTGCAAGTTGGGCCGCCATCGGGGTTACGCTCCCTTGTCGAGCTGACGCGAGATGGCGTTCATCAGTTCAGCGATGAAGCCGTCCGTGCGGGTGCCGAAACCGGAGATCTGCACCTGGAAGACGTTATAGAAGACCACGGCCGGGATAGCGGCGAAGAGGCCGATACCGGTGGCGAGCAGCGCTTCGGCGATACCCGGCGCCACGACGGCGAGGTTGGTGGTGTTGGTATTCGCGATACCGATGAACGAGTTCATGATCCCGTAAACCGTACCGAACAGACCGACGAACGGACCGGACGAACCCACCGAGGCGAGGAAGGTCATGCCGCCCGAAAGGCGACGGGCCAGACCCGACTGCACCGCCGAAACGGCCGATTGGGCGCGGTTCAGGGTGGAGTTCTTGTCGGCGCCGGTGACGGCGAGGCCGGCCTGACGGGACAGCTCCACTTCGCCCGAAGCCGCGGCGGCCATGTCGGCCAGCGGGTTGCCTTCGAACTCTTCGGAGGTGGCGATGCGGTTGATGTCCGCGATGGAGCGGGCGCCGCGGAAGGCTTCCACGAAGCGGTTCGACGAGCCGCTGAGACGGGCGAACTCGAGAAGCTTGAGGATCAGCAGGGTCCAGGAGAGAACCGAAGCCAACAGCAGGCCGATCATCACGACCTTAACCACCGGGTTGGCGTTCAGGAACATCTTCACGGGGTTGAGGGCGCCGGCGCTCTTGCCGCCGATGGAGGTCGGGGCCGCTTCGGCGCCGCCGTTGTTGAGGCCGGCATCGGGGGCCGGAGCAGCAGCCGGGGCGGCGGCGGGAGCCGCGGCCGGGGCCGGGTCGGCGGGCGCCTGAGCGAACGCCGGCGCGCTGGCCATCATCAGCGCACAGGCGCCGAGGACCGCGAGGAGGGGGGTGGGTCGTTTAATGTCCAGCATCTTTCGCCAATTCCTGGTTGGTCAACTCGTTGAAGAACGAGGGTCGTCGCGCGACAGCGTCTCTACCCTACTCAGATCATGCCCGAGGCGTCAGCCCCTAAAGTTTTCGCCTCGAGCCGCTATTCGCTGCGCCGCCCGGGATTTCGACACATCGCCCAAAAAGCGACGCGCCGGCTTCCAAGGCCGGAGCCTGCGCGACCCCCGCCGCAAGCGACAAAAGTCTTACCGCAGTGTTAGAATTGCGGTCCCGTCCCCTTTGGCAACCACTCTCCTCCCCGTCAAGCGGAAGATGTAACGGTGTTTGTAGCGGAGCGTAGACATGCTGCGGCGCACAAACTCCCCTGGGGTGCGAATGCCCCCTGAGAGAGCGCCGTTTTCAACGGTGAGGAGAATTTGCGGTGCAATGCAGCACCTTTGCCCGAATTTCCCTTAAGGGAAGGGACAGAGCCATGGATGACAAAAAGATGGTGCCTGGGGGCGGATTCGAACCACCGACACGCGGATTTTCAATCCGCTGCTCTACCAACTGAGCTACCCAGGCCCACACCGACGGACTGGCCGTTCGGATCGGAGGCGCGTCGTATAAGGAAGCGCATCCAAGCTGTCTAGCGGAACTATGGCTGGCGACGGCTACTCGTCCTGATCTTCGTCGCTCGGCGCAGCGCCGGGGATGGCGTAGCTTCCGGAGAACCAGCGCTGCAGATCCTGATCGGCGCAGCGCCGCGAGCAGAAGGGGCGGAAGTCCGCCTCTGCGGGGCGCCGACAGATCGGGCAGGGTTTCTCGGCGGATGGACGTTCGGTGGGCATCACCCATTCTCCCATGGCTTGACCATCGGTGTCTCGCGCGCGATCGCGGCGTCGGCGACGATCCGAAAGCGGGCCCCGATCCGGGAGGCGAGGTGGGGCGCCAGCGCCTGAGCCCGTTCGGCGACTTCGGGAATAGCGCGGGCTTCGATACGCTCACCCGGACCGGCGGCCGCCTCGACAAGCCGGAGCAGGCGCAGGGCGAGGGTCTCGGTCGTCGGGCGCCCCTCGGCGTCGCACATCAGCTCCGCCACCGGCGTCGCCCGCCGCGGCAGGGTGAGCGTCCACAGGCCGAACCGCGTGATCGGACCGAAGGCGACGCCCGGCTGGTCAAGAGCGAAGGCCGCCTCCCCTGCCGATTTCAGCGCCTCGCCGTCATGGCCCCTGCCCGCCAGGTCGATGGCTACCGGCCCGCCGAGACCTTTCAACCGAAGCAGGCGCGCGGCGGCGGCGATGGCCTCGCGATTGGCGCGGACGGCCACGCGGCGGGCGTCGCCGCTTGCCTGCCCCACATCTATATCGATGGCGACGAGCGCGCGGGTCGGTTCGATGAAGATCGAGCCGCCCGACGGCAGGCGGTGCGCGATGGCCAGAACCTGATCCTCCGCGACGTCGGCCGCGCCGCGTGCATCCGCTCCGCGCACAATTTTGGCGGCGTTGTCGAAAGATTGCAGCCGGTCGGTCAGGGACGCAGCGACCCTGAGCAGGCGCGGCTCGCCCTCGGTCAGTCCGATCAGGCGAGCGACGGCGCCTTTTTCCCGGCGCGGCGGCGCGACGATCTCGACCTCGATGCGCGCGCCCTCGGCGAGACGGACGGCATCGCCCGCAAGGGGCAGGACGGCGTCGGGCTCGGACCCCACATCGAGAAAGGCGGTGGCCAGGGCCTTGTCGATCCGCCGGACCCGCGCCGCCAGTCTCGCGCCGGGCCGGTGTTCCGGCCTGTCCGTCGCCCGCTCGATCAAAAGGCGTTCCGGCTGGCCGTCCAGC
Organism: uncultured Caulobacterales bacterium; assembly: GCA_903862425.1. Classification (GTDB taxonomy): domain Bacteria; phylum Pseudomonadota; class Alphaproteobacteria; order Caulobacterales; family Caulobacteraceae; genus CAIOYC01. Next base: position 74,028 of record CAIOYC010000030.1, on the reverse strand, counting down.
ACCACGACGCCGCGCGTCTCGCCCGGCCCCTCGTCCAGGAAAAGGCGGCGGCTCATGCGTCCTGGCGCCAGCCCAGCCCCTCCAGCATCATGCGGGTCTCATAGAGCGGCAGGCCGACCACGGCGGAGAAAGAGCCGGACAGGTCTATGACGAAACCACCCGCCTGCTGATGAATCTTGTAGGCGCCCGCGGCGCCCTCCCACTCGCGGCTGTCGATGAAGGCGTCCATCTCCTGGAGCGACAGGCGCTTGAAGCGCACGCGCGTCTCCACCACCCGGCTCGCCGTGGCGCCGCCGGGGGCAATCACGGCCACGCCGGTCAACACCTGGTGCGCCCGGCCGGAGAGCAGGGTCAGCATCTTGCGCGCCTCCCCCGCGTCGTCGGGCTTGTTGAGGATACGCCGCCCCACCGCCACCAGGGTATCGGAGCCGAGCACATAGGCGTCGGGATGACGCGCGGCGACGGTGGCGGCCTTGCCGAGGGCGAGGCGCAGGGCCAGACGGCGCGGCGTCTCGTCCTTGGCGGGCGTTTCGTCGATGTCGGCGGGATCCACCAGGTTCGGCTCGACGCCGATCTGCCTGAGCAGCTCAAGGCGGCGAGGGCTGGACGAAGCCAGGACGAGTTTTGCGGAATGGGACATTCGGAGGGTCGCCCGAGGGTATGGGGCACGGGCGCCCCAGGGGTTATTTGAAACGGTAGGTGATCCGGCCCTTGGTCAGATCATAGGGGGTCATTTCAACGAGAACCTTGTCGCCGGCCAATACGCGGATGCGGTTCTTGCGCATCTTGCCCGCGGTGTGGGCGATGATCTCGTGGCCACTCTCCAGCAGGACCCGGAAGGTGGCGTTGGGTAGCAATTCGGACACGGCGCCCGGAAATTCGAGCAATTCCTCTTTCGCCATTTGGCCTCTCTAACCCGGGCGATTCACTCCGTTCCCGTATGGCAGATCAGCCCCCGAAGGTCGATGGGCGAGGGAACCGCTCGCTGATCCGGCGCTCCAGCTCGTCGCGCATGCGGCGATAGGCGTCGAGGCGCTGTTCACGCGATCCCTCGATCATGGTGGGATCGAAGGTGGGCCAGTATTCGAGCTCCATGGCCTTGCCGCGCGACAGCTCCACCGCGCCGTGCTGAGCCTGGGGCGACAGCGATATGACGAGGTCGTAGGAGCCGTCCTCCAGATCGTTGAACGTCTTGGCGCGATGATCGGTGAGGTCGAGACCGATCTCGTCCATCACCGCTTGGGCGAAGGGATCGGGCTCCCTCCCCGCTCGCAGGCCGCAGCTGTCGACGAAGATGCGATTACCCCAGCGCTGGCGGAGCATGGCGGCGGCCATGGGCGAACGCACCCTGTTCATGCTGCAGGCGAACAGCACCGCGCCGATCTCGGCGGGATCGAAGGCGCCGCTCACCCCGCCCTCACGGCCGCCGGTAGAGGGCGCAGATCAGAGTGAACAGGCGCCGGGCGGTATCGAGGTCGGTGGTCACCTTGCCGGCCAGCCGTTCGCGCAGCAGTTCGGAGCCCTCGTTGTGCAGAGCGCGGCGGCCCATGTCGAGCACCTCGATCTGGTTCGGAGAGGCATTGCGGATCGCCGCGTAATAGCTGTCGCAGTGCATGAAATAGTCTTTGATCAACGGTCGGAACGGCGTGAGTGACAACAGGTGCCGCCGCTCGAACGCCCGCCGGCCGCCCTCGGCCTCCGTGCCGATATCGAAGGCCAGCCGCCCGTCGATCAGAGACAGAACCAGATCATAAGGCCCGCCGGGCGCGCCCTCGGGCTCGAACAGATTGGCCTCGAGCAGGTCGAAGATGGCCACCTGCCGCTCGTGCTCCGCCTCTCGCGTGGCGGCGGCCAGCGAGCGTTCGTCGATGACGATCGAGGCCAGCCGGTGATCGCCCCCCGCCATGCTTCAGCCGTCCCGTCGGGCGTTGAGGCGAATGGCGGCGGAGCGGGCGTGGGCGGGCAACCCTTCCGCCTCAGCCAGGGCCACGGTGTGGGGTCCGAGGATGGCGAAGCTGGCCTCGGTGCATTCCACGATCGAGGTGCGCTTGAGGAAGTCGTACAGCGACAGACCCGAGGAGAACCGCGCGGCGCGGCTCGTCGGCAGCACGTGGTTGGAGCCGGCTACATAGTCGCCGATCGCCTCGGGCGTCCGGCGGCCGATGAAGATCGCCCCGGCATGGCGCACGGCGTCGGCCAGGCGATGCGGATCGTCCATGGCGAACTCCACGTGCTCCGGCGCAATGGCGTCCACCAGGGCGACGGCGCGGTCCAGGGGGGCGAGGATGACGGCGCCGTGGTCGCGCCAGCTGGCGGCGGCGTCCTTACCCGTGGCCAGGGTCTTCAACTGACCTTCCACGGCCTGGGCCACCGCCTGGGCGAACCCGGCGTCGTCGGTGATCAGGATCGACTGGGCGGCGGGATCGTGCTCGGCCTGGCTGAGCAGGTCGGCGGCGATCCAGTCCGGGTCGTTCCTGGCGTCGGCCACCACCACGATCTCCGACGGGCCGGCCAGGGCGTCGATGCCGACCACGCCATAGACCCGGCGCTTGGCGGCGGTGACGAAGGCGTTGCCGGGGCCGACGATCTTGTCCACGGGCCGGATCGGGCCCGCCCCATAGGCCAGGGCGGCCACGGCCTGCGCCCCGCCCACGCGCCAGATCTCAGTGATACCGGCCTCCTTGGCGGCGGCGAGCACGGCGGGCTGCAGCTTACCGGGTGGGGTCACCATGGCGATGCGCTCCACCCCAGCGACCTGGGCCGGAACAGCATTCATCAGCACCGTTGACGGATAGGCGGCGCGCCCCCCCGGCACATAGACGCCCACGGCCTCCAGCGCGCCCCAGCGCCAGCCGAGGGTCGTACCGGTGTCGTCGGTCCAGCGCTGGTCCGCGGGACGCTGGCGCGCGTGATAGCTGCGGATACGTGCGGCGGCGAAGGCGATGGCCGCACGCACCTCAGGTTCACAGGCCGCCGCGCCGGCCTCGATCTCCTCGGCCGAGACACGCAGGGTCTCAGCCGTCAGCTCGACCTTGTCGAAGCGCAGGGCGAGTTCGAGCAGGGCGTCGATGCCGCGCACCTTGACCTGCTCGATGATGTCGGCCGCCGCGGCGTCCACGGCCTCGGGCTGACCCCGGCGCTCGTCGAGGAAGGCGGCGAAGGCCTGGTCGAAGCCGGCGTCTGAAGCGTTGAAGCGGCGCATGGCGGTCCTGTAGAGCCCCCGCCCTGCCCTGTCATCCCACCGATTGCCTCGGACGACTAAACCCGGTGCTTGGGTGTGCGCATGGCGGCCCAGGGTTCGGATACGTCGGCCAGTACGGCGTCGAGGCATTCCACGTCGAGCCGGATGTCGCCGCCCCCCGCAAGGCGCAGATTCACCGCGCCGGAGGGGTTCTCCACCTCGCCGCAAGGTTCGAAGCCGATGGCGAGGATGGAGATCACGCTCGAAGCATCGCCCATCAGCACGCCGCGCGATTTCACACCGAGCACACCGGAAAAACGTAGCGCCGAGCGCACGCGTTCGGCTGACCTGCGCCCGCCCTCCCAGCGGAAGCGGTTGGCCACCAGGGTGAAACAGCGCGGGGATGCCTCGAACGAAAGGTCGCCGACCTTGGCCACCGCGTCCTGAAGCGCAGCGGAAATGACCGCGAGATCGTCGGCGTCCTCGGCCAGGAGGCGCAGGGGTTTGCAGACCGCGCCGCCGCTCATGCCGCCATCTCCGACGACACCCGCTCGACCTGTGCGCCGCAGGCCTGCAGCTTTTCCTCCAGGCGTTCGAAGCCCCGGTCCAGATGATAGACGCCTTCCACCAAGGTCCGGCCCCGCGCGGCCAGGCCGGCGATCACCAGCGACACACCGGCCCGAACGTCGGAGGCCGCCACCTGCGCGCCGGTCAGCCCGTTGACGCCCGACACCCGCGCCTCGCCGCCCTGGACGGAGATATCGGCGCCCATGCGCGCCAGTTCGGCGGCATGGATGAAGCGGTTCTCGAAGATGGTCTCGCGGATCACGCTTTCCCCGTCGGCCAAGGTCATCAGAGCCATGAACTGGGCCTGCAGGTCGGTGGCGAAACCGGGAAACGGTGCGGTCTCCACATCGACAGCTCGCAGGCGCTCGCCCGCCTTTCGCCGCACGGCGATGGTCGAGCCCTCGGGCACGACCTCCACGCCCGCGGCCTTGAGGCGCTCGATCAGCGGCAGGAGATGCTCACATCGCACGCCCTTGAGGGTTACATCCCCACCCGCCATCGCCACGGCCATGGCGTAGGTGCCCGCCTCGATCCGGTCCGGCATCACCGCATGGGTCGCGCCGTTCAGGTGACTGACGCCCTGGATCTGCAGGGTAGGCGTACCCGCCCCTTCGATCCTGGCGCCCATGGCGTTCAGACAGTCCGCCAGGTCGACGATCTCCGGCTCCATGGCGGCGTTCTCGATCAGGGTCTCGCCCCGCGCCAGAACGGCGGCGAGCATGGTGTGTTCGGTGGCGCCGACCGACACAGCGGGAAACACCACGTGCCCGCCCTTCAGCCCGCGCGGCGCCTGGGCGAACACATAGCCGCCGTTCAGGTCGATGGTCGCCCCAAGCTCGGCCAGAGCGTCGAGGTGGAAGTTAAGCGGCCGCGCCCCGATGGGATCCCCGCCGGGCAGGCTGACCTTGGCCTGGCGTGAACGGGCCAGCAGCGGTCCAAGCACGTTGAAGGAAGCCCGCATCTGGCGCACCAGATCATAGGAGGCGATGGCGGAGACGATCTCCGGCGTGCGCAGAACCATCCCCTGCCCGTCCGCGTCATCGACCTCCTCCGTCTCGGTTCCCAGACGGTTCAGGAGCTTGGCGAGGATGCGCGTGTCGGCCAGGCGCGGCATGTTGGTGAGGCGCAGCGGCTGGTCGGTCAAAAGGCTCGCGGCCATCAGCTTGATGGCGGAATTCTTGGCGCCCGAAATGGGGATTTCGCCCCTCAGCTCGGTCCCGCCGGTGATGGCGATACGGTCCATCTCAGCCCTCGGATCAAGCGCGCGGTTCTATAGGAGGGTCCGGCCGGCGCAAGCGCAAAGGGACCTGTATCACGCCGCGCGGACGACCTGCAGAATGCCGGGGCCATACCGGTCGAGTTTGCCCTTGCCCACACCACTGGCCTGGCCGAGGGCGCCGAGATTGGCGGGCCGGGCGCGAGCGATCTCCAGCAGGGTCTTGTCGTGGAAGATCACATAGGGCGGCACGGACTGGGCCGAGGCCTCGTCCTTGCGCCAGGCGCGCAGGGCCGCGAACAGAGCCTGGGTCTCCGCCGTCTCGTCCAGGATCGGCGAGGCGCGAGTGCGCCGTTCGGTCCGGTCGGCCTTGCGGTCGTGGGTCCGCACCTCCACCCGCCGCTCGCCGCGATAGACCGCCCGCACCGCCTCGGCATCGCCGAGGCCGACGAGAGGGCGACCGTCGTTGGGGTCTTCGATCAGCAGGCCGTCGAACAGCAGCTGGTCCATCAGGGTGCGCCACTCCGACGCCGTCAGATCGCCGCCGACCCCAAAGGTGGAAAGCTCCGCCTCGCTCGGATGCACATCCTTGGTCTTGCCGAGCAGGTGGTCGATAACCCGGCCCCGCCCAAACCGTCCACCCAGGCGATGCACGGCCGAAAGGGCCATCTGCGCCGCCTTGGTGGCGTCATGGCTGGCAGGCGGAGAGATACAGACGTCGCACTGGCCGCAGGGCTCGGAGGTCTCCTCTCCGAAATAGCGGCGCACGGCCACGGCCCGACAGCCCAACCCGTCGAGCATGGAATAGAGCTGGCGCGCCTTCTTCACCTGCGCCTGCTTCACCTCTGGGCCCACGTCGCGCTCGTTGATGCGGCGCAGCGCCCAGGCGATGTCGGAGGCGCCGTAGAGGGTGATGCCCTCCGCCGGCTGGCCATCGCGCCCCGCCCGGCCGACCTCCTGCCAATAGGCTTCGATGGAGGCGGGCGGATCGGCGTGGATCACATAGCGCACGTCCGGCTTGTCGATGCCCATGCCGAAGGCGATGGTCGCCACCACCACCGCCCCATCCTCGTTGAGAAACTGGGTCAGCCGCCGGTCGCGCACGCCCTTGTCGAGCCCGGCATGATAGGCGATGGCCGGCACGCCCGCGGAGGCCAGCCGCTCCGCCAGCTCCTCCGTTCCCTTGCGCGAGCCGGAATAGATCACCCCCGAGCGGCCCGGACGCGCCTTGACAAGGGCCTCCACCCGGGCCGCTACACCGCCGGCCTTGCGCTCGGCGGAAAGCTGGAGCTCCGGCCGGGCGAAGCTGTCCACGAACTCGCGCGCATCCTCCAGGTGAAGCTGGGCGCGGATGTCGTCGCGGGTGCGGGCGTCGGCGGTGGCGGTGACGGCCAGGCGCGGCACGTCCGGGAACATCTGCGCCAGCCGCCCGAGCGAGCGATACTCCGGGCGGAAGTCGTGGCCCCACTGGCTGACGCAGTGCGCCTCGTCGATGGCGATCAGGCTGAGCGGATGACGGGCGATCCGGTCCAGCATGCCCGGCTGCATCAGACCCTCGGGCGACATGTAGAGCAGGTCTAGCTCGCCCTCCCCGATCCGCCGCCAGATCTCGGTGCGCTCCTCCGGCGTGGCGTTGGAGTCGAGCCGCGCCGCCGCCACCCCCTGCTGGCGCATGCCGGCCACCTGCCCCGCCATCAAGGCGATCAGCGGCGAGACCACGAGGCCCAGGCCCGGACGAACGATGGCGGGGATCTGGTAGCACAGGCTCTTGCCGCCGCCCGTGGGCAAGACGGCCAGGGCGCTGCGCCCCGCCAGCGCCTCGCCGATAACCCCGGCCTGCAGGCCGCGAAAGTCCGCATGGCCGAAGGTGCGGCGCAGGACATCGCGCGCCTCATCCAAAACTGATTCGAAAGCCATGGCCGCCTTATGCCGGAGGATGGGCGCTGGCCAAAACCCAGCATGCGGCTAAGGTCGGCCAAAAATATGTGGAGGATTGTCGTGCGCATCACTACGGCCATTGGCCCCATGGCTCTGGGCGTCTGCCTGCTTGCCCTTGCCATGGCCCCGCCGCTTCAGCCCAGACCGATGCCGCAAAGCTGCCGGCGGATGCGCTGAAGGACCCGTCGCTGAAGTCGCCGGAGGTGATCGCCTTCATCGGGCTGAAGCCGGGCGACAAGGTGGCCGACATCGTCGGCGGCCGCTTCGTCCGCTCGCTCAGCCAGGCTGTGGGACCGACGGGCACGGTCTATGCGGTGGAGACGGCCGAGGTCGTGAAAATCCACCCTGAGGTGATGAAGGTCATGAGCATGGTGGCCGCCGACCCGGCCTATGCCAATGTAAAGGCGAGCGCCGACCCCGTCGCGACGCCCCTGCCCAAGGGTCTGGATGCGGTGTTCATCCGCCAGAACTATCACGACCTCTACGACAAGTTCATGGGCCCGGCCGACGTGGCTGCCTTCAACAAAGGGGTCTTCGCCGCGCTGAAGCCCGGCGGCGTCTATGTGGTGCTCGACCACGCCGACGCGCCGGGCGCGGGTCTGACGCATACCGAGACCCTGCACCGGATCGACGAAGCGCGCGTCAGGGCCGATGTGCTGGCCGCCGGGTTCGTGCTCGACGCGGAGAGCCAGATCCTGGCCAATCCAGCGGACGACCATACCAAGATGGTGTTCGACCCCGCCATCCGTGGCAAGACGGACCAGTTCCTGCTTCGGTTCAAGAAGCCCAGCTAAGGTTGGCGCGTGATAGCGGGGCGGGTTCGCCCGGCTTGTGACAATCCGGCGCCAAGACCGCGTTGCAAGCTTTGTCCGAACCCGCTATCCACCCCGCCCTGAGGTGACGTGGCCGAGTGGCTGAAGGCAACGGTTTGCTAAATCGTCATACGTGAAAGCGTATCCAGGGTTCGAATCCCTGCGTCACCGCCATCTAAATGTCTGATTTGTCTCCACTTTTTCTGATTTTTCGCGGGCCAGAAAATCGGCGCCAAAACTCCACTAGATCCGTTTTGGAAAACGCCTTTCTCCCTGTTATCGCAAATCGAATCTCTCGGTCCGTTTTGCTCGCTCAATAGCGGCCGAAAGTCCGCGACTTAGATTCGCATCAAACCATATCCCCGGTGTGAATCGCTGAGTGCCCGCCAGCCATTTTCCAGACCATTCTCCGAACGAACGCTCCGAGGCGATGCCACGGTAATCACGCCGCTATCGGCGCCCACACCCGTTCGCGCATCCCACCAAGCCGACCCATAACCCGCTATTCCGCGCCGTCTGGAGGCGCCGGTCTCTGGCCCATCACGATCTAGTGGAGTTTCCCTGATGCAGGGATTTCTGCAGGGAAAAACTGCCAAAACCGACCTTTAAGTTGGCTGGTGGGAGCCGCGCCCAATAGAAACTCTAGCCTTTTCAGAGTGATAAAAATTCCCCCCTGACCTTTTCCCTGCTCGCGCCGGATCAGCGAAAGACTAGGTGTCGTGCAGGGAATTTTGCGACGCTTGGCGGATAGCGCGGCGCTGCCTTGACCGGCCAAGAATGTCAGCGAATTGGCATGAGTCAGAGTGCCGCAGATCATCCAAAGGGATTTTTTCCAATCCTCCCGAGGAAAGGAGATTCGAAAATGACTCGCACAAAGCGGACGTCGCCAAGCGGTGACCAGCCAAACGACCTAGAGCGCATGAGCTTCAGGATCCGGAACGTGAAGGAGCTAAGGCTCAATCCGTCGAACGAGCGCAAGCACAGCCGCAGCCAGATCAAACAGATTGGCCAAAGCATCCTCAATTTTGGATTCAATGTCCCTGTCTTGATCGACCGGGATGACAACGTCATCTGCGGTCACGGCAGACTGCTGGCCTGCGAGGTGATTGGTCGAGAGCAGGTTCCCACTATCTGCATTGACGACCTGACTCCAACCCAGGTTCGAGGCTTCGCTATCGCTGAAAATCGAAGCGGCGACACCTCGTCATTCGATGAGCGCCTACTCGCCATCAGCTTGAAGGAGCTTGCCGTCATAGACCTCGACTTCGATATCGAGGCCGTCGGCTTCTCGATGGCGGAAATCGATATCAAGATCGAAGGACTGGAGGCCGATACCACAGAGGCCGCGGATCCAGACGACGCCCTCCCCGCGCCCGGACCAGCCGTGTCCAGGACCGGCGATGTTTGGCTTCTGGGCAAACACCGGATCATTTGCGGAGACGCGCTGGACGCTACCGCGTACGCGAAGCTACTGAGAGGCGAGAGGGTGGATGGAGGGTTCTCCGACCCGCCTTACGGAAGCTCGGTCGCCTTTTATTTCGGCAAGGGCAAGTATCGCGAGTTCGTCTCGTGCTCTGGTGAGCTCGACGAAGCCGGGCTGGCGACGTTTTTCGATCAGGCGTTTTCACTGGCTGCAGACCATTTCGCAGACGGGGCCATCGGCTTTTCCTGCACCGATTGGCGCCATCTTCCAGAGATGCTGGCCGCGTCCGGCAAGGCGTTCGACGAGCTTCTCAACATCGTCGTTTGGGCAAAGAACAACGCCGGCATGGGGTCGTTGTACCGTTCAGAGCACGAGCTAATTCTGGTGCTCAAAAAAGGGCGCGGCCGTCACCGCAACAATGTTCAGCTGGGCAAGCACGGCCGCAACCGGACGAATGTTTGGAAGTATCCTGGCGCCAACACTTTCATGCGCAGCTCTGAGGAAGCGGACCTCTTGGCCGAGCACGCCACGCCCAAGCCGGTGAAGATGATTGCCGACGCCTTGCTCGATGTTACCGCGCGTGGCGATCGCGTCCTCGACAACTTCCTGGGGACGGGAAGCACGCTGATGGCCTGCGAACGGATCGGCCGGCGTTGTCGGGGCATCGAGCGGGATCCGCAGTACGTGGACCTGACAGTTCGTCGTTGGCAGCGGATGACCGGCGAAGCCGCCATCTTGGAGAGCACGTCCAAGAGCTTCGACGAAGTGGCCAGCACCCTGGAGTGCGTCCAATGAGCGACGACTACGAGGTTGGCTATGGCAAGCCCCCGATAAGCACGCGCTTCAAGCCTGGCAAGTCAGGCAACACCGACGGTCGTAAGAAAGGATCGCAGAACATCTCCACTCTCATCCGAAAGGCGCTGGAGGAGAAGGTTGTCGTCAACACGGGCGGAAAGCGCCGATCTATATCGAAAATGGAAGCTGCGTTCTTGCAGCAGTCGACCAAAGCCGCCGGCGGTGACCTCAAAGCCACCAAGCTGATGATGGAGCTACTTCACGCCTCAGAGTCGCATGAGCGCGGAGGCCAGTCGCAGGCTGATCTTACACCAGCGGAGCGCCGGGCTCGTAGCGCCAAGGCATTGGCGATCCTCAAGGCCAGGATTGAGGATGACGATGAATAGCCAGCGTCTACGCCGGCTCGGCGAACTTAGTGAGGAGGAGTTCAATGCGCTCGCGCTGAGTGATTTCGCGACTTTCGTGCAGTTGATGTTCGACGTCGTGAACCCCGGCACCGACCTTGTCTGGGCGCACTATCTCAGCCTGATTTGTGCTCGGCTGCAGGATGTGGCGCATGGGCAGCGCAAGCGTTTGATCATCACCCTGCCCCCACGCCACCTGAAGTCCTTTCTGGTAAGCGCAGCGCTGCCCGCATTCGTTCTTGGCCACTACCCACACCAGGACATCATGGCCGTCTCGTACGCCCAGGAACTTTCCAAGGACCTGGCCCGCCAGTCGGCAAGCATTATGCTGAGCGATGCCTATCGCCAGATCTTCGGGGATGTGCTTGTCGGCGCCAAACAGCCCCTGCACCTGCTACGCACGAAGCAAGGTGGCGTTAGGCGGGCGACATCTTTGGATGGCACCGCCACCGGCGTGGGCGGAGATCTTCTGGTCTTCGACGATCCCCAAAAGCCAGGAGAAGCACTGTCCGATACCATCCGCCGGGCGACCAATTCTGCTTTCGAAAACACCTTCGCTAGCCGCGGCAACAACCCGGAAAGCACTCGTATCGTCATCGTCATGCAGCGTTTGCACGAAGACGATTTCGTGAGCCACGTGCTCGGCCTTGGCGGTGACTGGGAGGTTTTGAATTTTCCCGCGATCGCTGAGGAAGATGAGGCGGTCCGCTACGAAGATGTATTTGGACCACGCCTATATAGTCGGAAGGAAGGCGAGGCGTTACATCCACGACGAGTGCCGTTGCAGGCGCTCGCAGCAATCCGCCAATCCATGGGAGAGTCGGGCTGGGCGACCCAGTACCAACAGCGCCCCGCGCCGGCCGGCGGCGGTGTCGTCAACACCGCCTGGTTCGCGCGTTTTGACCTCTCAAATGCGCCCGTCTTCGACCGGAAGATCCAGTCGTGGGACACCGCAAGCACGACTAACGGCAAAAGCGATTGGAGCGTCTGCACGACCTGGGGGGTCAAGGGCAAGAACGCCTATCTGCTTCACGTCTTCCGAAAAAGGCTGCTGTTTCCAGATCTCAAGCGCGCTGTCGTCGACCTTGCCTTTCAGCACAACGCGTCGATCGTACTGATTGAGGAGGTGAACTCCGGCACTTCGCTCGTTCAGCAGCTGAAGAGTGAGAACTTCGGTCGAGTACGCCCCATCAAACCGCGCAACGACAAGCAGACGCGGATGGAGAACCAGACGGCAGCTATCGAAAATGGCTTTGTGTTCCTTCCCAGGGAGGCGCCGTGGCTAGACGATCTGCTGCACGAGCTTTCAGTCTTTCCGAACGGCAAGCACGACGACCAGGTCGACTCCACGTCTCAAGCGCTCGACCACATCTACACCCGGAGCGCATCGCAGGGCTGGCTCGATTTGGCGAACGAGTACTTGGAGAAGAAAAAGCAGGAAGAGTACGAGGGTTGAAGTGGCGGCAGCTCCGCGCTCATAGCTGCCTTTGAGATCGCTCCAGATTCAAGACGCTCGGCTGGGCTTGGCGCGCGAGCTTCGAGACGCCAACCGACACCTGCACCAGGATCGAACTGATCCAGACAGGCTCCGAAGCTTCTAAACCCTTGCGGCGGCCCAAACGAGCGGTCACGCTGGTACGTGGAGGGCGCGATGGAACAGGTGGGCAATTCGAAGCTCTGGGCCTTCGTCGACGGCAAATCCACCGCTGAGGTCGTGACCAATGGACGGGTCCGGCAGGACCCGGGTTTCAGGGTTAAGGATTACATGGACCTGGCGGCGCGGGTTGCCGAACTCCAATACCGCAACCGGTCGCAGGTTCTCTTCTTTCGGGGCCAAGCCAAGGACTATCGCAGCGAGAAGGGTTTCACGTCGCTCAAACCAACCCTGTTCCGCCCAACCCGGGCCGTTTCCGGCCGACACCCAGCGACCTAAAGCTGCGCTTTCAGAAGTTGGCTGCGGCTGAGCGCCTCCTGAGCGATGCGTTTGAGCGAGGACGACGGTTGGGACGACAGCGTCTCTCCCGCGAGCCGCTCCTGCGCTGGTCTATCCTGCAGCACTATGAAGTTTGCCCAACGCCCCTGCTCGACGTCACCCACTCGCTTCGGATCGCAGCCTCTTTCGCCAGCCTCGCGGAAGGAAGCGAGGCCTTTCTCTATGTGCTAGGCGTGCCCAACCTAAGCGGGGCGATCACGGCGAACACTGAGAGCGGCTTGCAGATCGTCCGCCTCGCCAGCGTCTGCCCCCCTGCCGCGATCCGACCTCACATCCAGGAAGGCTATCTGTTAGGCGAGTATCCTGACATGGCGAGCGCCGAGCAGAGCGCCCTCTACAGGCCTCACGAGTTAGATCTGGGACGCCGGGTGATCGGGAAATTCCGTTTTGATCCGAAGGGGTTCTGGGATGATCAGATTTTCCCACGCGTGTCGGATGCGGCTCTCTATCCGCGTGGCAAGGATTGGCTCGAATCCCTAACTGCCGAGATCACTGATGGACTGAGGTCAGCCTGATGCAGGGACGGGACCGGGATGCGGCCACGTCTGTCAGCGTGATCCTGACGACTGACGATGGTGAAGCCCAGCAATGTTCAGCCGAGCTGCATCGCGATTCCGGCTATATGAACTGGAATCGCATGGTTCTGATCGGCACACGCGAGGATTGGCGCCGCGTTCTCCGGGTCCACAACATTCAAACAGTGCGATGGGCGGTCTTCGAACCACCCCGCAATGGGCCGGACGTACCGCCGCACGACACGACCGAGGGCTTGGCTGCATTTCGAAGCATGGGCGCGGGTGCTGGGGCCTGGATCACCGATGGAGGCGTTGAAGCTTTCGCCGAGCTTGAGCTTTACGAGGTCCGCCAGCGTAACCACGGGTGGAAGGTGGAGACGCCAAGCGTCGAATTCAGTTTCCTTCAACGGCCACTGGGATGGCCAGCCCATTCAAGGCGACGGCTGGGGCGTGAGGGCTTCGACGCGTTCGGCGATTGGCATGCGGTCAAGGGTGCCGGCGTTAGCTTCCGGCTGGTCCAACACAGCTGGATTCGAAATGACCCCAGGGTGTCGCAGGAAGCGGAGCTGATCGAGATCCCGGCGGTCGAATTGCGACCGATGGGAATGGCCGATGAGAAGGCCTTTCTGGAGGACGTCAACCATCACTGGTTCAGCTTCCGCATTCTGATCAGTTTCGTCTTCCGCCAATACGTATCGGTCGTTTCCGAGCTTCGCCGAACGCAAGGTGTCTACGACCGGCGCTGGCTCCCGGTCGCCTTAGAAGCGCGGCCTAAGCAGGAGGGCTATGACGACACCCTTACAGGGCCAATCGACCGCTTCTTTACTAAGGGGCTCGAAACCCTTGGGCGCTATCGACCGCAGCGGGAGCTACTGCATGCGGCGAGTTATGGTTATGTCGGCTCCTTCATCGCCTCTACGACCGAGACCCGTCTGACCAACTGTGTCGAGGCCTTGGAGCGTCTCGTGAGCGCCTTTGAGGCTGCGGAGGGCCTGGATCGTTATCTCGCCACGCCCTCACAGTGGCGTCGAATTTCGAAGGCCCTGCGAGAAGCAGTCAGGGCGCAGGGCTTAGATCGAGCGCTGGACGCGCGTGTCCAACGCAGCGTGTCCGACCGTGTCGGGATGACGCTTCAGGAGCGGGTCGAGCGCATGGCTAGGGCGCAGCTGCGGCGCTGGACCAAGCAGAACGCAGCGCTCCTCGCCGGTCTCACAGGCCTGATCAAGGCGAGGAACGATATCGTCCATGGAAGGCTGATTGAAGACATCAATCTCGTCCATGCCGAAACGCTGAGGGCGCGCGCCATTTTCGAACGCTTGTTCCTCAATTTGATCGGCTATCGCGGCCTCGAACCCTCAAGCTGGGTCCACACTGCGCTGGGCGAACTAGCCTGGCAGCGAGGGCGGGGCACAGACAAAACACCATCCTCGCCCCCAGCGACTTGAACAGGCACCGGACATTGGTTCGAACGGTCATTACACGACTTGGGTAGGCGGTGTCGCGCTCTAGTCAGCGGCTACAGGATGTCGTGGTTGGGCTCTTAGCTGTCGTTCATAACGTCTGCTTCCGGGTGGGGGTCTCTATAGTGATGGCCCCCATCTGGTTTGGGGTTCTGGACGGCGTGCGCAACGTTCCCCTCCCACGCGACATCCATTTTGGTTCGACCTCTCCCCGGCTGCGCCGCTGGCTAGATTGAATGAGGCTTCAGCGAAGCCAAGGTCGATTCAAGCTGCCTCGCCTCTGGCACACCGATCCTCACCAACTCCGCTAGGATCAGGTCGATTGTCGTTCGGTCGTCGCGTTGCACAATCGGTCGATCCGCTGCCGTTAAGACCGCCGACAGCCAAGCACTAACGCGCCGGCCGATTCCGTGATCGACCCATATTTTGGCATTCTTTGCAAAAGCGGCCAGCCAGGCTCCAAAGGCGCTCAGCGCGAAATCCAGTTGCTCGAACCTCGGAGCCACCTCCAGAAAATTCATGGTGACGATCGCAATGAAGAGATTTTGACGATCGAGCGCGAGCCACTTCAGAGTGTCGAGAAATACATCGGTCTCTGGCATCAATCCCGCAGGGACATAGCAGACGGTGGGCGATCCGAACCCGTGAGCGCTGTTCAGAAACAATGCCCCAATTGCGGGACCAAGACGCATTTCAATGCCTGTTGAGCCAGGGTTGTAACTCAGACCTATCCAGCGCTGGGACTCCATCATGCGTGCGGCCAGCTTCTGTCGGATAGCAGAGGCTCGATCTTTGAGTTCATGGTGATCGAGGTAGGCGACATCGACGCTTGCCATAAACACCATGGTGACATCGAAAAATGCCGAATCCGGCAGTCCAACAATCGGCTTCAGCGCGAGGTCATCAATCTCTATTTCCGAAAGGCCATCGAGACACCGTGCAAGAAGATTGAAGTAGGCTCCGTTCCACTCCGACGGCGGACTCGACAAGTCCGTGTCGTGGTCGAGGTCGCAGCCGTTTCGCTTCGCCGTCCAGTCGGCATAGCTTCGGATCATCTCACGAAGCCACCCGCGTCGTTCCGGCACAAGAATCTGCGCGGCAGCGTTCAGCCACAGCGCGCCGGCGTGATGGTCAGAATAGTACAACGAACGCTCAGGGCGCTGGCTATCCGCAATGGGTTCAGCCTGGCCGATGCGACGCCTGCGACGTGCCGATGGAATTTCCGCGACAAACTCCGGCCATTGAGGCTCACGTCCGTTCTCCGCAAGCCACGTCGCCTCTTGTTCCACGACGTCATTGAGCCTTTCGAGGAAGGCGGCCTCATGGGCCTCGGTTTCCGCTTCGGGCCGGTCCCATTGCCGCTGGGGGCGGACGCAGGCAGCCATTCCGCACCGAAGGATTGAGCGTACCATCCGCTCATCAATCTCCGCAAGCTCGCGCGCGACGGAAATGACGCCATGCGCCACCGCTGGATTCTTCGACGCGGCATGACCGAGCATCAGGCGCACAATTTCCGGATCTCGGCTAACCTTGAAGATCTCCGCAAGCCCCACGAAAGCTATCGCGGGCGAATTGAAGCGCAGCCCGTTGCGCATGCGAGCAACGTCGTCGTCGTCACTTTTGGCCTTCTCGAAAACATCGAGCGCCCAAGCCATTTTCGCAGATCGAACATCGGCCGTGCCGTCGCGCATCACGACCATCGCGGCCGTCGCAACGTCATGGCGGCGAAGGTCGTCCGCCGCGATATCCTCCGGGGTGATCGCCTCCATGAGGTCCGCCGCGCTGGCTGCAAATTCCGAGGACGACTTCGACGGTTCGCTGAGTGCAAGGGCGAGCCGAGTCCGCGTGTTGAATTCGGCGACCCCCGTGTTGGATCGGTTGAGCGCGAGAAGATGCTCTGCCTCCGCCTGGGGCGGGTTGTAGTAGCGGCCTGAGACGGTGGTGCCATCGTCCTGCTGAAATTCACCTTCAGGCCAATTCGCGGGATCGAGCTCATTCAGTGCATGACGAGCCATAAAGCGAGGGACCGCAAAGGAATCTGTTCCCTCGATGGCCCCGAGCGCTGCCGCCTTCACTTCAAGAAGGGCAATGAGGTTTTCGCGCTCGGGGCTCTCGCCGAACACGTATCCGGCGAGAAGCCGTTCCAGCGGTGCACGTCGCGACGTACGCTTCTTCAAACTCGCGAGCGTTGCGCCACCGACAGGCTCTTTCTGAAGCGCCTTGAGGCCAAAAAGGTCGATGTCGGCCATAGCCTCAAGGGCCTGCCGTTCCCGATCGATGCAGAGCAGTTCCGGGCAACCCACGAGCGGGACTGCTGCGGCGCGAGACTTCGGCCAATGCGAGATAATGAGGTCCACGGCGATGAGCAGAAAGGCGCAGCATGAGTCCGGAGGGCCGAGGACATGCTCGACCACATCGGCAATATCGTCGCCCGCCTCAATTCTCTCGTGGCCCCACGCTTCGAGCGCCATCAAAGCTGAGGTGAGCGCAAAGGAACGCGCATCGCGCGGCCACGAGTAGGTCGCGGTCCAAGGAAAGTCCCGCGGCCCTGCCGAAAGCTCGACCGTAATCAGATCATCATCCGGCGATTGGCCGTTCGCCTGAAACTCGACCGCGTGTTTTGCGATCCGGTGCACCAGCGCGAGGCCGTCACCCGGCGACGCGACAAGGAGCTCGTAGAAGGGGCCTTGGGACGGCGATGCCGGCATGAAGTCGTGTTCGACATACTCGAACGGCCTATCTCGGAGAGCATCGCGGCGATTGGATCGCTGCCTCGGTTCTTTCCCGATTAGCGCTGTCGCTGTTAGCTCTGCCAGCTCTGCTGGCGCCGCCTGCGCCAAGCTCCCACGGAACTTCAAGATGCTCGAGACGATGTCGCGGTCCCGATCCAAACCCGTGACGAGTTTTAGATAGTCCGACGCGAGCTTCGGCACATGGCGGCAGAAGAGCAGAAAGATAGTTCGGAGATCGTCTCGCAAGCTTTGCAGCTCTTCGCCCGGAATCTTGCCGTCATACAGGCTGTACCGAGCAGTAAATTCGCCGCCAAAGGCGCTCTCGATCTCCGCCAGGCGGGCATAGGTCCATTCCATCAGCTTTGGCGTTATCGGATCGACGCCGAAGGTTCCAAACGACCAAGCCTGAAACAGGGCCGTGACCTCGCGGAACGCCGACGGCGGTATGTGAGCCTGATAGGCAAGAAGGAGCACGAGAAGTCTGCGCCACGACGGCCCCACCGGCACGAAGCTGTTCGGCAACGAAATCTCATCGCCAAGTCCGAGTGCGGCGATCATTTCACTGGCCGGCTGGACATCGACCGCCACAACGGTTCGCAACAGCTCCCGCAACAAAGCTGCGTCATCGGCGACCAACAATGGCCAAACGCGCGCAAGCAGCGTGCTCTCAAGCTCTGACCGAACGAGGGACATCAACACCGCTCGTCGCCAGGTGATGTGAACACCGGGCTGACTCATCCGATCGAGGATTTCCCGCCAACTATCCGGCCCACCTGTGCCTTCCAGACCTATGCGGGCGAGAAGTTCGACACCCCGCGCATTGGACGCCGATGCGGGTTGATCGAGATGCAGCCTGTCGGCCAAGGTCGGATCGGTCGCCAGCAAATTGGCAATGCCCCACTCGCGCAGCACATCATGCCGGAAGGCGACCCGATCATCGTCCAGGTCCTTGAGCGATTGGTTTGCGATCAGAGCGTCAAGCGCGGCGGCCGGCTGTTCACTGGCGTCAAGGTAGGACGGACCTCCTAGCGCCTGCTCCGCCAGTGCCCGAAGAACCCGTGCCCGCTCGCGATGCCCTTGATCATCGCGGCGACCACCGGCCGAGCGCCACCAGTCGAGCGCCATTTCGACCTCGGTCCGGGGGACATCGCCCCCCGGTGTTGATTGCGCCAATCGTCCTAGTCGGAACAAATTGCGGACCACGACACGAGCCGGATGGCCGGGCGCGAGCAATCCCGCGACGGCGGGGATTGCGACTTTGAGCTCTTCAATTTCGTCGTCACCCAGTTCTTTGATGCCGACAATCAGTGCGGCACCCAAGGCCGTGATGGCGTCAGGAGGAAGCCAACTTGGCTCCTGCATCCCGAAACCGGTCCTGGCTGTCGCCACGATGCGAACCCCCGGAACACCAGACGCCTCGCGAATGAGATCGCTGACGGTCAATCGCTCTCCGGCGTCGAAGCTGTCGAGATTGTCGATGAAGACCGTAGACCCACCATCGAGCGCCAGATCAACGAGAAACTCGCGCGCAGTCCCCTCGAAGCCAATTGCGGCGCCCATGCTGGGCCAGCCGCCCGCCTTGACGCGGCCCGGCGCGAGCACAACGATCCGCGCCTCTGCGGACATCTGCTTGGCGATGCGTTTCAAAATTCCGGATTTGCCGACGCCCGCGTCCCCCCGAATTTCGATGTAGCGCCCTGTGTCCCAAGCGTTGTCGACTTCCGCCACGAGCCGCGCTCGGGGGAGCACTACGCCCGCAATTCGGTCTCCGATGTCCGACAGCGCATGTTCCGCGTCCTCAGCGATGATCGCACGTGCCACAGAGTGGCGGCGATCACCCGCCAGGCGAAAGCCTTCCTGACGAAGGGCTTCCTCCAGCGATGCTTTGTTGAATTCACCTCCGTCGGCCGCGCGACTGATGGCGAGCCTAACAAGCGTCGACCAAAGCGCGCCCGCGCTTCCGGCGTCGTCAGGGTGGAGAGCGCGTGCGGCCCGCTCCTTGGCAAGCGTTTCCGATGCGGAGTGCAGTGCCGTGTAGTCAAACACTAGGATTTGGAAACGCTGTAGAAGTCGCCAAATCGTTTCGTGGTCGTCTGCCCCGCTGGCGTCACTGACACGCGCCCGAACCGTATCCACGAACGTCCGCATCGCAGTGTTTGCGGTGCCCGGACGGTTCAAGCTCGCAAAGAAGCTAGCCGCGTCGCCCATCGCACGCGCCCATGACAGTGTGTCTTGGTAAGGGCCGCTGATCTGCCGCGACGTGACGCCAATCGCGACCGCCAGCTCGTGCCGCGTATCCCAGAAGCCGGGTTCGCCAGCCGCTTCCACGATCTGTTGAACTACATCTGCAAACACTTGGTCTTGGGGAGCGAATGTAGCGCTCCTTTTGACCTGCACCTCCAGAATTGCCTTCACCCCGGTTGTATTGTGGGCGTGAACAACAACATCATCGAGCGGAAAGCCTTCACCCGACCGTTGAAGTGCAATCTTGTCGATAAGTGTTCCCGGCAGTCCGCGCGGTTCACCACCGACAAGCATAGTCAGGAGGTAGTGCGCAGCGACTTCGCCCTCAAATTCCGGGCCCGCTGGTCCTGTTGATGTTGGGCTTGCTGAGGTCAAGATTACGGTTCCGTTGCGGCGGGCCTGCAAACCAATGTTCCGCCTATGTTCTCGTCGATTTAAGGTGTTCAATCAAGAGAACACTAGTTCCGTTGTCGATCTGCACTCAGCATATGAAGGAGCGGCTGGGACGAAGGCGGTCGCGTTGGTCTATTCTCGATAAGACCCGGACCTCGATCGCTACCTTTCGGATCTTAGAGTCAGGCGCCGTTGCCGTTTAAATGCTTTTGACCTAAGTTCACCCGATCTCCCTCCATGGGTTCTACGCTCGAGGCCCGCGCCGACCTCCGAGCTTGCTGGGCCGACGAGCCGAGGGCTTGGTCGGGACCATTGCTTTGACCGCCTTCAGTTGCTCCTCGCTTATCGAGGTCAACCTTGGCGAAAGGGTGCGCAGCCGATCAACTAACCGTAGCTCCTTCCCAAGGTCTACCTCGGCCTGATCAAAGGCCGCCGCTATCCTCTCAGACACGGTGCCATTTCGTTGCAGTACATAGGCGAGATCGAGCAACCCATCAGTGTCCCCCTTGAGCCGAGAGATGAAATCCGCAAGCGTTGGCCGAACGGTGTCAGGCAGGGGTAAGACTTCCGCGCCGCTGTCTACGGACAGCCAGCGCGCGCGTCGGACCGCCAGGTGGCGTGCCGCTTCCGACCAGAATTTACGATCATGGGGATCGATGGCCGACATCTCGCGCAAGGCGTCGTCAAGCAATGCGACGAGACGCGCGGCGACCCCAACCCGGTCTTTGGGAATGGTCCGCTGCGGCCAGACCACTTGGTCCAGCATCGCGAGCCCGACGCTGAATTGAAGCCGAAGAAGGCGCCCCGCTTCGGAGCGGCCCTGCCAGCCTCCGTCGGCGGCCTCATCGGGATCGCCGTATTCCAAGATGTCGCGAAGCGTTTCGGCGTTGTTCCAAAGGTCGAGGAATATCTCATCCGCAGGGCCTTGCGCCTTCAAGCAAAGCGCCAGAACGCGCCCGCCGTAGTCGTCCGCCGCCGTCTTCGCCTGGATAAACGGGGCGGCGTGCGCTTTAAGGTCGAGCCCGCGGCGGGATGACCAGTCCTCGGGCGTCAAACGCCACTCGGCCAGCCATGGCGTCGCCGATGTAAAGGGCAACGCTCGTTCGGCCGACACGAAGCCGCGATAGCCGAGCTGACACCAGGGCTCCCACGGTTCCAGCGGCTCGGCGGCATCGGAGGCCGGGTCGATGGGGATCGGCGCCTCGAGCAGGGCGTCGATCAAGATGCTGTCGGCGAAGCCTGGGATCGAGGCGTCGATCACGTCGGTGCGCGGGTTAGCCAGGATGAGTCCGCGAACGAGCCAGGCGCCCCAGCGCAGCACGGCCCCAGGAGCGTCGGACCGGCTCGCTACGGCCGCGGCTATGTCGATGGCCAGCGTCTTCAGCTCCGCGGTGACGGGCTCACCGGTGCCACGCCGGACGCCGGTGAGCTCTTCCCTCGCTAAGGTCAGGAGCAGCGGGAAGACCAGCGATCCGGTCCAGTCGCCCGACGCTTCGAAGGCCTTGGGGGCTGCCGCTACAGCGCAATGCCAGCCGTCATAGGTCCGCATCACCGGCGAAAAGCTCAGGGCGAGCGCGACGGGCGTGGGGTGGTCATACAGCGCGAGCAACGCGAGGAAAGCGGTCAGATCGATCTCGGCGACGATCAACAGCACGCCGTCGTCGTCGCGGCCGATGGAGAAGAGGGCGCGGTCAAGATGTTGGGGAACCCAGAGCCTGGAAAGGAGTGGGCGCTCCTCCCAATCTTGGCGGAAAGCGGCGGCGATGTCCTTCTCCCGCTGAAAGGCGCGCCGTCCAGGATTATCGACCGCGGCCTTCACGATGTCCGCAGCGAGCAACAGGAAGGCGGCTCGGAACTCCTGGTCGTCGAGGGCAGCGGCGATCACCACCTGCGGGAGCCACATCTCAAGGAGCGAGGAATGGTATTCGAGGCCCGAGAGATATTCCCATACGGCGCGCGACGGCGCGCCACGGAGCACAGCGGCGCAGGCCTCGGCTAGAGCGATCTGGCGGACGGCTTCGTCGTGGTCGCCAAACGCCGCCTCAACCACTGAGGCGAGTTCGGCGAGCGCCTCCTGGGGCGGAACGGCGGTCTGATAGGCATGCATCACCGTCCCGACCAGGCGGTCGTAGCCCGGCGTGAAGCGTATCTCTCCGCGCAGTTCAGGATCGAAGTCGGCGAGGACCGTCCGCGGTCCCTGCGGGCGCGCAAGGCGGGCGCGGCGCTCGTCGGGCCATTCAAGCATGTCGGCCTCGTTTCTGGTCGCCATCTCCCGCCCAGGCGTCATTGAAGAAGCGTACCGCATCATGGGCCACTGCATCCCAACCGCGGCTGGCGGCGTTCACCCGTCCATGCAAGCCGCCGACGGTCGCGCCAAAGTGCCAGAGTTCGCGGTCGATAATGGCGAAGCGGTCGTGGACATAAGGGAAGGTTTGTCCAAGCGTGAACCGGACTTCGATCGACACCTGACCGCGGCGGAGCGGCGATGAACGGTTAATCCGGCCCGCGCGCTCGCCCAGCAGTCGCCGGATATCGTCCTGGTCCGCCCGCTCGCCGACATCGCTGGTGAGGAGGCGGACCTCGTTGGCGGCCAGATGATCGGGCAACCAAGCCAGGATCTGGTCATAGCGCCGCTGTTGAGACTGATCGGCGGGCGGATTGAACAGATAGTCGTCCAGGACGAGCACCTGATCCTCAGCGGCAGCGACCGCCTCGACGAAGACGCGAAGGCTATCGGGTGGACGCATTCCATAGCGCGCCTTCGTAGCCTGTAGACTCGGGAACCGATCGGCGTCGGCGCCACCGTCCTCCGAAAAGCCCGTCACGCTGGGCCAATAGATGCGAGGTGCGGGGAGCGGACGCGCAGCCGGCGTGGCGGCATCCACCTCGGGGGCGGGGAAGCTCGGCATCGCTTAGGGCTCGCGCGGCGAAATGAGCAGCCGTTGGAGGCGACGGGCGCGATAGTCTTCGAAGCGCTCTGCCGAGCGCGCCATCTGCACGAGCCGCGAGAGAATGGGTCCGCTGTCCGCCACAGCCATGATCAGAGAGGCCCGCTCGCCCAACATGTTCAGCGAGTTGCCGAGAAACAGCACCTCCTCGTCGATGACCAGGAAACGGTCGTGGAGCCTCGGGCTCTTGCCGCCCAGAACCAGGGCCGAGACATGGGTTATGCCCCGCTCCCGCAGACTCGACAGCGACCGCTCGAATAGGTCTAGGTGCTCCGCCTCCGGCGGGAAGGGTGCTGTCGCATCGTTCCCATCAGCCAGCGGCTCGGCTGGACCTTCGAACGCCAGGCGCGAGGTGAGGATGGTGAATTCAACCCCAGTTCTGGGTGTGGCGTGCAGGACCTGGTAGGTCTGAAGGCCTCCGAAATAGGGATCGGCGACGAGCACCGAGGTTCTTGCCCGCGCCATCTGCCGGCGCAGGAACTCGAGTGCGCCTTTCCGGTCTCCTTCCTCGAACCAGGTTTGACGCGATTGCTGCGCCGCGGCTCGCCGCTGCCGACGGAGGGCGGCTTGCGCAATCCTCACTCCAGCGTCACGGCGCTCTTCCCCAACCGAGACCGGAACCTCATTGGCGTATTCAGTGACCAGATAGGTGTCGAGCGGGCTCCTGCGGGCTGCTGTGCGGCTCGTCTGTACCTCGACGCGGCGACCCGCAACCGCGATCGAAGCCCGCACGGCGCGGATGAAAGGCAGGGGTTGCTGGTAGGCGAGAACGCCATGGCGAGGATGAGACACGACGTATCCCGTCTGGTCGAACGGAACGGAGCTCTCGAGCACCACCACACCATCTAGGGGCACGTCGATGGTCTCGAATCGTGAGAGCAGGTTCGAGCGTCGTTCGAGCATGGTGATCTGCAGCCCTTCGAGGGTCTGGCCGGCCTGCGGGCTCAGTCTGAAGACAACTCGCTCGCCCTCACCCGCCTCGCTCTCCTTCACCAGGCGATGCTGGATATGGCGAAGGACGGGGTCTGGAACGACCAGAGCCAGCCCACCGAGGTATTCGGTATAGTCTCCAAGATCGACATGCAGCCGCCGCTTCAGGAATTGCAGCGCGGCGGGATCGCCCAGGACGACGTCGAAGCCGGTGTCGTCGCCGAACCGTCGATGGATTCTTGAGTTTCCCGATCCCCGAAAGGGCGCAGGATCGCCTGGGCCGCCGGCTCCGGAGAAGAGGTCCGCATCCAGCGGCAAGCCCAGCGCGGGCCAGACCGGATCGTCCTCGAAAGCGCTCGCCGCCAAGGGCGTCGTCTCAAGAGCGGCGGATTCGTCGTCGGGCGGAGCGGGCGCCGGTGCCAGAAAGTCGGGATGTCCGGGCTGGCGGTACCACTCAATCGCCGCCTCGGCCTGCATCACCGTTTTCCGGACGAAGACGCTGGCGCGCTTGCCAGGCCCGATCTTGAGCTTCTCGATCGGCCCGGAGCGCGGCCGGGGCCGGTCCCTGGACAAAAGCTCGACCGCGCCGAACAGCAGGCACGCCCGCTGCGCCGCCTCTGGAAAGTAGGTGGCGAGACGCACGACAGCCCAGTCAAAGGAATCAGCAAACAGTCCCGGGCCGCTGTCCATTCATCCTTCTCGGCTCTGCCGGCATGGCCATTCCACACCCTCAATGATTGCGCCTTCCACGCATAGAGGCGTTTTCACCAAGAACCAATCCGCACCGGTGCCGTGTAACCCGGCCCACGCCTGAACCATTTCTGGACAGGCACGAAAACAATTGTATCGTTCGATACGTCGCCAGGTGTACCTATGTCCGATTCATCAGAGATTTTGCCGAATTATGCCCCTGTTGCAGACGGATTGGCTTCGCTCGCGCCAACTTCTGCCAACAAACGATACAAGGCCTCACCCGAACGTTCGAGCCGCGTTGTCGTGGATGAGCGGTTATCAGGCTCGGCCATCGTCGAGCTCCGTCAGGCTCTGGGCCTTTCGCAAGAGGCCTTGGCGAAGGCGCTTGGCGTCTCGCGGGTCAGCGTGGCGCGTTGGGAAACCGGTGACCACATCCCCTCGCCCGGTCACGACCGCGCCATGCGCGATCTTGGCGACGCGGTCGCATTGAAAGCCGGCGACACCGGAAGCGCACTTACGACCCTGAAGAACGCCATTATCGCGCTGGGACCATCGGGCGTGCGCGGATTCGAGGGGCTGACCGCGCAAGCGCTGGCGGCCGTCACCGGCCTGGTCGTCCGCGTCTCGAAGTCTGGTCTCCAGTTCGGTCGCGACGGGGTAAGTACCGTTTCCAACCATTTTGCGATCGCGTTCGAGAGCAAGCTCTACGCGAACGAGCCGCCGTCCTTGGCCGAGCTCGCCGGCAAAGCCGCAGTGGCGGGTTTCTATCTGACTGGCAAGGTCGATGTCTGGGCGCTCTGCTGTACCGCCCCGATCGGCGATCCCACCCTTGGAGACGTCACCGCGCTCCTTGAGCGCGAGGGCGTTACGGTCCTAGCGCTGGATTGGGCGGAGCGGCCGCTCCCGCCGCTGGCGGTGCTCCTGGCCGCCACCCTAGAGCCAACATTCCAATGGTTCGCGGAATACAGCCAAGCCGATTTACGCCGCCTGCATGTAGCACTCTCGGTGATCAGCGCCGATCCGAGCTTTCAGACCCAACTCGAACATATTCGCCAACAGTTCCAGGCCTCAACCGTTGGCCTGGACGCGCTTCGCCGCAACGCGGACGTCTGGCTGCGGACGCGCTTCAAAGACCGGCGGCAAAGCCAGCTGGCCTTTGGACAGTGGATCGACGTGTCGGCGCCCGACGCCCCAGCCATGCCGCGGGGCACGCTGATCGACCAACTCGAGACCGCCATCACGCCGGACCCGGCCGACACGGCCATTGTGGTCCTCCTCGGCGAAGAGGGTGTTGGCAAGACCTGGCTGATGGCGCAGTGGTGGGCGCTTCATACCGAGCCGCCGATCCTCTGCCTGGTCCCAAGCGGCCTTGGAGCAGGGCTTGACGCCAAGGACCCAACCACCGCCCTGGCGACGTTGTTTGCAGCCCAGGAGGGGCGGAGCGAGGACCCGACCGCGATCGCGGCTTGGCGACGCCGCATCGCACGGTGGAAGACGGGAGATTCGAAAGCGCAGCTGCGCTTCGTTCTGGTATTGGATGGACTGAACGAGCGGGCGCTGGCCCCATGGTCGGACCTGATCTTGGCCTTTGCCCCTGAGCTGCAGGCGCTGGGCGGCATTCTGGTGGTTACCGCGCGCCCGGGCTTCTGGCGCCGGGAAGTTCAGCCGCGGATCTCCCAGATGGTGACGATCCGCGAGGTGACGATCGCCAACTATTCCGACACCGAACTGGCGACCATGCTGGCGCGAGTCGGCCGAACGATCGCAGAGCTTCCCGCCCCGGTGCGCGGCTTCATCGCCAACCCGCGCGTCGGCAGCGTGGCCCTGAAGCTCTTGCCGCAGCTCTTGTCGGCCAAGGATCTGACCGTCGAGCGGCTGCTTCTGGAATATTGGCGGGCGCGGCTAGCTGAACGCGCTTCCGGCATCCGTCATTCGGTGGAGGATTTCGACAAGCTCTTGCGCCTGCACGCCCGCGCCTGGCTGACCGCGCCCAAGGCCACGTTCGAACGGGACGAGTGGGCCGATCGGACGGGCCTCTCCAAACGGTTGGGCCCGGCTGAGATCGTCAACGACCTGACCGAGATCGAAGAGGGGCGGTTCATGACGCAGGACGGCGAACGGCCGGGCGGCTACGTCTTCCGCGAGGAAGTCCTCCCGTACGCCCTGGCCCTCCTGATAAATGATGAGGTCCGTCAAGGACTGCAGAATGGCCGGCGGCCGACCGACGTGCTGGACGAGGCGCTTTCGCCGATCCAGAGTTTCGATCGATTGGCCGCCGTCATCGCCGCCGCCATCGGTCTGGCCTGTCTGGACGGCGGCTTCCCATCCGAGGGCCGTCGGGCCCTGATCGTCTACTGGCTACGCCTTCACAATGTCGACGACGCCGCCTTCCAGACCCTCACGGCCTATCTTCCGGCGCGGCCCGACGCCTTCCTGGAGGTCGCGGAACTAAGCCGCGACCACCTCGGTCGCGAGGTCCGCCAGCAGTCGCTGACTTCGCTCCTTGCTGAGGGACGAGACCGCAAGCCGGTGCGCGAGGCACTTGTCCGCCGGGCGTCCCGGTGGCTGGGGCTCTGGTCGCGCCAAGCCAAGATCCTCTGGCGTGATGAGCGCGACGCCGAACGTCAGACCACGCGCGAAGCGTGGATCGACGACAATCTGAAGGGTCTCACGCGAGCGGAGACCGAGCTCGTCCGCCGCTTCACCGTGGAAATCGGCAATCCGCCGCCGATGAACCTCGCCCAGTCCATCGCCGAGCTTTTCGCCGCGCGGCCCCAGGCCGAGATCGCCGAGGCTTTCCTAAGCTGGGGCCTGGCCCAGGGTCTGGCAGGCGACTACCCCGACGCGCGCGCGGAGCTGGAATGGTCGCTTCGGCTCAACACGATCGACTGGGCCGAGGTCAGGACCGCGATCGAGGCAGCGACCTCGGGCGTCAACCAGCGTTCGTCGCCCTGCATTCGCTCGGGCGTCGCCGCAGCGCTGCGACTATTGGGGGACGAGGCCTCGGCCGAGTGGGCAGACCTCGTCAATCCAATCGAATTTCACGCTGGCTGGCGACGGGTGGAGACCTTCTGCGATGTCGACCCCTACGATCCCGAGGCACCGGAGCCGACCAACCTGGACAATGCGCGAACGGCGCTCGAGCGGATCAAGCCCGAGACGGTTTGGCTGCATATGAGCTCAACCATGGAGGACCATGACCTGGAATATGCCAGCCATGGTCTCGTGCGGTTCGATCCGGAGCTGCTCGTCGCAAAATTCCGCGCCGTCGTCGCGGGAGCATCTGAGCGTACCGGACTACCGCTTCGCCAACTCGGCTGGCATTTGCCGGATTTATCGCCGCTGTTCGATCCGCTCAGCCGCCAGGCGGTCCTTCAGGGCCTGCACCGCCTGACGGAGGACCCCGGGCGCGTGAGCGAGTCGGACGCCGAGTGGGTCGCCGGGGAGATGGCTGAAAGCCTCATCATTGGCGCGACGGGGGAGGAGCAGCTCGATCTGATCTTGGGGCTGAGCCCGCGCGTGCCGCTCTATCTCAAACTCCGCCGAGGCCTGCAGCAGATGCCGGCGGAGGCGTTCGAGGCGCATCTAGAGTCCGCCATTGCATCCCAGGACCCGGACCGACTCACCCGCACTCTGTTCTACGCCTCGGGCTGCGACCAGGAACTGACCGAACGGGCGCGCCAGCGCCTTCTCGATATTCTGAGCGGTGGGGAGCCCGTGCAGCGGCATATGGCTGCCGAGATCGCAGCCAACGCTCAGGACAACGGCCTCTATGCGGAGGTCCTCGACCGGTTTGAACGCCGTAACCTCCAACTCGACCTCAGCGAGGAAGGGTTCTCGATGGGCCGGCTCATGGCCCAGGCTGTGGTGGCTCTGAACCGGACCGATCTCATCGAAAAGGTTCCGCCTCACTTCGCCGGCTGGGTGGCGGTGAGGCTCGGCGGTCCCGCCCTCGAACACCTCGCCATCCAGACACGCGCAGTGGTCGAGCGCCTACTCCAGCCTATCTCGGCGGTTCCCCCCGAAGGCGTGGAGATGACCTATGGCGCGTTAAAGGGCGGTCTCGATGCCACCTTCTCCTTCGATGAGATCGAGGACGGTCAGGGAGACCTGCAGGCGCAGTTGGAGCAATGGAGCGACGCCGAACGGGGCTCGGCGCAGTTCGCCGAACGCCAAAGAGCGCTGGGCGCCAAGGTGAAGGTATTCATGAAAGCGCTTTCAAGCGAGGGCGCGTCCCAGCTCGGCTCGTCGCCACCGCGCGAGGGCCTGCGGTTGCTCGGCCAAACCGAGCCCGATCTCGTCGCCGCCATGCTGAACCGGATCCTGGCGAGCGAGGACCGTTGGGCGCTGAGCCAGGTGCGCAACCTCGCTCTCGTCCTAGCCGGCTCGGTGGCGCGCTCGCACGGCACGCTAGTGGCCTCGATCTTCCGCAAGGTCTGGGACGTACGCTCGATCACCACAGTGACCTTCGGCTTTGAGAAGTTGCCCCTGGATCTGATTTCGCTGTTCCAGGTCCGGGACCCAGTGCTCGAGCCCTTCTGGGCGGAGGTCTTGGATGGTGCGCTGGACGACGACGCCATTCAAAAGATCGTCGTCGCCGCTGAAACCGAGGACGGGGCCCTTTGGCTCGACGCCTATGTGTCGGATCGTCTGGCCCGAGCCGAGCCGGGTCATCGGGCACGCGCGATCACCGTAGCGGGGATGCGCAGCCCCAACCCGCAAAGCGACCAGGTTTTCGACAGGCGACCTTCGGCCGGGTTCTTGGCGCAGGTCGCCGAGCACGCCAACGGGCGTTATATCCGCGCGCGCTGGAGCCAGCATTGGCTTGACCGGATGAGCCAGACGAACGATCCGGTCGCGTTCTGGCGTTATAGTCAGCTCGCGATCGGTGTGGCCGATATCCGAGCGCTCCTAGATCGCGATTGGATTGGCGCCATACCCGCCGAGACCCACCCATATCTCGAAGGGGTGTTTGAGCAGATGGGGAAGGCGGCGGAGAAGCGCAGCAAAAAATACGCAGAAACCTTGTTCGGTCTCAAGGCTCCGAGCCGCGACCTCACCCTGTTGCTGAGGGGCACTGCGGCCACTCAAGTGCAATGAGGTTCTGGCGGCGCTATTGTATCCAAACGTCGCCTTTCTGGAGGGGTGCTAACGTCCGATATTGGCGCTGCCGAGCCAATCAGGCAGGCGCAACCGGCAGTTTTTCGCACCGGGGCAAGCGGCAACCACCCTTACGATCATGAGTCCGGGTCGGGCACTTCAGGCAACGCCTCGCCGCCGGTCTCTGGCAGGTTCTCGAGTTCCTCCTCCCAGAACACGTCCTTAAACATCAGCCAGCCTGGCTCGCTTATCGCAGTCGCGTTGATCTCGGCGATGTCTTCGGCACCAAGCCGCGATCGCCGGAGCTTGAACGTCTCTTCCTTGGGGCGAATGGTGTAGAGCTTGATCTGAGGCTGGTCGTTCAAGAGCCGCACCATGCTGCTGATCACCGCGTGGTCGCAGCGCAGCCCGAAGTGAATGGCGGTGATCCGAAACGGCAGCTCCTTGACGCCATTGTCGTCACGGACGTCGCGCCATTCCTTCTCGTATTTCCACTCCGATGACTTCGCGTAGAAATAGGTCTGGAGAACACGATCTTTGGCCGCAGCGTCGTCGGAGCCTTTCCACCGCGCAAGATCGCTCGCTTTAACGGCCCGTGGCGCGCGATAACTGACGGGCCCAAGGTTTGGATGCTCCTGGTCAGTGGTATCGTACTCCACGCAAATCCCGTGATGCTCGTCGGCGTAGTGGCTCCACATCAACGCAGAGGACCAAGTGGCGGACAACGATAGGACGCCGTGCTGAGAGAATTCGTCGTCGAGCTCATCCTTGATGTCGCGCGCGAGCATCCGAACGAGGTAGGCCTCGACATCTTTGTCTGTCTCGAAGTCCCCGTACTCCGTCGACATATAGCGAAGGTAAACCACTCGGTCGGCAGCCTGTTTCTTCTCCAGCCGGCGCAAGAGCATCCGATACAGGAGCTTCTCCAGCGTCGTTCGACCTACGTCCACGTCGAAAGTCGGGTCACAGTCCAGCGGGTCGTTGAACGTCCTCGGCCGAGAATAATGGACCTCGGCCGAGGTCAAGCTACGCAGCGCTCGAACGCCGAAAGCGCGATATTTGTAGAGCTTATTTGGCATCATGCGCCCCCGGGCGAGACTGCCAACTTCAATCTGAGGGGGCAATGCCAATGACGCGCTGAAGGACAGCGAACTTACCTCGCGCTCCTCTTGCGAATGTCGCCTTCCTGGAAGGGCGCCGACGGCCGCTAATGGCGCACACTCGCCGCTAACCTTTCACCCACCGATCTGCTCAAACCACCGCCGCTGATCCGCCCAAGCCAGCGGCATGGGCCCGATGATCAGGTGGTCCAACCGCAAACCCTCAGGCTGGCGGCCCTCGATCACCATCTGCTGAAGGTCCGGCGCCAGCAGTCCCAGCTTGGCCAACCGGCGCAGGTAGGTACTCGCCAAAGCCCTGCTGGCAGTGAGCTTGTCACCCGCATGAGGTGATAGGCCGTTCTCCCTGAGGACGGCGTGGCTTGAACGTAGCCCGTCCAGAAGGATTGGATCGACCTTTCGCCGGCTTTCCGTAGCGCCGCCCTTGGGCCTGACCAGCCAGGTGCGTCCACCCCGGAACTTGACCCGCACGTCGAGCGTAAGCCGCACCGTCTCCGGCTCCACGCCAAGGAACATGTCCGCCCCCGGACCCAGCCGTTGCAGTAGCGCGTCTAGCTGGCGCTCAGCGCTTCTATTGGCTCCGTCGAGCTCACTGCTTTTGAGAGTGAGGACCACGGACTGCGCGTGGATTTCAACCCTCCGGATGACGGTACGAAGATGCAAACCCGCGATCAGGTGTGTGCTGAGGAGCGGTACGATGCTGGCCTGGAGCAGGGCCTCAAGCGCTTCAGCCGGAACACGGCGGATGTAGTCGTTCTTCGGCTTCAACCCCTGCTGCAGAGGCGCCGAGACGTAGTAGCGATAGAGCTGCCCTCCCCTGCCGCGATTGGAGTTCGGGCTCATCGGTGCTCCCGCGGCGTCGAAAATCCGTCCGGTTAAAGCGAACACCGAGCGCGTGGGCCGCTCCTTGCGCTGGGTCACATGGCTATCGAGCAGGCTCTGAACAGCGTCGAAGGCTGAGCGATCGACAATGGACGGGTGGTTACCCGGATAGACCTCGTCCTTGTGAACGATGTCGCCGACATAAACCCGGTTACGCAGCAGGTGGTAAACCGGTCCACGGCTGAACAGCACCCCACCGCGCGACTTGCCCTTCTTGGAGACCGTCAGCTTGGTGAGCGCGCCAGCCTGCCTGAGCTCAAGCACCAGCTGATGGACGGAGCCGATCTCCAGGTAGCGGCTGAACATATGCCGGACCTGATCAGCCTCGACCTCGTTGACGACCAGGGCGCGGGTCTGCAGATCAGTGGGAGCGTCGTAACCAAAGGGCACGGTCCCCGCCATCCACATGCCCTTCTTCTTTGAGGCGGTGATCTTGTCCCGGATCCGCTCCCCGGTGACCTCGCGCTCGAACTGGGCAAATGAGAGCAAGACGTTGAGCGTCAGCCGGCCCATCGAGGTGGTGGTGTTGAACGCCTGGGTGACCGAGACGAAGGAGACGCCCTTGGCGTCGAAGCGCTCGATGATCCGTCCGAAGTCTCCGAGCGAGCGGGTCAGCCGGTCAACCTTATAGACCACCACCACATCGACCAGGCCCGCATCGATGTCCGCCAGCAGGCGGCGAAGAGCCGGCCGGTCCATATTGCCGCCTGAGAACCCGCCATCGTCGTACAGGGTCTTCAGGGGCGACCAGCCTTCACTGACCTGCGATCTGACATAGGACTCACAAGCTTCCCGTTGCGCATGCAGGCTGTTGAAGGCCTGCTCCAGGCCTTCCTCGGAGCTCTTGCGGGTATAGAGAGCGCAGCGCAGGCGAGGCGAGCGGGTGGTCATTCACCGCCCTTGGCGCGCAGGCCAAAGAACCTAGGCCCGTTCCACCGTGAGCCAGCGATCTCGGTGGCGATCCTGGAGAGGCTTGGATAGTCGCGCCCCTGATAGCGAAAGGCGCCTTCGATCACTTCGACTTCGTGACGCACGCCCTTCCACTCACGGGCCAGGAGCACGCCGACCGTCAAACGTGGGCCTTTGGCCTCCACCTTCCTGGATGGCTTGGACCGTAGGAGTTTGAGGGTTTCAGGGGAGAGACCGCCAAAGGCGTCGGCCTGGATGCGCCAGGCCAAGATCAAGCCGAGAAGCTCAGGGGAGCGCAGCTTGGGCGGCGCGCCATAGCGCCGCCGCCACGCCTCCCGCAGCGCCTCAAGGTCGAGCCCCTCCAAGGCTCGGACCTCAAGAGTGACCGAATGCTCCGCCATCAGGCGTCGGCCTCGACGACCTCATCCGCCTCGATGCGGTAGACCCGCACTCCGTCGGTCTTGGTCGAGTGGATCACGAGGCCGAGCTTCTTCTTCAGCGAGCCAGACATGGCGCCGCGCACCGAGTGCTTCTGCCAGCCAGTGGCTTGCATCATCTCCTCTAGCTTGGCGCCCTCGGAGCGCTGCAGCAGGGCGACCATCGCCCCGAGCTTGCCCTTGGCGATAGTCAAAACAGGCGGCGGCGCTTCGCCTTCGACGCCCTCCCCTGCCTCGTTACGCTCGTCTGGCGCGCCGACTTCGCGCACTGGGTCCAGGATCTCGGCCTTCGCCGCTTCGTTCGTCTCCTCAACCCCGCCCGCCGGAGCCCCTGTCGGCAGATCAATACCGGCCTCCGACAAAACGGCGCGTCCCTGACTGGTGATCAGGAGTCGGCTGGGCCCCTCCGGCTGCGGCAGGGCCATGACGAGGCCGAGCCGGATCAGGGCTTTGCCAGCCTTGGCCTGTTCGGGTTCGGGAATAGCGCCGCTGTCAGGCGTGGTTAGGGTCAGAAGATCAAGTTCGGTTTGGGTGAGTGTGCGCATCGCGCCCTCCATCGGTTGGGCGGTGCTCGATGTTGAGCCCGCTACCGAGGCGAGCCCGCAGTGCGGGCCAAGGGTAGGGCTGACAGGCTTGGCCGGTCAGCGCGTGGGACCACTGACGCTCCGCGCCGCGCAGCAGTCCAGCGGAAATACGCACAAAAAGAATATGTTAGAGCAAGGCCTTACCATCGCTCGACTTCACAGCCGAGTTGAGCCAGAGTCGCCAGTGGGACGGCCCTCAGGCTGTCCTGGGGCGTGGAAACCCCTCACCTAGGCGGCTCGTGTGCAGCCGTCACCAGCACTCCTCGATCCATGCGGTCGGGGAGGCGTCAGAGTATGTCCAGGGATCTGGCCGCAAGGTTGGAGCCTAAAGTCTGACGCGGCTTCTCCTAGGTGAGGCTTTCCAACTCCCCGATCACCAGGCGACCGGGGAGCATGGCTATGGCGATTTTGGACAGGGGCATTGCGGCTTCGCCGCACGCGAAGGCCGCCGCAAACCAGCTGAGGCGGGTCAGCTTCGGCACTTGGCGCACTCCATCATGCCTCGCTGCAGGGCTGGCGATTTTGGCAGCTACACCTTTGTCAGCCACCGCAGGCGCCAAGCCGCCCGTTCAGATTATCGACGACAAATACCGTCCAACAGTCTTCTTGGCCGGCCCGCAGATCACCAAAATTCCCTTTGGCGGAACGACTCGCTTTTCCTCCCTAGGAACGACGATCGATAGGAGGACGGGTTTCACTTTCACAAGGCTGGTAGTCACCCTCAATTATCTTGGCGGTTGGAGATGGTACGAAGCGGCGACCGATGACTCTGCAACTGCGTACGAGGTCACGAAGCTCAACTCGTCGGTCGATGGACTTTGCGGGGTAGCCGGTTGTTCGTTGACCGAGAACGTCGCTATCGAGTTGCCCGAACCGCTGTTGCGACTGAAAGTGAAGACCGGCTTTAAACTCAAGTTGTTCGCTAAGAGTGGCGATTCAATCCTTATCGACGTGACGGGTGAGCAAATCGAGATGCAGCTCGCCAGCCTAGAAAAATATAGGGCCGACAATGGCTTAGCCTCACTGCCATCTGGCTCCGACAAGGCAAAGTTCGGCGCCAGCTTCGTCCCACTTCCTCCTGCGCTTGCGACGGTGCTTCGACACCCCGGCCTCCAGGCTCTTCTGATCATTGCCGTGGTGCCGGCGTCAGTCGCTGATAAGGCAGGCCTGCATGTAGGGGATGTTATTGTTGAGTTTGCCGGCCAGCCGGTCAGCGCGGGGCCCGATCTGCAAGCAGCCGTCGCCTCAGTCGAGGTCGGGAAGCCGGTCCCGATAAAGATGATCCGCGGGATCAACGAAGCTGAGCTGACAGCGCAGTTCTAGTTGATGGGGGCAAAAGTCACCTTCCCCTCCCCGTCCGCGATCCTCGCTTAAGTATTCATCCTCGCGAACGGAGTGACCGTTCGAATGCTGCTCCCACCACGCGAAGCGCCTCCACACGCGCGCGACAGTTCAGGTTCAGTCTCGGCAGCCCCTTGATCATGCGGCGCGGCGCTTCTTTGTGAGGTCGACGGATGTAATGCCCGGCGCCGCACGTAAACGCCTCAAGGCGATTTCGATCTCCTGGCTTGAGACGCGTGTGAGCTGGATGATGATGCATTGGCTTCCGTCTTTTTGGTCACGGATCACGACCCGGCGGAGCTGGCCTACGCGCAATCGTGACAGGCCCTTGAGGTTGTCCAAAGTGACGGTGTCTCGCTCCGCATTGATCTCGATCGTCCCTGTCTGGACGCGCCTCCGATAGGCTTCTTCAACCGGTTTGATCCCCGCCAGGATGACGAGAATGATGATGGTCGCTGCACAGGCCGCGAAATAGAGTTGTCCGCCAGCCGCCAAGCCTATTGCCGCTACCGCCCAGACGCTTGCCGCCGTGGTCAGCCCGCGCACCGCTTGGCCCCGCAGGATGATCGAGCCGGCGCCCAGAAACCCAATGCCGGTCACGACCTGCGCAGCGATCCGCGACGGGTCTAGGACCACATGCGGCTGAGTTAGAATGCGCTGGAACCCATAGGCGGAGACGATCATCAGCAGGCACGAACCCACTGCTACTAGCATGTGGGTGCGGATGCCCGCCGCCCACATCAATCGCTCGCGCTCGAAGCCGATCAAGGCGCCGAGCACGGCGGCGACGAGCAGCCGAAGGGCAATGTCGAGGTCACTAATCAAGACGCAATAATCGTCCGACTTCGGACGAATTTCAACCCTCCAACGGGGTGCCGCTGCCCTCGGCTTCCAACCAATGCACGAAGGCTGTAAGAGCGGAATTGTCATCTGAACGATGGGGAACGAGCGCGACATAGCCTGCTCGCTTTACACAGATGTCCGGCAGCGGGGTCATCAAGCGGCCTGCCGCGATATCGACCTCCAGCATTGGCAACGGGCCAATGCCGATCCCGAGCCCGTCTTCGACAGCCTGGCGGGTCACGAAGAAGTGGTCGAATATCCTGCGTGGTCCGCCTGCGAGGTGGGAAAGACCCGCTGTATCGAGCCAATCAGCCCAGTCGCCAGGCCGAGTCTCGCTTGAGAGCCAAACAACAGCCTCAACGTCGGCTGGGGTCCGGATTGGACAGCGCTCGAAAAGGGCCGGGCTCATGATGAGCGTATCCGTGTTGGTGAGCACTGGAATGGCTCGGTGCTGGGGCCAAGAGCCATCTCGAGCGTCGCCAAGGCGGATCGCCAGATCGAAGCCGCCGCGTAGCTCCTCATGCACCGAAGATACTGTCGACACCGCAACCTCGAGATCGGTGTGCGCCTGGTGGAAACGGTCCAGCCGCGGGATCAGCCAGCGCATGGCGAAGCTGGTCGGGGCGCTAACACGCAGGATCCGCCGCACGCTCGGCTGCCCGCACGCCTCAGCCGCAGAGGTGAGACGCTCGAAGGCAAGAGTGACCTCGGTAGCGAACACGGCCGCGACCGGCGTGGCTACCATGCGGCGACCGGACTTGATGAACAGCCGTTGGCCCAACCAACCTTCGAGCGCGGCGATCTGGCGGCTCACCGCACCGTGGGTCAGTCCAAGCTCGTCAGCGGCGTCTGCATAGCTGTTCGAGCGCGCCGCCACTTCGAACACCCGCAGAGCATTCAAGGGGGGAAATCGGCGCATGGTAACCGTGAGTAAAGCTGACGTTTCTGGTGATTAAATAGGGACTAAACCTCAGGAACACACCGGTCTACATTTCTGTGGAAGAGGCAAGCGACCATGACAGAGGCGGAGTTGGCTGTGGGATGTTCAGTTGCCGCGGCGCCTTCCAAGGCGCGCAGCTTGCTCTCAGCCTGCCTCGCCCACGCTCTGCACGATGGTTACACCGACGGGCTGTATGCTTTTATGCCCGTCTGGCAGGCCCAGTTTCATCTGACCTATTCCGGCCTCGCGGCTATCCGCGCCCTCTACTACGGCGTTATGGGCGGGCTGCAGGTGCCGGCCGATAACGCGCTCCATCGGCTCAGCCCGCGCGCCGCACTCGTGTCGTCCATCCTGATCGCAGCGGCTGGATTTGTTATTATGGCACTACCGTTGGGCCTGGCCGGGCTTTGCGTCGGGCTAGTGGTCGCCGGGATAGGATCGAGCATTCAACATCCGCGCGGTTCGCAGTTGGTCACGCAGACCTACGGGGCCGCTTCGCGCGCTCCATTGGGCGTCTACAATTTCTCTGGTGATCTTGGAAAAGCGGCTTTGCCGGCTGTCGCTGCTCTGCTCATACCCGTCATCGCGTGGCGCCCGATCCTTGGCATGATGGCGCTGCTTGGCGTTGGGGTAGTGGTCGCGGTGTGGTGGCTCGCGCCAAGTGCATCCAGCTCCGCGCCCGGTCCAAAGGCGGCGGCGGCGCCCACGCGGCGACTTGGCGGCTTTGGCTTGCTGGCCGTGATCGGGGCTTTGGATACGGCAACCCGGATGGGCTACCTGCTTTTCTTACCCTTCCTTATCCATGGCCATGGCGGGTCCTCCGCCATGGTCGGTTTGGGTCTTGCGTTGCTTTTTATCGGCGGCGCTCTTGGCAAGGCGGCATGCAGCTGGCTAGGCCAGTACTTGGGTGTGGTAGGCAGTGTCGTCGCGACAGAGATTGCCACTGGGGTTCTGATCGTCTTCACTCTGTTCACACCGCTGACGCCGATGTTGATCGTGCTGCCGCTTCTTGGCGTTGTCCTCAACGGAACCTCCTCGGTGCTCTACGGCACCGTTCCCGAGTTGGCGCCCAAGGGCGATACCGGACGGGCGTTTGCGATCTTCTACACCAGTGTGATCGGCTCAGGCGGTGTGGCGCCGATCCTCTACGGTATCGTTGCTGACCACAGCGGTCAGACCATCGGCGCCCTTGCGGCGGCCCTCACCGCGGCGCTGATCGTTCCGCTGGTCTTGGCCCTTGGGCCGTTCCTACGAACGAGGGCCCAGACAGATCCCGAAACGACGCGGACGACTTAGCAATTAGTCTCGCATGCGCGATCGCCACAGCAGGGTGGCGAAGAATAGCGACACCACCGAAGCGCCGACCCAAAACATCACCGCCGCGTGGAAATCGTAGTGGTGGACGCCGCCCACCACAGTCATGCGCTTTTGGATCAGCAACCCCGACACGTTGTCCTGCACGGCGGCGCCCAAATAGCTGAACACACCCACGAACCCGAGCGCCGCCCCCGCCACGCGTTTGGGACAGATATCGATGGCGAAGAGGCCGCCGAGCGAAGTGATCAGCCCGTTGATGCCGAACCCGAATAAGGCGAAGCCGCAGCCCAACACCCACCAATTGTTTGGGCCCCAAAAGATGAGGCCAAGGCCCGCCAACTCCATCAAACCGTAAGCGAGGTTCACGGGCGGGCGGCGGGCACCGAACAGCTTGTCCGAGATGAAACCAAAGGCAATGCAGCCCAAAACCCCAGCCGCAGTGTCGATGCCCAGCATCGTTCCTGCTTGCAGCGCGGTCATCCCGCGCGTCTCCTGCAGCCAGAGGAGGCCCCAACTGTTGATGCCGTAACGCGTCACATACATGGCGGCGCTCGAGATCGCGAGCATCCAAAGCGCCGGTTGCTTCAAGATCGCTATTTGCATCAGGAAAACACCGGGCCGAACGTGCGCCTGCGCGTCGGCCACGTCATTGGTCGCGTTTCGACCAAGGCGCCAATCCACCACCGCCGGCAGGCCATAGGTGCGCGGACGATCCTTGAGAAGCAGGTACATACCCACCGCTCCGCCAATGCAGATTACGCCGGGTCCGATGAATCCGGCGCGCCAGCCAAAGGCGGTAACGAGTGCGCCGATCCCGATGAAGGTGAGACCTTCGCCGAGCGCATGGGAAGTATTCCAGATGCCGTAGTAGCGGCCGCGCTCGTGGTTAGAGAACCAGTTGGCGAGCCCCACCACCGCTGTCGGCGCTCCAAACCCCTGGAACCAGCCGTTCAAACCCCACAGCAGCATAGACAGGCCAACGCTCGTGGAGAGGCCCATACCCATGCAGATCAGCGCCGAAGCTAAAAGACCAAACGCGCCGAACCGCTTGATGTTGGCGTGATCGCCCAAAAACCCGTTGGTCAATTTGGAAAAGGCGTAGCTGTAGAAGAGCACTGATCCGATCAGACCCAGTTGCGCTGGCGTGAAAATGCCTTGATCAATCAGTGGCTTCTTAACAACCGACATAGCCAGCCGGCAGGTGTAGGACAGCGCATAGCCGCCGGTGACGCCCACTATCACCTGAATCCGAGCGGACCGGTAAAGCGCGTCAATTCTGTCCGGGTCCTGCATCACCGGCTTGTCCGCCGCCGTGGCGAAGACATGCAGCAAGCCCATTTTCCGCCCCCTGTTTTTGTTCATGAGCGGACAGGGCTGGCCGGCATTAGTCAACCGTCCTGAATCGGCGCGAGTCTGCCCTGGGTCGAGAGATAATAGCCATGGATTCGCGCAGAGGGCTCTGTCAGACCAAGTGCACCCGGCCGGCAGCTAGGGCATAAGCTTGGCCTATGGCCCGTGCCCGCAAACCCTGGACCCCGTTCTATTGGTTCAACTGGCTCTGTCAGACCAAGTGCACCGAGCCGACAGCTAGGGCATAAGCCCCAACCATGGCCCGTGCCCGCAAGCCCAAGACCCCGTTCTATCGGTTCAACTCGTCGCCCGAGATCATCCGGCTCGTGGTGATGATGTACGTGAAGTATCCGCTCTCGCTGCGGAACGTCGAGGACTTGCTGGCCGAGCGCGGGATCGAGATCTGCCACGAGACGGTGCGGTTCTGGTGGAACCGCTTTGGCCCAATGTTCGCCTCTGAGATCCGCCGCCGGCGGGTCGATCGCATGAAGGGATACACCCACTGGCGATGGCACCTCGACGAGGTCTACGTGAAGATCAACGGCGAGACGCACTACCTGTGGCGCGCCGTCGATCACGAGGGCGAGGTGCTGGAATCCTTTGTCACCAAGGAGAGGGACAAGGCGGCGGCCCTGAAGTTCATCAAGAAGGCGCTGAAGCGCCACGGCTCCCCCAAAGCCATCACCACGGACGGCTTGCGCTCCTATCGGGCAGCCATGAAGGAGATCGGCAACGCTGATAAACAGGAGATTGGCCGCTGGGCCAACAATCGCTGTGAGAACTCACACCAGCCCTTCCGACGACGAGAACGGGCCATGTTGAGGTTCAGGCAGATGAAGAGCTTACAGAAATTCAGCTCCGTCCATGCCGCTTTCCACAACCACTTCAACAAGGACCGCCACCTCACCCAGCGAGAAGACTTCAAGGCTCAACGCTCAGCCGCCCTGGCTGAGTGGAAGTCCCTTATGGCCTAGGCTGCCGCCTCCCCTGCCCGCGGTCCGCCAGGTGGAGACAAGTTGCGGTTAGACTGACAGCACCGTACCCCACCATGAAGATGCCCGCCGGCTAAGCCAATTTTTTAGCTGCCAAAATCAAAGCCCTCCGAACGTTTGCCAGAAGCGCCAAATGAATAGGATATTCCAATAATTACTGCACGTATTGCAGCGCGCCCTTTTGACGCCTCTTGAACGCCAGAGCTGTTGACGTAGCTTCGTGGGCGAAATGTTCCAAATGGGTCTTGCAGAGTGACTACTGTTGATATCGAGTTGTTGAACTGATGGCGATAACCAACGTTAATTATCGACATCGGAGCCTGCGCACCTTGGATGGTCACCTGGCGCCCAAACCAGTTTCCCGACAATTGCAGGAAATCGAGTTTTGTCGGGTTCCAATTTAAATTGAGCTTTGCCTTGACGGTGTAACCGCTCCTATGCGCGCCTGCACCATCAAAGCCCTCCAATTCGTTGAAAATGGCGTCCACCGATCCATTCAGCGTCAGAGCGGGCGAAATCGACATGCTGTCGACTATTTCCACGCCGGTATTTTTGGATCGGCCGATATTTGATGCGGTTTTCAGCACGGCCCCGCCGCCGAGACTCTCCATTATTTCCGCAAAAGCATTTCTATTATCACGATAGAAAAGACTAAACTGGCGATAGTCTTTATCGTGCCGCCATTCATACCCGAGTTCAACGGAATCCGTTATTGATGGCTTGAGGTAAATGTTCCCCTGACTGTAGGATAGGGGGCCTTGGTATACGCGATAATTATTGAGCGACTCGGGATCAGGGCGCTGTACGCGCCGGCTGTAGCTTCCCGTTATTTTCTCGTGATCTGAATAATCATAACCAACATGGAAAGTCGGATAGAACTCAAAATAGTCGTTCTGTGTTGCCTGCTCAGAGCTTGTTCGACTTGTTTTGACCAATGTTTCTTCCACCCGGATGCCGGGCATGATCTCGAATTTACCGAAACTTCTATCAATCGTTAGATATGCGGCACCCACGGTCTGTGATACGCGAAAGTGATTTGCTAAGCCGCTGAGAGGTAAGGCGTCGTCAACTGCCGTCCCGATATTTCCTGAGTGGTCATAGCTATCTTGGTCCGCATTGATCTCGAGTCCGGTTACTAACTTTGCCCCATTTACAGCGGAGCGCTTCAATTCGACCTTCAATGCCTCCGAGATGGTCATGTTCTTGAAGTTTAGCGCTTGAAAGAGATCGGTGGCTGCAGGGACACTGAAAATGTCTGACTCACTGGAATCCGTTCGCCGCTTTAGTGCTGATATGTTCAGTCTCGCAGAAAGCTCATCATCCGGGTTATCGGAGCGGCTAACTGCACTTATTGCCGCCACAGCGCCCTGCGTAATGCTTCTTGAAAAATATTCGGTTGAATATTGATGGATCAGCGAGGGATCTTCGGAGCCGCTGGTGTAGCTGCCGTCACTTTTATTGCGAAGATCAAGCTGTGCGAATGTGAGTGACGCAGTTGCCGAATTGTATTTGTTAAATTTGTAATTCGCGGACATCTGGCTTGAGGCGGAATCTGAACGGAGGGATCCCGTGCGGTCACTTTTGACCGAAGCCGTATGACCCGTTACGGGGTCGCTGATGATCCCCGAGACATCATTTCCAAACGGGGTGGCTGTACGCCGCAGCGTGACGGTGCCGCTCACGCTTACATCTCCCATCACATCGGTGCCGGAGAGCGACCCAGAGTAGCGACCATTGGTGCCGACACTGAATTTGATTGTTCCGTTTGCGCCTTGTCTCGATGACACTTTTTTCGAGATTAGATTGATGATGCCGCCAGTGCCATCGGGTCTGAAAGCGGCAGAAGGATTAGTCATCACTTCGACACGTTCAAACTGATCGGCAGGCAGCTGTTGGAGTGTATCTGCCCGAATTGCCCCCTGAAACAGGGGTGATGGCTGTCCGTCGACTAAAACAGTGACGCTTGTGCTGCCGCGGAGGCTCAAACTGCCTTGCGGGTCCACGTCCACGGACGGAATATTACGAAGCACGTCTGCCAATGACCCTTCACCTCGTGTGAGATCTTTCGTAATGCTATAACTGCGGCGATCGATGGAACTTTTATAGCCGGGCGCTTTTGCCACCACTGTGATAGCGTTAGAACTTACTTCAGCTTTGGGCTTTTGAGCCGCCTTTTGGTTTTCGGATTGTTTTTTGGACACAGAGGCTTTGCTGGATCCAGCGCCCGGCGAAATTTTGTCCGGCGACGCTTCGGAAGGTTGTTGAGCCCGCGCCTCAAGTGAAAAGGCCAAGAGGCCGCCCAGCATTAGAGCTGAGGCTCGTGATGGGATGCTTTTTGTCATACCTCGCAACTCCCACTCAACTCTGCGAGGCCAGAAAGCCTAGAGATACGCCACCATTTTCATTCGCGGGCAGGCTAGCCCTGAGCAGCCCGTTGTCTAGAACGTAAACGCTTGTAGCTGCCTGCCACACCTCTGGCCGGTGGGCCACCATAACAAGTGAGGCTCCAGTGGCTCGGATGTTGCGGATTATCCTAGCTTCGGTTTCAACGTCGAGTGCTGAGGTCCCTTCATCCAGAACGACGAGTCTAGGCGCGTTGAGCATTGCCCTAGCAAGCAGCAGGCGCTGGCGCTGCCCTCCTGACAATCCAGATCCAGCATCACTTACCTTTGAGTGCAGTCGCATCGGAAGGGATTGGACGAATTCATCCATTTCGGCGATCCGGAGTGCCCTGTAGATCGACTCGTCGGAAATGTTTTTCCTGTAGAGTGCCACGTTTTCGCGGATTGAACCTGAAATTAGCCGATCAGTCTGGAGGACTGCCCCAACGCCTCGCTGGTCCGCGGATGCCGGGCGACCGTCAATCTCAACAACCCCAGCGTCTGGTAAAATTTGGCCACATATCAAGCGAGCTAATGTCGATTTCCCAGCTCCGGAGGGGCCTGACAGGGCGGTAAAGTTGCCCGGCTGCACGCTCAATTGGACGTTTTTTAGTACATCGTCACCGAATGACCCGTAGCGATAGTATACATTTCGCATCGTCAGGCTGCCACGCCCTATTTTATCGGGCACCCTGTAAACTGCCGGGGCTTGCGCGATAATTTCTTCTGCTTGATGCAGATGGACGGAAAGCCCGCGGACCTGCCATAATTGCTGAATGATTGTCGAAAGTGTCTGGGATAACAGATCCTTGTAGGCGCCCAGGGCGACAAAGCCACCGAGTGAGTAGTTTCCTCGGCCCATAAGGAAGGCTGCAAGGGAAAGAAAAATTAGGCTGTCGGCCGATTTAGACACAGAGGAAAGCAATCCCCGAATTGATTGTCGAATAGTCAGAGCGCTTTCCGTCGACGCCGCTAGCTCGACCAGCCTGAGGTATTCTTTTCGGCCGTGGCGTAGACTCCCGCTTCTTTTGAGGGCAGGAATTTGTGAAAGCGTATCAAGCGTGAAGGCTTGGCGACGCTGTGCGGCATCGACGGCGCGCGCGGTTGCATGTGCATCCGAATTGCGCAGCGCCAGATTGATCAGTGTCGAGAGTAATAGGAGCAGAAATCCCGGAGCCGCGAGCCATATTGAAATCCGGCAAAGAACAAAAACACCGGCGGCCAAGGTAACGATCGCTCCGCCGAGCAGCAGGACAAGCTGGCTCGTGAATCGGGTTAGTCCGTCGAGGGAAGTGATCTGATTGCGAATTCCATCTGCGGGAACTTCATCGAACCATTGAGGACGTTTAGCAGCGAGGCGATCAAAAATGGTTTTAGCGGCCGTCTTTGACAAGGCGCGCGCTGCAAGTTGATTGACGACAGTCAGCGCACCAGTCGTGAGCGCGTTGGTGAGGGAAAGTAAGATAAAGCCTACGCCGATAAATCCAATCATTCCATGGCCGTCACCTGTTTTAAAGTAATCGGCCGATCTCATCGCA
Source organism: uncultured Caulobacterales bacterium (assembly GCA_903862425.1). Classification (GTDB taxonomy): domain Bacteria; phylum Pseudomonadota; class Alphaproteobacteria; order Caulobacterales; family Caulobacteraceae; genus CAIOYC01. Next base: position 30,052 of record CAIOYC010000030.1, on the reverse strand, counting down.
AGAAGCGGTAGAGTAAGTGTTCCGCACTGTGCGAATATGCCGAGCGCAACTGTCCAATAAATTATCGGCTGCACCACAAGCATGCGGAGCGCAGGGCCGTAGAACATCCGGAAAGCTGATCTGGTCGTCTTTACTGGTAGGGCAGCGTTTGGGACGAATTTGGTTACCACAACTCCCAACCCATCAGTCTGCGGGATCAGTTCATGTACGGGAACGCGCAACCAGCCCCTTTCAGGATAAAAGGCTTCAAACTTTGCGCCATAACGCCCAGCCAAGACGATGTAATGGCCATGATTCAGCAGTAAAATCCCGGGCACGGGAAATGTTGCTAGAGCCTTTGGTGCGAATTGAATTGCCTCGGCGTCGGCGCCCGTTGCGCGCAACACGTCTCGAACCTGCTTAAGCGTGAGCCCCCGGGTGGTACTCCCACCAATGGTCTTTAGGCTAGCGACCGCGCTTTTCGTCCCGAACAGTGCCAGGATCGCCGAAATGCACACATAACCGCAATCGGCGATCCTAACCTGAAGCTCTACAACTGGGCGTGAATCCCTAATCATACTTCAGGTCGAGGTGGCAATTTTTGATGTTTTGGCGTCAATCTGAAAGGATGCGACCTAGTCACATCCAATATCATGGGATGTGTTGCAGATGCCCCAGTTTGTGCATCCGCCGTTGAACGATCCATCGCAGTTAATGTGATTGTTGCACTCAGCGTTGACCGCTTCGCCATCCGGGGGATCTCCGCCGGCAGCGATGAATGCGTCAAGCTCATCCTGTAGACTGTCCAATTGGGCATCGTGAAGGATGACCCGTCCGTCGTCAGCGAGCAGAACACCAGTTACGTTAATGGTGGACAAAATGGACATAGCCTTCTCCGCTTCGTGAAAGGTTGGTTGAGTTAAACGACGGCTTCGGTGGCAACGTGCGTACTTGGCATGAAACTCATTTTCTGAAGGGGACAGGCCAGCGAATTAAGATCGAGCGTGCCGAGCCCGCGGATCCAAGGCTGAAGCTTCTCATTATCAATGGAAATCGTGCCATCGGTATTGACCTGCCCGATATCGTTTCTTTCGTCGGAAAACGCGACTGTGCACTTTCCAATCCGGCCATTCGCTCGAATGAGTAGAGAATTCGCTTTAGCAGCATAGCAGACGTATGGCTCGTTCAACGCTATTTCCTCTGCTCTCCGACCGCCAGCGGATTCTCCAGCTACTTTTGCGACAAGATTTGCGAGATTTTTTTCCTCGCCGAGATCACTCTCAACTGCACCACCTGCAGCTTCTTTAAAGACTTTGCGCAGGTGGGCTTCGATCTCATAAAGTTCAGCGATCTTGACGCCATTTTTTACTGTCTGCCCTCCCGAACCGCCGAGATCTCTTAGATGTTCGAAATCCAAACGGAAACGCTTGTCCGAGCCGAACGCACGGGCTAATTCGACCATCAAAATAGGCAGGCTATCAATATTTTCCCGACGCACATGAATTCGAAGAATTATCTCGAAATGCGCCGTGCTGTTTTTCATGGCCAAAAGGTTGGACCAAATCCTATCAAAGGTGCCCTTCCTGTTTGCGAAATTCCTGACCTCGTCGTGGACTGATCCCCAGCCGTCCAGTGTAATCTGGTAGAAATTCTGCCTGTAACTGACGAGTTCTTCGAACAGATCGAAGTCCAAGAGATAAGCGTTAGTTGTCAAGCCGCCGGAAAAATCTGTTCCGTGCTCGAGACACAGCTCGTGGGCATATTTTGAGAGTCGAAGGACTACAGCTTGAGCGGTAAGTGGTTCCCCTCCGAACCAGCTGATCGCAAGTTTTGTTAGGTCAGGAACTCTTCGGGCCATCAGCCTTTCCAAGCCTAGTTGAGTCGATTCCTTCATACGACCTATGGCGAAATCTTCGTAGCAATAGGTGCAGCGAAGATTGCACTTCTCGGTGGGGAGAATAATCAGTTCTTGAATACGAGGCGATAAAGCCGTCGCCAACTGACGTTTTGTTACCCCGTTACCGAGATCCTCGAACATAGATCCATCAGGCATTTATGCTTCTCACCAAAGGCATTCATGAAATGCGCGCTGCGGTCGTGTCGAATTGTGGCGACCTGTGGATGCGATCATGGCGGCCCCGCCCCTGTCAAGCCACAATTCGCGGCCAGATGGAAATGCAACTGCCTCTTGACAAGTTCGACGGGTATTAATCAACGTTACGGTTGTCGTGCAGGGGAGTGGGCGGCGCCTCTGAGTAGATTCGACACTGACTTTGAGCTGCAACCATAGCTGCAACTCTTGCGCGTCTTTTGTTCAAACTGGAGGACATGGAATGGAACTTCCATCGATCGTAAACGGTGGCTTAAGGCTGGATGCGGGTGGAGCGGTAATAATTGACGACCAGGCCCTCGCTCTGATTGAGCAGCACACGCTTATTTTAAGCGGCGGTGCGGGAACAAACGAAGATGTGTGCACCGGTTTAAATCTAGATCTATGTCACAATAATGGTGACTGCACTCACACGTCCAATACTGGCTGCTCCAACGGCCATTGCGATTTGGACAGCGGCGGCATTCCGTAGCCGGCGGTTTTTTATAAATCCACATATTGGAGCATTTTGCTCTATGTCTTGCGCATGTTAATTAAAAGGGGACAGATATTGATCGCTGCATCGCTGCTATCACTTGCTCTTACCGTGAGCCTGCCGTCTAGTGACGTTGGCACATTGCACAATGCAACTACCGCTTCTCCGCTGAATTTCTCCAAAGTACCTTCAGGTCGGCAATCAAGAATTCAGATTGCGCAGTCTGGAAATTTTGGCGTTTGTGTTGCTAGGTACCAGACTGTTGTCTGTCACCCGAGATGCGACAATCCACAGCATCCCCAGGACAATACGACTTTCTGCGAGAACAACTGCGATCAGGAGGCAATGGAAACCTGCGCAGCCGACCCTAATTTCGTACCAACCCCAGGCTAGCGAGCGGGGAACAGCGTTATTGAGGCGCCGGGGGCTCAGCGTTCGGCGCCTTTTTTGACGTTGATGGGTGCTTGAATAAGTGTGGGCGGGTTCCCTAGATATTCTTTCGAACAGCGGGCACGCTATAGCTGCGCCATCGCTACGAACTTGCCAAGGTTGCCAGCACCGCTTGGTTTCTGGACGAGCGTTAGGTGCTGCTCTTGGCGCAAGTTATCAGTTCGGTTAGCGGAGGTGACGTCACCTTCGGGGCATTGATGACAACTTCCGCTAAGAGACAAATCGCACTTGCCTTCATTCGAATGGTAGTAGTCTGCTCTCTCTAGAGTTCGTCCCTAATTTCACCTTTCCTCGCCATCAGACGGCGTATCGACCGTCGACGAACCGATTTGAAGCTGTGCCTAAGTTAGAGCATTATGTGCACCGATCCTTTGTCAGGTGTGCGGCGTGGTTCGGAAGTCGAAGTTGCCGGGCCATCACTCCCCCAATGGCTTCGGCCGCCGAAACAAGCCGCGCGTCGTCGAGATGAGCATATCGGGCGGTCGCCGCAACCGATCCATGTCCAAGCATTTTTGAAACAGCCGCCAGTGGTTCGCCGTTCATAACTGCATGACTGGCGAAGTTGTGTCGCAAGTCATGCAGGCGAACATCCCCTAGACCCGCGTCTTTGCGAACCTTAGCCCAGAACCAAGTAACGCCGACAGCCTTCAGCTTCTCTCCACGGTAGATGAATACTGGATCTTTTGATCCGCCGCTTTCCAACGAGGAAAGCACCTCGTTCGCAGCCGTCCCCAAGGTGCTGTCAGCCCAAACTTGCCTGAGGCCGGCGCGGGCGGATAGCGTGGCTTAATGGCCCGCTCGACCGACCCATTTCGCTACTTCGACTCATCACCGGAAGTGATCCGCCTCGTCGTGATGATGTACGTTCGCTACCCGCTGTCGCTGCGCAACGTGGAAGACCTGCTGTTCGAGCGCGGCATCGACATTTGCCACGAAACGGTGCGGCTCTGGTGGAACCGGTTCGGTCCCATGTTCGCCGCGGACATCCGGCGCAAGCGGGTTGATCGGATGCGCCAGTTCACCCATTGGCGCTGGCACCTAGACGAGGTCTTCGTCCGCATCAACGGCGAGCAGAAGTACCTCTGGCGAGCCGTGGACCATGAAGGCGAGATCCTCGAGTCGTTCGTCACTGAGACGCGCGACAAGGCTGCCGCGTTGAAATTCATCAAGAAAGCGATGAAACGGCATGGCCGAACCAAAGCCATCGTGACCGACCGCCTCCGCTCATACGGCGCTGCGTTGAAAGAGATCGGCGCCGTCGATCTGCAGCAGACGGGCCGCCGACTAAATAATCGATGTGAGAACTCTCACCTCCCCTTCCGACGAAGGGAGCGCGCCATGCTGCGGTTTCGGAGGATGAAGACGCTGCAGAAATTCACGTCCGTCCACGCCTCGATTCACAACCACTTCAATCAGGATCGCCACCTCATCAGCCGAAGCGACTACAAGGCCCGACGCTCAGCCGCCTTGGCTGAGTGGAAATCCCTCATGGCCTAGCTCCGCCCTCCCCTGCCAGTGCTCCGACGAGTGGAGACAAGTTGCCGTTGGACTGACAGCACCTGGCGAGGCGATCCAGCTTGGCGATCCCAGGTGCGAGCTGTAAACCAGGGTGGGACAATTCGTACCATAAATGGAACGGTTGCTACCGAAGGGGAAGCAAGAGATTTGATCACATCTGGCGGGGGCAAAGTTGTGCGTGTAGATCCGCCACACACTTTTCCAAATCCGCATGATTTTCCACATATAAACTATGTGACGAGCGCCGGTATTAAAGGCACAATAGAAATCAGGTAAATTCATGGAAGAAATGTTCACAAAGTTTGAGAAAATTTTGACCGACTTAGGGGTAAAATATGAAATTTCTCGGTCTTCTCAGGAGGTTGATGATGCATTATTCATCAAGTGTTTCGGCTCAATAAATGGCATTGTCGTGCGCGTTCTAGATGACGTTATCGATCCCCCTATATACGAAATTGATTACAAGGGAATTAGAACACCATTAAGTAGAGTTTCTCCAGATTTTCTACGTTCGATTGGCAAAGAAGATGCCGAAGAAATGTTGCGTGACTGGGGTTTCTTTGGTCCTAAAGAGGAAACACCGTTGTTTTTGTTTACGCCGTTGCATTAGAGCGGTTTTCGCCCGTGTGGAATCGGACGGGATTCCCAAGAGCAGTCTGATCTGATTCAGAGTGCAGGCTGGCGAGGGAGGCCGACCTGCATGCCCAAGCCGCTATCCTTGGATCTTCGCTCGCGTGTTCTGGCCGTAGACGATGGGCTGTTCGTGCCGCCAGGCGGCGGAACGGTTCGGGGTAACCCCGTCAAGCGCAATCCGTTGGTTCGCGCGGCGGCGGGACGTCGGCGATGCTCTGCCCCGAGCGCAGAGCGGGGATCGGCTCTCGCACAAGACCGAGGCACACAGCGCGCTGATCCATGCCGCCCTAGCCGAGGTTCCGGACATTACGCTTTTGGAGATCAAGGCTCGGCTCGCGGACCAGGGCGGCGGCGTCAGTATCGCCGCGCTTTGGCGCTTCTTCGATCGAGAAAGGAGGTCCACTATAGGTGCTCCCACTTGGATCGACGGGTCAACGCACTTCGCGTGTGTGTCCAGCCCACACTATTCCTCATCAGTCCTATGGCGCCATACACCCCATCGCAATCATGAAGAACGCTGCCTTTCTCTGTTCCGATAGCGCTGGCTGTCAGAATTGGAGTTGAGGTGGTATCGGCCGCGCAAGATAGGATTTGGCGGCATCACACCTACTTGTTTTGTCAGGCCTGCTCAAAACGAAGTATGCGGCATTCAAGGGGAGATCGGGCTCGATCTGGTAGGCTTTCTAGATCGCAGCTCGACCATCTGTGTTTAGTTGTTGGGCATCAGGCACACCGCTAGATTCCGAGCGGAGGAGTTCAGCCGGGCCTGTCAGCTTAACTCGCCAAGATCATAGGCCGCCCTTCCCGCCCCGAAATCTAGGCGTATGTCGCCTGTGACCAGGCCTCGAAGGCCGCGGCGCGGAAGGTCCGCAGTGTTGGTCGGGTAGTCAGATGCCTAGCGGTGTAGAAGGTGTTGTAGACAGCGGCATGGCCGGTGAGAAACCTCTGAGCGGAGGCCTGGGACTTGAACCCAAGCTGCTGCCGCTCCCGTCTTCGGATGGGCAGGTGGGAGTTTTCCGCACGGTTGTTCTCGCGCTTTTTTCCGTCGTGGTGGATGCCGGAGAGGCCAAGTTCGGCGAGCGCCGAGCCGTATGATTTCAGTCGGTCCGTGACGATGGCGGTAGGCGCAATGGGCTGGTTGCGGAGCAGGCGTTTCAGCAGCTTCAGCGCCGCTTCGGTGTCCCTATGGCGTTGCATTACAAGGTCTAACACCTCACCCTCGTCATCGACGGCGCGCCAGAGGTACATGCGTTTTCCCCGCACGTTGCAGACCATCTCATCCAGATGCCAGCGGGGAGAAGGCGCCGGCCGGCGCCTCTTAAGCGCCCGGGCAAACTGCGGCCCAAATTTGATCGTCCAGCACCGAATGGTCTCGTAGCTGACGTCGACTCCACGCTGCGCCATCATCTCCTCGACGTCGCGCAGGCTGAGGGTGAAGCGGAAATAGAGCCACACCGCATGCCGGATCACCTCGGCCGGAAAACGGTGGCGCTTGAACGAGATCGACCGCATAAATCCATGCCTCACAACGACTTTTTCAGCCGCCTAGTGGAGACATTTTAGCGTACGACTGACAGCACCGCTGCGGTTCAGGCAGATGAAGAGCCTGCAGAAGTTCAGCTCCGTCCATGCCGCCTTCCACAACCACTTCAACAAGGACCGCCACCTCACCCAGCGAGAAGACTTCAAAGCCCAACGCTCAGCCGCCCTGGCTGAGTGGAAGTCCCTCATGGCCTAGGCTCTGCTCTCCCCTGCCCGCGGTCCGTCAAGTGGAGACAAGTTGCGGTTAGACTGACAGCACCATCCGCGGTGCTGACCAGATGCCAGCTAGGCTTGCTGCGCCAGGTAAGGGAATCGTCGAAGCCAAGTGTCGACTTTTTGGAAAGGGGCGGAGTACCGCCTTGAGCCCAATTCTGCCCTGGTGGACGCATGTCGTTCATATGTTGGCTTAGACACTCGGACGAGGGGCCCGTGGTTGCGTGCCTTTAAATCAGCAGGGGGACGATCACTGCGACGTGAACCGCAGTAGATACGGCGTTAGATCTAAGGTTTGATCAATCCGCGGCAGCACCAACGCTAATCCTTCACTCCGTTCGACCAAGTGGACATGCCAGTGACGGATCGATCCGTCCTTGGTCGGTGAATTGTTCAGCGCGCCGAGGTTTTCGGTGAGAACATCTCGGGGGATCGCAAACCCCACGTTGCGGTCCATACAGCCCAGGAGCAAATAGCCGCGCGCTGCACCTTCAAGGTAGGTCTGCCATTGGGGCATGTAGCCATACCAATACGGCAGTCCCCGATCGACGTGGTGTTTCGAGATGGCAACCACCACGCGGACGTTTCCACTTGGGTCACCATAGCGGGCGACCGAGTCCGCTGACAAGGCAACCTGCTCGCGCGAAGCTAGCGCTTGGATGAGCGAATGTCGCTTCAGTTGAAGCTCACTCGCCTCGGTGAAGCGCCAGACACCCTTGGCCGGTATTTGCTCGTCTGCCAGGTTTTCCGGCTCGGTCGCAGCCCTAGGCCAAACTTCAAGCGCCGTTCGAAAAAGGGCTTCGCCACGTTTTAGGATATCGACCTCAGTCCATGAGGCCGGCGGTGCAGTTCGTAACCAGGCATTCAGGCGCAGGTCGCTGTCCTCAACGATTTTCGTCACCTTGTCTGGGAACGGCCCATTGCTGGCTGAAGCATTCAGCTCACCGGTCAGCAAAGTGAGGTTTCCGAGGGTGTGGATCATACGCTCACGGCACTGATCATCGCCCTCGCCGTCCCGACTCGGCATGGCCGAGGCAAAAGGATAGTCCGCCTTAGAACCCTTCTGCGGCAGTAGGTGCTCAACGCTGAGCCTTGCAGGAAGGCCGATCACCTCATTACGGCGAGTATGCAGCTTCTCTTCAAGCGCTCTGAGCACCATGGCGCTGCGATCAGGTCGAGATTTGGCGTAGATTGGCCATGCGCCAAAGACGACCTCGCACCACAACGTATCGGCCGTCCGGCGTTACGGGGTGACCATCGGCGGTCATGGGGCGAGCGTGATCCAGCTTGGAGCATGGTCGCTGGCGCCGTCTTCGCCGCGAACCCAACGATCGACACCGGCGCCGGTAAGGCTGCCGGAGAGACCGGGCGATAGCAGCAAATGGTCGAGCCGAAGGCCTTTGTCGCTTGGCCAGCGATGGCGAAGATAAGACCAGAAGGTCCAAAGTGGTCCGACGGGATGCTGGGAGCGCAGGCCATCCACCCAACCCTGATCCAGCAATCGCTGAAATGTAGCCCGGGCCGCGGGGTCCACCAGCGCGTCGCCCGCCCAGCTGTTGGGTTGGTAGATGTCAGCTTCTGTCGGGACGACATTGTAGTCGCCGGCCAAAACCACCGGAATGCCGGCGGCGATCAATCCCTCGGCGTGAGTGATGAGCCGCTCCATCCAGTCCAACTTGTAGTCGAACTTGGGACCCGGATTGGGATTGCCGTTGGGCAGGTAGATCGAGGCGATCAGGATGCCGTTTACCGCCGCTTCCAGATAGCGTGACTGAACATCGGCCGCATCGCCTGGAAGGGAACGGCGGGTCACCACCGGCTCGGTGTCTCGCGCCAAGATCGCCACCCCATTCCAGGTGCGTTGCCAAGCGGCGCCGTACCCAACGTCCTCAAACGCCGCCAACGGGAAGTCCAGATCGTCGGCCTTCAGCTCCTGAAGACAGGCGATGTCGGGTTGCTCTCGCGCCAGCCAAGCCAGCAGATTTGGCAGGCGGCGATTGACGTTATTGATGTTCAAGGCGGCGATCTTCACCCGGGACGAACGCCTCACTGCAAGGAAGGTGTCCTTCCACGCCAGCGCGGCTTAAGCGATGCGCCCCTCCAGCAGCTGGAGCGTCAGACGATCCCTCTCACCAGCGCACCAACGATCCAATGCCGCTCTATAAGGCCCGTCCGAATCGATGGCGGCGAACAAGGTCATTGAGGATTTGAATTTCAGATCGTCCGGCGACCCGAATAGCGCGTTCAGGGTCTTGGCCGGGCTCGCTAGAACGGCCTCAACAGCCAGCTTGAGGCGTGGGCCAAGGACGGGGTGCTGAAGATAGGCCGCCGCCTCATCCCGGCCCGAAAGACCGTAGAACTGCGCCGTGGACGAATGCCCCAACCCGTTCAGCTGGGGGAAGACAAACCACATCCAGTGGGTTCGCTTACGGCCAGCGCGTAGCTCCTCGACAGCCTGTTCAAATGTGTTCGCCTGAGCCGTCTCGAAGCGAGCAAGATCGAAGGGGTCGCTGCTCACGGCCTGACCTGGCCTACTTGGTGTGGTGGTCGCCCCGATCGCCCTGCCCAGGCTTGGCGTCGTGCTTGGCCTTGTGCCGCGGGTCAGCTGACAGGGAGCGGCCTTCTTCGACCGAACTCTTGATGCGTCCTTCGTCATCGCGGCGGATGTAGCGCTTGTCGCCGTTAGGGGCGATCTCTTCGCGTCCGGACATGATGGTTCTCCAGGTTGTGTGGAATTGGAATCCCGACCGAGTCGGATCGTTCCATCGCCTGAGCAGCCGGCAGGGCGCCGCTGCAACGCTGGTGCTCCGCAGCGCCGAACTATCTACGGATGACGACAACGATCGGGGGAAAAATGGCGAGCGGCTGGGCCAAAGAAGGCGCCGTTGTCGAGCAGATCGACGACACGATCAGCGACGCCGTCGTAGCGGCGCGAGCCAGGATCCCTGCGGGCGAGAGCCTGCTCGAATGCACGGAATGCGGCGATGAGATCCCCGAGCGCCGACGTCAGGCGCTACCCGGTGTGAAGACTTGCGTTCGCTGCCAATCGGATCGGGATAACCGAGTGGAGCATGCCTTGTTCAACCGTCGTGGAAGCAAGGATAGCCAGCTACGCTAGAACAAGCGACCATTCCCAAAACACACGTAATCTTAGCCGCTTGTCGGCGACTTTTCAGCTTCGCTCATAGGTCCCTACCAGCACTCCCTTGGCCAGCACGTGACCTTTCATGGCTTTAACAACCGAGTTGCGGCCCGGATGGCCATCAAAGTCGAGCTTGCAGTCCAAAGCGTATATTTGGAAGACGTACAGGTGTGGGCCGTGACCGGTCGGCGGGTCCGGCGCTAGCCACCCTGCCGACAAGAAGCTGTTACGTCCTAGCTGTTCCTCCAATCCGGCGTGTCCTGGGCTTTTGAACTCCCCCTCCGGCAAGGCCATAAGTGTCGCCGGAAGGTCCCAGGCGAGTAAATGCACGAGCGGTTCAGGGCTTGGCGCGTCAGGATCTTCGACGATCAGCGCCAAGGCGGCCGTGCCCGAGGGGACCTTATCCCACTGGAGCGGCGGCGAAATCTTTTCGCCATCCTCGGTGTAGCGCGCCGGGATTGAGCTGCCATCCTCGAACGCGTTGCTCGTCATCTTAATGCTATCGGCAACGCCGGGGAAATCTGCCTCGCTGACCACTTTCTCAAAACCGGCGCGGACACCACGCAGCGCATGACCCAGTCCAGCAGGGACGTGTTCGAGCATAGAAACCTCCATCGATGAGATGGCAACGCCCTAGCGAAAGCTCGGTTCGTCGCTTCAGCGATAGGCGCCCGTTCGCGTCGCCTAATATGTACCGCTTAAACTCGGTCAATATGCGATCTGTTGTCTGATTGCGGTTGCTCGCCCCCCCCCGGGCGGCCCTGAAGCGGACCTTACGACGGACGGCTTAGGGGTGATAAGCTACCGTTCCGGTCAGGCAACGTTTGGTATGGCCTAAACTTCCCGCATATTTAGTATTTCACCGTCGCGCTGAACCGGACCTCCAGCGGCTCCCCGGCGTGGATGACGTGGCCGTCATAGCTGCCATCGTCGCTGTCGGGATTGGCGGGCTGGCCCTTGAGCCGGTAGCTGTCGTAGTATTCCGCGTCGTTATATCTGGTGTTGAACACGTTCAGCGCTTCCAGGCCCAGCACGATGCGGGGCGTCAGGTCATAGGTCACGCGGGCGTTGAAAACGGTGACCGACGCGGAATGCTGGCTGCCGTCCTCAATCAGGTCGCGAGGCCCGAAATAGCGCATCCTGAGGCTGCCGGTGAACCCGCGTAGAGCCGACAGGTCGTGCAGGATGGCCGCCACTGAAGCAGAGGTCTTGATCGCTTCCGGAATCTGGTTGCCCACCACCGGATCGCGGTCGGTAAAAAAGGCCTGCGACAGCGCGAAGTCGGCGTCTAGCGTCAGCCAGCGCGTCGGATTGTAGATGTTGTTGAACTCGACACCGTAGCGGTGTCCCGCCCGGTCGCTGTCGTTGTCCGAGCCCGTGTCTCCAGCGAAGAACAGTTCGGAATTGCTGGCCAGGTACCAGAAGGCGATGGTCGAGGTGAGGCCTGGGATCATGCGTAAGCGCGCCCCGACCTCGGCGCCGTCCGAGCGGACGAGGGGCTTGGAGCGCTCCAGCGGCACCGGGCCGCCCGGGTACGGCGCCACATTGTCGAAGATGCCGCGCGTGTCGTTGGAGCGATAGCTGATCCCAGCCTGGGCGTAGAAATCCAGATCCGAGCGCGGAGACAGAGTGATGCCGATCTTGGGATCGGGCCGCAGGACGCTGGTCTCGCCGGAATTGGCCGGCGTGTTGCTGTCCAGGTGAAAGTGATAGGCCTCCAGCCGCAGGCCCGCTTCCGTGCGCAGCCACGGCGCCCAGAGGATCGAATTGCTCCAGTAGAGGGCTGCGGAATTGATCACGGACTGGTCGCCGCGCTCCACCTCGAGCAGGACGCGGTCCCGCGTGTGGTCGAGCTCCGTATTGACGAAATCGTTGCGGGTCTGAACGCCGAAGGTGTCCTCGGTCTTCAGGCCGAGATAGTTTCCGGTGATCGTTGTCCGCTCTGATCCGCCGATGACGCTGCGGTTGTCGTATTGCCGGAACTGGTCGCCGTGGACCTGATCGACAAATTCGCTGAAGTCGGAATAGAGGTTCAGCCCGTACTTGATGGCGTAAACCTCGACCTGGTGGCTGATATTGCCGCTGCCCCAGTGCCATTCACCGGCGATGCTGTACCGCGAGGTGTGTCCGGTGGAGGTGGGATCGAGCGAGCCGTAGCGACCGACGAGCGGGATGGCGGCGACAGGGATCTGGTCGCTCGGAATCCACCGCGCGTCATAGGCCTGCAATGTGACCCCACCGCCGGTCTGCTCGTCGCCTAGGGTGTATTTGAGCAGGGCGGTGGGCCGGCGATAGTTGCCTGGGACGGTCGAGGGACCGTCATAGTGCATGGACTCCCCGGCATAGAGCAATTGGCCCGGCCCGAGCGGGCTCGAACCGGCGACCAGGGCCCGCTCATAGTCGTCGGTCCCGAATTCCACCGTCACGAAGTCCGAGGGTAGCTTTGACAGATAGGAGATGCTGGCGTTTCCTGCGGCGGAGAAGTCGCCCGCATCGGCATAGTAAGGGCCTTTGCGGAAGGCGATCCCGGACACCAACTCGGGGATCAGCCAGTTCAGGTCCATATAACCCTGGCCGTGGGCGTGGGTGCCGAAGTTCACCGGCACACCATCGACGCTACTGGCGAAGTCGGTGCCGTGATCGAGGTTGAAGCCGCGCAGATAATATTGGTTGGCCTTGCCGCCGCTGGTATGGGCGGTAACGATCATGCCGGGCACGGCTTCTAGCACCTCGCCCTGGCGCAGGATCGGCCGTTGTGAAAGCTCGACACCGCCGACCTCACCTGCACTGGCGGATATGGCCGTGCCCATCGCCTCGTTCCGCTTGGCGGTGACGATGACGGTCTGCGGGATGGTGGGGGACGCATCACCGGCGGGGGATCGATCCGTCTGGGCTTTGGCGGCCAATGAGAGACCGGCTGCCGCGGCGATAAGGACCGTTGAAGCGAGGGCTTGCCTCACGATCAAACGGCTCAATCCCATGACGCGCCCCCACCGGTAGTTATGATGTTTCCATCATTAATGCATACGACTGGCTGAGGATTTCAGATGCGTCATGGTCAAATACTTTTGGCGGGAAGAGAGCCGCAACCTAGGTTGACTGACGGATGACGAGGTGGGCGAATGCAGCGCGTTACGGTATCGATCGACGAAGGGCTTGGGGAGGAGTTCGACAGCCTCATCACCGACCAAGGCTACACCAGCCGCTCTGAGGCCGTCCGTGACCTAGTGAGAAATGCGGTGGAGAACCGCCGTCTTGAAGAAGCGCCAGACGGCGCCTGTGTGGCGTGCCTGTCCTACGTGTACGATCATGCCACGAGAGATTTAGCTCAACGGCTAATCGATCTTCAGCATAGTCATCACGATGTACTCGTCGCGACGACGCATGTTCATCTTGATCACGACACCTGTCTGGAGAGCACGATCCTGAAAGGCCAAACGGTGGCGGTGCGGGCGCTTGCGGACAAAATCCAAGCTGAGCGAGGTGTACGGTTCGCAAATCTGAACCTGATAAGCGCGAAGCCGAACGACGAACATCACCATGAAGCGCCGCATGGGCACAGCCACGGTCACTCGGCCCATTTCTCGCCTCGCCGCGGCTAGTGCGCAAGCGGCCATGCAAGGTCCGCTGGGAGGTGAACAGTCACCCGCCCGATTTCACAAACCGGACCTTACAAGCGGATATCGACGGCCGCGAGGCTCGCTCTTGTCTAAGAGTTCGGCGCGAAGCGATGCCGATATTTTCCGGCTAGTCCATGTGATCGGGCTTGTAGCCCGGTGTAGGAACTATAGTCAGACCAGCCGCCAAGAGAGCGACGGCGATGAGCCAGCTCGACACGACCTTGATCACGATGCCCTTGTTTCGCGCGACAAGCCACGCCGCGGGCCAGCATACCAGCGCCACGGGAAGGGATTTGAAAAGGTCAAGGCGATCTCCAGCCGTCGAGATCACAGCTCCAACCCAGATACCTGCATTCAGCGCCAGGAAGAGCGCCAACGTACGGCCGAGACCTTTGGGCAGATGAACTGTGAGGGCCGTGGCGGCGACGCTAATCCAGCATCCGAGGAACACGCCATCCTGCCAGCCTATGGGCAGGATGAGGAAGCTCGCGGCGAGCGCAACTATCACCATGACCGCCTGGGCCAGCAGCATAGTCCGGCGCGGAGCGAACGCCAGGGCGAAACCGAGTGCAGCGCAAAGGAGCGCGGGAGGGAGAGCGCCGCCCCTCATTTGAACAAGGCGGTGAACAGGAAATAGACCCCGGCCATGGCGATCAGGCCGCCAAGGCCGCGCGTGATGGGCACACCACCCGGGCGGTCATTCAGGAGGCCGATGCCGATACCCGCCACATGCAGCATTCCAGTCGAAAGAACGAACCCGACGCTATAGCCGATAGGATCAGCCGCCGAGGGCAGTTCCTTTCCATGGGCGTAGCCGTGGAACAGAGCGAATATGGCGACGATGGTGCAGGCGGCCCAGACCGGTGCACGCCATGCCGCCGCGATCACCGCTCCAAGAAGAAGCACCGACAAGCCGATGCCCACCTCCACTGGGGGAAACGGCACGCCGGCCATGCCGAGGAATGCTCCGAACGCCATCACCGTCGGAAAGATCACAGGCAGGGCGACGATCAGCGGCCGGCCTAGGAACGCCCCCCAAAGACCGACCGAGACCATGGCCAAGAGGTGATCCCATCCGGTCAGGGGGTGAAGAAAGCCCGATACGAAACCACCGGGCAGGCCCGTGCCCATATGCGCTTCGGCGGGGCTGGCGAAAATCAGCGCGACAAAGGCCAGGAGAAGCGGGCCAAGCTTCGCCATCAAGCCAAAACCCGGCGGGCGAGCAGCAAAGTTGCCCCCCTTACCTGCATCGCCCTGCGTCTGGGCTGTGCCCTCCTCCGTAACTTGAATCAGGCGCTGCGTCGCGCTGATCTCATACGAGCGGTGGTCCTGGTGCGAGCTTCCTGGGTGATTTTTGCGGCCCTCGCCTGGGCCGCTCCGGCGTTCGCACATGACTTCTGGCTCCAGCCGCTTCGGTTCAATCTCGGTCCGCAGGCATCGACCCCGCTTACAGTTCTGGTCGGACACGGACCCTTCCGTTCGCGCTGGTCCGGCGCGGTCGATCGGGTGGTCCTGCTGCGCAGCTACGGACCGAACGGCGTCGTGGATCAAAAGGCGATCCTTCATCCTTCAGCGGACAAGGATGGCGACATCGGCTTTCAGACGCCGGGAACCTATGTGCTGGCCTTCCAGTCCAACTATGCAGAGAGCGTCCTGCCCTTCATCCGCTACAATGACTACATCAAGGTCGAGGGATTGACCCCAGCAATCGACCAGCGCGCGGGCACGAAGATGACCGAGACGCCGGGGCGGGAAATCTACAGCCGACGGGCCAAGGCGTTGATCCAGGTCGGTGATTCGAAGTCTCCTCAGCCTTGGGTAACCAAGCCGACGGGTCTGTCGCTGGAGATTGTGCCGGAGAAAAACCCCTACGCACTGGCGCCCAGAGAAGAGCTACCGGTACGCATCCTCTACGAGGGCAAACCGCTAGCCGGCGCGCTGGTGAAGCTAACCAATTTGGAGTTCGATATCCGACCCGTCGCCATGCATTTGTCGGATGCCGAAGGGCGAGCCTCGTTCGCCGTGCCTCGCACGGGAACCTGGCTTATAAACGTGATCTGGACCAAGCCGATCAAGGGCGACGCGAGAGCTGATTTCGATACGACATTTTCCAGCCTGACCTTCGGGTACGGCGGCGCCAAGTCGCATCCTTGAATTTTGAAGCATCCGCTGCAGCTGGCGGCACGTAGATTGATACGGGATTGGCGTTTTGCCTTTCGAGGGTTGCAATTGAACGACAGCGATCTGCACCGTTTGAACACGACGCTGCATCTCGCGGCCAGCCTGATCTGCACCCTTGTGCTGGCGGGGCCGATTTCAGCGGAGGCTCAGGTTCTGGAGATAGGCGACGGCGGCGCGGTGACGGTTCATGATCGGCCCGAGATCACGCTCTCGACAGGTGCTGTTCCGATCCTTCTGACACAGCGCACCGCGCACCACCCAGCAAAATCATCTAACACAGTCGGCGCCGTATCGGACGCTGCATCAAATGCGGACCTCAGTCCTGACCTCGTGGAGGCCGTCGCCTGGCGGGAGTCGCGCCTGCAGCCAGGCGTCGTTTCGTCTGCGGGAGCCATTGGAGAGATGCAGCTCATGCCCGGCACGGCCCGTGCGCTCGGGGTCGATCCTCATGACAGCCGCCAGAACTTCGCCGGCGGCGCGGCATATCTTAGCGGCCTGTTGAAGCGCTATGATGGCGATACCGTTCGTGCCCTTGCCGCCTACAATGCCGGGCCTGGCGCGGTGGATCGCTACGGCGGCGTTCCGCCTTATAAGGAAACACGCGCCTACGTTGCGGCGATCCTGGATCGACTGAGCCAGCGCGCAGAGAGCGAGCCAAAGAAGTGACCTCGATGACCCGAACCCTACAAGCTCGGCGTAACACCGCTCTGTGCGCGCTTCTCGCGAGCTTCGTCGCGACAGCCGCCCACGCCCAGGCTACTCAACTCGATCCGTCAGGGTCCAGCCCGATCCTATCGGCGGTGAACTGGCTGCAGGGCACACTGCTCGGCAATGTCGCGACCGCCCTGGCGGTGATCGCCGTCGGTGCTACCGGCCTGATGATGCTGACCGGCCGAATCGACTGGAAGCGCGGCGCCACCGTGATCCTCGGCTGCTTCATCGTCTTCGGCGCGGCGGCCATCGTCGCCGGCATCCGCTCCGTCGCGGCGGGCGGCTGATCCGTGGCCCAGCTTGAGCGCGACCCAGTCTTCGGCGCTCTGACCCGCCCGCAGATGTTCGCCGGCGTGACCTACAGCTACTTCGTGCTGAACGCGGTGGTGACCATCGAGCTGTTCCTGATCACCAAGTCGTTTTGGGCCCTGATTGCGGCGGTGGTGCTCCACGTGATCGGCTATCTCGGCTGCTTGAAGGAGCCGCGCTTCTTCGACCTGTGGATGACGCGTGTGAGCCGCTGCCCGCGGGTGCGCAACTTCGCCTTCTGGCGCTGCAACTCCTACTCCGCCTGAGATGGCCATCTTCGCGACGAGAGCGGCGGCGGCGCCCGATCGGAAAACGGAAAAGCCGGCGGGCTCGCGCCTGCCCTATGCGCGGCACGTGGACGACGCCACTATCGAGACCCGCGACGGGCGTTTGATGCAGTTCATCCACCTTGGCGGCTTCCCGTTTGAGACCGCCGACACGGACGAACTCAACTACCGCAAATCCGTGCGGGAGACGTTGCTGCGCGGCGTGGCCAATTCCCGCTTCGCGCTTTACCACCATGTGGTTCGGCGCGAGACATCGCCGAATATGACCGGCGCGTTCGACGATCCATTCAGCGCCTCGCTCGATGCAACCTGGCGCCAGCGTCTGGACAGCCGCCGACTCTATACCAACGACCTCTTCCTCACCCTGGTCCGAAGGCCTTTGCAGGGCCGCGTCGGGCTGCTGCAGGAAGTGTTCAGCGGTCTGCGCGGGGCCGGCGACCGGCAGGAGACCGAGGCGGCCATGGTGCGCGAGCAGACGGCGCTGAACGCCGCGCGCGATGGGCTGATCTCCGCCCTGCAGCCCTACGGCGCGCGCCTGCTCACCGCCTATAAGGGGCCGCAGGGCCAGTGTTCCGAGCCCCTGGAGTTCCTGTCGCTGCTCTACAACGGCGAGATGCGCCCCGTGCGCCTGCCCGACGCCGATCTTGGCCTCTACCTGCCCTATCGGCGGGTCAGCTTCGGCGCCGATGCGTTGGAGTTCGCCCCGGCCGGCCGGCTGGAAAGGACCTTCGGGGCCATGGTCTCGGTGAAAGATTATCCGGGCCAGACCGCGCCGGGCATGCTGGACGACCTGTTGCGCCTGCCCGTCGAGATGGTGCTGACCGAGAGCTTCGGCTTCGTCGATCGCCAGCAGACCCTCGACCGGATGAACCTGGCGCTGCGCCGCATGCGCGCGGCCGACGACGAGGCGCTCAGCCTGCGCCGCGACCTCACAACCGCCAAGGACGACGTAGCCGCCGGCCGCTCGGCCTTCGGCGAACACCACATGACGGTGATGGTGAAGTCTGGCTCGCTCAGCGAACTGAACGAGGCGGCGGCGGACGTGCAGTCCGCCTTCACCGAGCTCGGCATCATTTCGGTGCGCGAGGACGTGAACCTGGAGCCGGCCTTCTGGGCCCAGTTCCCCGGCAATTTCCGCGACATCGCCCGGCGCGCGCTGATCTCGTCCGGCAACTTCGCCAGCCTGGCCAGCTACCACAACTTTCCCGTGGGACAGGCGGAGGACAACCACTGGGGGCCCGCGATCACCGTGCTGGAGACAACCTCGGCCGGGCCCTACTATTTCAACTTCCACCACGGGGATCTCGGCAACTTCACCGTCATCGGCCCCTCCGGCTCGGGCAAGACCGTGGTGCTGGGCTTCCTCCTGGCGCAGGCGCAGAAGATGCGGCCGCGCACCATCTATTTCGACAAGGACCGGGGGGCGGAAATCTTCTTGCGCGCCATCGGCGGCCGCTACGACGTGCTGCGACCGGGCCAGCCGACCGGCCTCAACCCGTTGCTGCTGGCGGACGATCCGGCCAACCGGCGTTTCCTCGCCGACTGGGTCGCCAAGCTGGTCACGGTGCGCGGCGAGCCGCTCGATGCCGACGACATCGCCCGTATCGCCGAGGCGGTGGACGCCAACTTCTCCCAGCCCGCCGAATATCGCCGCCTGCGCTATTTCGCCGAGCTGTTCCAAGGCTCGCGAAGGGCTTCGGCCACCGACCTCGCCGCCCGCCTGGCCCCCTGGCACGGCAAGGGCGACTATGGCTGGCTGTTCGACAACGCCGCCGACACCTTGGATCTCGACAGCCGCACGGTCGGCTTTGACATGACCCAGATCCTGGAGGACCCGGCGGCGCGTACCCCCGCCATGATGTACCTGTTCCACCGGGTGGAGCAGCGGCTGGATGGTTCGCCCACCATCATCGTCATCGACGAGGGCTGGAAGGCGCTGGATGACGACGTATTCGTCGGGCGGATCAAGGACTGGGAAAAGACCATCCGCAAGCGCAACGGCATCGTCGGCTTCTGTACTCAAAGCGCCCAGGACGCCCTATCCAGCCGCATTTCCAGCGCCATCATCGAACAGGCGGCAACGCAGATCTTCATGGTCAATCCGAAAGCTCAAGAAGCGGATTATTGCGGCGGCTTCGGCTTGACCTCCCATGAGTTCGACCTTGTGCGCACCCTGCCCGACTCCGCCCGCTGTTTTCTCATCAAGCACGGCAATGACAGCGTGGTGGCGCGGCTGAACCTGGCCGGCATGCCCGACCTGCTGACCGTGCTCTCGGGCCGGGAGGCCAGCGTGCGACGCCTGGACGAGATCCGCGCCGAGGTTGGCGACGATCCTGCGGCTTGGCTGCCTCGCTTGGTGGGGAACGCTCCCTGATGGCTGGAACCTGCCCCGTTCCCGGTCCGGAAGATCCGCTGGTGCGCGGCCTGCTCGGCGTGGTCGATTGCAATGTGCGCGAGCTTGTCCATTCCGGCTACATGGCCATCTTCCAGCCAGGCAGTGTTTTCGCGGGCCTGCTGACCGCGCTGCTGACCCTCTATGTGGCCTTCATCGGCTATCGGTTGCTGATTGGGCGAAGCCAGCTGCGCGTCTCCGATTTCGCGCTCAACGCCGTCAAGCTCGGTGCGGTGCTGGCGCTGGCGACCCAATGGGATACCTACCAGACCCTGGTTTATGGCTTCCTGTTCCAGGGGCCGCAGCAACTGGCGGGTCACATGCTGACCGCGGTCCAGCCCGATAGTTCGATCTTCCACGGCGATGTGTTCGATGGCCTGCAGACCGCCTTCGACGATCTGTCCGGTTTCGGCGCTGGTTACGCCTCCCATGCACCGGCGACAGTTTCGCCGCTGCTAGGCGGGGCCGGATTCGCGGCCTTCCTGCTGACTTCTTCCGCTTCGCTTCTGCTGCTCTCCACCCTGGGCGTCCTCCTGGCGGCCAAGATCGTGCTGGGCCTGCTCCTCGCGGTAGGACCGATTTTCATCGCGCTCCTGCTGTTCGACAGCACGCGCGGCGTGTTCGAGGGGTGGTTTCGCGCCAGCCTCGCCTTCGCCATCGCGCCGCTGGCCACCACTCTTCTGCTTGGCGTCGCCCTAACCATGCTGGAGCCGTCGCTTCTGCAGATGGAGGAACTGCAAAAGCAGCACATCTACACCCTTGGGCCGGTCTACAGCGTGATGACGCTGATCCTCGTCTTCACCGGCGTCGCCGCCGGCGCGCTGATCGCGGGTGGGATGATCGCCACTGGGTTCAGGCTGCCGAGCCTCAGGCGCGATACGGACCCAGCCCGGGCCACCCCGGCGGCGCGCGGCGGCGATTCTCTCGTCATCGACCAGCCGCGCGCCGCCCGCGTCGCCGCTGCCGCCGTCGCCATGGACCGGCGCGACACCACCCAGATGTTCAGCGACAGCCGGTCGAGCGACCGGCGCACCACGCTCGCCGCCGGACCCGATCGCGCGCGTGAAATGATCGAGCCCGCGCGGCTCGGCCAGCAGCAACGCCGCACCGCCCGTCCCCGCACCGGTCGCCCGACAGCGCCCACACCCAGCGCCAGGAGCGCCCGATGACCGAGACGCCGGGCGCAAGGCCCGCCTCCACCGAGCGCAACGCCCAGTACGCCCAGGCGGCGTCCTGGGCCGCCGACATCCATGGGTCGCTGCGCGCCTCCCGCCGCGTGGCCTGGATCATCGCCGGCGCCGCCGTGCTGGTCGCCCTGTTCGAAGCAGTTGCGCTGGCCGCCCTGACGCCGCTGAAGACCGTTGTGCCCTATACGATCCTGGTCGACCGCCAGACGGGTTATGTGCAGACCGTTCAGGGCCTGAAGCCGGGTCCGCTGACCGAGGATGCGTCGGTCACCCAATCCTTTCTCGTACAGTACGTGAACGCGCGCGAGACCTTCGATGCGGCGGACCTGCGCGAAAACTACCGCAAGATCATGCTCTGGTCGGCGGACAATGCGCGCAGCCAGTACTCGCACGAGATGGCGAAAACCAATCCCGCCAGCCCGCTCGTCGTCAACACCCCCACCACCATCGTCCAGACCACTGTGAAGAGCGTATCGCTGCTCACCCCGTCCACCGCCCTTGTCCGCTTCGACACCACGCGCAAGGATGGCGGGGCGGCGACCGGCGAGGTGCGCGCCTACACCGCCGTGCTGAGCTTCCGCTATACCGGCGCCCCCATGCGCATGGAGGACCGCTTCACCAACCCGCTGGGCTTTCAAGTGCTAAGCTATCGCCGCGACGCCGATACTGTCGCCGGCTCCGCTGTGCGCCTGGATCAGGGACGCACCCCGTGAGGCGATTTGGCGCCCCCCTGCTCGCGTTGGCGGCTTTGCTGGCGATCAGCCACGGCGCATGGGCGGCCGAGTCACCGAGACCGGGCCGGCTCGACCCGCGCATCCGCTCGGTCTTCTACAATCCCGATCAGGTGGTCACCCTGAAGGGCTATTTCGGCTACCAGATGATGATAGAGTTCGCTCCCGACGAGCGGATCGAGAACGTCTCCATCGGCGATGGCATCGCCTGGCAGGTGACGCCGAACAAGAAGGCCAACCTGCTCTTCCTGAAGCCGGTGGACCGCGCCGCGCCGACCAACATGACCGTGGTCACCGACACGCGCCGCTACGCCTTCGAGCTTATCTCCTCGACACGAGGCGGTGAGCGGGCGCCCGACATGGCCTATGTGGTGCGCTTCACCTATCCGCCCGAGCCGCTGCCCCCGGCGATCGCCAAGCCCGCCCCGCCGCTTCCGCCCGAGCGGCGTAATACGCGCTACAGCTACACAGGGTCGCGCGCCTCCCTGCCCTCGCTGGTGTTCGACGACGGCCACTTCACCTACTTCCAATGGCCTGAAAACGTGTCCACCCCGGCGCTGTTCATGATCGGGGCGGACGGGAGCGAGAGCATCGTCAACTACTCCGTGCGAGACGGCTATCAGGTTGTCGAACAGACCGCCGCCCGCTTCATCCTGCGCAACGGCAAGGAGATCACGACGGTGATCAACGAGGGCTGGCGCGAGCCTACGCCGGGCGCCCAGGCCCCGCATCCCTACGACGCCAAGACCGCCCGCGAAGCCGCCAGGGCGGAGGGCAAACAGCCATGAGCAGCCTGCCGCCCGACGATCCCGCCGCCCGCGATCCCCGCGCCCGACCGAGCGACATCGCCGCCCCGGTCGACTCCGGCGGCGACCTGCGGCCCACCGTGAGCCAAGCCCGCGCGCCGGGCGGCATTGGTCTGATCATCGGCGGGACCCTGCTTCTGGGTCTTCTGACCTTCGCTTTCCTGAGCGCGCACCGGAGCCATACGACAAGCTCGCCTGCGACCCTGGTGCCATCCACAGCGGTGACCGCCCCGCCTCCCACGCCGTCCGACATAGCGACCACCGAGGCCGCCGCCCACGGATCGGCGCCGATCGTCCCGGCGAGCGCTTTCCCCTCGCCCCCACCCGGCATCGCCACCGTCACCCCGCCGCCCGCGACCACGGGCCGCCCGGTCGGCGCCCTGTCCATCGACGCGGCGGCGCTCGGCAGAAAAGCGCCTGCGCTGGTCGTCGATCTTGCGGATGCAGCCCCTGCAGGCGCAGCGGCGACCGGCGCGCCAGGCACGGCGGCTGCCAAGGGCACAACCGCTGCCTCACGTCCGGGCGGCGGCGCGGGTCCGAGTGGGCTGAACGCCGATGAGCAGTTTGCCGAACGGGTCAGCGCCAGCGAACCGGAACGCTCTCAGGCTACCCTGCTGCGCAACACCCAGCAGACCATTCCTCAGGGCGCCATGATCCCCGGCGTTCTGGAGACGGCGCTGAATTCGGACCTGCCCGGCTATGCGCGCGCGGTGGTCAGCCGCGACGTGCGCGGCTTCGATGGATCGACGGTTCTGGTGCCACGCGGCAGCCGGGTGATCGGCCAGTACAAGAGCGCCGTTTCGCAAGGCCAATCGCGCGCCTTCGTCATCTGGACCCGGATCATCCGCCCAGACGGCGCCTCGATCCAGATCGCCTCGTCCGGCACCGATCCGCTCGGGCGCGCCGGGCTTGAGGGTTCGGTGGACCGTCACTTCTTCGAGCGGTTCGGCGGGGCCGTGCTGCTGTCGGTGATCAATGCCGGGGTCAACAGCCTGGCGCGGGCGCCCAGCACCCAAGTGGTGATCGGCTCCAACACCGATGCCGCCGCGCTCGGCGCCTCGGCGCTGCAGCCGACGACCATATCACCGACGATCAAGGTGCCGCAGGGTTCGGCAATCCGCATCTTCGTGGCCCGCGACCTCGACTTCTCCCCCGTCGGCGCGGCGAAGTGAGCGCACCGCTCGGCGAGCGCGGCGTCTATCTGGAGGCCTATCTGAGGCCGCTGGCGCCCTGGCTCGGCCGCGACGACGTCACAGACATCATGATCAACACGCCTGGAGAGGTGTGGGTCGAGACGGTGGGCGGCGAGACGCAGCGACACTCCGCACCGGAGCTGACCGACACCACGCTCTGGCGGCTGGCGACCCAGATCGCCGCGGCCGCGCACCAGGGCGTGAGCCGCGAGCACCCCCTCCTCGCCGCCACTTTGCCTGATGGTGCGCGGGTGCAGATCGTGGCCCCGCCCGCCACGCGCGGCGCGATGGCCATCGCCATCCGCAAGCACGTGGTGGCGGACCTTGGCCTCGACGACTACGCCGCCGCCGGCGCCTTCGACGGCGTTCGCAGCGTCGGCCTGGAGGATCGTTCGCTGGAAGACACGGAACTCGAGGCTCTGCTTCATGCGGGCGATATGCCGAAATTTCTTCGAACCGCCGTGCGGGCACGGAAAAACATCATCGTCTCCGGCGGCACCTCCACCGGCAAGACCACTTTCCTGAACGCGCTGGTCCGCGAGATCCCGCTAACCGAGCGGCTGATCACGATCGAAGACACGGCCGAAATTCGCCTGGATCACCCTAACGCCGTCGGCATGATCGCGGCGCGGGGAAGCTTGGGCGAGGCGCGCATCGGGGTTGAGGATTTACTTCAGGCATCACTGCGTATGCGCCCCGACCGGATCATCCTCGGCGAGTTGCGAGGCTCCGAAGCCTATAGCTTCCTGCGCGCGGTCAATTCCGGGCATCCGGGGTCGATCACCACCGTCCACGCCGACAATCCCCGCGCGGCAGTGGATCAGATCGCGTTAATGGTGCTGCAGGCCGGCGCGAACCTAGGCCGCAGCGAGATCGCCGACTACGTCGCTGGCGTCGTCGATATCGCCATCCAGCTTTCACGCCGGGAGGGCAGGCGCACAATCTCCGAGATCGCCTTTCGACCACGCTCGCTAGTACGCTGAGATGATTCACACGAAAACGGCGGCGCCTGGAAGCGCCGCCGCTGATTGATCGGACCGATCTAGCGTCTAGTGGAGCGGTACGGGCGGGGTAACCAAAGATAGCGGAATGATATCGCCAGCTACGGGCTTGACCGGCGCGGTGTTTGGACTCTGGCGGTAATCGACGCCGAACTGGGTTCCGAAATTGTCCTCCAGCTTCTGCGCGGTGACGACGGGCGTGGTGGTGGCGCTACCGCCGCCACCGCCACAGCCTGCGAGAGCGACAGCTGTCGCGCCCAACAGAGCCAGTTTGATCAGGGTGCTAGACTTCATGATCGACTGCCTCAATTCGCAATGCGCGAGCCATGACCCGGAGAACCCGGGATCGGCGTGTTGAGATATGGGAAGGCGTTCTGCACATCCATGGCGCTGATGGGCGCACCGTCAGTGTAGGCCACCATGCCTGTAGATGCATCGGCCGGCTTGCACAGGCCCAGATCCGTCTGCGTGCCGGAGATGGGGATCGGATAGCATAGCCGTCCCATGGCGACGCGCAGGGTGATGTCGATGGCGTCGTCACCCGGACGGCGACCGTTTGGATAGCCCGCGAGATCGTTGCCCACCACGCCGAACGTGCTCTGGCTGGCCTGCGCAGTCGGGTTGACCGCTGTGTTGAGGCGCATGATTTCCGAAGGCGTCACCGTCTTCAGCTGGTTGAGCGTCGCGAACCCGGTAAGGAAGGTAGCCACAAGGTCGTTACGGGGGAAGTTGGTCGGCGCCAGGGTTGCGAAATTCGAGCCAAGCGTAGCGTTGACGGGAGCCTTGAACAGTGCATCCAAGATTGCCGGGAAGGTGGGATTGGTCACGTAGTTCAGGAATGTGGCGTCCTTGTTGGGCGGGAAGGAGGCATTGAAGGCGTCCTTGTCAGGCAGGCCGATCACCAGCTCATTCACCAGCGGATTGGCCAGACGAGAGACTTGAACGTAGGAGCCGCCCTGTAGCGCCGTCGATGTATAGGACGGCGAAGGATCAAGCAGGCGTGCCTGAGGCAGGCTAGCGGTGGTCCAGGCCCCAATCACTCCGTTGCCCGTGCCGACGAGGCAGGCGATCGGGACTTCCAATGCGAAGGTATCCACGTTCTTTTTGCCGACGATTTCGTCGTTAGCGCGGTTTTGCTTGATGCCGCCAGGGAACCCTTTGCCGTCGCCGGCGCCCGGCGCGCTGTCGCCTTCGATCGGCACGAAATTGACTGAGTCGAACGCACCGCTGAGGTTCACGGCGAAAGCATCCGCACGCTGGCCGACGAAGACGCGACCCGGTGTTGAGCAGCCCGGAATTGTGATGTTGTAGATGAATTGGTTGGCGTAGGCGGCGTAGTTGGGGACGGTCTTGTTGCCGATGTTATCAATAGGCTTCGTGAACGTTGCTCCGCCGCCGGAAGCGTTGGTTACGGCGGCGCGGGCGCCGGTCCGGCGATCGCCGGTCACGAGGGTCAGCGTGTAGCTTTCCGTTTCCCCGACATTCGCGTTTGCGCCCGCGACCTGAGGAATGGCGCGCAATGCGATCGGAAGGGATTTTCCACCCACAGTCAGCGCGATACCAGTACCGTTGGCCAGCGTATTGCTCATCTTGAACTGATAGGTGAGGTGCTCGGCGCCATCCCCCACATTATCGATGTGAATTTCATAGACAGCATCGGGATCGAGAGTGAAATAGTTCGGGCCGTCGCCAGGGCCTTGGAGCCCTTGGTAGTTGGCCAGAAACGTTACAAAGCCAGCGCGACCCGGCTCGTAGCTACGGAACATATAAAGGTCGGTTGCATCAACCTTGGGGGTCTTGGTGATTCCTGGAGCTTCGCGATGGCTCGACGCCAGCGACGGACCAGCGCCGAAAACAGCGGCGGCCAGTGCGACGGCGGCCACACCCCTTGCGTATTGTTTCCTCATTATAGCCCTCTTGCCCGGTATGCGCTGATCGCCGTCTCAGCGATCAGAAGCCGCACCCTCACAAGCCAGCAACGAGCGGCTCGGAGGGACGGATGCGTTTAGCAAGAAAAATTAACTAGCAAAATACTTAGAGTCGTTGCGTATTGTGGCATTCAGACTGCAGATTCAACTCTATTTCGATGTACTTAGCAAGTCGCTCCATCGCCATTCACCGGAACCGAAGGCGAGCACGATTGTATCGTTTGCATTGCTAATCGCAATCAAACGCGGGCCGCGGACAAGTTCTACTCGACAGCTAGGCGGCGCGGACAGGATCGCCTGCAGGACGATGGCCTGGATAGGATCAAAGGCGCTGGGGCCACCCATGGCCTGCGCCGGCAACCAATGCCCATCCCACAACATGACAGCATTGGCGACCGAACGGGCCCGCTGCGGAATGAGCGGCAACGCGCGGCGAACCTGATCGCTGCTCTGCAAAATATTCTGCAACTGATCGAAAAGTTGACACGTCTTGCCCCCACCGAGCGTCGTGGCTGTAGGCGTGTCGATGGCTGGGGCGGTACCTCTCTCCAAAGGCTCGGCTTGTGGTGGCGCGCCACCTGTGACGACGTTGACAAGGATTGGCTCAAGGTCGCTCGGCGGATCGAAGGCCGGCCTGACACTCAGAACGGCGCCGCTTTCAAGAACGGTCGATACGGTGCTCGGCGTGCTGGTGGCTTTCTCAGCCGGTTCGGGCTTTGAAAGCGGTGCGGCCTGAGCGATTTTCGTTGCAAAAGCCTTCCCGGGCGCAGGGAACAAAGACACCTGCCCTGCGACTGGGGCCATCGCCATCGCTGGCGCGCGCCACGAGATGATGAGCAGCAGGAGAACCAAGTGAATGGCTAGGGCTAGAGCGAAAGGGCCGACCGTCCACAGGCGCTTTCGGCTCAGCCCGGGAAATTTGAAACGAGCCCCAGCGCCCATGGGTCAGTCCAAACTCCGCCTGCAATGCATCTACGGCGGATCGGTCAGCCCGGATGCGGCGACAGGTGGCCGTGCGGACCACGGGTATGCTCGGGCCACTCATCGTGATGGTGGTCATTGGGCTCGACGCTGATTATGTTGATCTCCGCAAATCGAACGCCGCGTTTCGCGCGGACAGCATCCGCTAAAGCCCGCACGGGCTCTGTCAAACCAAATGCACCGAGCCTGCGCCTCCGGCATAAACCCCAGCCATGGCCCGAGCTCGCAAGCCCAAGACCCCGTTCTATCGGTTCAACTCGTCTCCCGAGATCATCCGTCTCGTGGTGATGATGTACGTGAAGTACCCGCTGTCGCTCCGTAACGTCGAGGACCTGCTCGCGGAGCGCGGGATCGAGATCTGCCATGAGACCGTGCGGTTCTGGTGGAACCGGTTTGGCCCCATGTTCGCCTTGGAAATCGCCGCCGGCGCGTCGATCGGATGAAGGCCTACACCCATTGGCGGTGGCACCTGGACGAGGTCTACGTAAAGATCAATGGCGAGATGCACTACCTGTGGCGGGCGGTGGATCACGAGGGCGAAGTGCTGGAATCCTTCGTCACCAAGGAGAGGGACAAGGCGGCGGCGCTGAAGTTCATCAAGAAGGCGCTCAAGCGCCATGGCTCGCCGAAGGCCATCACCACAGACGGCCTGCGTTCCTACAGAGCCGCGATGAAGGAGATCGGCAACGCCGATAAGCAAGAGATTGGACGCTGGGCCAACAATCGGTGTGAGAACTCACACCAGCCCTTCCGACGACGAGAGCGGGCCATGCTGAGGTTCAGGCAGATGAAGAGCCTGCAGAAGTTCAGCTCAATCCACGCCGCCTTCCACAACCACTACAACAAAGGCCGCCACCTCACCCAGCGAGAAGACTTTAAGGCCCAACGCTCAGCCGCCCTGGCTGAGTGGAAGTCCCTCATGGCCTAGGGTCTGCCCTCCCCTGCCCGCGGTACGATAGGTGGAGACAAGTTGCGGTTAGACTGACAGCACCGCCAGACTTTTCCCATTGATTCCAAATAGCTTTTTCTCAGAGACGCGACGGGATTCGAACCGAAAGACGGTTTCGTCTGTGGAGATCGCGGCGTACGTTTTCGCCGATTTAAACATTACCCCAAGTCCACCTCCTCACCCTCGGCAAGCCTGCGCTTGATGGCGCTGAGGACGAGCTGTGGATGGTCCTTGCCGGCCAGCTGATGCAGATCCAGAACCAGTTCAGTGGACGCTGGCCGCGCCTCCACCCGGGTCAGCAGCCTCCAGCTCGTCCTTCAGCCTGTGCACAGACCTTACCGGCGACGCGGTCGGGTTCACCACCCGCGAGGTCAATCGCTACTGCGCCATCCCTGCTCAGGCCTGCAGCTACAAGATCGGCCACACCTACTGGATCGGCCAACGCCAGCGCGCCAAAACGGCGCTCGGTGCGAAGTTCGACATCAAGGCTTTCCACGACGCCGGTCTGCTCGCCGGCGCCATGCCGTTGGAAGTGCTGGGGCGACGCGTGGACGACTATATCGCCACGACAGCGTCTTAGATCCCCCCTTTTGGCGTGTCACGGCTGGCGGATTCAAGGAGAGGCAGATTAGCGCTGATATGGTTGAAAAAGTCCCTGGCGGCCACAGGCTGGGGTCGCATTGGTCTCGAATGGGTATTTATGGGCAATTATATCCTAAGGCCCTAGCTGCGCGCGCAATGGAATTGCTCGATTTTTTTTGCTGATGAACGGCTCGCGGACTTTTTCAACACAACCCGCTCTTAGCAGGCGTTGACTCACCTCCAGCAAACAGACGATTGCAGGGCGTCAAATACCCAAGGGGAATGCTCGCCCTGCCCTATTCTACGTCGTCGATCTTCTGGACTCGCTCGACCGCATCGAGAGTCTGGACAAGGCGCGGGAGGTCCTACGCACCTACATCGTGGTTAGGCGCGAGCAGTTCCGCAGACCGGGCCTAGCGCCGGAGCCAGGCTCCGTCACGCTCGAGGAGTTGGCGGCCCGCATCACCAAGTTTACGGCCGCATCGGCAGAGGGTGGAAAACGTGCTCAGGCCGCCGTCGCGGGATTGCTGAGCGCGGCCTACGGGTCTGATCGCGTCAGAGCTACGCGCGTTAATGATCCCGACCGCACCCTTCCTGGCGACGTCGGCGTCTTGGAGTCCAGCGGAACAGGTTGGTCGCGAGTGTTTGAAGTCCGAGACAAGCAGGTCTCGGAGCCGGATCTGCACCATCTTCTGAATAAAGCCGTTGCGGCGGGTGCGACACGCATTGGCATGTTCGCCCTTTCCGCTCGGCAACCCGAACTTTCCCTCTCGTCTATCAAAGCCATCGCCACGCGCCACGGTGCGCAGATTGTAGTCCGGTACAACTGGGCAGAGCTGATCGCAGAGGTCGCGTTCTGGACAGACATCGCGCTTGCTGAGGTAGCCGCGCGGGCAGTTGTGTGTATCGATGAGCGGCTCGTTGAGTTCGATGTTCGCCGAGAAACCCTAGCCGAATGGCGGGGGTTTTCTCCACAACCCTATTCCGCCGGGGCTTAGGTGTCGAAGCTATGAAGGTTGTTCACCCGGGGAAGGGCTGAGAAGCTGGGGTTGCGAAGCACCAACCCTAAGCCCGGAGTTCCCCGGATGAACGTACACAAGAATGCGCGCCTGACGCCTTCGGGTCGAGCCTT
>CAIOYC010000029.1 GCA_903862425.1 uncultured Caulobacterales bacterium | reverse complement strand
GGACGCATCCACGCGCTCCCGGATAGGCGGGTTGTCTTACCCCGCCCTCGACGCTCCAGCCGCTCCGCCGTGCATGACGCGCGTCGCAGGCGCAGCGTATTATCCCGCTCGATCACCCCTCGCCGCCTCAATTCGGGCTGGATCCGTGAGCCCTCCCCGGTGCGACGGGATAGCGACAGAGGACCACGGCTCTGGGGCGCCGGGGACAAATAAAGTTCGGCCGGCGGTCTGTCCGCGCTTCTCCACCGCCGCCAGACTCCCCCCCTCGTCTTGCCCGGACTCGTTCCGGGCGCCCATGGCGCGAGGCTGACCTGATAACCCGCTGACGAAACAACACCTTCACCCGCCTGCCCGCCGAACGGCCGGTGGATGGATGCCCGGAACGAGTCCGGGCATGACGGAGGTAGGGGTGTTGGGGAGCGGTTGGCTATCCCCGCGCTCTCCCCCGGATGAACCGCCCGCTATCCCCGCATCTAGCGACGCGTCTCAGGCTTCCTGCCAGGCCGCGTCGGCGACGGGAGCGGTTTCGGGCGCCGGCTGCATGACGCACTTGGGCCGGGCGCGGCGATCCTCTTCCGCCATGGCGTAGCCGAGGCCGAACAGGAAGGCGATCAGCCCTGCGGCGAGCATGCGGCCGATCTCGGCGGCGAACAGGGCATAGGCGAAGGCGGGCAGCGTCAGACCCAGCGCGGCGAACCAGCCGAACCCGCCTTGCGGGACGGCGACGTAGGGTCCGAGCGGACCGATGACGAACCAGGCTCTGGATGCAGGCAAGGCCGAATTCCCCCAAAGGCCGATCCGTCACCCTGCCCCGATAATACTGAACAAATCGCGCATCACCGCGAAGATTCCGGGCGCGACCCCCAAGACTAGATGCCGGCGCCGTTGTCCATAGTCAGCAACGCCGCTTCGTGCACCTCCGCCTCGGCCTTCAGCCAACCGACAAAGGCCTTGACCTGGCTGAGACGCCCCTTCGCCTTGGGGTGGACCACATAATAGGCGAAATCGACGGCGGTGGAGATATCGAAGGGAGTCACGAGGCGCCCCGCATCGAGGTCGGCCTGGGCCAGGGCGCGCTTGGCGAGCGCCACGCCGCGTCCGTTCATCGCCGCCTCGATCACCAGGCTCGACTGGTTGAATCGAGGGCCGCGCGCGCCGTCCACGCCTTTGACCCCCCGCGCCGCCAGCCACATCATCCAATCGGGGCAGCTGTCGTCCGCATCCGGCGAGCCGTCGTGCAGCAGGGTGTGGGCGGCCAGATCCTCCAGAGACGCCAGCGGCTTTTCAGCAAGCAGGCCCGGCGAGCACACCGGCAGCACCGTCTCGCTCATCAGCCGCGCCACCTCCAGCCCCGGATAGTGGCCGGCGCCGTAGCGGATGGCGATGTCCACCTCGCCGGCGGCGAAGTCCACCAGCTCCATCCCGGCGGTGAGCCAGACATCCACCTCCGGCTTGGCGGCCTCGAACAGACCGAGGCGCGGCACCAGCCACTTGGCGGCGAAGGAGGGCGCGGCGGAAACGGTCACCCGGCGTCCGTCCACGGCGGCGGTGAGCAGCGAGGAGGCCTCGGCCAGCTTGTCGAAGGCGTCGCGCAGGGCCGGCAGGGCGGTCTGCGCCGCGTCGGTCAACAGAAGCCCCCGCGGCGTGCGGCGGAACAGGGCCGCGCCGATGAAGTCCTCCAGGTTCTGGATCTGCTGGCTCACCGCGCCGGGCGTGACGGAGAGTTCGTCCGCCGCACGGGAAAAGTTCATATGGCGGGCCGCGGCTTCGAACGCGCGAAGGGCGTTCAAGGGCGGCAGACGACGGCGGTCCATAGAAATCCTAAACGCCCCGACTGGATTCGTGGTTTGCGAATTGGAGGCTTAGCGCCGATTTTGCAAGCATTCCTCAACCGGTTGATGGCCCTTTCCGGTTAAGGTGTGCAGGGCGGGTGGCGACACCCGCCCTGTGGTCGCTATTGTGTATTCGTGCCCAGGAGTTCTTCGCCCATGCCGCGCCGCGGCTCTCCCGCCGATCCTGGCCTCGTCGCGCTCAGCGGCGGGGATGCGTCCGCGCGCGCCGCGCCGGGGAAGGTGTGGCTGGTGGGCGCCGGGCCGGGCGATCCGGAACTCTTGACCCTGAAGGCCGCACGGGTGCTGCAATCCGCCGACGTGGTGGTGCACGACCGGCTGGTGGCCCCCGATATCCTCGACCTCGTCCCCGCCTCGGCGCGGCGGCTCTATGTGGGCAAGCGCAAGGCGCGCCACGCTTTGCCGCAGGACGACATCAACACCCTGCTGGTGGGTCTGGCCCGCGACGGTTTGAATGTGGTGCGGCTGAAGGGCGGCGACCCCTTCGTGTTCGGTCGGGGCGGGGAAGAGATGCTGGCCTGCCGCGCGGCGGACGTGGACTGCGAAATCGTGCCCGGCGTCTCTGCGGCCCTGGCGGCCTCCGCCGGCGCCGGCGCGCCCCTCACCCACCGGGGTCTGGCCCAGGCGGTCACCTTCGTCACCGGACACGCTCAGAAAGATAGCGGCGAACCGGATCTCGACTGGAACGCTCTCGCGGCCGCCAACCACACGGTGGTGGTCTATATGGGCCTTAGCACCGCGCCGATGATCGCCGCTCGGCTGATCGCCGCCGGACGGGTGCCCTCGACCCCCGTGGCGCTGGTGGAGAACGCCAGCCAGCCCGGCGAACGCCGCGCCTTGGCCACTCTGGCCACCCTGCCGGAGGTGGCGGCGGGCTTCGACGGCCCGGCCATCCTGATCATCGGCGAGGTGGCGGCGCTTGCTTCTAATGCCGCTCATCCCCGCGCAGGCGGGGACCCCGGTTTTTTAGACGTGTCGCAGGCGGCTCAAGCCTGGGTCCCCGCCTCCGCGGGGATGAGCGGATCGAAGGAGTCTGTGCGATGACCCTGCAGGTCCTCACCGCCAATCGGCTGGACACGGGCGATGTCGTGTTCTGGTCTGGCCAAGCCTGGGTGGAGCAGTTCGCCGACGCCGAGCGCTTCGACGCGCCCGAGCCCGGCGACGCCGCCCTGGCCACCGCCAAGGCCCAGCCCACACTGCTGGTCGATCCCTACCTGATCGACCTCGTGGCCGACGGCTCCGCGCCGGTGAGCTTTCGCGAACGCATCCGCGCGCTCGGTCCCACCGACCACATGGAGCTCGGCAAGCAGGCGATGGGTGGTGAAGCCATCGCGGCGATCCAACATGCGCACGGCGCCGCGCGCTCGACGGGGCGCCTCAGCCTGATCCGGAGAAAGCCGTGAGCCTGTACGCGTATGATCAGATCGACCGCGAGATGCTGGCCGACCGGGCGGCGGAGTTTCGCGGCCAGGTGGCGCGCCGGCTGTCGGGCGATCTGACGGAAGACCAGTTCAAGCCGCTGCGGCTCATGAACGGCCTCTATCTGCAGCTCCACGCCTACATGCTGCGCGTGGCCATCCCCTACGGTACGCTGGATGGCCGCCAAATGCGCGCCCTGGCCGCCATCGCCCGCGACTACGACAAGGGCTATGGCCACTTCACCACGCGCACTAACATCCAGTTCCACTGGGTGAGGCTGAAGGATACGCCGGACATCCTGGACCGGCTGGCGGCGGTGGACCTGCACGCCATCCAGACCAGCGGCAACTGCATCCGCAACACCACCACCGACCCCTATGCCGGGGCGACGGCGGAAGAAGTGGACGACCCGCGCGTGTGGTCCGAGGCGATCCGCCAATGGTCCACTTTCCACCCTGAATTCACCTACCTGCCGCGCAAGTTCAAGATCGCGGTGACGGGCTCGGCCAAGGACCGCACGGCGGCCCGCGCCCATGACATCGGCCTGAAGATCAAGCGCAGCCGCGAGGGCGAGCTCGGCTTCGAGGTGATGGTCGGCGGCGGCATGGGGCGCACGCCCTATCTGGGGCCGACGATCCGCGAATTCCTGCCCGCGCGGTCCCTGCTGTCCTACCTGACCGCCGTCCTGCGCGTGTACAATCGCCTCGGCCGGCGGGACAATATCTACAAGGCGCGGATCAAGATCCTTGTGGCGTCTACCGGCGCGGAAGAGTTCGGTCGCCAGGTGGAGGCCGAGTGGGCCGCCCTCGACCAGGGCTCCATCGACCTGCCGGACCTGGAGCTGGCCCGCATCCGCGCCGCCTTCGGCGTGATCCCGTTCGAGACCCTGCCCGCCCGCTCTGAAGCGTTCGAGGCGGCGCGCGCCGCGGACCTGGCTCTCGCCCGCTTCGCCCGCAACAACCTCGCCCCGCACAAGAAGCCCGGCTACACCATCGTCAACATCGCCCTGAAGGCTCCCGGCGAAACGCCCGGCGACGCCACATCGGCGCAGATGGAGGCGGTGGCAGCCCTCGCCGAACGGTATGGCCATGACGATATCCGGGTGACCCACGCCCAGAACCTCGTCCTGCCGCACGTGAAGCTGGACGACGTACCGGCGGTGTTCGCCGAGTTGCAGCGGCACGGTCTCGCCACCGCCAATCTCGACCTGATCAGCGACATCATCGCCTGCCCGGGTCTCGACTATTGCGCCTTGGCCAATGCCCGCGCCATTCCGATCGCCCAGGACATCGCGCGGCGGTTCGAGCAGCCCGACCGGGCCGAGGCGATCGGCGAGCTGAAGATCAAGATCAGCGGCTGCATCAATGCCTGCGGCCACCATCATGTGGGCCACATCGGCATCCTGGGCGTCGATAAGAAGGGCGAGGAATTCTACCAGCTCTCCCTCGGCGGCTCGGGCGCGGAAGACGCGTCCATCGCCTCGATCCTCGGCCCGGCCCTGCCCGCCGATCAGGTGGCGCCCGCGGTGGAGGCCCTGGTGGACGCCTATCTGGGCCTGAAGACCGGCGAGGAGCGCTTCCTCGATACCTATCGGCGGCTGGGTCCCGCGCCCTTCAAGGAGGCGGTCTATGCCGACGCTCATCCAGCTTAAGAACGGCCAATTCTCCGAGACGGAAGATCGTTTTACCCTGGTCGGGCCCGACGACCTGACCCCCGCCAGCGGCGGGGTGATCCTGTCGCTGGCCCGGTTCGAGGGCGAAGGCGCCTTGCTGGACGAAGGTCGACCCGTGGGCGTGCTGCTGCAACCCGACGAGGCGGTGGAGGCCCTGGCCTACGACCTGCCGCGCATTGCGGTTGTGGCTCTGGCCTTCCCCAAGTTCCGCGACGGCCGCGCCTATTCCTCCGCCGCCCTGCTGCGCAGCCGCCTAGGCTTCACCGGTGAGATCCGGGCCGTGGGCGATGTCTTGCGCGAGCAGGCGCGGGAGATGGTGCGGTGCGGCTTCGACACCTTCATCCCATCTGATGGATCGAGCAGTCAGGAATGGGCTGCCGCCGCCCACCGTTATCGTCACGTCTACCAGACCGCCGCGGACCACCGCGCTCCGGCCTTTGTCGAGAGGAGCCCCTCCGATGGCCTTTGACAGCGCCACCCCTGTCCTGCACTCGGGCCACCCAGCCCGCCTCGCCTGCGACGCCCAGGCCGCGTCGATGGAAAGCAGCCTTCGCCACGCCTCGCCGCAGCGCATCCTGCGCGCCGCGCTCGGGGCGTTCGGCGACCAGATCGCGCTGGTCTCCTCCTTCGGGGCGGAGTCAGCGGTGCTGCTGCACATGGCGTCCGAGATCGATCGCGATATCCCGATCCTGTTCTTGGACACCGGGATGCAGTTCGCCCAGACCCTGGACTATCGTCAGGAACTGACCCAGCGCCTCGGCCTGAGCGACGTGCGCGACCTGCGGCCCGCCTTCAAGGATCTGGCGGCCATCGACCCGTCGCATACCCTGTGGAAGACCGACACCAACGCCTGCTGCAACCTGCGCAAGGTGGTCCCGCTGGATGCCGCGCTGGACGGGTTCGACGCCTGGATCACGGGCCGCAAGCGATTCCAGGCTTCCACCCGCGCCGCCCTGCCCGTGGTGGAGAGCGCCGACGGCAAGGTGAAGGTCAACCCCCTGGCCAACTGGACCAAGGCCGATCTCGACGCCTATGTGGCTGAGCACGATCTGCCGCCCCACCCGCTCGTGGCGTCGGGCTACCCCTCCATCGGCTGCTGGCCCTGCACCAAGCCGGTTGAAAAAGGCCAGGACGAGCGCGCCGGTCGCTGGGCGGGTTCCGAAAAGACCGAATGCGGCATACATACGCCGAGCGCCGCCGAACTGAACGCGCCCCAGGGCCCGTTCGAGGACATCGGCCAGGGGCTTTGATCGACAAGTTGAGCTTTAGATGACCGACCTTCCTCTGGCCGAGGCTCCCCCCAAGGCCGAACGCGTTCCGATCACCTCCACTGTCCATAATGTGGAGACGGTGCTGTGGGTGAAGCACTGGACCGAGACCTACTTCTCCTTCGCCGTCACCCGGCCGCCGAGCTTCCGCTTTCGCTCGGGCGAGTTCGTGATGATTGGCCTGCCTAGTGAGGCCGAGGGCGGCAAGCCGATCCTGCGCGCCTATTCGGTGGCCAGCCCGCACTTCGCCGAGGAGCTGGAATTCTTCTCCATCAAGGTGGATGACGGCCCCCTCACCTCGCGTCTGCAGAAGATCGAGCCGGGCGATCAGATCCTGCTCGGCAAGAAGCCCACCGGCACCCTGGTGCTCGACGCGCTGAAGCCCGGCAAGCGGCTCTACCTGATCGGCACCGGGACCGGCCTCGCCCCCTGGCTCTCGGTGGCCCGCGACCCGGACGCCTATGACCAGTACGAAGAGGTGGTGGTCTGCCACACGGTGCGTGAAGTGAAGGACCTGGCCTATCGCGACCTGTTCACCCGCGAGCTCGCGGAAGACGAGCTGCTCAGCGAAATCATTCAGGACAAGCTGGTCTATTATCCCACCGTGACCCGCGATGCGGCGCCCGAGGGTGTGCATGCGGGCCGCATCACCGACCGCATCCTGAGCGGCGACCTGTTCCGCGATCTCGGCCTCGACCAGACGAAGTTCGACCCGGCGGCAGATCGCATCATGCTGTGCGGCTCCATGGCCATGATCAAGGACGTGGCCGCCCTGCTCGAAAGCCAGGGCCTGATCGAAGGCTCCAACCACGAACCCGGCGACTTCGTCCTCGAACGCGCCTTCGTGGGCTAGGATGGCGAACGGAGGCTGCCTGCGATGACGCGCGTCGACGCCACCGCGGCTCGACCAGACCCGCGGTTACAGGCGGCGCGCGAGGCTTTACGTCAACGTCGATTGCAGCAGGCCTACAACGTCTGCGGCGCGGTCCTGGCCACCGATCCCGCTCATACGGAAGCCCTTTTCCTCATGGGGCGCACACTGCAGGAGGCGGGCGACATCCTCAGCGCCATCGATCTTCTGGGTCGAGCGTCGCAGCGCGATCCCGAGTTCGCCGAGACCCTCATCTATCTGGCGCGCGCCAATCAGGAAGCGGGGCGCAACGCAGATGCCCGAAGCGCCGCACTACGGGCGCTGCAGATGGTCGAAGCGGGGCGTCGGACGTCTGCGGGGGTGACGGCGGTCGGCCTCGACACCCTTGGCGTGGTGCTTGACCGGGTGGGCGAGCACGCCCGCGCCGTGGACGCCGCCAAGCGCGCCGTGGCGCTGGAGCCCGCCCGCGGCGCTTTCTGGCGCAATCTCGGCTGGTCGGAACTGCACCAGAACGGCGTGGACGCCGCACGCAAGGCCTTTCGCAAGGCCATGGCGCTCGACCCCAACGACCATCAGGCGCCCGCCGCTCTGGTGGATATCGAGCTACAGACGGTAGAGTCCAATCTGATCTTAAGTCTCAAACGCCTGTTCGCCGCCGCCAGCGACCCCGATCGTCGCCTGCTTATCGGTCATGCCTTGGCCAAGTCTTTGGAGGATTTGGGTCAGCCGGAAAAGGCCTTCGACTGGCTCGTGCGCGCCAAGGCTGCCAAGCGGGCGGCCACGCGCTATGATTCGCAGATCGACCAAGCCCTGTTCGATGCCGCGGCCGTTACGCCGCCCGCCACGTCATGCCCTTTGACCTCTAATCCGATCTTCGTGATCGGCCTGCCCCGCAGCGGCACCACATTAGTGGACCGCATCATTTCAAGCCATCCCGATGTCGCCTCCGTGGGAGAGCCGTCCACCATGCTGGCGGCTGTCAACAGGATTGCCGCTCCGTCCGGCAGCGCTTGGCTTGAGCCGTCCACGCTCGACCGCGCGGCTTCCTCCAGGCCGGAGATACTCGGGCGCGCCTATATCGACGCCACCCAACCCCTGGTGGCCGGCGGTCGACGCTGGTTAGACAAGACCCCCGAGAACTACCTGTTCGCGGGACTGATCCACCGCGCCCTGCCGGATGCGCGCATCGTCTGCGTGCGCCGCCATCCCCTCGACTCGGTGTTGAGCCTGTTTCGTCAGTCGTTCAGCCCCCGCACCATCTACCAGTTCACCTACGGGCTGGAGGACGTTGCGCGCTATTACGTCATGTTCGATCGGCTGGTCGCCCACTGGCGGGCGACGTTACCGGCCGAGCGCTTCTGCGAAATTCATTATGAGGACATAGTCACGGACCTGGAGGTAGCTGCGCCGCGCCTGCTCGACCTCTGTGGCCTCGATTGGAATGAAGCCGCCCTGCGGCCACACGAGAACGCAGCGGCCGTTTCCAGCGCCAGCGCCGCCCAGGTGCGTCGCGAAGTCCACTCCGCTTCCGTTGGCCGGTGGCGCGCCTATGGCGAACGCTTGGCTCCTGCCATCCATATTCTATCGGAGGCAGGGTTGCTGACTGAACTTGAGGCCAATCGCTAGATCGCAGCAGCGCCGTTCCGCCAAGGTAACGGATCGAACACGGTAACTTCGGCGGCATATCTCGGATTACCGACTAGATCGGCAACCCCGTCAGCGCTGGACGGACAAACTCCTCCAGTAGATCCACGCTCTGCACGTCGCGCATCCAGTGGTGCAGGTCGAGGGAGGCGTTGACCGTGCTGAGGACCAGGGCCGCGGCGATGAACGGATCGACCGGGCGGACGGACCCGTCGGCGATCCCCGCCGAGATCACCACCGCCAGCCGATAGGCCATGTCGCGATAGCGGCGAAGCATCGCGTCGCGCTCATCGCCGACCAGGGCCGCCAGGGCCTGGCTGCGCAACAGCCGGCCATGCTCCGCCGAGGCATGATAGGCGACGAGCGAGGTCGCCACCGCATGGACGCGCAACCAGCCGTCGCCCATGGCCTCGGACTTGCGGATCGCTTCGCGGTTCAGGGCGAAGCGATGCTCGAAGCAGGCCAGCAGCAACTCCTCCTTGTCCGTCATGTGATGATAGAACGAGCCCTTGGTCACGTTCAGGCTGGCGGCGATGGCGTCGATGGACGCGCCATTGAAGCCGTGCTCGTTGATCATCTCGGTCGCGGCGACCACCAGCCGGTCGCGCGATATCCGCTTGCCGCAAGCCTCGCCCAAGGTCAGGGACGCCTGGGCCGGCCAAGCCTGGCCAGGGGCCGCCAGCCCCCCAAACACGATGTCGAGCATTCGCTCGGCCACCGCCGCATATTCCGTCGGCTCGTAAAGGTCGAGCCAGGCGAAGGCCCATCCTGTGAACTCGATCAGGAGGCGCGCCTGCAACAGGCGCCCGCGCCGGTCCTCGCGGTTGGCCTCGGTGACGGTGAGCGCCATGATCTCCCGCACGAACTCGCCGAACGCCTCGAGTACGGCGGAGTTGGGGGACGCGTCGATGGTGCGGATTTCGCCGAAATTGGCCAGCGCCGGCTCTACGCCCTCGACGATACGCCGCTGCATCTGCAGATAGGCATGCACATAGGCGCTCACCCTTTCACGCGGCGTGACAGCCTTGCCGGACTCGCGCGCCATGGCGGTGACGCGCGCCACGGATTCCAGCATGCACTCGGCCGCCAGTTCATCGCGCGTTCGGAAATAGTGGGAGAGGCTGACCGGGTGCAGCCCGACCCGGCGCGCCACGGCGGCGACGGTAAAGCCGTTCGCCCCTTGAGCATTCCACACTTCGGCCGCCGCCGCCACGATCGCGGCGCGGCGATCCTGGCCATGCGAGCCCGGCTCCGCCAGCTTGGACATATGTCAGCCTTCCGCGCCTTTGCGACGCTTGTTCTTGATTGGTGGATGCCGTTGGGCGTCCCCCTCCCGGAACGGACGATAAGCCAGCTTCGCCCGCGGGACAATCGGCGTCCCGATGTCGCCTGTCAGGGCGCCAGAACGGCCTCGATCGACAGTCGTACTCGTCGCGCCAGGGCCTGCCGGTCGACGTCGGGATTGATGACGGCGCGCAGGGCCAGCCCCTGGAAGATGAGGTGGAACATCTCCACCCGCGCGGCGAGATCGGTGGGGTCGAGGTCGCGGCCGACGGCGATGCCAACGATGCGGCATAACTGTTCGGATATTTTGGCGTCCGCCTCGCGCACCATGGCGGCGATGGCCGGGTTGCGCGCCGCTTCGGCCCGGATCTCGATCATCAGGGTGGACTGACCCGGCTCCATTTCGTTGATGACCGCCTGTTCGATGCCGCCGATCAGCGTGTCGCGCAGGTTTGGCTGGTCGAGCGGAAACTGGGCCATCTTGGTGAGGATTTCATCCACGTCCCCGCGTACGATCGCAGCGATGATGGCTTCCTTGCCAGTGAAATAGCGGTAGATGTGGCCGACGCTCATCCCCGCCTCGGCGGAAATCTCCGCCATGCTGCAGGCATGGAAGCCGTGCCGACGAAAACATCGGGCCGCTGCCTCAAGAACCTGCTTGCGCCGGGCCAGGGTGCGCGGTTTTTCCGCAACAGTGCCGCCCGCGCCCTCGTCCATCGTCGTCTCCCGGAGCAAAAACCCGTCACACAGCCTTGTCAGAAAGAAGATAGAACATATCTACGCAAAACAAGACTGAACGTTCATTCTCTTTTTGTGTGTGAGCCACCCATGCGATCCAACCGGTTGTTCCGCGCCAGCGCGTTCGGTCTGGCGGCGACGGGCGTCCTGTTGCTGGACGGCTGCGGCAAGCCCAAGCCCCCGCCCATGGGGCCGCCTGAGGTGGGCGTCGTGACGCTGCAGCCGCAATCCGTAACGCTCAGCACCACTCTGTCGGGCCGCACCAGCCCCTATGCGGTGTCCGACGTTCGCCCACAGGTGAACGGCATCATCCAGTCGCGCCTGTTCGTTGAAGGCTCCAACGTCCGCGCCGGACAGGTGCTCTACCAGATCGACCCGGCCCCCTATCGCGCCGCCTTCGACCAGGCCAAGGCGCAGGTCGCCCAAGCCCAGGCCACCCTCGCCACCGCCAAGGTGAAGGCCGAACGGTATGCGGATCTCGTCAAGATCAACGGCGTCAGCAAACAGGACTATGATGACGCCAACGCCGCCTACTTGCAGGCGGCGGCGACGGTGCAGCAGAACCAGGCCCTGTTGCAGACCGCCCGCATCAATCTCGGCTATACGGCGGTGAAGGCCCCCATATCCGGACGTGTCGGCGTGTCCGCGTTCACAAAGGGCGCCCTTGTCACCTCCGGCCAGACCTCCGCCCTGACCACGGTGCAAACCCTCGATCCCATCTATGTGGACATCAACCAGTCCGCCGCCGAACTCCTCACCTTGCGCAAGAACCTCGCGGACGGGGCGCTGACCAAGGGCGGTCCAGCCTCCGCCGAGGTGTCGCTGAAGCTGGAGGACGGGTCGGACTATCCGGCCCACGGCAAACTGCTGCTCACCGATGTTACCGTGGATCAGACCACCGGCGCGGTGACTTTGCGGGCCATCTTCCCCAATCCCAAAGGGGTGCTTCTCCCCGGCATGTTCGTGCGCGCCGTGGTGATCGAGGGCGAGAAGTCCGCCGCCATCCTGGCTCCGCAACAGGGTGTGACCCGCGACCAGGCCGGTCGCCCAACCGCCCTGGTGGTCGACGCCCAAGGCAAGGCCCAGTCGCGCATGATCACGACAGGCGGAACGGTCGGCGACAAGTGGCTGGTCACCAGCGGCCTTGGCGCGGGCGACAGGTTGATCGTGGAAGGCTCGCAGAAGGCCAAGCCGGGCTCGCCCGTCCACGCCGTGCCCGCCGGCTCGCCGCCGCCATCCGGCAAAGGCGGCCCCCCAGGCGCTGATCAACAGGGCGCGGGCCAACAGGGCGCGGGCAAGTGATCTCACGCTTCTTCATCGAACGGCCCATCTTCGCGTGGGTCGTGGCCATCGTCGTCATGCTGGCGGGCGGGCTGTCGATCCTGACCCTGCCGATCGCCCAGTACCCCACCATCGCCCCGCCGGCGGTTTCCATCACCGCGACCTACCCCGGCGCGGACGCCACGACGCTGGAAAGTTCCGTCACCCAGGTGATCGAGCAGCAGCTGAAGGGTCTGGACCACCTCCTCTACTTCTCGTCCACCAGCCAGTCGAACGGCACGGTGACGGTTACCGTCACCTTCGCGGCCGGGACCAATCCCGACATCGCCCAGGTGCAGGTGCAGAACAAGGTGCAGCAGGCGACGCCCCTGCTTCCCACCGAGGTTCAACAGCAGGGCCTTGTGGTGGCCAAGGCGACCCAGAGCTTCCTGCTCGTGATTTCGGTCTATGACACCAACGGCAAGAATACCGTCGCCGACGTGGGCGACTTCGTAAACAGCAAGCTGCAGGACCCGATCTCACGGGTGACGGGCGTGGGCGATCTGCAGGTGTTCGGCGCCCAGTACGCCATGCGCATCTGGCTCGATCCTTACAAGCTGAACAATTACAAGCTCACCGTGGGCGACGTTCGCAACGCCGTTACCGCCCAGAACATCCAGGTCTCGGCCGGCCAGATCGGCGCCAACCCCGCCGTGCCCGGCCAGCAACTGAACGCCACCGTCACCGTGCAGTCGCGCCTGCACACTGCTGATCAGTTCAAGAACATCATCCTGCGCACGGGCTCCGACGGCGCCGTCGTGCATCTGAGCGATGTGGCGCGGGTGGAGCTCGGGGCGGAAACCTATGACGTGGTCGCCCACTATAACGGCCATCCCGCCGCCGGTATGGCCGTCAAGCTCGCACCGGGCGCCAACGCCCTCAGCACCGTCGATGCGGTCAAGGCCAAGGTGGAATCGCTACGCGGCGCCTTCCCGGACGGCATGGCCTTCGCCTTTCCGGTGGACAACACCACCTTCGTCAAGCTGTCGATCCACGATGTGATCATGACGCTGCTCGAAGCCATCGTGCTGGTGGTCGCGGTCATGTTCGTCTTCCTGCAGAATTGGCGCGCCACCCTAATCCCCGCCATCACGGTGCCGGTTGTGCTTCTGGGCTCCTTCGGCGTGCTCGCCATCGCCGGCTATTCGATCAACACCCTGACCCTGTTCGCCCTCGTGCTCGCCATCGGCCTGCTCGTCGACGACGCCATCGTGGTGGTCGAGAATGTCGAACGCCTGATGTCCGAAAAGGGCATGTCGCCCAAGGAAGCGGCGCTGGAATCGATGAAGGAGATCACCGGCGCCCTGGTCGGCATCGGGCTGGTGCTGACAGCGGTG
Source organism: uncultured Caulobacterales bacterium (assembly GCA_903862425.1). Lineage (GTDB taxonomy): Bacteria > Pseudomonadota > Alphaproteobacteria > Caulobacterales > Caulobacteraceae > CAIOYC01. Next base: position 110,752 of record CAIOYC010000029.1, on the reverse strand, counting down.
CTGCTGCCCATGGCCTTCTTCCCAGGCTCGACCGGCGTGATCTACCGCCAGTTCTCCATCACCATCGTGTCCGCCGTGGTGCTGTCGGTGCTGGTGGCCCTGATCCTGACCCCCGCCCTGTGCGCCACCCTGCTGAAGCCGGTGGAAAAGGGACACGAGCATTCCGAGCGCGGCTTCTTCGGCTGGTTCAATCGCACCTTCGACGGACTGGTGAAGCGCTACGATGCGACCCTCGGCAAGCTCGTGAATCGCAAGCTGCCGGCGATGATCGTCTATGGCGTGCTGGTGGCGGTGCTGGCCTTCTTCTTCCTCAAGCTGCCCTCCGGCTTCCTGCCCGACGAGGACCAGGGCTCGATGCTGATCCAGTTCACCCTGCCCACCGGCGCGGTCACCTCGCGCACCGCCGACGTGGTCAAACAGATCGAGCACCACCTGTTCGTGGACGAGAAAGACAATGTGGACGCCGGCTTCGTGGTGTCCGGCTTCAACTTCGGCGGATCGGGCCAGAACCTCGGCCTCGGCTTCGTCCACCTGAAGGACTGGAAGGACCGCAAGGGGGCCAAGAACCGCGCGCCCGCCATCGCCCAGCGCGCCATGGGCGCCTTCTCCAAGATCCGCGACGCCCAGGTGTTCGCGTTTATCCCACCGGCCGTGCAGGAGCTCGGCAACGCCACCGGCTTCGACTTCGAGCTGCAGGACCAGGGCGCTCTTGGCCATGACGCCCTTGTAGCCGCGCGAAACCAGCTGCTCGGCATGGCCGGCCAGGACCACAAGCTGATCGCCGTGCGCCCCAACGGGCAGGATGACACGCCCCAGCTTCACGTGGCGGTGGATCTGGGCCGCGCCGGCGCGCTCGGTCTGTCTCAGGCGGATATCAACGACACCCTCTCCACCGCCTGGGGATCGAGCTACATCAACCAGTTCGTGGATCGCGGCCGGGTGAAGCGGGTATTCATGCAGGGCGACGCACCCTTCCGCATGACGCCGCAGGATCTCGACCGTTGGTATGTCCGCACCGCGTCAGGCTCGATGGCGCCGTTCTCGTCCTTCTCCAAGACCGATTGGACCTACGGCCCGGCGCGCCTGGAGCACTATAACGGCCAGTCGGCCATGGAGATTCAGGGCCAGTCCGCCCCCGGCTTCAGCTCCGGCGCGGCCATGGACGAGATGGAGGCCCTGGCCAAGAAGCTCCCCGCCGGGATCGGCTACGAATGGACGGGCCTATCCTATCAGGAGCGGCTTTCGGGCTCCCAGGCGCCGGCCCTCTACGGCATCTCCCTGGTGGTGGTCTTCCTCTGCCTGGCCGCTCTCTATGAAAGCTGGACCATTCCGGTCGCGGTGATGCTGGTCATTCCGCTCGGCGTCATCGGCGCGGTTCTGGCCGCTACGATGCGCGGGCTCTACAACGATATCTACTTCCAGGTCGGCCTGCTCACCACCATCGGCCTGTCGGCCAAGAACGCCATCCTGATCGTGGAGTTCGCCGTGGCCAACGAGAAGGCGGGCATGTCGCCTGTCGACGCCGCTCTGCACGCGGCCGAACAACGCCTCAGGCCCATCCTGATGACATCCCTCGCCTTCATCGCCGGCGTGTTCCCGCTGGCCCTGTCCACGGGTGCGGGCGCTGGCAGCCAGAACGATATCGGCACCGGGGTGATCGGCGGCATGCTGACCGCCACCATCCTGGCCATCTTCTTCGTGCCGATCTTCTTCATCCTGGTGCGCGGGGCGTGGAAAGGCCGCAATGACAAAGGCAAGGACCAGGACGGACACAAACCCGAACCCGACCATCCCTCGACCGCGGCGGAGCCGGCCTGATGCGCATCGCCCTTCCCCGCCTCGCCCGCCCGCTCGTCGCCCGCCCTCTCGTCGTCTTGGGCCTGACGGCCACTCTGCTCAGCGGCTGCGGGACGCTGGAGCCCGCCTATCATCGCCCGGCCTTGCCGACGCCCAGCGCCTTCCCCGACGCTGCGACGAGCGACACCGCGGCTTCCGCGGCGGGCGTCGGCTGGAAGACCTTCTTTGTCGATCCGCGCCTGCGCTCGGTGGTGGAGCTCGCCCTCGCCAACAATCGCGACCTGCGCGTCGCCGTCGCCAACATCCAGGCAGCTCGGGCGCAGTACCGCATCCAGCGCTCGGACCTGTTCCCTAAGGTGAATGGCTCTTTCGGCGCCGCCTATGGCCGCGAACCGCTTTCGGCGGCAACGGGCGGGACGACGACCGGAACGACCGGGGGCGTCGATCACATCGACGAGCACCAGTATACCGCCAGCCTCGGCGTCAGCGCCTACGAGCTTGATCTGTTCGGCCGCGTCCGCAGCCTGACCAAGGCGGCGCTGCAGACCTATCTGGCGAGCGAGGAAGCGCGCCGCGCCAGCCAGATCAGCGTCATTTCCGAGACCGCCAACGCCTGGCTGACCCTGGCCGCCGACCGCACGGTGCTGAAGGCGGCGCAGGACACTCTGGCCAGCAGCCGCGCCTCCCTCGACATCGCCCAGAAGCGCTTCGCCAATGGCGTGGCCTCCCAGCTCGACGTGCGTCAGGCCGAAACCCTGGTCGACCAGGCCCGCGCCGACGTGGCCAACGACCTGACCACGGTGGCGCAGGACCGCAACGCGCTGAACCTGCTTACCGGCTCGCCTGTGCCCGACGCCCTTCTGCCGGAACTGTCCGAAAGCCAGGACGCGAGCGGCCTCGTGCTGGCTGACCTGCCGGCAGGCCTGCCCTCCGACGTGCTCCTAGCCCGGCCGGACGTGCTGCAGGCAGAGCACACGCTGCGAGCCGACAACGCCCAGATCGGCGCGGCGCGGGCGGCCTTTTTCCCATCCATCTCGCTCACCGCATCCGGCGGCGCCACCAGCCCGTCCCTGTCCAGCCTGTTCAAGGGCTCGTCCGGGACCTGGAGCTTCACGCCGCAGATCACCCTGCCCATCTTCGACTGGGGGGCCAATCGCGCCAACCTTGCCTACACCAAGGCCGAGCGCGACGCGGCTCTCGCCCAGTATGAGAAGGCGATCCAGACGGCCTTCAGCGAGGTGGACAACGCTCTGGCCCGCCGCGCCAATGTGGGTGAGCAGATCGCCGGCCAGTCGGCCCAGGTGGAGGCGGCGGCGGATACGCTGAAGCTGTCCCAGGCCCGGTACGACCGGGGCGCGGACACCTATCTCAACGTCCTGGTCGCCCAGCGCACCCTCTACGCCGCGCGCCAGGCCCTGATCGCCGCGCGCCTGACCCAATGGACCAATACGGTGACCCTCTACGCGGCGCTCGGCGGCGGCGGGGCCGGCTAAAGGTTTCGTCACAAGGTGTCGAAGACTTAATTCCGCCCTCCATGGCGGAAAGGAGGTCGTGCGCGTATCTTTCAGTGCATGGCGCACCCCGCGCCGACACGGATTGAAGGCCATGACCGACGCCGCCCTGAATACTCGCCCGCCCAATGCTGACCTGGGAGCGGCCAGCGAAGACATGACGCTGCCAATCGTCATCTATGTGCTTTACCTGCTGGCCATCCCCACGGCTTTCCTGTCGTTGATCATCGGCGTGGTGCTGGCCTATGCCAATCGCGACCGCGCGGGTGCGGCGGCGCGCACCCACTACGAGTTCCTGATCCGCACCTTCTGGCTCAGCGTGGCCTTGATCCCGGTAGGCGTCGCTGTCTGCATCGTCGGCGCGATCCTGAGCGTGGTGCTGGTCGGCATCCCCATCCTGATTGTCGGTGCGCTGATGCTGGCGTGCGGCAAGCTCTGGTATGTGGTGCGCTGCATCCTCGGCATCGTCCACGCCGCCCGCCACGACGCCTATCCGAGGCCGGAAGCGCTGCTGGCGTAGGCCCTTGAACGGAGTCATGGCTGGGCTTAACCCGGCCAGCAGCCTCGCCCTCGGGTCAAGCCCGAGGGTGACTTTGTTTGGAAGCTACCGTCCCCCGTGCGCTCGTCTCAGAGCGCCCTGCATGAAGTCGGCGGGAGGGTCGGTTTCGGCGAGGATGCTGTCTTTGATGGCGCGCGGTTCGCCGAACAGGTGGCCCTGGCCGTAGCCGATCTCCAGTTCCAGGATGTCCACCACCTGGCGTTCGGCCTCCACCTTCTCGGCGATGACCTCCACTCCATAACGACGGGTCAGGGCGGCATAGTCCGAGGCCTGCACGTCAGGCAGGGAGGCCAGCGCCATGCGGCCGTCGATCTCCACCAACTGGCTCAAGATCACGTCCGCGCCGATCTTGAGGAACTTCACATCGGCCCGCGACAGGTCGGCGAAGTCCAAATCGAGGTCGGTGACCTTGTCGAGGGAGAAGCGGAAGCCGAGGTCGGCCAGTTTGGCCATGTTGCGCGCCTCCAGCGAGCCCCGGTCGCCATAGGCGTTCTGGCCAAGCTCGAAGATCAGCGCCCCCGCCAGATCCTTGTTCTGCGACAGGAACTCCAGGAACTGCGGGAAGAAGACCTCGTCGCCCAGCGAGGCCAGGGAGATGTTGCAGAAGATGCCCACGCGCCGGTCGGTCTTGGCCAAGCGGCGTACGATCTGCACACAGCGGAACAGCAGCAGGTTGTCGATAGCGGAGACCAGCCCCTCCGGCTCGGCCACACGCAGATACTCGGCCGGCATCAGCACGCGCCCATCGCCGTCGCGCAGGCGCGAGAAGCTTTCGTAGAACACCGTGCGCCGCTGCGGCAGCGAGACCACCGGCTGAAGGTAGAGATCGACGCGGTTTTCGGCCAGGGCCTCGCGCACGGTGTCGAGCAGGGCCGAGGTGCGCGGATCGGGACGGCCGCCATAGGCGCCGGCAGAGGGCTGGCCGGCCATGCGCGGGGCGGCGGTCATGCTCTCGCTCATGCGGGCGACCAGCACCTCCAGCATGTGCACTTCGTCGGTCAGGGCCTGGGTACGGGTGTCAGCCTCGGCATTGAGGCGTTCCTCCAGGCTCTCCAGTGCATCCTGGGTCGCCTCCACATGATCAGCCAGAAGCCGGTGCGCCTGGCGCAGCCGCTCCAATTCACCGCGTAGAGCGCCGCCCTCCACCGCTCGGCCGATCAGGTTATGTAGAGCGAAGCAGGCGGCCATGGTGGCGATCAGCCCGGCCGTGCCCGCGCCCCATCCCGCCCCCGCGCGCCAAAGCAGCACGGCGACCGTCGAGGCTAGGAACAGATAGGCGGCGCAGAGCACCGCCATCACGGCCTTGGACATGGCTTTCCACGATAGGGCCGAACCGGGCCCGGGCGAGAATCAAGGGAGTATCGTTGCGTTCGCGCCGAAACGCACCCGCCGATTGTGGCCCTCGCTGTGACAATCAGGCCGGGGGCGCCACCGACGCCAGAATGGCCGCTTCCTCCTCCGTCATGTCCACGGGAATGTCGGCGAAGAGGGGTGTGGACAGGTAGCGCTCGCCAGTATCGGGCAGCATGACGAGCATGGTGGAGCCCTCGGGCGCGGTCTTGGCCGCCTCCAGTGCGCCATAGAAGGTGGCGCCGCCGCTGATGCCGGTGAAGATGCCCTCTTTCAGCGCCAGTTGCTGGCTGTAGCCGATGGCTTCAGCGCCAGGGATGGGGACGACCTGATCGGCGAGCCCCATGGCCACCGAATCGCCGGTCAGCTTGGCGATGAAGTCCGGCGTCCAGCCCTGCACCGGGTGGGGCTTCCAGGCGGGGTGGCCGGCGGCGGGCGAGCCGTCGGGGTTACGCGCCTGGGGCTCGCCGCTTTCGATCAAGGGCGCGTCGGCGGGTTCGCAGACGATGATCTTGGTCTGCGGCCGTTCCGCCCTCAGCACCCGGCCCACCCCCTTCAACGTGCCGCCGGTGCCATAGCCGGTGACCCAGTAATCCAGTCGCTCGCCCTCGAAGTCGGCCAGGATCTCCCGCGCCGTGGTTTGCGAGTGGTAGTCGGCATTGGCCTCGTTCTCGAACTGGCGCGTCATGAACCAGCCGTTCTTGTCCGCCAGCGCCTTGGCCGTGGTGATCATGCCGGTGGCGCGCAGGGCCGCAGGAGTGAGCACCAGCTTGGCGCCCAGGAACCGCATCAGCTTGCGCCGCTCGACGCTGAAACTGTCGGCCATGACGATCACCAAGGGATAGCCCTTGGCGGCGCAGACCATGGCCAGGCCGATACCGGTATTGCCGCTGGTGGCCTCGATCACGGTCTGGCCGGGTTTCAGCGCGCCGGACCGCTCCGCCGCCTCGATCACGCCGAGCGCCAGCCGATCCTTCACCGAACCCAGCGGATTAAAGGCCTCCAGCTTGACGAAGACATTCACGTGCGGCGGGGCGAGGCGGTTGATCCGCACCACCGGCGTGTGTCCGACCGTCTCGAGGATGCTGCTGTATCTGCCGGTCATGTCGCGTCTCCTGCTGCGACCTTACTCAGGACCGCAGACGCGAGGCTGTCAACGACCCTGCGCGCGCGCTTCCGTCAGGGAACGGACAGCCTGATCCGCCGTTGGCGTTTGAGAATTTCGTATGGTGGTTGGAGGCGTCGATGGTGTCGTTTGCGGTGGAGGAGGTCAGGTCCGAGCGGAAGCTGGCGCTGGGCTACAGCCTTGTCGCCTGCATCGGCTTCGTGGTGGACGCTTCGCTTCTCATCGGCATCGAGCATCTGGGTGTGCAGCCGGCCTGGGCGCGGGTGATGTCGCTGACGCTGGCCATGCAGGTGACGTTCTGGATCAACGGCCTGTTCGTCTTTCGCTGCCTCACGCGGCGCAGTTGGATGGGGTCCTGGGCCGGCTACATGGCGACGAGCGGGTTCGGCAACTTCTGCAACTACTGGACCTTCGTGACCCTCGTATCGCTGCACGACCATACACTGTCCAACCGGCTGCTCGACCTGGTGATCGGCGGCGTCGTGGCCTGGAGCATCAACTATCTGTGCGCCCGCTTCGTCATCTTCGGGGTCAGCAAGGATGGTGCGAAAAAGGGCTGCACGCCGATCGGCGAGGTCGCCACGAACATCGCCGCACGATTTCGCGCGATCGCGCAACGCGCACATTGAACGGCTTTCGCGCTCCGGCGTTAGGCGAACATCCTCGGGAGACGGACGAATGAAGCGGATGATCTTTGCAGCGGCCGCGGCCGCTTCGGCCCTGGCGGTAGCGGCGACGTCCTCCTCGGCGGCGGACAAGTCAGACCTCGCTCCGGCGTTCAAGAATACGGTGGTCTCCACCTATCCGGACGGTCGCCAGGCCAAGCTTTGGCTGTCTTCTGACGGCACCTACAAGGCAGAGGGGCGCAAGCACGATCCCTCGAACGGCACCTGGAAGCTGAAGGGCGACCAGATCTGCATGAAGCAGAAATCTCCGCGTCCGCCCCTGCCGATCTCCTACTGCACCGCCATCCCCTCCGGCGAGGTAGGCTCCACCTGGTCGGCCAAGTCGGTGTTCGGGGACCCGTTGAAGGTGAAATTGATTTCCGGCCGCGGCTAGAGCGGCTGGAGTTCGGTCAGGGTCGAGGCGCTCGGATCGGACCGCACCGGCCAGGCCGCGCGCGACGCCATAGCCGCCCAGACCGCCGCCGCCAATGCGCCAACCAAGGCGAGCAATCCGATGAGCGGATGCCCGACCAGGCCCAGGACACGTCCGTCCACCAGACAGGCAGCGCGGGCGAAGGCGTAGTGCTTGCTGTCATCCACCGGGGTGCAGCCCGAGACCATGGATAGCTCCGCCACCCACGACGCAGCCGTGTAGAGCAGGCTGAACAGGGCGAGCGCCGAGAACAACCTTGGCCGCACCCAGCCGATCGCCATGGCCAAGCCGAGCGCCGGAGCGACCACATGCAGATACCAGGCCGGGGTGGAGCCGGTCCCGTCGATCGCGGCGCGGGTGAGCTGGTGATAGAGCAACCCCGCCAGCAGGAGGGCGATCATCGCCAACGGCGCCCAGACGATCAGCGATCTGGACTCGCGCAGTCTGGCCCCATAGCCGATGCCGACTCCGACCAGTAGGGCGACCACGCCGACCATGGCGATCTCCGATAGACGGGCCAACGACCAGGTGAAGGTCCAGCCCACCGTTTCCAGCATCACGCCCACCCCGCGCGCGAAACCGACGGCGTCGAAGTGCTGGACCAGGCCGTGCATCATACCGCCGGCGCGCAGCAGCTGCACCGACTCGTCCGAACCGGTGAGGGCGCCGGTAGTGCGCCACTTCATCAGATACCATCCCGCCCCGATGGCCCAGCCGATCCCCACCGCCAGGGCCAGGTCGAGCCCCTGCAGCGGACGGCGACTTTGGATCACCCGCGCCAGCAACAGCGCGCCGACACCGAGGCTGACCGGGCCGAAGAAGGCCTTGGTCCACAGGCCCGCGCCGAGCAGGAGGCCGAGCGCGACGGCGCGTATGGGCTGTCCCCTGCCCTCCCCGGCCTCCAGCATGGGCAGCAGCACAAGCCATACGCCGCCGAAGATCAGCAGACACAGGCTGTCATTACCCAGCCGCGCCAGGTCGGCGAAATAGCCGGCGAACAGGAGCGGCCACATCAGGCTGAGCGGGGTGAGCCAGGGCGAGGCGAGCAGTCCCTCGCTTTCGCGTCCCGATATCCGCCAGGTGGCGAGCGCGCCAAGGCCGAGGCCGCCGCAGGCCATGGCCCAGCAGGCCAGTCGCAGCACCATCAGGTGACCCACCCAGTTCAGCCCATGCGCGGCGCTATAGACCGGAACCATCAGGGCGTAGAACAGCGGCGGATGCTGGGACTGCCAGTTCAGCGGACCATCCGGGCTATAGCGGGTGGGTCCGGCGCGCGTGTCCCTTGGGGGCGCCTGATGCAGGTCGGTATAGAGCCGGCCGCGCTGGTCGATGCCGCGCGGCTCGGGCCCGAACCAGCTCAATCGGTCGGCGGACAGCCGGTCGACGCCGTAGACGGGCACATGCCCGGTATCCGCCATCTGCTGGATCGAGGACCAGTGAGCGGTCTCATCGAACCCCTCCCAGGGCGGCAGCACCGCAATCATGGCCACACCGAGCAGGGCGATGACGGCGAACAGCAGCAGGCTGGTCAGCCCCGCCCGACGGCGTATGCTCTGTAGATCCGCCTTGTCTCCGATCGCATCCGCCAAGCCGCCCTCCCGCCTCGAACCGATGCGCCCATATAGCGGAGGCGCCGCGACGCCGGTGTGTCAACTCTGAGAGGACTTCCCATGGAATACCGCCGTCTCGGCCATTCGGGCTTCAAGGTTCCCGTCCTCAGCCTCGGCACCGGCACGTTCGGCGGGAAGGGCGCCCTGGCGGGGTGGGGAACGACCGACGTCAAGGAGGCCAGCAGGATGATCGACCTGTGCCTCGAAGCCGGGCTCAACATGTTCGACAGCGCGGACGTCTATTCCAATGGCTCGGCGGAGGAGGTTCTGGGCGGGGCCATCAAGGGCCGCAAGCGCGACGATCTGATCATTTCCACCAAGGCCACCTTTCGAAAGGGCAAGGGACCGAACGACGTGGGCTCGTCCCGCTATCACCTGACCCAGTCGGTCGAAGCCGCTTTGAAGCGGCTGGGGACCGATCATATCGACCAGTTCCAGCTGCATGGTTTCGACGCCATGACCCCGGTGGAGGAGGTGCTGTCCACCCTCGACGAACTGATCCGGGCGGGAAAGATCCGCTATATCGGCGTTTCCAACTTCTCCGGCTGGCACCTGATGAAGTCGCTCAGCGCCTCGGACCGGTACGGCTGGTCGCGCTATGTGGCCAACCAGACCTACTACTCGCTGATCGGCCGGGAGTACGAGTGGGAGCTGATGCCGCTGGGGATCGACCAGGGAGTGGGCGCGGTGGTGTGGAGCCCGCTGGGCTGGGGCCGTCTTACCGGCAAGATCCGTCGCGGCCAGCCCCTGCCCGAGAACAGCCGCCTGCACACGACGGCCAGCTTCGGCCCGCCGGTGGACGATGAGCATGTGTTCAAGGTGGTGGATGCGCTGGACGCCGTCGCCAACGAGGTGGGCAAGACCATACCGCAGGTGGCGCTGAACTGGCTGCTGCAACGCCCCACCGTCTCCACCGTGGTGATCGGCGCGCGGGACGAGAGCCAGCTGAAGGACAATCTCGGCGCCATCGGCTGGAACCTGACGCTGGAACAGGTGGCCAAGCTCGACGCCGCCAGCGCCGTCACGCCCGCCTACCCCTACTGGCACCAGGCTCAGTTCATGGAGCGCAATCCCAAACCGGTGTGATCAGCCGGGCTTCGTCGCGAGCCAGATCAGGTGACGCGCCCCACCGCGACCGGCGCGGGCGCGCACCTTGGCCTCCTCGACCCTAAAGCCGGCCGAGCGCAGGCGGGCGGTGAAGGCTTGGCTCGGCGCGGAGGACCATACCGCCAGCACGCCCCCCGGCCGCAGCGCCCGCTTGGTGGCGGAGAGGCCCGCGGCGCCGTACAGCCCGTCGTTGGCGGCGCGGGTCAGGCCGTGCGGTCCATTGTCCACATCCAGCAGGATCGCGTCGTAGAGGTTCGGCTGGGCGGCGATCAGCGGGCCGACATCCCCTTCGTGCAAGCTCAGGCGTGGATCGTCGAGACTGCCGTCATGCACCTCCGCCATCGGGCCTCTGGCCCAGGCGATCACCGCCGGCACCAGTTCGGCGACGGTCACACGCGCCTCTGGCCCCAGCACGGCCAGCGCCGCGCGCAGGGTGAAGCCCATGCCGAGGCCGCCGATGAGGATGTGGGCGCGCGGACGTTCGCCCAGCGCAGCGATGGGCAGAGTGGCCAGCGCCTCCTCGGACCCGCTGAGCCGGCTGTTCATCAGCTCGGTCGGACCGGCCATGATGGAGAACTCACCGCCACGCCGCATCAGTCGCAGGTCTCCGCCGCCATTGGGCACGACGGCCGTATCCAGCTGCACCCAGGGGATCATGGCGAAGGGCCTCGACAGTTCAGCGGCGTGTAGCCTGCATCAGGATCACGCCGGTCAGACGACGCGTACGCGATCCTCGGGCCGACGGGCAAGGTAGCCGAGACCTACGACCATCGCCGCCAATCCGGCCAAGGCCGCCAGCCCGATCGCCCAGCGCGGGCCAAAGGTGTTGGCGATCCACCCGACCAGGGGCGCGCCGATGGGCTGTCCGCCGAGAGCGATGGCCAGCAGGATAGCCATGACGCGTCCGCGCATGTGCGCGTCGGTGCTCATCTGCACGAGGCCAATGGAGGAGGTATTGAAGGTCTGGGAGGCGACGCCCACCAGCATCAGCACCAACGCGAAAAGGCCATAGCTCGGCGCCAGGGCGGCGAGCGTGCAGGCGGTACAGAAGATGGCGGCGGCGACGATCAGATGCCTCACGGTTGGACGCTCGCGGCGCGCCGTCAGCATGGCGCCCGTCACCGAACCGACCGCCATGGCCGAGGTCAGCAGGCCGAACCCGCTCGCGCCGACATGGAAGACGCTGACCGCCATGGTCGAAATGTAGATCGGAAAGCTCAGCCCGAACGTCCCGACGACGAACAGCATGAGCAGAACCGCCCTCAGATCCGGCCGAGCCCAGACATAGCGGAAGCCGTCGGCCAGCTTGCCGCGCGGAGCCTTGGCTCGCCCCGCCGAGTACAGCTCCGCACCGCGGATCAGGGTCAGCGACATCAGCACGGCGGCATAGGAGCCGGCATTGATCAGGAACACCCAGCCGGTCCCCAACGCCGCCATCAGCACTCCCGCTATCGCCGGACCCACCAGCCGGGATGCGTTGAAGGAGGTGGAGTTGAGCGCCACGGCGTTGGGCAGCAGGTCCTCGCCCACCAGGTCCGAGACAAAGCTCTGACGCACAGGCGCGTCGAACGCAGCGGCGCACCCGAGCAGGAAGGCGAACACGTAGACGTGCCAAGCGCGGGCCATACCGCTGAGGGTCAGAAGGCCGAGGCCCGCCGCCAGCAGGCCCATGGCGGCCTGGGTCGCGGCAAGGAGCTTGCGTCGGTCCAGATGGTCTGCGGCGTAGCCGGTCCAGGGCAGGAGAAGCACCTGGGGCGCAAACTGCAGGCCGATCACCACCCCCACCGCACGCGCATCGTGGTGGGTCAGCTGAGTCAGGATCAACCAGTCCTGGGCGATCCGCTGCATCCAGGTGCCGACGTTGGACACCAGCGCGCCGCCCGCCCAGATGCGGTAATTGCGGTTCCTCAGCGAGCGAAAGACACCGCCCTTCGCTCTCGGCGCTGGACCGCTCACGCCAAGTCTGGCCCGCGACCTTCGTTCAATCCACCAAAGTGCAATGCGTGGAAAAGCCCCATCACGAGGATGCCGAGAGCGAACGGCGCTGCGTGCATTAAGTTATCCAGATCAAAGCCCCCCACCTTACAGAGCAGCACGTAGGCGACGACCAGATTGGCGAACCCCCAGAGCATGTTCACGAGCGCGGAGGACTGGCCCCTGCCCCGCGGCTTGGCGAACGGGCTGGGAAATCGGCGCCCCATCGCGCCGCTGATCAGATGCGGCGCGGCGTTCATCAGAAACGCGCCGCCACCAAGATAGGCCAGGATGTGCAGGGGATGCATCTCAGGCACGTTCCTTCAGTAGGGTGAGGATATCGTCGGTCGTCCCGGTCTCACCGAGGCGTGGGAAGATGCGCGTCAGGCTGTTCTCGTGAGCCTCGGCGCTCATGTCGGTCATGGCGTCAATGGCGGGGGTGACGTTGTAGCCGAGCTCATGGGCCTGCCGCGCCGTGGACTCCACCCCGGCGGAGGTAGCCACGCCGGTCACCACCACCTGGGTCGCGCTCTTGCTCTTCAGCCAGGCGTCGAGGTCGGTGTGGCTGAAGGCTCCCCAGGTGCGCTTGGTGACCGTGTGGTCGCCCGGCTGCGGCGTCAGTTCATCCACGAACTCGGTCCAGCCGTCGGAGCGGGGAACGCTCCGCGGGCCAAGGTCGGTGCGGCCCGGCGGGGTAGCGTTCACATTGACCAGCACCACCGGCAGCGAGCGCGCCCGAAAGGCCTCGGCGAGGGCGGCGGAACGCTCGACCACCTCGGGGAGGGAATGCACGCCCGGCAGGCCGGCGATGCCGCGTTGCAGGTCGATGACGATGAGGGCGGTGACGGGATCGAGGGTCGTGACGGGCATGGGCGGCTCCTGTCGGGGTCAGCGGTCGGCAAGCCGGCGCAGCAGGCGGACGCCGATGGCGAGCGCTTCCTGTTCGTCGGGGGAGAAGTCGTGGCGGATGGCCTGCATCAGCCAGTCGCTGCGCTGGGCGCGGCCCGCCTCGATCCAGGCGTAGGCCTTGGGGGTGAGCGACCACACGGTCTGGCGTCCATCCGTAGGGTGCGGCGCGCCGAGAACGAAGCCCTGCGCCTCCAGCGCCGCCACCGTGGCGCCCATGGACTGGGACCGCATGCTTTCGGCGCGGGCCAGAGCCGTGACCGTCATTGGCCCCGCGCGGTCTATATGCGCCATCGCCTGCACTTGAGGCCAGCTCAGCCCGTTGAGATCGGTCTGTTCGCGCAACCGCCGCTTAAGCTTGCCGACCACGCGGCGCAACTCCGCCGCCGTAGCTTCGGCGACATCTAGCGAGGTTTCAGGTTCCGGCTCGGTCACGGCGGCGGACTTAGCATAAACGAAGGATGACTGGCAAGTTTACCTTCTCATTTTGGCGTGAGGTTCCTATCCGAGCGGACAAACAAAAACCCGCCGACTTTCGCCGGCGGGCTTGCGAGCAATCGCAACGCGTCGGGCCTTAGCCCTCGACGATCCGCACCTGAGCCCCGCTGCTGATCGCTTCGCGAGCGAAGCGCGCGGCGGCGGCGCTGGCGAGGTTGTGGTCGGCGCACGTCATCACCACCGCCTCCCCGTCCAATACCTGCCAACCGGCTTCACACCGGCTGATGGTGAATACGCGCCGTTCGAAAAGATCGCCGCGTATGGCCATGGGTCTAGCGCCTGCGCTGGAAGTTGGACCGCGGAGCGCCGGGGCGGAACGCGGACTCGGTCTTGTGGCGGAAGATGATCCGGCCTTTGGTCAGGTCGTAGGGAGTCATCTCCACCGTAACGCGGTCACCCACCAGCGAGCGGATGCGGTTTCGCCGCATCCGGCCGGCGGTGTGCGCCAGGATCACGTGCTCGTTGTCGAGGCGAACCCGAAAGCGGCCTTCCGGCAGCAGTTCGGTGATCACCCCGTCGAACTCGAGGAAATCCTCTTTCGACACGATCAGGCCGCGGTCAGTTGACCGGCGGACATCTTGCCGCTCTTGCGGTCACGTTCGAGTTCGTAGCCGACCTTTTGGCCTTCGTTCAGACCACCGAGGCCCGAGCGTTCGACCGCCGAGATGTGCACGAACACGTCCGCACCGCCGTCATCCGGCTGAATAAAACCAAAACCCTTAGTGGGGTTGAACCATTTAACGACGCCTTGGGCCATCGTTGTCTCCTTTGCGTTATGGACCGGCCTTACAGGACCGGATCGGATTACGGAGAGGAGAGGGCATAATCGGCGCATCAGCGGCAGATCAGCAGCGCTTCGCAACGACGTCCGATGGCCGGTACATAGGCGCATTGCGGGGATTCAGCAAGCGCAGTAACGCCCTGCACCTCCCCCAGGACACGAAAAAGCCCGCCGGAGGAGGCCGGCGGGCTCTTGAGACGCAAGAACTATGTAGATGGATCAGGCGGCGACGGTGGCGACGCCTTCGGTCGGATCGCGCAGCACATAGCCGCGGCCCCAGACGGTTTCGATGTGGTGATTGCCGTTGGTCGACGCCGCCAGCTTCTTGCGCAGCTTGCAGATGAACACGTCGATGATCTTCAACTCGGGCTCGTCCATGCCGCCATAGAGGTGGTTCAGGAACATTTCCTTGGTCAGGGTCGTGCCCTTGCGGAGCGAGAGCAGCTCCAGCATCTGATATTCCTTGCCGGTCAGGTGCACGCGGCTGCCGTTCACTTCAACGGTCTTGGCGTCGAGGTTGACCAGGATGTCGCCGGTGCGGATCACCGACTGTGCGTGACCCTTGGAGCGGCGGACCACCGCGTGGATGCGGGCGACGAGCTCGTCCTTGTGGAAGGGCTTGGTCATGTAGTCGTCGGCGCCGCCGCCGAAGGTCTTCACCTTGGTGTCGATTTCCGAGGTGCCCGACAGAATCATGATAGGCGTATTGATCTTGGCGACCCGCAGCTGACGCAAAACGTCCATGCCGTTCATGTCCGGCAGGCTGAGGTCGAGCAGGATGAGGTCGTAGTCGTAGATCTTGCCCAGATCCACGCCTTCCTCGCCGAGGTCTGTGGTGTAGACGTTGAAGCCTTCGGACTTCAGCATTAGTTCGATCGACTGCGCCGTGGCGCTGTCATCCTCGATCAAAAGAACTCGCATCGACCCCTCCTGGCCCGCGCAAAATTGCCGTGAACGCAGCCCGCCCCTCGCGGACTTCGCCCTTCTCGAGGCCACGCTAGCCGCGAGTTACTTAAGCTTCGTTAATGGTAAACCCAGTGTGCGAATCAGTGCCACGATTTGAGTCGCCACATCAAGCGCCGCCGTTAACTATTTGAATCCGCGCTCCTGCGACGGTTCGACTCAGGGCGAGAAACTCGAGTCCCGCCAAGGGCTTGCGTCCAGGTCGCGACCGTTCGCCAGAGTGAGCGACAGGTTCGTCCGGGTTGGTCGCCGGTTCGCCCGGGGCTCGAGCGGCTAGGATCAACGCTTGGAGCGTCAAGCTGGCTTGCGGGCTGGCAGGCGGCGGCGTCGATGCGATAGACTCGATCCGGACCAAACCCATCACCTGTTCAGCTCGGAAGGATATTCGGCCGATGACGATGAAGAGCAGCCGCCACCTGGTCGATCCAGACCTGGCGCCCTTCCTCTCGATCCTGCCCACGCGCGATATCGGCGACCACAATCTCGAGGAGATGCGCGCCAATTCCATCGCCATACCGCTGGATCCGGCCATCGACGACAAGGTGTCGTCCCAGCGCATCTCCGTGCCGGGTCCGGACGGCGCGCCCGATGTGGACGTGATCTGCTATCGGCCCATGGGCGCGGAGGGCGCCCTGCCCTGCATCTTCCACATCCACGGCGGCGGCTACGTGGCTGGCAAGGCCGCCAATCAGGTGGGTGGGCACAAGACCTATGCCTTGGAGCTCGGCTGCGCCATCGTCACGGTGGAGTATCGGGTAGCGCCGGAGACTCGCTTTCCCGGCGCGGTGGAGGATTGCTATGCGGCGCTGAAATGGCTGTTCGCCCATCCTGGCATACCCGGCATCGACCTGAAACGGGTGGGCGTGATGGGCGAGAGCGCCGGCGGCGGATTGGCCGCCTCCCTCGCCCTGCTGGCGCGGGACCGGGGCGAATACGCCTTGGCCTTCCAGCACCTGATCTATCCGATGATCGACGACCGCACCTCGGCCGGCTATCGCTCCGGCGATCCAGGCGAGGGTGTGCATCCCTATGCCGGCGAATATCTATGGACGCACCATAACAACCATTTCGGCTGGAGCGCCCTGCTCGGCCATGAGCCGGGCCGTGAAGGCGTCTCGCCCTATGCCGCCGCTTCACGCGCAGAAAGCCTGGCCGGATTGCCGCCCACCTTCATCTCCACCGGCTCCCTCGACCTCTTCCTGGAGGAGGACATCGAATATGCCCGGCGCCTGCTGCGCGAGGGCGTGCCGACGGAGTTGCACGTCTATCCCGGCGGCTTCCACGCTTTCGACTGGGCGCCTGGGGTGGATGTGTCCATGCGCGCCCAGCGCGACAGCAAGGCCGCCCTGAAGCGCTTCCTGTTCGCCCAGGCGTAAACGAACGTCATGCGGCGGCGACGCGGCCCGCCTTGGCTTCCCTGGCGATGAAGTGGCCGGCGACGCACTGGCTGAGGAAGGCCAGGATGAAGAAGGGCGCAAGGCTGAGCAGGCCCATCTCCAGCCCGATGGCCGAGGCGTTGGCGGCGCCCGCGTGGGCGGCCTTGAAGTGGTCGCTCATGGCGCCGACGAAGACCGGGCCGCCGCCAAGGCCGACAAGGTTGAGGATGAACAGCAGAAGCGCCCCGGACACCACCCGCTGGTGCGGCGGCACGGCGTTCTGCACCACCGCCAGGGCCGGGGCGAGATACATGTTGTTGAGCAGGGCCGGGCCGGCGAGCAACAGCAGGGTAAGCTGCCAGGTCGGCGCATAGACCGCCGCGACCAGAAAGGGCAGGCTGAGCAGGATAGAGACGGCGGGCACCATGGCGTAGGCGCGCGGACGCATGGCGCCGAGCTTGTCCACCAGCCAGCCGGACCCGAAAGTGCCGATGGCGCCGGTGACGCCTGACATCAGGCCGTAATACAGGCCCATGTCCTGGATCGCCATGCCCTTGGCCCGCACCAGCATGGAGGGGACCCAGTTCAGCATGCCGTAGCCGACGAAGGCGGTGAGGCCGCAGGAAAGCGCGGTGAAGGCCAGCATGGGCCGGCTGAAGAACAGGCCGATGGCGGCCAGCGGATTGCCGGCATGGGCCGCGGCGCCGCCTTCGAAGTGGCCCCGCCTGGGCTCGCGCACGGTGAAGTAGAAGATGGGCGCGATGATCAGGCCGACCACGCCGAGCGCCTTGAACGCCGCCTGCCAGCCAAAAGCATGGGCGATATAGCCGCCGCTGATCGCGCCGAACATCGTGCCGAAGGGCACGCCGAGGGAGAAGATGGCCAAAGCCGTGCCCCGCTGGCGGGGCGGGAAATAGTCGGAGACGATGGAGTAGGAGGGCGGCGCCCCGCCCGCCTCGCCGATGCCCACGCCCATGCGCGGAATGGCCAGGCTGAGGAAGTTGGTGGCGAAGCCACAGGCGGCGGTAAACAGGCTCCAAAGGCCCGACGCGACCGAGACGATGCGCACACGGTTTATGCGGTCGGCCAGGATCCCTACCGGAATGCCGATGACGGTATAGAACAGTGCGAAGACGAGCCCGGTCAGCATACCCATCTGGGTATCGGACAGGTGCAGCGACTTCTTCACGGGCTCCTGCAGCACGGTGAGGAACTGCCGGTCGAGGAAGTTGAGGGTATAGACCACCAGGAGGGCGGCTAGAACGTAGTAGCGATAGCGGGAATGTGCCGCCACGGGTTGTTCTACGGGCGCAAGCGCCTCCACGTCGGGCTCTATACCGAAGCTGCTCACGCCTATCCCCCAATGTTTTCATTGAACCGCAGAACCCCGCACCGTCGCCAAAGGCGACGGCCGGGACATCCGCAGTGGAGCCGCCGATCTTATTTGTCGGTCGGGTCGGAGCCGTCCTTGGGCGCGCCGGTGCCGGACGAACCCATGAACACCTTCTGACCGTTGGCCAGGGTGACGTCACGCCCGTTGGCGCGGCATTCCGGCGTGCAGAGACGGTCCTTGGACTGATAACCGCGCACGATGATCTCCGTGCCGACCTTCAGCGAATCGCGGTTGATGCCGCTGCGCAACAGCGTGTTGGGCGTGCCGCCTTCCACCATCCAGCCCTTGGACGACTTTTCGTCCATCAGATGTACCCAGGCGTGCGGATTAGTCCACTCCACGCGGGTCACCTTGCCGCGCAGGAGCACGGGGGCGGTGGCGTCGAACTCCGCGGCGAAGGCGTGGTGCGCGAAGGCCTGCTGGGCCGTCGCGCCAAGCGCGAGTGCGGCGAAGGCGCCCGCGGCGATGGCGATCTTGGTCTTCATGGTGGGTCTCCGGTCAGTCCCTATGAACTCAGGGCGCTCTACTTCAGGGGTTCACGGCGCAGGTCGCCGTACATCAATTCAGTCACGAATTCCACGCACTTGAACTGCTCGAGGCGGGCGTCGGCGCCGACGCGCTTGTAGAGCGTCATCTCCATCTTCCAGGGACGCGTATAGGTCTCCGGATCGGTGATTTCGGCCTCGTATTTCATCGTGCCCGGACCCGTGGGGGTATAACGCTCCGTCACCTTGAACTGATCGGAGTGGAAGTTTCCGGCGCGGTCGAGCCAGGTCTGATCATTCATGCCGGTGACGACGACCACCAGGGTGTCGCCTTCCCAATGAGCCACGGACTGGCCCATCCAGCTATCGACCGGCGCTGGGCCCGGGTCCTTGAACAGGATGTTGCGGGCGGCGCTGTCATACTCATAGGCGATCATCATCGCCGTATCGGATTGGAAGATCTGGAACGGGTGATCCATGTACGTCGCCCGCGGCACGCCGGGAAGGTAGCACTTCACCTCCGGGTCCTTGGCCAGATAGTTGGCCTTATTGTCGTCGCGGATCTTCAGAGCTTCGGGCTTGTAGGGGATGGTCCCGCCCACCACCACGCCAGGGCCGGCGGGCACGGCGCCGACAGCGCCGAGGGCCAGGATCGCCTTGGCCGGCACGGGCACCACCGGGCCAGGGCGCAACTCCACCGCCGCGGAAGCGGCGTGCGGCTCAACATTCCAGTTGGCGGTGTTCAGCACCTGCCACACTCCGTTCAGGTCCGGATGCTTGCCGTCCGGACCGCGCGGCGCGCGATAGGCGGCGGCCATGGACTTGGCCGGTGCGGCGAAGCCAGGGCCTGCTATGCCCGTGAGAGCGAGAGCGCCCACGGCGCATGCGGCCATGAGTGCAGAAGTCTTTTGAGCCATGTGCCTTCCCGATCGCCCCCCAAGGGCGTTTTGAATACCCGGCCGCTTTATAACGGCGCTTGGTCGCAATGTCCTAGTCCTGACGCCGATGTCAACTCCAAACGACCAGACCGATCCTTCAAATCCTGCGTCCGAAGCTGGCCGAGCGCCTGTATTCATAGCGTTTTTGACGCGATGTGAAATACTATATTGACGAAACAGGGCTTCGCGCCCACGGTTGGGCACGCTGCGGCGGCCACTATAGAGCCAGGGACGACTATCCGTCGAACCAGGGCCCAGCGCAAGGATTCGCGGAGCGGGCTGAACTCGATGTCACAGGCAATCAAAACAAGCGCTTCGGCGATTTCGACGGCGGCGTCGATTCTCGCCATCGCTACCGCGTGCTTCGCTCCGGCGGCGGTGGCCGCGCCAACGACGGCTTACAAGGTGCCGGTCACCTCGTTCGGACAACCCGATCTGCAGGGCACCTGGAATAACGCCACCCTGACGCCGTTCACCCGCGAGGCGCAGTACGGCGCTCGCCTGACCATGACGCCGGAAGAAGCGGCCAAGATAGAGAAGGCCAACGACAAGGCCAATGCCGATGGTCTCAAGCCCACCGATCCCAAGGCCACCATCAAAGACCTCCCGGTGGATTGCGGCCGCGGATTTAAGGGCGTGGACTGCGGTTACAACTCGTTCTGGACCGATCCGGGCAACATGCTGATCCGCATCGACGGTCAGCCGCGCACCTCGATCATCACCAGTCCCGAGAACGGCCAGACCCCGCCCATGACGCCGGAGGGCCAGAAGCGTGCGGCGGCGGTGTTCATGCGTTTCCGCGGCGGAGGCAAAGCCGCCTACGACAATCCCGAGTCGCGCTCGCTGGGCGAACGCTGCATCACCTAGTTCGGCTCCAGCGCCGGGCCGCCGATGCTGCCCCTCCTGTACAACAACAATTACCAGATCACGCAGTCGCCCGACTCGATGGTGATCCTTGTCGAGATGGTGCACGACACCCGCATCATCCGTTTCAGCGGCCAGCACCCGCCCGCCAATATCCGGACCTGGATGGGCGATTCGATCGGCCACTGGGAGGGCAAGACGCTGGTGATCGACACCACCAATATCCGCCAGGAGCAGGCCATGTACGGCATGGGCTCGCCCGACTTCCACGTGGTGGAGCGGATGACCCGGATCGCGCCGGACAGGATCCTCTATCAGTTCACCGTGGACGATCCGAAGACCTATACCAAGCCCTTCTCCGGCGAGCTGATCTTCAGCGCCACCAAGGGGCCGGTCTATGAATATGCCTGCCACGAGGGTAACTACGCCCTGCCGCACATCCTGGCCGGGGCGCGCGCCAAGGAGAAGGCGGGCCTGCCCTATGACGAGCCGGTGAGCGGCGATGATGGCAAGCGCAAGGTTCCGAGCCTGCTCAGCGGCGGCGAAGGCGAATAGGTCGGGCGGAAAATAAGGCCGTTACAGCCTGGTTCTGAACCGTAAATATGGGGCGTTACAGCGCACCGCCTGTCATGCAGGCGGTGCGGTTTATTGGGGAGCACAATGATTCTGGCGTTTCTGATCTGGCTCCAGGAGAGCCTCGGCAAGGGCAAGGGCGACGACGCCCAGTCCTGGAGCCAGGCGCTGCTCGGCTCGCTCAACTTCTGGAACCTGCTCGAGGGCACGCACCTTCTCACCCTCATGCTGTTCGCGGGCACCATCATGGTGGTGGACTTCCGCCTGCTCGGCATCGCTTTCAAGAAGACGCCGGTTTCGGTGATCTCCACCAAGGTCCTACCGCTGACTGTGGGCGGCTTTCTGATCATGATCGTGACGGGACTGGCGCTCTTCTACGCCAAGCCGGTGTTCTATTACCACAATCTGTGGTTCCGCCTGAAAGTGATCTTCATCCTGCTCGCCATGATCAACATCATGGTGTTCCATTTCCGGGTCCAGAACAGCCAGGGGGCTTGGGACAATGCACCCAAGCCGCCGACTTCGGCCCGCGTCTCGGCCGTGGTGTCGCTGCTGGCCTGGACCACGGTGATCTTCTTCGGCCGCCTGATCGCCTACAACTTCGTAGAGTGCGGCAAGCCGCTGCCGGACTGGGTCAATGCGGTCCAGGAATGCTCCACCTCCGAACACGGCGCCCAGTCGCTGGACGGTAAGATCACGCTGGTGAAGCCGAAATGAAGTTCTCCATTCTCTTTCCGCATCTGCGCGACTGGATCCTGCATCTCGACAAGGTCTGGCCTGCCTACATCGTCAAGCCGAACTTCGCCTATTGGGAGGTTCTGCACATCCTGGCCCTGGTGGTCCTCGGCGGGACGTCGATCCTGCTCGGCCTGCGCCTGATCGGTTATGGCCTGACCGAGGAAAAGCCCTCCGACCTCTACAAGAACCTGAAGGTGTGGGTGCATACCGGAGTAATCGGCATCACCGTCACCGGCATCCTGATCGGCATGGCCAATGCCGAACGCCTCTATGACAGCGCCGCCTTCCTGGTGAAGTTCCTGTCGCTGATCGCCGGCATCATCCTCACCTATGGGGCGCTGCGGCCCATCGCGCTGGCCGATGGCGAGGTGAGCACCAAGTCCAAGGTGTGGGGCGCGATCGGCCTGCTGGTCTGGGCGCCGGCCCTGTATGTCTTCCTCACCGGCGGGCTGATCACGCCCGGCATCTTCCACGTGATGAGCGCCGCGGTTCTGGTGGTGCTGTTCGTCACACGGGGGCGCCTGCGGGCAATCTACGCGACGGGCGTGGGCTTGATCCTGCTGGCCATGTTTTTGGCGACCCATGTCTTCATCAAGTGGGGCGACCTGCCGAACTCCGACAAGGCCAACATCGCCCTGTCGATCCTGATGGGGCTGTGGGTGCTCGGCGCGGCAGTCGCCCAACTCTATATGAGCCGGGGGGCCAAGATCGCCGTTGAAGCCGAGGGCCGCGGACCGCTGTTCGGCAAGGTGATCGGCTACGCCATCATCCTGGTGTGGTTCTGCGCCGCCGCCGCCGGTCGCTGGATCGCCTTCGCGTAGCTGGAAGCAGCAGAGATTATTGGGAGGCCCGAACGCAGTCCGTCCAGGCCTCATGCTACTCAGAAGTGGCGTCGAAAGCGATCCGACGCACACCTTGCCTATCGGTCGCCTCGCCCACCTTCCATCCTGTGGGACAAGCATTGGCGAGACGCGTGAAGCGCAGGGTGCGCGCATAGGCGGGGCGATCCTCGCTTATGGCATGGGCGCTGGAACTGACGTCGAAGCGCTGTTTCGGATCGCCGACCGTGGCTGACGATATGGCATAGGTCACACCATCGACTCTGCAACGAAAGCGAACTCCGTTCTCGGTAGGAATCATACCTTCCATCGATAAACAGGGCTTGCCCGCCACTGTCGGCAGAATGCTCGAGAAGCCCGAGACCACCCGGGAATTAGCGCAAATTTGGATCGGGAGGCCCGCGGCTTCTTCGCCGACGACATCGACGGACCATAGCGCAGGCGGGTCGGCGCGCCGAAGCTCCGCCTTGCGTTGCAGGATCGCCTGCTCAGCGCCGCCATCGTCGCAGGCTATTAGGCTTAGAGACAAGAAAGCCAGTGTTGTTAAAGCCGGAAAGTTCATCGTCAGATGCCGCCTCATCGCGCAATGACAAGTTGGCGGAAGTTGTGAAGCGCCGC
Source organism: uncultured Caulobacterales bacterium (assembly GCA_903862425.1). Lineage (GTDB taxonomy): Bacteria > Pseudomonadota > Alphaproteobacteria > Caulobacterales > Caulobacteraceae > CAIOYC01. Next base: position 87,648 of record CAIOYC010000029.1, on the reverse strand, counting down.
AACCTTCGGGTGCCGCAGCCGCCTATTTAGCCTTACTGGCGAAGGCTCCTTGCCTGGCCTTCACGTCGGCGGGCCAATCCGGCAGGGGCGGATATTTGCTCGCGTCGCGGATCTTGATGTAGGCGGGCATCACATACTTGGCATGGCAGGCGACGCAGACCTGGTACATGTCGGCGCCGGTCTTGAACATCGCCGCCTCGTCCTTCCGCTCCGCCGCGTCCTTGGCCAGTTTGGCCTTGGCGATCAGATCCTGGGCGAAGGCGTTGAATTCGGCGCCCCGCGTGTTGCCGGGCAGCTGGAGCAGGTTGCCGGCCTCCATCACCTCGGCGGCGCCGCTCTCGGCCGCGTCCCAGCCGTCCTGCGTGGTCGGGGCATTGCTCTTGGTCCCCTCCGCCGTCTCTACCGTACCCGAGGCGTGCCAGAAGGCCCAGGCGCCCGGATCGACCACGTGGCCCATCAGCTCCTTCATATCGAGGGAATAGTCGAACTTGGCCTCGGGCGCCTTGGGGGCGGGTTTGGAGCAGGCGGCGGCCAGCACCGCGAGCGACGCCACCGTCAGAACCGTACGCTTCATAGATTTCCTCGCCTCATTATCTGCACGGATTGAACACGAAGCCCACAGGGGGTCCAGCGATCTTGGCGGGTTTGAACGTTACGTACGGTTTCAGCCACGTGCACCACCCCTGCAGTTACAGTAAATGCCTTTCCCGTTCATGTGGTTAGCGTTAGCGCGTGACCAGCCCCCCGGCGTTGCGATGTAACCCGAAGGTAGCGGGTTACAGCCTTGCTTCCTGAGGCTCCACACCCGCATGAGGAGGCCTTGGCGCGCCGAACGGATGGCGCGCATTTCCCTAGATCAAAGTCGACCGTGCAATTCAAATCCGAGGCCCAGAAGCGCTCGACTCTGGTCACACGCCGCCCGCTGATCACGCTTCTGTCAGGCAGCGTCGCCCTGCTGGCTGCGACGCCAGTATCGGCGCAGGTCCAGGCGCCGCCCACCGCCGCTTCCCAGTCTTCGAGGGCGAATAAGCCAGTGCCTACGCCGCAGAGCGAAGTGGTAGTCACCGCCTCACGCCTTAATCTACTCGGCGCCGCGGTCACTGCGAGCCAGGGCTCGATCACTTCGGCGGAAATCCAGCTTCGGCCCATTTACCGTCCGGGCCAGCTTCTGGAGACCACGCCGGGCCTGGTGGTCACCGTCCACTCCGGCGAGGGCAAGGCGCAGCAATATCTGCTGCGGGGCTTCAATCTCGACCACGGCACGGACATCGCCAATTTCGTCGATGACATGCCGGTGAACCGGCCCACCAACACCCACGGCCAGGGCTATTCGGACAGCAATTTCTACATGCCCGAGGTGGTCACCGGGCTCGATTTCACCAAAGGCCCCTACTATGCGGGGGTCGGCGATTTCGGGGCGGTCGCCTCCACCCACGTACATATCGCCAACGCTATCCCTAACCAGATCGCGGTCAGCGTCGGCACGCTCGGCGTCTACAACCTGTTCGTCGGCGGGACGCAGAAGCTGACCGAAGCCGACCGGGTCATGGGCGGGTTCTATCTCGGCCACGTGGACGGCCCGTTCGACCATCCGGACAATTTTCGTAAGATCGACGGGGTGTTGCGCTACAGTCACGGCACGCTGGACGATGGCTATGACCTTACCGCCATGTACTATCATGGGCAGGGTAACTTCACGACGGATCAGCCCCGGCGCGCGGTCCAGTCGGGCCTGATCAGCCGATACGGGACGCTCGACCCCTCGGACGGCAGCCTGTCGGAGCGGCTCAGCCTGTCGGGCCACTATGCGGCGCGCGGCGATGGCTGGCGCTTCACCACCAACGCCTATGTCATCCGCCAGCGCATGACCCTGTTCAACGACTTCACCCACTATCTGGACGATCCGGTGAACGGAGACCAGGAGGAGCAGACCGAGGCGCGCACCACCGCCGGCGGCGCGGTTTCGCTGCGCCTGCTGAAGGATTTCGGCGGCATCTCCACCGACACGGTGTTCGGCCTGCAGGCGCGGTATGACAGCGCCTATGTGGACCGCCGCCACACCCTGCGCCGATCGGTTCTGCCCTATTGCTCGATCGAACAGCCCGATGGCTCGGTGGTGCAGCAACCGATCACCTTCGGCGCGTGCAACGCGGACCAGGTGGAGATGCTCGACCTCGGCCCCTACGCGGAGAGCACCATCCGCTGGACGCCCTGGTTGCGCACGGTGGTGGGGGTGCGCGAGGAGTATTACCATGGCGACGACCACAGCCTCACCACCGGCTTCAAAGGCTCAGTCGAACAGACCCTGTTCCAGCCCAAGGGATCGCTGATCCTTGGCCCCTGGTGGAAGACCGAACTCTATCTGTCCGCCGGACGCGGCTTCCACTCCGACGACGTGCGCGGGGTGTTCGGCACCGTCGCCGTGGTTGGAGCGCCCATCGCCGCCGGACCGACGCCGCTGCTGGCCGCCGCCACGGGCGAGGAGTTCGGCATCCGCACCAACATCATCCCCAAGCTCTCGGTTCAGGTCGCCCTGTTCCAGGAGGACTTCAAGTCCGAGCTGACCTACAACGCGGATGCTGGTCAGGACGAAGCGTCCGCGCCCAGCCGGCGGCAAGGCGTCGAGATTTCCGCTCAGTACAAGCCGTTTCGCTGGATGGAGTTGAACACCGACCTGGCCTTTTCCCGCGCGCGCTATCGCGGCGACCTGAGCAATTTCGGCCTGTCCGGCCCCTACATCGCCGACGCCCCGTCCTTCATCGGCTCGTTTGGGGTGCTGGTGGACGATCTCGGCCCGTGGTTCGGCGGGTTGCAGTGGCGCGATCTCGGCAAATACCCGATCTCCGACGGCGATAAGGACCCGCAGGACAAGGGCTACAGCGAGTTCAACGCCGATATCGGCTACAAGGTGAACCCGCACCTGAAGGTCCAGCTGTCGGTGTTCAACCTGCTCAACACAAAGGCGGACTCAGCGGCCTATTACTATGCGGCGCGACTGCCCGGCGAACCGGGCGAGGGCGTGAACGATTTCCAGGTCCACCCGCTCGAGCCCATCTCCGCCATCGTCAAGGTTACTGCCACCTTCTGACACTGCGCTGCAGCAGTCTGACAGGGAATGGCGGCGGAATACACTTGCCAGCGCCCAAAACCGGGTTTTTCGCAGTGCAGCATTTATCCTCTAGAAAAAATCGTACCCTCCGGTATAAAACTCCCTTGCGGAAGCCTTCCCCGGTTATATTTATACCGCTCGGTATGGAACGGTGCCTCCCCGCCCGGTCCGTCTTGAGGGATCCGGACATGTTCAATCTTTCGCTTACCCACCCTGCCCTGCCGCGCCTGTCGGGGCTGGCGGCCGCCTTGATGATCTCCGGCTGCAGCGCCGCCGCCGCCCCGCCTGCGCCGCCGCCCGCCGGGGTCGAGGTGACGCCCGTGGTTTTCCAACCGCTACAGCAATGGGACGATTTCACCGGCCGGCTCGAAGCCATCCAGTCGGTGGAGGTCCGCCCCCGTGTCGGCGGCTATATCGACGCGGTGACGCTGCCCGAGGGCTCCCACGTCAGCAAGGGTCAGCTGCTGTTCCAGATCGACCCGCGCCCGTTCAAGGCCGAGGTCGACCGCTATGGCGCCCAACTGCAGAAGGCCCGCGCCGACGCCGCTCTCGCCCGCGCCAATGCCGACCGGGCGCAACGCCTGATCGCTGAACAGGCCATCGCCCAGGGTGAATTCGACCGGCTGGACGCCGCGGCCAAATCCGCCGCCGCCGATGTGGCCGCCGCCCAGGCGGGGCTGGATACGGCGCGGCTGAACCTGTCCTTCACCCGTGTGGTCTCGCCCATCGACGGGCGCGTCTCCAAGGCGCTGATCACGAGGGGCAATCTCGTCACCACCACCAGCCTGCTCACTACCGTCGTCTCGGACGGTCCGATCTACGCCACCTTCAACGCCGACGAGCAGACCTTCCTCAAATACGCCCAGGCCCAGCGCGGCCAGGGCGGTCCGGTCTATATGGGCCTGATGACCGAGGACGGCTTCCCCCGCCAGGGCAAGCTGCAGTTCATGGACAACGCTATCGACGCCAAGTCCGGCACCATCGATGGTCGCGCCCTGTTCGCCAATCCCGACGGCAAACTGACGCCCGGCCTTTTCGCCCGGGTGCGGCTGATCTCGCAGCAATCGACGCCGGTGGCCCTGGTGCCCGAAGTGGCGCTGGGGGCGGACCTTGGCAAACACTATGTGCTGGTCCTCGACGGCCACAATCACGTGCAATATCGCACCGTGATCCTCGGCCCGTCCCTCGGACAGATGCGCGTGGTGAAGAGCGGGCTGCAGGCGGGCGACCAGGTGGTCACCGCCGGCCTGACCAAGGTGCATCCGGGCGATGCCGTGCAGCCTAGGCGCCTGCCGGCGCCGGTGGTGGCCGCCAATGCCGGCGACGTCGCGCCGCGCGCCTGAACCACAGTCGATAAACCGCTTTCTCTGATGCCGTGTGGCGCGCCTCGCCCGAGGTGCGCCCGCCGACCGGGACCAACCCCATGAACTTCTCGCGCTTCTTCATCGGCCGGCCGCGCTTCGCCGCAGTGCTGTCTCTGATCATCCTGATCGCCGGCCTGGTCTCTTTGCCGGCCCTGCCGATCGCCGAATATCCGGAGGTCGTGCCGCCGACCATCCAGGTGAAGACCACCTATGCCGGCGCCGATCCCTCGGTAATCGGCGAGACCGTCGCCTCACCCATCGAGCAGGCGGTGAACGGGGTGGAGGGGATGATCTACCAGTCGTCCCAGTCCACCGCCGACGGGGGCATGACCCTGACGGTGACCTTCGCCCTCGGCACCGACGCCGACAAGGCCCAGACCCTGGTGCAGAATCGCGTGGCCCAAGTGCTGTCACGCCTGCCGCAGGAGGTGCAGCGCGTCGGCGTCACCACCACCAAGGCCTCGCCCAACCTCGTCGAAGTCGTCCACCTGACCTCTGACGACGGTCGCTACGACCAGCTCTACCTGTCGAGCTACGCCCAGCTGCACATCAAGGACGCCCTCCTGCGTTCCTATGGCGTGGGCGATGTGCAGCAGTTCGGTCAGGGCCCCTACTCCATGCGGGTCTGGCTCGATCCGGAAAAGCTCGCCGCCACCAGCCTGACCGCAGGCGATGTCGTGCGCTCGCTGCGCGAACAGAATGTCCAGGTCGCCGCGGGTAACGTCGGCGCGCCCCCCGCCCCCGGCGGTCCGGCCTTCCAGGTCTCCATCAATACGCAGGGACGCCTGGAGACCGAGCAGCAGTTCGGCGACATCATCGTGCGCGCCGGCGAGGACGGCCGCATCACCCACCTGCGCGACGTGGCCCGCATCGAGCTCGGCTCGGACAGCTACGCTCTCCGCTCTGTGCTCGACAACAAACCGGCCGTGGCTCTGCCGATCTTCCAGCGCCCCGGCACCAACGCCCTGCAGATGGCCGCCGGCGTGCGCAAGACCATGGACGGCCTGTCCAAGGACTTCCCGCAGGGCATGCATTATCACATCGTCTACGACACCACCGGCTTCGTGAACGAGAGCATCGGCGCGGTGGTCCACACCCTGTTCGAAGCTGTTATCCTCGTCGTTCTGGTGGTGGTGCTGTTCCTGCAGAGCTGGCGCGCTTCGGTGATCCCGCTGATCGCTGTGCCGGTGAGCCTGATCGGCACCTTCGCGGTCCTGTTGGCCATGGGCTTCGGCCTCAACAACCTGACCCTGTTCGGCCTGGTGCTGGCCATCGGCATCGTGGTCGATGACGCCATCGTCGTGGTTGAAAACGTCGAACGGAATATCGAGAACGGACATCCGCCCGGAGAGGCGGCGAAGATCGCCATGGGCGAAGTGACGGGCCCCATCGTCTCCACCGCCCTTGTGCTCTGCGCCGTGTTCGTGCCCACAGCCTTTATCACCGGCCTGACCGGCCAGTTCTATCGCCAGTTCGCCCTCACCATCTCCATCTCGACGGTGATCTCGGCCTTCAACTCCCTGACCCTGTCGCCCGCCTTGGCCGCTGTCCTGCTGAAGGGCCGCGACGCCCCCAAGGACCGCTTCCAGAAGCTGATCGACAGCGCCTTCGGCTGGCTGTTCCGCCCCTTCAACACCGCTTTTGCCCGCGCCAGCCACGGCTATGTGAGCGGGGTCGGCCGGGTGCTGAAGAAGTCGCCCATCGCGCTCGCCATCTATGCGGTGCTGATCGGCTTCACCATCTTCGCCTTCTTGAAAACGCCGGGCGGCTTCGTGCCGGCTCAGGACAAGCTCTACCTCGTCGCCAACATCCAGCTGCCCGACGCGGCGTCGCTGGATCGGACGGCGGAGGTGGTGCGCAAGGCCAGCGCCATCGCCATGAAGACCCCCGGGGTGGAGAACGCCGTGGCCTTCCCCGGCCTGTCCATCAACGGCCAGGTCAACTCAACCAACGCGGCGGCGATCTTTCTGCCCCTGGCGGACTTCGACAAACGCAAGACCAAGGCCCTGTCCGCCCACGCCATCGCCGCCAGCCTGAACCAGCAGTTCGCCGCCATCCCTGACGCCACCATCCAGGTGTTCCCGCCGCCGCCCGTGTTCGGGCTCGGCAATATCGGCGGCTTCCGTATGCAGATCGAGGATCACGCCGGCCTCGGGCCTGTCGCCCTGAACAAGGCGATCCTGGATATCGAGACGGCCGCCGCCAAGGATCCGCGCCTGGCCGGCGTCTTCTCCTCCTACTCCATCGGCACACCCAAGATTCGCGCCGATGTGGACCGGGAAAAGGCCCGCGCCCAGGGCGTCTCCCTGACCGACCTCTACGAGACCATGCAGGTCTATCTCGGCTCGCTTTACGTGAACGACTTCAACCGGTTCGGACGCACCTACCAGGTCAATGTTCAGGGCGACCAGCGCTTCCGCCTGCAGCCCGAGGACATCGGCCACCTGCAGACGCGCAACGCCTCCGGCCAGATGATCCCGCTCGGCGCCTTCGTCACCACCCACGAGACCACGGGGCCGGAGCGCACGGCCCACTACAACGGCTACCTGACCGCCGAGATCAATGGCGGCCCCGCCCCCGGCTATTCGTCCGGCCAGGCTCAGGCGGCCATCGAAGAGATCGCGGCCAAGGTCCTGCCGCAGGGCATGGGCTATGAGTGGACCGAACTGACCTACCAGCAGATCCTGGCCGGCAACACGGCGGTCTATATCTTCCCGATCTGCGTCCTCCTCGCCTTCCTGGTCTTGGTGGCGCAGTACGAGAGCTGGAGCCTGCCGCTCGTCGTCATCCTGATCGTGCCCATGTGCCTGCTCTGCGCCCTCACCGGGGTGTGGCTGACCCACGGCGACAACAACGTCTTCACCCAGATCGGCCTGATCGTGCTGGTGGGACTGGCCTGCAAGAACGCCATCCTGATCGTGGAGTTCGCCAGAGAGCGCGAGGCGGCCGGAGACGACCTGCTCCACGCTGTGCTGGAGGCATGCCGGCTGCGGCTGCGGCCGATCCTGATGACCTCGTTCGCCTTCATCATGGGTGTCTTCCCACTGGCCATCGCCACTGGGGCCGGAGCGGAAATGCGCCGGGCGATGGGCGTGGCGGTGTTCGGCGGCATGCTGGGCGTGACCCTGTTCGGCCTCGCCCTCACCCCCGTCTTCTACTGGACCATCCGCCGGCTCACCGGCGGCAAGATCAAGGCCGGTCGTTTCGCCGCCCCGCCGGAACTCGGACCCGAACTGCCGCACGCGGCCATCACTCCTGCGGAATGAGGCACACCATGAAGCCCACCAAAACCGCCTGGCGCGCTCTGCTCGTTGCAGCCGCCTCGACCCTGACGCTTGCGGCCTGCGCCGTCGGCCCAACCTATCACGCTCCGATCGAGGCGCCGGTGGCGGTGGTCGACGCGGACAGCACCATCGTCTCCACCCAACCCGCGGAGCCCACCTGGTGGCGCGCCTTCGGCGATCCAGAGCTCGACTCCCTGGTTGAGCGCGCCCTGGTCGCCAACCTCGACCTGCGCCAGGCCGTGGCCCGCGTCGATCAGGCCCGCGCCCTATTCGATGACAGAAAGCTCGACCGGCTGCCCCGCGTCACCTCTGACGCAACCTATCAGCGCTCGCGCGAACAGGTCCCGGGCTTCACCACCACGGCGACGACCATCGAGCAGGCGGATATCGGCTTCGACGCCTCGTGGGAAATCGACCTGTTCGGCCGTGTGCGACATGGAGTGGAGGCCGCCAAGGCCGACGCCAACGCCTCGCGCGAGGACTTGGCCAACGTCCAGATCAGCGTTGCCGCCGAGGTGGCCCGCAACTACCTCGAACTGCGCGGCGCCCAGGCCCGACGCAAGGTGGCCGAGGCCAATGCCGACTCCGCTCGCGAGACCCTGCGTCTCACCAGCGTCCAGCGCAGCATTGGCTATGGCGACCCTGTTGACGTGGAGAGCGCCAAGGCGCGACTCGCCGCCACCAACGCGTTGATCCCGCCCCTGATCACGGTAGAGAAGCGGGCGGCCCAGCGTCTGGCCGTGCTCACCGGGCAGCGCCCCGGCGCCCTTGACGCCGAGCTGGCGACCCCTGTGGCCCAACCGCCGCATCCGACAGAGTTGGCCATCGGCGACGCCTCCGATCTGCTGCGCCGCCGTCCGGACGTGCGGGCAGCCGAGCGACGGCTGGCGGCCGAGACGGCGCGCACGGGCGTAGCGACAGCCGACCTGTTCCCACGGGTCAGCGTCACCGGTTTTGTCGGCTTCCTGTCGGGCGACGTCTCGCACCTGTTCTCGTCCGGCTCGCGCGCCTGGGCGGTCAGCCCGACCGTGACCTGGCCGGCGCTCGACCTCGGCGGCGCCAAGGCGCGGCTGCGGGCGCAGAAGGCGCGCGGCGACGAGAGCCTGGCCCTCTATGAGGCCACCGCCCTGCGCGCCATCGAGGACCTCCAGGACGCCCTCACGGCCTACAAGCAGCGTCAATCGGAGGTCGCCAGCCTGGCCGAGCAGGTCGGCGCCGCCCGCCGCGCATCCGATCTGGCTCGCGCTCGCTACAGGGAAGGCGACATCGACTTCCTGCGTGTGCTCGACGCCGACCGCACCCGCCTTCAGGCCGAGGATGCCCTCACCCAGGCCCAGACCAACGCCAATACCGACGTGGTCGCCATCTACAAGGCCCTCGGCGGCGCGGAGCCGGTCTAGTCGGAGCCACGAATCGGGTCGTCTCGACGTTCTCGGACGGCGCCGCTTACCGGCTGCCGGCCGTACCGGAGCCTTTGCCGCCTGCACACGGAACGTACCCCGGCTTCAACCGACACGGATCTGTCCGCCACCCAGGCGCAAATTGAACAGGGTCAGGCTGCCATATTTCAATCTCTTCGTTGTGAATGGGAGCCGCAAAACTCAATGAAGAATGTCGCGGCTCAGTGACATTTGGCTACTGCGCCAATTATCCGCCACTATCGGAACACCTTCGTTCCTTTTCGACGCTCGTGTCAGTTCATTTTTGCCTAAATTGCCCGAGCTATCCGCTTCATCGTTACTTCATAATTCGACAATGTATATGAATATTACTCCCGCTCCCCGGATCTTAGCGACGTAAAGATAAGCATTGGGAGAGCCTTCGAGGTGTGGCCTGTGCGAAACATACGCCGCTGATTACTTCCTTCTCGCATCGAATGCTTGACGCGTGGGATATCACAGCGCTTCTTAGGGCGAACCACTGGAGCCGCACACGCAGATGCGGCCTGGGCAAAGGGAGGGTTTCAATGACTACACGCCGTGGGCGGCTGCTGTTCGCCACCGTTTCTGCTTTCACCTTGTGCGCTGCGGGATCCGCTTTCGCGCAAGCTACCACTCCGGCTCCTGCCGCTCCGGCGGCTCAGGACCGGGGAACCGGCGAGATCGTCGTTACCGCGCAAAAGCGCGAACAATCGCTGATCAGCGTGCCGGTCGCCATCTCGGCCTTTACCTCGGCCCAGCGCGACAAGATCGGCATCGACAGCGTCCAGGACATGACCAACTTCACCCCGGGTCTGTCCTACAACACCGGCAATGACCGGGTGACCCTGCGCGGCATCGGCCGCTACACCAACCAGCTCTCCGCCGACTCCAGCGTCGGGGTCTACGAAGACGGCGCCTTCACCACCTTCACCACCAAGGCGGGTGAAGATTCCCTGTTCGTGGACCGGATCGAGGTACTGCGCGGACCGCAGGGCACCCTTTACGGCCGTAACTCCATCGGCGGCGCACTGAACATCATCTCGCGCCAGCCCACCAACGAGTTCTATGCCGAAGTACGGTCCACGATCGACACCTATGGCTATCACGTACTTGAGGGCGCGGTTTCCGGCCCACTGACCGACCACATCCAGGCGCGAGCGTCAGCCTCTTGGATCGGCCAGACCGGCGGTTATTTCAACAACCTCAACGGCATTCCGGACGAAGGCAACAAGCGGAACGAATGGTACGGCGAACTGCAGTTGCGCGGCGACTGGGGCAGCCACTTCGATTGGTGGGTCAAGGGCTTCGCCGGCTCCTGGCAGAACAACGGCGGCAACGCCGGCGGGCGTATCTCCAACTCCGTCGTCGTCGGACCGGACGGCAACACACCCACCGCCTCGGGACTCTATCCCGTCAATCTACGCACCAATGCGCTTGGTCTGCAGTCGCCTGTCGAGACCAGCGACTCGCTGGCGCCCTCGCTCGGCGGCTTCCTGCAACCGGGCGTGACCGCCCTGCAGACGGTGAACCCCACCGGCGTCAATGCTGGCAACACCGACATCCGAAACTACTACTCGCTGCATCCGCAGACCCAGGACGTGCAGCGCTATATGGGCATTGCGGCCCACCTGACCGGCCACTTCAACGGCTTTGACGTGAAGTATGTCGGATCCGCCACTCGCTATTCCTACATCGAGCAGGAAGAGTGGGGCGAAGGCCAGCAACTCGCCACCGGCGTGATCTCCTACAAGAACCCGGCGGGTTTCACGATCTCCCCGGATACAGAGCTGTTCTACGCCGAGTATCACTGGTTCACCCAGAACGAGATCAACTTCCTCTCCAACACCAATGGCCCAGTTCAGTGGGTGGTCGGCGCCTACAACTTCAACGAGGGCTACAAGCAGCCCGAACTCGTCTACGCTCCCGGTCAGGCTGAGCTGGCCAACCCTGTCCAGCCCTGCATCATCACCGGCGCTTGCGCCGCGCCGATAGCCGCGGCGGCCAACCCGATGCGCGCCTACACCAACGGCCAGGCGCACATGGGCGCGGAGACCTTCGCCGGCTTCGGTCAAGTGGACTGGAACATCACCCCGCAGTGGAAGCTGACCGGCGGCGTGCGTTACACCTACGACTCCAAGTGGGGTATCGACGGGGCCCAGGAATACACCTACCTGCCGGTCCAGGGCATTCCGATCCCGCTCGCCATCACCATCATCTCCCCCTACCTCGGCACCGTACCGGGGGCGCAGAAGGGGGCTACCGCCGCCTTCTACAACTCCACCAACGGCCTCTATGAGCGCAAGCTCAGCGGCGACTGGGACGCGGTGACCGGCACCGCCGGCGTGCAGTACCAGCCCGACCGCGACACCAACTTCTATGTGAAGTACAGCCGCGGCTATAAGTCGGGCGGTTTCAACGCCGGCAGTCTCCTGGCCACGAACCCAGAGACCGATCCGGAACACTCCAACGACTACCAGATCGGTATCAAGAAGAGCTTCAACCGCAACCTGCAGGTCAGCCTCGACGCGTTCTACGACCAGTATTTTGACGCTCAGGTGCCGATCGGCGTGGCCAACTCGGCTGGTGTGGTCGCGACCTCGTTCTACAACGTCCCCGAATCGCGCAGCAGCGGCGTGGAAGCCGAGATCGTCTGGTCCCCGATCCATTCGCTGCAACTGATGCTCGATTACGGCTATAACGACACCGCCATCGTCAAGTCCGGCTGCGTGGTGGACTCCAACGACCCCACCGCCACCCTGATCGGCGCCAAGCCGGGCGTAGGTTGCGCGACCGGCGGGCAGAATCTGAAGGGCGACTCTCTGCCCAACGCGCCGAAGAACAAGGTGGCGTTCAACGCCAACTACACCTTCGACCTGCCCACCGGCACCCTCTCCGCCTCGGCCAGCTACATCTGGCGCGACAAGCAGTCCGGCTCGATCTTCGCCGGCCCGCAATATGTGGCCCCTTCGTGGGATCAGGTGGACCTGCGGCTCGAATACAAGCCCAACGGCGGTCACTGGACGATCATCGCCTACGGCAAGAACATCTTCGACTCCACCGGCTACATCAACGGCGCCGGCGCGGTCTCCCAGGCCGGCGGCGGGTTCATCAAACAGTACGCGCTGACCCCTCCGGGCCTCGGCGGCTTCGAGTTCCAGTACAAGTTCTAGTAACCTAAAAGGCTCGAAAATCTGGCGGCCGGAGGCGCGATGCGTCTCCGGCCGTTACTTTGTGTGAAGCCACCCGCTCGGCGCCGGTTAAAGTGGCTCCAGTCGGCCAGGGATCAGTCCGTCATTGTCGGCGACGCTGAAATAGATGGTGTCGCCATGGTGGGCGCCCTCCCCCCGGTAGACCGGCTTCAGGATGCGGTCGGGCCGGTCGAATCGCGTGTCGCTGGGTTGAGGAGCGGCCTTAGCCTTGAGCAGTCTGGGGCAGCAGCCCCACCGCCGACTGCGCTAGAGCGGAATCCAGTGGCGCTGACGGCTGTAGGACAGGTAGCCGATATTGGCGCCGAGCCGCAGACCCACGCCGGCCCGGATGGGGGCGAGCACGATGTCCTCTGCCCGCTGATAATTCACGCCGAGACCGCCGATCAGATAAGCGGAGCCTTCCACACCCGGGAAGCGGCGATAGACGGCATCGGGATACTGCAGATTATAGCACAAGGTGAAGTTGCGCGAGGCGTTGCCACCCCAGTCGAACCCGATCGACGGCCCCTGCCAATAGACGGTCACGGGCGCCCGGCCCTTCATGTAGAGCAGACCCTTGCCGTAGCGCACGCCGCCGATGAAGGCGCCCGAGCCCTCTTCCCCGGCGATATATCCGGTGGGGCGACCGTTATCGCGGAAGACATGCTCGATGGCGCTCCCCGCCGCCTCGGCCGTGACGCCCAGGAAGTCGGAGACCGAATTGACCAGTTCCTCGCGCGAATAGGTCTCGGCCTTGGGCGCGGCGGCGTAGCTGGGTTCAGCGGTCCGTGGCGGCGGCGGAGCGCCCGGATCACTGTAGCGCTGCGGCGCTTGGCGCGGGGCGGGTCCCGCGCGGTCCTGCGGATATTCCTCGCTCGGCGGCGGCGGGCCGTCCTGCGAGGGGGATCGGGCGGGCGGCAGCTGGGTCTGGGCTAGAGCGGCGCTAGATAAGACGAGCCCCGGAATCAGGGCGCTCGAAGCGAGGATAAGACGACGACGATCCACGGGAAAACTCCAACCTCGGCCCCCGCCAAGCCATTGGCCAACCATGCTTAACGCAGGATGAACCTGTTGCAGAAGCGACAACTTATCCCCGGCGCTCCCACCCGGGATATAATGTGCTAGACGCGCGCCATGGCCACCTCGACCCCTCTCGACCGTATTCGCAATTTTGCCGTCATCGCCCACATTGACCACGGCAAGTCCACGCTCAGCGACCGCATGATCCAGACCACCGGCGCCCTCACCGCGCGGGAGATGAAGGAGCAGGTGCTGGACAATATGGACATCGAGCGCGAGCGCGGCATCACCATCAAGGCCCAGACCGTGCGCCTGGAATACCCCGCCGACGACGGCCACACCTATATCCTCAACCTGATCGACACGCCCGGACACGTGGACTTCGCCTACGAGGTCTCCCGCTCCCTCTCCGCCTGCGAGGGCTCCCTGCTGGTGGTGGACGCCAGCCAGGGGGTGGAGGCCCAGACGCTGGCCAATGTCTATCAGGCCATCGAGCACAATCACGAGATCGTCCCCGTCCTCAACAAGGTGGACCTGCCGGCCGCCGACGTGGACCGGGTGAAGGCGCAGATCGAGGACGTGATCGGCCTCGACGCCTCCGACGCCATCCTCACCTCCGCCAAGACCGGCCTTGGCATCCACGAGGTGCTGGAAGCCATCGTCACCCGCCTGCCCCCGCCCAAGGGCGACGCCGACGCGCCCCTGAAGGCGCTGCTGGTCGACGCCTGGTACGACGCCTACCTGGGCGTCATCGTCCTGGTGCGCATCATCGACGGCCACATGCGCCCCGGCCAGCGCGTGAAGCTGATGAACGCCGGCGCCGTCTACGGCATCGACAAGCTCGGCGTCTTCCGCCCCAAGGCGGTCGACGTGGCCAGCCTCGGCCCCGGCGAGATCGGCTTCTTCACCGCCCAGATCAAGGACGTGTCCGACGCCGCCGTGGGCGACACCATCACCGACGAACGCAAGCCCACCGCCGCCGCCCTGCCCGGCTTTCGCGAGGTGCAGCCGGTGGTGTTCTGCGGCCTCTTCCCGGTGGACGCGGCCCAGTTCGAGGACCTCAGAGCCGCCGTCTCGCGCCTGCGCCTCAACGACGCCTCCTTCACCTACGAGATGGAGACCAGCGCCGCCCTCGGCTTCGGCTTCCGCTGCGGGTTTCTGGGCCTGCTCCACCTTGAAATCATTCAGGAACGCCTCAGCCGCGAGTTCAACCTCGACCTGATCGCCACCGCCCCCTCGGTGGTCTACAAGATCAAGCTCGCCCACGGCGGCGACGTCATCGAATTGCACAATCCGGCCGACATGCCCGATCCGATGAAGATCGAGAGCATTTCGGAGCCCTGGATCAAGGCCACCATCTTCACGCCGGACGACTATCTCGGCGCCGTCATCAAGCTGTGCCAGGACCGCCGCGGCCAGCAGCGCGAACTCTCATACGTGGGCAACCGCGCCATGGTGGTCTACGACCTGCCCCTCAATGAGGTGGTGTTCGACTTCTACGACCGGCTGAAATCCGTCTCCAAGGGCTACGCCTCCTTCGACTATGCCCTGGAAGCGTACCGCGTCGGCGACCTCGTCAAGATGAGCGTGCTGGTCAATGCCGAGCCGGTGGACGCCCTCTCCATGCTGGTCCACCGCGACCGGGCCGAGGCGCGCGGACGCGGCATCGTGGAAAAGATGAAGGAACTGATCCCGCCCCACATGTTCCAGATCCCGGTCCAGGCCGCCATCGGCGGCCGCATCGTCGCCCGCGAAACCGTCCGCGCCCTGCGCAAGGACGTCACCGCCAAATGCTACGGCGGCGACGCGACGCGGAAGAAGAAGCTTCTGGAAAAGCAGAAGGAAGGCAAGAAACGCATGCGCCAGTTCGGGAAGGTGGAGATACCGCAGGAGGCGTTTATCGCGGCGTTGAAGATGGATGCGGATTGACTAAGACAAAGCTCTCCCGCAAGTTGTGACAATGGCATTTGCGATACTTTCGATTACCGAGGCGCAATACCAAGCCCTTCGTGACGCACAAGAGAGTCATTTCTTTGAGTTGAAGTCCGCCGATAATTTCGAACCCATTTCGAAAAGCCTAAGTGCTTTTGGAAACGCGGAAGGCGGACGCCTGATTGTCGGCGCAGCCGATAAGAACTCAGTTAGAGGCGATTTCGCAGCGTACCCAACGCAAGAGGATGCAAATGGTCACGTAAGCGAAATATCTAAGATGTTTCACAATGCGCCTGAAGCCCTTGATATAAATTTCCTTCGCGTCGAAAACAGAGACGGTTTTTTAGTCGATATAAACGTTGGAAAATCAGCCTCTATTATTGAGACACCCGCAAGAAAAGTTTTTATGCGGCTTAATGCCCAAAATATTGAGTTAAAGGGCACCCAAATACAAGAACTGTCTTGGCGAAAGGGACAGGCGTCTTATGAAGACGTAATAACAGAAGAGAAAAAGAACTTTATCGATAAATCAAAAGAATTTGCAAGATTTCGCGATCATATGATTCCCGCAACTACCGGTATAGAATTTTTGGATCGCGAAAAACTTTCCAGAGATGAATACGCGACGGTTGCAGGCGTCTTATTGTTCGACGATTTGCCACAGTCCACTGTTACTCAATCTGCTATTAAGGTGTATCGCTACAAGACAGTAGAAGCTGTAGGTGAACGAGCCGAATTAGCAGAAGACCCTATGACAATTGAGGGACCTGCTCACCATCTAGTCTACGAATCAGTTCGCCAGACCAAGAGGATTATAGACTCTATAACAATACTAGGACTCGATGGACTAGAAAGCATAAAATACCCGCCAGAAGCTATACATGAGATTATATGTAATGCTGTAGTTCATAGAGATTACAGCATCCACGACTATGTACATATAAGAATATTTGACAATCGCGTTGAGGTGCAAAGCCCTGGAAGGCTCGCCGCTCATATAACGCCCGATAATATACGACGCCATAGGTTTGCAAGAAACAAAAGACTTGTTAGAATTTTAAATAAGTTTCCGAATCCTCCAAATAAAGATGTAGGAGAGGGGCTCCGCACCGCCTTCTCATCTATGAGAAGTTTAAATCTTCAAGAGCCTATTATACAAGAAAGAGATCAAAGCGTCCAAGTTACATTGAGACATGAGCCACTCGCATCCAAAGAAGAGCGGATAAGGGATTATCTGAAAGAGCAAGGCACTATAAATAATTCGAAAGCACGCGAAATATGCTTTGAGCGTTCAGATTCTATCATGAGAAAAACTTTCCAAGGCATGATGCTTGCTAATATTATAGAGCGAGTTCCTGGATCAATGGGCAAAGGCGCGAAGTATAGACTTGTCGACTTTAAAGTTTAAATTGACCTAACTGCTTGAAACGTCCTTTTGACGTCGATTCCTCGTCGGAAGCTGCCAGGAGGGCGCCCGGGACGCTTTCGGTTTCCTGCAGGACGGTCTGGTTGGCGAAGCGTAAGACGCGGTAGCCTTGGGCCGCGAACCCGGCGTCGCGCTCGGCGTCGTAGGCGTGGCCGCTGTGCTGGGCGCCGTCGCACTCCACCGCCAGGCGCGGCTCGAAGCAGAGGACGTCGGCGATGGTGAGGCCGATGGGGACCTGGCGGCGGAACTTCAGCCCGTCGAGCTGTCGGCTGCGCAGACGCCACCACAGGGTGCGCTCCGCCTCGGTGGGTTCGCGGCGCATGGCCCCTGGAGCCAAGGGACGGCGCGGCGCAGGAGGACGGGTTGGTCGACCATGGCGGGATTATCGCCATGCTTTTTGGCGTGGTACGAGCGGCCCCCTCACCCTCCCAGCCTTCGCTGCGCTCCGGCCGGGCCCCTGCCGCTCCCGCGAGGGGAGAGGGGTTTAGGGGGCGCGGGGCTGGGGCGAGATAGGTGGATAGCGGTCGTTTGATCCGGCGCCACAAGCAACACATCCGCCGACAGGAAATCCTTTGCACCATAAGGTGCAGAGGCCGCCATAAGGGCGCGCGAGAAGGCGCCGAAGGTCTATCTTTCCTCGGGAGACCGGGGCGGGGTTAGGCTTTCGCCATGACCCAGACCGATCCAAACCTCGCCGCGCCGCCCCGCTCCATCGAGCCGCGCAAGCCCTATCGCATCCGCTCCGCCGAGACCTGGGACCTGGTGCGCACCCACTATCTGCGCGGCGAGACCGCGCGCGCCCTGTCCGAGCGCTATGGCGTTTCGGTCTCCAACATCCGGCGCAAGGCGGGGGACGAGGGCTGGACGCGCAAGGGCCATGCGGAGGCGGTGGACCACTTCCGGGTCGACGGTCCGCCCGCCCCGGTCTCGGTCTCGCAGATGGGCGCGGCGGGCGGGATGGCGGGCGAGGCGACTGGCGGGGCGGCGGGGCGCCTGTCGGTGGGCGGTTTCGCCGATCCCCATCCGCAGGGGCCGGAGGCGGCGGCGCTCGATCCGTTCGATGGCGATCCGGATGCGGTGCAGGCCCTGGCCCTGGCGGCGATGGCCGGGGCGCTGCGCGCCGGCCGCTATGCCGACGCCGAGCGGCTGGGCCGGCTGGCCGAGACCCTGCAGCGTCTGGCGCCGGCCATGGCGGCGGCCGTCGAGGATCCGCGCGAGCTGGAACGTCAGCAGCACCCCTATTTCCACCTGCCGAGGGACTACGACATCGGCGGCCACGACCGGCAGCAGTTCGAGCTCATGCTGACCCTGGCCGTGGAGATCTTCATGCTGGAGCTCATGGCCGCGACGCCCGAAGAGTTCGACACCCGCTACGACCAGGCGCGAAAAACCGCCCGCGCCCTGGCGGCGATCAAAAGGGGGGAGGAGCCGTCGGAGGACGAGGACGGGGACAGGGACGGGGACGAGGACGAGGACGAGGACGCTTCGCCGCCCTAGAGCCTCGCAGGGCGGGGGGTCGGGGCGCGGCGGCGGTTCTGGCTGGCGCCCATGATCACGCCGACGATCTTGGCCACCGCCTGGTAGTGCTCCACCGGGATGGTCTGGTCCACGTCGATGGCGGCATAGAGGGCGCGGGCCAGGGGCGGATCCTCGATCACGGCGATGTCGTGCTCGATGGCCACCGCCTTGATGCGCAGGGCCAGGGCGTCGACCCCCTTGGCCACGCACAGGGGGGCGGCCGTCTCGCCCTGCACATAGCGCAGCGCCACCGCGTAGTGGGTCGGGTTCATCACCACCATGGTGGCCTTGGGCACGTTCTGGATCATCCGGCGCTTGGAGGCGGCGATGCGCTTCTGCTTCAGCTTGGCCTTGATGTGCGGGTCGCCCTCGGTCTCCTTGGTCTCCTGCTTCTGCTCCTCCTTGCTCATGCGCATCTTCTGCATGAAGCGCTGGCGCTGCCAGATGAAGTCGAACAGGGCGATGGTCCCGAACACCACGAGGACGCCGATGGCCAGGGCCTTCAGCCAGTCCATGGCGAGGGGCAGGAGGGCGGCCACGTCCATCCGGCCGAGCACCGCCAGGGTGGCCGCGCGCGGCTGCACCACCATCCAGGCGGCCACCCCGACCGCGACGAGCTTGGCCACCGACTTGCCGAAGTTGACCAGGCCGTCCGGCCCGAAGGTGCGGGCGAACCCGGCCATGGGATTGATCTTGGAGGCGTCGGGAGCGAGCTTGCCCGGCGCCCAGATCAGCCCGGTCTGCACCAGGTTGCCCGCTACTGCAGCGACCAGGGCGGCGATCATGACGATGCCGGCGGGCGCGGCCGCCTGCATGGCCAGACTCATGACCTTCTGTGCTCCGGGGCCGGTCATGTCGAAGGCGTCGGGCTGTTCGATGAATATCTGCAGGCGGCCGGCCATGTCGCGGGCCAGGCTGCCGCCCATGCCGACGATCACCGCGGCGGTGGCGGCCAGGGCCAGGAAGGCGGGCGCCTCCATGGACTTGGCCACGTCGCCCTTGCTGCGCGCTTCCTGAAGGCGCCGCTGTGACGCCTCTTCTGTACGCGACTCCTGGTCCGTCTCGTCCGCCATCTAGTTCAAGCGCTCCGCAAAGGCGCGGTAGCGGTCGATCCAGACGAGGCCGAACACCCCGAGGCTGAGGGCGAAGACGGAGAGGCCGAGCAGCACGGTGAGCGGCGTGGCGACGAAGAAGACCTGGAACTGCGGCATGGCCCGACCCACGAACCCGGCCGCAACATTGAAGATCAGCGAGAAGACGATCACCGGCGCGGCAAGCTGGATGCCGAGGGAGAAACTCTCGCCCGTCATCTGCACGGCGAGGTGTCCGAAGTCGCTGACCGGCGCCCCCTTGCCGGCCTGAAACAGGGTGTAGGAATGCACCACAGCGCCCAGGAACAGGTGGTGCAGGTTGGTGGCGAAGATCAGGGTCACGCCGAGCAGGTTCAAAAAGGCGCCCACGGTCACCGTCGGCTGGGCCTGCAGCGGGTTGGTGGTCTGCGCGAAGCTCAGCGTGGTCTGCAGCGAGACCACCTCGCCCGCCACCGCCAATGTGGCCATGAACAGGCGCAGGATCGCTCCCACCGCCAGTCCGATCAGAATCTCGATCACCACCTGCGCCGCAAGGCCATCCACGGTCGACGGGACGGGCTGCAGGGTGCTCCCCACCACCGGATAGACCACCATGGCCAGAAGCAGAGCGAAGGCGAGGCGGATGCGCGGCGGCACCGTGCTCTCCCCCACCCCCGGCATCACCACGGTAAAGGCGCCCACCCGCGCGAACACCAGCCCCGCCCCATAGACCTGGGCCGGCAGGGCGTAGTGCTCCATGAGGGTCTGGACGGCCATCAGTCGATCCGCGCGATTGTCGCAAAACCGCTCACGCTTTTGCGGCGCGCAGACACGTCGCTACATCCCCGCGATGCGGGCGGCGATCTGGCGCATGAAACCGCCCATCAGCGCGCCCATGAGCGGCAGGGTGACGAGCAGAGCTACGAAGATGGCGATGATCTTGGGTGCATAGACCAGGGTCGCTTCCTGAACCTGGGTCAGGGCCTGCAACAGGCCGATGCCCACGCCCACCACCAGACCGACGATCAGCACAGGGGCGGACAGCTGGATGGCGAGCCAGATGGCGTCGCGACCGATGTCGAGAACCTCGGCGCCGTTCATGGGATGCTCCGTCAGGTAAGCGCGGCCCCACCTTTGGGCCACCCCGGACCCTCGCCAAACATGGTTAACAAGCCGGTAAGATGCGCGTGGCCCTTGACCCTAAAGGCCTCACAGCACAGCTATCAGCGCCATGGCCGAGGGAGGGCCGCGTGATGAGCCGAACGCCGCACATCGACGACGAGGGCGCCTTGCCCCCGAAGGATTCTCAAGCCGATGGGCGTCCGAGCCAGGCGGAGGCGGAAGCGGCGGTACGCACCCTCTTGCGTTGGGCAGGCGACGATCCGGACCGGGAGGGCCTGCTCGACACGCCGGCGCGGGTGGCGCGCTCGTACCGAGAACTGTTCGCCGGTTACGACACCGATCCGCGTTCCTACCTGGAGCGCACCTTCGAGGAGGTGGGCGGCTATGACCAGCTGGTCGTGCTGAAGGATATCCGCGTGGTCTCGTGCTGCGAGCACCACATGCTGCCGGTCACGGGCCGGGCGCACGTGGCCTATCTGCCGCGCGACCGGGTGGTGGGCATCTCCAAGCTGTCGCGGGTGGTGAACGGCTTCGCGCGCCGCCTGCAGATCCAGGAAAAGCTCACCGCCGAGATCGCCGGCGCCATCCAGGAGGTGCTGAACCCGCACGGCGTCGGCGTGGTGATCGAGGCCGAGCACGCCTGCATGACCCTGCGCGGCGTCAACACCCCCGGTTCGACCCTGGTGACGAGTTCGCTCCTCGGCGCCGTGCGCGACGACATGCGCACCCGTATGGAGTTCATGCGGCTGGTGCGGCGCGACTGAACAGGCCTCGTCCAGCACCTTGCTGGCGCAAAGCGAACTATTCGCCTCATCCCGAGCTTGTCGAAGGATGAGGCGAACGCACGGCTCGTGAAGCGGCCTCGCCCTTCGACCAGCTCAGGATGAGGCCGAATTTCACATCACATCCGGTGCAGGGCGCAGAGCTTGTTGCCGTCCGGGTCGCGCAGATAGGCGAGGTAGAGCTTGCCCTGGGCGCCTTCGCGCACGCCGGGCGGGTCTTCGCAGGTGGTTCCGCCGGCGGCGAGGCCCGCTGCGTGCCACGCGTCCGCCTGGTCGGGCGAGCTGGCGGCGAAGCCGATGGTGCCGCCGTTCGGAGCGCTGGCCGGCTCGCCGTTGATCGGCTTGGAGACGGAGAAGACCCCGGTCTTGGTCATGTAGAAAATGCGATGGCCGTCGACGCGGGCTGGCGGCACGTCGAGCGTGGCCAGCAGGGTGTCATAAAAGGACTTGGCGCGGTCCAGGTCGTTGGTGCCGATCATGATGTGGGAGAACACAGCGTTTCCTCGCTCTTCTATCGGGCGCATGGCCGCGCCGACGCTGGTTAAAAGCCAGTTCAAGGCCAAGGTCGAGTCTGACGGAGCGTCAACCGCCCAGACGCGCCCAGGCCGAACGCAGCACCCGCGCCAAAGCTTCGGCCATGGCCTCCTGTCCGGCGGGATCGGCGATCAGGTCCTGGCGGATTTCCAGCTCCACATAGTCGATGCCCCGCGCGATGGCGTGCCGAGGAGCGGTGTAGTCGGTACTGTCGAACTGGTAGGGTTCGTTGTCGCCGATGGGTCCAAGGTCGCTGTCGCCCAGCGCCGCCAGCACGGCCGACGAAAGCGGCGAGGCGCCGTGGTGCAGCACCCCCACCCGCCAGGGCCGCTCATGGCCCCGGAAGCGCGGCGTGAAGCTATGCACGAACACCAGCGCGAAGGTCTCGCCCACCGCCGCACGCGCATCCACCGCCGCCTCGATGGCCGCGTGATAGGGCGTGTGGATCGCGTGCACCCGCGCCGCCACCGCCGCGTCCGACAGGCCGACATTGCCGGATATGTCCATCCCGTCAGCATGGGCGACGATGGCGTCATGGGCGTCGGGCGCGCGGTTGCAGTCGATCACCAGCCGGCTGTAGCGCTGCTGGATCAGGGGCCCGTCCAGCCGGTCCGCCAGCCCGCGCGCCAGCCCGGCCGCGCCGATATCGATGGCGATATGGCGGCTAAACGCCTCGGGCGGCGCCCCGAGGTCGCCTAGCGCGGTGGGTACTTGCGCGCCCGCATGATCGCAAACGAACAGGAAGGGCCCCCGCCTGCCCAATGCGTGGGCAATCACCGGTCCGGGCTCGGATGGTCCAAGAAGTCGCATCAACGAATCGGTCATCTGTCCGCTTAACTCTACTGTCATGACAATGTTGGAAATCCGCCATCTGACGGCCTACCGCTACCGCAAGCCGGTGCGCTTCGGCGAGCACCGGGTGATGGTGCGGCCGCGCGAGAGCCATGACCAGCATGTGATCTCGCACGATCTGGTCATCGAGCCCGGTCCGAGCCGCCTGCGCTATGTGCAGGACGTGTTCGGCAACAGCGTCGGCATCGTCGATTTCGACCAGCCCGCCGAGGAGCTTCGCTTCGACAGCCGCGTGGTGCTGGAGCATCGACCCGCCGCCCCCCAGATGGATGGCGAGGAGAAGATCTCTCTCTCCGACGCCACCTTTCCCTTCGCCTACGCGGCCGAGGATATGCCCGACCTCTTGCGCTCCATCGAGCGGCACTATGCCGATCCCGAGCGCCGGGTGGAGGCGTTCAGCCGCCGCTTCCTGCGCTGGAACGGCGCGACCTCTATCGCCGCCCTGCTCGCCGAGATGACCGGCGCCATCCACCAGGAGTTCAAGTACGCCAAACGCTTCGACGGCCGCATCCAGACACCGGCGGAGACCCTGGCGCTGGGTACGGGCACCTGCCGCGACTATGCCGTGCTGCTGATGGAAGCGGCGCGCGGTCTCGGCCTCGCCGCCCGCTTCGTGTCCGGCTATGTCTACAGCCCGGCGCAAGACGGTCCGAAAGCGCGACTCGGCGGCGGCCATACCCACGCCTGGGCGCAGGTCTATCTGCCGAGTTGCGGCTGGGTTGAGTACGACCCCACCAACGGCATTATCGGCAACCGCGACCTGGTTCGCGTGGCGGTGGCGCGCGATCCGCAACAGGCCACCCCCCTGTCCGGTTTCTGGGACGGCGACGCCAACGATTTCATCGACATGACCGTCTCGGTCGATCTTCGAGACCTCTCGGCCACCTCGATCGCGGCCTGACCTCGACCGGGCTTGACCTATCGATTTTCGTTTTGGCTACGACCAAAGCGCACCACCTCTCACACCGCTAAAGATATTGACGCGCGCGACAGTGAATGTTGACGCGGTCGCCAAGCCGGGGCCAAGGTTCGCCGCGACCATCGGCGCTTCGATCGATGGCGAACGAGGGAGCGGCGCTTGGACAACGACATCGCAGGGGAGCCTCGCGCTCCGGCGCTCGCGCGCCGCCCGGGCATCGGCGCATGGCTGGCGCTCGGCGTGCTGTGCTTCGTCTATGTGCTGAACTTTCTGGACCGGCAGTTGCTGTCGATCCTGGCCAAGCCGATCCAGGACAGCCTGCACGTCACCGACGGGCAGCTCGGCATGATCGGCGGGCTGTATTTCGCGCTGTTCTACTGCTTCATCTCCATCCCCGTCGGCTGGCTGGCGGACCGGACCAACCGGGTCGGCGTGGTGTCGCTCGCCTGCGCTCTGTGGAGCGCGGCGACCATGGCCTGCGGGCTGGCGGGCAGCTATCCCCAGCTGGTGGCGTCGCGCATGGCGGTGGGCGTAGGCGAGGCGGGAGGCGTGCCGCCCTCCTACGCCATCATCTCCGACTATTTTCCGCCGGGCCGCCGGGGCACGGCGTTCGGCCTTTACAATATGGGTCCACCCATCGGACAGGCCCTGGGCGTAGCCTTCGGCGCCTCCATCGCCGCCGCCTATAGCTGGCGGCACGCCTTCCTGGCGCTCGGCAGCGTCGGGGTGTTCACGGCTGTGGCAGTGCTGATGATCGTGCGCGAGCCGCGCCGCGGCGGCCTCGACGGCGCCGCCCACCCGATCGCCGACGCCCCGCCCAAGGCGCCGTTCCTCGACACGGTGCGCATGTTCTTTTCGCGTCCGGCCCTGGTGCTGGCCGCCCTGGCCAGCGGCGTGACCCAGATCGTCACCTACGGGGCCGGCAACTTCACCACCTTGATCCTGATCCGCGAGAAGGGGATGACGCTGCAGCAGGTGGCGCTCTGGTACGCCCTGGTGGTCGCCGTGGGCATGGGCGGGGGCATCTTCGTTTCGGGGCGGGTGATCGACCGCTTCACCCGGCGCGGCAAGCAGGCCTACGCCCTCGTTCCCGCCATGGCCCTGGCCATCGCGGTCCTGCCCTTCGTGGGCTTCATCTGGGCGCCGACCTGGCCGCTGGCCCTGCTCTTCCTGCTCGGCCCGACCTTTTTCAACTATTTCTACCTGTCCTCGTCCGTGGCGCTGGTGCAGGAGGAGGTCGCGCCCCAGCAGCGGGTCCTGTCCGGTGCGCTCCTGCTCCTGGTGATGAACCTGATCGGCATGGGCGTGGGACCGACCTTCGTCGGGGCGGTGAGCGACGCCCTGCACAAGAGCAACCCGCACCACTCGCTGCAGATGGCCTTCTACGCCCTCCTCCCGGTCTATGCCGTGGCGATCGGGTTGTTCCTGCTCCTCGCTCGCGTGCTGAAGAAGGAAGGACCGCGACCGACACCGGCGGCGTGACGGAACGGGATTGCCTCCCCTAACGGCAGGCCGTCAGCCTTGAGGCCAACGCCCGCTCTGCAAGAGGTAAGATCATGAAGGCCATCCAGACCACCAAGCCCGCCAGCCTCGATACGCTGCGGTTCGTGGACCTGCCCGACCCGCACCCACCGGGCCCCGGCGAGATCACGGTGCGGATCAGGGCCA
Organism: uncultured Caulobacterales bacterium; assembly: GCA_903862425.1. GTDB lineage: Bacteria > Pseudomonadota > Alphaproteobacteria > Caulobacterales > Caulobacteraceae > CAIOYC01. Next base: position 62,439 of record CAIOYC010000029.1, on the reverse strand, counting down.
GCTCGCTGAACTACCACGACTATCTGGTGGTGACCGGCGCCATCCCTACCCCGGACGGGCGCATTCCCATGTCCGATGGCGCGGGCGAGGTGCTGGCGGTCGGCGAGGGCGTGCGGGGCTTCGCGGTTGGCGATCTGGCCGTCTCCACCTTCTTTCCCCATTGGCTGGACGGAGATGCACCGGACGGCGGCTTCGCCGGCGTGCCCGGCGACGGGGCGGACGGTTATGCTCGCGAACTGGTGACCGCGCCCGCCACCGCCTTCACCCAGGCGCCCAGGGGATGGAGCGCCGCGGAGGCAGCGACCCTCACCTGCGCCGGCGTCACCGCATGGCGCGCCCTCGTGGCCGACGGGGCGTTGAAGGGCGGCGAGACCGTGCTGGTGCAGGGCACCGGCGGGGTCTCCATCTATGGCCTGCAGATCGCCAAGGCGTTTGGCTGTACGGTGATCGCCACCTCCTCCTCGGACGCCAAGCTGGAGCGATTGCGCGCGCTCGGCGCCGACCACCTGATCAACTATCGCAGCGAACCGGACTGGGGGGCGGCGGCGCAGAAGCTCACGGGCGGGCGGGGCGTCGACCATGTGCTGGAGATCGGCGGCTCGGGCACCATGCCCCAGTCCATCTTCGCGGCGCGCAACGGCGGCCACATCGCCGTGATCGGCGTGCTGGCGGGCTATGCTGGACCAATCTCCACCGTCGCCATCATGGGCAAGCAGCTGAAGGTCATCGGCCTCACGGTCGGCAGTCGCCGCCACCAGCTCGACCTGATCCGCGCCATCGACGTGGCGGGCTACAAGCCCGTGCTCGACCGGCATTTCCCGCTGCAGGACCTGGCCGGCGCCTTCCGCCACCAGGAATCCAACACCCATTTCGGCAAGATCGTCGTCGATATCTGACGCCGGCGCGCGGATGCTTTAGAGTGAGGAAATGGACCAGCTGTTCTCGACGGCCGCGCGGGTCGGCGCCCTTCTCAAGTCGCGGGGCGACACGGTGGCGGTGGCGGAATCCTCCGCCGGCGGCCTGATCTCAGCCGCGCTGCTCTCCGTACCGGGCGCCTCGGCCTACTTCATCGGCGGCGGGGTGATATATACGGGTCGCGCCCGCCACCGGCTGCTCGACCTCGGCCGCGAGACGGTGGAGGGTATCCGCTCGGCCAGCGAACCCTATGCGGTGCTGCTGGCCGACACCGCCCGCACGCGCCTCGGTGTCACCTGGGGCTTATCAGAGACCGGCGCCGCCGGCCCCTCCGGCAACCCCTATGGCGATGCGGCGGGCCACGCCTGTCTTGCGGTGTCGGGACCCGTTAACCTGGTCAGGACCCTCGAGACCGGCTCGGGCGACCGCATCGGCAACATGACCACCTTCGCCGAACACGCCCTCGCCCTGCTTGAAGATGCGCTGATGGCGGCGGGGTGACCGCGACAGTGACGGAGCGGCGCGCGCCGCTCCGCCTTCAGTCGTCCTAGCGCAGCTCGTTGCGGCCCACGACCATGTGGTGGACCTCGTCGGGGCCGTCGGCGAAGCGCAGGTGGCGCACGTCGGTATAGAGGTCCGACAGCGGGCTCCATTGCGAGATGCCGGTGGCGCCGTGGATCTGGATCGCCTGGTCGATGATCTGGCAGGCCTTTTCCGGCACCATGGCCTTGACCATGGAGACCCAGACGCGGGCCTGTTTGTTGCCGAGCACGTCCATCGCCTTGGCGGCCTTCAGCACCATCAGGCGCATGGCTTCGATCTCGATCCGGGCGCGCGACACCTTTTCCAGATTGCCGCCGAGCATGATCAGGGGCTTGCCGAAGGCTTCGCGCGACAGGCCGCGCTGGACCATCAGGTCGAGGGCGCGTTCGGCCTTGCCGATGGTGCGCATGCAGTGGTGGATGCGGCCGGGCCCGAGGCGCAGCTGGGAGATCTCGAAGCCGCGGCCCTCGCCGAGCAGGATGTTCTCCTTGGGCACGCGCACATTGTCGAACTTCAGGTGCATGTGGCCGCGCGGGGCGTGGTCGTGCCCGAACACTTCCATCGGCCCGATGATCTTCACGCCGGGCGTGTCCATGGGCACCAGGATCTGTGACTGCTGCTGGTGGCTGGGCGCGTCGGGATTGGTGCGGACCATGACGATCATGATCTTGCAGCGCGGATCGCCCGCGCCGGAGATGTAGTACTTCTCGCCGTTGATCACCCAGTCGTCGCCATCGGCCACGGCGGAGGTACGGATATTCTTGGCGTCGGAGGAGGCGACGTCCGGCTCGGTCATGGCGTAGGCGGAGCGGATCTCGCCGTTCATCAGCGGCTTCAGCCAGCGCTCCTTCTGCGCCTCGGTACCGACGCGCTCCAGCACTTCCATATTGCCGGTGTCGGGCGCGTTGCAGTTCATGGTTTCAGAGGCGAGCGGCGACTTGCCGAGCTCCACGGCGATATAGGCGTAGTCGAGATTGGACAGCCCATCGCCCGTTTCCGCGTCGGGCAGGAAGAAGTTCCACAGCCCCTCGGCCTTGGCCTTGTTCTTGGCGACCTCCAGCACGTCCAGCTGGCCCGGCGCGAACTGCCAGCGCTCGGTCCAGCCTTCGCCGAGTCGGGTGTATTCGGCGTACATGGGCTCCACGGTCTCGGCGATGAAGCGCTTCACATGGGCGTACAGCGGCGCGGCCTTGTCGCTCATGCGCAGGTCGTTCAGCGGATCGTTCGGATCCAGGCTGAACATTGAGGTGGTGGTGATGGCCTGGGCGTTCATGGCGCGATCCTTCCCTTGATCCGGCCCGTCCGGGCCGTGACGTCGTCTGCATGAGGGTTATCACGTTTTGGAGCTTCCGGTATGGGCCGTCCAACGGAAACTGACCGGAGCCAGGCGCTCGCTGGCTATCGACATGTCCCGACGCGGCTTGCTAACTCGAAGGCTCAGCCTGGGGACCATCGATGAGCGCCTTGAAATTCCTGACCGCGACCGCCCTTCTGGCCTGCGCGGCGCCGGTGATGGCCACCCCCAGTCCCTTCGCCCAGCCGAGCACCCTGCCCTATCAGGCGCCCCCCTTCGACAAGATCAGCGACGCCGACTACCAGCCGGCCATCGAGGAAGGCATTCAGCAGAGCCTGGCCGAAGTGCGCCAGATCGCCGACAACCCCGCCGCTCCCACCTTCGACAACACGATCGTCGCGATGGAGCGCCAGGGCCAGATGCTGGTCCGGGCGCAGATGGCCTTCGGCCAGGTGACCCAGGCCAACACCAACCCTACCTTGCAGAAGACCCAGGCCGCTCTGGCGCCCAAGCTCGCCGCCCGCAACGACGCCATCTATCTGGATCCCAAGCTGTTCGCCCGGGTGAAGGCGCTCTATGACGGCCAGGCTGCGCTGAAGCTCGACGCCGAGCAGGCCATGCTGCTGAAGGACTATTACAAGCGTTTCGTGCGCGCCGGCGCCCAGCTTTCGGTCGCCGACCAGACCAAGCTGCGCGACCTCAACAAGCGCCTGTCCCAGCTCGACATCGCCTTCCGCCAGAAGCTCTTGGCCGCGACCAAGGCCGGCGCCTTGATAGTGGACGACAAGACCAGGCTGGCCGGCCTCAGTCCCGGCGAGCTCGACTCCGCCGCGCGCGACGCCAAGGATCGCGGCCTGCCCGGCCAGTATGTGCTGGCGCTGCAGAACACCACGCCCCAGCCCGCCCTGCAGGCGATGACCGACCGCCCGACCCGCGAGGCCCTGTTCAACCAAAGCTGGACCCGCGCCGAAAAGGGCGACGCCAACGACACGCGCGAGACCATCGCCCAGCTGGCCAAGCTGCGCACGGAGAAGGCCAACCTGCTCGGCTTCAAGACCTGGGCCGACTATTCCCTCGACGAGCAGATGGCCAAGACGGCGGATACGGCGCGCGGCTTCATGAACGCCCTCGACAAGCCCACCGCCGCCGCCCAGGCCCGCGAGGCCGCCGACATCCAGGCCGCCATCGACGCCGAACACGGGGGCTTCAAGCTGAAGCCCTGGGACTGGGCGCTTTATGCGGAGAAGGTGCGCAAGGCCAAATACGACCTGGATGAGAACCAGACCAAGCCCTACCTTGAAATCTGGAACGTGCTCGAGAACGGCGTCTTCTATGCCGCCAACCAGATGTACGGCCTGACCTTCAAGCGCCGCACCGACATCCCGACCTATCACCCGGACATCCGCGTCTACGAAGCCTTCGACGCGGACGGCAAGCCCCTCGGCCTCGCCTATTTTGACTACTGGAAGCGCGACAACAAATCCGGCGGCGCCTGGATGAACAGCTTCGTGCGCCAGTCCAAGCTGTTCGGGACCAGGCCGGTCATCTCCAACACCGCCAACTTCACCAAGCCCGCCGACGGCCAGCCCGCCCTGATCACCTTCGAGGACGTGCGCACCATGTTCCACGAGTTCGGGCACGGCCTGCACGGCCTGTTCGCCAGCCAGACCTACCCCACCCTGTCGGGCACGGCGGTGGCGCGCGACTTTGTCGAGTTCCCCTCCCAGTTCAATGAGCACTGGGCGCTGGAGCCGCGGGTGCTGGCCCACTACGCCAAGCATTACAAAACCGGCGCGGCCATGCCCCAGGCCCTGGTGGACAAGATCAAGCGGGCTGACAAGTTCAACCAGGGCTTCAGCTTCGGTGAACTGCTCGCCGCCGCCCAGCTCGACATGGCCTGGCATTCCCTCGACGCCTCCGCGCCCCAGCAGGACGTGGACGCCTTCGAGACCACGGCCCTGGCCGCCACCGGCCTCGACGTCGCCGACGTGCCGCCGCGCTATCGGACCAGCTATTTCGCCCACATCTGGGGCTCGGGCTACTCGGCCGGCTATTACGCCTACATCTGGACCGACATGCTGCAGCAGAACGTCTATGACTGGTTCGAGCAGCACGGCGGTATGACCCGCGCCAACGGCCAGCGCCTGCGCGACCGGGTGCTCTCCAAGGGCCACACCGAGGACTATGGCGTCATGTTCCGCGACATGGTCGGCCACGACCCAAAGGTGGAGTCCCTCCTCGTCAAGCGCGGCCTGGGCACGAAATAACCGGGCGTCGCGCTGCCCGGGCAACCGTGTCCGGGCGGCTAGGGCGACATGACATCGAGCCGCCAAGGTCTGGTTCTGAAGATCGTGGTGACGACGGCTTTCGACCTATTCCGGTCTTTCAGAACGTCCGCTGTAGGGCGGGTCGCCTGAGGTACGCCTTAGGGCTGGATAGGCTCCCACATTGCCGTGTTCGCTGTGATGACCAACCGGTTCCGGTCGCAGAAATCGAAGACTATATTGCCGTTACGATGCTCCACTTCGCTGATCCAGCCGCCTTTTAAAGCCGACAGATCACCTTCAATTATAGATGCATCGTGGAAGACTAGAACCCCAGCAGACCGTCCGTCCGCTCCGTCATGCGTGTTCGCCCATTCGTCATCGATACTAATGCAAACGCTTGCCCCTTCACAGTGGGCAGCAACAACTTGAGCGTCATGCAGCAAGCCACGCTGTTCAAGCCATGCCGTGGTGATAGGCGTCACAGGCCACCCTCCGTTCCAAGCCGCTTTATATATTTGAACAGCTTGCAGCCGCTTTCCACCCATTGCCGAATTCTGGAGGGCCCGCTTTCTGGCTGGACGGCCAATGTCAGCTTTCCGGAGCGGCCTTCATTTCCGGTGGCGACCCTTAGCGGTCCTTACCGGCTGAGCACGCATCTGATGGTGGGGGGAGTTCGCTGTATCTCTCGTAGATCAAGTTCTTCGTTCATCCCGCACCGATATGAGAGTTGGCTTGGCTTGGTGTTGGACACGTCAATCAGGTCGACCTTCAAACCGCCCGCAATGAACTTGAGCAATCGGTTGTCTGTGGCATGGGCTGGAAAGTGCACCGGGCCACTTCCTCGAACAGGTTGCGTTAGTTCCTCCGGAAGATCGATCTGCGCGGTCTCGTCGGCGTAGCGTCGTCCCATGCCATTCGAGTTTCCCCGAAAGTGAGCACGGAGCGATAGCGGGTGCGAGCCCGACCTCAAGGCAGCATCGGCGGATGGATCGAGTTCTAAGTCAACGGTGAAGGCCGGGACCGTGGTCAAGATCGGAGTGCCAGTAAGAACCAGACGCTTTGGCACATCTGTCTTTGTGTCGTCAGAACACGCAGTTACCGTGCACAACAGCGCGAGCGTAAATGCAAAAAACAACTGCCTGAAGCCGCGTCGCTTATCCATAGAGCTATGCTATGCGCGAACAATTACCGTCCGCAACCCACCCATCCCGGACGTCAGGGACTTCCGTTTGCTGGAGGCGCGCGCCGCTCACCGCCCACCCTCTCGCCAATGATTCTCTGACCTAGTTGAGGTCCTGACGTTCGAAGATCGCGGCGGTGGCGCCGGTCAGCAGGGCGATCCAGCCGCCGATCCAGGCCAGGGAGATCGCCCAGCCTTCCTGCACGATTCCGGACCGCAGCATCAGCGGCGTCCCGGCGCCCGTCAGGACGAAGGCCGTCAGGTTGTGCAGATGATAGGTGGGCAGGGCCATGAAGATCATGGGGTTAAGGATCGGCGCGACGGCGCCCGCCACGCCCTCCACGGTCACCGCAGCGATGCCCACGATGGCCCCGCCCATGGTCGAGCGCAGCAGGATCGCCGCCAGCGAGCCGTAGCCGACGGTGAGCAGCGTGGAGACCACCGTCGCCAGCGCCGCGCGGGCGTGCGCGGCCATCAGGTCGCCGGGCGTGATACCCGCCGGCACGGGCTCGCCGCCGGTGAAGGAAACGAGCGTGGCGAAGACAAGGGTCAGCACCGCCGCCAGAACGAGGGCGACAAGGAGCAGGCCGAGCACGACGGCGTACTTGGCGCCGATCAGCACCCAGCGCCGGCTGTGCGGCACGACGAGCTTCCAGGTGTTCCAGCCGTATTCGCCGCCGAAGGCCAGGGCCGCGAAGGCCGCGATCAGGTAACGAGCCGGCCCGCTCTGCGCCGCCTTCCACACCATGGTGGAGTTGGCGATCCAGGCGCCCGGCGGCTCGGCCACGCCCGGCAAGGCGCCGTGACGGCCGAGGCCGAGCACGATGCCAAGTAAGTAGATCAGGGTCAGGCCGATGGGGAAGATCCACACCAGTCCCCAGATCGCCCGGTGGCGAACCAGTTTCAGGGTCTCGGCCTGTATTGCGCCCATCATGCGCCGGCTCCTTCGGTGATGGACAGATAGGCGTCTTCGAGGCTGCGGCGCTCGACGGCGATGTGGAAAACCTGCACTCCGCCCTCCACCAGGGCGGCGACGATGGCGGGCGCATCCGCGCGGCGCGCCTCCACCACCAGGGCCGCGCCGTCGCGCCGGGCGGGCCAGCGCCGGGACAGGATCGACAGCGCTGTCTCCGGCGGATCGGCCTCGACCCGCACCCCGTCCTGGCGTTCGAGCAGATCGGCCATGCTCGCCTCGCGCACCATGGCGCCCTTGCTGACGATGGCCACCCGGTCGCACACCTGCTCGACCTCGTGCAGCAGGTGGCTGCACAGGAAGACCGTGCGCCCTTCGTCGCGCGCCAGTCGCCGGATCAGCGCCCGCATCTCCCCGATGCCGGAGACGTCCAGCCCGTTGGAGGGCTCGTCCAGGATCACCAACTCCGGATCGTTGAGCAAAGCGGCGGCGACGCCCAGCCGCTGCTTCATGCCGGTGGAGAAGCTCTTAACCCGCTTGTCCATGGCGCCGCCGAGACCGACCTGATCGAGCAGGGCGTCGGCGCGAGCGGGGTCTCGTCGCCCGATCACGGCGCCCAACACCGCCAGGTTCTGGCGAGCGGTGAGGAAGGGATAGAGGGTCCCGCCATCGACCAGCGAGCCCACGCGGGCCAGTTGTCCAGGATGGGCGGCGACGTCCTGGCCCCACAGGCGCGCCTGCCCCCCGCTCGGCCGGATCAGGCGCAGCAGCATGCGGATGGTCGTGCTCTTGCCCGCCCCGTTGGGACCGAGGAAGCCGTAGACCTCGCCCCGACCGACGGACAGGCTAACGCCCTGGACCGCCGTCTGGCGTCCGAAACGCTTGGTGAGGTCCACCAGTTCGAGGACCGGGTCGGTGTCTGACACTAGGGGCGACTCGCAAGCAGGGTGCGGATACGGTCGCCATCTTCGCGCGTGGCGGGGTTGAACACCACCATGCCTAGTTCCGGCCGTCCATCGACGGCGAAGGCGGAGAATTCGAGCTGCAACGGACCGAGTTCGGCGTGGTGCAACCGCTTGACGCCTTCCCCATAGCCGTTGACGTCGTTGTCCCGCCACAGGGCCTCGAACTCCGGGCTGAGCGCCGACATCTCCGCCACCAGCCGCGTGACCGCCTCGGAGGCGCCGGCGCGGATGGCGTCAGCCCTGAAGGCGCCGACGACGAAGCGGGCGACGGCGCGCCAGTCCTCCTGCGCGGCCTGGACGCGCGCGTTGGAGAACATCAGGCGCAGGATGTTTCGCCCCTCTGGCGGCAGGGCGGCGTAGTCCATCAGCAGGATCGAGGCGGCCCGGTTCCAGGCGATCACGTCCCACAAGGCGTTCTTGATGATGGCCGGGCTGGTGTCGAAGGCGTCGAGCACGCGCTGCAGGCGCGGCGTCACCCCGGTCACGGTCTTGTAGCGCACCTCGGGCGGGCGCCCGAGGCCGAGCATGAACAGGTGCTCGCGCTCCGGCTCGGTCAGCATCAGGCCGCCTGCGATGCGGTCCAGCACGTCGGCGGAGGGTGCGCCGCCCCGGCCCTGCTCCAGCCAGGTATACCAGGTGGGGCTGATATTGGCGCGCTGGGCCACCTCTTCGCGGCGCAGGCCCGGGGTGCGGCGCCGACCCCGGGAAAAGCCGAAGGCGGCGGGGTCCAGCCGGATGCGACGATCCTTGAGGAAGGTCCCAAGGCTGTTGGCGGTCTCGATCGGCACACTGTTCCTGTTAGCAATTATACCACGATAAGGTCACTACTATAACATGACTGGAAGTGGGCTTACAGGCAGATAGAACAGACCCCTCCGGAGCTCTTCCCATGCGTATCTTCCTCACCGGCGCCACCGGCTTCATCGGCACGCACGTCATCCCCGAACTGCTCGCGGCAGGACACCAGGTGCTCGGCCTGACCCGCTCGGAGTCCGGCGCCGAGACGCTGCGCAAGGCCGGTGTGGAGCCGCTCCAGGGTACGCTCGAGGATCCGGACAGCCTGAAGGCGGGCGCGGCGCAGGCGGACGCGGTGATCCACTGCGCCTTCGACCACGACTTCTCCAACTTCATCGCCAACACCCAGAAGGACGCCCGCGTGATCCGGGCGATGGGCGAGGCGCTGCAGGGCTCGGACAGGCTGCTGCTCATCACCTCGGGCACAGGCATCGGCGCGCCAGGGCATGGCGAGCTCGCTGTGGAGAGCGTGACCAATTTCGACCATCCCAACCCCCGCATCGCGTCCGAACAGGCCGGCGTCGCCGCCGCCGAGACCGGAGCGAAGGTGGCGGTAATGCGCCTGCCGCAGGTGCACGACACTCACAAGCAGGGCCTGATCAGCCCTCTCATCGAGGGCGCGCGGGAAAAAGGCCGGGTCAGCTATATCGGCGACGGCGCCAACCGCTGGGCCGCAGCCCACGTCTCAGACGTGGCCAAGCTCTATGCCCTGGCCATCGAACAGGGCAAGGGCGGGGAAATCTTCCACGCGGTGGACGAAGAGGGCGTTTCGGCCCGCGACATCGCCGAGGCGCTCGGCCGGGGCCTCGGCCTTCCCGTAGCCTCGGTGACGCCTGAACAGGCGCCCGAGGCTTTTGGCTGGATGGCTATGTTCGCCGCTCTGGACATGCCCGCCTCCAGCGCCTGGACGCGCCAGCGTCTCGGCTGGACGCCCAAGGGTCCCAGCCTGATCGCCGACCTCGACGCCATGGACTACCCCGCCCTCACGGCCGCCTAGTCCGACATCCACCGGCGACGTGGTCAGGCGCTCGCCGCGTCCAGCTTGGCCATGTCGTCGGCGGTCAGGGCCAGGTGCGCTGCGGCGGTCAGGTCCTTCATCTGGTCAAGAGAGGTGGCGCTGGCGATGGCGGCGGTGATGCCCGGCTTGGCCATAACCCAGGCGGCAGCGACCTGGGCGGGCGTCGCCTTGTGGGTTTCTGAGACCTCGTCCAGCGCCTTCAGCACGGCAAAACCCTTGTCGTTCAGGTACTTCTTCACGCCGCCGCCGCGCGCGCTCTTCTTCAGGTCGGCTTCGGAGCGGTACTTGCCCGACAGGAACCCGGAGGCCAACGAGTAGTAGGTGATGATGCCTATATCCTCCTTCTGGCAGAGCGGAACGACCTGCGCCTCTATAGCCCGGTCCATCAGGTTGTAGGCCGGTTGCAGCGTTTCGTAGCGCGGCAGGCCCTTGTCGGCGGAGACCTTCAGCGCTTCGGCCAGGCGCGGGGCCTCGTAGTTGGAGGCGCCGATGGCGCGCACCTTGCCAGCCTTGATGAGCTTGCCATAGGCCTCGAGCGTCTCGTCGAGCGGAGTGGCCTCGTCGTCCTTGTGGCTCTGGTAGAGGTCGATCACGTCGGTCCCGAGCCGCTTCAGGGAGGCCTCCGCCGCCGTCTCGATCTGGCTGGCGTTCAGGCCGTTATTGGGCGCCAGCATGCCGAGCTTGGTGGCGATCAGCACCTTTTCGCGGGCGCCGGGACGGGCCGCCAGCCATTCGCCGATCACCGTCTCGCTCTCCCCGCCCTTATGGCCGGGGACCCAGGCCGAATAGACGTCGGCGGTATCGATCAGACTGAACCCTTCGCCAATGAAGGCGTCGAGCAAGGCGAAGGAGGTGTCCTTGTCCGCCGTCCAGCCGAACACATTGCCGCCGAACGCCCAGGGGCGAGTCTTCAGGCCGGATTTGCCGAGGGGGCGCAGGTCCATGATGCGTATCCTTCTTATCTGCCGCTCATCCCCGCGCAGGCGGAGACAAGGCCTTTTCAATCATTCCTGAACGCAGATAGGGACGGCGCGAACCAACCGCAGCGACAAAACATCCGAGGTCCCGCCTTCGCGGGGATAAGCGGCGTTTGGACAGGTCAGCGATAGCCCTTACGCCTTGGTCCCCGCGATCCAGCGGTTGATCACGCCGTCGAGCACTTCGAGCGGAACGCGACCGCAGTTCAGGCCGACCTCATGGAAGTCCTTGATGTCGTACTTCGGCCCCAGAGCCTTCTCAGCCCGCGCCCGCGCGCCGGTCCAGACATTGTGGCCGACCTTGTAGGAGCAGGCCTGGCCGGGGATGGAGCAGTAGCGGTCGATCTCGCGAGTGGTGGATCCCACTGCGTCGCCGTCCATGGCGATCAGGGTCTGCACCGCCTTTTCGCGGCTGAATTTGAAGTGGTGGATGCCGGTATCGACCACCAGACGCCCGCAACGGAACAGCTGGGCCTTCAGATAGCCGACCTGGCCCAAGGGATCGTCCTCGTACATGCCGAGCTCGTCCGCCAGCTGTTCGGCATAGAGCGCCCAGCCCTCGGCATAGGCCGAAAAGCCCATGGTCTTGCGGATCAGCGGCAGGCCGGGGTTCGACAGGGCCAGGCCGCCCTCCATCTGATGCCCTGGCAGGCCCTCGTGATAGACCACCGAGGGAATGTTCCAACGCGGCCATTCGGCCGTGTCGTGCAGGTTGAAATAGACGATGCCCGGCCGTCCATCGAGCGAGGGCGACTGGGAATAGGCCAGGGGCGCGCCGGTATCGATGTCCGCCGGCACGGCCCGCACCTCGAACTTGTAGGGCGGCACGCGCTTGAACGCCTTGGGCAGACGCAGGCGCACCGCGTCGAGCCGTTCGTTGCAGTAGGCGATGAGCTTTTCCTTGCCCGCCGCATCGTTGGCATAGAACAGGGCGGGGTCCTTGTAGAGGCCCTGGATCCGCTCGGCGACGCTGCCCTGGGTCATGCCGCGCTTCTTGAAGATGGCGTCGAGGCGGGCGGTGACTTCCCGACCCTGATCGATCCCGGTCTTGTGGATCTCCTCGGGCGACATGCGGGTGGTGGTCGAGGCCTGCAGGCAGGCGGCGTAGAATTCCTCACCCTGCTTGAAGCGCCAGACGCCGGGTTCGTGCTGGGCGCCGGCGCGCACCTTTTTCACCGCGGCGAGCTGGCGATCCAGTGCTGGGCCGACCTTGTCGTTGTAAATGCCCTCGGCGAACCCAGCCATCTTGAAAAAACCGTCGAGCTGATGCGTTCGTCTTGTGAAGGACTGAACCAGCTTGCTTTTGGCTGCGGTAGTCCGGCCTTGCTGCATCTGGGTGATGGTCTCATCGAGCAAGAAATCCGGCGGAACGATACCTTTGGCGATATCGTGGTCGAACCGGGCCGTCTCCTGGTCGAGCACCGTCGCATACTGCTCCATCCGGGCCAGATAGGCGCTACCGTCAGCGGGCGTCTCGATCCGGTGCTTGGTGTCGAGGAACTCGGGCACGGACTGGTAGGCGCCGGTGAGCTGGCTGATGGCGTAGGGCGAGGGGCCGTAGGAGCGCCCGCCGAAGTCGAACTCCAACAGGCGACGGGTGGTGTTCAGGGCATAGAGCACGGTGTCGTAGTTCACCGCGTCCATGGCCGTGAGCTTGGTTCGGTCGATGGCCTTCAGGCGGGCGAGCTGGCTGGCGTTGTCCGCCTTGTTGCGCGCCCGCTCGTCCGGTCCGCGATCGGTAAGCTTGGACTTCAGATCGGCATTGGCGCCCTTGTCGAGGCCGAGCTGGGTGGCGCTCTCGGGATTACGGCGCAGGTTCTCCTGGAAGAAGATGTCGAACAGCTTGCCGAGGTCGCGATCCGCCTGCGACAGGTCGCCGTCGGCCCAGGCGGGAAGGGCCATCGCCGCCGCCCCCGCCGCAGACGTGGTCAGAAGTGCGCGGCGGTCGATCATGGCGGTCCCCTTGTCAGTGGGCCGGACCTAAGCGGATTTGCGGGGCCGGCGAAAGGGGTGGGCCGCCTGGTCTTCAGCCGAACGTCTGCTTCAGGATCGTCTCGATGCCCTGGGCGTCCACCGCGTCGAAAGCGGCCGGGCGGTCGGAATCCACGTCGAAGACGGCGATCAGTGCGCCGGACTTATCGAAGACGGGCGTGACCACCTCGCTCTTGGATCGGCTGTCGCAGGCGATGTGGCCCGGGAAGGCGTCCACGTCCTCGACGATCAGCGTACGCCGCTCCGCCGCCGCCGCGCCGCACACGCCCCGCCCGAAGGGGATGCGCAGGCAGCCCAGCGTGCCCTGGTAGGGGCCGACCATGAGTTCATTCCCCTTTGCCGGATCGACCACGTAGAAGCCGGTCCAGAAATAGGTGTCGAAGGCATGGTGCAGCATGGAGCTGACCGTCGCCATGCGCGCAGTCACGTCGGGTTCCCCTTCCAGCACCGAAGCCACCTCCAGCAGGAGTTCGGCATAGCGGGCGGCCTTGTCGGCGGAGAGGCGGGCGGGATCGAAGTCTTCGGCCATGGCCGCCAGATAGGCCGCTCCGCCGCGCACCTCAACCGCTGCGCCAACCGCTGGCTTGGCAAGAGACGGTTAACCGCCCTGTTGAACCGGCCGTAAAGCCGAGGCGCCCATAGTGGGCGGGCCGCGATCAAGCTGGGGCCATGGCGACCGTAGACCTCGAACACATCCGCGCCCTGCTGGTGGCGCAGACCGCCGAGCCGGAGCCGCAGGCCAAGGGCCTGCTGGCCCGCCTGTTCGCGACCAAGGCTGCACGCGCCGAAGCGCCGCTGAACCTCGCGCCGCCACAAGACCCGCCGTGGCGGCGCCTTCCGCCGCTGAAGCCGGAAGGTGCGACCGATCCCGATCAGGAACTGCTGCTCGAACACATCTGTCGGCCGCCCAGCGTGGATGAGCACCTGTCGCCCCTGCCCCCGCCCGCCGCGCGCGGCGCCTTCGGTCGCCGACCGGAGGGTGAGCGCGAGCCGGAACTGGTGCTCGACCGCCCGGCCGCCGAACTGCGCCGCCTGCGCGTGCTCGATCCCACCGGCGCGGCCATAGGCGAGATGATCCTGCACGCCGCCTCGCCCACGGTGATCTTAGGCGATGACGATCTTCACGCCGCGCCCTACTTCCCCGAGGACCTGATGGACGGGGCGAGCCCGCCCACCATCCCGCCGCTCGGTGAGGCCGCAAGCGGCGCCGAACCCATGCGTCCCTGGATCAAGGCCCTCCGCAGCGCGCCGCCGCCCCCGGCATCTCAGCCGACCGTCGCTCCCAAGGACCAGCCCGCCGATCTGGCCGTCTCCCTGGCCAAGCGCGTGCGCCGTCGCCGCAAGGCCGCGCGCGCACCCCCGCCGCGCCCGCCCCAGACCTTCGGCCAGGACATCCTCGAAGCCCTCGCCCTCGCCCTCGAACGCGAACACGCCACCCTCACCGACCGGATGCTGTTCGCCTAAGGGCTGTCCGGCCGCGCCGCACCGTGGAGCGCCCGTCCGCCGACGCGCGTGTTGATCAGAGCACGTCGTTGGGGTTGTCGGGTTCATGCAACAGCTTGTGCCGCTGATCGTAGAGTGCGGCGAGGCGTTCTCGCACTCGGCGAATTTCCGGTTGCGACGTCTCCACGGCGGCTTCCAGAACGATGCGCTCGGCATCGACCTCGCCGATCTGACGATCGAGCTCGATCACTTCCGGAGAATCCTTGTCCATCAACTCGCCTGACGTTCACAATAAGAGCAGGGTCATCTACGCCTCTTCTTCTTAACCATGAACACGCAGGCCGTTATTGATGCGGCTCAAGGCGTCGTTAACCATTTCCCAATCGGACGCTCCCTACGATTCACGAGCGTCCGACTTTGCGCGGGCGCGCGGGAGCCGCAGGCCCATGAAGGCGAATTGGCAAAGTCGCGAGTCCGAGCCGTCGGATTTGGCTCAACAGGTTTCGCCGGCACATGTCAGGCTGGTCGAACTGCAGACCATCCCGATGCCGAACGGCATTCTGGGCGTGGCCGAGGTATCCCGGCACATCGGCTTCGCCGTCCATCGTGTCTACTATGTTCGCGACGTGCCGGCGGGTCAGAGCCGCGGCGCCCACGGACACAAGTCGCTACGCCAGTGCTTCCTGTGCCTTCGCGGATCGGTAAAGCTCAGCATTACCAAGGGCGGACAGACCGACAGCGTCACCCTGGATCGTCCTTCGCTGGCCGCCGTTGTTCCGGCCGGATGCTGGCGCGACCTCAGTGATTTTTCGGAGGATTCGGTCGTGGTCGTGCTGGCGTCCGATGAGTACGACGAGGCCGACTATATCCGCGACTATGGCGAATTCCTGCGCTGGGAGCATGGCGATACGCCGGTCACCTCCGTGCCCTATCTGGATCTGCGCCGCATAACCGACGCGATTGGCGCCGAAATCGAGTTGGCCATGCACCGCGTCGTGCGATCCGGCGCGCTGATCGGTGGTCCGGAAGTCGCTGCCTTCGAGGCGGAGTTCGCCGCCTATAGCGAAGCCCCGCACATGGTCGGGTTGGGCAATGGCCTGGACGCCCTGTCCATTGCTTTGCGCGCCTGGGGGATCGGTCCCGGCGACGAGGTGATCGTGCCGGCCCACACCTTCGTGGCCACAGCCCTGGCCGTCGATGAAGTGGGCGCGCGGCCGGTGCTGGTCGATGTAGAGCCCGACACCGGGCTGATGGACATAACCCTGGTCGCCGGCGCCATCACCGAACGTACCCGCGCCGTCATACCCGTCCACCTCTACGGCCATGCCGCTGACATGGACGCCCTGCATGCCGTGACGGCTGGTCGGGACATCAAGGTTCTGGAAGACGCCGCCCAGGCCCACGGCGCCCGCTACCGTGGCCGGCGCTGCGGCAGTCTTGGCGACGCCGCGGCCTTCAGTTTCTACCCCACCAAGAACCTCGGCGCCCTGGGCGATGGCGGCGGGTTGGTGACGGCGGACGCCCAGCACGCGGAGGCCGTGCGGATGATCGCCAACTATGGCGCGCGGGTTAAGTACCAGCACGAAATCGCCGGGCGTAACTCCCGCCTGGATCCGCTGCAGGCCGCGGTCCTGCGCACCAAACTCGGTGATCTGGACAACTGGAATACCCGGCGCAGCCAACTGGCGCTGCGCTACTTCCAGGGCCTGGCGGATATCCGGGATCTGCACCTGCCCGCCGTTCGCGCCTGGGCCGAGCCGGTCTGGCACGTGTTCGCCGTCCGTGCGCCGGGCGCGCGCGACGCCCTGCAGGCCTTCCTTTCGGAGCGCGGCGTGGGAACGAACATCCACTACCCGATCCCCGTCCATCTGCAGCCCTGCTATGCCGGCCGCTGGCGGAAGGGCGATTTCCCGGTCGCCGAGGCTTTGGCGGAGTCCCTGCTCAGCCTGCCGCTGGACCCGATGCATACCGAGCGCGAGATCGACTTTGTGATCATGCGGGTCCGCGAATTCTTCGGCCGATGAACGCCGCCGCCCCCATCGATCTCGCCACGATCCAGCTGGACTATGAAGGCTTCCGCGCGCTGGCCCAGGACACACGCCTGTCCGCGCACGAGAAGATCGGCTTTCCCCCCGCCTATCGCGAAGGGTTCGACGACGCGATTCTGGCCGACATCGTCGGCAAGCTGCCGATGCTGGTCGAGGCCGAGCGCCAGACCGTGATCGACATTGGACCCGGCTGCGCCACCCTGCCCCGGCGGCTGATCGATCTGTGCCGCGACCGCGGACATACGCTCGTGCTAGTGGACAGCCCGGAAATGCTCGCCCTGCTGCCGGACGCGCCTGGGGTGACGCGCAAGTGCGCCGGCCTCTTTCCACACAACACCACGGAGGTGGCCGGGTCCGCGGGCGCGCTGGCCGACGCCCTGCTTTGCTACAGCGTTCTGCACTACATCCACCTGGACGCCAGTTCGCTCGACTTCATCGATGCGACGGCGAGTCTGCTGGCTCCGGGCGGCAGGGCGTTGATCGGCGATATCCCGAACCTGTCCAAGCGGAGGCGGTTTTTCGCCACCGAGCGCGGGCAGGCCTTCCATCGCGCCTTCACCGGGTCGAACGAGCCATACGACGTCGCGCAGGACGCACCCGCGCCCGGCAGGATCGACGACGCGGTACTGGCGAGCCTGATCGCGCGCGCACAGGCCGCCGGCTGCGACGCCTATCTAATGCCGCAAGGCCCGGCGCTGCCCATGGCCAACCGCCGCGACGACCTGCTGATCGTCCGGCCATGACGCCCCCAAAGCCTATTGTGATCATCGGCGCGGGCGAGATCGCCGAGATGGCCTGCGAATATTTCGACCACGACAGCGAGCGCAAGGTCGTGGGTTTCTCCATCGACGCCGACTACATCAAGGCGCCCACGCTGATGGACCGGCCGGTGACGCCGCTGACCGACCTTACCAGCCACTACCCGCCGGACGCCTTCGACGCCTTCGTGGCCATCGGCGACGGTCAGCTGAACCGTCTGCGTCGCCGTCATGTCGATCTTTGCAAGGCAGCGGGTTACCAGCTGGCGAGCTATGTCAGCTCCCGCGCCTTCGTCTGGCGCAATGTCGTCATCGGCGAGAACTGCTTCATCCTGGAGCACAATGTCCTGCAACCTTTCACCACCATCGGCGACAATGTCACCCTGTGGAGCGGCAATCACATCGGCCACCGCTCGGTGATCGAGGACGATGTGTTCATGGCTTCGCACGTAGTGGTGTCCGGCTTCTGCCGCATCGGCGCGCGCAGCTTTGTCGGCGTCAATGCGGCGATGGCGGCGCATGTAGAGATCGCCTGCGACAACTATATCGGCATGGGCGCGATCCTGACGGCGTCGACCGAGCCGGACGGCATCTATCAGGGCAATCCGGCCGAGCGCCGCAAGATCTCCGCCAAGCGGTTCTGCCGCGTTCGGGACTAGGCATGCAGGTCAGGCGCTACAGCGCTGAGCTTGCGCCGGCATGGAACGCGTTCAACCGGCGCGCCCGCAACGGTCACTTCCTGTTTGATCGCGGCTTCATGGACTACCACGCCGACCGCTTCTCCGACCTATCGCTGATGGTGTTCGAGGATGGCGCACTCGTGGCGCTGCTGCCCCTGAACCGGGCGGGCGACGAAGTCTGGTCGCACCAGGGGCTGACCTTCGGCGGGCTGGTGATCGAGGATCCCGGCGTGGCGCGGGTGCTGGCCATCCTGGACGCCTGCGCCGATCATCTGCGCGCCGAGGGTGTGACGCAACTGGGCTACAAGGCGCTGCCGCCAATCTATGCGGCCGCGCCGGCGCAGGATGATCTTTACTGGCTGTTCCGCCGCGATGCGGCGCTGGTGCGCCGGGATGTCAGCGTCGCCATAGACTATCGGGCGCGCGGCCCCGTCTCCAGTCGTCGCGTTCGCGGGGCCCGCAAGGCCATGAAGGCCGGCCTGACCTTTGGCCGCTCACAGGATTGGCCGGGGTTCTGGCGCGTTCTGGAAGCCGTGCTCGCCGGGCGGCATGGCGCGGCCCCGGTGCATAGCCTCGCGGAGATCCAGCGCTTGGCCGCGGGCTTTCCCGACGAAATCGCCCTCTTCGTCGCCTCGGCAAGAGGCGAAATCCAGGCCGGGGTGGTCATGTTCAGGTCGATGCACGTGGCCCACGCTCAATACATCGCCGCAGGCGAAGCGGGTCGCGAGAACGGATCGCTCGACGGCCTGTTCGAGCACCTGATCGCGCTGCATGCATCGACCCACCGCTACTTCGATTTCGGCATCTCCACCACGGACCAAGGTCGGATGCTGAACGAGGGCCTGATGCGACAGAAGGAAGAATTCGGCGGCGGCGCCGTGGTCCACGACATCTATCGCGTGACGCTCTAGGTCGCTGACCTAGGGTCCGAGCCGCCAGGCCAGGCCCATGCCCGTCCGGCCAAACCCATCGCCGTTGTAAAACAGCAGCTCATAGGGACCCACTTGGGCGACCGCCCCGAAGCAGGTCATCCGCCGCTCCCAGTCGTCCAGCGGTTCGAGGGCGACCGGCGTCATGGCGGGCCGCACCCCCGGCTCGATCTCAGCCTGGGTCTCGACGAGCTGATAACCCTCTCGCGTCCGCACCGAGATCATCAGGCTCACCTGGCCTGCGCGCCGTAGGATCACCGGCCGCCCGAACCCGACCTCCCCGGCGGCGAGGTGGGGGACCATCAGCGTCTGCACCGGCCCTGACCAATCCCACAGGCTGTCGCTCTTTATCTGCATGAGGCTGTAGGTCGGGAACGCCCGCTCGCCCGCGCCGGGCACACAGCTGTCGCCGCCGATATAGAGAAGGCGATAGCCGGAGGCGGTTCGGTCGATGAACGGCGCGGTGCGGAAAAGGCGCTCGCCCGGTCGTGGCGGTAGAAGCGGCTCATCCTGGCGCGTGAACGTCCGGCCGCCGTCGGCGGAGTGCGCCACGCCGGCGAACAGGGTATAGGGCGCCTCCGCCGGACCGCGTCGCCAGCCGATATAGAGCAGCGCCAAGCCCTCGTCGGTGGCGATGATCTGGGAGGGGTTCACCCCGTCGCAGTCGAAGGCGCCCGGCGCACCGACGTCCAGCACCGGGGCATCGCTTCTGCCGATCAGGCGAAACGGGGGCTGGGTCGCGAAGTCGGCGAGGAAGATACGGCCGCGAAGATTATCGTCGCACGAGGCGTAGAAAACCCGCACGCGGTCCCGCATCACATGCGGCGTCGGCAGCATCACGTGACTGCGGCTAAGTGGAGTCCCCGAGGCTTCGAGCACTCGGCCGAGCTTGCGCCAGGGCGGCAAGGCGGTCAGGACGCCGCCTGGCCGTCGATCTGGGCGATCCTCTGCCGCCGCCACGCCGCAACGTCTCGGGTGGGGTTCCAGCGATAGCCTAGATACCCCGCAAGCCAGGGATCGGTCGGGGCGGGCCGATCGAGCATGGCCGGGATATCCACCTGCTGGGCCAGGATCGGCGCACCGATGACATGGTTCACCGCGCGCCGCATCCGGCCCGAACGGTTAACCCCGGCGCGATGGAAGACCATGGAGTTGAACAGGATCACCGAGCCGCGCGGCAGGACCGGCGTCACCTCGCCCTGCTCGACGATGGCCCGGGACGGAAACGCCTCCAGCAGGTGGCTTCCCGGCAGGAACGCCGTGCCGCCGGTCTCCGGATTGAAATCCTCCAGGCAGACGAGGGCGCTGAGCGCTATGGGACGACTGCAGACCCAGTGCTGATAGTTGAGGTCCCGGTGCCAGCGCGCCTGGGCCTGCCGCTCGCCGGGCCGATTGATCACGCCGTTCTGCATCAGCAGCACCACGTTCTCGCCCAGCATGGCGCGTGCAATGCCGGTAAGCGTGGGGTGGGTGGCCAGCGCCATGTAGTCTTCGTGATAGGCCAGCAGGCAGCGGGCGATATCTGCATCATTCATCCGCGCGAGCTGTTCGCCCCCCCCGACCTGTGCGCACTGGCCCGCATAGACCTCATCCATCACCGTGTTCAGGCGGTCGACTTCGCCACCAGACAAAAGGTTCGGCAGGCCTGCAAATCCCCGAACCGTGATCTCCTCGATCACCCCCCCGAAGCCATCGCCCTGACCCAAGGGCTGAGCGTTTTCGACCACGCCATAGGCGCCGAAGTCAGCCATGGGCGGCGGCGTCCTGTCTCGTGCGCCAAAGGTCGAACATCTCGCCGAAAGCCTGCTCCACGCGCCGGGTGAAGCCGACCTCGTCGCAGCAGGGGCCGTTATCGAAGCCGGGCCGAACGCGTGCGCGAAGGGCGTCCAATTTTTGCGGATCTTCCGCGAGCGCCACCGCTCGGTCGACATAATCCTGCGGGCAATCGGCGACCATGTCGGGCAGTCCTGCAGCCTCCAGGATCGCGCGCACATTACGACCGCCGCTGGTCGGCGTGGGCTTGGCGAGCACCGGCACGCCGTTGGAAAGGGCGTCCAGGGTGGTGGTCGAACCGGGCGCCGGCCAGGTGTCGAGCATCAGGTCCACCTCGCGGTAGGACTGAAAGTAGGCTTCGCCGATGGAGTGTCCAGCGAACACGATGCGTTCGGGGGCGACTCCACGCGCGGCGAACTGGGCCTGGATGACGCGCTGCAGGACCGGGTCGGCGAAGTAACGGTACTTGAGCAGTAGCCGCGAGGACACCGCCCCGCGCAGGATCGCGCCCCAGGCGTCGAGGGTCCAGGCGCTGAGCTTGGCCGGGTGGTTGAAGGAACCGAACGTCACCTGCGCCGAGGAAAGGGCGGGCGTGGCCACCGGGTCCAACCGCCCGCGCGGAGGTCGGAAGGCGTTGAAGACCGGCCCTATCGACCAAGGGTGTTCGGTGAACAGACCCTCTGCGTCACGCTCGCCGTTGGCGTCGCCGTGCAGCACATAATCCATCTGGTCCAGCCCTGTGGTCTGGACGAAGTTCATCCACGCCACCTGCACCGGAGCCGGGCGGCGCGCGAACACGGCGATGCGCGATCCCGACGTATGGCCCCAACAATCTGACAACACGTCGATGCCGTCACGCCGGATCAGGTCGGCCGCAGCGGCGTCGTCCAGGTGACCGATGGGATGGATCCTGACCCAGGCCGGCCACCCCTCTTCCGTGACCGCGACGTTTGGATAGAGAGTAACGCTGAAGCCTTGCGGATCGTGATGATCCAGCAACGGGGCGATGAACTGTCGAAGCTGTGACTGGGCGAAGCTCGGCGCCACATAACCGATGCGAAGCTTGCGTCCGACCCTGGCCGGATTGGTGAGAGGTCCGGAGGAGATGGTCGGAGCATACAGGTGCGCCCAGGCGCGGGCCTGCTCGGCGTGACGCGCGTCGCCGTCATCGCAGAACATCTGCGGGAAGATTCTGAACTGCTGGACGGCCGCGGACCGAAATTGCTCCGCCGCCCACTGAAACACCGCGCTCGCCTCCTCAGCGCGCCCTTGGTGCTGAAGCGCCAGACCCCAGCTCACCAGGCCTTTCGCATCGACGGCGCCGGCGGACAGAGCGAGCCCGCGGATGACCGTCGACATGGCCACCATATTCTCGCCGTACAGATGGTCGGCAATCTCATGAGCATAGGCCGCGTCGGAGCGACAGCGGGCGACATCTACTCCGAGGCCTTTGGCGAGCTGCACCGTATGCAAGGTGCGCGCTGTATCGAGCGCCTGCTCGGCCCGGGTCGAATCGCCTGCGGTCAGGCTGGCGCTGGCGAGCCAGTAATGGGCTTCGACATCCGTGGGCGATGCGGCGACGAGCGCTTCGAAAGTGGAGACCGCGGTCCCGCAATCACCCGCCAGAAGCGCATCGCGCGCGGAGGAAAATCCAGTAGGGAGGGAAAGGTCCATCTCGTCTCCTGCGCGGAGGATGGCCGCAAGCCGTGAAAGCCGCGTTAACCAAAACGCCAATCCCAGGCCCCGCCCTGGGGAAAGCGGCCCCCGCCGCATCGCGATAAGCCGGGCGTTGGACCTGCGCCCTCAGCGCCGCTCCAGCCTGTTGGAGGGTCACAAATCTTGGCCGCGGCGTCCGCCAGAGCGTTCTCCAGCCGTTTCCGCTGAGCACCGCCCCGACCCCATTCCCGTGTAGGAAGAGCCCAGGGGCATTTGACCGAACACAAAGAGCCCCGAGAACGCTTGTCAAAGTGGGGCAATGACCTTCGCCAGTCTTATCGGACGCTCGGCCAGGCGGCGGGCCTGTCCGAGGTCGACATGCACCTGCTGATGAACCACCGCCTTCCCGGGGTGAATGCCGGCTACATCACCCGCGACAAGCTGATGAGCGACCACCTCAGATCCACGCAGCAGAAGCTGTCATCCTACATCGTCACAGCGGGAACAGTGCTGAGGAAAGGCGAGGTCGCACGGGCCCGCGCTTGGCCAAGATTGGCGGCCCGGCGGATTGGCGATGAGCATTTCGACCCGACACCGCCAGACCCTCGTCTGGGTGTACCGCAGGGTCCGCGCGCTCTGCGTGGCGGCAAGGGAAAGATCACCGCGGCGGCGGCCTGACCCTCCGGTGTGTACACATGTTCGCATGCTTGCTTGTCCACCCTGAGCCAGTTCGCCAGCGCCCGTAAGGTTACGAATGTCGCCCCGACAGTGCGCGGCACTACGATTCGTCACGGTGCAGACTGCTGTTGAGGAGTGACCCATGGGCGACGCTACGCAACCGATGACGCGCTTTCTTCGGAAGCCGGAGGCGGGCCGCTTTCTCGGCCTATCAGGGCGGACTCTGGAGAAGCACCGGACCTTCGGCACGGGACCGCGCTATCGCAAGATCGGCGGCCGGGTGATCTACGCGGTGAGCGACTTGCTCGACTGGGCCGATCGAGCCCTGCAACAGTCCACAACCGACCCGGCTGCTGGGCGGGTGAGGCCAGCCCGACGCCCTACGGATGACGTGCACGCCCACGCCTAGCGCGCAACCCGTGCGGTGTGGACCCGTGAACATGTTCACGCGCTAACGTTCGCCGAATGGGTGCTTGCCGTACTTGCGTAGCAGGTCATCGAACGCCTCGCCCATCAACGCCTGGAGCGAGGTCCGCTGCTCGAGGGCGAGAAGATTGAGGTCGTAGCTGAGTTCGGGGCTGAAATAGCCGGAGATCGCCTTCTTGCCGCCGCGACGGCCCGGCTTTGACCTCGTCACCGAGGTCGAGGAGGATGCTGACGACGACGGCTTCACAGACGAAGCCGACTCATCAGAGGACGAACTCCAGCGGCGCTTCGACCGGATGACGTTCGTCGTTGCTACGCAGAAGCTGGCGGCGCTGCCGCGATGGGTGAGCGTATCAGGCGTCTTTAAGAACGATAGCGACACAGCCATACTCAAACGCGCTGGCGTAAGCAACTTCGATGACCCGAGGTACGAAAAGTATACGCAGCGTCTTGCGAAGCTCCGCGCCATCCGCAAATACGTCTATCGAATGGATGTTTTGGAACGCTCGCTTTCCTACGAGGAAGTCACGGAAATATTCGTTCGGGTCAATTCTCTTGGGGCCAAGCTTCGTAGCTCGGACCTGGCGCTGGCGCAGATCACCGCGCGATGGCGCCACTCACTGGATATATTCCAGCAGTTCCAAGCCGAAGCCGCGAAGCTAGGTTTCGATCTGGAACTCGGCGTACACTTGAAAGCGCTTATCGCGTTCGCGACCGGTCAGTCGCGATTTCTGACGGTCTCCAAGCTGAGCCTAGAGCAACTTCAAAAGGGTTGGTTGGACGCAACAGAGGGAATGCGTTTCGCCATCAACTTCCTGAAGAACAATGTAGGCATCGACAGTCCGGCGCTTTTGTCCTCCCCGTTTTTGATGATCGTTGTTGCCTATTTTGGACATGTGAAGGGCTACCAGCTTTCCGCGGGAGAGGCGGGAGGGTTACGCCAGTGGGCCCTTTTGGCAAACGCAAAGGGAAGGTTCTCCCGCGGCTCTAGTGAAACGATCTTGGATCAGGACCTTGCAGTGGTGACGCGGGATGGCAACGCCAATACTTTGATTGACCGTGTCCGGCTTCAGTTTGGGCGGTTAGACTTCACAGCAGAGGATTTAGAGGGACGCGACCAACGTAGTTCGGTGTTCAAAACCATGTTCCTTGCTTTCAGAGCCGCTGGCGCGAAGGACTGGACTTCGAACCTACAGATTGCGTTGGATCACACCGGTGTTCAGCATCGCCTTCAGTTCCACCACATTTTCCCAAAAGCGCTCCTCGGCGCGTCTTTCACGCCGCGGGAGGCCGACGACATAGCCAATCTCGCGTTCATTGGCGGCCGGACAAACCGAAAAATCAGCGCCACCCCTCCCTCGAAATATCTGCCCGACGTGGTCGCGAAGCAGGGCGAGGAAATGTTGAATCTTCAGGCTATCCCTGTTCAAGCTGCGTCTATCGAGACAGGAGACTATAAGGCGTTCCTTGCCGCGCGGCGTAGTTTGATAGCGGAGCGGTTGAACAGTTTTTTGGGCGTCGGGATTCCCGAATGACAGCTTGCAAAAGGCTTGGGTGGCGTCTTCCCACCTCAGGATAGTCTAAAGCCTTGGATCAATTGGCTCGCTCTCCAGCGCCAGCACCGCGAACACGCATTCATGCACCCGGCGAAGCGGCTCGCGTGAGACGAACCGGCTCAGTGCCTCGTGGCCGATGGCGAACTCGCGGAGCGCTAGGTTACGCTTACCGCTAAGGCCACGCTCGCGAAGGCGAACGAGGTTGTCCGGGGCGTCGTATTCGGGACCATAGATGATGCGAAGATATTCGCGCCCACGCACCTTCAGCGCCGGCTGGATCAGGCCCTTGGGGCCGCGGGTGATGAAGCCCCGGGGCTTGACCACCATGCCTTCACCGCCAGCCGCAGTGAGAGTCTCCCACCAAGTGGTGGCATCCGCACAGGCGACTTCGTCCGCCAGCGCCAGAGTGCGCCAGCGGGTGCGAGTGACTACGCTCTCAGCAGCGTCGGCCAAGCGGTCAACAAGCCCCATGTGCCAGAGATGATCCTGATCGAACCAGACCCGGCCTTCGCTGGCCAGAAGATGGAAGGGCGCGACCTTCAAATCCTCCATACCGGCCACCGTCCAGACGTAGGGCGCCCAGGCCTTGGCGTAGAGCGTGGCGCGGTCAGCGCGGGCGGCGAAGCGGTCGAGTAGGCCGTCCAGCGCGACGCCGCGTGCCATGGTCCGTGCCAGGGCATCGTTGGCGGCGGCGAACCCAGCGCAGGACGAGGCAGCCACCGGCGCATACTGGCTCTCGATCAGGCTGCCGGCCTTGACCGACCAGGGCATGATCTCAGCGTCGAGCAGCAGCCAGTCGGTGCTCAACTCGTCCCAGAGGCCGACCGTGTCCACGGTCGCGCACAGGCGGGCGAGCAACCCTTCCGTCATCGCTGGATCGCTGAAGAAGGCCCGGCCGGTACGGGTCCAGATTGCGCCCGTCTCCTCGCCCGTGACGCCAAAGCGGCTCCGCGCCACCTCGGCCGTGCGGCAGAGCGCGATCACGGCGCGCGAGCCCATGTGCTTCTCCTCGCACACGACCTCGGCCACGCCCTGCTTGCGGAAGTAGGCGAAGGCCTCCTCCGGTCGCTCCAGCCAGCCTTCCTGGGCGCTGGTTTCGACCGGCGACATGGTGGGCGGCAGGTAGGCTAGCCATTGGGGCGCCAGCGCGAAGCGGCTCATCACCTCAAGGGCGGCGGACGCGTTCTCCTCAGCCACTACGATCCGCCCGCGGAGTGTGGTGTCTATCCAGCGCCGGCCGGTGACATCTTCGATGTCGAGCAGGGCGTCGGCATCTGCCTGGGCCGAGCTGGCATCGCCGGCGCCGGCTAAGGGGCGCATCGGCTCGAACCAGGTCTGCTCCGCCGGAACCTCGACCAGCTCCTTCTCCGGCCAGCGAAGCGCCGTCAGCTTGCCGCCGAACACGCAGCCGGTGTCGATGCAGATGGTGTTGTTGACCCACTGGGCGTTGACCACGGGCGTGTGGCCATAGACGACCGTGGTGTCGCCGCGATAACTGGCCGCCCAGTCGGCGCGGACGGGCAGGCCGAACTCATCGATCTCGCCGGTGGTCTCACCGTAGAGGGCGAACTCGCGCACCGCGCCAGAGCCGCGGCCGATCATCTCCGCCTTCAGCCCGGCGTGAGCGACGGCCAGCCGACCACCGTCGAGCCAGACGTGGCTGCGCAGATCATCGAGGAACGCGGGCAAAGGCTCGCGCAGGCCTCGGTCGGCGGTCTCAAGCTGATCGATGGTCTGTTGCAGGCCATGGGCGATGGTGACCTTGCGGCCCTCCAGCCAGCGCCCGAGCTTGCGCTCGTGATTGCCCTGGACGGCATAAGCCGTGCCTGCGGCGGTCATGCTCATGGCGATGCGCAACGCGTCGGGTGAGTTCGGCCCGCGGTCGACCAGATCACCGACGAACACCACCTTGCGACCCTCCGGCGGGGTGACCCTCACGGTGCGGTCGCCGCGATCCTCGGACCACTCGACCTGGTAGCCGAGCTTGGCGAGTAGGGCCTGGAGCTCGCCCGCGCAGCCATGGATGTCGCCGATGATGTCGAAAGGACCATGATCGTCGCGCTTGTCGGTCCAAAGGGGCTGGCGCGTGACGGTGGCGGC
This sequence comes from uncultured Caulobacterales bacterium, assembly GCA_903862425.1. GTDB lineage: Bacteria > Pseudomonadota > Alphaproteobacteria > Caulobacterales > Caulobacteraceae > CAIOYC01. The sequence goes on along the minus strand of CAIOYC010000029.1, from coordinate 35,533 downwards.
GTCGATGGTCTCCGGGCTCTGAAGCCTCCAGACCTGGCGGAAGCCCTCGCGCTGGAGGCCGCCGAGGCCCCGACGGACCTCGGACACCATCCGCTGCACCACCTGGGCGCCGAACGGACGATCCGGCCGCTCCCTGTTGCGCTCGATACAGACGTCGATCCCCGGATCGACGACGATTGCGACCGGCAGGGCGTGCCACTGCCGCGCCAGTTCGATCCAGCCCTTGCGATCTGCGGCGCGCACGTTGGTGGCGTCGATCACGGTCAGCTTGCGATGCTTCAGCCGGCGGCTGGCGATTTCGCGCACCAGCTCGAAGGCGTCGGTGGTGACGCTCTGGTCGGTCTCGTCATCGGAGACCAGCGCCCGCGCCCAGTCCGAGGAGATCACCTCCGTCGGCAGGAAGTGCTTGGAGGCGAAGGTCGACTTGCCTGAGCCGGTCGAGCCGATCAGCACCACCAAGGCAAAGTCCGGGATGGCGATGACCTTAGGGTCGGCCGGAGCCTGCTCATCCCTGTTCTGATCGCGGCGGCTCATCGAGCGAACACCGCCATCTGGGTCGGCGCACCGAGTGCGGCGTCCTCCGCGCCGATCCCGCTGAAGGTCACGCCATAGCCATGGACCTCGGCGATCCGGGTCGCCCAGCCCTCGAACTCCGCGCGCGTCCACTCGAAGCGGTGATCCGGGTGGCGAAACGCGCCGGCGGCGAGGTTGGGGAAGAGAGCGTTGTATTCGGCATTTGGCGTGGTGACGACCACCGCCTTCGGCCGCGCGGCTGCGAACACCACTTGCTCGACCATGGGCAGGCGATCCGGATCCAAGTGCTCGATCACCTCGACCAGCGCCGCGGCATCGACATCGGCCCAGCGCGCGTCGCGATAGGTGAGCGAGCCGTGCAGCAGCGTGACGCGTCCTTCGGGCGGGCCGCCGGCCATATGCAGCTTCAGCCGCTTGGCCGCCCACTCCAGTTCACGCGCCGCCGGGTCGAGACCGATCAATCGCTCTGCCCACCGCTCGCGCAGCAGCCGCGCCAGCAGCTTACCCTCGCCACAGCCGAGGTCGGCAATTGCTTTGGCGCCGGTCGCCCGCAGCGCCTCGACCACCGCGTCCATGCGCGCATCATTCAGGCGGATCGGCGCCTCAAGTGTCTCCTCCGGCGGAGAGGGGCGAGCAGCGGGCTCAAGCGCTTCAACCTCGGTCTCCGGCGCCAGTCGCGCCAGCGCCGTGCGGGCGAGCGCGCCGCGGTGGCGGAGATAGCGGCGGACGATGGTCTCTTTGGCCGGATGCTGGTCGAGCCACCCCTCGCCCCGGCGCATCAGCTTGTCGATCTCGTCCTCGCCAACGAAATAGTGTTTGGCGTCGTCCATCACCGGGATCAGCACATAGAGATGGTTCAGGAGCGCGCTGAGCCGGGCCACGCCGCCGAGCGTGACCCGCGCATAGTGGCGGCTGGTCGAGCACGGCTCCGCGCCATCCACCTGTTTAACTCCCACTTCCCAGCCGAGCGGCTCGAATAGGGACCGCAGCAAAGCCTCGCCGCCACGGATCGGCATGGGCGTTACCACCGCGGTCAGGGGAATGGCGGTCTCTGCCAGTTCCGGCCTCGTATTGCAGACACCGGTCATGGCTGTGCGGAACGCCCTATTCAACGCCACCGATAGGAAGGATGAGGCGGCATAGGGCCGGTCGTTCACATACTGGTCGAGCAGGCCATCCGCCTGCCCCTTGCCACGCACCAGGCCGACCGGGTCGACATCCAGCAGCAGCGCCGCCTCGCACCGCGCCTCGCCGGCCTCCAGGTAGACGATGATCGCCTTTCCAAAGGTCAGTTCGACCTCGTGCATCCGCTCGGGATGCTTGTGCAGCAGGAAGCCGAGGTCCGACGCAGGCTGATGGGTTGTCGCGATCGACAGGAACATGCGGCTCGATAGCCCAAGCTTCAGATGGCAGCCAATAGGCAAGTAAGCCAGCCCATCACAATACCGGCTGTCGGGCTGTGTCGGTTGTTGGACGTGCACCTTTAGGAGCCAGGCCAAACGGGTTCAGAGACCAAGGGTCTTGTTACCCCGTGCATTACCCCATCGAAGTCGAGGCTCGCCTAAATTTCGCTAAGTCCTTGAAAATGTTGGCGCGCCCGGAACGATTCGAACGTCCGACCCTCAGATTCGTAGTCTGATGCTCTATCCAGCTGAGCTACGGGCGCGCGCCGCGCGGGCCGGGGACCGGGCCGCGAGGAGGGCGGGGACATAGCCGCATCGGCCGCCGTGTGCAAGCTTTCTTGCTTCGTTCAGAAGCGGATTTTGGCCCTGGTTCGCTGGTTCTGAGACGCGACATTCGCCACCTGCCGCTTGCGGGGCGCCAAATCCACCGTAGGAGCGATCGCCCCTCGCCTTCGGGACGATACGCCGGCGTCGGGCGGCGGAGATGACGGACGCGGCGATAGCCGCGCAGCTTCGTCCAGCATGGCGACCGGTTAGACGAGGCCCGCATCCTTCCACGCCCGTGGGCCGCCAGGACGGGTAGCCGCGGCGTGAACGGCGCGCGCGACGGCGCGGGCCAGGGTGTCGGCAGCGAGGGTTCCAAGGCGCGCCAGAGCCAGGCCCGGCGGGTCGGGCAGCGGAACCTGGCCGGTGGACAGTACGAAGACCACGTCGCCGTCGAAGGGCGTGTGGATGGGGCGGATGGCGCGGGCCAGACCGTCCTGGGCCATGATGGCGACGCGCTTGGCCTGGCCCGACGTGAGCGCCGCGTCGGTGGCGATGCAGGCGATGGTGGTGTTGGTGCGCGGCTGCGGGTCGAACTTGGAATATGGCCAGGCCTCGGGCTGGACCGCCGCTGTGGAGGGGCCGAGGCCGCCGAACTCGTCGTCCAGTTCACTCGCGCCGGCGAAGAACCGGCCGTCGGCGCCCACCACCGCGCCGAAACTATTCACCGCCACGACGGCGCCGACGGTGACGCCGTCGGTCGAGACGATCGAGGCCGAGCCCGTCCCGCCCTGGAAGGCGCCGGCGCCGGCGCCGAAGCCCGCGCCGTGGGTCCCAAGGGTGAAGGTCTCGCCTGCCGCCTGCACCGCCTCGATCCCCAGCCGACGATAGGGCGGGTCCATGCCCCAGGCCTTGTCGCCGCCATTGGCGAGGTCGAACAGAATGGCGCCCGGCACGATGGGGGCGGTGACGCCGGTCCCGCGGAAGGTGAAACCCCTGCCCTGCGCACCCAGCCAGGCCGCCACACCGTCCCCCGCCGCCAGTCCGTAGACCGAACCGCCCGACAGGGTGATGGCGTCCACCGCCTCCACGAGGGTGTGCGCTTCGAGCAGATCGGTCTCGCGGGTGCCGGGGCCGCCGCCGCGCACGTCCACGGCGCAGACTGCGGGCTTTTCGGCCAGAATCACGGTGACGCCGGTGGCGATGCGCGTATCCTCCGCCTGCCCGACGAGCACGCCCGCCACATCGGTGATCAGATTGCGCGGACCGGGGCGGGCGATGGTGGACATGGCTGGACTTTCTCCCGCCCGCGCCCCTTGTCCAGTCGAGATTTTACCGCCAGATCGACAGCTTCGCCGTTTGGAGTGCGCTTATGACCATCCGCCCGCCCGTGCTGTTGTCGAAGGCGCTGGCGACGGGGGTGGCGGCGGCTTTCGCCCTGACGACGATTGCGAGCGCACGGCCAAACCCGCTGCAGGGGTCCGCCAGGCCGGCCGTCGCCACCCGGGATGCGGCCGTTCACGCCATGGTGGTCGCCGCCGAGCCCGATGCGGTCGAAGCCGGGCTGAAGGTACTGAAGCGCGGCGGATCGGCCGTGGACGCCGCGGTGGCGATCCAGGCGGTGCTGGCGCTGGAGGAGCCGCAGAGCTCCAGCCTGGCCGGCGGGTCTTTCATGGTGTTTCACGAAGCGAAGACCGGCAGGACGGTGGTCTATGACGGGCGCGAGAAGGCCCCCGCCGCCGCCACGCCGCAATACTTCTACGGCGCCGACGGCAAGCCCATGGGTTATCTCGCCGCCATCCTATCGGGTCGTTCGCAGGGCGTGCCGGGGGCTATCGCCTCACTCTACCAGGCGCACAAGGCGCACGGCCGCCTGCCCTGGTCGTCCCTGTTCGGCGACGGCGAGCGGCTCGCGGCGGAGGGGTTCGTTGTGCCCAAGCGCTTCGGCGATGATATCAGCTCGCACTTCCCGCAGGTCACGACGCCGGACTCCATCGCCTATTTCACCAAGCCGGACGGGAGCCGCTACAAGACCGGCGACCTGATGAAGAACGCCGCCTATGCCGCCACCTTGCGCAAGATCGCGGCGGAGGGGCCAGCGGGCATCCTGAAGGGAGAGATCGCCCAGCAATTCGTGGCCAAGATCCATGAGGCGCCCAATCCCGGCATCATGACGCTGGAGGATCTGGCCAGCTATGAGCCGACGGTGGACGAGGCCCTGTGCATGCCCTATCGCGCCTATGTGATCTGCGCGCCGCCGCCGCCGGGAGGCGGGGTGGGCGTGCTGGAAATCCTCGGTATCCTGCAGACCACGGACATCGCTACCCGTGGCCCGAACGACCCGCAGGCCTGGCTTCAGTTCGTGCAGGCGAGCCGCCTCGCCTATGCCGACCGCGACCATTATGTGGGCGACCCCAAGTTCGTGTCCGTACCGGTGAAGGGCCTGCTCGACCCGGCCTATACGGCGGCCCGGGCCAAGTTGATGGATACGGAAGGCCTGGCGCACGGAACGCCGGCTTTTGGTGCGCCAGCCGCCGCAACCGTGGCCGGAATCGACAGGACCCTGGAGCCGGGCGGCACCACCCAGATCGACGTGGTGGATCAGTGGGGGAACGTCGTCTCCATGACCACCACGGTGGAATCCATCTTCGGTTCGGGCCGGATGGTCGGGGGCTTCTACCTCAACAACCAGCTGACCGATTTCTCGCTCTCGGCCACCGATCCGGTCACTGGCGCGCCGGCTCAGAACGCGGTGGCTGGCGGCAAGCGTCCGCGCTCCTCCATGGCGCCGGTGATCGTGTTCGACAGAAAGCCGGACGGCGGCGCGGGCAGGTTCGTGATGGCGCTGGGCTCGCCCGGCGGTAATTCGATCATCGCCTATGTGGCCAAGACCCTGGTCGGTCTGATCGACTGGAAGATGGAGCCTAAAGCCGCCATTGCCCTACCCAACATCGTCGCCCGCGGAGCAGCGGTCTCCGTGGAGGCTGGGGCGTCGGCCGATGTTGTGGCCTTGCTGCGGGCCAAGGGGCTGAACGTGACGCCCGATGCCGGGGAGAACTCCGGTCTGAACGTGATCGTCAAGACCAAGGGCGGCTATGTCGGAGCAGCCGACAGCCGCCGCGAAGGTGTGGCGATGGACTACTGAGTGCTACGGGGTCAGAACGGCCCCACCCTTCGACAAGCTCGGGATGAGGCCGCATTGGCCGGATTTCAGTCTGCGGAACTCAGCCGCCGAATTGACCGCGCTTGCCTGTGGCGCCGACCTCGATCGCACCTTCGTCCACACCGCGGCTGGTGTCCCCGTTGGGCGTGCGGTCCTCGGTCTGGGTGTTCTTGGTGTTCTGAGGCGAAATCTTTTCGGCCGGGCGGGCGCCTTGCGTCTTCGGGTCGTTGGGCATTTGGCTGTTCACGGTGGGCTCCTTTGTGATCGCATAAGCGCTTGTCTTTCCAACGGATGGCCGCCGCGCGCGTTCCGTCGCAAACGGCCCGCTTGTGGAAGACGACAAGGCCCCGCTACAACAGCAGCCGAATGTTTCGCGTGGGGAGAGCTTGGTCGCATGGCCAGCGATATGGATCGTGCGCGTCTCGTGGCGGCGCTGGGGGCGGTGGCCAATGGCGACCGCGACGCCCTGCAGCAGATCTACCAGTCCACGTCAGCGAAACTTTACGGCGTGTGCCTTCGTATCTTGAACGATGCGGGAGAGGCCGAGGACGTCTTGCAAGACACCTATCTGACCATCTGGCGCCGTGCGGGCGCGTTCGATCCTGAGCGTGGGCTGTCGCCCATCACCTGGCTCGTCGCCATCGCGCGCAACAAGTCGATCGACAAGCTGCGCTCGACCGCCCGCCCGCGCGCGGTGCGTCCCATGGAGGAAGCGGCGCATGTGGTGGACAGCGGCCCGGCGCCCTCGGACAGCATCGAGCGCACTCAGGAAATCGCCGCCCTCACCCGCTGTCTCGGCCAGCTGGAGCCCCGGCATGCGGAGACCGTGCGCACGGCCTTCTTCGAGGGTGTCACCTATGAGGCCCTCGCCGCCCGCATCGACGCGCCAGTGGGCACGGTAAAGAGCTGGATCCGCCGCAGCCTGCAACGCCTGCGCACCTGTCTCGAAGCGGCCGCCGCCGCATGAGCGAGCTTCCTCCCGACCGTTCAATCGCCGAACCTTTCGACGGCGAAGAGCTGACCGCCGGTGAATACGCCCTCGGCGTCCTGGACCAGAGCGAGCGTCGCGCCGCCGAGGCGCGCATCGCCGCCGAGCCAGCTTTCGCCCGCTCGGTGGAAGCCTGGGAGGAGCGGCTCTACCCTATGGCCGACGCCATCCCGGCCGTCGTCCCGCCCGCCCATATCTGGCCGCGCATCGTCAAGGCCCTGGGCGCCGGTCCGAAGGTGGTGGATCTGGCGCAGCGCCGCGCCCTCGCCTTCTGGAGAAGCTGGGCTGTGGCCGCCACCGCCGCCGCCGCTGTGGCGCTGGTCTTTCTGGCGGTGCGCCCGCCCGCCCCGCCCCGGACGCCATCCGTCGCCGCGCCAGCCGTCCAGCCCCTGCTGGTCGCCTCGCTGGTGGACGGGCAGGGCCGCGGCTACATGACCGCCGCCTACGACCCCAACCACGGTACGCTTCGCGTCATCCCCAGCCTGACTCTTCCTTTGAGCCAGGATCGGGCGGCGGAGCTATGGCTGATCGCGGCGGACGGGGTGCCGCGCTCGCTCGGCGTGGTCGACGCCGCCCATCCGACTGTGCTCAAGGTCGCCGACACCCTGCAGCGGGGCGCCAAACCCGATGCGGTGCTGGCCATCACCTCCGAGCAACCGGGCGGTTCGCCCACCGGCAAGCCGACCACCAAGCCCACATGGGCCGGAAAGCTGACAGCGGTCTGACCGGCGAAAGTCCGGCCAAACGTCAATCTATGTAAATTTGCGACCGTGTCGCATCCGAGCGCGCGGTCCATGCCGTAGTTAGACCATGTCGGCTTGCTGCGGCCCCCGATCCGCTGCTCGCAGACAGAGGGCCGTGTCCAACGCCACCCCGGACACGGCCCTCACCCCTCAAGCTTCACCCGTTACGGGCGAGCCCAAGGCGCGGTCTCGCGGTTCTCGCGCATCCAGTGCAGGTTGTTGCGCAGGGTTTCGAGCCGCTGCTCGATATAGAGGCGGTCGGTTTCGTTGAGACGACCATGGTCCCGGCGGGTCAACTGCGCCTGCAGAGTCTTGATATCGTTCAGCGAGCGCTGGGCGCGGAAGGCTTCGCGACGGTCGAGCGAGCCATCGGCGCGGCCGCGTTCGATGCGCTGCTGCAGCCAGGTCTCGCGCTGGGCCAGCGACCAGCCGCCGACGGGCGGCGGGGGCGGCATCGGCCCGCCCACGGGCGGCGGCGGGGGCATGCGGTCCGGCGGCAGTCCGGGGCCGTTTTCGCGCATCCAGTGGATGGAGCGTGATAGCTGGTCGATCCGCGTTTGCAGGGCGCCGCGGTCGTATTCGTTCAACCGGCCGCCGCTGCGTGTCCGCATGTTGCGCTCCGCATCGCGGATATTGCCGAGCTCGCGGGTGGCGCGGTCGAACTCGCCGCGGTCGAGCTGGTGCATCCGGTCGGCGTCCTGGATGCGACGCTCCAGGGTGTCGAGTTGCTCACGGAAGTCATGGCCGGGCACAACGGGGCCGGGCGGTCCGGGCGGGGGCGGATTATAGGACTGCGCCATGACAGGCGCGGCGGCGCTGATCGCGCTGGCGCACAATAAGACAGCAAGAATAGGTTTCATCAGAGCATCTCCACGATTATCGCGACGCGCCCCGGCTCCGCGATTTATTTCAGCCCGGACACTGAACGGCCGGACGCTTCGGCGGTTGCCGAGGCCTGATCAGATAACGATTTGCGCGATGAACCCAGCCTGACCAGACGGTTTGAACGATAGTCAGGTTTCAAGATCGAAATGCTAGCCTATGTCGATTACCGAGGTTGGCCGGCAGCGTCAGAACCATCCCGCATCTTTATCGGGCAGGCTTGAGAACCATGCTCACGGCAATGGCGTCGGCGGCGGTGATGTGGGCCCGGCGGCGGACCTCGGCCTTCAGCGGCAGGAAGTAGGTCCCGTCCCTGGGGATGAGAGAGGTGGTGAACACGACACCGCCGATCTCAGCCTCAACAGGGATGCAGCCCCAGCCATAGCTCGCCAGGGGCGCCGCAGCCGCCACGCGCGCGGCTTGGTCTGATGGCAGGGGTGCAAAAAAGAAGGGCGACGGCCCGCGCCAGTGAAGGACGATTGCCTCAAACTCAAAATCGAGGTTTGGGTCGAGGTCGGAGACTGAATCCGCGTCGGTCAAGAAGCGATCAGTTCTTCCAGGTGCGCTCGACGATGGCCTGCAGGGTCTGGACCTGAGCGTCGAGGGTCGAGGCGATGCGTTCGACCAATTCGCGCACCCCGGCCGGATAGGCCTCGCCGCCCTTGGCGATCTCGTTGGCCTTGAGCACGGCCGCGTGCATCTGCGCTTCCAAGGACTGCACTTCCTCCAGCGCCAGCATGTGCGCCTCTTCCTGCAGGCGCTTGACCCGCTGGGCGACGCTCTCGGGACCCTTGGACAAGTTGTAGACCTCGGCGTTGTCAGAACCCGGGACGATGCTCAACGGGGTCTTGGCCATGATAGAATCTCCAGCGCGCAATATGAGGGTAAACCTCCGCGCTCGCAGTGAAAATGGTGAACGCTGACTACCGTTCCCGGTCGTGCTCTCGAAAATGTGACCGGCGCCATGATGTTGCAAAAAAGCCGCGGCGAGATATCCCGCCGCGGCTTTCCGCCTTCGGCCCCGGAGAGCCGACTATGGTCTCGGCTTACGCCTCGGCGTCGGCCGCTTCCTTCTTGGAGAGGTCTTCACCGGTTTCCTGGTCGACCACCTTCATGGAGAGCTTGGTCTTGCCGCGATCGTCGAAGCCCACGAGCTTGACCTTCACGATCTGACCCTCGGTCAGCACGTCCGAGGGCTTGGCGACCTTTTCCTTCGAGATCTGCGACACGTGGACGAGACCGTCCTTTGCGCCGAAGAAGTTCACGAAGGCGCCGAAGTCGACGACCTTGACCACCTTGCCGTTATAGATCGCGCCGATTTCCGGCTCGGACGTCAGCGACTTGATCCAGTCGATGGCGGCCTTGATCTTCGCGCCGTCGGAGGCCGAGACCTTCACGATGCCCGTATCCTCGATGTTCACCTTGGCGCCGGTCTTTTCCACGATCTCGCGGATGACCTTGCCGCCGGTGCCGATCACTTCGCGGATCTTGTCGGTGGGGATCTGGATGGTTTCGATCTTCGGGGCGAACTCGCCCACATCGGCGCGGGGCGCCTCCATGGCCTTGCTCATTTCGCCGAGGATGTGGACGCGGCCGGCCTTGGCCTGGTGCAGCGCCTTTTCCATGATCTCGCGGGTGATGCCCGGGATCTTGATATCCATCTGCAGCGAAGTGATGCCGTCTTCCGTGCCAGCGACCTTGAAGTCCATGTCGCCGAGGTGATCCTCGTCGCCGAGGATGTCGGAGAGCACGGCGTACTCGCCCGACGGCTCCAGGATCAGGCCCATGGCGATGCCGGAGACCGGCTTCTTCAGGGGCACGCCCGCGTCCATCATGGCCAGCGAGGCGCCGCAGACCGTGGCCATCGAGGAGGAGCCGTTGGACTCCAGGATCTCGGAGACCAAGCGCACGGTGTAGGGGAAGTCGGCATGGGCCGGCAGCATCGGACGGATCGCCCGCCAGGCCAGCTTGCCATGGCCGATTTCCCGGCGACCGGGCGAACCCATGCGGCCGGTCTCACCGACGGAGAAGGGAGGGAAGTTGTAGTGGAGAAGGAACTTCTCCTTGTACGTCCCTTCCAGGGCGTCGATCCACTGCTCGTCGTCCGCGGTGCCGAGGGTGGCGACCACGAGGGCCTGGGTCTCGCCGCGGGTGAACAGGGCCGAACCGTGGGCGCGGGGCAAGACGCCCACTTCGCTGACGATCTGGCGCACCTTGTCGACCGCACGACCGTCCACGCGCTTGCCGTGTTCGATGATGTCGCGGCGCAGGATGTGGGCTTCGGATTCCTTCCAGGCGCCGGCGAACTTCGACGAATCGAAGCCTTCGGGGTTCTCGTCGGACTTGACCAGCGACTGAGCGCGGGCCTTGGCGGCGTGGATGGCTTCGTGACGCTCGGCCTTGCCCTTGTGCTCGTAAGCGGCGCGAAGGTCAGGGCCCACGAGGTCGGCGATCGCCTTGACCATGTAGTCGGTGTCTTCGGCCTTGAACTCGAAGGGCTCCTTGGCGGCGTGTTCGGCCAGTTCGATGATCGCCTCGATCACCGGCTTCATGCCTTCATGGGCGAAGATCACGGCGGCCAGGACCTGTTCTTCGGTCAGTTCCTGGATCTCGGATTCCACCATCATGACGGCGTCGTCGGTGGCGGCGACCACGAGGTCGATCTTGCTGTCCGGCATCTGGTCGACGGTCGGGTTCAGCACGTATTCGCCGTCGATCATGCCGACGCGGGCGGCGCCGATCGGGCCCATGAAGGGCACGCCGGAGATGGTCAGGGCGGCGGAGGCCGCGACCATGGCGACGATGTCGGGATCGTTCTCGAGGTCATGGCTCAGCACGTTGATGACGACTTGCGTCTCGTGCTTGAAGCCCTTGACGAACAGGGGGCGGATCGGACGGTCGATGAGGCGGGAAACCAGGGTTTCCTTCTCGGTCGGACGACCTTCGCGCTTGAAGAAGCCGCCGGGGATCTTGCCAGCGGCGTAGGTCTTCTCCTGATAGTTCACGGTCAGGGGGAAGAAGTCGAGGCCGGGCTTGGGGGCCTTGGCGAATACGACGGTGGCCAGGACGGTGGTCTCGCCGTAGGTGGCGAGCACGGCGCCGTCGGCCTGGCGGGCCATGCGGCCGGTTTCCAGGGTCAGCTTGCGGCCGGCCCAGTCGATGGTTTTCTTCTTGATGTCAAACATCGGGGTTTTTCTCTTTCTTTCGTTCCCAGGGGCGGATTCCCGAGGGCGGACAGGGCGGTTTGGCGTACACGTGCAGCGGAACCGGTGTTCCTCGTCCTAGGACCGGCCCCGCCATCGGGGCCGGCTGGTTCGGACGCACGAGGCGCCCATTCGATTGTTGGGAGCCAACGCTCCCGAGTTAGTCATCCTCGGGCTTGACCCGAGGACCGGGCCCCTACTTGCTTTGATCGCGGAGCGGCTGGGTCCTCGGCTTCGGGCTTCGCCCTCATTGGCCGAGGATGACAAGCTTTATGGCCTAGCGACGCAGCCCAAGCGTGCCGATGATCGCCGTGTAGCGGCCTTCATCGGACTTCTTCAGGTGGTCGAGCAGACGGCGGCGTTGCGACACCATCTTCAGAAGGCCACGACGTGAGTGGTTGTCCTTCTTGTGCGTCTTGAAGTGTTCGGTGAGGTTCGAGATGCGTTCCGAGAGGATCGCGACCTGCACTTCGGCGGAACCCGTGTCGCCCTCGGTACGGGCGTGGGTATGGATCAGTTCGGACTTACGGTCCGGCGTAATCGACATCGTCAGTTCTCCAAATCGAGGTGAAAGACGCGGGTGGGATTGAGCCTTCCCGCGCGAAGCTCACAGAGCGCGACAACCTTTCCGTCCGACATGGCGGAAACGGTTCGGGACGCGTCCTCACCCCCAATGGTCTTGGGGACGAGCCGCGCCTTCAACGCTTCGACCTGGCGGGGAACGAGAACGATCGGTCGCCCTTGCTTCAGCCTGAAGACGTCTTCGGTGGTCACGGCCAGCACCGGGATGTCGTCCAGTGCGGTCTCGACCGGAAGCAGCGTTTCCAGACCGGCGCCCCTATGCGCCAATTCCTGAAGTTTTTCCAGTGTTATTGCGTTTTGCTCGGAAAACTTGCCCACGCGGGTACGGCGCAGGGCCGAAACGTGCCCGCAGGCGCCGAGCGCGTCGGCCAGGTCGCGGGCCAGGGCGCGCACGTATGTACCTTTGCCGCAGTCGATCTCGAGGGTTGCCTCGTCGGCGGTGAAAGTCACGAGTTCGCAGCGATCGATGCGCACGGGGCGGGCCTTCAGCTCCACCGCCACGCCTTCGCGGGCGAGGTCGTAGGCGCGCTCCCCGTCCACCTTGATGGCGGAATAGATCGGCGGCACCTGCTCGATCTCACCGACGAAGGCCGGCAGGGCGGCGCGGATCGCCGCTTCGGTGGGGCGCATGTCGGAGGCGGCCGTGACCGCGCCCTCACGGTCATAGGTTGCCGTGGTTGTCCCCCAGGCAATGGTGAAGCGGTAGGTCTTGTCCGCCTCCATCAGATAGGGGACGGTCTTGGTCGCCTCGCCCAGGGCGATGGGCAGGATGCCCGAGGCCAGCGGATCGAGGGTGCCCGCATGGCCGCCCTTCTGCGCGTTGAACGCCCGGCGCACCCGCGACACTGCGTCTGTGGAGGTGAGGTCCAGCGGCTTGTCGAGGCAGATCCAGCCGGAGACCGGATCGCCCTTCTTGCGACGCCCCATCAGCTCCGAGCCTTGGGGTTGCCATCCAGACGAGGCGGCACGTCGGACAGGTCGCGCGCCACCTCTGGCTTGGAGAACAGGGCGTTCATGTGCGCGGCGGCGTCGAAGCTCTCGTCGTGCAGGAAGTGCAGTTGCGGCGTGAACTTCAGATCCACGATCTTGCCGAGCCGGCCGCGCAGGAACCGCGAGGCGCGATTGAGCCCCGCCACCACGCTCTCCGCATTAGCGCCGCCAAGGGGCTCGACGAAGCAGTGGGCGTGCTTCAGGTCAGGGCTGGTGCGCACCTCGGTGACTGTGATCGACACGCCGACCAGAGCAGGGTCCTGCACATCCTCTTCCCGCAGAATCTCGGCCAGGGCGTGACGCACCAGTTCGCCGGCGCGTAGCTGGCGCTGGGAAGGACCGGCGGGGGCCGAACGGGAATCGCGACCGCCGCGCTGGGGTTTGTGGGGTTTCATGCCGGCTTCTCCACCGTCCGCTGCGGATCGGACGCAGCCGTGAACGGGCAAATCAAGGGAGCGGGGGCCTTTAAGGACTGATCGGCCTCATGTCCAGTTTTGTGTGGAGCAGCCCGACCTCCTTCCCGTCATCCCGGCGAACGCCCAGGGCGACGGGGGCGAAGGAGCGGAATTGAAGGCATGCAACCCGCCGGACACCGCCATGGACTCGGATTTGCGGGAGTCCGCCTGCAAGTACCCGATCAGAAAGTCGAAATCGGCCGAGCCGGACTCCCCGGACTCTTTTTTGAGAGTCCGGCCCGCCGCCCATAACGGGATCATATGCATCCATTAACTTGACGCTTCGGCCGGACCTGCCCTTGCGAGGCCCGCCGCTCCCGCCTCGGGCGAGCGCGCGTTGTTTTGGGAGGCGGGAGGGGTAAGCTGCCGCCTGGGGACGGGGGAACGGCATGACGGGTTGGACGCGGCGTGGAGCCATCGGGGCGGCGGGCGCCCTGGCGCTGGGTGGACCGGCCCTCGCCCAGACGGGTGGAACGCCCCTGCGCGTGCGGCGCGACGTGGCCAAGCTGCCCCCCAACGATCCCGATCTGGCCGCCCTGGCCCGCGCCATGCGGCTGATGAACGCGCGCGGCGATGGCCTGTCGTGGCAGACCCAGATCGACATTCACGCCACCTATTGGGGACAGCACGGCACCTGGCGCTTCCTGCCCTGGCACCGCTGCCAGATCTACTGGTTCGAGCGCATCGTCGCCCAGCTGTCGGGCAAGGCCGACTTCGCCATGCCCTATTGGGACTGGCAGGCCACCGGACGGCTGGCGCCCGTCTTCCTCGATCCGTCGAGCCCCTTCTATCATGCGCCGCGCAACCCCAACCTGGCGAGCTTCGACTTCGTGCGCAGCCGCGAGCAGCTGTGGAATGGCGATTGGGCCAATGTCTTCCAGGGCTCGTTCAATGCCTTTGCCGGATTCGTGGGCGACAGTGGTGCGGTGGAGACTTCGGGCCACTCCTATGTCCACGTCATGGTCGGCGGCGACATGGGCGACCCGGCGACGGCGCCGCGCGACCCGCTGTTCTTCTTCCACCACGCCAATATCGACCGGGTGTGGGCGGCCTGGCAGAGCCGGGCCGAGGCGCGCGGCGTGATCTTCGACGACGCCTGGCTAGCCGAGCCCTTCGACATGTTCGCCGACGAACGCGGCTCCAACGCCCCGACCCTGACCACCGCCGACGTGCGGGCCACCGCCATGCTCGGCTACCGCTACGACCTCGACTACCCCTTCCAGTGGTTCGACGAGCGCCCGCCGACCGCGCCCGCCGGCAAGACCCGGCGCACGGCGGTGGGGACCAAGCCCTACCGCTTCACCCTATCCGCCGATCCCGGCGTCGGCGCGCCGCTGCGTCTGCCCCTGCCCGCCGATCTCGTCGCGCTCCTGGCCAGCGATCAGAGCCAGCGCTTTCAGGTCAGCGGCGTCGGCCATGTGCGCACCACCGACATGCAGGTGGCGGGCTCGGCCTTCCAGATCGACGTGCAGCGCATCCGCAAGGACGGGTCTACCGACAGCGCCCCGGTGGCCTTCGTCCTGCCCTTCATCGGTCCCCATCCCGGCCCCGCCACGACACAGCCCGCCGCCGCGCCCGCCATGCCGGGCATGGAGATGAGCGCCGGCCCGCACGAGCACAGCTTCCTGTTCAATGTCGGCCCGGAGATCTACGACGCCACGGGCAAGGAGGCGGCGGTGGAGATCGCCGTCACCGCCTCTACCCGCTGGGTCAAGACCTCCACCGACCCCGCACCGACCATCAGCGGGCTGGAGCTCGATCTCACTCTCACCGAATACGCCTGGACCTGACCGGGTGAGAGAGACCCGCCCTTCCCCCCTGCACATGCTGGTCGAGCTCGCCGGCGCGCTACTGGTCTCGGGACTGGCGGCTGGAGCTCTGTGGCTGGTCTGGGGTGTGAGCCTGCTGGCCGTGGGCGCCTTCGCCGTGGCGATTGGCGCGGTGGGCCAGACCATGATGACCCTGCGTCGCTGGGCCGCCGGCATCACTCTCGTGATCATCGGCGCCTTGGCCGGACTGGTGTCCTTCGTCTGGCTGCTACCCGCGCCCAGGGCCGTCGCGCCGACCCTGGCCGTCTCGCCCTATCTGCTACCCGGCGTGCGCCCCTGGCCCGGCGGCGTCGTGCCCGTGTGCTGGCTGAACCGTCCGGACCGCGGCGACGCTTCGGCCGACGACCTGCGCATGGTGCTCGCCGTCAAGGCGGCGGAGGAGGCCTGGAGCGCCACCGGGGCTGTCAGCTTCCGAGACGTGGGCCAGTGCCCCTCGGATCCAAGGGCGACCGACTTCCATGGCGCGCGCCTGCTGATCGGGCGGACCATCGGTGATGCGGAGGCCCCTGCCCTGGGCGGCGCGGTTGGAGAGCAGGACCTGCCCGTGGGCGTGCCCTTCGTCTTCCCGAGCCGCTCGGGCTGCTCCTCGGGCGGCGCCTTCGGCCGCGCCGACGTCTGCACCTATGGCGAGGCCGTCCATGAGATCGGCCACGTCCTCGGCCTGCCCGACCTGCACTACAGCAAGGCCGCCCCGGACGACTGCAAGGCCACCCTGCGCGGCGACCACCCGGCGCTCGACGTACCCTATGACGCCGCCTCGGTGATGAACGCCTGCAACCCGGCTCACCTCACCGGCCAGCTCAGCCACGGCGACATTCAGGCAGTGCAGCAGATCTACGGGCGCTAGGTCTGGCGAGGCCAGACGCCTCGCCGACCACCATCGCAACCCAGCACCCAACGAAAAAGGGCGGCGAACCTTTCGATCCGCCGCCCCATTCTCAGGTCTGGCTAGACCCTGATCGGTTCAAATTGAACCGTGAATCAGGGTCTACACTTGAATTTAGACTAGAAGCGCGCCTTCAGAGCCACGAAATAGCGGCGGCCGTACACGTCGTAGGTCGACGGGTCGGTGTTCGCCTGCACGAACGAGGTGAAGAAGGGCGGCTGCTTGTCGAACGCGTTGTTGATACCCGCGCGAACTTCGAAGGTATCGTTGATGCGCCAGCGGGCCAGGAAGTCCCAGTAGCTGACGGTCGGCGCGTTGGTCGCCGTGGCGCCCGACGAAGCGCCCACGAGCGAGCTGTCCTTCATGTTCTCGATGTACTGCCAGCGGGCGGTCAGATCGACTGGGCCGTAGGAGTAGGTGCCGGTGAACAGACCCTTCCACTCGGGCAGAGCGCCGCCGAAACCGCCGATCGAGCCCGTGTAGTCGAGCAGGGGCGAACCCGGCACGTCGTTGAAGGCATAGGTCTCAAGGTGAGACAACACCACGTTCAGGTCGAACTTGCCGTACTTGTCGTTCAGACCGATCGCGCCAAGGCCGAAGTTCCAGTCGATCTGGATGTCTTCGCCCGAGGTGTTGGTCTGGTCGAGGTTAGCGTTGAGGGCGTTGCCGGTCAGGATCTGGCCGGTGGACGGGTCACGCACGAAGTACGAGCAGTAGGCGTTGGTCGACGAGTAGGTCGGGTTGGCGCCGCCGAAGTTGAAGCACTTGTCGATCGCGGTGACGGTCGAGACCGAGCTGATCTTATGCCGGATTTCGATCTTGTAGTAGTCCACCGAAGCCGTCAGGTGACGGAACAGCGGCATGTCGAAGTGCGGCGTCAGCACGAGACCGGCGGAGAAGGTATTCGCCGTCTCGGCCCGCAGGTTCGGGTTGCCGCCCGTAAGGGTCTGAACCTGGTTATTGGCGTAGCTGTAGGAGTCGACCGAAGCCGCCGAGATGCCTTGCGCCAGACAGAGCGCGCGGACCGCCGCAGCGTTGTAGCCGAGATTGCCCTTGCGGTATGCCGTGTTGATATCGCAGGGATCGCCGGCAGTGCTGTTCGCACCGGCCGCGCCGATGGTCGGGTAGTTGTTCGACTGAGCGGCGAACAGTTCGCCGATGGACGGCGCACGCACGGCGTGCTGCCAGCCGCCGCGGAGCAGCAGCCAGTCGGTCGGGCGGTATTCGCCGTCGATCTTCCAGGAGTTGACGCTGCCTGCGGTGGAGTAGTCGGAGAAGCGGTAACCGAGGTTAGCGTTCAGGGCCTTGATGAAGGGCAGGTCCTTCAGGATCGGCACGAACAGTTCAGTGAACAGTTCGTAGGAGTCCACCGAGCCGTTCAGCGGAGAGGCGCTGTTGAAGCCCACCACGCCCGGCGCAAAGATCTTGTTACCGGCCGCATCGGTGCCGACGTCGTTGGTCGAGGAGACCGAGTCGGGGATGAAGCCGTAAGAGGTGCGGTGATAGTCCGTACCCACGGCGGCCTTGATGTCGCCGGCCGGCAGGGTGAACAGCGAACCCTGGGCGGTAGCTTCCACCACGCGGTCTTCGATGGCCGTCGTCGCTTTGGTGGTGCGGCTAATGTACGAAATACACGAAGCCGAATTACCCGTCACGATGAAGGGGTTGTAGCCGCCGGTGCAGAGGCTCTTGCCTCCGTCCGCAGCTTCGAGGAGTTGGCGCACCGCAGCGTGCGAGACGTTCCCGGTCTGGGTGGAGATCTGCGAGTCGCGGCCGTAAGAGGCGTAGATATCGTAGGTCCAGTCCTTCCAGCCCAGGTCGCCGGTGACGCCCGTGAGCAGGTTGTAGACCGTATAATGATCGTCCTCGTGACGCGGACCGACGTCAGAGAAGCGCTTGGCGAAGGTGAAGGTCGCATTCGGGTTGGCGCGAGAGGCCAGAAGCGTCTTCAGATCGGCCGGGATGAAGGGGTTGGTGACGGGGATCAGGAAGCCCGTGCCACCGAGGGCGGTAATGGTGTTGCCGTTAACAGTCGATGTTACGCCGACCGGGCTGCCGGAAGCCGGCGACGGAGCCAGTTCTTCTGATGCCGAATAGTCGGTGAACATGATCTGCGCATAGACGCGGGCGTGACGGTTAATCTCGTATTCCGTACGGCCGTAAGCGGTGTAGCGCTGCAGCGGCAGAACGAGGTCGTTCAACGCGCCAGTGTTATACGAGCCCGTCGCGACAGAACCCTTGCCGGCGACGATCGTCGAATAGTCTATCGTGGTCGGACCCTTGTAGTTGGTGATCAGCGTAGAGCCAGCCGGGGTCCTGGTGGCGAACAGGGTGCCGTCGTTGTTAAAGGAGATGACGCCCGGACCGACCGTGCCGGCGGCGACGCCGTACTTGGCGAACACGGTGTTCAGGGCCGCTTGCGAGAAGCCGCCGGACGAGATGCTGCCGAAAGGAAGGGTGCCCGAGGCGCCCGAATAGGCTGAGAAGCCCCGCGCGGCGTTATAGATCTGGCCCCGGTTGGCGTAGGTCAGCGAGATAACAGCATTGCCCTTGTCGTCGGCATAGTTGCCGCCGGCGGTCATGCTGTAGGTTTCCTGCTTGCCGTCGCCCTGGTCGGTCTGGCCGTACTGGGCGTCGAACTGCACGCCGGTGAAGTGATGCTTCAGCTTGAAGTTGACGACGCCGGCGATGGCTTCGGAACCGTAGGCCGCCGAGGCGCCGCCCGTGATCACTTCGATGCTGTCGATCAGCGCGGCCGGGATGGTGTTGATGTCAACCACGCCCGCCGAGTCGGACGGCGTCGTGCGACGGCCGTCGACTAGGACCAGGGTACGCTGCGTGCCAATACCGCGCAGGGAGATGTTGGCGCGACCGCCGGCCGAGGGGTTGTTGGAGGTCAGGGTCGCGTTCGGAACCACCTGCGGGAGCTGGTTCAGCAGGGTTTCGACCGTGGCCGAACCGGTAATTTCGATCGACTTCTGGCTGACGGTCACGATCGGGCTGTCGGCCACATAGTCCTTGCGGGCGATGCGCGAGCCGGTGACGACGACTTCCTGGCTGCTGTCGGTCGTCTGGGCGTCCGCCACGCTGCTTACCGCGAGAGCGGCAAAGCCGACGATGGCCGATGACGCCAGCAGAAGCCGGCGGGTTGATGGGTTGCTCAAGTCTTATCCCCTCTTGAAGACTGGAGGCGCCGCTGTTGCGGTCACCTTCCTTACGACCGCTGCCGAAGCGCGGTTCTGCCGGGGTGGAGTGATGTAAGGAATGCAACAAACCAGCAAACAACAAAAACTTCCGTCACTGTTAGGTCACGTTACGGTCATGATTTACATAATGCGGGAAATAAGTTTTACCCTTTATTACCAGTGCGTTAGCGACCTCTCAGGAGGTTCTCCACATGTTGTGATGAGCACAGCCGTGCACGCGACGTGTGGTCGCACTTGAGCAACAATAGGGCGGCAAAACGGCAACACCGGCGTTTTAGACGCCGGTGTTCGAATAGCTAAGCTTTTGAATTCGAAGTGGGAGAGCTACGCGCTGAGGAGCTTCAGCGCGGGTCGCGTCGCAGCCGATAAGGCCGGCACAGCTTCGTCCACGACAACCTCGTCGCAAAGCCAAGAGGCGAGAGATGCGATAGTGCGCGCCTTGGCGTGATCGCTCCGCCACGCGACCCACAGGGTAAGTCCAGGCGCTGAGATATGGGCGCAGACCGGGACCAGTTCTCCCCGCTCCACAGCCGACTGCGCTGAAAGACCATCGCAAAGCGCCACGCCCAAGCCGCGCACGGCGGCGTCCAGGGTCACGCCAGTCCGATCATCGAACCGAAGACCGGTGAGCGCGCCCTCCACCGTCAATCCGGCAGCTGAAAACCAAGTGATCCAGTCCGCGCCCCCTTGTTCGATCAACAGCGGCGCCCGGCGCAGCGACGCCGGGCTGTCCAAATCGAACCGGCGCACCAGCGACGGACTGGCATAGGCGCGCAAGGCAGAACCGGCGAGCGGCAACGCCTCGAAACCTGGGCGCGGCCCGCAGTCCTGGATAGCGAGATCGTATTCCGGGTCACCCGCGCTATCCGTGCGCAAGCAAAGGCTGACTTCGGGAAAGCGCAGAGCCAGTTCCGGCAGCAGCGGCGTCAACCACAGGCGCGCCGCATGGGCCGGAGCACGGATGGTCAGGCTGTTGGGCGAGCTGTCTGAGATATGGCGAAGCGCCCGGCCCACCGATTGCGAGGCTTCGGCATAGGCGGAGGCAAGGGCGAGGCTGGGGCCGGTCGGCTCCATGCTGGAGCCGCGACGGTGAAACAGCTTGGTCCCGACCTCTTCTTCCAGCCGGCGCACGGATTGGCTCACTGCGCTGTGGGTCACGTTAAGTTCGGCGGCGGCGGCGGTATAACTGCGATGACGGCAAGCCGCCTCCAACGCGCGGAGCGCTGCAAAAGGAGGTGGACGTTGCGCCATGATATGCCCCTTCGTGACCGTATGTTGCAGACTTGCAAATTAATCTCGCGGGCGGAAGAGGCGCTCCCTGCGACATTTACAACTCTCATAACTTGTATGAGCTTCACCGTAGCTAGCTGCTGGTGTCAGTCGGCCAGGATCGTTGAAGGCGTTTCGGCAAGAAAGCGCATGAACCGGTTGGCCCGGTCCACCAACCCCGCCTTAGCCTTGATGGGCTCGTCGGTGAGTTCGAAACCCATTATGATAACCTGCTCGCCCTCGCCGATCAGGTGAGCGGCCGCGCCGTTCATGCCGATCACGCCCGTACCGCGCGGGCCGGCGATGGTATAGGTCTCGAGGCGCGCGCCGGAGGTGTTGGACACCACCATCACCTTCTCGCCCGGCCACAGGCCGACCTTGTCGAGCAGATCCTCGTCGATGGTGATCGAACCGATATAGGCGAGGTTCGCCTCGGTTACTGTGGCGTTGTGAATCTTGGAACGCATCACCCAGCGCATACTGCTGCTCCGCACAAAGAGGCGCGCTTATATAGGGCTGGCTTGAGACTCACCACAGGCCGTAGCTCAAGCTTTTCAAGACTTGGCGCCTCTTGCCGCAGGGAGTATGGCGCCCGCGAACAAGGCCGCCTCCCATCCGAGCCTCGACCCCATGGCCCGGCGCGCGATCCTGGAGACCGAGCATGCGCACGACCCTGGACGACCTCGCGGCCATGAAGCGCCTGGGCGAGAAAATCGTCATGCTGACGGCCTACGACTATCCCTCCGCCCTGATCTGCGAGCGCGCCGGCGTGCCCATACTGCTGGTGGGCGACAGTCTCGGCATGGTCATGCATGGGCACGACACGACCCTGCCCGTCTCGCTCGACATGATGGTGCTGCACGCCGCCGCCGTATCGCGGGGCGCCCAGAAGGCGTTGGTGGTGGCCGACCTGCCGTTCCTGACCTACGCGACGGCGGAAGACGCGATCCGCTCGGCGGGCCGGTTGATGCAGGAAGCCGGCGTCCAGGCTGTGAAGCTGGAAGGCGGCGCCCAGATCGAGGCGCAGGTGCGCCGTCTGGTCGATTTCGGCGTGCCGGTCATGGGCCACCTCGGCTTTACCCCCCAGTCGCAGCACCAGATCGGCCTGAAGGTTCAAGCCAAGGCAGCCGATGCGGCGCGCAAGCTGATGGACGAGGCCCTGATGCTTCAGGACGCCGGCTGCTTCGCCATCGTTCTCGAACTGGTCCCTGCCCCGCTCGCCCAGGCGGTCAGCGAGCGCCTGGCTATACCCACCATCGGCATCGGCGCAGGCGCAGGCTGCGATGGCCAGGTACAGGTCTGGCACGACATCCTCGGTCTCTATGAGGGCAAGCCCAAACGCCACGCCAAACGCTATGCCGAGATCGGCGCTCTTATAGAACAGGCCGTAAAGACCTATGTCGCCGAGGTCCAGGCGGGCGAATTCCCCACCGCGTCCAACGCCGCCAAGATGGACGAGGCGGTCCTCAGCGAAGCCCTTTACGGTCGGTAGGCGATGCAGGTCTGCGCCACCGTCGCCGAGGTTCGTGCGGCGCGCCCGAACTTCGCCACCCTCGGCCTCGTCCCGACCATGGGCTTCCTGCACGAGGGGCACCTCAGTCTTGTCCGGGCCAGCCGCGCGGCCAATGCCGCCACCGCCGCCACCCTTTTCGTCAACCCGACCCAGTTCGGCCCCAACGACGACTTCGGCCGCTATCCCCGCGCTCGCGAACGCGACCTTGACCTGCTCAGCGCCGCCGGCTGCGACCTCGTCTTCGCTCCCGAGGTGGAGACCATGTATCCATCCGGCTTCGAAACCCGTATCGAGATCGGCGGCGTCACCGAGGGGCTGGAGGGCAGCGTCCGCCCCGGCCACTTCGCCGGCGTCGCCACCGTGGTGGCCAAGTTGTTCAACATCGTGCAGCCGACCCGCGCCTATTTCGGCCAGAAGGACGCCCAACAGGTGACGGTGATCAGAAAGCTCGTGCGCGACCTCGACATGCCGGTGGAGGTGGTCGTCCAGCCCACCGTGCGCGAAGCGGACGGCCTCGCCATGTCGAGCCGAAACACCTACCTCACCCCCGAGCAGCGCCGGGACGGCCTCGCCTTGTGGCGTGCTCTGTCGTCGGCCAGGGCGCTCTATGAGGGCGGCGAGCGTTCCGCTGATCGCCTGCGCGCTGCGATGGCGCAGCCCGTCGCCGCCATAGGCGCTACGGCCGACTATATCAGCATCGCCCATCCCCTGACCCTACGCGAGCTGGACGTGATCGGTGAGGACGGAGCCCTGCTCTCCCTGGCGGTTCGGCTCGGAACCACCCGCCTGCTCGACAACATCCTGTTGCCCTAGCGAGCCTAGCCCGATCTACTCTGCCAAAACATAAGGGAGAAAGATCATGCGCGGCCTGAGTTTCGACGACTATGTGCGCCATGACGCCCTCGGCTTGGCCGAGCTCGTTCGCACCAGACAGGTCAGCGCCGCCGAAGTGATCGAGGCGGCCATCGCCCGCGCCGAAGCGGTGAACCCTAAAATCAACGCCATTGTCGAGCCCCTCTATGACCGCGCCCGCGACGCCGCTTCTACAGGCCTGACGGGTCCCCTCGCCGGCGCCCCCTGGGCGGTGAAGGACCTCGGCCACGAGATCGAAGGCGTGCGCCTCACCTCCGGCAGCCGGGGTTTCAAGGACTATGTGGCCAAGGCCGATAGCGAAAGCGTGCGCCGGATGCGCGCGGCGGGCCTCAACATCTTCGCCACCTCCACCTCCCCCGAATTCGGCCTGACCGTCACGACCGAATCCAGCCTGAACGGCCAGACAAAAAACCCGTGGGACCTGAGCCGCGTGGTCGGCGGATCCTCTGGCGGCGCGGCGGCCCTGGTAGCGGCGGGCGTGTTGCCCGCGGCCCATGCCACGGACGGCGGCGGCTCGATCCGCGTGCCGGGCGCCTGTTGCGGCCTGTTCGCGCTCAAGCCCTCCCGCGGACGCACGCCTGTCGCCGTCGG
The DNA here is from genome assembly GCA_903862425.1 of uncultured Caulobacterales bacterium. Taxonomy (GTDB): domain Bacteria; phylum Pseudomonadota; class Alphaproteobacteria; order Caulobacterales; family Caulobacteraceae; genus CAIOYC01. The sequence goes on along the minus strand of CAIOYC010000029.1, from coordinate 12,159 downwards.
CCGGACCGAGGGCTGGAACGGATTGGGATGCAGCCACGCGGTCACCCGCTCTGTGCGCGACTCCGCCGCTATCCTCGACGCCACCCACGGACCGGAGCTCGGCTCACGCTATGCGGCCCCGCCACCGAAGGGGACGTTCCTGGATGCCGCGACCCGCGCACCGGGCCGCCTGCGCATCGCCCTGCAGCTCGCCCCCGCCAACGGAACCCCGGTCGATCCGGTCTGCATCGAGGCCGCCCGCGACGCAGCCAGGCTCTGCGAAAGCCTCGGTCATATCGTCGAGGAGGCGGCGCCCGACATCGACGGCGTGGGGCTTGGTCGGGCCATGATGATGGTCACTTCCACCCACACCGCCGCCGGCTTCGCCGCGCGCGGCCAGGCGCTGGGCCGCGAAATGGGGCCGGAAGACATGGAAGAGGCCACGGCCGGCTTTGTCGCCATCGGCCGCGCCGCCACGGCCCTGGATCTCGCAGACGCCGACCAGGCCTTCATGACCGCCGCCATCGCCATGGCCAGCTTCCAGCAGACCTACGACCTCGTCCTCACCCCGGTGCTGGCCAAGCCTCCGGTAGAGCTCGGGACCATCGCGCTGAACCAGCCGCTCCAGCAATACGGAGCCAATTTCGGCGCCTTCTGTCCTTTCACCGCCCTCGCCAACCAGACCGGGCAGCCCGCCATGAGCGTCCCGCTATACTGGCAGGAAGGCCTCCCCATCGGCGTCCAGTTCGCGGCGAGGTTGGGCGAGGAGGAACTACTCTTCTCTCTCGCCCACCAGTTGGAGCAGGCCAGACCGTGGTTCGAAAGGCGACCGCCAGTGTGATCCTCCCTTCGTTAGAATGAGGATTTGAGACTCTCAGGTGGGAGCCCCAAGCCCAGGAAGTCGCCGTCAACCCGACGGCGGTACTTGGCCCCCCGCTCGGCCCCGACTATTCGCATTCGATCCGTCTGATCAAAACACTGATAGATGGCAGCCGGGCTGCATCGCGATACCAAGCCTGATCCAACCCGACTCACCAATTTTAGAGGTCTAGCGGGCAGCCGTTGAGGAGAAGAACAGAGTTGTTCGAGCGTCGGATGCGCCGGGGATAACGCCCCGCCATCATCACTCCGCAGCGATGGCCTTGGCCGTGGCGATACGGCCCTCGTAAATGAACTCCGGGGCGTCCAGATCGATGGCGGGCAGGACGTCTTTCTCGATCCAGTAGTCCTGGCTGTGACGCCATTCAGGCTTGGCCCCGGCCCTGGGCATACGATCCATGGAGCGCATCAGATAGCCGGGGTTGAAGTCGTCCGGGTCCATCCATGGGCCAAGCGCCATGCCCTCGTCTTCCGGCGGCACGGCGACAACCACCTTGCGCACGCCCTTCTCGTCCATGTGCGTCAGTAGCCGGCAGACGAAATCGCCGAGGATGTCCACCCGCAAGGTCCAGCTCGCGCGGAAATAGCCGAACACCCAGACGAGGTTAGGCAGGCCGGTGAACATCATCCCACGATAGGTGACTGTATCGGCCGGATCGACCCTCTTGCCGTCCACCGTGAAAGCGATGTCGCCGAGTACGCTGAGGTCGAAGCCTGTGGCGGTGACGATGATGTCGGCCTCGATCTCCTCGCCATTGTCGAGCTTCAGACCCTTTGGGGTGAAGCGTTCGATGGCGCCGGTGGCGACACTGGCCTTGCCCGCCTTCACCTTCTCGAACAGGTCGCCGTCGGGCACGAAGGCGATGCGCTGGCGCCACGGCCGATAGGACGGGGTGAAGTGCTTTGCGGTGACCTCCTCGCCCACGAAGGCGGTGACGCCATTGAGCAGTTCCATCCTCGCCGCCTCTGGGTCGGCGAACGTGAGTTGAGTGAAGTCCCGGCCCATCTTGAGGCGGCTGCGGCGGACGATCTCGTGGATCCAGGCCTCGTCCACCTGCAGGTCGCGCAGGGTGTCGGCAAGGTCGTCGGCGTTGCGGCCAGGCACGAAATAGGTGGGCGAGCGCTGGACCATGGTCACATGCTCCACCGCGTCGGCGATGTTAGGCACCACCGTGGCCGCCGTGGCGCCGGAGCCGATCACGGCCACCTTCTTGCCGGTATAGTCGAGGTCCTTGGGCCAGGTCTGGGGATGGATAATCGTCCCCTCGAAGTTCTCCATGCCCTCCCACCGCGGCGTATAGCCCTCGTCGTGGCGGTAGTAGCCCTGGCACATCCACAGAAAGTTGGTGGTGAACAGCAGCGTCTCGCCGGTGGCGATCCGGGTCGCCGTCACGGTCCACAGGTTGGTCTCGCTCGACCAGCTGGCGTCGGTGATCCGATGGCCATAGCGGATGTGGCGCACGAGGTCGTTCTCCTCGATCACCTCGCCCATATAGTCGAGGATCGCCTCAGCGGTAGCGATGGGCGTCCCCGTCCACGGCTTGAACTGGTAGCCGAAGGTGAACAGGTCGCTGTCGGAGCGGATGCCGGGATATTTGTGCGTCCACCATGTGCCGCCAAAGTGGTCCAGCGAGTCGAGGATGACGAAGCTTCGGCCCGGCTGCTTCTGCTGCAGATGCCAGGCGGAGCCGATGCCGGAGATGCCAGCCCCGACAATCAGGACGTCGAAATGCTCGGCCAGCGCCGTCTTCTCAACCATGACCGTATCCTCGCCTAGGTGGGGTTTTCCCCTTCAGACGATGTTGAACCCGTGGACGGGTTTCGGTCAAAGCCTAAGTGAACGCCGATAACAGAAACGTCCCCCGGCCGGACCGTTAAGCCCGGCCGCGCCAGGGATCAGGCGATCTTGGAGAAGTCCGGCGCGCGCTTCTCGGCGAAGGCGGCGAAGGCTTCCTTGGCTTCTGGCGACTTGAGCTGCGCGGCGAAGTGGCGCCCCTCCGCCTCCATCTGTGCGGCCACGGCGGCGGTATCGCGCATCAGGGATTTGGTGATGGCTACCGAGGAGGCCGGGCGGGCGGCCACGGCCTTGGCGGCGGCGAGGGCCTTGGCGCGCAGGTCCGCGGCTGGCACGGCGGCATTGGCGATGCCCCAGGCGGCAGCGGTCTTGCCATCCACCGGCTCGCCCAGCACGAACATGGAAAAGGCCCGGGCATGGCCGATGCGCGCGGGCAATAGCAGCGACGAGGCCGCTTCCGGCACCAGGGCAAGATTGACGAAGGGGGTGGTCAGCAGCGCATCCTCGGCCACATAGACGAGGTCGCAGTGCAGCAGCATGGTGACGCCCACGCCCACCGCCCGACCATTGACGGCCGCGACCAGCGGAATCTTCGCGCGACCGAGGGCGGTCAGCAGCGGGTTGTCTTTCTCGCGGGCTTCGTTGGCGGAGGCGTCGCCCGCATTGACGGCGGCGAAGTCGGCCAGGTCGTTGCCGGCGGTGAACATGTCGCCATTGGCCTGGATCAGGACGCAGCGCACGTCCTTGTCGTCGTTTGCCGCGTCGATGGCGTCGCCCAGGGCCTGGTACATGGCCCGCGTCAGGGCGTTCTTCTTTTCCGGACGGTTGAGGGTCAGCGTGAGCACGCCGCCGCTCTTCTCGCTGAGAACGTGGCCGGCGGAGGGGGCGGTCGCGGTATCGGTCATGGGGTCGCTCATCAGGGACGTTGCTGGCCGAGCCTTACCCTCAATTCAGCGCCGACGACACCGCCCGATGCAGACCTTCCATGTCCACGGGCTTCCTCAGCACGGTGGCGCCGCTGATCCCGTCGAGTGCGATGGTGTCGTAATAGCCGCTGACGAAGATGACCGGCAGGCGCGGATGGCGCACCTGAGCTAGACGAGCCACCTCAGCGCCGTTCATACCCGGCATGATGAAGTCGATGATGGCCGCAGCCGGGCGGACCGTGCTCAGCTGCTTCAAACCCTCTTCGCCGCCATTGGCCTCCATCACCTTGAAGCCCACCGTGCGCAGGGCATCGGCCAGGACGGTGCGTACGCTATCGTCATCATCGATCACCAGGATGGTCTGGCCCTGCCCACGGTCAGGCTGGCGCAGGCCGGTGGGGGTAGGCGACGGCCGGTCCGCCAGGTGGGCGCCGACGCGCGGCAATAGAAGTTCGATCGTCGTCCCCTCGCCAGGCGCGCTGAAGATCCGCAGATCGCCGCCGCACTGACGCACGAAGCCGTAGACCTGGGCAAGGCCGAGCCCCGTGCCCTTGCCCCGCTCCTTGGTAGTGAAGAATGGCTCCACCGCACGGGCCGCTACGGCGGCGCTCATGCCCTGGCCCGTGTCGGAGACGCTGACGCAAAGGAAGTCCGCCTCCGGACCTCCGCTTGGCGGGCGGGCGCGGCAAAGCCGGCTGGAGAAGGTCAACTTGCCACCGTTCGGCATGGCGTCGCGGGCGTTCATGGCCAGGTTCAGGATGGCGAGGTCGAGCTGATCGGTGGCGGTCGCGGCCCAGAACCCGCCCGCGCCGAGGCGGATCTCCAACTCCACCATCGGTCCAAGCGTCGCCCCGAGCAGGCCAATGGCGGCCTCAAGCGCGGGGTCAAGCTCCGCCGGCCTGATGTCCATCTTCTGGGTACGCGAGAAGGCCAGGAGCTGGCTGGTCAGCCGGGCGCCCTTGCTCGCCGCCAGAGAGGCATTCTCCACATATTTGCGCGCCGGATGATCGGCCCTGAGCTTCATCGACAGAAGTTCGAGATTGCCGCCGATCGCCATCAGCAAGTTGTTGAAGTCGTGGGCGATGCCGCCCGTCAGCTGGCCGATGGCCTCCATCTTCTGCGATTGGCGCATCGTATCCTGCGCGGACCGCAGCTCTGCCTCGGCGCGTAGGCGGCCAGTAATGTCCTGCGCATGGTGGAAGGCGCCGATGATCTCGCCAGCCGCATCGCGCAACGGCGCATAGTGTATTTCCCAATAGGGACGGACGACATCTGGATCCCCGAACTCCTCCACCACGGTGAAGATTTCGCCCTTCAGCGCCCGCTCCATGAAGCCGCGAATCACCGACGCCTGCTCGGGCAGGAACAGGTCGGGGAAGATGTCGCCGATCTGCACCCGGTACGCGTAGATGCGGAAGAATTCGTCGCTGTGCGCCCGGTTGAAGGCGATCAGCCGGCAGTCCTTGTCGAAGGCGCAGATAGGCGATGCGCCGGACTGGCCGATTATTTCCCAGAGATCTTCCGAACCGCTCAACCGAAAACCCTCGGCGACGCCCTGACTACGCTACGCCTCGAACATATCACAACCCAGCAGGGTATAAATCAAGATTCCTCGGACTTTTCCGTACCCCGGCCAAGCTTGGGAGGCATATTGTGTTGCGAGGCTCAGGCCGTCTTGCCCTGTTTCGCCGCCAAAATGCGCCCGGGGCTTCGCTTAGTAGGTGCGGCAAAAGACAGTCGCGGTTCAGGTTCGGCGCGCCTAAGGTGGCGCTAAAATAGGAGACGCTCCATGCCGCACCTTCAAAACTCCACCTTGCGCATTCTGGCCGGGGCTGTCGCGTCCGTCGGCCTGCTCGTCGCCGCGGGACAGGCTGCCGCTCACGCGCACCTGCTGAGCTCTTCCCCCGTCGCCGGCGCCGCAGTGACCACGCCCAAGGCGGTGGTGATGCACTTCAGCGAGAAGCTCGAGCCGAAATTTTCCGGAGCGGACCTGTTCAAGGCGGATGGTTCGCCCCTGGGCTCCAGTACTCTGATCACCCCCGCCGACACCAAGACCGTCACCCTGTCGCCCAGCGCGCCCTTGGCCGCCGGGACCTACAAGGTGAGTTGGCACGTGGTCTCCGCCGACGGGCATCGCACCAAGGGCGACATCGCCTTCACCGTCCAATAGTGGACGCCGCGCTGGGGACCGCCGCCGCGCGCTTCGCCGAATATGGCGGGGCGGTGGTGCTGTTCGGCGCGCCGCTGTTCTTTCTCTACGGGCTTGTCGGACGAGATGGGCGGGCAGCCGCACGGCTGGGCTGGCCACGCTGGGCCTATCCGGGGGCGGCGCTCGCCCTACTGATCGGCTGCGCGCTGGCTGTTTCCGCCGAGACCGCGACCATGACCGACGAACCCGCCAACGCCTGGCGATTGTCGGAGATTTGGCGCGTCGTGACCGGCTCCGCGGTGGGCGCCGGCATGGGAACGCGCTTGACTCTTGCCGCTCTAGGACTGCTGGCGGGACTGCTACCTGGGTCGTTTTTCCAGCGCGTGCTCCTTACAATTATGGGCGGAGCAGCGTTGGCGAGCTTCGCCTGGACCGGGCACGGCGCCATGGACGACGGCGCGGCCGGCGCGATCCATTTGGGGGCCGACCTCATCCACCTGCTGGCTGCCGGGCTGTGGTTGGGCGCGCTGGGGGCGCTGCTGGCCCTGTCCACCAGCCGCAAGGTGCAAGCCGACCTCCTCGCTCTCCAAGCGCTGCACACCGGGCTGCGCAGATTCGCCGGCGCCGGGACGCTGGCCGTAGCGCTGCTGGTCGCCACGGGTCTGGTCAACAGCTGGTTCCTGATCGGCCCCGACCACCTGCCGACGCTGGTGAGCACGCTCTACGGAAAGCTTCTCCTCGCCAAGCTGGCCCTCTTCGCCGCGATGCTGATCCTCGCAGCCATGAACCGCTACCGGCACACGCCGAACCTTGGCGCCGCGCTCCTAGACCGGTCGCCCGTCCGGTCGCTTGGCTCGCTGCAACTCAGCCTCGCCATCGAGACTATGGTTGCGCTCGGCGTTATGGCTTTGGTCGGTCTGCTGGGAACCCTTGCTCCCGCCTCCATGGCATAACGGAACCGTTCGAAACACGATCAGAACCGTAAAGTTCGCCCGTTACAGCGCGCCCGATGGCTAGCTGATGGTGAGCTTAAGAGCTCATTCTACTTCCCAAACTTGCTCCTGGCCGGCCATGTTCGATGCTGGACCGGTCAGGGCCTTTCGGAGCGAACACATGAAGCGCGCGGGTTTGGGAATTCTGGCCATCGTATCGTTAGGGCTGGTCGCCGCCACGCCTTCGGTGAAGGACGAGATGAAATCGGTGGTCGAGCCGGCCTCCAACATCCTGTTCTCAGTGGGCGGCGAGGTCGATCCCGCCAACGGTCCGGACGCCGCCAAGGTTATCGATGCGCGCTGGGCGGCCGCTGCTTCGGCTGCTTCCCAGCTTCGCACGGTAGCCGCCGTCCTGCAGACCCCCGAGCAGGCCAAGCCCGGCGACGTCTGGGCCACCACCGCCAAGCAGTTCGGCGACCTCGCCGCCCAGGCCGAAGCCGCCGCCAAGGCGAAGGATGGGGCCAAGCTGGCCGACGCCGCCAACGCGCTGGGCGACAACTGCACCGCCTGCCATGCGAAGTATAAGCCGCAGACGGCGAGTTGAACCGCCGTCCATGCTGAACGGCGGTTCACTTCATCGCCGCATCCTCGCCCTGGCTCGGCCTTGGCCCCGCCGCGCGGGGCGTCTAGGACAGAGCCATGAAATCAACTGTCCTCGTTCCTCTCGCCATCGCTCTCTGCTTCGGCCTCACCCTGCCTACAGCAGGCATTGCTGCCCCGCATGCGAAGGCCGCGCCTGCCGTGCTGTCGCCCGCCGACAAGGCGCTGGTCGATCAGGCGGCGATCTATATGCAGGGTCTGAAGTCCGTGCAGGCCCGCTTCAGCCAGACCGACCCACGCGGGGCGATCACCAATGGGACCTTCTCGCTGCAACGACCGGGCAAGGCGCGTTTCGCTTATGACGCCCCCACCGACTTGACCGTAGTATCCGACGGGACCGCGGTAAGCGTCTATGACGGCCGGTTGAAGACCTTCGACAAATATCCGCTGAAGAGCACGCCCATCGCGATGCTGCTCGGCGATCAGGTGAAGTTCGACAAGGCGGCGGTGATCACCGCCGTGGCGCGCGACAAGACCGGCTTCATCGTCACCCTGCGCGACGCGGGCAAGCAGGCGGAGGGGCAGCTCTCGCTGAACTTCTCCACCGCTCCCGTCGCCCTCACGGGCTGGACCGTCATCGATGCACAGGGTCAAAAGACCCAGGTGCGCCTGTCGGGTCTCAAGAACATGCCCCTCGCCGCAGACCTCTTCGTGCTCAAGGACCCGCACCCGCCGCGCGTCGTGTTCAAGCCTTAGGCGGCGCCTGGTGAATTCTGGCCGAAATGCGCGGTTGTTGCACATTCGTCACATGCAATTCCTATCTGCACGCCCCTTGAACCAAATCGCCGCACGTGCCATTTATGCTACGTAATGGACGCCAGCCTGGCTGACGCCCCTTCGCCCTTCCGGACTTATCCCCTCCCGGACGGTGCATCAGAGAACTCAAGCGCCCGGTCGCAAGGCCGGGCGTTTTTTTGACTTGCCGCCGGCGTCGCGCCGATGGAAGCAACCGCATGACCCTGCGCATCGCCACTTGGAACATCAACTCCGTGCGCCTGCGCGCCGACCAGGTGGCTCGCTTCGCCGCCGAGCAACAGCCGGACGTGATCTGCCTGCAGGAGATCAAGTGCCGCGAGGGCGAGTTCCCGGTGAACGCCTTCCGCGACATGGGCCTGCCCTACCTCAAGATCGCCGGCCAGAAGGGCTGGCACGGCGTCGCCATCGCCTCGCGCGAGCCCTTCGAGGACGCGCCCGTGCTCGACGTCTGCCGCGAAGGCCATGCCCGCTGCGTGGCGGCGACCGTGCGGGGGGTGGAGATCCAGAACTTCTACATCCCCGCCGGCGGCGACGTACCCGACAGGACGGTCAACCCCAAGTTCGACCACAAGCTCGACTTCTATGAGAAGCTGACCGCCGAGATGGCCCGGCGCGATCCCAAAGCCGCGCTGCTGATCCTTGGCGACATGAACATCGCGCCGGGCGAGTTCGACGTCTGGAGTCACCGGCAGATGTCCAGGATCGTCAGCCACACCCCCATTGAGATCGAGGCCATGGGCAGGCTGAAGGACTCCCTCGGTTTCGTCGACCTGGTGCGCCAGGCCGTACCCGACCCGCAGAAGCTGTTCAGCTGGTGGAGCTATCGCGCCGCCGACTTCCGCCAGTCCAACCGCGGCCTGCGCCTGGATCACCTGTGGGCGTCCCCGGGCCTGGCCGAGCACTTCACCGGCGAAGCCCGTGTGCACGACACCGTCCGTGAATGGGAGCGCCCTTCGGACCACGCCCCGGTCACCGCCGACCTAGCTCTGTAGCCGATACCCACCCGCCTCGGTGACCAGGAGCTTGGCCGACGCGGCATCGGGCTCGATCTTCTGACGCAGGCGGTAGATGTGGGTCTCCAGTGTATGGGTGGTGACCCCGGCGTTGTAGCCCCACACCTCGGTGAGTAACTCCTCGCGCCCCACCGGCTTTCCGCCAGCGCGGTAGAGGTATTTCAGGATGTTGGTCTCCTTCTCGGTCAGCCGCACCTTCTTCTTGGCGGCGTCGATGAGCAGCTTCTGCGCCGGGCGGAACTCGTAAGGGCCGAGGTGGAAGACCGCGTTCTCCGACTGCTCGTGGCTGCGCAGCTGGGCGCGGATGCGGGCGAGCAGCACCGAGAACTTGAACGGCTTGGACACATAGTCGTCGGCCCCGGCGTCGAGGCCCTTGATGGTGTCGGCGTCGGAATCCTGGGCGGTGAGCATGATGATGGGGGCCACAACGCCCTGTTCGCGCATCCGGCGGCAGGCCTCCCGACCGTCGAAGTCCGGCAGGTCCACGTCGAGCAGGATCAGGTCCGGCTGCACCGTCTTGGCCGCCTCCACCCCCGCCCCGGCGGTATTGGCCTGCTCGGCGCGGAACTCGTCCTCCAGCTCGATCTGCTCCACCAGGGCGGAGCGCAGATCCTCGTCGTCGTCGATCACCAGAATGGTCTTGGCCTGGGCCATGCGGCTATCCTGCCTTGCTGATTTGGGTTCTACATAAGGAGAAACGAGGCCGAGCGCATGATCTTCACCGCCTTTTCCGACGGTCTGTTGGCGATGGGCGCGCGGGAGGTTCGTTGCGCTCTCGGCCAGGCCGGGGTGATCCCCGCCTCGCTGAAGCGCGAGGGCGACGGGGCGACTCCACTGGGCGTGTGGCCGATCCGCCGGGTTTTGTATCGCGCCGACCGGGGCGGACCGCCCGCGACACGCCTGCCGCTGCAGGAAATCCGCGAACACGACGGCTGGTGCGACGCGCCGACCGATCCCGCCTATAACCGCCCGGTAACCCTGCCCTACCCCGCCTCGGCTGAGACCCTGTGGCGCGAGGACGAACTCTACGACATCTGCGTCGTGCTCGGCCACAACGACGACCCGCCGGTTCCCGACCTGGGCTCGGCCATCTTCCTGCACTGCGCCAAGCCCGGCTATCCGCCCACCCAGGGCTGCGTGGCCCTGGCGCGGCAGGACCTCGAAGGCCTGCTCGCCATGGCCGAACCGGGCGATGCGCTGATGGTTGTGCAGCGATAGCGCACCGGACGACGAGAGTGGGCTCTGGGCAGCCCGCGCGGTTGGCGTTAAGCGTGATCCTCCCCCTGGAGTGACGCCATGAAGCTCGCCGCCGCCCTCGCTGCCCTCCTCTTCGCCGCCTCCACGGCCCATGCCGCGCCCATGACAGCGGCGGACTGGGCCAAGGCCGAGGCGACGGCGGCGGCGCTGCGGGACAAGGCGTTGGCGGGGACGCTCGCCTATCCGATCCTGTCCTCGCTCACCACCGAGATCGGACCCCGGCTGGAGGGGTCCGAAGCCCAGCACCGCGCGGCCCAATGGGGCGTGGCCAAGTTGAAGGCGCTCGGCTTCAAGAACGTCCATATCGAGAGCTTCCCCGTCAACGGCTGGACCCGCGGGGAGGAGCGCGCCGCCGTGGTGGGCGAGCACGCCCAGCGCCTGTTCATCACCGCCCTCGGCAACTCCGCCGCCACACCGCCCGAGGGCATCGAGGCGGAGATCGTTCTGTTCCATACCTATGCCGATATGCTGGCCCAGCCGCCCGGCGCGCTGAAGGGCAGGATCGCCGTGGTCACCCAACCCATGGTCCGCGCCCAGGACGGGGCTGGTTATGGCCAGATCAACGCCATGCGCACCTTTGGACCTGTGGAGGCGGAGAAGCGCGGGGCGATCGGCTACATGATCCGCTCGCTGGCCACGAACAGCGTGCGCACGCCCCACACCGGCGCCTCGCGCCCCGCCCACATCCCAGCCGTGGCCCTGGCCGTGCCGGACGCTGAGCAACTCGACCGCCTCGTGGCGCTGGGCAAGCCCGTGCGCGTGCGCCTCGTCTCGACCCCCACCTTCAAGCCCGGCGCGACGGCGGACACGGTGATTGGCGAGATCCCCGGCCGCGACAAGCCGGAGGAGGTGGTGCTGATCGGCGGCCACCTGGATAGCTGGGACCTCGGCACCGGGGCCATCGACGACGGGGCAGGGGTAGCCATCACCGCCGCCGCCGCCAAGCTGATCGCCGACCACGGCTCGACCCGCCGCACTATCCGCGTCGCCTTCTTCGGCGCGGAGGAGCTCGACTTCTCCAACAAGGCCTATGCGGCGGCCCATCCGGCGGCGGAGCAGGCCAACCACGTCGTCGCTTCGGAGAGCGACTTCGGGGCCGAGCCGCCCTACGCCATCCAGCTGCCCGCTGGCGCGCGCGCCAGCGACTACGGCAAGGCCCTGGCCAATGTGATCGCGCCTCTCGACATCTATATCGACCGCGCCCCCGCCACCAACGGCGGCTCGGACGTGGAGAGCCTGGTGGGCGTACCTCTGGCCGAGCTGCGCCAGGACGGCACGCATTATTTCGACTGGCACCACACGCCCGACGACACCCTGGACAAGACCGACCCGCACCGGATGGACAAGGCCGTCGCCGCCTGGGTCGCCTTCGTCGACCTCATCGCCGACACCGACGTGGACTTCCGCGCGCTGGCCGCAACCGCCCCGCCCGCCCCGACGGGGCGGCGATAGGGCGCTGGCGCCGCGACCAGGCTAGACCGGCCAGCCGTCATCCACAGGCTCCCTTCCCCCTGTTGAGGGGGGAAGGGCCGGGGTTGGGGGTGCACCGCTTCAGGATGAGGCGAGGTGGCGCCAACCTCCGCCACCGGTGTCACCCCCAACCCAAACCCTTCCCCCCTCAAGGGGGAAGGGCTTCAGGCACAGGTCCGCATCCTACGGCTGCAAACCGGTGTGGGGAGGGTGCGGAGCATCCCGGCCCCGTCCGGGACCGTGGGGTAGTGCGCTGTGGGTTTCGACGAAGCTGGGATGCTCCGCGTGATCCGTTGCGCCTCCGGGGCGCCTGGCGCGACCCAGGTCCCTTCGGCTTCGTGGG
>CAIOYC010000028.1 GCA_903862425.1 uncultured Caulobacterales bacterium | reverse complement strand
TTCCGGCGAGCTGGTGCTCAACAGCGCGGCCAACGGCGTCTCCAATGGCGCACAGCAGGTCGGTCAGCAGATCACGGCGCGGGATCTGAACCGCCAGGCCACCATCAAGGTCCGCGCCGGCTGGCCGCTTCGCGTCCTGGTCAACAAGGACATGATCCTGGCGCCCTACCCATGAGGCCCGCCGATGATCTCGCACAGTTGCAAGTTGGGGCTGGTCCTGCCTGAGGGCGCGCATGGGCGAATGGTCGCCCTGGCCGGCGGCTCAGCCGAGCGCCCGCCGCCGCGCGGGGCGATCCAGGCGCTCTATGAACAGGCCTTCGACGATCTCCTGGGGGCGCTCGACGCCGGCGAGCCGATCGTGTTCGCCGCCGTTCGCGGCGCCAAGACGCGGGTGACCCTGCGCCTGCCCGAAGTGCTCTGCGCCCGGGTTCGCGCGCGCCTGGCGTCCCTGTCGCTCAAGCTCACCGACTTCGCCTGCGCCGCCGTGCAGCGCGCCCTGTCCAACACCGAAGGAGACTGATGTGGCCAAGGCCCAGACCAACACCCTCGCGCTCGCGCGCATCGACACGGAGGAAAAGCTGCTCGACGTGCGGCTGCGCCTGAAGGGCAAGGCGGCCGTCGACCTGGCCGACTACCAGCGGGCCTATGCAGCGACGACCGGCGAGTCGGCCCCGCCGGAAACCCTGATCCTGCACATCCTCGCGGCCTTCATCGAGGCTGACCGGGGCTTTCAGACTTGGCGCAAAGCCAACCCCGCGCCGGAGTCTAAACGGTGATCCCCGTGCAGCGCCGCCAGCCCTCGATTCTCGATTCGCTGCAAGACAAGAGAATCTCCCCGCAGGGGCTGTTTGGCTGGTTTTGGCGCATGGCGCGCCCTTTGGCCGCGGACAGACTCATCCCAACCTCCCTGCTGCCGAACCGCGCGTGCAGCGCGCGGCGCGGCGCGCCTTGGAGAGACCCAATGACCTAGCTGGATGAGGCCTAAAACGGCGAAAGCCCCCGACGGCAATCGAGGGCTCTCGTGAAATTCGATCAAGTCGCGTGGCAGCGGCGTTTGATGGGGACAGGCTAGGCGTTTCGTTTTTGGCGTCAAGACCCCAAACGCTGCCTTGCGGCCATCGAGCAGCACACGCCGGCGCGGGCCTCGTCCTCATAGAAGGACGACCACCATGCCCTCCCCCTGATCCACCCTTCCGGGCCTTAAGGCCCGTGACAGACCGCCCAGGCTTGGCCTTGGCGTGACCGCCCGGCCGTGGCCGGGCCCCAGCCACCAGGATTTGAACCGTGACCTAAGACGAGACCCTAAAACGGCGAAAGCCCCCAGTTGGCGCTGGAGGCTTTCGGAAATCGCAGAGCCGTTGTCGAAGGCGGCATTCTATCTGAGCCAAAATAGACGGGGTTTCACACACCGTCAAGGCTCGGACAGGAGACCTATTGTCTCAACTCCAGGCGATTTCAGCCCGTGATCCGGCTCGTCCCGACCCGAAGGGACATCTATGCAAACCGCACAATCGGATGATTGGCGGCCAGGATTCGCCAAGCGCGCGGAGAACTTCTCGGAAGTCTGCTCCTTGGCCGAACGCTGGCGCTGGTCGCCGGGCGAAACCATCGCCCGCGTGGCGGGGGCCGTGCTCAAGGGCACGCCCTCGCTCAGCATCCCGCAGCGCATGACGCTGCTGCTCTATGTCGAGCATCTCAACCAGGACCGCCTGGAGCAGGACATCGCCTGCGTCTGGCCCTCGACCGGCCTGGTGGCCGACTATCTCGGCTGCAGCGAGAGCCAGGCCCGCGCCAACCGCAAGGCGCTGGAGGCCGCCGGCTTCCTGGTGCGCGACTACACCCGGGCCAACCGGCCGGCGGGGGTGGAGGCCTATGACCTTCGCCCGCTGATGGCGCGGCTCGAGGAGCTGGAGGCGGTCGATGGCGCGATCCGCGAGGGTGTCGCCGCCCGCAGGGCCGCCTATTCTGAGACGGTAGCCTTCCCGAGAAAATATAGCGCCCGGGCGCCGGAATCCCGGCGCCTAGAACAGTCCCATGAGAACTATAAGTTTTCTGTACGAGAGAACGACGCGGCTCCGCCGCGAAGCCATCCGCAGGAGCGGCCCTCTTCGAGGCCCGGGATAGGCAAGGCAGACGAATCCTCGACCCAACGGCAGCGCACCGGACAGGACCGCGCCATTGGCTCTCCGGGGGGAGCCAGCGGCTTGGGCAGCGCGAAACCGGACGCCTCAGTGTACGCGGAAATGGTGCGCCAGGAGCTTCGCACCGCCATCCAGGTCTGTCCCCGCCTTGCGCCGCTGGTCCGGGACGCCGTGCTCGCCAACCCGGCCAGCGCCACGCCAGAAGACGCCGCCCGGGTGGCCGCGGCCGCCGCGGAATTCATGCCGCAACCCGAGCGCAACAACGACCAGACCGCGATCTGGGGCTGGCGCAATCATGGGATCCGCATCGTCACGATGATGGCTATCGCGCTCGAAGACCCCGAAGTCCGCAGCGCCTGCGGCTATTTCGGCAAGCTGGCGACCCAGGAACGCGGGGCCGCCGACCTGCGCCTGAATCTGGCGCGGATCCTCCGCAACAAAGGCGATCTTCCGCCGCCGGAGACCGCCGCGCGGCCTGCAGAGCCTGACCTGCCGCCGCTGATGTTCGCCCCCGGCGTCGAGGAGGCGCCTTGGCCGGAGATCAACGCCGCGCTTCGCCGGCTGATCCGCGACGGCGCCCACGGTAGCTGGTTCAACCGGGTCGGATTCCACGGGATCACCGACGGGGTGATTTCGCTGTCGACGCCGACCGGCATCGCCGCTGACCGGATCAAACGCGACTATGTCGAGGCGATCAAACAGGCGGCCGACAGCGTCGGGGTCTTCGTCGAACGGGTGATGATCTCGGTGCGCAAACGATGATCGCGACCCATCGAGCGATCTCTGTATGGCCTATGAGCTATAGACGTTGCATAAATATATGGCCTATAGGGTTTTTTTCCTTCAGAAGAAAACAGCCCGCAGGCTATGTGATGGACCGCAGAAAATCCGCCGCCGAGGCGCGCCGCGCGCTTGACCGGGTGCTTTCGCCCTATCGGGCGCTGACCCAGAACCGTCCGCCCCGCGGCTGGGCCCGGGCGATACGCGACGCCTTTGGCATGACCGCCGGCCAATTGGGGGCGCGGATGGGGGTAACCCAGCCGACCATCCAGAAGCTGGAGCGGTCCGAGCAGGAGGGCACCATCCAGCTGGCCAGCCTGAGGCGGCTGGCGGAGGCGCTGGGGTGCGAGCTGGTCTATGCTTTTGTGCCGCGCCAGCCCCTTGAGCAGACCTATGAGACCGCCGCCCGGGCGGTTGCGCGCCGGGAACTCGGCGCCATAAGCCATTCCATGGCGCTCGAAGACCAGGCCGTCGATGAACCCGACGAGGACGACCGCCTGCGAGACTTCATACGGTATGAGCTCGATCCTCGCCGACTCTGGGAATCGCAGAACATTGCCCGGCGCTTAGCCGACCTGCGGTGAACCGCCCTGGATATTCGCTTTCGGACGAAAACTAACGCTTATCAGACGCGCGAACCTTGAGACGGAACCATGGGACTTAAAAGCTTCTTCCTAACCATCATCCTGGGCGTCAGCCTGATCGGAACGCACGCCATGGCCGTCGAAGAACCCGCCTTTAAGGCCGTGCTCCATGAGGGCGCCTTCGAAGTCCGTGACTATCCGGCCCTTGTGGTCGCCGAGGTGACCGTCACTGGCGATCAAAAGGAAGCAGCCAGTAAAGGTTTTCGCTTGCTCGCCGGATATATCTTCGGCGGTAATACACGCCGCCAAAGTATTGCGATGACGGCGCCGGTAGCCCAAGCGCCGACAAGTGAGAAGATCGCCATGACCGCGCCGGTCACCCAAATCCAAAGCGCGGGAGAATGGGTCGTGCGCTTTACGATGCCAAGCGCCTATTCCATGGAGAAACTGCCGGAGCCGAACGATCCAAAGGTGCACCTACGGGCCCTACCGCCGACCCGCTTCGCGGTGCTGCAATTCTCTGGCCTCGCCAGTAGGGACAATGTCGCCGCCAAAACCGCTGAGCTCGAAAAGCTCGCTGGCACACACCACCTGCGCTCGATCGGCCCGGCCTCTCTGGCCCAGTACGATCCGCCGTGGACCCTCTGGTTCATGCGGCGCAATGAAGTGATGCTTCCTGTCGCGCCCTGATTTCGCCGACGCCGCGCATTGACTCCGGCGGCCGAGGATCAAGGATTACAGCTCTCGCAGCGCCCAGGATCCGCGGTCGTGGCGCTAGTCGCCGGGCGCTCTATTCGGTAGTCGCAAGCCTGGCAGGCCAAGACCTCGGCACGTGTCACATGCGTCGGCTCACCGCACCATTCGCAAGGCAGACCGGTAATGCGTTCGGTGACATCAAAGCCTGGATGGGCGCAGGCAGGGCATTGACTGCGAAACCGGCGAACTAGGTCGCTCGCCGCGCGCTCGATGGCCCGCATCCGGGTGGGATTGCGGTGGGCGCGCATATCCGCTTCGACAAAAGCGGCGCCGCATTTGGCGACGACCTGGCCGACAGCTTTTTCCAGAGTGGCGTGGTCGATGACGTCCTTGAATAGGGCGAGACCGGGCGCGGGCGTCTCGTCGACACAGCCCATGACGATTAGCCCGTGCTCTGGAAATTTGGACCGCTGAGCAAAGGCGGCCGCGGCTTCCATGTCCGAGACGACCGCGTGGCCATAGTTGGTCTCGGGGCTCGCAAAGTGGCCCGTCAATTCGAGGCCGCGCTCACGATCGATCAATAGGACCAGTTCGCGGCCAAGAGCGAGAAAAGGGATGTGAGGGTGCGGGCCAAAGCTCCCTTCGCTGGCGAGGCCGACTCGAGTGTATGGCGCATACTCGAAACCCGCTCCGATCTTGGCCCTCGCCGCATCAAGCGGGGAGCCCGTGCGTTCGACGTCTCGGCTGAATGTGCCGAACGTGTCTGTGTCTACGCTCATGGCCAGGCCCACTATCAGCCCGAGGCCTTCCTTCAGGACCGGTGCGATCACGCGCTCCTTTCCGTGCATGGTGGCCAGAACCGCGACGGTGTTTTTGTAAGGACGATCATCAGCCGCCATGGTCAGAAATATCCCTCGCGTTTCTTTTGTTCGAGCGAGCCGCCGTCCTCCCTGTCGCTGATCCGACCCTGACGCTCGGAGGACGACGCCCGCAGCGTTTCATCGACGACGGCGGCCAGCTCGGTCGCTTCGGACTCGACAGCGCCGGTGACGGGCCAACACCCGAGCGTTCGAAAGCGTACGGACCTGGTCTGGATTTCGTCGCCCGGCTGGAACCGCATGCGGGCCTCATCGTCGACCACGATGAAAGACCCTGCCCGTTGCACGACAGGCCGGGGCGCGGCGAAATAGAGCGGCGCCAACTCGATCTTGTGGAGCAGCGCGTAGGCCCAGATATCCGTCTCAGTCCAGTTGGAGAGCGGAAAGACGCGTGCGGTTTGGTCCTTGCCCAGGCGGGTGTTGTAGAGCCGCCAGAGTTCCGGTCGCTGCTGGCGGGGATCCCATGAATGGCCGGCGCCGCGCACCGACACAACGCGCTCCTTCGCGCGCGACTTTTCCTCGTCACGCCGGGCGCCGCCGAAGACGATGTCATAGCGACCCGCGTCAAGCGCGGTCTTGAGGGGCTCTGTCCGCATGACCAGGGTGTAATGATCCCCGTGATCGAATGGATTGATACCCGCCGCGCGCCCGTCTTCATTTGAATGGGCGATGAGCTCGAAGCCATGCTTGGCCGCAAAATCGTCACGGAACGCGATCAGCGACCTGAACTCCCAGGTCGAGTCCACATGCAGCAATGGGAACGGCGGCTTGGAAGGATAGAAGGCCCGCAGCGCCAAGTGCGCCATCACGGTCGAGTCCTTGCCCGCCGAGAACAACATCACGGGTTTGCGGGCTTCGGCCACGGCCTCACGCAAGATGTGGATCGACTCCGATTCCAGCCGGGTCAGGTGGGAGTTCGCGAGGTTCACAGGTCAGACCGCCATCTTCAGAGGAATGGCCGGATCGGACGCGACGCTCATCGCGGTCCATTGCAGATCGTCTGTGTAGCGCCAGGCCATCCTGCCGGCCTCATCGAGGGCGAAGAGATGCAGCCAGCGATTGTCGAACAGCGCCCGAACGCCGTCGTGACGCCTGAGGATCTCGGTCATCGCTTCGCGCGGCGCTTCGATGCAGACGGAGAGGCGAAGCGGCTCGTGGACGTAGCGTTCTCCGTCATGGACCGATTGCCAAGGGAGCCCCGCCCGCATTACGCCGCCGTTCCCCTCAACGACGCCTATGCCGCCGGAGACGTTGTGCAGGAGCTTGTTGCCACCGCCGAACACCTTCGGCGCCACGGTGGATCCGTAATATTGCAGGCTGATCCAGCTCGCGACCACCACAGGCGCGGTCAGGATCAGCTCCAGCACGCTGAAGTCCCTGTCCATCTTCCAGTCATAGTCATGCAGGAAGGCGCGACCTTCGAGGGTCTTGCCGGCCGTGCGCCGACGGGGCGCTGCTATGAACGCCTTACAGCCTGCCAACGCCCACTCCGGCCGCACCTCAGCCCAGTCGCGGCTGCGCCTGGTGAGGCTGCCCTCTCCGGCCGCTCTCGGCAGACGCAAGGCCCGTTCGCCCCTTGAGATGACGCCTGCAGCCTCAAGCCAAACCTTTGCCTGGCGGATATCGGACTGATGAAGTGGGGAGAGATGATCGTCCGCATAGAGCGTAACCGCGTCCGTCGTCGTGTCATGCAACGCGCCGAGGAACAGCGTTTCGGCGGGGATCTCGATTCCCCGTGGAACCAAGCCGGCGCGCACCTCGGGATCGTTCAACATGGTCGCCAGCAGCCGCGCGTTGACCTCGCCGGAATAGCCGCCGCAGGCCCCGCAATGCAGGCCGCTGGCATGAGGGTTGTTGACCACGTTTGCGCCATGTCCGGCCAATAGGATGAGCTTTGCGAAATTGGCCGTCAGCGACATGGCCCGCAGCACCGTCTCTGCCGCCGTGGTCCTTGTTGCGAGATCCAGGTCGGGATCAAGACGGGGCGCCGGATCAGTGGGCGCAGCCTCATGAAGTCCCAGCGTATCGCTGACGAGCTTGCTGGCATAGAGCGGTCCGGTGGCCTCGACGAAGGCGAAGGAGGAAACCGCCGCGAGCTTGAAACGACCCCAGGCCCGCTTCGCGCGCGCCTTGAACCGCGCCGACTTGTCCGCGGCAGCGTGTTCGAGGCCACCCGCACATGTGGTCAGACCCGGGTTCAGGAGCACGGGCAACCGCAGTTCCGGCACATCGGACGCAAAGCGGCGATGCGAGACCGTCAGGCCGAAGAAGCCGGCGAACCCCAAGGTCTGAATGTCCGAGTTTACGGATTCCAGCGCCCGACGAAACACCTCGGAGCGGACGTCGATGCAGAAGGCGGCCTGGAGTGCGGGTCGGTTGTCCGTCGCCGCCATCCCCGGCGCCGCAAGCGTTTTGGCCAGGTCCCGCTGCGCGGCGCGCTCCGAGGCTTCTTGCAGGATGGCGTCTGCGACATGGTCGGCGGTCGGCGTGACAGGCAGCGCGTGCGCAGCAATAATCGCCTTCCACCGAACGGAGATCTGGTCCCCATAGAGGTCCAACAGAGCCGCCTCCCAGATCAGGCGGATCGCCAGAAAGTCGGTGATCGTCGCATCAGCGCCGCCGCCGAGTTCCGCCTGCCAGAGCCGGTAGCGGGCAAACTGCGCCCAGCCGCCCAAGGTCATCAGCAACTGGTGCAAATAAGTTTCCAGCGCCTCGGCTGGGAGTGCGATCCGCTGCAGCATGTTCGTAATTGCGCCCGAAGCCGCTTCCGGAGCCTGCGAAACATGGGTGGCGAAGCCCGCCAAGCCGACGATCTCGGGCGTCAGATCGTGGGTGGCGACGGCGCGCCAGGCGGCATAGGCGCCTCGGCCGCGTGGGGCGGACCAGAGCGCCTGGCCTTCGTCAAAGTATCCTGCCGCCCAGGCCC
Source organism: uncultured Caulobacterales bacterium (assembly GCA_903862425.1). Taxonomy (GTDB): domain Bacteria; phylum Pseudomonadota; class Alphaproteobacteria; order Caulobacterales; family Caulobacteraceae; genus CAIOYC01. Next base: position 4,150 of record CAIOYC010000028.1, on the reverse strand, counting down.
CGAAGCGTTCCGCGATCAAACCCGGCCAGTCGATCCCCGACGCCTCGGCAGCGAGGTCCGCGATGGTCGGCAGAGCCTTGGCTGCGGGTTTGGAGACACCGGCGGCGGACCTAAGTGCGGCCAGGTTCGCAGGGCGCAGCGCCCCCGGCGCGCTGGCGAGGGCCTCCAAAAGATCTGCGTCCGTGATGACGCCGCTGTCGATCCGTTCCAGGTACCAACTTCGCGGCATCGTGACGGGTGCGCCCGCCACCCGCTCGAGCCGAGCGCCGACGGTGGAGAGGCTTTCACTAGTCTGGCCGAGGAACGGATTGACCGCAACGCTCGACGCTAGCGGCCAGACGGGAGGGATCGCCCGGGCGGCGCGATCGGCGGCAGCGTCCGGCGCCAGAGCGCCCTGCGAGCTTGAAGCCTCTGAGGTCGTCATTTTCCGTGCTCCGGCAGATCAGGTTGCGTTGCGCAGGCGCCAGCCGCGGAGCAGCCGGTCGAACACCGCATTGGCGTAGAAGCCGTTGGAGAGGTGCACGCGCAGCCCTGCGGCGGCCGGGTGGTAGGCCCAGAGGGGGAACATCGCCTGGACCACGGCCACGAGGCCGAAGCTGATGACCGCGAGTGCGATCAGCGCCCACTGAAGTGGACCAGGGGCCGGCGTGCCCGGCAGCACGCCGGAGGTCAGCCAGACGGCGAACACCTGAAGAGCGAAGTAGCTGACAGAAGTGGCGACGGCGTAGACGATCGTGCGCCGGGTCAAGGCCCGTGGCGCTGCGTCAGCAAGACCCTGTGCGATCATGTAGGCGACGCCGAAGATCAGAATGGCGCCCAGCGCGATGGCCTGCGGCGACTTGTGCTGGAAGCCGAAACCGAACCCGACGACGGCGTAGATCGCAAGCGCCAGCAGAAAGGCGCGCCCGACCGCGCCAGCCTTGGGGATGGCCACGGGACCTGGCCTGCGGTTGGCGGCGATCAGGTCGACCGCGCCTCCGGAGGCCAGGAAGGAATGGGCCTTGTAGAGCGAGTGGGCCACGATATGCAGGAGGGCCAGGGGAAATAGCCCGAGCCCGCACTCCAGGATCATGAAACCCATCTGAGCGACCGTCGACCAGGCCAGGGATGTCTTTACCGCGGGCTGGGTCAGCATCACCAAGCCGCCGAACAGGGCCGTGAAGCCGCCGACCATCACCAGGACCGCTAGAAAGCCGGGGGCCAGCAGCATCACATCGGCAAAGCGTATCAGGAGAAATCCGCCGGCATTGATGACCCCGGCGTGCAGGAGCGCGGATACCGGCGTTGGGGTTTCCATCACCTCGGTCAACCAACCGTGCAGGGGGAACTGCGCCGATTTCAAAAGGGCCGCCGCCGCCAGGAAGCCCGCTGCGGTGACCGCAAATCCGCCGCCGTTTCCGGCACGGGCGGCGCTCAGGATTTGCGCGATGTCGGCCGTGCCGTAGGCCAGCGCCAGCGATACCGCCGCGGCGATCAGTGCGGCGTCGCCGAGGCGCGCGGTGACGAACTTCTTGGCGGCTGCGCGCTGGGCGGCGACGCGGTCCGGATAGAACAGCAGAAGCCGGTGCAGGAAGAGGCTCGTCGCGACCCAGGCCAGAACGAGCTGAACCAGGTTGCCCGACAGCACCAGGATGAGCACCGACCCCAGCGTCATGCAGAGCCAGCCGGTGAAGGCGCCCTGCCGCGCCTCACCGTCCAGATACGTGGCCGTGTACCGTACCACGACCCAGCCGATGAACGAGACCAGAAGGACCATAACGGCGCTGACGGCGTCGAGTCGGATCGACAAGCCGACGCCTTGTAGCCCGATCAGGCGGCTATGCCCTGGCCCGTGCAGGATGAGCATTCCTGCCGAGACGGCCGCGACCACGATGGCGACAAGGGCTGAGGCTTCAGCCAGTCGAGGAAGGATGCGAGGCCTGCGGCCGGGGGTCACGAAACCGACAACGGCGCTCACCAACAGCGCCAAGGGAGCTGCAAACGGCAGAAGATCGATTGGCACTGGCTTTCCCCCTCAACGCACCATGCGTGTCAGGGACAGAGGTATCGAAGGGACATGCCATCGGAAAATTCATAGTGTCGGCCATATCGTTCTATTTTAAAGAACGATTGGATTGGGTTCTTTGCCTTCCTCGCCGTCTCGGTCGCGTCGCGACCTAAGCCGGCCGCGCGCTGAACGGTGGGTTTAGCCGCACGATCGTGAGGTTGAGCATGGCTGCGAACGAGACCCAGAGCAGGTAGGGCGTCAGCAATAGCCCCGCCAGCGGAGCTAGGGCGCAAGGCCCACGATCAGGCCCAGGATCGACAGCCAGAGGAAGGGCACCTCAATCAGGGCCCAGTCCGGTCGCCGCAGATTGAAGAACAGGGGGCTCCAAAGGGCGTGAAAGACGATGTTCGTAGCAAATAGGGCTGCGATACGGACATAGGCGCCGCCATCCGTCGTATGCGTCCAGGCCAAGACCCCGGCCCAAGCGGCCAGACCCAGGATCAGCGTCCAGGCCGGACCAAACGCCCAGTTGGGTGGGTTCCAAGACGGCTTGCGAAGATCGCGATACCAGGGACCGACATTAGTGGTTAGGCCACCCACCAGGAGCAGGAGAAGGGTAAGACTACCCGCGACAATGATCGGGAGCGTCATAGACGGGTCCTGGGCCGAGCCGCATCTATCGTACACCAACGGCCGTCGCGTGTCTGGTTCGGCGCCGCCAAGAGCGAAGTCCAGGCAGGGTGATCCACCGACAGGGATTTCGCCCAACGTACCGCGCGTTTGCTTCAATGTATCGAGCCCGGTCAACTTAGAAAATTTCATTGTTTCTGCGCTACCGTTCTGTTTGGTAGAACGATATGAAACGCCTGAACTTCAACCACCTCCGCTATTTCTGGGCGGTCGCGCACGAGGGCAGCCTGACCAAGGCCGCAGAGCGGCTGAACCTGTCTCAGTCGGCGCTATCGGTGCAGATCCAGAAACTCGAACACCAGATGGGTCACCCGCTGTTCGAACGTGTCGGCAAGCGGCTTGTCCTGACCGAGGCGGGTCAGATCTCTCTGGACTACGCCGACACCGTCTTCCAGGCCGGCGACGAATTGATGAGCACCCTTGACGGGCGACCTCTCGCAAGCCGCCAGGTCTTGAGGGTCGGCGCGCTGACGACCCTGTCGCGCAACTTCCAGCTTGAGTTTCTTCGTCCCCTGGTCGGTCGCGGGGATGTGGAGCTGATCGTGCGGTCCGGCACGACACGCGATCTGCTCGCGCAGCTCGAAACCCATGCCATCGACGTGGTTCTGTCCAATAGCGCCGCTCAGCGCGACGCCCGGGCACCCTTTCGCAATCACTTGCTCAACCAGCAGCCCGTGAGCTTGGTTGGCCGGGCCAGGCCCGACAAGCCCCCGTTCCGCTTCCCGGAGGATCTTCGCAGCGAGCCAATTCTGCTTCCGAGTCTCGATAGCGACATCCGTCTTGGCTTCGACCGTCTGCTCGAATTGGCGGGCATCCGCCCGATCATCCTGGCCGAAGTCGACGATATGGCGATGCTGCGCCTGCTTGCCCGCGAGCGCGAAGGCGTGACGCTCGTGCCGCCCATCGTCGTGCGCGACGAACTGGAGTCTGGCGCGTTGGTCGAGCACTGCCGGATCCCGCAGCTTACGGAAAGCTTCTACGCCATCATCCAGAACCGCCGGTTTCCGAACCAGCTTCTTGGCGACCTGCTGACAAGGTACGTCGCCGCCTAACCCCATGAGCGTGGCCTTGAAGGCCGGCCTCAGGGCAATAGTGAGCGGATTTAACGCGGCGGCGCCCAGACCTTTGGCCCTTTGGTCAGCCTATCGCGATGGTCCGCTTCGGTAGCGGTCGGTGACACAGGTGATTGGACCGATGTAGCCGAAGTCCTCGCGGATGGTGGCGAACGCCAGGGCGACGTCGCGATAGGTTTTCGCCTCGTCGGATTTGGCCAGGTTCAGGCGGAACTCGCCGGTTCGGTCCGATAGCCGAAACCAGATGCTCCAGGTCTCGTCGTCCTGTTCGATCAGGCGCACATCGGTCAGGGTCGCGCCGCGCTGCAGGATCATGGTCAGGCTGCGAATGCGCACCGACTGGTCGCTGTTCGCCGTCCGGATCCAAGCTTCGTCGCTCCGATCAGCCTCGGCCACGTCC